>CAWGCM010000024.1:0-27636 GCA_963821065.1 uncultured delta proteobacterium | reverse complement strand
CTCTTCCATTTCTTCGACGGTGCAGTTGTGCTTTTCAAGGTCGGAAAGGGCTGCAAAACGCTGGACTTTCTGGGCGGCAATGTCACCGTAGGGCATGGGGTGACGGATGGCAACAACCTTCAACCCTTTTTCCATCAGGATCTCGATAATCCGCCGCGAGGTCTGGCTCTTGCCGCAACCGGTACGAACGGCCCCGACCGAAATCACCGGCTTGGTGCTTTTAACCTGGGTGTATTTGGGTCCGAGCATGACAAAATTGGCCCCGGCCGCATTGACGATGGCGCCCACCGACATCACGTGCTGATAGGACACGTCGCTGTAGGAAAATACACAGTAATCGGCATCCAGTTCCTTGATCAGTTTCGGCAGATCTTCTTCGGCATAAATCGGAATCCCATCCGGGTACAGTTCGCCGGACAGCTCCGCCGGGTATTTGCGGCCTTCGATGTCCGGAATCTGAGCTGCGGTAAAGGCCACCACGTTATACGCATCGTTGTTGCGGTAATAGGTGTTGAAGTTGTGGAAATCCCTCCCAGCAGCTCCGATAATGATAAGGTTCTTCTTAGACATAATTTCCTCCATTCATTAATTTTTAACACGATTTTCATGGATATCACACGGATTTATAATTTTTATTCTTAGTTAAACCAATCCTTTTTATCCGTGTTTATCCGTGTTCATCCGTGTCCTTTATTAATTACTTCGATAATCTCGGTGCCGGCCTCCCCGGCGATTGCTTTTTCGATATCTCCCAGGTGACAGATGACGCCCCGGTTGCCGGTGGCTTCGGTAAACTGCATCACCGCATCCACCTTGGGGCCCATGGAACCGGCCGGGAATTGCCCCTCTTTGACGTATTTTTTCATTTCTGCCAGCGGTGTTTTGCGCAGCATTTTCTGGTCGTCCTTACCCCAGTTGATGGCGGCGCCCTGGACATCGGAGGCGATCACGAAGATATCGGCCTTGATTTCCCGGGCCAGTACGGAACTGGCCAGATCCTTGTCAATCACCGCCTCGACCCCGCGAAATTTCCGCTCCTTGCGAATGACCGGGATCCCGCCGCCGCCGCAGCAAATGACGATAAAATCCATCTCGATGAGTTTTTTGATCTCGCGGTCCTCCACAATCGTCAACGGCTTGGGGGACGCCACCACCCGGCGCAGCCCTTTATCCGTTTTGGCCAGCGTATACGTCAGCCCTTTGGCTTGCTCTTCGGTATAAAAAGGCCCGATGGGTTTGGTGGGGTTTTGAAATCCCGGATCGTTTTCATCCACGACGACATAGGTGATCAGGGTTGCCAGCTGCTGCTGATCATTCCCCTAATTTCCATAAAGGCGGTGTCAAGGGATGACTCGATCATGTAGCCGATCTGGCCCTGGGTCATGGCCCCGATGATCTCCAGGGGCATTTTGGGAACTTCGTCGCAGCTTTCCTGCTGCAGCAGCAGGTTGCCCACCTGGGGCCCGTTGCCGTGGGTGATGACGATTTTATAGTCTTGTGCCAGTTTGGCAATTTGCCCCATGGTCAGTTTGAGATTTTCAAACTGCTCCTCGGCGGTTCCTTTCTGCCCGCTTTGGATCAGGGCATTGCCGCCAAAGGCTACCAGCATAATCGGTTTTTCGGCCATATTTTAAATCTCCTCAGGTTGTGGTCATCAGTTTAACAAGCATCGAGATACCCGTATCAGCAGCCAAGGGTTGCAACCATGACCGCCTTAATCGTGTGAATTCGGTTTTCGGCTTCATCCCACACGATGGATGCCGGAGACTCAAAGACTTCCTCGGTGACTTCCATGGCCTCCAGTCCGAACTTCTGGTAAACTTCTTCGCCGATGACCGTGTCGCGGTTGTGAAAGGCCGGCAGGCAGTGCAAAAATTTCACATTCGGGTTGCCGGTTTTTTTCATGGCAGCCGCGTTGACCTGATAGGGCTTGAGCAGTTTGATTCTTTCCTTCCACACCTTTTCGGACTCGCCCATCGATACCCACACGTCGGTGTAAAGAAAGTCACAGCCCTTGACGCCTTTATCCAGATTGTCGGTAATCGTAATTTTGGCGCCGGTGTTTTTGGCAATCTCTTTGGCCTGGGACACCAGTTTTTTATCCGGATGAACACTTTTGGGGGCCACGGATCGAAAATCCATCCCCATTTTGGCCGCACCCACCAGCAGGGAATTGCCCATGTTGTTTCGGGCATCACCCATATAGGCGAACGACATCTGGCGCAGCGGTTTGTCGCAATGCTCCATCATGGTCAGAAAATCCGCCAGCACCTGGGTCGGGTGGTACTCGTTGGTCAAACCGTTCCAGACCGGCACACCGGCATATTTGGCCAGTTCTTCGACGATATCCTGGCCGAATCCCCGGTACTCGATGCCGTCATACATCCGGCCCAGCACCCGGGCCGTGTCTTTCATGGTTTCCTTGGTTCCCATTTGAGAACCTGACGGACCCAGATAAGTCACATGGGCGCCCTGGTCATAGGAGGCGGTTTCAAAGGCGCAGCGGGTCCGGGTTGAGGCTTTTTCAAAAATCAGGGCGATGTTTTTGCCGGTTAACCGTGGTTTCTCAAGACCGGCGTATTTGGCCTTTTTTAGGTCCAGGGAAAGATCCAGTAAAAACTTAATTTCCTGGGGGTAAAATCCAGAAGTTTCAAAAAATGTCGGTTTCTCAGATTAAAAGCCATTCCTACCTCCTTGATAATATGAGTCGAAATTTTTTTCTGTTGATGGTGATTGCAGTACCTAACGATCAGGTTTAATGCCAACTGATGACGCATGCGGCATTTATTGTAAATTCAGAAGGGGCGTTCCGGGTCTATCAACTGTTGCAATTGATGGTTCAATTGCCCAAGATAACATAGAATAGCAAATAGAATGCCAGAAGCTAGAAAAGGATAAAAAACACTTATTTCAAGTGTTTTTAATTAGTTGTATGATAATTCAGATAGAATAGCCTTCTATTAAAGCAGCAAAAAGTGTTGCAAAGCACATGTATGTAGCACAACAAAACTGTGCGGTGCTACATGTCAATGCTGGGTCTGCTGATATTATATTTCTGAAATCGCCGATACATCGTCCAGCGGCTGATCCCCAGCAGACGGGCAGCCTTGGAAATATTCCAATCGGTTTTCTCCAGGGCATTTCGGATTGCCTCGGGGTCATCACCCCTGCGGTCTTCAGGTAATCGCCGGTTAATACGGGCAGGCGTATAATCCCGGATTTCGGCAGGAATATGCTCCAATTGAATCATAGGGTCTCGACACAGCACAAAGGCCCTTTCGATGGCGTGTTCCAGTTCGCGGATATTACCCGGCCAGGGATAGTTCATAAAGGCCTGCAAAACTTCATCCGATACCCCGCTGATTTTGTTATCGTAACTTTTTTGGAAGACTTGGCAGAAATGGCTGATTAACAGAGGGATATCGTCGTACCTTTCGCGCAGCAGCGGAAGGTTAATTTCGATGACATTGAGGCGGTAATAAAGGTCTTCCCTGAATTCGCCGGTTCTGATGGCCGCTTTTAAATCTCGATTGGAAGAAGCCAGGACCCGGACATCCACTTTGCGCGGATTCGACTCACCCACCCGGTCAAACTCTTTCTCCTGGAGCACCCGTAATAATTTCAACTGGATCAGAGGAGAAATATCACCAATCTCATCCAGCAGGATGGTTCCGCCATCGGCCGCCTCGAAACGGCCGATTTTATCTCTGTCGGCACCGGTAAATGCCCCCCTGACATGACCGAAGAGCTCGCTTTCCAGCAGACTTTCAGCCAGCGCTGAGCAATTAACGGTCACAAAAGGACCGTCTGCTCGCGCACCGCCGTAGTGCAAGGCTTTAGCCGCCATCTCTTTGCCGGTACCGCTGCTACCCGTTATCAAAACGGTCGTTGTCTGGTTGGCCAGAGTTTGCAAAAGATAATAGACCCGTTGCATTTTCTCACTCTTGCCGATAATATTTTGAAAATGATGACGCTCTTTTAATTCCTCTTCCAGGTGGGTCAAACGAGTGATGTCCCGGATAACCAGTACCGCCCCCATAAAATTTTCCCCGCTGTCCAACAGCGGAGAGCAGTTGACCATGGCAATCATCTTGCTACGATCCCGGTGGCCGCATTCAATATGGTAGTCCTGAATGGTGCTTCTGGTTTTTAAGGTTTTCTGCAAAACTTCAAGGCATGACTGATCGCACCCGGTGGTGCAGTCGGTAAAAGGCTGACCGGTATCTAATTGGAACCCGCATATTTTCTCCGCCGCCTTGTTGGCCTCGATCACATTCATTTCGGTGTCAACCGTTATGATGGCATCCTGGACACTGCTGAAGATCGACTCCAGGCGGCTGCGGTGTCGCTCCAATTCTTCTTCAAATTGCTTGTTTTCAATGGCCCGGGTAATAATCTGAGCCGCGGTGGTCAGGATATAAACATCCTCATCGATCCATTTGCGGTGGTAGCGACATTCATCAAAACCCATAAACCCATAGAGGTCACCCTTGATGAACAGTGGAAAATTTAAAGTGGATTTGACATCAGCGGCCAGCAAACGTTCGCGGTATTGATCGCCCGGTATACCCCGGGTATTCTCAAAATTGATAATTTTGCCGTCTTTAAGATGTCGGGTCCCCCAGGGGATGGTTATCTTCAGCTCATCCAGTGCCGCCAGGGTGGTGATGCCCCTGGCCACCCATTCGCAAATGCATGAAAATGTATCAGACACCGGTTGGTAGGTAAAAATAAAGATACGACTGACATCCAGAATATCTCCCATGCTCCCCAGGGAAGCACCCAGAAATACGCCCAGGTCATCAACCGAAACGGCACGCTCCGAAATGCCGGCCAGCATCTTTTCATAAGCAATGCGCTTTTTCAGTTTTTCATCTGTTTCCATGGGTTAGGCCTTCATCATTTAATTCCGGCGACAGGGCGCAGCTGTAGCGCCAAGCCCTGTCAATTTTGAAAGAGCGCATAGAGCCGCCCTCTTGGTGTCATCGCGTCGCCTCTGCAGGCTAAGACTCGAGCTCAAGGAGATGATTCTCGAGGATCTGGTTCTTGTAATCCCAGGGTCCGTTAATCCCCTCGAGTTGCAGGTACCACTCGGCAGTCTGGACAAGCACCTCCGCCTCAATCGTGCCACATATCTGCGATGCGATGACATTAACGCCATACCGGGCGGCCTCGGCCTTGAGCAGGTTGTAGACGCGGTGAAGGGGTGTCTTCAGAGGGTTGGTTATTTCGCAGGACACCTCCACGCAAGCCTTGCCCGTCCGACGATGCGTCTGAGGGAGACCGATCACGCCCTGGATGTTGGTGAAGCCCCCGTGTTTGCCGCGCACATAACTGGCCAGCTTTTTCGCGATCGATAAATCCGTCGTGTCCAGCACCACGTTGAAATACGCGTCGTGTTCCTCCAGGGCGCCGACGATGGTGGCTCCCGCCGTCGGATGCAATTTCGCCGGCCCGATGTCGGGAGCCCGCTCCGAATCCACGAGGACGGCCTCCTTGAGCCCCTCGTAGTTGCCCTTGCGGATGAAGGTCAGGCCCTCGTTCTCCGGACGTCGTGCGTTCTTGCCGGTGAAGTAAATGGGCACGTCGTAGCGCTTATACAGCTCCTGGCCAAGGTCCTCGGCGAATTCCCTGCATTCCTCAATGGTAATGTCCTTGGCCGGGTAGATCTCGATAGTGTCCACGGCCCCGATACGCGGGTGGTGACCGTGCTGCTTCTCCATGTCAATGAGTTCATAAGCCTTGCCGGCCGCCTCGAGCAATGCCTCTTTCATCGCATGGGGGCGACCGATCACCTCGGCCGGCAGGCGGTCGAAGTCGGGATCGGGGTCGTACCCGATGAGTTTCATGCCGTCGCGTCCCCTCAGCGGATCTATGATCGCTTCTATAACCTCTGGATGGGTGCCGTCACTAAAATTGGGATCCGAGAGAATGTAACTTGCCATTTACCTACCTCCTTTCGACATTGGATGTATGTATCTTTAGTTACTGATTTGAATCTACTTTAATTCTCTTGCCTGTTGGCAGCCAGAACATAAAGAAACTCAAGCCCCAAAGTTGCTGCAGCCAATGATGTGATGTCGGCATGATCATAGGCGGGACAGACTTCGACAATATCCATACCGACCAGCTTAAAGCCTGTCAATCCCCGAATAATCTGCAACGCCAGAGCAGTAGACAACCCACCGACCACCGGCGTTCCGGTTCCCGGTGCGAACGCAGGGTCCAGACAGTCAATGTCAAAGGTCACATAAGCGGGATGATCTCCAACCACGCGCTTGATAGTGTCTAAAATATCACCGGCACTATGCGCCATCACCCAATCGGCATCAAGTACCGTAAATTGATGGTCGTCCCGGATATACTCGGTTCGAATGCCGATTTGAACGGATCGCCGGGGATCGATAATACCCTCGTTCCGGGCATGATAAAACATGGTGCCATGATGGTGTTGATCCGGTTCTCTTTCCGTATCCGTGTGGGCATCAAAGTGAATTAATGCGATCGGGCCGAATTTTTTGGCGTGTTCCCGCAACAACGGCAAGCTGATAAAATGGTCTCCGCCAAATGTGAGCATGGTTTTTTCGGATTGCAGTATTTTGGACGAATGTTGCTGGATCTGAGACAAGATCTGATTTCTATCGGAGGCGTCAAAATCCAGATCACCGCAGTCGACAACCCCGAGAACGTCAAACACGCTAAAATCCCACGGCCAGCGACGTAGTTCCCAGACCAAATTGGCCGATACTTTGCGAATACTTGCCGGACCGAAACGGGCTCCGGGTCTTCCGGTAGTGGTCTGATCAAAGGGAATCCCACTGATAACTACATCAATATCCTCATCAGCAATATCCCGGGGTGCCTTACAGTTCATGTAAGTCGAAGAATTTGACACCGGTGGTTCACATGTATTTTGGTTAGTATCCGGCATAAAGATTCTCCATTCTGGAGTCCTCTGAAGGTCTAGATTGGAAGAAGCAAGTTATGGACGTCACCCGGTTGGAATAGAATATAAAAATTAAACGCGCAGCATGAACTAATTAATCCGCCAAAGCTATGGTCCCAGGACTTTTTTCAGTTTGGAAAGAAATATATAGCACCCTGAATAGGCTATTTTTCAGGGCGGATTAATTAAGGTCTAAAACCATTCCGACTTCATCGCACTGGAAATATTTCGGACAACGACTGCATTCGCCCCAGACCTTGGGCGGCAGATCCTTGCGTTTTATTTTGTGGAAACCCAGCATTTTAAAAAAATCTTCCGTCAACGTAAAGGTAAACAGCCGGTGAATACCGATTTGTCTGGCTTCTTTCTTCATATATTCAACGATCTTGCTTCCGAGTCCCAGATGCTGGTAGTCCGGATGAATCGCCAGGGCCCTGACCTCCGCTATATCTTCCCAGAGGACATGAAGGCTCCCACAGGCCACAATAAGATTCATGACCTCTCTGGTATCCGTCAGGGTGTACACCGGGACATCTTTGTCGCTGGCGATGACGAAATCCCTGATGTTCTCATATAAATATTGAGGACCCCGGGGAAGCATTAAGTTAGATGCCGCAAACCCGTTGACCAGTTCGAGGATTTCTTCAACATCCCTGATTTGCGCTTTCTGGATGACAATCCGGCTGTCTTCTTCAGGCTTTTTTATAACTTTCCGAAATTTTTCTTGAGGTTTCTTTTTATCCGGCACCCTTTCCGGAGGTGGTTCGACGTATTCCATAATTGCTTTCCTGCAGGATTAGAATTTAACTTTCGGCTATTTTTTGTGCCGGGTATAAACGGAAAATTTTCCGGCAGATTAAAAAATATGTCCCTAATCAGAGCCGGTGTCAAGGTTAAAGATAAGCCGGAAGGTGGTTTACCGGAAAGCAGAACGAAATTTGATCTTTGACAGGTAGATTTGAGAGGAAATTTGGTGCGGCGGATTAACGCCTCAATGAGCGTTTTGCACTCAATGAGAGTTCTACTCTATGAGATCGTAAGTTCGTGGGAGCGGCTTTCCAGCCGCGATTCGCTTAACTGTGACTTGTTGATCGCGGCTGGAAAGCCGCTCCCACATTATTAATCGCCTATCGCAATGATTAAGAAAACTCCTCAAATATAACCTGCTCCACGCCATATATATAGGCGATCAGCGCTGCCCGGATCCACATGCCGCAGCGCTCCTGACGCCAGTAGGCCGCCCGCGGATCTTTATCAATACGTACGTCAATCTCATAGCGACGGGGCAGCGGATGCAAGATGGCGCAATGGGTTTGAATCATCGACATATGCTCTTGTTTCAAATGAAAATTGGGGAAGGTTTCCGCCTCACTGGTGGGATTTTCGGAATATTCATTTTGAATCCGGGTCATGTAAATGGCGTCGACCTCCGGCATGACGCTCTCAAAATCCTCGGTTTCAACAAAAGGGATCTGGTGCTTGCCTAAAAAGTCCTTGATGTCATCTTTCATTTTGAATATTTCGGGGGCGACATACACCAGCTCAACATCTTTGTAGTTTTTCATCAGATAGCTCAGCGAACGCACGGTGCGGCCGCGTTTTAAATCCCCCACCATGGCAATCTTTTTGCCGTCCAACCCGCCGATGGTTCTGAACTCCCGTTCCAGGGTGTAAATATCCAGCAGGGCCTGGGTCGGATGCTGGTCGGGTCCTGAACCGCCGTTTAAAACCGGCACGGGGTGTTCGGTCTGGTTCAGTACCCAGGCGGTTTTTTCGGCAAATCCGGCTTCCGGATGCCTTGAAATGATCAGGTCAACATAGCTGGCAAAGGTAAGAATGGTGTCCTCCGGCGATTCTCCCTTGACCTCAGAACTGGTAGAGGTACCCCGAATTTCTGATATGGTCAGCCCTAAAATATGGCAGGCATTTTGAAAAGACAAAAAAGTACGGGTGGACGGCTGAACAAAATAAAGCATGGCCCGCTTGTGGGGTAAAAGGTGTCTGAGTTTGCTCTGTCCCACTTTGGTTTTGGCAAGCAATCGAATCATGTCGGCCAGATTACCCAGAGAGTCCAGGAATTCTCTATCAAACTGCTGGGCATAAATGACATCAAAGATACGTCCGTTTTGCTTAAAGGCTTCCAGTTTTTCATCAACGGGTTTGCTAATAAATTCGTCCCATCCTTCGAATTCCTGTTGGGTCTGTTCGGCGTATTTCTCCATTTTTTTCTCCTGCACGGGTTGTTAGGGGTTACCGACGATCGCCAGTCATCTCTTCTGGCCGGTGGATGTAATGTGGGAAATAAGAGATGAAATCCGATCCTGACCGGTGACTATTACAAAAAAAATATTGTGTGTCAAGACTGGAATGACCACATTATGTTGTGGTTTTAGCCGATATTTTGCCAAAAAAAGAAAAGTTGCTGAAATTTCGACGACTTGAATTATAACCGGCCCTGTTTTGTGCAATTACGCTGCCGCCATTCGGTGCAAATCGATTCTACTTGATCGTCTTTTGTTTTTCTGTCATATCACCAGGGTTTATTATCCCCGGAAAATAGCCGGGACGGAAATAATCAGTGGAGCTTGTCTCTGTTTAAGTGATTGCAAGAAGGTGACCTGCATGCCTGTTAAAATACTCCAAGAATCCCTACTAGAAAAAATTGCCGCTGCCGCACAAAAGATTTACAATCAACCGCCGGACGGCCTTGAAATTGGATTTCCTCCCACCACTGACCTGGGCCATTTTGCGGTAGGGTGTTTCCCGCTCGCAAAGCAATATCGTAAATCTCCGGCCGAAATTGCCCGGAAACTGGCCGAAAATATGGCCGCCGATGATGTTCTGCAAAAAGCCATTGCAACCGGTCCCTATCTCAATTTAACCGTATCGCCTGCGATTCTGTTCGGTAACATTAGTTCAGAAATCATTTCAGCAGATAACACCTACGGCGAATCCTCAGCCGGTCGTAACCAGCGGGTTATGGTCGAATATTTATCGCCCAACACCAACAAACCGTTACACCTGGGTCATCTTCGCAATGGTGCCCTGGGCATGTCGGTGGCAAGGCTGTATGAATCAACCGGCCATTGGGTTGTCAAGGCTAATTTGATCAATGACCGCGGTGTTCACATATGCAAAAGTATGCTGGCCTGGCAGCGCTGGGGGGATGGATCAACACCGGAATCAGCCGGAAAAAAGGGGGACCACTTTGTTGGAGAATGGTATGTGCGCTTTGCCCGGGAGGCTGACGGGGATGACGCCCTGGAAAACCAGGTGCAGCAGATGCTCCAGCAATGGGAAGCCGGGGACCGAAAAACGGTGGATCTATGGAAAACCATGAATACCTGGGTCTATGACGGGTTTTCCAAAACCTACCATGACTTCGGTCTTGAGTTTGATGTGCTTTATTACGAGTCTAACACCTACAAACTCGGCAAAGATGTCATCGAAAAGGGTCTGGCAGCAAAGGTATTTGCAAAAGACGCCCACGGTAACACGGTCTTTGACTTACCGGCCAAGGAATTCGGTCAGGAGAAAAATGGCGATGCCAAAAAGGTCACGGTTCTAAGACCCGACGGCACCAGTCTTTACATCACCCAGGATATCGCCACCTCGATTCTTAAAATAGAAGAGCATAGCCTTCATTTTTCAATCTACGTGGTGGGCAGTGAGCAGGAATATCACTTTAAATGCCTGTTTCAAATTCTGGCCGATCTGGGATATCAATGGGCCAAAGATTGCTATCATCTGTCCTATGGTATGGTCTATCTGCCCGAAGGCAAGATGAAATCCAGAGAAGGTAAAATTGTTGATGCCGACGATTTGATAGATGAAATGAAAAAGCTGGCAGAAGAGGAAATCCGCCGGCGGGACGCAGATGGAAAGCTATCTGACGAAGAAGTCAGAAGCCGGGCAGAAAAGATCGGCATTGGGGCCGTTAAATTTTATCTGCTGCGGGTCCGCCCCACCCAGAGCATCAATTTCGACCCGGCCGAATCGATTTCATTCGATGGTTTTACCGGACCCTACTGCCAGTATGCCTATGCCAGAATTTTCGGGATCCTCGAAAAAGCAGGGTCCGCCGAATTAAATCTGGAAAAGGCGGATTTTTCTCAACTCGGCAACACTGAAGAATTGCAGCTGTTGCAAAAGCTGATCGAATTCCCCGCCGAAGTCGAAAACGCCGCTAGGGAACTCAATCCGTCGCGGGTTGCCGTGCATGTCTTTAATACGGCCAAATCCTTTAATCAGTTTTACAATAAACATCAGGTTATCCAGGCCGGCAGTGCCCAGCTGGTCAGCGCCCGCCTCGCGCTAATCAAGGCCACCGCCGTGGTGTTAAAAAAGGGGCTGGAGTTGCTGGGGATACAGGTTCTGGAAAACATGTAGAAGTAGTTTCAAAACACCATCTAACGCCTGAGGGCGGCGTTGTCACGCATAGCCTGATTCGGCATCGATTTTATTACATTGAGGTGCATTTCCCGCGGATTGAAATACTCACTTACTGGCGTGTGCGCTCCGCTTTCAATCCGCTAGACGCCTTGATGCATACACCAATCTATTAAATTAGACATGTAATCCCGCTTTGCGGGGCCCTCAGGCGTAATCTGGCGTTTTGAAACCACTTCTCACTGGCGTACCCCAATATCAAAATCAAGGATCATAAATATGAAATCCAGAATACTGATCAAAATCGGGGGGCGGGCTTTTGAAGACGAACGGGGCTTCCGGGAACTGGCCGAGGCAATTTTATCCGCCAAAGAAATCGAAGTCATTATCGTCCACGGTGGCGGGGCTGAAATTTCCCGGGCCCTGAAAGATGCCGGCCGCCAGACCGAATTCATTGACGGTATCCGGGTCACCCGGGCGGCAGATATTAAAATTGTCGAAGAGGTCCTGTCCGGCACGGTCAATCAGCGCATCTCTTCCTGGCTTGAGGCCAACGGCGTCCCCGGCATACGGATGTCCGGAAAAACCAGGGGGCTGTTTGTGGTTGAGCCGCTCGCCCGGGACGGCCGGGACCTGGGTTTTGTGGGTAAAATCAAACAGGTAAACCCCGCAGTGGTTATCGACACAATCCAATCGGGCAAAATCCCGGTGATATCTCCCATATCAGCCAATGAACAGGGCGAGTCTTACAATGTCAATGCCGATAGCGCGGCAGCCGCACTGGCCGCAGCGGCCGGCTGCACCGACCTGGTTTTTATCACTGACGTTCCGGGTGTTCTGGTCGAAAATCAGACCCGGGCATCATTGACGGTTAAAGAAGCGCAAACCCTGATAGCAGACGGTATCATCAAAGGCGGTATGGTGGCCAAAATGGAATCGGCCTTCGCGGCCCTGGAGCAGGATGTTCCCAGAGTCCATATTATCCATTGGCTGGGGACACATACGTTGCAGGAAATTGTTCAGCAACAGGGCAATGCAGGAACGACGGTAACTGGATAGCAATTTACTTGTTTACGCCCCTTTTTAAAAAAACGCTTTGACATCACCCACGGTTTCGACGATAAAATCCGGTTGAATGTCACCCTCCAGATCAGCGGGTTTAAATTCGCCGGTTTTAACCAGTACCGACGGTAATCCCGCCTGTCTGGCCCCGACAATATCGGTGGACACTCGGTCTCCGACCATCAAAACCTCAGCAGCGTCAAGGGCCATGCTGTCAAGGGCGATGTCGAACACATAGGTACTCGGCTTACCGATATAGGTGGCTTTGATTCCGGCTGCATCTTCCAGCATCTGGCCGTAAGCCCCGACGGTTAGCTCAACCCCGCCCAGGCTGTGATCGACCTTTTCCGGTATCATGACGATGAGCTGGGTGCCCTGCAACAAAAGCTTCAGCGCTTTGTTCATATTCTCAAATTTAAACTCCTCCCGATAATCGCCTAACACGATATATTCCGGGGCCTCATCATCCATGTTAAATTCCTTGAATTCCTCGAGACCTTTTCCTTTCAGCATCACCCAGCAGGACTTGGGCTTTAATGTTCTCAGGTAGCGGGCCGTTGCCCAGGAGGCAGTTATGACCTCCGCTTCAATTACGCCAAATCCGTGACGGTTCAATTTCTCGGTGCAAACCTTCCTGCTTTTCAGTGTGCTGTTGGATAAAATACGGATAGTAATTCCCTTTTTGCGCAAACATCCCAGCAGCTCGACGGCTCCGGGATATGCTCTGCCCTGAAACTCAAGCACCCCGTCGATATCGAACATGACACCGTTAAATTTCCGATCCATGTTGTTTGCATCCCCTTTGGTTTGACATTTTGGTTTCAGATCTTTATCATCCAGCATGGAAAATCGTCTTATCACCCTTTTACGCGAACTGGTTCAGATCAATTCCATAAATCGAACCCTGTCGGACGGTCCCGGCGAACGGGAAATCGCAGAATTTGTCACCCGGAGCCTCAAATCCCGGACACTGGACCCTGACATCCAGCATGTCGGTCATAATCAAAGCAATGTGGCCGCAATCATACCGGGAAAAAAGCACGACCGCTCACTGCTGTTAAACGCCCACCTTGATACCGTGGGTGTCGACGGAATGGATGAACCCTTTACGCTAAAGCGTGAAGGCGACAGGCTTTACGGTCGCGGTACCTATGATATGAAAGGCAGTGTTGCCATTATGCTGCTGCTGGCCGATTACTTCACCCAACATCCGCCTCCGCTGGACCTTCTTCTCACCTTTGTATCAGATGAAGAGGATAAAAGCACGGGGATGGAGTATCTGGTCGAAAAATGGCTTCCGCCGGTCTCGCCTGCGCCTGTCGGCGGGATTTTTCTGGAGCCCACCGAGGAAGATATCGGTGTCTGCCACAAAGGCTTTACCTGGTATGAATTGGCAGTAACCGGTAAGGCCGCCCATGGCAGCCGTCCCGAACAAGGCATCGACGCTATTTTACCGTTACGATCCGCGATGGAAGAACTTGGCAAAATCCAGGCCGAGTTGCTGAGCTGCAATCCGGATCCAATGCTGGGCCGTCCATCCCTTCACAGCAGTATTGTCAGAGGCGGATCCGAATTAAGTGTCATTCCCAGTCGGTCATGCTTCCAGTGGGAACGGCGCACCCTCCCGGATGAATCTCCCCGCGATCTTACCATCGAACTGGAGAGGGTTATTCAGGCGGTCAACCGTCACCCCGGGGACCACACGGTAACAGGACACGAGTTTTTTGTAAGGCCGCCCTATCGCGTACCGGATGATGCCGAGATTTTAAAACGCTTGCAAACAGCAACGCCGCAGTCCAAACAGGTGGGTCTGTCATTCTGGGCCGATTCAGCCCTGGCCGGTGCCATGGGTATCCCCTCCGTACTGTTCGGCCCCATCGGACACGGCGCCCATGCCATAGATGAATGGGTCAGCCTGAAGAGCCTTCTCAATGTTTATGAAATCCTGAAAAAATTAATATTGGATTTTCAGTAGCTAGATTGCCATCCCTTTAGGCTCGAATTATACCAATCAGTTCAAATTTATTTATACAGAGTTGGCATATATAAGAATACATGTTGTGTAATTTAACCACCCGCTTCGCTCGAGGCACCAGGCCATTTTTTAATAATTATCACCGCAGTCGTAAATGCGATTTGAAGACCTCGGCCAGCCTCCTGGCTCCTTCTTTCAATTCCGGCGCGTCAAAATAAGAAAAACTCAGCCGGGCACAATTTTTCAGCCCGTTGCGGCTTGAAAATTTAACGCCCGGCAGGTAACCGATATTCTTCGGCCCTGCTTCAACACGCATTTGTTCCGTGTCCACTCCTTCCGGAAATACCAGCCAGATAAAAAAGCCTCCGTCCGGTTCGATAAATCGGACGGTATCCGGGAGATATTCCCTGAGCGCATGGCTTAGTGCACCTTTACGTTCGGTGTAGATGGTTTTCAAAGTTGTCAGCTGAGTTTGTTGCAAACCCATTTCAATGGCGCTGCGCACCAGAGCCGAGGCAAATGGATTCAGTCCGCCGCCGCTGTCCAACAAACCGCAGCCGATTATTTGTTTTAACAATTGCGGACCGGTCTGAATCCACCCCAGACGCAGCCCCGGGGCCAGAATTTTCGAAAACGAGCCCAGTGAAAAGACTGTATCCGAGTCAATAAAACTTGCCATGGGCGGCGGTATCTCGGATGCATAATTCAGCAAATGGTATACTTCATCGGCAATAATTAGAAAATTATATTTCCTGCTTAAATCTACCAACTGTTCCCGACGGTCGGCCCCCAGGGTGACACTGGATGGATTGTGAAACGTTGGGATTGTATATAAAAATACGGGCCTGTGCCGGGTCAGTTTTTCTTCAAGGGCCTCGATAATCAGACCGCCTGCATCCATGGGCAGGCTGATAATTTTCAGGTGATGGTCGGCAAAAATGCGCAGGGCCAAAAAATAAGACGGTTCTTCCACAAAAATGGTGTCGCCGGGTTTGGCAAATAGGGTACAGAGTAGATCCAGCCCCATGGACGCACCTGCGGTGACAAACAGCCGGCCGGCATCAACCGCGGCGTGATAATGCTCACCGAGAAAATCGGCCAGCGCAGCACGGAAATAGCCGTCACCCTGGTTGGTCCCATAGGCCAGAAATGGGGCATCCTTTCCGTCCAATCGGTTGGCGGCAGCTTTTCTCAATAGCGCCGACGGCAGCAGGGCCGGACTGGGTTGACCGGCACCCAAATCAATCATACCGGGTGGTAAGTTTAATTGGGCGATACGTGGGTCGTTCACGGTAATCTCCTTGAGCCTTAGTGGCCTTTATCTGACAACACGTTGTAAGAAACTGAAGGTATCAGGTGTTCCGCCGGCGGATCAGCACAGCCGCTGGCCTGAAAAGCGGCCAGTCTAATCGAAAAAGAAACTTTGTAGTTTCAGATAAGGGCGCTTTCAGGCGATCGAATCTGATACTTTTCGTACTCGTCCTCGTTCTCGTGCTCGTCCTCGAAATCAGCAATTTTATCGAGGACGACGACGATTAAAGTCCGTACTTTGTAAGCGCGTATGGAACATCCCGAAAATAACATGGATTCTCGAAGTTTCACACGTTTCAGAGACTAAGAATAATAAAATAATCCCTGAACCCTTGTCTGAACCTTTCAAAACAAAAGGTTAGTAGCATTCAAATATTGCTCAAACAAGTATTATATTTTTTTGACTTGACAACCTGACGTTGGTCTGTCATATTCGCCAAAATTTTTTGGGAAAAGACGATTGACATGATGCAAACTTTAACCGACATCCGTATCCGATACCGTCGCCGCCGTTGCAGGCAGCGAATGGCCGGGTGTCTTATGTACTGCACATGATAATCATCATTCCAACGTGTTTAGTGATAAAAGCCCCGGCAAATGCCGGGGCTTTTTTTTTGAGAAAAAGGAGAAAAAATGGCAAAAGACAGGGTTCATAAAGTGGTGCTTGCTTACAGCGGCGGGCTGGATACTTCCGTTATCGTTCCATGGCTCAAAAATAATTACGATAATTGCGACGTCGTCTGTTTTACGGCTGACGTGGGCCAGCAGGAAGAACTGGATGGACTGGAGCAAAAAGCGATCGCATCGGGGGCCGCCAAACTGGTGGTGCTCGACCTGCGGGAAGAATTCTTAAAAGATTACGTGTTTCCAACGATGCAGGCCGGAGCAGTATACGAGCGTGACTATCTGTTGGGCACATCCATTGCCCGCCCCCTGATGGCCAAAAAAATGGTGGAAATTGCCGAAAAAGAAGGTGCCGACGCCATTGCACACGGCTGCACCGGCAAAGGCAACGACCAGGTTCGCTTCGAGCTTACCATCATGGCGCTCAATCCCAAACTCAAAGTGATTGCCCCCTGGCGCGAGTGGGAAATCCGCAGCCGGGAAGATGCCATTAAATACGCCAAGAAATACGACATTCCCCTGGCGCAGACAGAAAAGGATATATACAGCCGCGATCGCAATATCATGCACCTTTCCCATGAAGGCGGACTACTGGAAGATCCCTGGAACGAACCGGAACCTTCCATGTTTCAACTGTCGGTCAACCCGGAGGATGCACCGGATGAACCCGAGTATATCGAAATCGGTTTCGAACAGGGCAATCCCGTCAGTCTTAATGGAGAAAAGATGTCGGCGGTTGATTTATTTGAAGGCCTGAATACAACTGCCGGAGCCCACGGGATCGGGCGGGTGGATATTGTTGAAAATCGGCTGGTGGGAATGAAAAGCCGGGGCGTCTATGAAACCCCGGCCGGTACGGTGATCTTTCGTGCCCATCAGGCCCTTGAGAGCATCTGCCTCGACAAGTACACCATGCATTACAAAGATTTTGTTGCCGTCAAATATGCGGAGCTGGTCTACAACGGCATGTGGTTTATGCAACTACGGGAGGCCCTGGACGCCTTCGTCAGGGTCACCCAGCAAACGGTTAGCGGTACCGTGCGGTTGAAGCTGTATAAGGGAAATATTATCATTGCCGGACGCAAAAGTCCCTTTAGCCTCTATCGTGAAGACTACGCTTCATTCGGCGAAGAAGATGTATATAACCAGCAGGATGCCCACGGATTCATCCAGTTGTTCGGTCTGCCGTTGAAGGTGGAATCACTGCTGGCAATAGACGGCGGTGGTGAAAGCCGCTATCGCAAGCCGGATTACAGCAGATTCAAACGGGATTAATTCGGGTTGAAAGGAATATTAGGAGTCTTGTACAAAAAATTGACTAAGTGAGAAGGTCTCAGATCCCAATTTTTCGAAAAACTAAACCATGAGGCAATTAAACCGATGAAAGCACGTCTGATTTTGAACGACGGGACCCGCTTTGAAGGGCTTAGTCTGGGCGCCATGGGCACCCGCACGGGTGAAGTGGTCTTTAATACCGCCATGATGGGATATCAGGAAATTTTAACGGATCCATCCTATCATTTTCAACTGGTGACCATGACCTATCCCCAGATCGGAAACTACGGGGTCAACCCCAAGGATTTTGAATCCCGCCGGATCTACGCCGGAGGATTTATCATTCGCGAATACAGCCCGGTGGTCAGCCACTGGCAGGCAACCCGTTCCCTGGATGAATACCTGAAGCATTACGCAGTGGTCGGTATCAGCGATATCGACACCCGGCAGTTGACCCGCCACCTGCGTGATCATGGGGCCCAGATGGGAATGATTACAACTTCCGATGAACCCGTGGATGTGCTGATGAAAAGACTCAAGACAGGCAAACAGCTTGTCGGACGTGACATTGCCCGGGAAGTCACCACGACCGAACACTATGACTGGCCCCTGGATGAGGACATCAATCATGAGCAACCGTCGGCTTTCAAAGTTGCTGTCTACGATTTCGGCGTAAAATTTTCAATCCTAAGGGCCTTGTTCCAGCATGGTTGTGCCCTGAGGGTGTTTCCGGCCGGCACCTCCGCCGAGGAGGTACTGGGGTGGCATCCTGACGGTATATTTCTTTCCAACGGCCCCGGCGATCCCGAACCGGTTGCCTATGCGGTTGATACTGTCAAAGCGCTGCTGGGTAAAAAGCCGCTATTCGGCATCTGCCTGGGCCATCAAATATTGGGATTGGCGCTGGGAGCGAAAACAAGTAAACTGAAATTCGGCCATCACGGGGCCAATCATCCGGTCAGACACCTGCCCAGCGGGGCTGTGGAAATCACCTCCCAAAACCACGGGTTTATTGTGGATGCCGACAGCCTGCCGCCAAACGAAGTTGAAATCACCCATATCAATCTTAATGACGGGACCCTCGAAGGCTTCCGGCACAAAACCATACCGGCCTTTTCGGTTCAGTATCACCCCGAGTCAGCGCCCGGGCCCCGGGACAGCCGCTACCTTTTTGAAAACTTTATAAAGGAAATGAAAGACTTCAATGCCTAAACGCAAAGACATCAAAAGGATTCTGGTCATTGGTTCCGGGCCGATTGTCATCGGCCAGGCTTGCGAGTTTGATTATTCGGGCACCCAGGCGTGCAAAGCACTGAGGGAAGAGGGCTTTATTGTTATTCTCATCAACAGCAATCCGGCCACCATTATGACGGATCCCGAATTTTCGGACAGGACCTATATCGAGCCGTTGCATGCCGAAGCCGTGGCCAGGATCATCGCAATGGAGCGACCCGATGCCCTGCTGCCGACCCTGGGCGGACAGACCAGCCTTAACCTGGCGGTTGAGCTGGCCGAAAACGGAACACTGCAGGAATATGGCGTTGAATTGATCGGCGCCCGGCTGGAGACAATCAAATTGGCCGAGGATCGGGAGCTTTTCCGCAATGCCATGCGCGAAATTGGATTGGCTGTGCCCAATGGCGGCTGTGTCCATACCATCGAAGAGGCCCGGGAATTGTGCCAGGATATTGGCTTTCCCCTGATCATCCGGCCGGCCTTTACTTTAGGCGGTATCGGCGGCAGCGTCGTCTACAATAAAGAGGAATTTGATGACGCCGCCAAATGGGGGTTGAGTGCCAGTCCCGTCACGGAGATATTGATGGAACAGTCGGTGCTGGGCTGGAAAGAGTACGAACTGGAAATCATGCGGGATGAAGCTGATAATTTTGTAATCGTCTGCTCGATAGAAAATTTTGACCCCATGGGCATCCACACGGGAGACAGCATTACCGTCGCACCGGCCCAGACCCTGACCGACGTGGAATACCAGAACATGCGCGATGCCGCCAAAAAGATTGTTGCCAGGATTGGCGTGGAAACCGGCGGGGCCAACATTCAATTTGCACTGGATCCGGCGACCGGCGAGATGGTGGTGGTAGAAATGAACCCGCGCGTCTCGCGCAGCTCCGCCCTGGCCTCCAAGGCCACCGGGTTTCCCATCGCCAAGATTGCCGCCAAACTGGCTGTGGGATACCATCTTCATGAAATACCCAACGATATTACCCGTAAAACACCGGCCTGCTTTGAACCGGCCCTTGATTACGTGGTGGTTAAAATTCCGCGCTGGGACTTTGAAAAATTCCCGGATGAAGATCCGCGGTTGACATCCCAGATGAAGTCCATCGGAGAAGCCATGGGCATTGGCCGGACATTTAAGGAAGCCTTGAATAAAACCCTGCGTTCCCTGGAAAACGGCTGGTCTGGTTTTCATGCCAACAACGGCCACGGCTACGACCAGATGTCCCGTGACGCCCTGCTCGATGATATTCGCTTCGGAACACCGGACCGGATTTTAAAAATTTGGCAGGCTCTCAAAGATGGAATATCCCGCGAAGAAATTTCAGAAACAACCGGTATTGATTTGTGGTTTCTGGAAAACCTGCATCAGTTAGCCGAGTTTGAAGCCGGCATCGCAGCCGAATTTAAAACCCGTAATACCATCACTCCCGAGACCCTGTACCAGGCCAAACGGTTGGGGTTTTCGGATAAACACCTCGCCCTGCTGACCGGTAAAAGCGAAGCCGAGTTCCGCAGCTTCCGAAAAGCCGGCAGCATCCAGCCTTCGTTCAAAATAGTAGACACCTGTGCAGCCGAATTTGAATCCTTTACCCCCTATTACTACTCCACCTATGATCAAGAAAATGAATCCTTTCCATCGGACAAAAAGAAAGTCATCATCCTCGGCGGCGGCCCTAACAGAATCGGACAGGGAATTGAATTTGACTACTGCTGTGTTCACGGCATCCTGGCCTTAAAATCATTGGGCATCGAAGCCATTATGATCAACTGCAATCCCGAGACGGTCAGCACCGATTATGACGTAGCGGATAAACTCTACTTTGAACCGCTGACCTACGAAGATGTGTTAAACGTTGCCGAACTGGAAAAGCCGGATGGTGTCATCATTCAGTTCGGCGGACAGACGCCGTTAAAGCTGGCCCTGGCCCTGGAAAAAGCCGGTGTACCGATCTGGGGCACCTCGCCGGATTCCATTGACCTGGCCGAAGACCGGGATCGTTTCGGCGCGCTGCTCGATTCGCTGGACATCCCCCATCCCCAGTACGGTACGGCGAGCTCTGCCGGCGAGGCCCTGGAAGTCGGCAAGCGCATCGGGTTCCCGCTGGTGGTACGACCCTCCTACGTGCTGGGCGGCCGTGCCATGGAAATCGTCTATGATCTGGAATCGTTACAGCACTATATGCAAAATGCAGTCACCGCATCCGAGGAACATCCCGTGCTTCTCGATCGCTTCCTTGAAGATGCCTATGAGTTTGATGTGGATGCCATCTCCGACGGACAGAATGCGGAAATCTGCGGAATTATGCAGCACATAGAAGAAGCCGGTGTTCATTCAGGCGACAGTATGGCCGTACTGCCCCCTTTCCTGTTAAGCCGTGATCAACACGAAGATATCAAGGAATACACACGACTGCTGGCCAAATCCCTCAACGTCAAGGGTCTGATGAACATCCAGTTTGCGATCATGTTCGACACCTTATATGTCATCGAAGTCAATCCGCGCGCGTCGCGCACCGTTCCCTTTGTCAGCAAAACCACGGGAATCCCGATTGCCAAGCTGGCGGTTGCGGTAATGGCCGGTAAAAAGCTGGATCAACTCGACTACAGAATTAAGGATCAATTGCCGTATGTGGCCGTGAAGGAATCCGTTTTTCCTTTTGATCGCTTTGGCAAAACGGATATTTTCTTGCGGCCGGAAATGCGATCCACCGGCGAAGTCATGGGGATCGCGCCCAAATTCGGGGAAGCCGTATTTAAAGCCTTTCAGGCTGCCGGGATCACGATCCCCGAATCGGGAACCGTATTTTTAAGCGTTAACGACAACGATAAAGCCCGGGCCCTTCCCATCGCAGAGGGATTGATAAAATTCGGTTATCAATTGGTGGCCACCAAAGGGACTGCGGAGTATATTGCCGATCGCGGCCTGGCGGTCAACACCGTTGTGAAAATAAGGGAGGGGCGTCCGAATGTGGCCGATGATATCAAAAACGGCCAGATAGACCTGATCATCAACACCCCCCTGGGACAGCGCTCACGTGCGGATGAGTATACCATCGGCTGGACCGCCATCATCAACAAAGTGCCCTTTATCACCACCCTCTCAGCGGCCGAAGCAATTGTGCGGGGCCTCAAGGCCCGGAGTAACCAGGCTACCCGCTATAAATGCCTGCAGGATTATTATAGGAGCTAAATGCCGGTTTCTGGCTAATTGAAAAGCGTATTCCTGGATTCTTCGATCGCAAGTGGGATATCATAACTTTTCAGTTTGGTATTTGATTTTCGCGGGGATGATCCTATATTTAGATGGGTTTAGGGGGTTTGGGGGTTCAGGGTTCAACGTTCTGGGTTGAAACTTAACTCATCTGCGATATTGAACCAGGATCCTATTTTTGAAATGGTGTTTAACAATGCAGGAGTTTGCCATGGAACCGTTAAAAAAAAGCAAAAACTTCACAGGAACCGATGGCCCGTTGGTCCTGGCCATTCTGGATGGGGTCGGCATCGGCAAATATGAAGAGGGTGACATCGTTCGCAAGGCCAATACACCGACATTGGATTGGCTTGCAGGCAATAGCCTCGCCTCCAGGCTGAAAGCACATGGAACGGCTGTGGGCATGCCCTCTGATGATGATATGGGCAATAGCGAAATTGGCCATAATGCCATCGGGTGCGGCCGGATTTTTGAGCAGGGTGCCAGCCTGGTAAATCATGCGATTGAAGAAAGAACCCTCTTTAACGGAGAGGTTTGGAAGGAATTGATTGATACTGTTAACACCCATAATTCCAGGCTTCATTTTATCGGTCTTTTGTCCGATGGCAATGTGCACAGCCATATCGATCATCTGGAAGCGCTATTGGCCGAGGCCAAAAAACAAGGGATAAAAAACGCCTGTGTCCATATCCTTTTGGATGGCAGGGATGTACCGCCGACATCGGCCTTGGAGTATGTCAACCGGCTTGAAGACTTTCTGGCAGGGTTAAAAGAAGATAGCGACATTGATTTTGCCATTGCCTCGGGAGGCGGGCGTATGAAAATAACAATGGACCGCTATCAAGCCAATTGGCAAATGGTCGAACTGGGTTGGAAAACACATGTACTTAGGGCAAGGCCGAACCTTTGAGAGCGCGAGCGAAGCAATTGGTATTTTGCGCCGGGAGGACCCGAAGGTTATCGATCAGGACCTTCCCCCCTTCGTCATATCCCGCAACGGCAACCCCTTGGGACCGATTACAGAAAACGACAGCGTGATCTTTTTTAATTTCCGGGGAGACCGGGCCATTGAAATGACTACAGCATTTGAGGATGAGGATTTCGACAATTTCCCCCGTGGGCCGAGGCTCAATGTAAAATATGCCGGTATGATGCAATATGACGGTGACGCGCTCATACCAAAAGAATATTTAGTGAACCCACCGGGCATTGATCGTACGATGGTGGAGTACCTTGTCAAAGCGGGTATTAAGCAATTGGCCATCAGTGAAACTCAAAAATTCGGCCATGTCACCTATTTTTTCAATGGTAATCGTTCCGGTAAATTTGACGAAACCCTGGAGGATTATATTGAGGTGCCATCTGATATCGTCCCCTACGAGGAACGACCGTGGATGAAGGCCGCTGAGATAACCGACAAGGTGGTTGAAGCCATTCACGGGGGGGATTACAGATTCATCCGACTAAATTATGCCAACGGTGATATGGTCGGCCATACCGGTGCAGCTGACGCGGTTGAAATAGCGGTGGAGACGGTGGATTTGTGTGTCGCCCGTCTGTTAGATGCCGTCAATAAAGCCAATGGAGTTCTTATCGTCACCGCAGACCATGGAAATTCTGATGACATGTATCAGCGCAATAAAAAATCCGGTGAAATTGTTTTTGATGAGGTTACCGGGAAACCGAAGCCCAAAACCGCCCATTCGTTGAATCCGGTCCCCGTCTACATATTTGATCCAACCGGCACTGTGAAGATGAAACTATCGGACCATAAGGATCTTGGTATCAGCAGTATCGCTGCAACTTGCCTGAAACTCCTTGGGTTTGAACCACCGCAAGATTATACGCCGAGTGTTATAGCGATCGATTAAAATGTTTTGAAATAGCAGGAAAAGCAAGCATGCCCCAATTTTTTTCGGCCCTGCCAGGGGCCTGATGCAGATCGAATTTGAGCCCTTCCTTATGCCAATTTTTTTCGGCCCTGCCATGGTTTCAAATATGGCACATTGTTCCGTAAAAGTCTAGATTTATTTTCAATAAAACAACAATATAGCGGTTGTCACGTTTATAATGATTTCAGGACGCGACAGGTTACATTTTCTCCTTCTAGCAAACCAGGCATACGGAACATATGACAACCGCTATAGAGGGACCGAGATCCATTCAACTTTTTAACCGAAGTGCCGATAGTACTCGTAGTCGCAAATTATTTTTACATAGATGAACGTAGACATGATGGAGAACCCTAATAATTTCTCTAAAAGTAACGGATAAACTCGTCAATGGAAAAAAATGTAACCGATCCAAGCAATCGCAATTGTCAGCGTATTCTTCTGGCTGAGGACTACGAGGTCAACCAGAAAATCGGTCAGCTGTTTCTTCAAAATGCCGGTTACCGTGTGGATATTGCCGAAAACGGACAGCAGGCGGTAGAGGCTTACCAACAAAACCACTATGATCTGATCCTGATGGATATCCAGATGCCGGTCATGGATGGATACGAGGCTACTCGCGAAATACGCGAGTTGGAATCCGAAATCCAGAATCCAAAATCCGAAATCGACATGGTTCCCATCATCGCCATGACCGGCAACATATCCGAACCAAGCTTGGATGCGGATAGTGACCCGGGAATAAACGAATACATCCGAAAGCCGGCACAATGGGATCAGGTGCTTTTGGTCGTGCAAAAATGGATCGAGGCCGAATTTAGCGCCTCAATGGACAAAACCCTGAAAGGCGTGGCTTCCTACTCGGCTAGAAAAACGAAAGAGGGCCCGTTCCCCCTTGACCTGGACAAGGCAATCGAAGAATTCATGGGACAAAAAAAAATTTTATTCGGAATTTTGCAGGACTTTGTCAATCTGGCCGGGGGCCAAGTCGAAAACATTCGTCGAGCCGTCGATTGCAGCGACTACGGCGTAATTGCGTCGGAAGCCCATGCCATCAAAGGCGGAGCTGCAAATCTTACTGCTTATCAGCTGGCAGACTTGGCCACCGATCTGGAAAAAGCGGCGACAGAGCAAAAAACAGATCAGGCCGTTCTTCTGGCAAAAAAACTTGAGAACGAATATTATCATTTAGAGACATTTCTCCGCCCAAAATTGAGGATGAAATGAAGATTCTGATTGCTGACGATGAAATGGTCAGCAGAACAAAATTGAAGCTTATAATGGAAAACTTCGGCGAATGTGAAACCGTTGACAACGGCAAGGATGCTGTCGCCATGTTTCATAAAGCCCATCAGCAAGGCAACCCCTTTGGTTTGATTATGCTGGATATTAACTTGCCGCAAATGGATGGCATGCAAGTCTTATCCGAAATGATCGCAGCCGAAATCAAATTTGGCGTATCAAACACCCATAAAGCCAAAATCCTGATGGTCACATCATTTACAGACAGGGATCACGTGATCAGGTGCATCCAATCAGGTTGTGACGAATACATTGCCAAACCGTTCGATATCGATATTATTGCCAAAAAGCTGTCAAAGCTTGGTATCCGTCTGCGCAATATCCAACCTGAAAAGAGGGACCCTAAAGCTTCAGACGTTAATAGCAACACGCAATTTTGGGACAGTATCACGACTGCCTTGGAGAGGAAAAAAATCAATCTGCCGACGCTTCCCAGAATCCATGCTAAATTTCGTGAATTAATCGTCACAGGCGCTGTTTCGCAACGTATTGCGGATCTGCTTAAAAAGGATGTGGCCATATCGGCGGAACTGATCCGCATGTCCAATTCAGCCTACTACAAAGGCTTTATGGAAAAAAAATCACTGGAGCAGGCGATCTCGCGGCTAGGCTCTGCGGCAACGGAACAAACTGTCGCTGAGCTCGCCGGCCGCGAATCTATTGCCATGAAAACCAGGAAATACCGCGCCCTGATTGAAAAAGTCTGGAAGCATTCAATTGCATGCGCATACGCATCTGAGATTACAGTCAATTTGCTTAACCTTAAATTAACGGCCGATCCTTTTTCAATGGGCTTGTTACATGATATCGGCAAATTGGCCCTTCTGCAAATCATTGCCGACAAGGAGCACCGGGGTAAACTCAACGGAGGAATGCCAACCGCCAAATTGATTGACACTGTCGCCACACACCATTGTTTCTTTGGTGCCAAGCTGCTTGAAAAATGGAGGTACGCTGACAGCTATATCAATTGTGCATTAAATCATGAAAATGAAGCGCTGGACAATGACGAGGAGAAAGAAGAAAAGTTGCCCCAAGAAATCCTGATCGTTCGTTTTGCCAATATGGCTGCAAAATTCATGGGGTATAGTCTGGAGGAAAAAGATTATTCGGACCTGGATCTTGAAAATATGGAATCGGCCCGCCATCTGAAGTTAAATGTGATGAAAATTTCCATATTAAAAGAAAAACTGACCGAGGAAATGAAGGTGGTCATGGATCTTTTCTGAGAACCGTTACGAATTGATGAGCTCTTATTGATGAGCTCCCGGTGACTTAAAATCATTGCATTTTATAGACCATTGAATTGATGTTCATGCCGGCACCGACCGAAGCAAAAACCGCAATATCTCCCGATTGTAACCTATTATGATTTTCAAGCTTTCCTTTTTGCAAAAGGTCAAGCATGGTCGGCAATGTGGCCACTGAGCTGTTACCCAGCCAGGAAATCGTCATCGGCATGATGTTCTCGGGGATATCATCAATTTCGTAGAGCTTAAAAAGCCTTTCTAAAATAGCCTCATCCATCTTCTGATTGGCCTGGTGAATCAAGACCTTTTTCACATCACTCAAAGTTAATCCGGCCTTATCCAGACTCTGTTTCACGACTTTCGGGACTGTTCGGACGGCATATTTATAAATGTCATGTCCATCCATTTTAATAAACAATTCGCTGCCATTGCGGCTGGGACCATATGATTTGCCGAGTGTCATCAGATAGGCATTATCATAAGTATCGGATCTTGTGACGTGGGACAAAACACCGCCGCCATTTTCTGAAGCTTCAATCACGGTGGCTCCGGCGCCGTCCGAATATATCATGCAGTCAACGTCATGGGGGTCGGCTACCCTTGATAAAGTTTCGGCGCCGATAACCATAGCTTTCTTGGCATCACCGGATTTTATATAATAGTCAGCTGTTATCATTCCCTGCAGCCAGCCCGGACAGCCAAAGGGGATATCATAGGCCACTGTATAGGGATTTTTGATCCTCAATTTATGTTTAACCCTGGCGGCTATCGTCGGGACCATATCGGGGGTGATGTTATCGGGTTTAACATCCCCGAGATTTTGGGCGACAATGATGTAATCAAGGCTCTCCCTGTCGATGCCGTTTAGAGCATTTTCAGCTGCCAGATATGCCATATCGGAAGTGGTAAGATCGTCTGTGACATATCGCCGCTCGCGGATACAGGTTATTTCTTGAAGCTTGTTAACTACATCTTCGACGTCCTTGGGGATTTTAGTCCCATCGGCTTGATAGAACTCGTTTACAAGGAATTCCCGGTTAGGCACCCTGACGGCGGGTATGTAGCTGCCGGTTCCGGTTATAATTGAATTTATCATAATAGCTCCAATATAATAATAAATAGCATAGGATCAAGATGATAGGCCATATTTTGTGGGATCG
>CAWGCM010000023.1:0-60349 GCA_963821065.1 uncultured delta proteobacterium | reverse complement strand
CCCCGACGGCGGTGTTGGCGGACCACCGGAAATCTTCGAACATCGTTGACAGCAGCAGAGCGATGACCGGCATCAAAAGGGTGACATAGGCCGCATATTCCGCGCCGATCCGGCCGATCAGAAGCATGTAGCATCCAAATGCCACTATCGATCCGAAAACGGTTAGATAGAGCATGGGAGCCAGATAACCTGCGGACCAGTCCATGACGAGTTCTCCACCACCTGCAAAATGTAGCGCCAGGGTCAGCAGTCCACCGTAGGCCATGCCGTACACGTTGGCCTGGGTTACCGGGACCCCTGCCCTGGCATTGCGAGCGCCCACCACGTTGCCCACAGAGGCCAGGTACGCCCCGATCAGGGCCATGCTCAATCCGATTAAACCGCGGGTAGCGGTAAAAGCAGAGAGGTCATGCCAGAACACAATGCAAATTCCGGAAAGGCCCAGCATTCCTCCCCAGAATGCCCGCCAGGCTACAGGCTGACCCATGAATAATCTCAAGTTCAGGATGTTCCACATCAGGATGGTGGAAAACACCACCGCCACCAATCCGCTGGTCAGGTACGAGGTTGCCAGATAGCTCATGCAGTAGCTCAAACCAAAGAGGGTGAACCCCTGGATGGCCATAAATAAATGGTCGCGCCGGGAGAAGACCAGCCGCTTATTTCGTAAAAAACAGTAGACTGCCAGAATCAACGCAGCCAGGCAGAACCGATAGCCGACCGACAGGATCGGGGGCACCTGG
The DNA here is from genome assembly GCA_963821065.1 of uncultured delta proteobacterium. Classification (GTDB taxonomy): domain Bacteria; phylum Desulfobacterota; class Desulfobacteria; order Desulfobacterales; family JAFDCJ01; genus JAFDCJ01. The sequence goes on along the minus strand of CAWGCM010000023.1, from coordinate 59,606 downwards.
GTCAGCTGCAGCTTGATACCCAGCCAGGTCGAGCCCCAGATAAGGGCGGCGGCGGCATAAAGAATGAAATTGAGCATGAAATAGACCTAGCTTGTCGGTCTGTTGGTCAGATAGACACCTGTAGACACCAGTACCGTCCCGATCAGAAGAGACATCGTTATCGGCTCTCCTATAAATATGAAGGCCAGCAGGATGGCACTGATCGGGACAAAATTGATAAACAAGCCTGCCCGGGTCGGGCCGATTTTCTGAATACCCTGATAGTACCACAGAAACCCCAGCACCGTGCCGAAAAACCCCAGATAGAAAATGCCGGCCCATTCAGACAGCGAGTATGCCAGAAAACCGCAACCGCCTTCCCAAAAAGCAGGTGCTGCCAGAAATAGGGTCCCCGCTATCGAACTGTAGGTGACCGAGCGCAAAGGCGACAGGTCTTCCATGACGGCCTTGCCGATCAATGAGAACGCCACCCAACTGGCCACACAGCCGAAAATATACATCTCTCCCAATCCCAAGCCGCCCTGCAGAACTTCGAATATCTGGCCGCGGGAAATAACGATGACGGCTCCCGCCACAGAGATTATGATACCGATAACTTTTGCCAGATTCAGGCGTTCCTTAAAGAAGTAGGCCGAAAAAAGGGCGATCAAAACCGGATTGTTGGCAATAATCACCGAAGCCCGTCCGGCTTCGATTAACTTAAGGCCTTTGAGAAAAAAGAAATTGTACAGAAAGGCGCCGGTCAGCCCGAGAAGGATCACCGGAATCATCTGACTTTTTCGAGGCCAGGTCAACCTGCCCTCGGCTCTCTTCAATAAAAAGGCCAGAAATACGGAGGCTATCGCAAATCTGAAAAAAGCCGCCGCAAAGGGGCCGACTGTTTGGGACAGAGTCCGACCGACGACAAAGGTACCGCCCCAGAAAATGGCCATCAACAATAGTTTGAGATAAGTGATCATAGTTGGCAGTTGGAAAAGATAGACGCAATATCATGGCGGATGAACAAAGTCCAGCGATGATATTAGATGCTCGATATTCTGGACTGGATACTCGATACAGGTCTCTGGTCGCTGGCAACTGGTTGCTGGATAAAGGTCACTGGTTTATAACTTCTGGTCAGTCGCTATTTGTCAGTGATTTTTCGATACTTGATACAAGTTACTCGGCATATAAAAGACAGACCTCAATTTGACAAAATTTGCCCTCTCTTCTTATTGGTTATAGAGTCAAAATATGATAGTGAAAAAGCCAGGCCTGCCTTCGGGTCGAATTATTATTAATGAAACAAAATAAAAAAATCCCCAACCGAGGAGGACACCATATGCTAAATTTTCAACTTTCCCCCCAGCAGCTTAAATTGCAGAAAAAGGCCCGCGAATTCGCACTCAAAGAAATACTACCCGTTGCCTGGTATTACGACGAGATTGATGAAACCCCTCTGAAAGTATTAAAAAAAGCCCATGCCGCCGGTCTGATCAACGGGGATATTCCCAAAAAATATGGTGGGAAAGGCTGGGGATTGATCGAAAGTGTTATCCTGACCGAAGAGCTGGCCGCTGCCTGTCCGGGCCTGGCCACTACCATTTTTGATAATTCCCTGGGAATGGAGCCCCTGGTGTTGTCCAAAAATGAGCCATTAAAAAAGAAATACTTTGCTAAAATTTTAAAGGATTTTAAACTGATCTGTTTTGCGACCTCCGAGCCCACCATGGGATCCGATGTGGCCGGCATCCGTTGTAAAGCCGAAAGGGACGGAGATGATTATATTCTAAACGGCACCAAATACTGGATTACCAACGGCGGTATCAGCGACTACATGTCGGTATTTGCCACCGTTGATCCGGACTCCCAGCATGAGGGGGTGTGTGCCTTTTTAGTGGAAAGAGACTGGGAAGGGGTTTCCATCGGACGCAAAATCCCCAAGATGGGTCAGCGCGGGTCCAATACCACAGGGATAAATTTCAAAGATGTCAGGGTGCCCAAAGAGAACATCCTGGCACCGCCGGGAGAAGGGTTTATGTTGGCGATGCAGACCTTTTCCCGCACGCGCCCGGCCATCGGCGCCTTTGCGGTGGGCACGGCACGTTCGGCCATGGAATACGCCATTGACTATGCCAATAAGCGCCGCGCCTTTGGCACCCAAATTGCCAATTTTCAGGCGATTCAGCACAAAATCGCTGAAATGTATCAAAAGGTTGAAACCTCCCGCCTGTTGGTGTGGAAAGCGGCCTGGGAAGCAGACCAGGGTATGGATCCGACCATTACGGCCTCCATCGCCAAATTCTACTCTACCGAAGCATGTCTGGAGATTGCCAACGAAGCCCTTCAGATATTTGCCGGCTATGGATACACCAAAATGTTTCCGATTGAAAAACTGCTGCGGGATGCGCGTCTGTTCAGAATTTACGAAGGTACCAGCGAAGTCCAGCGATATATTGTCTCAGGCTACGTCATGAACGTTTATCAGCCGATCATGCCGCCCCTGGAAGATTTGCCGATCCATAGGGAAATGGACCCCACTGAGCTTGAAGGCAAAGAGGGTAAAACAGCCTGGCGCTGCCGGATTTGCGGATATGTTCACTATGGAGAAACGCCGCCGGAGGAATGCCCTTATTGTTTTTTTCCCGGAATCGGCGTTCAAGGAGGTGTCCTGATTGAATAACAATCGCTCAATCAGGGGTTAATGCTAATTCGTTATTGGTTATTTTTTTTCGGACTGCTGCGCAGGAGCCAGCCAATGGCAATACCGATCACCAGCACCAGAAAAATCAAGACTGATCGTGACACCAGAAAGGTCCAGAAAATAAAATTGATATTCACAATCGCTATGTTTTGAAGAATGAAAAGGACAGTCAGCCCAGCCAGCACCAGGCTGATCATTTGTTTGTAATTCATTCTCTTCATTTTTTAACAACCCGATAAACTACCAGTAACAGCACGGCTCCTCCGACTGCGATTACCAGGCTGCGGATATCAAAACCGGTTACGCTGCCGATCCCAAAAGTAGATGCTATCCATCCCCCGACGAATGCGCCGGCAATTCCAAGGATAATCGTGATGATAAAACCACCCGGATCTTTTCCGGGCATAATTAATTTTGCGATCACCCCTACAACAAGACCCAAAATTATCCAAACTAATATACCCATCCTGTCCTCCTTTCTTTGGTGACAATTGATGACTTGCCGATCGTCAGACACTATAATTGATTCAACTCCCCGATTCAAGTTGAATCCGTTCGAGCCATATCCGTCTGAAAAAGCAACCACCTGAAAATGAATCTATTTTTATGATTTTACACCTTTTCCAGGTTCATTTTGCCATCAGAACCTGGATCTATCTCCTTGATGCCGGAAGACTGCAGGGAGGCAGCGGCAGATTGATCCACGCTGCGAAGATGTAAATCACTCTGAGGAAAGGGGATTTCGATTTCCAGTTCCCTGAACCGGCGATCAATCTCTATCAGCAGTTCACTTTGAACCTGTCTGCGGTCGTTGAAATCCCCTATCCAGATGCGAAAATCAAAATCAAGGGAACTGGCGCCCATGACCGAAAACAAAACCTGGGGAGCCGGCTCTTTCAGTACCAACGTATTTTCTTCGGCAATCTCATTTAAGGTTTTCATTACCAGTGCGATATCCGATCCATAAGCAACGCCCACCGGTATGGTAAACCGTATCCGCCGGTCAGCCAGGGTCCAGTTGGTGACCTGATTAGAAATAAGATCCGTATTGGGCACCACCACTTCCGCCTGGTCAAAGGTTTGCACCACTGTCGCTCGCAAACCGAGTTTTTTCACCTTTCCCATTTGATTCCCCAGTTCAATCACGTCCCCCACCTTTAAGGGTCTTTCAAAGAGAAGAATCAGGCCACAAACAAAATTGCTCACCACCGTTTGAAGTCCAAAACCGATACCAATACCCAGGGCACCACCGAGGATGGTAATATTTTTGAGGTCGAACCCCAGGGCCGACAGCGCAATCATAAATCCCACCAGCACCAGGACATAGTGAACCAGTCTCGCCATGGACATCCGCACACCGCTCTCCACCTGGCGCCGGCGTAATACTTCTTCCATGAGTACCGTCTGGACGGCCCAGGAAAATAAAAATGAACCATACAAAATTGCAATCGCAGCGAGAATAAGCCCGATGGTTACTTTTTTGGATCCTACCGTGAAACCAAGCGCCAGGAATCCCTGAATGGCTTCAGACGGAAGATTGTAGATCCCCCAGTCCACCAGGATATTGGCAAAAATGAAACTCCAGATAAGTACTTGAACCAGGAACATCATCCGCTGCGAAATCAGGGCGGCGTTTTCTTTTAAAAAAAAGACCTTCTGAAAAACCGGACCCTTAACAACCAGCTCCAAACCGCCACGCGTCAGGGTGATCAGCATCCAGCCAAATAAAACAAAAATTACCGATCGGTTGGTAGCATCAAATACCTGCATGGCAAAAACGGTCTGGCCGATTAATTCAGCGATAAATACAACCAGCAGGAACAAGGCGCCGAGGCGCATCACCCAGCAGTACAAGGCTGATGAACCGTCCCGGGCGGTTTTAATCGAACGCCACAGAAAAAAGAGACATCCAATCAAAGCAACCACAAAGACATAGACCCGTACAAAGGCCCCCGGCACACCCATCGCAGTCAAAATCTGATTCATGATGACCACAGCGGCCAGCCCGTATATGGCGCTTCGTTTCCACACATCGGTTGTAATTCCACCGGCCAGGCGGGAAAGCGAAATTCCGGCCACCGCCCAGAGCAACAGCCGCCAGATGGCCGGCAGGGGGCCGTAAAAAGCGGAGAGAAACGGAATCGCAACCGTAAGGCCTGCCGCATAAGGTCTGCGGGCCACAAATCGCCATCTTGACATTTCTTGCAACTGGTCCCGGCGCCGTTTGACCCCAAACGCAATTCCCAAAGCAACAACAATCTGCAGGATGATCACCCAGACTTCCGCCACAAAAAAATCTTTGCCGGGCCATGAAATTCGCAGCTGTTTTGGTAATTCATAAAGAAAGTCACGGCGCAGGTTTGAAAAAAATCGTGCAGAAAACATCACCGGGGTCTGCTTTTGCAGCACATCTCCGCGGACAGCCATGATCAATTCATCCGCCTCGGCGTCCAATTTGTAAATCCGATAACGGAGTTCTTCCACCTTTTGCTGCCCCACCAGCAGCGGCTCTAAATTCTCCCGAATGAGATCCAGGGCCTCAGAAATTGTTTTCTGTGCTCCGGTAAAGGTCTGTTCCACAGTGCTGATAGATACCGCTTGCAACAGATCCTCCTGCCATTTGGTCCACTGCCGGCTTTCTTTCGACCATTCGATGCGCCAGCTCTCAACCTTGCGAATGGCGGCCGTAATGTTGTCGATCTGGTCCATATTGGCATTGTTTTCCGCCCGGATGACAGCCTTAAGCTCGGTCAGGTCCTGGTAGGTCGGTTTTTCGATGGACTTTTGGGTTTGCACCCGTTCGGTGAGCTTATCAAGTTTGACTGTGATATCATCATACCATTTCTGAGCAGCGGGCAGGTCAAAGACAGTTCCACTTTGTCTTTGAAGACGGTTCAGGCGCTCTTTCAGCTCGCCTGACATGTGAACAAGCTCAGACAAACCGGGGGGCGGTACTTCTTTTTCTTCTCTGGCGACCGGTTGTTCGGCGGATTCGGCATTCTGAGCACTCGCTTCGGCACCCATCATCGGAAATGCCGTCAATAGAATAGTTAACAGCCCTAATACCTTCAAGAATTTAAAACGCATCGCATTCCCCGTCAGTTGTTGTTCCGGTTAACAGAATCCAGTGGTAAAAATATACCCTCATATACTAATGAATAAAATCCGGTTTGCAAGTTTTTCTGAAAATATGATGTTAGTCGCAATAAATTCTCAAAATATCAACAGATTTGTGGTATTATGGTGATATCTGGATCGGCGTTTGGATCCAGTATTTTTTTTATTTGCGATGCTAGTTAGGAATTGGTTGATGAATCAAGAATATTCGATTGAAGTTTATAAAGATCTCGAAAAAGAGTTTAAACAGCTGGCCTTACACCGGCCGATGCGTATTGAGCGCTATGAAATCGGCACCGAATTAGCCTATGATATAATCGCAGTCGGCAGCGCCCTCAAGGCCAAAGTCGACCTGACAATAAAAAAATTCGTGGGCGGCGGTTTCGCCGGTCAGGTCTATCAGATCGAAATAGCGGATATTGAGTCAGAAACAGGCCCCATCGACCACCTCGAAGTCGGCGGGGTGTACGCCATGAAGATCTTGATTCCTCCCAGCGGTTTTTCCCTGCTGTTTCGCAATGTGCTTTACTGGGTTGGTTTTCAGGGACCGTTTCAGCTCCAGGTAAACCCTGCCGCAGCGCGATCGGGTGCCTTGTGGCAGAAATTTATCCGCAGGGGAGCCGGGATCCAGTTTGGCACCGAGAGCGCTGTTGCGGACATTCATGCAACATTTGTCGATAACACCCTGGGCAGTTGCGGGGAGTTGAGCGAATGGGTAGAGGGTCGCACCTGGCGCCTTGAAGTGGATGACCACCTGGATGTCCTCAAACGCTGGATAAAAGGTAAAGAAACGGACCCCCAGGCACTGGGATCGCCGGAGTACAGGGCCAAACTGAAATTTATGCGCCAATTTGTCGCGCTCTTGCATCAGATGGGTGCCCATGAATTTGCCAGGCAATATGAGTGGTCGACCTGGAAAAGCCAGCCGAACTGCCTGAAGCGCAGCAGTACCGAAGACTCTCCTTCCAATGGTTTGACAGCCGTAGATTTTCGTGCCGGGCTGGCCCTTTTGCCTTTTTTACCCATGAGCCCGGGAGATTTCAAGCTGATTGCCACCGGGTTGCTGCGCGGCAGCCTGGTTCAGTTCGACCGCGGCAACATCAAAAAGCTGGGACAATTTATCGGGGAACATAAAGAAAATTTCGCCGGCATGGAGCCGGTGCTGGAAGAACTGGAGGGTGCCGAGCAGATATACCGCAATTCCGTGCCGGATATCACCCACAACCATATTCGCCTGCTTTACAGTTCGACATTGTGGTCCACCATGCTGCAAAGCGCCATTACCGGTTGGCGGGTCAGAAATCTCATCAACCGCCAGTGCCGCGATCAATTGCAAAAAAATACCGGTCTGACATTGCTGTTTTTCTTGCTCGGCCTGATTCCTTTGCTTGGCCGCTTTTTCAGGCGCATTTGGGGACAGCCTTTTTGGCGGACCCATTACCGGATGATACTGACCAGCGTTGACTATCTGCGCCGGGCTATCCGGGCCAAGTTTATTGAAAAAATAATCAATTGGCATCGCGCCGGCCGACTGGACGATCATCGTGCACCGACGGTTTCAAAACAAATCTGGCGCTGCATCTATCATTGGCCCCTGTCCCTGCTTCCGGTTGGAATTCATAAACTATTGACCGACTGGACATTTGCCAAAGAACGCCTCGACTATTATTTGTGGCGACCGGTTCGTCTGTATTTCAACACCGAACTGCGCGAGCAGTGGCTCCGTGATATGATAACAGAGGGAAAGGAAAAGCATCTCCTCAACAATGAAGATGCCGGGGTAATCCTGGCCCAGATTGATGAGCCGTATATCCAGAAGTATTTAAAAAGCCTGGCGGTCCACGTGTGCACACTGCCGGTAACCCAGGTCGTCTCGGTGATTGTTGCGATTATATATGTTTTAGCAAACCCGGATATGCCCCGCGCGCAGGCCTACGCCATCGGGCTGGGAATCATCGCCCTGTTTCAGGTAGTGCCCATCTCACCCGGCTCCCTGGTCCGTGGCCTGTATGTCCTGTATCTGGTCATCAAAGAAAGAAATTTCAAGGACTATAACATCGCAGTCTTTCTTGGATTTTTTAAATACATCGGGTATCTGGCATTTCCCATCCAAATGACCTATCGCTACCCTGCCCTGGCCAGATTTATGGCCGGGCACTGGGCCACTGAAGCGGTTCACGTTGTTCCGGTTTTTGGGGAAAGCGGTGCATTGTTGGAGCATAAAATATTCAACCTGTTTTATAATTGGCCCCTGACGATCCGGCGCCGGATGCGAAAACGGTACCAAATGCGAGAGAGCCTGCGGCCCCGTTACTGGCACATCGTCCTGTGTGCTATTGTCGGCACCGGAATCTTTATCCTTATCGATTCGCTGTATTTGAATAAATTCGGAGAACTGCCGAGTTTGAAAGTCATTTGGGGTGTTGCTGTTATCGTACCCCTGTTGATGGGGATTGTTGCCACTACGGGTGCCGGAGGTGCCGCTCTCTGGAAACGGATAGCCGGCGCTGCCATGTGCGGCGCGGCCGTCGGGATAATCAGTGCCGTTATCTCTGGTTGGTTCGGCGCCAATGATTCGCTCGAGATTTCGGTGATTGCCATTAACGGTTTATGGCGGGCCTTTGTTTTCACAACCGTCTCAGTTATAGGCGTGCTGCTAACAGAAGTAAATATGCCGGAACCCGAGAAAATGACAATTGAAAATTGACGAATGACAGGAAGGCTAGAGCCGAAAATCAATCTCTGAGCTTAAAATACGATGAATCCGGTTTGCTTAAATTCATCAATTTTCATTGTTTTCGTTTTTCAGCAGGGCATCGATAATCTGGGGCAAATAGGCATCTGCTTTGCAGGAATCAAAACGGGTGGACGCAGCACCACGATGCCCTCCCCCTCCGAAATCGGCAAGTAACAGGCCGGCGTTCACATTGCAGTGGCGATTAAAAATACTGTGCCCAATGCTGACGGCGGTCATCTCTTTATTCTTTTTTTCATAGCGAATTCTCATATTGACAACCGAATCGGGAAACAATGAATAAACCAGGAAACGATTGCCGACCGGAATATTTTCCAGATCGCGAAAATCTGTAATGGAAACGTGTTTTTCAAGACGGGTACTCTGTCTTAAATAGACCGTGTATTTTTCATTCTCACTGATCACTTGGCGGCAGCGCCGTTTTATTTCCGGATTTTCAAGAACACCTTGAAGGTCATATTTACCGAGAAGATCAACCAACTTATTCCAATAGGGTTCATCAGGTTCACCGCCATTTACCACGGTCATTGAAAGCATGACATAACCATGCTTTTCGGGGTGAAGAACTTCATCCAGTGTAAGATCGGCGGCATCAATTTTATCGGTGGCAGCCGCAAGCTCACTGTAATCGCGCTTAAACTGGTCTTTGTAGTGTTCAAAAATAATTCCTGCCGCCGACGGCGCGATTTTAAAGACCCCTTTAAATGAACGATAAACGCGATTTGTAAAATGATGATCAAACCAGAGGGAACACCTATCATCATAGGGCAGGTTGGCAAGGATATCACCCTTGCGGATATCGACCAGCCCTCTTTGCACCGCATTGGGCTCAACCCACTTTACCGGTTGCCTTATATCCAAGACGTCGCGAAGCAGAACGGCGCAGACTATCCCGTCAAAATCCGGTCGGGTTACAATCCGCATAAAAAAGACTCCATCAATCCTAGATTCAACAATCTACACTGAACAAATTTTAAACCGAAAAACTGCAAACCACCAATAAAAAGAAAAAAACCTGTTGATGTTTTGAAATCATTGGCATATCTATCCGACAAATATCCTACATATTATTAATAATTCCTATTATCAAGGAGGATTACCACCATGACACTTTACCTGGTTCAACACGGCCAAAGCCTGTCAAAAGATGTTGATCCCGACCAGGGTCTCTCCGAAAAAGGTGTCGCAGAAACCGAGCGCATCGCAGGCGTTGCCAAAAACTATCAAATTAATGTGGGGCAAATTATGCACAGCGTCAAGACCCGGGCGCGAAAAACAGCTGACATTTTTGCATCCGCCCTAAACCCCACCAAAGGCCTGAAAGAAGTCGAAGGATTAAAGCCGATGGATGATGTGGCCGCCTTCGCTGCCTCCCTTAACCCGGATACCAATACCATGCTGGTCGGTCATCTGCCTTTTATGGAGCGAATGGCCTCCTATCTGATCACCGGGTCCGTTGATAAACCGATATTTAAATTTCAAAACAGCGGCATTGTATGTCTGGACAAAGACCCGAATTCCGAATTCTGGGTAATTGTCTGGACCTTAATGCCACGAATTGGATAACCAAAAGGCGCTTCCAGTGAGTGGTTTATATCACGGTAGCCCAAAATATTTAGTAATCGATTCGAAGTTGTATGTTATACATTATTAGTTAATAGTATCAAACATCCAATTGAGAAACGGGGTGGTTCATCACCTCTAATAACAAATAACCGCTTCGCCGCGGTGGATTAACGAAACCAGCCCATCATTGTGTTATCGGCATAATGGAGAATAAGATGAACTTTGAGTGCATAATTTTCGAAAAAGACAAGGGCATCGCAACGATAAAATTGAACCGGCCCAAGGTGTTAAACGCCATGAACAAGCAGTTATGGCTTGATTTTAAGGCGGCCCTGGAGGATGCCAAAGATGATCCGGACATTAAAGTACTGGTGGTCACCGGCGAGGGAAGGGCCTTTTCAACCGGTGCGGATTTGAAAGAGTCCAAGACCCGAACCCTGGAGGCATACAGGGAGTATCTCGAAGAGCTCCAGGAAGCGTCCCGCAAGATTATTCGTTTTGAAAAGCCGACCATTGCAGCTGTTAACGGATATGCCATCGGTTCCGGCTATGAACTGGCTCTGGCCTGTGATATCCGGATAGCAGCTGAAGAGGCCCAGATTGGCTCCCCTGAAGCCAAGGTAACCTCCTCTGTTACCGGGGGAGCCTTCCGGTTGGTTCAGGATTTAATTGGCCCCGCTAAAGCCAAAGAACTGCTTTTTACCGGTGAGTATATCGATGGCAAAGAAGCCCAACAAATTGGCCTGGTAAACAAAGCGGTCCCCCTGGCGCAACTTAACACGGAAGTCCGCAATATGGCCCTAAAGATTGCCGCCAATTCGGCCATCTCTCTTAAAATGATCAAAAAAGGATTGCAAATGGCCCGGGGTGAAGTCAGTCTCGATGCCTTGATGGATTTTGAAATCGAAGCCTGCCTGGCCTGCGTCTCTACCAAGGAAAGGCAGGCGTCGTTAAAGGAGTTTGAGGGGAGAAAGAAGAAATAATCACTGGCTACTGGTCACAGGACCGAATTGATTTTTTAAGAACTACGGAAAATAACGCTATGTCACTTGAGAAAATCCTTAACGCCGAATCCGTCGCCATTATTGGTGCATCCAAGAATGAGACCAAGCGCGGGTATCAGACGATCCGGACCCTGCTGGATGAAAAATACGAAGGCAAAATCTATCCGGTAAACCCCAAGGAAAAAACTATCCTGGGGATTAAATGCTACCCTAAAGTCGCTGACATCAATGGACCGGTGGATGTGGCCCTGGTGGCTACACCAGCGCGTTCGCTGCCCGCCGTGCTTGAAGATTGCGGCAAAAAAGGGGTTACGGGAGCAGTGGTCCTGGCGGGGGGATTCGGAGAAACCGGTGCGGACGGCAGGCAACTTGAAAAAGAAATGGTAGCCGTGGCCAGAAAACACAAGATCAGAGTGATCGGCCCCAACACCTCCGGCATGCTCAACCTGCACGACAGATTAAATCTGGTGGGGTTAAAGGATGCGCCCAAAGGTGATATTGCCCTTCTCACCCAGAGTGGTAACATGGCGCTGACGTTGATCACCGAAGCAAAAATTAAAAGCCGCAAAGGGTTTTCCTATTATGTCGGCGTGGGCAACGAAGCGGATATTAAATTTCACGAATATCTTGAATTTTTCCGGCAGGACCCGAAGACCAGGGCCATATTGATGTATGTGGAGGGATTGCGCCGCGGCCGTGATTTTCTGCAACAGGCCCAGAAGACCACTCTTGAAAAACCCATTATCCTGCTTAAAAGCGGACGCTCTTCAACCGGTAAAAAGTCCGCCGGGTCTCACACCGGCGCTCTGGCCGGGATCTCAGAGGTCGCCAGGGTCGCATTCAAACGCGCCGGCATTGTCGTTATTGAAAACTCCGATGAGCTCTTTCCTGCAGCTGAAGCCCTTTCAAGCCTGCCACCGATTAAGAACAACAAAATCGCGATTCTGGCCGATGGCGGCGGACACGCCACCATTGCCGCGGATCTTTTAACCGATCTGGGGGTAGAAATTCCCGAATTAAGCGCCAAAACCCAGGCCAACTTGAGAAAAATCCTGCCCGAAGCCGCTTCCGTGCCGAATCCGGTGGATGTGGCCGGCGGCACCGATGCCGACCCATCGGTTTTTGCCGACTGCGCTGACGCTATTTTAAAAGATCCCAATGTTGGCGGGCTACTGATTGTGGGGCTGTTTGGCGGATACGGCATCCGCTTTGCCGAAAGCCTGTCCTTGATGGAAGAAGATGCGGCCCACAGAATGGGAAAGATGGTAAAAAAACGGCACAAGCCGATCGTCCTCCACAGCCTTTACACTTCCGAAAAGCCCCACGCCCTGGAGCTTTTGCGATATTATGACATTCCGGTCTTCGACTCCCTGGATGTCGCCTCGAAATGCATCGGTGCGCTGGCCGAGTATGGAAATTATCTCGCCCAATATCACACCAAGCGCACCTTTGAATTGAACTGGGGAGAAAAAGCCCGGCCTGGGGGCCAAAAGATTATCTCGGCTGCCCGCAAAGACGGTCGCGATACTCTGCTGGAACATGAGGCCAAGGAACTTTTTGCTATCCACGGTGCGCCGGTATCCACAGATATAGTGGCTCAAACAGAAGATGAGGCAGTCGAAATCGCGCAAAAAATCGGTCAAGAGGTGGTGCTGAAGATTGTGTCCCCGGACATTTTGCATAAAAGTGATGCCGGCGGGGTGCGGATAAAACTTAAAACGGAAAAAGAGGTCCGCAGTGCCTTCAAAGAAATTTTCAAAAACGCGCGCAATTATAACCCTAAAGCAGATATCAGGGGGATACTGGTATCTCCCATGGCCGACGAGGGCGTTGAAGTTATTATCGGAACCAAATACGAAGATCAGTTTGGACCGGTGATCATGTATGGTCTGGGGGGCATCATGGTGGAAATCCTTAAGGATGTTTCGTTCCGCGTACTGCCCATTACTCGAACAGCCGCCAGAAAAATGATCGAGCAGACTAAGTCATTTCCGATTTTAAACGGCGCCCGGGGCAGACCCCTGCGGGATCAAAAAGCCATTAGAAGATTACTGATGCTGTGCTCTGAAATCGTCGTGGCCTACCCCGATATTGAAGAGATGGATCTTAATCCGGTCATCGTACATGAAAAAGGACTCAGCATAGTTGATGCTCGGGTTATTCTGAAGTCAGAATCCTGAATTGGGAAGTGGGAAAGCGAAAGCCGGAATTTAGAGGTCGGAAGACCGAAGACAAGTAACTGAGAAAAAAATTACCACAGAAAGACACTTATAAGCACGGAAGGTTTAATATGCCGAATATTGCTCCATGAAAAATAATGAACAACCCCGCCGCAAGCGGCGGGGAATTAAACCCTCGTCCGCCGCAGGCGGATTAAATTCTGTGTAGTTCCGTGAACATCCGTGGTTAAGAATCCGGCCATACGCCGTCTTATTTACAAAACTCCAATCATATCAAGAAGGAGGAAATCCCCATGAAAAAAATCGTTTCAACCGATAACGCTCCCGCAGCCATTGGACCTTACTCCCAGGCCATCCAGTTCAGCGGCCTGCTGTATGTTTCCGGACAGATCGGAATTGATCCCAAAACAGGTGAATTTGTGGAGGGCGGTATCGAAGCTCAAACGGAGCAAGTTTTGGAAAACCTGAAGGCCATCATCGAGGAAGCCGGTATGACCCTAAAGGACGTCCTTAAATGTTCATGTTTTATAAAAAATATGGATGATTTTAATACCTTTAATTCAATCTATGACAGATATTTCGGCGCGAATCCCCCTGCCAGGGAGACCATAGAGGTTGCAAGGCTTCCCAAAGATGCTCTGGTGGAGGTGTCGGCCATCTGTGGCGTGGAATAGAAGAGCCCGCCGCGTTGGAAATTTGCGGCCTATGAGCAGAAAACAATATATAGGATTCTGCGAAATTAGAAAAATCAGCACTACCGCGTCTATTCTTTGAATTTTTTGATATTTCATGCTACTGAAGGGCGCGGTAAGAATTGTGCGTTGGATATAAGCCCCATGGGATTTTGTTATTTAACTCAAAATTAAGGAGGAAATTCATGCGGATCGAACTAAGCAAAACCTCGGTGGAATTCACGCCCGAAGCCGACTACGAGAAGACCATGCTAGAAGGGTTGTGGCGTATGCTGGTGGACTGTACGCGCTTCAACCAGAAGCTGGTACCGGTGGGTGAATATGTCCCCGCCAAAAACAACACGGCCAGCTTCGCCGTCGAGGGCGACAAGGACGAAGAAGAATATCCAGTGGTCTATGTGGACAAGGACTGTACCTGCTATTGCCAGACGTGCAACAAATATGTCAACCTCAAGGCTGGGGACCGCATCCCGCCGTGCTGCGGTAAGTTGATGGAACTGCTGGACGACTGACGGGATAATTGCAGGATATGCTTTTGGTGGAGCGGATCTTATCTGACCTCTGTTACCTTTTTTCTGTTACCTGATCTCCGATGTCTGCCTTCCGCTCCCTGCCCTTAAACAGATTGGTAATATCCAGAACTATCAGATACAGAGCGGGAACATAAAGCAGCGTTAAAAAAGTGGCCACCATCAGACCGAAACAAAGGCTCACCGCCATCGGGACGAGGAATTGGGCCTGAAAACTGCGCTCCAGAAGCAAGGGAAAAAGGCCTGCGACCGTGGTGACCGAAGTCAACAACACCGGCCTGAACCTGGCACGGCCGGATTCAATCACGGCCTTTTCGACATCCATCCCGCTGCGCTCGGCCCGGTTGATAAAGTCGATCAATATCAGGGAATCATTGACCACAATGCCGGACAGGGCCACAATCCCGAAGACGCTGACAATCGTAAATTCCATGCCCAGGATGAGGTGACCCATAATGGCGCCGATCAAGCCGAAGGGGATGGCCATCATGATTATGACCGGTTGGAAGTAAGACCGGAATTGGCTGGCCAGCAAAAGGAATATGCCCATCATGGCCAGAAAGTAACCGCTTTTAATGCTGTCCAGTGATTCCCGGGTCCGCTTCTCCTGTCCTTCCAAAGCATAGGCTAAACCCGGATAGCGTTCGGCAAGGCCGGGCAGAAAATTGGCTTTCAAATCGGCCACGATCACGCTGGCATTGGCAACATCCTCTTCTATATCTGAAAGAACCGAAATGGTTCGTTTGCGATCCACGCGGTTGACGACAGAATATGATCGGCCGGGGGTGATATCCGCTACTTCTTCAATGGGGATTTCCTGACCATCGATGGTGCGGATGCGCATATCTTCAATCCCTGCAATACTGCGTCGCTCTATGTCTGAATAGCGGACCATGACCTTAATATCGTCCCGACCCCTTTGAATGCGAAGGGCTTCGTCTCCGTAAAACGCCTGCCGAACCTGTCGTGCCAGGCCCTGCATGGTGATCCCGATGGACCTGGCACCTTCTTTTACCCGGATTTTTTTCTCCTGTTTGCCGGGCTTGAAATTATCGGTGATATCAAAAGTGCCGGGATAGGTCGCGATCTCAGCCTTCAACTCGGCTGCCGCCAGCTCGAGCTGGTCAAAATCCTGACCTCTGAGCTGGATGTCAATGGGGTTGCCTGCCGGTCCACCTTCCAGGGTGGCAAATTGCAGCCGTTCCAAACCGGGTATTTCCCCGATGAGTTTGCGCCATTTACCGATAACCTCGTGGGTTGATACATTGGTTCGCTTCTCTGAAGAAGCAAGCTCCAGCCACACCTCTCCGACGTGGCCACCGTATTCAGGCGGTTTCCAATCCCGCCGGGGAATCGCCCCGACAATGGAAAAAGCGTTTATTATCAGATTGCCGTTTTTATCGGTAAATTCCGGATAAAGCGTGTTGAGCTTGAAAGATTCATTTTCAAGACGGGTAACCGTACCTTCGGTTAATTGGAAGGGCGTTCCGAGGGGATAAACGATTTCGGCCACGATCCAGTCACTTTCTCCCTTGGGGAAAAAAACAAAGGCCACATACCCCCCGGCAATAATGCCCAGGCTGATTATCAGGACACCGATTCCAATGGCAAGGGTAAAATACTTGTTTTTGACCACGTATTTTATGGCCGGTGTATAAATCCGCTCAATAACAAATTGAAGGCCGTGCTCAATTTTGCCACGGAGCTGTTCGTGCCAGGAGGTTAATTTGCGTTTTTTTTTCTCGGTTTGCGTCAGGGCATGGTGCAGATGGGTTGGCAGAATTATCAAGGCCTCGCCAAGGGACACAATCAAAATGATGATGACGGCGAAGGGCATGACCGCCATGAATTTTCCCATGATCCCTGCAATAAACAATAATGGTGAGAAGGCCACGATAGTTGTACTGACGGCCATTACCACCGGTCCGCCGACTTCTTTCAAGCCGTCAACAACCGCAGCCGAAGGGGATTTGCCCCTGGTATAATGGGAATATACATTTTCACCCACAATGATGGCATCATCCACTAGAATTCCAAGGGTCATGATAAAGGCAAAAAGCGATATCATGTTAATGGTCTGATCAAACCCGTTGAGCACCACGAAAGCAGCCATAAATGAGATCGGTATGCCGATGGCAACCCAGAATGCGAGGCGCAAATTTAAAAATAGGGCAAGAGCGATAAACACCAGCAAAATACCCTGAAGGCCGTTGCGCAACATTAAATCGATGCGGTCTTCAACCATGGTGGAGATATCGCCCCAAATGGCGACCTCGAGATCTTCGGGGATTTTGGATTTCTGAGTCTCCACATAATTGCGGGCGATTTGGGCGATTTCTATAATATCCTGCTCACTGGTCCGACTCACCTGGACGATGGCAGCCTGCTTGCCATTAAACCGTGTTTTAAGATCTAAATCCTCAAAGCCGTCGACTACCTTAGCCACCTGCCCCAATCTGACGACGGTTCCATCACTCATGGCAATCAGGGGAAGTTTTTCAAACTCCTGTCCGGTGTAGAGCTGCCCCTTGGCCCGGATCAGAATCTCGCCCTGTGCGGTTTTTATTTTTCCTCCTGGCAAATCGATGCTCCCCGTTCTCACCGCGCTGACGACCTGATCAAAAGAGATGCCATAACGTCGCAGATCTTCTTCAGACAATTCAACGGATATTTCGTAGTCGCGGACACCGACAAGATCAATCTGGGTGATTGAATCGGGTTGTTTGAATTTGAAGGGTTTGAGGATGGACGCCACCAGGCCTTGCAGCCCGCCGCTTTTAGCTGGCGTAGTAAATTTGGCATCCAACAGGTCATCCCGAATACCTTCGGCAACCTGTCGCAAGCGGGTTTCGGAAACTTCGCCAAAAATTGCCACGGATATGGTCGGATCCTGGCGGATGATCTCCCTGACGATAGGTTCTTCAGCCTCGTCGGGAAAGGTATCGATACGGTCCACTTCCGCTTTGATTTCATCTAAAATTTTCTGAGCGTCTGCGTCGGTTTCCAGTTCGGCCAGGATTTCGCCGCTTCCTTCCCGGGCTGTCGATATGATCCGTTCGATGCCTTCGATGCTCTCAATGCGCTCCTCAACTTTGATGCAGATGCCCTCTTCCACCTCTTCAGGACTAGACCCGGGGTAAATAACGGAAACGACGATCATGTCCAGGGCAAACTGGGGAAACATTTCTCGGCGCATATTCATCACCGTAAAAATCCCGGCCAGGATTATAAACACCATAATCAGGTTGACGCTGACGTTATTTTTTATGGACCACTTGCCTAGTTTATGCATAATACTTTAAGATGACAGAGGTCATCTGTCATCTGATTTAACCCTGACGATTTGCCCATCCAGCGGAGATGACAGGGGGGACTTTACGATAAGGTCACCTTCAGACAGACCTTCTCCGATAATGACCGTATCTTTATGACCTCGCAGGATTTGGACCGGATTGGATTTCAGGGTATCATCCTTAACGGTGTAGACCACATCTCCCGGGTAAACCAGATACCTGGGCAGTACAAATACGTTTTGAATCTTTTTCCCTCTAATTCGGACGGTAACAAACATTCCCGGTCGCAGGCGAAAAGAGTTTTTTTGCTGCGAAGTGATCCGGGGTTCATCAACTTCGACCACCATGGGCAAGGTTCGGGTTCGTTGATCCATCATGGCTTTTATTCTTGCAACGCGGCCACTCCATATATTCTCACTGCCGCCGTGCTTGAAAACAACATCCGCTAAGATAGGCGCCTCTATCCCCATATCATCAAGAAACCATTTGAGATCTTTGGACGGAATCCGAACCTCTATATCCAGCTGTCCGGCGCTGTAGATTTTGCCCAACTGCTGTCCTATGCTAACATGCTGACCAACCTCAATAACCTTCTCAAGCACCCAGCCTTCAAAAGGGGCTACAATGCTTGATCGCTCAAGATCCAGTTTGGCTTCCTGATACATGATCCTGGCCATATCGCGCGCGGCAATGAGCTGTTCTTTTTGGGGATCTACCAGGGCCAGCTGGTTGTTGAGGGCCTGGAGGCGCTCCTGGCTCGCCAGATAGGCCTGTTCGGCTTTGTCGAGCTGGGATTGGGCGATGACTTTTCGATCAATGAGCTTTTTCAACCGCAAATACTCATTTTTCGCCAGTTTAACATCGGATCCGGCGATTTTAACCCTTGCTTGAAGGTTGATGACTTCCTGCGCCAGGCGCTTGAGTTCCGCTTCGGCCTGCCTGATCTGGACGTTGCGCCGCTCAACCTCCAGGCGGTATGTCCGAGGATCTATATGAATCAGCCGGGTGTTTTTCTTAACAAAACCGCCTTCCTTAAACGCCGGATCGATGGCGACAATTTGCCCTCGAACCTGGGCCACCAGTTTAAGGGATTCACGCGGTGCAACGGTCCCGAAGGACTCCACAACCATATTAACGTCCTCGGCTTTGGCCGGTAAAAGCTCAACCAACAGTCCCTTATCTACCGGCACCTGGCGCTCAGCCTTAGGTCGCATAATGACCAGCACCACCGCAATCACCAGCGCGATGAACAGGACGACAAAAACCCGTATGGTTTTAAACAACCCACCTTTTTTCATGGGAGGATTACCTCTATCGGATGCTGCGATCGAATTGTATTTATTGCTAAATATTTCAGAAATTGAAATTTTAAGATTTAATTATAAGATCTTTGGTATTCGTTTTCAAGTTCTTTTATTATCATTACGAAATCTTCGCCACAAAACCAAATGGGTGTGTTAAACAAAATAGCCGTCTGCCCCGATCGGAAACAGACGGCTAAAATTAGGGGCGTTGCCCCATCGGAATGCGGATCATTTACCTTCTTGAATTTTTTCCGTCAGTACCGGAACGAAATCAAGCAGATCATCCACCACACCCACGTCTGCCACCTGAAAGATGGGTGCTTTAGGGTTCTTGTTGACAGCCACGATAAAGGGATTGCCCTTAAGCCCGCCCAAATGCTGGAAGGATCCGCTGATCCCCAATGCCAGGTATACCTTGGGTTTGACCGTTTGACCGGAAGTCCCAACCTGACGGGATTTTTCCAACCATTTGGCATCCACGATCGGTCGCGAGCATGATACCACTGCCCCGATGGTCTCCGCCAGTTCATCGGCAATCTCAATATTATCCTGATCTTCGATGCCCCGGCCGACCGAAACCAGAACGTCCTCTTTGGTAATATCAACATCGCCGACTTCGGCTTGAACAACTTCCAGAAAACGCCTGGCGGCTGCCAAATCTCCGGCATCAGCGGATTTATCGACTACCTGCCCGCTGGCCGACCCGGTTTCATCCGGCTGGAAAGCACCCGGCCGGACACTGATGATCGCTCCGGCCGATATGTCACAGTGAACATGGGTACTGACCTGTCCGCTATATTCCTGGCGGATAACTTTAAGCGTGTCGCCGTCCAGGCCTTCAAAATCGACGACATCCGATACGAAAACGGAATCAATTTTTATCGCAAGGCCCGGCGCGAGATCCATCCCGAAGGTATCATGGCCCAGCAAGACAACCGCGTCCTGGGGCAATACATTCACCAGCAGGGTGCGAATCGCCTCGGCATTGGGATAGGCCAGGGCCTCGTTATCAAACTTCCAGACCTCTTGATAGAATGCCGCCACTTCATTGCAAACCGCATCTGTTTCGGCCCCTGTTCCGGTGACGATGGCCGTGACGGCAGCATCCGGGAAAATTTTACCAGCCGCTTTTACCAGTTCGGCCGCGGTGTCATCAGCCTTACCTTGCCTGTGTGTAATATATGCAAAAACCTGTCCGGCCATTATTTGATCCCTCCTTTGGCTTTTAAGATTTCGATCAGTTTATCGGCAACCTCGTCCGAGCTTCCCTCGAGTATCTCGGCACCTTCACCGAGTTCGGGAACAAAGTAGTCCATCCGTTTCGACCGGGCCCCTGCAGCGCCCACCGTATCCGGTGCAATACCGAGATCGGATGACCCCCAGACCGGAATATCAACCGAAGCGACCTTGCGGATTCCCCGAATACCGACATAGCGCGGTTCGTTGATACCGGTCTGAATCGAGAGCACACAAGGCAGATCGATCTCGCTCATTTCCTGGTTGCCGCCTTCGATCTCACGTCCGACCTTCAGTTTTTGGTCGTCTAAAACTTCAATGGAGTTGACAACCGAAGCATAAGGCAGGTCCAACATGGCGGCCAGCATCCCGCCAACCTGTCCGGCGCCGTCATCGGCCAGGGCACCGGTAAGGATCAAATCATAATTGCCTTTGTTAACCGCAGCCTTAAGCAGGGTCGCAACGCCTTTACCGTCAGATCCTTCAAAGGCATCATCGGACAACAATATCCCGTTGTTGGCACCCATGGCCATTTCTCTTCTAACCACCTCTTCGGCTTCTTCATCCCCGACCGATATAACGGTCACCGAACCGCCAATCTTGTCGACAATTTGAATCGCTTCTTCAACCGCATAATTGTCCCATTCGTTGACCGAGTAAACGAGATCATCCCTTTCAATATCGTTTCCGTCGCCGGCGACTTCAATCTCGTTTTCGGCGGTGTCGGGGACCCGCTTTACACAAACTAGAATTTCCATTTTAACCTCCTATTAGTTTTAGACTTAACTACTAAAAGCTTTAACTTTAAATTAAGGTAAAATTCATGACTTATTAAGGAGATAATATTTCGAAATCCGAATATCGAAATCCGAAACAAATTCAAAATTCTAATACCATCTGCCCTGCGATGAGCTCGCATAAATCAATCGCTTCCAGCTCGCCTTCCAGCCCGGCGACTTTAATGGCGTCTTCAATGTTTACCAGACAAAAGGGACAGGCTGTCACAATAACGTTGGCCCCTGCTTCTTTAGCCATTTGAACCCGGAGCACCCCCATGCGCTGTTCTTCTTCGGGCTCATAAAACAGCATTAACCCGCCGCCGCCGCAGCAAAAGGAGCGATCGCGGCAATTGCCCTCCATTTCGACTCTTTTTAGATGGGGAATGGCATCTAGTGCAGCGCGGGGATCTTCGTAAAGGTTATTGTGCCGGCCAAGATAGCAGGGATCATGGTAGACATAGCATTTATCCGTGTCATCCATCGGTTTCAAGCGCATTTTTCCTGAATTCACGCTTTTGACAATGGTTTGACTGATATGCTCCACCGGTGGAAGATCTTTGTAATCTTTTTTCAGCGCATTCAAGGCGTGCGGATCAGCCGTAACAATGTTTTTAACACCGGAGTTGAGAATAGCCTCCGTGTTTTGATCTTTAAGATCCTGAAACAGCATTTCCTCACCGAAGCGGCGCACCTCATGACCGCTGTCCTTTTCAGATTTGCCTAAGATACCAAAATCGATCCCGGCACTGCTTAAGATCTTCGCGGTTGCACGGGCAATTTCCTGCATCCGGTCATCAAAGCTGGATATACTGTCCACAAAATACAGGGTCTCGGCGGACTTGCCCTTTTCAAGAATTTTCACCGCAACGTCTTCACCCAGCTCCTTGGTCCAATCGGCCCGCTTGCGTTCCATCTTTCCCCAGGGATTGCCGCGCTTTTCCAGCGCGCCCATGGGCTTTTGAAGGGACTGGGGCACCATGCCCTCGTCCACCATCCCGCGCCGGAGGTCCACCATCTTATCAATATACTCAATTCCCAGTGGACATTCCTGCTCGCAGGCACCGCAGGTGGTGCAGGACCATATCTCATCTTCACTGTATATATCGCCGATCAATGGTTGGGCCTCACCGCCGTTACCGCCCAGGATCGGATAATGCTTAAACGCATAGTCGCGGCCCTTAATCGAAATAAACCGGGGGGATAGCGGGCGGCTGACAGCATTGGCAGGACAGCGGTCGGAACATCGACCGCAGTCGGCACAAGTGTAAAAATCCAGCATGTGCTTCCAGGTGAAATCCTCGAAGACCTTAACACCAAAGGATTCCAGATCGTCCAGGCCATCCTCGTCAACCCCGTAACGGACGGGTTTGACATTGCCCCGTTCCAGGCGCATAAAAAATACGTTGAACAAAGACGTCACCACATGAAAATGCTTACCCATGGGCAAAAAGCACAGGAAAAAGAAAAATGTAATTTCATGGACAAAATAGCTGAGCGAATGCAGACTCTGCAACGTCTGGAGTGAAGCAGCGCTTAACAGGTGTTTGAAAAGCCACACCAGGGTTAAAGGGGCTGCAATTGGCGTGTGGAACCCTTTTTGGGTTTCAGCCACTATCAAACAGGCTTCAAACAGGCTTTCACTGATAACCAGTGTCGCGATAAGACCCAGCACCAGTAAGGCTTCCCAGGTATGATCCCGGCCGTACCGGGCCGGCACCGCATAGCGTGCCGGTTTAAAAACGCCCCGTCGCACGGCGGCGGTGGCAACAGCAATCAGCACCCAGGTTGCAGCGTAATCCTTCAGGACGTTGTAAAAATCACCGAAACCGCCACCGAAACCCGGCAAAGTAAAACCGTCCAGGAAACCGATAAAAACCAGCTGGGTGGAACGTGCGCCAAGGATTAAAAATCCGGCAAACAGAAAAATATGCACCACCCCGGCCAGCATATACCGCGGGTGCCGCCATTGGGCCAGCCAGATTTTTAGTACTGAACCGATCCTGTCTGCCAATCTGTTAAAGCGATCATCCGGAGCAGCTTTAAAAAGCGGTGCCAGGCGTTTAAATATAATGTAGGCAAATGCACCCACCCCGATCAACGGAATCAGGATGTAGATAATGTTGGCAGGTATGCCAAGAATCGAGCTAGAAGCCCGATCAACGGAATCAGGATGTAGATAATATTGGCAGGTATGCCAAGAATCGAGTTAGAAGCCGGAGAAATCAACGCAGGTTGCATATGGTTATTTCACCCTCCCTTGGAGACTTTTGACGCAAGGGACTTCAGGCAAAAGTCTCTGATATAGTATCAATCTAACCAGTCAATAGCGTAAGGGGCTTGCTTATCATGAATGGGCTGTTCAGACAAGCCCGGGCTATCAAAAAATACCGAGCGCATAGAGCATGGCGTTTGTTGTCACAGCCGACTTCTGACATTCGTTCTTACACGCTATACGCTCTGCCCGCTGCGCTTTGCCTGATGTTTAATATTGCCAGTGACCGGTAACAAGTGACCAGCTACCAGTGTAACTCGCAACCCTTCCGGGCCGGAGGCCGTAACTCGTAGCCCACAACTCGTCCCCGCCGTTACCTATTTCCCCCCGAAGGCATCTTCTTCTATATCTATAGCCGCACTATTGGCGGCCAGAATAGCATCCATTTTCCCCAGGGTCGCCGGCAGGATGCTATGGGTAAAAAATTCCGCACTTTTTAGCTGACCCTCATAAAAAACCGCATCTTTTTTCTTGGCACCATTATCAAGCTTTTCGGCAGAGATGGTAGCGCGCCAGAGCAACTGCCATGCCAAAACCACATCACCGGCCACTTCCATAAACGGGTAGGCATGGGCAAAGGCCGCCATTACCTTGGGGGACATGGCCGTTTGACCCAGATGCAGGGCGACCTCCCCCAGTTTATTGAGGGCGGCTTCCACTTTGCCGGCATGGCCTTCGGTTCTTGAATTGGCCTTGGCGGCGGCAATGGTTGCCTGGATCTCTACCATTAAATCCATGATCGGCTTGCCTTTATTCATGCCAAGCTTTCTTCCCAAAAGATCCATGGCCTGAATACCGTTGGTTCCCTCGTATATCGGGGTAATCCGACAGTCTCTTAATAGCTGCTCCATGGGATATTCTTTGATATAGCCATATCCGCCGTAAACCTGAACACCCAGGTTGCAAACTTCCAGGGCTTTGTCCGACACATAGCCTTTGGCCACCGGTATCAGCAGGTCGATTATCCCCTGGTATTTGGCCTTTTCTTCCTCGTTATCGGAAGTATCTTTTTTGTCGTCGCACATACCGACATAGTACAAAAGGCTGCGCATCCCTTCGACATAGGCTTTCATCGTCAACAGCATGCGTCTGATATCGGGATGTTGAATGATCGGAACCGACGGGGCGCTTTTATCCATCATGTTCAACAGGTGCCGGCCCTGAACCCGCTGTCGGGCATAGTTGACGGCATACAGATAGGCTGTTGTCGCACAGGCAAAAGCCTGGATTCCCACCAGCAAACGCGCTTCATTCATCATTACAAACATGGCCCGCATGCCCTTGTTCTCCTCTCCCAGCAGCAATCCCCGACATTGCCCTTTGCTGCCAAGTGACATCGAGCAGGTGGCGTTGCCGTGAATTCCCATCTTTTCTTCCACACCGGTGCAAACCACGTCATTGGGCTCCCCCAGACTGCCGTCTTCATTGACCCAGATCTTGGGCACGATAAACAATGATATGCCGCTGGTACCCTCCGGTGCCCCCTCGATGCGCGCCAGAACGGGATGGATGATGTTTTCGGCCATATTGTGTTCGCCGGATGATATGAATATCTTATTGCCGGTAATCGAATAGGTGCCGTCTGCATTCTTCACGGCGGTGGTGGTCAGGGCCCCAACATCGGAACCCGCCTCGGGTTCGGTCAGCAGCATGGTCCCGGTCCACTTACCGCTGTACATGTTCTTGAGAAAAAGGGTTTTCTGCTCATCGGTCCCGAAGGTATCCACCAACTTGCCGGCACCGTGGGTTAGCCCGGCATACATCATAAAGGCAAAGTTGGCACCGTTCATGTAATCGCTGGCCGCCAGGGCCACCGCGCGTGGCATGCCCTGACCGCCCCAATCGGGATCCTCGATCATGGCCAGCCATTCACCTTCTTTAAAAAGTTCCCAGGCTTTGTGGAACGATTCCGGTACGGTTACCTTCCCGGCGTTAAAAGGCGTGCCTTCCCGATCACTTTCAGACTGGGTCGGCAAAATCTCCTTGATAGCCAAATTGCGGGCTTCGGATATGATGAGATCTATGGTTTTTTTGTTGAATTCGGCAAAAATATCATGCTTGCTCAATTCCTCAACGTGCAACTGTTCGTGAAGAACAAAGTCAACATCCCTTCGATCTGCAATTTGCTGTGCCATTTTTTTCTCTCCTTTTTTATTTCCGTTGAAATAGTTCAGCCACTAAGGCACTAAGCCACAAAGAGCATATCAAAACTCTCCTGATGCCATTTATATATGGTTGAATCTTCATAATCCGTCTTTGTGTTTTCGTGTCTTAGTGGCTGATCTGTTTTCTTGCGTTTATCGGTGATAATCTAAATCCTTCCTCGGTGAACTGCTATTTGTCAGAGGTTCCGATACCCTTCACAAAAAGATCAACCAGATGATCGGCCATGGAAACCAGATCGTAATTTCTATCCGAATGCAGCCAGGTATTGATAACTTCATCAACGGCGCCCAGAATAAATCGTTTGACCAGACCGACGTAGAGATCCTTGCGGATGCTGCCTTCCTGCTGGCCGGCTTCAACGATTTCAGAAACCAGGTCCTGGTACATCTGGGCCATTTCCCTGATCTGGGCTTCCGCCAGGCGGCTGCTTTGATGGGTTTCAACCTGATACACCACAGCCATATTTGGATCCTGCTGGAATTCCATAAGATGTCGCCGGATAAGGTTTCGCAGTTTGTCCAGACTGTTATCGGTTTGGTTGACTGCCGCCCGAAATCGATCAAAAACCTGTTTGGTTCGGTCGTTGAAAAACTGCAGCAGGATATCATCTTTATTCTTGAAATATAGATAGATGGTACCATCCGCCACGCCGGCCTCTCGGGCAATCTGGGCGACGGTTGACTGGTAAAAACCTTGGCGGGCAAACACTTCTATAGCTGCATCAAGGATCAGCTGGTACTTGTTGTTTTTAGCTTTATTACTGATTTTAGACCTCCCGTCTCAAAAAACCAGAGCTCCGAAAAATGAATGAGTGTTCATTCATAATACAAGCCCGTATAATCCCTGTCAAGT
The DNA here is from genome assembly GCA_963821065.1 of uncultured delta proteobacterium. Lineage (GTDB taxonomy): Bacteria > Desulfobacterota > Desulfobacteria > Desulfobacterales > JAFDCJ01 > JAFDCJ01. The sequence continues at coordinate 33,177 of CAWGCM010000023.1, read as the reverse complement.
CTTAATTGAAATAAAATTATATGGGTCATAATATTTTTTTAATCATTAATTATAAATAGTTATTAAAATATAACTACATTTTTATTAATATAATATTATAAATATATATTTAAGCTAACAAATGAATATACATTCATTAACAGATTCAAAGCTGAGAACAAAACCAGGTGCTCTTTTTCGACGACATCACCCACCTTTCAGATTAACAATTGCTTTGTGTTTTTTACTGTAATATTAAATCCCTGTGTATAGATTTTGTGTTTCTATAGCGGTTGTAATAATTGGCTCGTGTGCAGGAGATTAAAGCCATGGGTTTTAAAAATTTGATCGCCCTTCTCATGGGGGTATTGATAACCATCCTGGGTTGTCTGACGGTGGTTGCAGTGGTTTATGATGCCCCCAACCTGCTGCATTATGCCAACGGTGAGGGCAAAGGCAGGGTGAGGGTGGTCGGGAAATTATTTGCCCTTCAGGATTATGCCATAGCCCTGCCCCAGGGCAGCAAGTGGCGTGAAAAAATTAATCGAGCAATCTTAGCGCTATCTGAATCCGGTGACACCAGACGCATCCGGTCGAAGTGGTTCGGGGATGAAAAAAGCCTATAAAAGCATCGGGAAGGATGGTTGAATGATTCGTAAACTACTCATAACTCTGACAGCACTGACAACTGTTTGGGCCTGTGCAACAGCCCAACAGTCCAAATTTGACTTCCCCGCCGGTACGCGTATCGGTGTCGTCAATCATCTAGAAGGTTACGCAACTCACCACAATTTCAGTTCATTGCGCTTTGACAGCTTTTCAAAGCAGATAGATGTCAACTGGGATATACCGGCTTACATAGAAATTAGATTATCTAACACTTTAAAAACTGATTCGCGTTACACAGTCGTGTTGATCAAGCCGGAAAATCCTCTGAGAGAAGTAAACCAGGAACCGGAATTGTCGGACCGAACCTTAAAATCAACTATAATCAAGCCGGAAAAGGCAGCCTACCTTAATTCCCTGGCAGAAAAATACAAGATAGATGTAATAATGGTGGTCAGAAGCTTTTCGGGGCCCAGTGTCGCCAAGATAGATAAACATCCTATCGAGCTGTCGGGTTATGGTCTGCTTACCCAACAACTTTTAATGTCCAAGCATGCCTACGCCTACGCCAACATAACGGTTGAGGTATTCAAAACCCGGCCCTTGGCTTTCATTGGTTCCGGTAAGCCTGAAAACAGGAAGTCGCCTCTTAAGAATATTGATCTGGAGGGTAATCTGAAAATTTTGCCCCGATCCGAAATAGATAAACTGGAACCGCTGATAAAAAAATATGCCGATCATGCAGTTGAATCTGCCATGGCGAATGCGAATTTGCTGCCGCCAGGCAAGTAGTTCAAGATCACACCAATAGTCCCAGAGCTCTGAAACAGCACCCTTCACGGAACCAGGACCGTTTCATCATGGTTACACCATCTTTCGCCACCGCCGCTCAGAGGTTGGTCTTCATTGATGTGCTCCTTTATTCAAAGTCTGGGTGTTAATAAAATTTAAAATCTCACGACCGATTGAATTATCCGGGTGCTTTGCTATCATTTGCTCGGCAATCTGCCTGGCCTGGGTGAACTTTTGTCTTTTGAGGTAATGATCGGCCAGGGCATAAAGATAATCCAGATTGTGGGGTTCAATTTCAAGCGCCGTCAGCAAGGCCGCTTCTGCCTCTGCATCCCGCCTTAACTGCTGTAACAGTAACCCGAGGTTGTAATGTACCCGCGATCGTTGCGGCAGACCTGCCGCTGCACTCGCAAGGTAGCGCGCAGCCTCTTCATACTGTTTATTCTCCGCCAGCAGCAGCCCCAGTGAATACTGTACCTCGTGCAGTTCGGAATGCGCTGCGACAACTTCACGCAGCAAAACTTCAGCCTCAGCCCTGCGCCCCATCTGATTGTACAGCATGGCCAGATTGACCTTGGCCGGGTAGAACTGGTTATCTATGCGGATGGCGGCCCGGTAATTTTCAATGGCTTTATCCGGTTGATTGAGGTTGCCAAAGAGGTTGCCCAGATTGTACCGGCCAAAGGCAAAGTCAGCTGAATATTCCATGGAGGATTGGTATTCAACCAGGGCGTTCCGATAGACTTTTTTCTGGCCGGCATCCAGGCCGGGGGTTGATATTGCCGTCATTCGCCGTGCGGCTTCGGTACGAACGGCCTTCACCGGATCATAAAGGGTGGATGCCAGCAACCCTGTCTGTCTTTTTAAATCCGAGAGGTTCAGGTGGTCTACCGCTGTTCGTCGAATCAGGGCTTCATCATCCATAAGCGCCAGTTCGTATGCCTCACCGGTTAAAGATGCCGGATAAGATCCCAGCAGCGACAGGGCCGTCGCCCGTACGATCACCGGATACAACGGATCACCTGCCAGGCTGATCAGGTCCTTATAGGCTTCCGGCAACCGCTTGCGGCCGGCATCAATAATGGTGCCGTAATGGGCACGACGTCCCGGGCCATACCATCTGGTAACATATTCGTCGGACCATTGGGCTGATTTATTGATATGGCAGCGGCTACAGGCATTGGGTGTGCCGAACTTTATACTGAAATCAGGCCTGGGCAACCGAAAACTATGGTCCGGTCGATAGTCATTGCCCATGTAATAGCGACCCGGCATGTGGCACTGCACGCACTCGGCGCCGCTACCGACTTCAAACAGCACTTTGCCGTCAGCCGACGCAATGGGATCTCCCTTTTCACCTTTCTTTTTATGGAAATGATGGGCTTTGGTGTCATAGACACCCGCCCGGTGACACTGCAGACACAGCTCGTTGCCTGATTTGACCGTCTTGATGCTGTGGACATCATGGCAGTCACTGCAACGAACCTCACGCCCGTACATTTTACTCTGGGTAAACGAACCGTAGACGTAAACTTCATCCTGGATCTGGCCATCGACAAAATAAAGCCCTTCGTCCAATAGGCTGGGCAGCATGGTATCCATCAGATCCGGTTCGGCATGGGTGTAATCACCCAGGATGGCCCGCCGGGAATGACAGGGAGCACATAACTCCACCTGGGCGCGTGAATTGATGCCGGAAGTCTTGACCCTCAATAGGAAATTTTCTGCCACCGGCCGGGCCATGTCCGGCAGCTCAGCCCAGGCCACATGCAGCGATCCCGGTCCATGACAGGCTTCACAGCTGACATCGATTTCCGACCAGGTCGTCTGATAAGAATCGGTATTGAAGTCATAATTTTTTTTCAAATTGGTAGAATGGCATTCGGCGCACATGCCGTTCCAGTTCTGACCGGCATTGGTCCAGTACAGCCAGTCCCCGGGATCGACAGGGGCATCCGGATACAGGTGGAACCATTTATTTTCTTTAGCATCCCAGGCAATGGGCAGGCATTGCAGCCGCCCACCCGGAAACGGGACCAGATATTGTTGCAGGGGATACACGCCAAAGGTATATTTAATTTCAAAATCACCCATTTGACCATTCGGTCCCCGGGTATAAACGAAAAACCGGTCATCCTGGCGGTAAAACCGTGAGGTCATTCCAAAATATTCAAAGCGGGCGTTGTTAAAGTTTCCCAGCACCGTCTTTTCATTGGCCTCATCCATTGCCAGATCGTGATGGGACCCCTTCCATTTATCATATTCACCTTTGTGGCATTCAGCGCATTTTTGACCGCCGACAAAGCCGGCTTCCGATTGCAGCTCACCCGGTCGATGTAAGTGCTTGTGCTTGAGCACATACGCCGGGATGGACAGTATAATAACAATCGTCGCAATAATTCCGGTAATTTTCCAACTATTCATTATTTTCAATCTTCAGACAAAAATGACGGGATTGAATGAATCAAAAATTTGAACTTTCAAATATTTTTAGGTGGATATGTCACCTGTTGGGCTTGAAATTCATTTCGTTTAAGACGTTTGCCGGTATCGACCTTCACGATATTATTTTCAATAATTACGGCATAAATATCCATTGCCCGGGGGGCGGGCGGGCTAATGACGTTTCCGGTAATATCAAAAGCCGACGCATGACAGGGGCATACAAATTTATTTTCTTTTTCCACCCAGGGCAGTGTACAGCCCAAGTGGGTGCATTTGCGGGATAATGCCAAAAAACCGCCATCTGCCAGACGTGCCAGGTAAAACCGCCCCCGCACAAAAGCGGTTACTGAGTTCGGAGTAAATTTGTCGACGGGTCCGCCGATGATAACCGCATCCTCACGTTCCTGTGATGCTTTGGATTTTCCCGGCCGCAAAAAAGCAACGGCAACCGCAATAAATTCAGCCAATGCCACGAAACCCAAAACGATCCAGAGTTTATTTAGAAAACTTCGACGAGAATCATCCGGCTGATTTCCATTTGCTTGTTCTGACTTCATTTTTACCATCAGGTAAACGCTTTCTAACTTTGTGATAACCGTATTATTTTTATGCTGCATACTCTTTGACCAGATTAAACTCATCCCAGATATAATGCTTCCGATTACTGTTTGCTGTCTAAGATGTAGATGTAGAATTGACTTATTCATCTATTATATCGAATTGCCCCGCGGAATGACAGATGCACGCACTCTCGAAATATTTTCATGCCTTATTCAGGATCAATGTCGTAACCTTCCACGGCCACATCAATGCCATCCCGCTGCCACGAAACCAGATACAGGTTATTGTCAGAATAATGAAAGCCACCAGCAACAGAATGAACACCGATTGAATGGCTTCGTTGTTGGTGGCAGTGTATTTTTTTTCATCAGCCAGTAAAAACCAATAATGGATGCCAGGGCCAGACCTGCGGGTATCAATCCGTTGCTGATAACCACCGGGAATGAGGGTAGCCAGGCGGCAAAATCGATAATATATTCATCTGCAATGATCCCCAGCGGTGTGGCAATTAAGCGCAACAACTGCGGCAACCATCGACATTTGCCGACCGCGGTCCGAGCAAAACCAGACACCAGCAGTATCGGTATCATAAGCGCCAATAAGGTAAGAACGATAAGACTGCAAGGATAATCAACGGGATCACCATCACAGCAACCAGCGGGTGGAAATGCAGCAACAGCTCCTGGATACCGGCAAAATACCAGGGTGCCTTGGTGGGGTTGGGGCTGAGCCCGGGGTTGGCCTTGGCTTCCAGGGGGGCGTTAAAAGTGACGGACAATATCATCAGAACGGCAACCAGTACCACGGCCACGACCAGTTCCCGTACAATCAGATTTGGAATAACGGCCACCGATTTCCCCCGATCTTCAGAATCCTCCTGTGGCGCGCGGGGAATCACCAACCCGCCGGACTTGCGTACCCGCCAGAAATGAAACGGCATCAGAATAAGCAAACAGGCGGGAATCAGGGCGGTGTGGATCGCATAAAAGTTGGAAAGCGTTGCCGGTCCGATATCGACGCCGCCCCGGACCAATTTTTGCAGCCCGGTGCCGATACCGGGGATGTATTCCAGCATACCGGTGCAGATGGTGATGGCCCAGTAGGCCAGTTGATCCCACGGCAGCAAATAGCCGCTAAAGTTTGATCCCAGGACCAGAAGAAACATCAGCAACCCGATGATCCAGTTGAATTGTCGGGGCGTATGAAAGGCACCGGTAAAAAACACCCGCAAAAAATGAAGAAAGACAACCAGCAGCAACACATTGCCGCTCCAGTGATGAAGGTTGCGCATCAACTGCCCGAAAAGTATCGAGTCCTGGAGGTAAATGACGGATGCATAGGCTCTGTCGGGAACCGGCTGATAGAAAAATTTCATCATCAGCCCGGTTACAAATAGCATGCCCACCAGCACCACGGCCATCCCGCCGAGCCCCCAGGTGAGATTAAAATTCAGGGTACGTTCCGGAATTACCCTGGGACGGAAGTGCAACAACAGGCTGTTAAACAGATTGCGGTAACGCTGCCGATCGATGGGCTTTTGGTAGGTTCCGGGGAAAATCGAATACCAGATTCGCTGAAAAATTTGAGTCGGTCCGTGTCGCATCTTGAGCGGCATAAGTATTAGATATCCTTGCGATGATGATACTACCATGATAGGAGCGCTTAATTTTAAAGCCGCCGTTACATGCGCGGCCATGGAATATTTCGAGTATCAAACCGGATAACCTTCATTTTATTAACCAGTCAAGCGATTAATTAAATAGCCTAAGGATCGTATTCAGTCAACATCTTGATGCGACTCAGCAAGCCGGAGTGGAGCGCAGGCGGATTTACAGGCGGGAAAATCTACAAAATAACTAGCGAAACACACAGGCAGCTGACAACAATCAGAGCCACCCAGTCGCGTGGGTGTGAAACCAGTTCGGGATCGGTCCGGTTTTCTGTAAACCCCCTGGCTTCCATGGCTGCCACCAGATCATCTGCACGTTCAAAAGTCCGGCGCATTAAAGGAAAACCCAGTTTTATCAGTCGATACACCGGATTTTTGCGGTTCTGCACGCAGCGCGCTTTTTGGGCTTCCACTGTTTCAGCAGCCTGATCGAAAATCACCGGAACAAACCGCAGGATCAACCCCATCATGATGGCAACTTTTTGCTCCGGAATGAATGGAACGGGTTTTAGAAACCACTGCACGGCAGCTTTAATCTCCGACGGCCGGGTTGTTGAAATAAGCGTAAAGCCCAGCAAGACAATAACGGCCAGATGCCAGCAGACCAGAAACCCGGCGTACAGGCCCTGCCTGGAAACCGAAACAAATTTAAAGTCTATCTGGGACCCACCACCGGTTGAAAGCACGCGGGCCATAAAAACAAATACCAGCAAAACAAAAAAATAGCGCAGTTCCTTAAACCCTGAATTCAACGGCAGCCGGGCATACATAATAAGTCCCAGCAACAGGACAGTAATAATGCCCAGGGAGATAAAATCCAGGTTTAAACATACCAGGCTGAGTGCAATGATATACAGGAGCTTAAACCTTGGATCCAGGTTATGCAGCAACGAGTCCCCGGAGACATACCCGAAGGATGTCAGTTCAGCCATGATTCAACCTCCATCCCCAGCCGATAAGCACAGGGCTTGCGAACACCAAAGGCTTCAAGGTGACTGACAATTTCCACCGGGCTTCCATCCCTGACAATTTTTCCTCCCTGCATTATAATCAGGCGATCGGTGTGGGCAATAATTTTTTCCAAATCATGGGTGGTGACCACAATCGTATGGCCGGTTCGATGCAGATCGAGGATCTGCTGCAATACCTGCTTAACCCCCGGATAATCCAGGCTTGCAAAAGGTTCATCAAAAACCATCACCCGGGGTTCCATCGCAAGAACACCTGCGATGGCAAGCCTGCGCTTTTCACCCCCCGACAGAAGATGCGGTCGTTGGTCGGCCAGGTCCTGCAGCCCGACGACCCGCAAGGCCCTGTTTACCCTATTTTTGATCTCAATGCGGTCCAAACACAAATTTTCCGGTCCGAAGGCAACATCCGCATAAACGGTTTCACCGACAATCTGGCTGTCGGCATCCTGAAACATCATTCCCACAAACTGACGTGCTTTTAACAGGTTCTCCTCAACCGGCATATCCGCCAGGCGGACCATTCCTTCAGTAGGTAAAAGCAGACCGTTTAGATGCCTTAGTAAAGTCGTTTTGCCGGAGCCGTTATGGCCGGCAATCACCACAAACGATCCTTCCCGAATTTTCAGATTGACGCCCTCTATGCCAACCGTACCATCGGCAAAGCGGTGACTGAGGTTTTCAATTTCAATGATGTTCATATTTTCGCGTTGCGGGTTACGGGTTGCAGGTCCCTATATTGGGGATTTTAGATTTCGGATTGATCAGATGGACAATTCTTTATCCCTTTTTCTTAATAACTGTTTATTATTATTGTTCAGTGAAATTCCGTGCTTTTCCGTGGTGAACTTTAATAAATCCGTTAACCTGAATTCGAATTATCGGCCTTATGGCCCTGGCTATGGCGGCCGCGGCCACAATTTTCAGGCCATCACCTATAAGGAAAGGCAACATGCCGACCGCCAGGGTTTTGGACCAGGTCATCCCGGTCAGGATTTTGAGCCAGGTCGCTCCGCAGGCATACAGAACAAAGGTTCCGCAGATCATGGCCATGATATCCAAGCTGATTCGTGCAGCACCCTTTTTGGAAATGTATCCGACAATAAATACCGCCGGCAGATAACCGATCAGATAACCGCCGGTGGGCCCTACAATGCGGCCGATACCCCCCATCCCCCCGGCAAAAACCGGCAGTCCGCAGGCACCGGCCAGTAGATACACACCGACGCTGGCCAGGCCCCATCGGCTTCCCAGTAACAGGCCTGCCAGAAAAACAAACATGTTCTGCAAAACAATGGGTACCGGCCCCACCGGAATGGATATATAGGCGCCGGCTGTCATCAAGGCCGCCAGAAGCGAAGCAAACACCATCATTCGAAGTTGGCTGATAGACGTCATACTAAAAAGCAATCTCCATAGATAATTTTCTTTAATGAACCGTCGGTAAGCTTAAGTATCAGGGCACCGTTTTCATCTACATCAACCGCCAGACCTTCGGTTACCTCTCGCCGGGTAACTATCCTGACCGCTCGCTGTAAGGTGATGGTATACTGTTTCCATTCTGAAATAACATTCTCGAAGTCTGCATTTTTCAGGCGGTTTTCAAATATATCTAAAAACCCGGCTAACAGCCGGGTGCGTGAAATTTCACGCCCCAACAGCTTTTTTAAGGATATGGCTCCCGGTTCAATCCCGGTCGGATCATTGTTGACGTTAATCCCCATGCCGATATTGATGAAAAATACCCGATCCGCTTCGGCCTCCAGTTCCGAGAGCATCCCTGAGAGTTTGTGGTCATCCACCAGGATGTCATTGGGCCACTTGACGGCGGCCTCGATCTGATACATTTCCCGCAGCAGCTGCGCCAGGGTCAGCGAGGCTAAAAAATTCACTCTTGAACTTATTGGGACGGGTATTTCGGGTCGCAAAACAAGCGTAAAATAAAGACCGCCGTCGTCCGACAGCCATTGCCGGCTTAGCCTTCCCCGCCCCTCGGTCTGGCGTCCGGCAATCACCACCGTAAAATCGGGGCAGTCTTTGCGAGCCAGATCTTTGGCCGTATCCATGGTCGAAGGCAACTCAGGAAAATAATGAATGCGGGCTTCCCGGCCCGGAAATTCCCAGGAATAAAGGGTATCCGGCGAGTCAATCAGCTGGTATCCATTGGTGGTTGCAAGAATATTATAGCCAAGCTCTTGAAGCTTGTGGATGTGCTTCCAGACTGAAACCCTTGAAGTTCCGAGGGTTGAGCTAAGGTATTCTCCCGAAACGATCTCCTTGCGGGATCGGAGTTCTGTCAGGATTTTGCCTTTCATTGATTGCCGTCTGCCAAACCGTTAACCTTAAAAAGTTGCAAGGTTAACGAACTGTTTAAAAAAAGTCAATCGTTAGAATCGAAAAAAAGCACCCAGTATAACGTGCCGTCGATTTCCGACACCACCTTCGGCCATAACCTGCCATCTTTTGGTAATTTCCCACTGCCCGCCGAAAAGAAAATTCCAGTGTTCGTCATTTTTGACATCTATGTCAAAATCGATTTCCACGGAAGGTAACCTGGAATCAAGTTCATTCAGATTAATGTCATCGGTGACCGTCTGCTTATAGTCCATGTACATGGCACCGACCCAAAGGGCCAAGGACCCTTTAATTGCAGCAGGATCAACCAGAACGCCTATTCGCGGAGAAACCGTCAGGGTTTTTATCTCGCCGTCGACAACATCGATATTGGAATGGGTGTAATTGACGTCCAGGCTGCCGAAAAATTCTTTGTACCCGCCCGCCAGGGTGATCCCCCCGCCAAAGGTGGTGCCGTTATAGTCGATGTTAAAATTTACACTTGTCGGATCGGTGATGGGCGTGGGGCCGATACCCGGCAGGTCAACGATGAGAGCCGGAAGATTCACATCCAGTTCAGCTTCGCCGTTGATATAACCAAATATTCCATACACATTGGCAAACGGCAACAGCCACAAGTCCAGGCGGGCTGTCGCAGCAGCATCATGGGCACTGGCATTGCTAAATGAAATACCACTGGCATCAATATTCGTATCGCCAATATCAACTTTTAAATTTCGGATCTCAATTCCCTGATCCATATAAACAAAATTGGCACCCACACCAAACGGCAGCGGCAAATCATAGCCCATTTCGCGTATTTTTTCACCCCAGATAGGCAGTGCACGCGTGATAGGTTCAACCAACGCGTGCAACTCACCCGGCGTTTCATCTTGACCGATGGGTTCTTCATCTTTAATGGGATAATCTGAATGGCTTAACATAATCGATGGACGCAAATCACCGGACCTGATCTCATAACCCTCGGGATCTTCCTCATGCTTATAGTGCAAACGATAGGAATTACGATTATCGCTTGTGACTACCCCCCCGAACGCATATACGGAATCAACCGCCATGCCGATCAGGATTAAGGGGAGCAAAACGAGAAACAAAACTGCCGGGGGGCTTACGTATTTTGAATGCCCGGGGAGACTTAGAACTATATCCACTATCATACCCCTTCAGTTGGTTTGAGGCGCTTCAACATCTATAAAATTTATAGTAAACTTAGCCGTCAAACGCAATTAAAAAGCCCCACCAATTAATTAGGGCACCTAACCTTAAGGGATAACACCGGGAGCGCAGGCTTCAATCACGCGCATATTTTTCCATTTACCCAGCCGCAGTCGCCCCAAGGTTATCGATGCCAGCAGGAACAGAAATACCACCATACAGGTCCAGGCAAAATGAAGTCCCAGGCCGAAAACCTCCATACCGACATACAGCGGCATTACCATTCCGAAAAAGGAAAGCAGTCCGATGCTCCCCATGATAAATTTAGTGTCGCCGGCACCTTTGAGCACCGCCGTGCTGATCATATACAATCCATCAAGCAGTAAATAGGCGGCCACAAACCGCAAAACCACGACCCCCATTCCCTTGATGACGGCAAAGTCTTCAGGGCTGACATCCCTCGGACGGAATAATTCCAACAACGGTTGGGGCACAAACAAAAAGAGCAGGATGAGGACGGATATATAGCCGGCAACGATGACCATCGTCGCTTTGGCCGCGGCCAGGGCCTGATCCGGGCGATTGCGGCCCAGGGCCTGGCCGACCAGGGTGCTGGTGCCGAGGGCAAAGCCCATTAAAGGCCTGAAAGACACCGAGTCCAGGGATATCGCAATGTTGGTGACCGCCAGTTCGATTTTTCCGATCCGTCCCACCATGAACACAAAAAATAAAAACGCGAACACATCCAGGCTGAATTGCAGCCCGCTGGGCACTCCGAATCGCAGAAGTCTTCGAAAAAGGTCGAGGTTGAAATGATAATTTTTCAGGACCCTGAATATGCGATCATTGTCGCGGGTAAAAACGATAACTGCCAATAATCCAGTGGCCACTGTCCACGAAAAAACCGTCGCCAGGGCGGCCCCTAAAATCCCGAGCTCTGGAAATATCCAGACCCCGTTGATCAGGGCATAATCCAGGGGCACGTTAAGGAGCATGCCGATGATGTAAATAATCATCACGGGTCTGGTAACGCCGCGACCGGTATAAAAGCTGGAGAGGCTCATCCCGACAATGTGGATACCCGAGCCGAAGCACAGGACCCGGAAATAAATGACTTCCAAACGTTGCACTTCCGGCGCATGGCCAACCAGTCTAAAAAGAGAGCCGGCGCACAGAGCCAGGCCGACCATGATCAGCCAGGCAAATATAGAGAAATAAATGCCCTGCCACATCGCCCGGCCCACCCGCTGCAAAGCCCCGGCCCCGGTATACTGGGCGATAATGACATTGCTGTATCCTGCCGTGTCGGCAAAAAATGACAGAAACACAAAGGCCGCAATCCCTGCCGGCAATGCGGCGGCAATGGCATCTATGGAATAATTTGCCAGGAATACCCGATCGGTAAACGTCATCACCACTGTGGTGGTCATACTGACCACCAGCGGCATGCTGACGCGCATGATGTCACGATAACTGCCGGATGCCCTGGCTTTACCTGACGGAAACTCCATTTTACCTCGGCTTCTATTTTGCAGGCCTAAAAAAACCCTGCCCCCTAAAAGGGACAGGGTTTGACGCTGGTTAGATAGCGAATTCAATTACTGCCTTTAGCCGGGTGGGCGCCCGGCTCAATGGGATGGTCGTCCGGCTTGTGGGCCCTCTCCAACTCGGCGTTTAGAACATAGACCACCTGTTTTGCCGTTTCTTTTCTCACCGCAATCCCGGGATATCCCCCACCATGGTTACATGGCCGACTCGGGATGAAAAACCAAAACATCCTGGAGGTCTTCTCCCAGGTAAACCCTTTCGTTCGGTCCCAGTATCCCTAAAGAAAGGCAAATGAGGGTCCACATGTGAACGACGGGATAATTGCCGCCGTAATGCTCACTGAGCTCATGAATCTGGGCATGGCAGTTATGGCAGCCGGCGATACAGTAATCCGCACCGGTTCTCTTGATCTGTTCATCCTTTAGCCGGCCGAATTCCAGACGCTGCTCTTTCATACCGGACTGGAGGAAACCGCCGCCGCCGCCGCAGCAATAATTGTTGGACCTGTTGGGGGTCATATCGACAAAGTTTTCTTCTCCGACGACCGATTTGACCACATAGCGCAGATCTTCGGCAATCGGTTCCCCAAAGGTCTTGCGCACGATCTGGCAGGGGTCCTGGACGGTAAATTTAATTTTCAGGTCTTTGTTCCAATCGGAATTGACCTTGAGCCTTCCCTCACGAATCCATTTGGCATAGTATTCGTAGATGTTTTTGACGACAAAGTTGTGCTCGATGTTGAATTTTTTCAGTCCTGCCAGGACTGAGAAGGTGACGTGCCCTCATTCGGTGTTGAGAAAGACCTTGCAGCCCAGGTCATCGGCCTGTTTGGCCGCCGTGCGGGTAATGTGCTCCCAGGCGTCGTTGTCCGAGAGAAACATGCAGTAGTTTTCTCCGCCCCATCCCTTGCTGCCGTATGTCCAGTCTACCCCGGCCACATGCAGGATTTTCCAGAGCGGGACCATTTCGTCGGGTTCGGTGACCGGTTCGCGGGAATTCTGATTCAAAATAAATTCAGCGCCCTGCTTGTCGATGGGCGCCTGCATGTCTGCAAATTCAGGCTGGGCCTCCTGGTATTCTTCCAGGACGTCTTCCACCACGAATTTGAAATCTTCCGGGCTGGCCCCCATGGCACTGCAACTGTCATTTTTCAGTGCCATGTCACAGGAGCCCAGAATCCCTTTGGGACGCTCCTCGCGCGGTCTTTTACCCCTGATATTGTAGATGAGCTGCGGAATGTCGATTTTCATGGGACAGACATAGATGCAGCGCTGGCACATGGTGCACATCCAGGGCCAGTCCGACTGCAGGATCTCCTCGTCCAGACCCAGGGCCGCCATGCGCAAAAATTTTCTGGGATCCATGTTTTCCAGGCCTGTCGCCGGACATCCGGAAGAACAGGCCCCGCATGTCAGGCAAAGATTCAAATTCCCGCCTTCGGGAATAAGTTTTTTGACCTCGTCTATCAACATGCTTTTCTTCTTACCACCGAGAGCTATACTATCCGTTGGCATTATTGCCTCCCTTTTCTATCTTTTTTTATAGGATTGCTCTAATCGTTTAAGGGGCTTGCCCCCAATGACCGTATGTGTTCCGTCATCTCTATTATTTTATCCTGGTTATCCTTGACTGCGGGTAAACAGGCTTTCATCCGCGAAGGCCAGCAAGCTTTGAGTGCACGCCCTGACAGCGGATAGGTCAACCACCCCGCCGAGGGTGTCTTGTTGCCGCTTTTTAACAGCAGGCTTAACCAACTTCGGGTCGGGGGTAAAGACCGGCGGCTTCGACAATCTCGGGCACCTTCTCCTCCCACTCGATGGCCATGACATGAAATCCCCTGACACCCTCACACTCTTTAAGTCGTTCAATGGATTCCACGCAGATTTTGATACCTTCTTCGGCCTGCTTGCCTTTTTCAACGCCCTGGAGCCGTTTGATGACCTCATCGGGCACGTCCATTCCAGGTACCCGTTTTTGCATATATTTAGCCATGCCGACGCTCTTCATGGGTGTCAATCCGGCCAGAATATAGCATTTTTCATGGAGGCCTCTGGCGCACACACCCTTCATCCATTCTTCAAACTTATCCAGATTGTAAATGCACTGGGTCTGGATGAATTCGACACCGGCGGCTATTTTTTTGGCCAACCGCGGTACCCGTATTTCGAAAGGATCGGCAAAGGGATTGGCGGCCGCTCCCACAAACATTTTGATCGGTCGGTCCAGATCATCCCCACCTAAAAACTTGCCCTCATCCCGCATAAGCCTCACCATCTGGATCAGCTGCATGGAATCAATGTCATGCACATTCTGGCCTTTGGGATTGTCGCCGAAACTTTGATGATCACCGGATAGACAAAGCATGTTGTGGATATCAAATGAGGCTGCGCCCAGAATATCGCTTTGCAGGGCAATCCGGTTGCGATCCCGGGTCACCATCTGGAGCACGGGCTCCTGGCCGTTTAGCTTTAGGCGGATACAGGCTGCCAGACTGCACAGGCGTGTCATGGATGTCTGGTTATCGGTGATATTGATGGCATCCACATGATCTTTGATCAACTCTGCCTTTTCGACGATGGGGTCGGGGTTGCTACCGCGAGGCGGGCCGCATTCGGAGGTCACGGCAAAATGACCTTCGCTTAAAATTTTTTCAAGTTTGCTCGGTGTTTTTACGCTCATTGTTGCACATCCTCCCTGACAACTTTTCTGGGGCCCCCGGCCCTGTCCGTTGACCAGTCTTTAATGGGGCACAGTGTTTCGTATTCATCCATTCTATCCAGGGCTTTCATACGATCAACAATCAACTGCCAGGCACAGTCAACCTCGGCGTTGATTTCGCATTTGCCTGCCGTCGAGCCGCCGCAGGGACCGTTAAACAGTCGTTTGGCACAGCGCGCAACCGGGCAGATACTTCCAGTGGTCGCCAGGATGCATTCCCCGCAGCTCTGGCAACGCTCAGTCCAAAGTCCCCTTTTTTCAGTGGCACCCATAAAGCAGGTGTTTACCCCCGGATAGATCATTGTGGAAGGGTATTGCTCAGCCGTAAACTGAACCCCGACGCCACAGGCAAGGGAAACCACCGCATCATACTGGTCGATGATGTCACGAATTTCCTCCAGATATTCCTGGTCGCATTGTCTTTCCAGGGTAAGTTCATCAATTTTAACCTCTTTTCCCTCTTTTTGAGAATGCATCCTTAATGCCGATGCCAGTACCTGGACCTCTTTTTTACCACCGGCTTCGCATACCGTAACACATTCGTTGCACCCGAGAACCAGGATGCTCTGATGATTTTTAAGGTACTCGATGATCTCCTCAACCGGTTTTCTGTCAGCAACTATCATATGACGTGCCCTCTCTTTTTTTGGTTTACCCGTTGCCCCGTTTTCATCAAACCGGCAAACGGGAAATCCGCCGCAGGCGGACTAACCTAAATTTATGCCGCTTTATTTTTTGCCAGCTTGAGCGGATTCGGCCCCAGCTCTTTGATTAATGCGGTGAACTCAGTGGCGTATTGGGCAAAGAGCGGACCTTCACTGGATGAAAGATTATACATTTTTGCCCGTTCGCCGCCGACCCCGATGGTATCAAGGATTTGACTGGCCTGCGCAACCCGTCTTTTGGCCATCAAGTTACCGGAATTAAAATGACATTCGCCCTCCAGGCATCCGATCACACAGGCGCCGTCGGCGCCTTTTTCCATGGCCCTCAGGATGTGGATGACATCGACCTTGCCGGTACACGGAACTCGAACGATTTTTACGTTCGTCGGATAATTCAATCGCATCGAACCTGCCAGGTCCGCAGCGGTGTAACCTCAAAAATTACAGCAAAAAGCAATAATAATCGGTTCAAAATCCTTGCTCATAATTTCCTCTCACAAAAAGATATTGGTTGATTAAGTTGATTGGTTGACTGGTTGATTGAGTTAATGGAATTTTGCCTATTCAACTCAATAAATCATTCAACCCTGTCCTTCAGTTGATCACTCAATCACAAAACATACGCTGTACCCTATACGCCATGCGCTTTGCCCTCTGCGCTATGCCTCATCAATCCGAAATCCGAAATCAAAAATCCCAAATCAGAGCACTCCTTCTAGCAGGGCGTCCACCTTACAAAGGATCTGATCGTCTTCGTACCAGTTGAGCTGAATGGCCTTGGCCGGACACTCGGCGCAGCAAATGCCGCAACCATGGCACAGGGCTTCATCGATCTCGCTGACGCCGTCCGCATTGATCCGCGGCACATTGTATGGACAAGACCTTACACAGATCAGGCAGGAAGCACATTTTTCAGCCTCCACCTGGGCGGTAACTGCCGACAGCGTCAAATTGGCCTGTGACAGAAAGGTGATGGCCCTCGCAGATGCAGCATAAGCCTGGGATATTGTCTCGGAGACCAGCTTGGGACTGTGAGCCGTGCCGCAGACAAAAATACCCTCGGTCGCCATATCCACCGGCCGCAACTTGACATGGGCTTCCATAAAATAGCCTTCCGGTGTACGGGCCAGCTTGAGAATGGAGGAAAGTTCCTCGGTATCTTCGGCCTGCATACCGGCGCTCAAAACCAGAAGATCGGCCGTAACTTTTAACTTCCGGTTGAGAACATGATCGGTGAAAGTAACGTCCATACCGTCATTAGATGATTCCGCCACCGGCGGGTCTTCGGCATCAAACCGGAAAAAGAACACCCCTTGCTTGCGGGCCTCGGTGTAATAGTCCTCCATGAGGCCGTAAGTCCGGATATCCCGGTAGAGCACGAAAACATTCATGTCGGGATTGACCTCTTTTAAATGCAGGGCATTTTTAACGGCTGTCTGGCAGCAAATTCGGGAGCAGTTGGGGTTTTCCTCGTTGCGGGAGCCGACACACTGGACCATGACGACTGTCTGGGGATCGTCTAATTCTCCTTTTTCCATCTTCTCTGCCAGATCCAACTGGGTCATGACCCTCGGGTCATCTCCGTAGAGATATTCCTTGGGCTGATACTCATGGGCCCCGGTGGCCAGAATAACCACACCGTGATCAATTTTTCTCTGGACCATTTCCGGTCCCACCAGAATTTCGGTGGTAAAATTACCCTTGAATCCCGCAAATCCGACAATCAGGGCATTGGTTAATACGGAAATTTTAGGGTGGTTGGTTACCTTGGGTACCAGTTCCCTGAGGTAATCGCCGATTTTGGCGCCTTCTATGGTGGCCGTCAGTCGATTGGCCAAGCCGCCCAGTTCAGCTTCTTTTTCCGTCAAGATGACTTCATAGCCCTGATCGGCCAATCCCAGCGCCGCATTCATGCCGGCCACACCACCGCCGATAACCAGGCCTCTCTGGACAACCGGTATCTTCTTTTCTTCAAGGGGATGCAGGGTATCGGCCCGGGCCACTGACATTCGCACAAGATCCTTGGCCTTTTCAGTTGCCTCCTCGGTGGTATCGGCATGGACCCAGGAGTCCTGATTGCGAATATTAGCCATTTCAAAAAGATATTTGTTGACACCACAGGCCTGCATCGTGTCCTGGAAAATCGGTTCGTGGGTCTTGGGTGTGCAGGCGGCCACCACCACCCGGTTCAACCCCTTTTCTTTGATGACTTCCTTCATCATATCCTGGGCATCCTGGGAGCAGGTAAACAGCTGCTGCCCTGAATAAGCCACATTAGGCAAAGTCTTGGCATATTCTTCCACCGCCGTCACATCCACCACACTGGATATATTTATACCGCAGTTGCAGACGAAAACGCCAATGCGTGGTTCTTGACCGGTAAAATCGATCTCCTCGGGCAATTCCACGCTGCGGGTCAGGCTATTGCGTGCCTCGGCCAGACTTGATCCGGCCGCGCAGGCAGCTGCACTGGCTTCGATGACCGAACTGGGGATATCTTTGGGTTCCTGAAACACACCGCAGGCATATACCCCGGGTCGGGATGTCTCAATGGGTGCAAAGGGATGGGTCACAGCGAAGTTGGACTTGTCCAGTTCAACTCCAAGCCTTTTGGCCATTTCCACCGTAGCTTGGGGTACCTGCAGCCCCACCGACAGGACCACCATGTCAAATTCCTCGATCTGCAACTGCCCGGTGTCATCCATATAGCGGATATTTAAATTGCCGGTGTCACCAACTTCATCGATGGAGTGGATACGGGATTTTATAAATCTGATGCCGGCATCTTTGGCCCGGTTGTAGTATTTTTCATAATCCTTGCCAAAGGTCCGGATGTCCATGTTAAAGACCACACAATCCATATCACCGCCGGCATGTTCCTTGGCAATCATGGAATCCTTGCAGGCATACATGCAGCAGACCGATGAGCAATAGCCGTTGCCGCACTGGTTGTTGTCCCTGGAGCCCACACATTGCAGCCAGGCAACTTTTTTCGGCTCGGCCTCATCAGAGGGCCGTTTCAGATGCCCCATGGTGGGGCCCGAAGCACTTAGAAGTCGCTCAAATTCCAGGCTGGTGACGACATTGGGACAGGATTTGTAATGGTAGACGTTTTCCAGATGGGAAGGATCATAGGGTTCGCTGCCGGGGCACAGGACCACCGAGCCGACATCAAGCTCAAGAATTTCCTCCTGCTGGCTGTGGTCAATGGCCTCGGCCAGGCAGGCATCCACGCATTGGTAGCACTCGCAGCAATAACCGCAGTTCAAACAACGGGCAGCTTCCTTCTGCCCTGCGGCCTCTTCAAGGCCCAGTTCGACTTCGTCGAAATTGCCCTGGCGTTTTTCAACCGGCAATTCCACCATTTTTGCCCGGGGCATCTTAGGCTCATCTTCGGGAACCGGCCGGTACCAGGGGTCGTCATAGACGATGGGTTCGCGCCCCTCGGCCATATCACGGCCCTCAACATAACGCAGAATGGATTCGGCGGCCTCTTTGCCGGCTCCGATTGCGCCGATTGCCACCCAGGGGCCGGTCTGCAGATCACCGCCGGCAAATACACCTTCGCGTTCGGTGGCAAAGGTTACCGAATCGACTTCGGTGGTCCCCCAGCGCGAGAAGGTCATCCCGGTAACATCTTCGATGGCGGATAAATCCGGACGCTGGCCGATGGCCGGAATCAGTTGATCAATTTCAATGTCATATTCGCTGCCGGGAATCGGAATCGGCCGTTTACGGCCCGAAGAATCCGGTTCGCTTAACTCCATGCGGATACATCGCAAGCCGACCACTTTTCCATCGCGGGTCAGCACTTCCTGGGGCGCGGAAAGATAGGTAATCTGAGTGCCTTCATTCTCGGCCGCCTGAATTTCCTCTTCCCAGGCCGGCATCTCGGTGCGGGTGCGGCGATAAATAATGCTGACCTCACCGGCTCCCAGGCGAACAGCTGCCCGGGCCACGTCGATGGCCACGTTACCGCCGCCGATAATGGCCACCTTTTGCCCGACGTCCGCTTTGCCGGACAGGTTGACTTCCCTTAAAAAATCGACGCCCTGCCGCACCCCGTTGGATTTCTCTCCGGGTATGCCTAACTCGATGCCCTTATGGGCCCCGAGGGCCAGATACACGGCCTTGTAACCATTGCTTAGAAGATCGTCGACCGCCACGTCCTTACCAAGGGCAGTGTTGGTTTTTATTTCCACGCCCAGATTGGTGATAACCTCGATCTCCTGGTCCAGAATTTCCCTGGGCAGTCGGTGGGCCGGGATACCCACTCTCAGCATCCCTCCCGCTTCCGGCAGGGATTCGTAAATGGTTGAACGAATCCCTTTGCGTGCCAGATGATAGGCACAGGAGAGTCCCGCCGGACCGGACCCGATAATGGCAACTTTCTCTTCTCTGGCGGGGGCACATTCAAGTTCCACTTCCCGGCAATCAAATTTATCGGCCGCCAGCCGCTTTAAGTCACGGATGGCCACGGGCTGATCGACATCGCATCGGCGACAGGCGTCTTCGCATCCATGGGGGCAGATTCTGCCCAACACACCGGGCAGCGGAAGGTCCTCCATAATGATCTCAAGGGCTTCCTTGTATTTGCCCACCTTGACCATGTTGACATAGCCTTGAACATTCAAACCACCGGGACAGGCCAGGCGGCAGGGGGCTTTGTCGCCCTTGTCAATGGCAAAAGCACCGGGAATGGCCTGGGCATATTGTTTGTAGGTCGCTTTTTTAGAGGACAGGCTTTCTTGATACTCATCGGGCAGATCCACGGGGCACACCTTGGTGCACTCACCGCAGCTCGTGCATTTGGCAAGATCAATATAGCGGGGGTTTTTTCGAATCCGGGCTTTGAAATTGCCCGGTTCGCCTTGCAGGTCTAACAGTTCACTTTCAGTCAAGAGCTCTATGTTTAGATGCCGGCCGACCTCGACCAGTTTGGGTGAAATAATTCACATGGCACAGTCGTTAGTGGGAAACGTCTTGTCCAGCTGGGACATCATCCCGCCAATGGCAGAAGACTTTTCCACAAGACGAACCAAATACCCGGCATTGGCCAGGTCCAGCGATGCCTGCATTCCGGCTATTCCACCGCCGACAACCATTACGGATCCATGAGCTTTTTCAGTCATGTTGGTTTACTCCTTAATATTGGAATTTAGAATTGAAATTCAGACTAAGGAATCAATCGAACCCTTTATAAAACCTACATTTTTCAAGGGTTTCCGAGCTTTCAATTTTCGCAAAAAATACCCACGAAGAGGCGAATTTAGTTTGTTTCATGAAATTTGTCAACCCAAATTTTGCCTGAATGTCGCCTTGAAAGCGTGGATTTATAGTGGTATTGTTTTAATTTCCAACACTGGGAGTGTTGAAACAGGTAAATGCCTGTGGTATGTATCAAATTTCAACACTGTGGCTTTGATAATTTTTCAGATCAGCGCGAAATTTGTAAAAAATAACGGATAATCATCGAAATGTGTAGCATATTTGGACACTGGGCGAGGACATTCAAGCAACAGATGGCATTTTTTCAGCTTCGACAGCAGTCAATGCCTGCCAATAGATAAAAGAAATTTTACATCCTTTGGTGGAATCGTTAAAGGAGTGTCGTTATCATGCCGGTAAAACAGCCTTCAATAACAAACATCGCCCTGGTGGGCGGTGGAGAATTTTGCAGGGAGATTCTCGAAAAAACAACCTCGGTGTATGAACAGGAAGGGGTCTATGCGCCTATTTTAGCCGTAGCGGATCCCGATCCCAACAGTCCGGGGATTAAACTGGCCGATGAGTTGGGCCTGTTAACCTTCAATGATTGCCGCCAGCTTTACGACCGGCGTTACAGCATCCATTTAATTATCATGTTGACGCCGAAGCAGGAAATTTTTGAGCAAATCCTGCGCACACGCCCGCCCCGTATCCGCCTGCTTTCCTATAATGTCTTTAAAATTTTCTGGAATGCGATCGGCCAGGAAGAACGCAAGCTGCGCGAACGTACCGAAGAAATGGAAACGATCTTAAACGGCATTCAGGATTTTATCCTGGTGATTACACCGGATATGGAAATTATCGAGTGTAATGAATCATTTTTGACCAAGATGCGTTACTCACGTGAAGATGTCATCGGCAAAAAATGTCACGAGGTGTATCACAAAATAGATCATCCCTGTAACAGCGGACTAACCGACTGCCCTTTGAAAGAGGTGGTTCGCAACAAACGACAGATTCGAAAAATCCAAACGCGGTTGATGCCCGACGGGGAAAAGCGCTATTATGAAGTCAACATTTATCCCATCTGGGAAAAGGACGGTAAGATACAGAAATTTATTCATATCAGCCGTGATATCACCCAGCACAAAAAAGAAGAAGAGGAGATCACCCGCCGCCTTGAACAGATGGTCGAGGATCGAACCCGCCAGGTAAAGGAAACCCATGAAAAGCTGTTGCACCAGGATAAGATGTCCTCGTTGGGTAAATTGTCGGCATCGGTGGTGCACGAGATCAACAATCCCATTGCCGGAATTTTAAATCTCATCATGCTGATGCAGCGCATCATCGAAGAAGATGCCCTCGGCCCCAACGAAGCGGACAAGTTCAAACAATACCTAAGCCTGATGGAAACCGAAACCCGGCGAACCAGCCGCATTGTCTCCAATTTGCTGGCCTTCGCCCGCCAGTCCAAGATGGAACCCAAGCGCGTCAACCTGAATCGACTGATCGAGCAGACGCTATTTTTAAACTCCAATCTACTTAAAATCGACGGTGTCAAAGTAGAGAACAAATTGGATCCGGACCTTCCGGATCTGCTCGGTTCAGAAGACCAGCTTCAGCAGGTATTTATGAACCTGGTATCCAATGCGACCGAGGCTATGGAAACTACCGGAGGCGGTGTGCTGACCATTGAATCCAGTCATCTTCTCAGCGAGGACAGCCTGCAGATTAACTTTAAAGACACCGGCCCCGGTATACCCGAGGAGAATATTCCGAAACTGTTCGAACCGTTTTTCACCACCAAGAAAAAAGGCAAAGGCGTGGGACTGGGCCTCTCGGTTGCTTATGGAATCATTCAGGAACACGGAGGCTCTATCTACGTAAAATCAAAAATGGAACAAGGTACAACCTTTCAGGTTAAACTTCCATTGAAATCAGCATCCGTCAGGCATGTTAAATAAGGGGTTCAAGGGTTCAACGTTCAAGGCTGCCGTTTGTAAAGTTTCAACCTCTGAACCCTGAACCTTGAACCTCTTGATTGCAGAACAGAAACGGGATCTAAATTAGCCTAATACGCCTATCAGTGAGTCGATGAAACGAATAATTATCAGTTTACCAGCAGGAGGAGTAAATGAGCAGCGCCAAAATCCTGATTGTCGATGATGAATTGATCATGCGGGAATCCCTCGCAGGATGGCTTCAGCGTGATGGACATACCGTGCAAACCGCTCCCAGCGGAGAAGAGGCCCTGGAAAAACTTAAGGAATCCCGCTTCGACATCATGCTGGTGGACATCAAGATGGAAGGCATCAGCGGCCTGGAGGTCCTGCAGCAGGTGACGGAAAGAGATCCCGATGTCGCCGTGGTGATGATTACGGCTTATGGATCCATCCCCACCGCCATCGAGGCGATGAAAAACGGTGCCTACGATTACATGCTCAAACCCTTTGACCCCAATGAGCTGGGAGTCCTGATTGATAAAATTACCAGATATCAGGAACAGGAACGTGAAATGCTCTTTTTGCGGGAGGAGCATAAAGAGCGCACCCGTTTCGAGAGCATGATCGGTCAGTCCAAACCCATGCAGGATATTTTTGACTTAATCTGTGATGTGGCGCCAATGGACTCAACCGTCTTGATTACCGGTGAAACCGGTACCGGCAAGGGATTGGCCGCCAAGGCCATCCACACCAACAGTCCGCGCTGCAACGGCCCCTTTGTCACCGTCAATTGCGGTGCCATCCCCGAACACCTGATGGAAACAGAATTGTTCGGTCATCAGAAAGGCGCATTTACGGATGCTAAAGAGACTAAAAAAGGGCGCCTCGAACTGGCCCACGACGGCACGATTTTTCTGGACGAGGTCGGAGAAGTCGGTATGCGAATGCAAATAGATCTGCTGCGGGTGATTGAAGATCGGGTGTTTTATCGAGTAGGGGGCACCCAGCCCTTGGAAGTCGATTTTCGGGTAATCGCGGCTACCAACCGGAATCTGGAAAAGGCTATCAAAGACGGCAGTTTCCGTGAAGATCTTTTTTACCGGCTCAATGTGGTCTCTATTAAAATGCCGTCTCTCAAACAGCGCAAGGAAGACATTCCGCTGCTGGCAGAGCATTTCCTTCAGCGCTTTATCCAGGAGACCAATAAATCCATTGACAAAATTAACCGGGAAGCCATGGACGAGCTGATGCTCTATGACTGGCCGGGCAACGTACGCGAACTGGAAAATGCCATCGAACGGGCGGTGGTGGTCGGCAAAGATCGTCAAATCCTGCCCGAAAATTTACCCATCTTATGTCATGAACCCCTTCACGCCCCCAGAAACAACAGCTTGAAAGAGGTCGAAAAAGCGCATATCCGGCAGATCCTGACAGATAATGACTGGAATATAGCCCGCAGCGCCAAAACGCTGGGTATTGACCGCACCACCCTTTACAGCAAGATCAAACGGTATGAGATTCAAAAGACAGCTTGACTTCCCAACATCAAAATAGCATTCTGATATCTCCGGTCGGAAAATTCAGCAACGAACTGATTCAAGCTGTCGCTGCTGAAATCGAGCAGGTCTTCGGTTTTGCGACTAAAAGCGGATCGGTCCTGGAAGATCTTTCCTTTGCGCTGGATCAAAACCGGCAACAATATCACTCCACCCTGATACTGGACCAGCTGGCCGCCAACATCCCCGCCGATTGCATCCGGATACTGGCCATCGCCCAGGTGGATTTATTTATCCCCATTTTAACCCATGTGTACGGCGAAGCCCAACTGGGGGGTGCCGCCTGCATCGTATCGACGTTCCGGCTCAACGAAGGCCGATCGGGCTTAAACATTGCGCCCAGGTATATTGAACGCATCGTCAAAGAGACCATCCACGAACTGGGACACACCTTTAATCTACGCCATTGCCCGGAGCACACCTGCATCATGCATTACTGCCGTAATGAAGAAGATGTTGACCGTAAATCCGGTGAACTCTGCCGGTATTGCAAAATAATGGTGGAAGACGAAATAAAGCGGCTAAAGAAATGAGGTACACAGATATCGTCTTAAGAATCGGTCAAAAAGACAAGAAAAATTAACGCATTTTGAACAGGTATTTCTTCCTAATATCAAAAAAAATACAATCGTTCCAAGCGCAGTAAGTCCTGCCCATAAGTATTGCTCCCCAACTATGGATAAATATATGGGATAACCAAAAAGAATGCCAAAGCCTACTACAAGTTGAAACTTCTCCCACCTGTTTATAGGTGCCGGATTATATTTCCAAAATTTAGGGCACCCGAAATTCGCTATGCATTCCAGGCCAAAGCCCTCTTTGGCATAGAAGGGACAATGACTGCATAAAATCTTAATCTCCCAGAAACCAAAAAAAATATCCAGAAAACAAACATCCAACCAATCTGGTTAGAGTAACCTCCACGATTCATCCCTATTAACCCGGGAACCAAAAATGCGGAAAACAACAAAAGAAATTTTAACCACTCAGATGCACTAAATCTACATTTTAATTTACCTGAATAAGTACACCCTGTAAAGTTCGACTCGTGACTGGAAGTACAATTTTCATTGGAATTTTCATGACCAACCGGATTCAATATCGGCCTCCTTCAATTAAAACTACTTGCTTATCCGGAAGGCTCAAGTCCCACCGGAATTTGAGGTCTGGGGATGTTCGGTTTGAAGCCGGGCAACTGTTTGAGCACCTATGGCACCGCTGGAACCGCTGTTATAATGCTGTGTGTTTTGTTGGTAACCCATTATGTCCAGAGGCTGAATCTTATTTTTATTGACAGATGCGATTCTAACGGTGCCTTATGAAATCTTAAAATCGGAATGTCAATGACTTCGCGATTATGTGCGACCAAGCGGATCTTGCTATTTTATTATAATATCGGGCTGTTAAAAAGTCTGCTTAGGAAAAAAAGCTTCTGATCTCATGTGATGACGTCGAAAATCTGATCAATAAGGTATCATTCGATGTTTTATCCTTGTGCACTTGTTCAGGTAACACTTTTGCATAAAGTTCTGAAATTTGTGGGTCTTTCTGTTCAGAAGATACGATTCTAAGATTAGTGTGAGCCTCCACCTGATAGGCTAAAAGAACTTTAGCAATACTATCTCCGATATGGGTAACCCGTCCTGCTATAGCTATCTCGGACACTGTTTTTCCTTCAATTGTAAAGCAATCAATTGGAAAGGGCGGATCAAGTGCGGTCAGCGATTCTGTCGGCGTTTCGAGCAATGACATATCATATGATCCATTGATACCAATAACTTCATAGAGACACATCGGCTTTCCTATTCCTTTGAAAGTCACCGCCTTTATTTCTCGGCATCTAATTATCGAGCTTACTTTTTGATAGCTTGTGGGGCTTATTAGAATTTGACCGGCAACTGTAAACGATTCAATACGAAAAGCAACATTAATTGGCATTCCAACAACGCCGTATTTGGCACGCATTTTCGAACCAATGTTTCCCACTACTACTTTTCCAGTGTTAATACCGATTCCCATTGCCAATTCGGGAAGGTTGAGCAGACGTTGTTTTGCATTAACCTCAGCCAGTTTATTCTGCATCTCAATTGCGCATGCGACAGCTCTTTCAACATCATCGTCAGCGTTCAAAGGGGCCCCAAAAAAGGCAAGAATACCATCACCTAAGAACTCACTCACTGTCCCGCGGTAAAGTGCGATAACTTCGACCATATGTTTAAAGTAGCGATTCAACATTTCAATAACTTCATTGGGATTAAGTTTTTCCGTAAGGGTTGTAAAACCCCGCAAATCCGATACCAAAAAGGTAACCTCACGATTCTCACCGCTCAGGGACAAACCATCTGGAGATCCAAGAAGTTCCTCAACCACTTCATCACTCATATATCGTCCAAAGGTATCACGAATAAAATCACGCTGCCGGATGCTTTCCAATTTCTCTTTTTCTTCGTTGATATAGCGATATACATTAATCGAAGACACAGCAAATACGATTAACAATAATGGGCGAGCTATGTGGAAAATAACATTATGATATAAAAACCCTACTGCAGTTGTTCCGATAAAAGCTGCAATCACTAAAACGGTGCCAAAAGAAAAGTAGATGGCGGAATACCTAAGAGATAGTGCTAATAACGCTCCCATTAGCACAACTTCGACCAAAAGATTAACCCAAAAAGATATTTCTTTGAGAAAAGATTTGGTTAAAATGCTATGGATGATATTGGCATGAACGCCGCTCAGTGGGAAATTAGCATCGGTAGGAACTGGTCCAACATCTGTAGAACCTGTTGAAACATCAGAAACTATTACGATTTTTCCCTTGAGCTCTTCCTTCCACATTTCCAGTTCATCACGATCGCCGGAAGCTAAGTATACATCTGCAAAGTTGTAGTGATCCATATGTTCCCACGGACCAATATAATTGATTATTAGATTTCCTTTTTTGTCTATAGGTATTTCAATATCTTGTGGTTTTTTATCACCGGGTTTTTTCGCGTCACCTAAAATAATATGCTTGCCTGGTTTAACTAAGTATTTTTTCGGGAGATACATCGAGATAGTTGCAGATAACATGAAATGAAAATAGCGGATAGAAAGCATCCATGTATCGCACTATCAGAGGAACACGGCGCAAAACACCGTCCCGATCAAATTTTACACTTAGAGAGCCGAGCCCTCGAGATGCTGAGGCTAAATCAGGAAATGTAGTAAGGGGTTTATCGCCGACATACATGCTGCTGGAATCCCCCTTAATCGCCACGTTCCATTTAGTTTTATCGAGATAAGATAAATTTCCCGAATTATCCGATTGTTTATGTAGCTTGCGTTGTCTTCTATCAATTCAAAGGCGGTACCAAAGTAAACATTACCTGCCTCCTTAACCATGTCGATTAACTCCCTGTCGTTTTTCTCCGATTTGCGAGAGGCAAGGATAAAATCAAAGACCTGTGCAGATACTCCCATGGAAGACAGATTGCGTACCACTTGAGCATAATGGGATCGGTTTAAATACAGGTCGTTTAACTTTTGGATGCTGGTATTATTAAGATCAAGATGGACAACCGTATTATCATAGAAGGGTTGGAATTTTTTCCAGGACGACCGCAGGTTAAATAGTTGATCAACTGCTCGAGCATTCAATATTTCAAATACATTTGGCAACAAAATAAAACATAGATGAGCGACTAAAAAAGAGCCAAGAACCAATTGGATAAGATTTCTTAATTTTATTTTTGCTACCGATGTTCAATTGTAAAAGTCCTAATGAAAAAATTGCTTGCGGAAGTCTCTACGCATGATTTCTGAGATTCCTAAGCCTTTGAAGGATTAGTTTTGTCATCTCCACGTAATTTACCAATAATTGTTACCGGTCTTTCCGCATGACTCTTTAGTTTATGATGTTTCTTTCGCAGCCCGACGAGTTTCCGAAATAATCTTTTCACCAAGTCCTATCTTATTGGATTTATCAACCTTTCATATTCGATTATGAGGTCTTCCAATTTAAAAAGCCGGTTAGCAGTTGCAATCAAATAAAATTTTTCAGTTCCGGTATAATGATCCAATTCAAACCACCGATTACCTTTAGGAATAAAATAATCTTTAGAAATTTTGTAGCCATTGTCTAGCAATTTAAAACGATATGGAAATAACACGGTTAAGTCACCTTGAGAGCTCTGATAAATTAAATATATAAAGCAGCTTTTTTCAGCCCTTAAAAAGAATTTGATCTTATCACCTGTTTCCAGGACAGTGTCACGAGTAATGGCTTTAAATTCAGATCCAGATTGTGACTTTCTTATCGCTCCGAAGGTCCATTGAAAGGTAACGTTTTTCTCTGCTTGATCATTTGGTTGTTGAGCGAAAATCAATGTGTAGCTTAAAGATATTTCAATAAAAACCATTATCACTATAGATGCTATAAATACCATATGAGATCGCTTCATTTTCAACCCCTTAAAGTTTGATGCTGGTCTCGCCAGACCCGAGGGCCTCAGACCCTCGAGTCAATTTGAGCGACAGGTTTGACATAAGCTTCTGTATTTTTAACTTCTCTCACACCAATAATTGGAAATGCATCAAATCCCATTCATTAGGACCTTAGTGGCCTCTTTCGAAGTAATCCTCCAACACCTCATGGTCATTGTTGAGCTGAAATGATTAATATCTAATCAGCCCCCCTCCCCGATGATGACAAAGGGTGCCCAAAAAAACGGGTGGGCGTAGCTTGCGACAATTTCCCCTGTGGCATGGCCCTTCATCCCCGGCCCGTCCATCAGTTTGAGTATCGATTTTTGAAGTGCCCGCGCCCTCGAAAGGGATTTGTTTTCCTGTTGATATCGAAAAAGTTCGGTTGTCAGTAGTCTGGCCGAGGTTGTTTCCACCGGCCACATGGTGACCAGCAGCGCCCGCGCACCGGAGTAGAAAAACGCCCGGCCAAGTCCACTGACCGCTTCCTTGCCGTTACCGTCCCCGGCGCCAGTATCGCAGGCGCTGAGGACGACCAGATCGGCGTCGAGATTGAGGGTCAAAATTTCACCCACGGTTAAAAGCCGTCTTCATCCAACTTGGTGACCTCCGGCGCGGAAAAGGCCAGGGCCGGCTGGCTCAGACCGTCCAGGTCCCCGGGTAGAAGGGCGTGGGTGGCAAATGCCAGGTCTTTTTCCGGACAGTCCTCTGTTTTAACACGGGTTTCCGAGGCCGCTTTTCCCAAAAACACGTCCCTTACGGGATCGGCCCCAAGGCTTGCGGCGATCCGGCGATCTCATCAGCGGTATCCGGCAACCGGCAGAGCTGCTCGATGCCCACCGAGGATAAGGTCGCGCTGTCCAGTTCTTCTCCTACGTCACTGACCCGGATGCCCCGGATAGCAATATCTGCCGGAAAGGCACCTCGCTTGCCAAGCGAGGAATGGGTCGCCTGTCGTCTCTTGTAACTGGTCCAGGCTGAAAATCGGATCACCGAACCCTACAAATGGCTCACGCTCCGGATCGGGTGCAGGCAGCGCACGCAGGGTCAACAACGAGGCTGCGGAAGGCAACCGGGCAATGGAGACTTTTCGGATCAGCCAGGGCACTGCCGGTATTAATCAAACAAGAAGGGCGCCTCTTGTGGCGGATTTGACCTTTTTTGTGGGAAGAACGGCAAGGGGAATCTGGTCCAAGGGGCCCTTGATTACCACCACCAGACGGTTGCCTTTTGCCAGCCGGAGGCCACCGGCCGCAGAAGGCGCTCGTACAGCTCGTAGGCGATGGTTCAGGTCGAATTCAGGGATTTGGCTGAACCTCCGGGCACCAGGCTTCAGGGCCTTTCGCAATCGGTCGGACTTTTTCCCGAATCGCCGTTCACCCAGCGCGACCACCTCAAAGGCCGGCTCGCCCTCGGCGGGAATTGCCCACACACATGTTTTGTCGTCCAAGGTCCAAATAGCGACGAATGCCTCACCATGCGGAGGTTTTGCCTGAACCTGAGCCATTCCCGGCGGCTTGGGACTGAACGTAACTGCGTACTTGGGGAAATCTTTTTCGATGCGCGCCCTAATTGCTGCATGTGCCTCCGTTAAAGACTGAATGGTGTGCTCAAGGTCGTGGGTCGCGTCACTAGGGGGCCCGCAGTTGCTGCGGCGGCGTTAAAAAAGACCGCCTCAAGACTTCGGATTCTCTTCCCTGCATCCTGTTCCTGGCGGACCAGTGCGGCCAGTTCAGGATCAATGAGAGAAGCAGCGCGGGCACTGCTTTCGCCCAATGCGTTGTTCACCCGGCTGTACTGGGCATCGGCCAGTTTCAGGATTTCATCCGCCACTAAAAGGTCGTGTTCTCTATTCTGCCCAGCTTGGTAACGTTCCAAAAGAATGTTGATATATATCTGGAGTAAGAGGCCCGCGCGCCGACGCTTTTCAAAATTACTGTTGGGATCCTGAGAGGTGGTCAAGAGGTAAGGAATCACCTTCGAAAAAAGAGACTGCGCTATATCCGGCTGTCCTTTAGCTTGAAGAACCATGGCGTCGAACGCCTGAAGCTCAGCCTCTTCATAGACGTTTTTGACCCCAAGGATCCGGTTAATTTCCCTTGTCATCCGAATCAGTTTTTCGGCTTCGGCACTCCGCTGGCTTTTTATCAATGTCAATATAAGCCAGGGGTTTCGGCCCGCGTAGCGTTTGTAAAAATACGGGTTGCCCCGCATACCCTCAAGAGCTCTGTCATAGGACTGCATGGCTGCTCTAAAATCATAGTCCGTGCTTTCGACACTTGCTTGGAAAATTCTGGCCCGGACCATGATATCTTCGTAAATGGACAAGCCTATCTGATTTAGAATGCCAACTTGGGCGTCGGATAGGCTTCTGGCACTGGGTAGATCCCCTTTTGCAAGCATAATCTCACCCAACATCTGTAGGGTATCAGCTGTGATGCTGGACTGTGTATCGGAAATATTCACGGCTTCCGTTACAGCCGTGCGGGCCTCCTTTTCAGCCTGGACCAACCGCCCCTGATGCATAAGGTTGCCTGCCAGGGCCAGCCGGGCGTAAACAACGCCCTGGGGCCTGGTCGCGCGAATCCTGAAGTAGTCGTTCAGAACCATGGCGCGTGGCGGGTGAGCCTGCTGGTATTGGCCCTGGGCTTCCAGGAGTTCGGCTTCTGCAGCTAAAATGTCGTTCTGGTTTCCTTCGTCAATATAGCCCCCGTCCGCTATCCAGCTCAACCGCGCTGCTTTCGGCACTTTTTCCCACAACCGCTGAGCTTGCTGAACGTACTGCTCGGCGCGGTTGAAATCGCCCATGCGATGGATGATACGGCTTTCGAAGGCCAGGTCGGGACCCAAACGCCAAGAAGTCGCCTTGACATTTATCCTGGATTTTTTGCTAAGTTCAAGGGCAGATTCATACCGGCCGGCAATCATTTCCAGTTCGGCGAGCCTGTGGTACAGGTTTGAGTCTTGGATATTTACCTGCTGGCCGTGTTCCATTGCCTTGCGGATATCGCTACGGCAATCATTATATCGATTGAGCTCGTACCGGGCCTTACTCCGGGTTCTGTAAAACTGAAATAGACCGTAGTGGTCTCCTTGGGTGGGTACCTGGGTGTCGGCCCGGCGCATGAGTTCAGCGAGATCATCACTGGCACGCTGTCTGTCTTGCGATAGCAGTACCAGAATATCATCCATTTTTCGGGCCGGTGGCTCCAATGGGATGCTCTGCATACTGAGCACTACGTCGCGTGCATCCTCGAAATTCATTTTGGATTGGTCGGTGGTTTTGCAGGAAACGATCAGCATGCATACAGCAAGGGCCAAACAGACTCTTGGTATTTTCATGGTTCGACACCTCCAATTTTATAACCAAGTACCGTAACCTTAAACGATGATTTGACAAAGGAATTCGATCTTCCTGTCTTAGCCATTAATTCGATCAGGTCATAGACTAAATGTAGCTTGAGAGATCTGTTTCACCATATCCGAGTAAGAGCGCAGATATCCCCGTACTGCAATGCCTTTGGTCTGTATCGGCATTTAGTGCCCTTATCTTTAGCAATCCAGATCATGGATAGCCCCACACACGCTCTACTATGGTTTACGTGGTTCATCGAAGCAGATTCCTTTACCGTTTTTCAACGCAGCAATCTATAGAAGAGAGCAAAAATTGTACCATTTATCATACAAGTATCCAGGATTGCGCCATATGCCATTACTATCGGACGGTTACAGGAAGTGATATTGAGGATCTGGTCCTGTTCAATTGGCAACCACCGGAAGAAGGGTGCCTCGTCATCAAAAGCATACTGAAGATAAATGCTTGATATGCTTGACGTTATATGGAACGCTCTTAGTGACGCAACCACTCGTGTCAGGAACCGCCCATGTCCTCGTCGTTGACGATGACGAGATCATGAGCGATGCCTCCAGCTCATTCCTGGAAAATACCGGTTTTGTAGTCTCGGTGGCCGAAAATGACCTCCGGGCTGAGCAACATCTCTTATGGGCAGCCGGCACGGCAGTTCATGAACCAGACCTTCATAACCATTGCCATCGTCAAGGATCTGGACTGGGTGATCATAAACCGGCTGGACGGGCGCATGAGGGCCACAACAATCGCTGCCGAGGCCCTGGCTGGCCGTGACAACTTCTGCATGAGCTACCTAAATGCCTTTCGGGCCTTTGTCTTTGAATAACTGAAATTTGCTTCTTATGTGGGAATTGAACTTTTATGCTTCGGTGCAGGATAGATCACAAGAACAAAAGCTATCTGAGCATCCAGAAATTACATGCACCTTGCCAGTCTCTGGAAACAAGTCCAATTCCAAAAGCTGCTACATCTTGTGGTCAGACGAAATTTTAGGTGGGTGGTGATTACACACCAGTCAATGAATATATCTGATAAATCTGTCGCGTGGTGATGTATTGACATGTAGTTTGGCAATTTTGCATATATGGAGACAATATCACAAGAATTTTTCAGATTGTGGATTTCGTATGACAAATCTACAAAAAATTCGCCTTGCTAAAATTGTGTAAATC
>CAWGCM010000022.1:0-157932 GCA_963821065.1 uncultured delta proteobacterium | reverse complement strand
GTCCTTATCGGCAACCTGTTCATTTTAACTCCCGTTGCAACCATCACCCGAGCTTACCGCAAACTTATGCCTATCTAAAAAATTTAGCCTAAATTTATTGACATTCTGTCGGTGGCACCTCGACTCTATGCATTTCGTGTATTACTTTCATATTTATACTCACTATGTGTGGGACCTGTATTACTATCCGCTGGCGTGAGATAGGCCTGAAGCAAAGAAAAATTTAATATAGTTGGCAAGATTTAAAGGGAGGGTATTGTTATGAGATACTTTTTATCTATATTTTTACTTTTATCCGTTACAACCGCAGCTTTTGGCGCCACCGGCGCAGCGGTTACCTATCAAGTCGATGGTAAATCCTACGAAGGCTATTACATCAGCCCTTCCAGCCAAGCACCATTGGTGTTGCTGATTCATGACTGGGATGGTCTAACCGATTATGAGATCGAGCGCGCCAATATGCTCGCGAAATTGGGCTACGCTGTTTTCGCAGCAGACTTGTTTGGCGCCGGCGTGCGACCCACCGAAATGAAAGATAAACGCCAGCACACGGGAGAACTTTATAAAAACAGAGAAAAACTGCGGGCATTGATGAACGGGGCTCTCGATGCGGCCAAAGCCAAGGGCGCGCAGGTAGATAATGCGGTTGTTGCCGGCTATTGTTTCGGTGGCGCGGCCGTTCTTGAATTGGCGCGCTCCGGGGCTGATCTCAAAGGCTTTGCCACTTTTCACGGCGGTCTCAAAACGCCGACGGGACAAAATTACGCCACAACCCGGGGCGAGATTCTGATAATGCATGGATCAGCGGATTCGGCCATTACCATGGACCAATTTGCTGATCTGGCGCGAGAACTCGAATCGGCCGGTATCGCTCATGAAATGATAACCTATGGTGGTGCCCAACATGCCTTCACCGTTTTTGGGGGTAACCGCTATCAAGAGACGGCGGATAAAAAATCCTGGAAGCGCTTTCAGGAATTCCTTGCAGATAAATTGAAATAGATAGACCATGCAGAAGCGGGTAAATAGTTTAAGGACGCAGTATTATCCTGCATTCAAAATAACCTGGAAAAATTGGTGTGCATATGACGAAAAGAATAATTTTCACCATCGTTGGTGTGCTTGTTATGATCGGCATACTGGGCGGTATCAAAGGTTTGCAGATCAACCGGATGATCGCAATCGGAAGTCAGTCAGCACCACCTCCTGCGACGGTGACCGCTGCC
Organism: uncultured delta proteobacterium; assembly: GCA_963821065.1. Lineage (GTDB taxonomy): Bacteria > Desulfobacterota > Desulfobacteria > Desulfobacterales > JAFDCJ01 > JAFDCJ01. Next base: position 156,706 of record CAWGCM010000022.1, on the reverse strand, counting down.
GTGGTGCGATCAGAATCATGGGAGGACCTGATTACCTCGGTGGGGTCCCTCGAAGCAGTTCAAGGGGTGATGTTGACGGCGGAATTACCCGGTAAGGTCGTGCGAATCACCTTTGAGCCGGGCACGAAGGTGAAGGCGGGTGATCTTCTGCTGCAGCAGGATATCTCCTCCGAGGAGGCCCAGTTGCGCGCGGCGGAGGCCGCGGTTGCACTCGCGAAGCTGGAGCTCGAACGCTCGAGAAAACTGCTGACCAAGAAAGCCGTCGCCCAGGCCAAATACGATAGCGACGAAGCGCAGTATAAGCAGGCCGTGGCCCAGATCGACGGCATTCGTGCAACCATCAGGAAAAAAACCATTCGAGCGCCCTTTGCCGGCAGCCTTGGCATTCGGATGGTCGACCTGGGTCAAATTCTCAATGAGGGAGAGCCGATCGTTTCGCTCCAGACGATCGATCCTATTTTCGTCAATTTCTCACTCCCTCAGCAGCAATTCGCTCAGGTCAAACCGGGGCTCAAAGTACGGGTGACCGCCGATGGGCTGTCCGGTCAGGTGATCGAGGGTGAAATCACCGCGATCAGCCCAGAAGTCGATGCTGCGACACGAAATATCCGGGTTCAAGCGACGGTCGCAAACAGTCAGGAGCGTCTGCGTCCCGGCATGTTTGTGAACATCGCCCTGGTATTACCCTCACGGGAGGAGGTGCTCGTCATCCCGACCACGGCCGTGCTTTATGCCCCTTATGGCGACACGGTATTTGTCATCAAGGAAAAGGAAACTGAAAAAGGCGTTCAGCCCTCAGAAGTGGTTGAACAGAAGATTGTGCAACTCGGGGAGAAACGCGGCGATTTTGTCGCCCTCGTCTCCGGTCTGGACAAAGGTGAGACGGTCGTGTCCACCGGGGTTTTTAAACTGCGTAACGACCAGGCCGTCGTCGTTGACAACACCCTGGCGCCTGAATTTAAGCTTGCACCTCAACCGGAGGACAGTTGATATGGGCGGCACAAATCCTGCCGAAGATACGGCATCATCGCTTTAAAGTTTGTCCAAGCGCTTGCGTACCATGAAAATAACCGATATTTTTATCCATCGTCCCGTACTTGCCCTGGTAGTCAGCCTGTTGATTATCATCGCCGGGTTGCAGGCGGTGCGTTCTCTAAATGTGCGCCAGTATCCCCGCAGTGAGAATTCGGCGGTCACCGTCACGACCGTTTATATCGGCGCGAGCGCTGAACTCATCCGCGGGTTCATCACCACGCCGTTAGAGCGCTCTATTGCGGCCGCTGACGGCATCGATTACATCCAGTCGCAGAGTTCCCAGGGGGTATCGACGATCAGTGCCCGCCTCAAACTCAACTACGATCCAATCAAGGCCCTGTCGGAAATCAGTTCCAAGGTAGATCAGATCCGTGGGGACCTGCCGCCGGAGGCCGAAGTACCGACGATCAACGTCGAGTCGGCTGACAGCCAGTTCGCCTCCGCTTACCTTAGTTTCACCTCCGAGATTCTCCAGCAGAACCAGATTACGGATTTTCTCGTCCGAAGCGTGCAGCCGCGTCTGTCGGCGATCGAAGGTGTTCAGCGAGCCGACATATTGGGCGGTCGCACGTTTGCGATGCGCGTCTGGCTCAAACCCGAGCGCATGGCCGCTTTGAGTATCAGTCCGGCGCAGGTTCGCCGGGCATTGGCGGCCAATAACTTCCTGGCCGCCGTCGGTCAGACAAAAGGCTCGCTCGTCCAGGTCAATTTGACCACCAACACCGACCTGGGCTCCGTTCAGGAGTTCAAGCGTCTCGTCATCCGCGATCAAAATGATGCCCTCGTGCGGCTGGAAGACATCGCCGACGTGGTGCTGGGCGCGGAAGACTATGACACGGAGGTACGCTTCTCAGGCCAGACCGCCGTATTTATGGGTATTTGGTCCCTGCCCACCGCCAACTCCATTGACGTGATCCGCCGCGTGCGGGCCGAGATGGAATCCATCCAGGAAGAGCTGCCCGCCGGACTGCAAGCCCGCATTGCCTACGACGCTACCAACTACATTAACAATGCCATCAAAGAGGTCATCAAAACCCTTGGCGAAACGCTGCTTATCGTCGTGGTAATCATTTTTCTTTTCCTCGGCTCTCTGCGATCGGCGTTCATCCCGGTGGTGGCCATTCCCCTGTCGCTGATCGGGGCGGTTTTTTTGATGCAGGTTTTCGGTTTCACGATCAACCTGCTAACCCTGTTGGCCATTGTGCTGTCGGTCGGTTTGGTGGTCGACGATGCCATCGTGGTGGTTGAAAATGTCCAACGACATCTGAGTGAGGGGCAGGCGCCCCTTGATGCCGCCTTGCTGGGCGCCCGTGAGTTGGTTCGCCCCGTTATTGCTATGACGATCACTCTGGCGGCCGTCTATGCCCCCATTGGTTTACAGGGTGGCCTCACCGGCTCCCTGTTTCGCGAGTTTGCCTTTACCCTGGCCGGTGCGGTCCTGATTTCAGGGGTCGTTGCCCTGACCCTGTCACCCATGATGTCGTCCAGGCTGCTGAAAGCGGGGATCGAGGACCGCGGTTTTGCCGGCAAGATAGCCCGCGATTTCAAACGCTTCAGAGCCTTCTACGGCCGCCTGCTTGATATCACCCTCAAGAGCCGGCCAGCTGTCTACCTGCTGTGGGCCGCGGTGAGTCTGCTCACCATCCCGATGTTCATCATGTCGCCCAAGGAGCTGGCGCCTACCGAAGACGAGGGCGTCATTTTCGGCATTATCGAGGCCTCGGCCAATTCCACTATCGACCAGACCAGCCGCTATGCCGCGGCAGTCAATCAAGCGTATCTCAGTGTGGCGGAGACCCGCTTTACCTTTCAGCTGACGCGTCCGACCTCCGGTTTTTCCGGTATGGTCGTCAAACCCTGGGAAGCGCGTGAGCGCACCATTTTCCAAATTCTGCCCGAGGTGCAACGCAAGCTGCAGGGTATTCCGGGCATCCGGATAACGCCGGTGCTGCGACCGGCGCTGCCGGGAGGTGGCCAGTTCCCGGTGGAGTTCATTCTCGCTTCGACGGCCGGTGAAGAACGGATTTTGCAGTTGGCCCAGCAGATTCAATTTAAAGCGTTGCAGAGCGGCATGTTTGCCTTTCCCCCCATCATAGACGTTAAAATCGATCAGCCCCAGGCGGAGATCGTCATCGATCGTGACAAAGTGGCCGATTTAGGCCTCGACCTTCAGCGGGTCGGTGCCGACATCGGATCGATGGTCGGCGGTAATTTTGTCAACCGCTTCGACATAGACGGCCGCAGCTACAAGGTTATACCTCAGATCAAACGCGTCGATCGTCTCAATCCGGCGCAACTCGAAAATATCTACATTACCGGGCCCCACGACCAGCTCGTCCCGCTCAAAACGATCGCTACGATCCGGAACTCCACCGTACCGCGATCGTTGAACCGATTCCAGCAGCTCAATGCGGTCAAAATTTCCGGTGTGGGCCTCAGGCCGCTTGATGAGACCCTTGGTTTCCTCGAAGATGAAGCCGCTAAAATTCTGCCCGAAGGCTATATCATCGATTACACCGGTGAGTCCCGTCAACTCCGGGTCGAGGGCAACCGGTTCCTTCCGACTTTCGTGCTGGCCATCATTTTGATCTTTCTGGTCCTAGCGGTTCAGTTCAACAGCTTCCGCGATCCATTCGTCATCCTTGCCGGTTCGGTGCCGTTGGCAATTTTTGGCGCACTGACCTTCACCTTTCTGAAAATGCCAAATCCGAACGTTGCCTTCTGGACCCAGGGGTGGACGACCACACTCAATATTTATTCCCAGGTTGGTTTGGTAACCCTTGTGGGCCTGGTATCGAAAAACGGTATCCTGATTGTCGAATTTGCAAACAAACTTCAGGCGCAGGGGCGGTCCAAACGTGAAGCCGTGCATGCGGCTGCTTTGACCCGCCTGCGCCCGATTATCATGACGACCGCAGCCACCATCGCCGGCCACTTCCCCTTGACCCTGGTTTCCGGAGCCGGTGCCGCCGCCCGCAACTCGATCGGTCTGGTTCTGGTGGGGGGCATGGCCGTCGGAACCTTCTTTACCCTGTTTGTCATTCCGTCGATTTACATGCTCGTCGCCCGTGACCATACCACAGACCGGGCCCGCGGAAAAGCAGCCTCGACGATCGCTGACGCCCCCGCTACCCGGTTTGCGAGGCCGCAACCCATCGTCGAAGATCCCAATTGATGCATTTTGAACTCTTGTGAGCTCTTGTCGGGGTTGGGCTTATAGAGGGAAATCAATTGAAAGATTATCCCTCATTTTGCATTTTGGTAAGAGTATTGATATCTGAAAATTAATTATTAGGATTTCAGCAGGAGATGAGGATCAAACACCAGATATTAAACTAAAGGGGATTTTTATGACTGAATACGATGTCGTCGTCATTGGCACCGGCACCGCAGGGCAAACAGCGGCCTATGAGTTGAACTCCAAGGGACTTAATGTAGCCGTCGTAGAAAAGAGCGACAGGCCTGGTGGGACGTGTGCTCTTGCAGGATGTCAGGCAAAGAAGTGGTTTTACGAAGGCGCAGAAGTCGCCGCCAAATCACATCATCTGGCAGGTAAAGGCATCCTGTCCGGTCCGCATTTCGCCTGGGCCGATTTTCTGAGGGAGAAGAACAAATTTACGAATACAGTACCGGGCAATACCCTAAACGGCTTTAAAAAAGCCGGCATCGAAGTTATCTCCGGCGCAGCTCATTTCCTGGACGAACAAACGCTGGGCATTGACAACCGCAAAATATCTTCCCGGTTTTTCGTAATAGCCAGCGGTGCCCGCTCTATGCCTCTCCCTATCGAGGGCATCGAACACGTGATCACCAGCGACCAGTTCTTGGAACTCTCGTCACTTCCCGACCGCTTTGTTTTTATAGGCGGTGGATTCATCTCTTTCGAATTTGCCCATTTTGTGGTCCGCCTGGGAGATAACCATTCCCGGCAGACCACTATTCTGGAAGCCGCTCCTCGGCCGTTGGGCCCTTTCGATTCCGAAATGGTATCATTGCTAGTTGCTGCTTCGGAAGCTGAAGGAATTGCTGTCCATACCGGGGTCCAAATTTCTGCAATCGAACAGGACGCAAGCGAAATTAAGGTGATGACCGAAGATGGAGCTTCATTCACTGCCGACATTGTCGTCAATGGTACAGGCCGTCAAGCTGACATCGACGATCTGGGCCTTGACCGTGCTGGCGTAAAGCACTCACGCAAGGGTATTATAGTGAACACCAGGATGCAGACGACGCAAACGAACATTTACGCAATTGGTGATTGTGCGGCAACGATTCAACTCGCTCGAGTGGCCGATTATGAAGCCATGGTTGCCGCCAGCATGATTCTGAGCGCGATCGACAACGGCATCGAGCTGGAAATAGATTATTCAGCGGTCCCAGCCATTCTGTTCACCTATCCCCAGTATGCCATGGTGGGATATACCGAAGATGCCCTGAAGCTTGAGGCCATCCCTTATATAAAAAGCTTTGGACAAAACCTCACTTGGCCCACGTATCGCCGAATTGGTATGCCCAGCGCGGCATTTAAAATCCTTGCCGGAACCAACGGCGAGTTTCTCGGTGCACACATCCTCTCGGACAATGCGTCGGGAATCGTCAATACCATCCGTCTGGCCATATTGAACCGGATACCTGTCGAAACCCTCTACCAGCAGAGCATAATGTCTCCCTACCCGTCACGGGAGAGTGATATGCTGTATATGCTGAAACCGCTGATAACAAAAAAGAAGGGGTGAACACTTTAAGAATTACCATGATGAAACCCGGATCGCCGTGGATAAAGACGGACCCCTCAATTGCCAGGGGCAAATCACCGTGATTTTTGTGAGATTTTAAGGTGTCATCTCAAATAACATCCATCCATTTTGATCCTTTTTCCAATTCGGCTTGACTGTACCATGCTAATTCTTAATATTTAGACTAAGCGGACAAGGCTTAAACTTATAGATCAAACTTTAAGGCGTTTAAGTGTGAGGGCCCAGCTGAACATGCTGCTTAGCGTGATGTTGCACCCATATGTTCAGCGAGACAGAAACCATCTTGAACAGAAAGGATTAGACATGCAGGTACAAGACTGCGGAAAAATTTAATCCCGGGAGAATTCTTATGTTTAATTATCCATATCTTGTCGAGTTGCTGTCACCGAAAAGATCGACTGGTGATCAAATTGAGGCCCTCCTGGATAGATTTGCTGAGCGGTACCGAAGGATTATTGATGCAGGATGCGGGGTATCCATACCCGATAACCCCATGGGACAGCCAAGGTTAGGCGCTCTGGAGAGTTTTGAGCTGAGAGACCTTTCAGTTGATTCCGAGAAGGTCGTGATGAATTTGAACACATTCCATACCAAAAGCGAGCTTGATGGGTTGCTGCAAAAAGCCGCCAAAGCTAACTTGAAATACATTCTTGTTGTCAGAGGAGACGGCGGGCCGCTGTTGCCCAAGCTTGACGCCAAAAGCATCGGCGGCAACAGAAGCGTGGCCACCTCCATTGATTTGATCCGATACATTAACAGGGAATATTCCAACCAATTCATAACCGGTGCAGCCTTCAATCCTTATAACCCAATGCCTTTTGAGTTAAATCGAATGAAGCAAAAGATAGAGGCTGGCGCAAGGTATGCGGTTACCCAACCGATTATTGGAAAAGACAAAAACGTTGACATGTTAAAAGATCTTAACATTGCTATCGTCGTTGAGGCTTGGATGTCGAATAACATCGATCTTCTTTATAGAAGTGTTGGAAAAAAGAAAGATGAAAAGGCCGAAAAATATGATCCCGTTGAAAATCTAAAAGCACTCCACGAATTTTATCCGCAGTGCAGTGTATATCTGTCAATGCTCAGTTTCAAACAGGATTGGAAAGAAATTTTACCGAGGCTTTCAATATAGAATCAATCGTTTCATTTTGTTGAATGGGAGACTCCAGTACAGTTAATTAGACAGATGGGCACCGAAGCACGCTATTCATAGCAGCACGGTGCTGGGGACCCTCGAGGGGATCCAAAAGGCGTTCAACGACGCGCAGTCCGGCGGGAAGAGGGTTTCGCTCGCCGACCTGATTGTCCTGGGCGGATGCGCAGGTGTCGAACAGGCTGCCAAGAATGCCGGTCACGATGTGACCGTTCCATTTACGCCGGGACGCACGGATGCCTCGCCGGAGCAAACCGACGGGGCGTCATTCGCCGTACTCAAACCGGCTGCAGACGGGTTCCGTAACTACCTCAAAACCAAATTCAGCGTATCGTTAGAGGAACTGCTGGTCGATCGGGCGCAACTGCTGACGCTGACCGCACCTGAGATGACGGTTCTCGTTGGCGGTATGCGCGTCTTGAATGCCAACTTCGGACAGCCCCAGCACGGCGTCTTCACCCAGCGACCGGAAACGCTCACCAATGACTTCTTCGTGAATCTGCTCGACATGAGCACGACCTGGAAGGCAACCTCGGAAGACGAAGACGTGTTCGAGGGACGTGATCGTGCAACGGGCGAACTCAAGTTGCAGCCCTATCATAAATTTCAATGAACGCTTATAATCATCATGGTTGGATAGAAACGAAGCATCCAACGGCAGTATATCTGAAATATTTTTCACCAGACTGTCGTGGTCGCCGCCGCAACCGGCGTCGATCAAGGCAGCCTTTTCTCCAAAGCGGATCAGATAAATGGCGGCATCTTCAACCGACGTATATTCGGCGCCGCCCACCTGCCAGAGATTTTCCATAATTTCCATCCGATGACTCCTTTTCTTTCCTGATTTATGTATTATAGTTTTATAGATTCGTAGCACATGATCAGTATTTTTGCAATCTGAGAATACTAGTTTTAGCTTTATAATACAGGTTTTTACAAGAGGAGGTTCACATGGATATTAAAGAATATTTTGAAAACACCGAAGGAAACGGAATTCTGTCGACCGCTGACGGCCACGGCCGGGTGGATGCAGCCATCTATGCCCGGCCCCATTTCATGGATGACGGTACCATCGCCCTGATCATGCGCGATCGTCTCACCCATCATAATCTTCAGTCAAATTCCCACGCCTGTTATATGTTTATTGAAAAAGGCCCCGGTTACAAGGGTAAACGCTTTTTTTTAAGCAAGGTGCGGGAGGAGCAGGATTCGAAATTGCTGCAATCCCTGCAGCGCCGGCAGTATATCAATGAAAAAGACGAAACCAAATTTTTGGTCTTTTTTAAAATAGACAAAGAACTGCCCCTGGTGGGTTCTGGAGATTAAATCCGGTGGCCGGATGAACTATCCCATCGTCCCGAGCAGCGGGATCTGCGCTTCGCTACGTCAAGCAAGGGGGTATCAATCAGAATATTTTTATCGGGTCAAGGGGCGGGGAATTAAAACTTTATCCGCCGCAGGAGGACCCGTCCGCCACCGGCGGATTAAACGATTCGACCCATTAACGTTTCATAATTACAAGCATACGGACATTCCATCAATGATACCCAATGACCAATTCCGACAGCGGTTGGCAGAACTTTTCCGATCTCAACACCTGGCAACTTTATCCACCCACAATGATGGTCAACCTTATGCCAGCCTGGTTGCCTTTCATGCTTCAGAAGACCTCAAGCGCATTTACTTTGTGACACCGACGACGACCCGCAAGTTTGCCAATCTAACCGCAGATAACCGGGTAGCTGTCATGGTCAACAGCAGTACCAACCAGGCCTCTGATTTTCACAAGGCCATATCCGTAACTGCGGTTGGCAGGGCGGAAGTTGTAACCGGTTCGGATAGGGATTCGATATTGGTACGATATTTGACCAAACATTCCCATCTGGAAGAATTTGTGCGTTCGCCGTCATGTGCCCTCGTAGAAGTAGCCGTGAACAGCTACTACATGGTTAAAAACTTTCAAAATGTTATGGAGTTGCACCTGGAGCCATGAACTGGATCCTATCCGCTGAAGAAATCCAATCCGGGGATCGAACACCGCGTGGGCGGCAAAGGATATGCCTTATCCCTGCTGACCAAAAACGGTTTCAAGATTCCCAGGACCGTTTGCATCACCAGCGATGCGTATCATGAATATGTGCTGCGGACCGGTTTGCGCGAGCGTATTTTGCTTGAACTTCATCGCAAAGATTTTAAAGAAATGCGCTGGGAAGAAATCTGGGATTGTGCCACCCGCATCCGCAATATGTTTCTGAACAAACCGCTTCCGGATGACCTCGCACAAGAAATTCGCAGCGCTATCGGCGACCGATTCCGGGATAAATCGGTGGCCGTGCGGTCGTCGGCGCCGGAAGAAGATGATGCCCGGTCATCTTTTGCCGGGCTTCATGAGTCCTTTATCAATGTGACCGGAGCGGAATCAATACTAAAACATATCCGCCTGGTGTGGGCCTCGCTTTGGTCGGATGCGGCCTTACTATACCGTCAGGAAATCGGGCTGGATGTTGAAAAAAGTTCCATGGCAGTGGTGGTGCAGGAATCAGTTGATGGTGACCGATCCGGGGTGGTCTTCACCCAAAATCCCAATGACGAGAATCAGGGCATTATTGAATCCGTGTACGGGTTAAACCAGGGTCTGGTGGACGGGACGGTGGAGCCCGATCGCTGGATCATGGATCGAACCCGCAATGCGATCCTTACGCACACCCCCCCTGAGCGCAAGTCCTGGATGATTCCAGGCCCAGAGGGCGTGCGCCTGGCAGAGCTGCCTGCCGAAAAATCGGCTCATCCGCCCCTAAGCCCCCAAGACGTAAATTTCGTATTTAAAACCGCGCGCCAGGCGGAAGAATCTTTTAAAATGCCCCAGGATGTCGAGTGGACCTATGACGAGAATTCCCTGGTTTTGCTTCAATCCCGTCCCATAACCACCCTGCGTTCGGATAAACCCGAAGACGAGCGTGGCTGGTATCTGAGCCTGCATCGCAGCTTCGATAATCTCAAAAACCTGCGCCGCAAAATTGAAGATGAGCTGATTCCCGGAATGATTGCGGTGGCCGAAAGCCTGAACGCCATAGACCCTGTTAAGTTGACGGATCAGGACCTGGCAGCTGAAATCAGAGGGCGCTGGGAAATCAACCACAAGTGGGTCAATATTTACTGGGCGGATTTCATTCCCTATGCCCATGGCGTAAGGATGTTCGGCCAGGTCTACAATGATGCCGTGCAACCCGATGATCCCTATGAATTTATCGATCTGCTCACCAACACCGACATGGCCAGCATCGCGAGAAACAATATGCTGATGGATCTGGCCGGCATGATCCGCAATGATCAAGATCTGGCGGAATCACTAAGGCAGGGGGATGATTCAGACCTGGATGATAAATTTCAATCATTGATTGATGAGTTTATCGAAAAATTCGGCGACCTGTCCTGTGCGGTAACCGGAGGCAAAAATTGTGTGCTGGGAACCGGTCCGCTATATCGCTTGCTGCTGGAAATGGCCGAGCATCCGTCGCCCGCTGGCAGTGACAAAAAAGGGCATAGAATAGACCGCTTACATCAGGCCTATATCAACAGCTTTGACGGCGATCAGAAGGCCTGGGCGGAAGAACTGTTGGAACTGGCCAGGAGCAGTTATCGGCTGCGTGATGACGACAATATCTATCTTGGCCGTATTGAAGCGCAGCTGTTAACGGCTGTTCAGGAAGCCAAACGCCGGCTTGAAGCGCATTCAGGCAAACAAGCTCCGAAAATATTGAAACAGGTGTTGGCAGAAGTTAATTTCGGATCAATATCCCCGAAATCAACTCCTGCTGCAACGGCTTCCGGAGATAAGCTGCAGGCCCGACAGTTGCTCGGTCAGCCCGCAGGTCCCGGGATCGCCAAAGGCAGGGCCCGGGTGATCCGTAAACATTCCGATTTGGCTGATTTCAAATACGGCGAAGTGCTTGTGTGCGACGCGGTAGATCCCAACATAACATTTGTCGTGCCCCTGGCAACGGCCGTTGTCGAGCGCCGGGGCGGCATGTTGATTCATGGTGCCATCATTGCGCGCGAATACGGCTTGCCCTGCATTACCGGCATCCCGGACGCAACCACCTTGATTCAAACCGGGGATGAGATAACGGTGGATGGATATTTGGGGATTGCCACGCTGGGTGACACTGGCATCTGATTGCCGGCCAGGGATTCAGCCAGAGGTTGACCGTCTAAGAAACCGCATCCGACAGATCTTCGAAGGATGCCTGGGTAAGGCCGTTGAGCAGTAAAAAAGACTTAATCGTAACCTGGAAACTTCGGCTTGGGGATGATCCATGAACTCGTTTAAGTGGGGGTGGGCTGACAATAACTTTCGGCGCACCTTTTTTTCCTTGGCGGGATCCTTGATCTTCTGAAAAACGCCTTCAACGGTCATCGCCCGGGCTGCAGATCGGGGCGATGTGTCGCGGGTGTCAATCATAAGACTAACGGCTGGATTTGCGATTAAATTCTGGAATTTCTGTGATTGCCTGTAGGTGACCATGTATATTTCGGTACAGGCCCTATTGGTTACATAGGCCATCAGAGAGCAGTATGGTTTGGTGTCGACAATGGTTGCCAGGACGCAACTGTTTTTTTCTCTGGCCAGAGCCTTCATTTCTTCCAGCATCATTTTTTCTCCTGAGAGATCCGTGCGTTATACCGTTTTCAAACATAACTTTTCAATACGGAAGGATAGTATAAGTGGTTTATAAAAAAACGTTCAATAAAAACGTTTTTTTGACAACCGCTTTAAACATTGCTATTTAGCACACAATCGGGTAATAAAATATTAATCAATAGGAGCAGCCACATGAATGCAAGATTCAGGATTGGCATCAGCAGCTGTCTGCTTGGCAATGAAGTGCGCTGGAATGCCGGTCACAAACACGATAAATATCTGACCCGCACCCTGGGAAAGTTTGTGGAATATGTTCCGGTGTGTCCGGAAGTGGAGGCCGGCTTCGGTGTTCCCCGGGAATCATTTCGCCTGGTTGGCGACCCGGACAATCCGCGCCTGGTAACCTTTAAATCCAAAACGGATCATACCGACCGCATGCTGACCTGGGCCAAAAAGCGGGTCAGGGAACTGGAAAAGGAAGATTTGTGCGGATTTATCTTCAAAAGTGATTCTCCCAGCAGCGGGATGATTCGGGTCAAGGTATACAATGAGAAAGGCATGCCCCATAAAGTCGGCATTGGAATGTTTGCCCGGGCCTTTATGGAGCACTTTCCGCTGATACCGGTGGAGGATGACGGCCGTCTGAACGATCCGTTAATCCGTGAAAATTTTATTCTTCAGATTTTCACCATGAAGCGCTGGCGGGATAACCTGGCGCAAAAACAGGGCATGGGCAACCTGGTGGATTTTCATACCCGCAACAAGCTGCTAATTATGTCCCACAGCCCGAAACATTATCGTCGATGGGCAAACTGGTTGCAGACGGCAAAAAGATGCCTATCCAGGATTTGTATCAGCAGTATCAACTTCAGTTGATGGAAGCCTTGAAACTGAAAACCACCATCAAAAAAAACATAAATGTGCTGCAGCACGTGATGGGATATTTCAAAAAGCAGCTGAGCAGCTGACGAGAAACAGGAACTGCTCGAAGTCTTCGATCAATATCGCAGTGAATATGTGCCGCTGATCGTGCCCATAACCCTGATCAACCATTACGTGCGCAAATATGATCAGCCGTATCTCAAACAGCAGACCTATCTCAATCCGCATCCGGTGGAGCTGAAACTGCGTACCCACGTCTAGAGGTGGCTGATAAGCCCATGTGAGCCGATAGCTCGTCGGCCCGCAAATTGAAATGCTCACGTACTAACGAGTACGCTCCGCGTTCAATTTGCGGGACGCCTTGCTCGTAGGAACCTAATATGGGATTATAAACCGCTTCTGCGGAAGATTAGATTTGTGGGTTGCGGCTAAAATTTTTCTATGGGAATCAGCACTTCGTTGCGGCGCAAAAACCAGGGCATGAACGGAGGGTCATAGCGTGCCCAGACCGGCTCACCTGTTTTGGTCAAACCACGTTTTTGAATGTATTCTTCCAACAGTGCCTTATTTTCCTCGTATCCTTCTTCACTCCAGGTCCCTGAATACTTCACCGCGGCCATCAGGCGGCCGGGTTCTTGTGCCAACTTTACCCGCGTGTCATTGGGTTCCGGAAGTGTTTCCAGGGTATATTCTGCCGGCATGAGAAAAGTGATGCGCCATTGATTATCCTTTTTTTCCTGCTTAACCGGTGCGGTCATCGCAATTTTTTCCGAACCGGCTTCCTGGCCGACAGGCGCCGTCATGGAGATTGACTGCTTTTTGGTATTCTCCCCGGAGATGTAGGCATAGAGACGGCGAAATCCCTCATTGCCCACCTCTTCGAGATCGCCTTCGACAAAGGTTTCAGCCACGATCTGAGGATCATACTGCCTGATTTCAAAATCATCTTCTTTTTCCAGAACCGTGTATTTGGCTTTTTCAACGGCCATGGCCGATTTAGCCACCAGCAGTGAAGATACGCCTAAAAGCGCAAATCCGGCCAATCCAATATACTTGCAAGTTTTCATATCGATTCCTCCTATTCAAAATCAATGAAACCAACATAACCACGCATAGGCTGTCTGCAAGTTCGCTTTAAAACTAATAACCAATAACCATTAACAAATAACTCCCGGATTGGGTTTATCCAATCGGTATAATAGTTTTTTCCTATCAATAAACCCCTAATTGTCTCCGGTTGACCATTGATCAATGATGAATATTTTCATATTAATCAGTAATACCCAAACTATAAGGAGACAAATCATGACTGATGAAAATAACTACATTGAAACCGACGAAGAGAGAGAAGAAGGACATGTTAATACACGTGATAGAAACCATGAATGTGAGAATAAGGATCCGCATCTCGGTTGCGACATGGGGATAGATGTTGCCGGCTAATATCCAACTCTAACATGATTGACTGAAAGTAGACGGCAACATCTACATGTGTCAGGGCAGAGCCATTTAGGGTTCTGCCCTATTATTTCATACTTTGCATCCTCTCATAAAGGAGACTACCATGAAACTTGAGGAATACTTTGATCTTAAAAGAGGGGTAGGTGTCCTGTCCACGGCTGACGATGAAGGCAAAGTCGATGCGGCCATTTACGCCAGACCCCATTTTATGGAAGATGGAACCCTGGCATTCATAATGCGCGACCGTCTCTCACATCACAATCTGCAGTCCAATCCCCATGCAGCCTTTCTGTTCAAAGAAAACGGTTCTGGGTACAAAGGTAAAAGACTGTTTCTGACCAGGGTCAGAGAAGAACATAATACCGAGTTGCTGGATTCTTTGCGGCGCAGAAAGTCCACAGACGGAAATGGTGAAGACAGGTTTCTTGTCTTTTTCAAGCTGGACAAAGAACTACCACTGGTGGGAGATGGAAGATAGTTGCGATCTCTAATGGCAACTGCTATAAATACTATCAAATTTTCGAAAACAATTGGTCTTTCTTGTTCACCGTACTAAACCAAGTCGAGGTAACTTGCATATGAAATCAGATATTATTCTGGTGACCGGCGCCACCGGCTATGTCGGTGGACGTCTGATTCCGGCTTTGCTCGATTCCGGCTATCGGGTGCGGGCCATGGGTCGCAGCCTGGAAAAAATCGGCTGCCGACCCTGGGCCGGGCACAGTCGGGTGGAATTGGTTCAAGGTGATGTTCTGGACCTCGAATCGCTAAAAAAGGCGGCTTCCGGTTGCCGGGCGGCCTATTATTTGGTCCACTCCATGATTGCCAGAAAGAAAAATTTGTCGAGGCCGATCGACGGGCTGCGCAAAACATGGTAGCGGCGGCAAGCACGGAAGGATTGGAAAGAATAATTTATCTTGGCGGACTAGCAGAGGCCACCCATGGGGATCTTAAGCAAGCATTTAAAATCACGCATCGAGGTGGCCGACATCCTTCAAGCCGGGCCGGTGCCGACTACTGATTTGCGAACACCCATGATTTTGGGATCCGGCAGTGCCTCTTTCGAAATTTTGCGCTATCTGGTTGAGCGTCTGCCCGCCATGACGACACCCCGCTGGGTGCGCTCCTTGAATCAACCCATTGCCATCCGCAATGTCATCACCTATCTTGTCGAATGCCTCGCCCATGAAGAAACCATCGGTCAAACCTACGACATTGGTGGTCCCGATATTTTAACCTATCGTGATCTGCTGGATATTTATGCAGAGGAGGCAGATCTTCGCAAACGTCTGATTATTCCGGTGCCCGTTCTTACGCCGACCCTGAGTGCGCTGTGGATTCATCTGATCAGCCCGGTTCCCACATCGATCGCCCTGCCGTTGACCGAAGGCCTGACCAGTGATGCGGTTTGCACTGAAAACCGGATACAGGCCATCATACCCCAGAAGCTGTTAAGCTGTCGGGAAGCGATTCGCCTGGCCCTGGATCGCATCAAACAGGAGCAGGTGGATACTTGCTGGATGGACGCGGGCGATTTGCTGGAGCCTGAGTGGGCCCATTGCGGTGATGCCGAGTGGGCCGGCGGAACCATTATGAATTGCGGATATCGCGCCCGGATAAAGGCAACAGTTGACGACGTCTGGCAGCCTGTAAGCCGAATCGGCGGCAAGACCGGCTGGTATTTCGGAAATTTTCTCTGGCGCTTGCGCGGCATAATGGATCGACTCGCGGGAGGGGTCGGCCTGCGGCGGGGGCGGCGGCATCCAACCGAAATCGGTGTCGGCGATGCCTTGGATTTCTGGCGGGTTTTGGAAGTCGAGCCACCGCAGCGCCTGTTGCTGGTAGCGGAGATGAAAACACCCGGCGAGGCCTTGCTTGAATTTCAAATTTCGCCCCCAGCCAACGGTCAGGTTGAACTTCAGATGCTTTCCCGTTTTCTGCCCAGAGGGTTGTTTGGAATTTTGTACTGGTATGTACTGTACCCTTTCCATCAATGGATTTTCTACGGCATGCTCAAAGCCATTGCCAGATCAATTAACAGGCCTATGGCCTCCGAGCCGGAACGATTCACGCCCAAATTACACACAAGCTGTGCCCTGCCGCAGAACAAAAATTAAATTTCCTCCTTCAATGGATCCTGACTTGTCTTAACGGGGGTAATGCGATAAAAGACATCCCTGGACATACTTAAGTTAAAGCCATTCGATTTGTTACACTGTCGGTGTTGATTTTGTCACTGATGACTATGGAGACAGGAGATTGTCATGAAAAAAGTTAGCCGGTTACTTTGTCTTGGAATTTTTATTATTCAGGCCGCAATTGCGATTGCCGCCGAAGCGCCGCTTAGCGAAGCGACCTCCGAATGTATTGATTGCCATGCTTCGGTTCATCCCGGTATCGTTAAGGACTGGCAAAACAGCCGCCATGCCGGAATCACCCCCAAAGAGGCCATGGCCGTTGAAGGACCAGCCCGCAAAGTTTCAAGTAAAATGGTGCCCGAGAACTTGCGAGGCACAGTGGTCGGCTGTGCCGAGTGTCACCTGCTGCGACCCGGAGCCCATGCCGATACCTTTGAACACAACGGCTATGAAATTCATATGGTTGTCAGCCCAAAAGACTGCAGCACCTGCCATTCCCAGGAAGCAGAGCAATATTCCCAAAACCTGATGGCCCATGCCTATGGCAACCTGGCCGAAAACATGCTTTACCAGAAACTGCAACGCAGTATTATCGGCACCAAAAAAAGAAACCAGGGCCGCATAACCTATGGACCGGCCGATGATGCCACCAAAGCCGAGGCCTGCTATTATTGTCACGGAACCAAACTTAAAGTCGTCGGTAAAGAAATCCGGGATACCGAAGCCGCCGGTGAACTGGAATTTCCAGTGATAGAAGGCTGGCCCAATCAGGGTGTGGGCCGGATCAATCTGGACGGCAGCCTGGGTTCCTGTTCCGCCTGTCATACCCGCCATGCCTTTTCCATCGAAATGGCGCGCAAACCTTACACTTGCAAGGAATGCCATGTCGGGCCTGATGTACCGGCTTTTAAGGTTTATGCGGCCAGCAAACACGGTAATATTTTTTCGGCCATGCACAAATCCTGGAATTTTAATGCCGTGCCCTGGACCATCGGCAAGGATTTTACCGCCCCAACCTGTGCCGCCTGTCACGTCAGCCTTCTGGTTAACGGGGATGATGAAGTGGTATCCGAAAGAACCCACCAGATGAACAACCGCCTGCCCTGGCGCATCTTCGGTCTGGTCTATGCCCATCCCCATCCGCAAAGCCCGGATACGACGATTATCCGCAACAAGGATGGTCAGCCGCTGCCGACCAGTCTGGATGGCACTGCGCCGCTAAATTTCTGATCGACTCAAAAGAGCAGGACATCCGCCGCAAGGCCATGCAGGCCGCCTGTTTGAATTGTCATGACACCTCATGGGTAAGAGGACACTGGCAGCGCTTTGAAAACACGATCCAAGAAACCAACAGGGATATTCTCATCACAACCGGTATCATGGAAGATATCTGGCAGGGCGGATTATGCGGATATGAAAACCAATCCCTTTGACGAGGCCATCGAAAAAAAATGGACGGACACCTGGCAATTTTATGCCAACGGGATTCGGTTTGCATCGGCCATGGCAGGCGGCGGTGACTACGGTGTGTATGCCGACGGTCGCTATCAACTCACCCAGGCCCTGCTGGAAATGAATGACTGGTTGAATCTGCATCAAAATTGAGGACTATCCCATAAACAATAGGGACTCTCCGCTTTTTTTTAAAAGCCCATTCAACTTTAAATCTTACCTTGAAGGAGATCTATGCCCATTCATGCGACGCGCATAAAACCCTTGAATGATGCCGACATCCGCAATGGAGATTACGTCCTGTATTGGATGCAGCAATCCCAGCGAGCGGTGTATAATCATGCCCTGGAATTTGCCGTTCAGCAGGCGAATAAACTGGATCGTATGCTGCTGGTGGTCTTCGGCCTGATGGACGATTACCCGGAAGCCAACCTGCGCCACTACACCTTTATGCTGGAAGGTTTAAAGGAAACCCGGGCAACCCTGGCATCACGGGGAATTAAAATGGTGCTGCGCCGGGGGCATCCGTCGAAGGTGGCCTTGAAACTCGGCCAGCGGGCGTCCATGATTGTCTGCGATCGCGGATATCTAAAACACCAGAGAGACTGGCGCATGCAGGTGGCACATCAGGCCCCTTGCCCCGTCGTGCAGGTGGAAAGCGATGTGGTGGTGCCCGTGGAGGTGGTATCTGACAAAGCCGAATATGCCGCGCGTACGATTCGCCCTAAAATTCATCGAAACCTCGAAGCCTATCTTACGGGTATTAAACAGACCAGAGTTAAACATCAATCGCTGGGCTTGAATGTCAGAGGAGAGTGACCTGGGTAACATGGCACAGCTACTTCAAAATCTAAATCTTGACCGCAGCGTGCCGCCGGTGTCCGATCTGTTCAAAGGCGGGACCTCCCGGGCCGTTAAGCGCTTTGATGGTTTCCTTCGCCAACGGCTTAAACTACTATGATCAGCACAGCAATCAGCCCCAGACAAACGATATTTCGCACATGAGCCCCTATCTGCATTTCGGTCAGATTTCACCGCTTTACCTGGCGCTAAAAATAAGCCGTGCCCCTGATTCACTTAAGGCCGTAAAAGACGCCTATATTGAACAGTTGATCGTCAGGCGTGAGCTGGCCATGAACTTTTCCCATTATACATCGAATTATGACGCCTACGGCTGCATTCCGGGCTGGGCCCAAAAGTCCCTGGCCGAACATGAACATGACCAACGTGAATACGTTTACAACCGTCGGCAGCTTGAAAACGCCGACACCCATGATACTTACTGGAATGCCAGCATGTTGGAGATGAAACACACCGGCTTTATGCACAATTACATGCGCATGTACTGGGGCAAGAAAATCCTGGAATGGTCGGAAACGCCCCAAAAAGCATTCCGCACGACCCTGGCAATCAACAATAAATACTTTCTGGACGGGCGGGACCCCAACTCCTACACGGGTGTGGCCTGGATCTACGGGGTGCATGATAGGGCCTGGACCGAGCGGCCGATTTTCGGCAAGACCCGTTATATGGCGGCTTCCGGTCTGGAGAGAAAATGTGATATCGCTGCCTATGTTAAAAAAGTGGATGATCTGGTAGAAAAGGTAGGCTAAATATGCCGCAGCCCAAAACATTGCGGCTGATCCTCGGTGATCAGCTTGACGAATTGCATTCCTGGTTTAAAAAGCCGGATAAAGACGTGACCTATGTGATGATGGAGATCCGGCAGGAAACCGATTACGTCAAGCACCATATTCAAAAGGTGGCCGCGTTTTTCGCGGCCATGCGCGCCTTTAGCACCAGGCTCAAAGAATTGGGCCATAAGGTTATCTACCTCCGTCTGGATGACCGGCAAAATCTACAAACCATCCCCGCCAATCTCCAACACCTGGTGAAGACCAAAAAATTTTACCAGGTTGGAATATCTCTTGCCCGATGAATACCGGTTGGATCTGCAGCTTAAGAATCTGGACAAAAAGCTGCAGATAGATGTCAATGCGGTTGATACCGAACACTTTATGACCGAGCGCCAGGAGCTCGAAAGATTTTTTTGCCGGTAAAAAGCGCTATCTGATGGAATCCTTTTACCGCTCGATGCGCAAGCGCTATGATATTTTGATGGACCAGGATAAGCCTTTCGGCGGGCAATGGAACTATGACCAGAAAAATCGGCAGGCCTATGACGGGCAGGTAGCGATTCCCAAACCGCTGCTTTTTAAAAACGATGTCAGCGATATTTGCCAGATCATTCAAAAAAAGCAGGTGCAGACCTTTGGCGAGATTGAACCTGCCAAACTGATCTGGCCCACCACCCGGGACCAGTCCCTAAAATTACTGAATGCGTTTGTAAAAAGCGGCCTGGCGGCCTTCGGCACCTACCAGGATGCCATGACCGCAGGAAACTGGCATCTGTTTCATTGCCGGCTGTCATTTGCCCTGAACACCAAAATGCTGCGCCCGCTGGAGGTTATCCAGGCTGCGCTAAAAGCCTGGGAGCAAAAAAAGTCCCGCAATTGAAATCCAGCAGGTTGAGGGTTTTGTGCGGCAGATACTGGGCTGGCGCGAATACATGCGCGGGATTTACTGGGCCCTGATGCCGGATCTGGAATCCATGAATTTTTTTAACCACGACAGGCCATTGCCGGATTTTTACTGGACCGGCGAAACCCGCATGAATTGTATGCGCCTGGCCATCGGGCAGTCGCTGCAGCATGCCTATGCCCATCACATTCAGCGCCTGATGATCACCGGAAATTTTGCGCTGCTGGCGGGCGTTGATCCGGCTGAAGTGGATGAGTGGTATCTGGGGGTTTATATCGATGCCATTCAATGGGTGGAGCTGCCCAACACCCGGGCCATGAGTCAGTTTGCCGACGGCGGCCAGGTGGCCACCAAACCCTATATATCCTCTGCCAAATATATCCGATCCATGAGTGATTACTGCGAAACCTGTGAATATGACTGGAAAAAGCGTCACGGGGACATGGCCTGTCCGTTTAACAGCCTTTATTGGGATTTTTATTCCCGGCATCAGCGGCGACCTCGGAAAAAATGCCCGGGTAGCCATGATGTATCGGGTATGGGATCGAATGGATAAGGATGAAAAGAAGCGGGTATTAGCGCAGGCCAATACCTACCTGAAAGATCTCAACCGCCTGTAATATCGCTGCCGCAATCAACACCAATAGAGATTAGAAGCTCGCCTCGATGAACCAGTTCGTGAGCATTTAAACTTCCCCTGAACAGATGAATTCCCTGACGGTATTCATGATTCGGCTCCGCCCACCCTGGCCGAATTGTTATGCCCTCCGCCCAGAATTAATTTTAACCTTTTGGGAGCAGGTGCTTTTTCGTATAATCGGCGGCTCATTTCAAAAGGAACAACCCTGTCTTCTGTGCCATGCAGAATCAGAACCGGCATTTTCAAGCGATTTATCTTGTTGATCGAATCAAAGCGCTGATGGGTAATTAAATCGATAGGCAACAAACGATATAAGTTGTTCCGCCGCCCCATATCAGGGATCGATGTAAAGGCCGCCTCCACGATCAAGCCCCCGGCCCCGGGGTGCGATACTGCCAGATTGATGGCCACCGCGCCGCCCAGGGAATGCCCGTAAATGAAAATATCCCCGGGCTGTATTCCTTTTTTTATCGACAAGATAATCCCAAGCCGCTTCGGCATCCGCATAAACCTGGGCCTCGGTCGGGAAATTCCCCTCACTCCGGCCGTAACCCCGGTATGAAATCAGCAGTACCGAGAATCCCAGATCTTTAAACCGCCGGGCATGATCGACATTGGCACCGATATTGAAGGCACTGCCGTGCAGGTAGATCAGATAACGACCGGTTGGATCGATCGGTCGGAATCCACCAGCAATGCATGCGCTCGATGCCGCCATCATTATCTGAATAGACCGGCAAATATAGATCTTCGAATGCCAGTTTGTGTATCGGCCGGCGTCTGGGTGATTTCCCGCTGGGGCATAAAAATATAATACTTCTGATTTGACCCACATATACCCGCAGCCGGATCCATAGGCAATGACGGCCAGAGCGATCAGTCCGGTAATGAACCACTTGGTATTTATGGCTTAGGCGCTGGGTATACATTGTTGTTAGGTTCGGATCAGATAATCAACCAGATCATCTGCAATCCGGGCTGTGGCCTGGACGATGCCGCGTGCCATGCTGGCATCGATTATCTGCCCTCTCGTCATGGCCCCAACCGCATAAATGGCGCTGGATCTGGTTACTGTGTTTATCAGGGCCCATTTGCATGATTTGCTGAGTTTCGGGATCTATCCAGATACTGCCGGTTTTATAGGTTTCGCCAGCGGTTGCCCGATCAGCAGGTTTTATGGCCATGGATCAGCCGACCGGAATTCCTTAATCTGAACAGTTCCCCGCCGGAGTAAATTTTTTACCAGCAACGAGGATTGGTTGCCAGCGATTTTTTCTGCCCGCGGGCATCGACAACGTACCGGTAGGCATCCCGCTTTAAATTGCCCCGGGTATCGCGGTAGATGAATTCATAGTAATCATTAACTTCATTTTTGACCAGTTGATAGCTTTTCCCAGTTTGAGCACCTCAACCATGCCGGCCTTCATGAGGGCCAATAATTTTTCCGCATTGATGGCCGGCTGGGACGCGGCATGGGTAAAAAAAACAGAGGTGTAATTTTTATCAAAGCGCCGCCTATCTTCAAGGGTCAGATTCAGGTATATTTCTCTGACCATATCGAAGCTCTGGTGCAAGATGGTTTGCCAGATGAGTTCCCCCTTGGGCCCATCCCCATTGAGGGCATCATCCAAATACCCTTGCAGCAGATCCGCCGGCTTGCCGGTTGGATTTG
Organism: uncultured delta proteobacterium; assembly: GCA_963821065.1. GTDB lineage: Bacteria > Desulfobacterota > Desulfobacteria > Desulfobacterales > JAFDCJ01 > JAFDCJ01. The sequence continues at coordinate 134,330 of CAWGCM010000022.1, read as the reverse complement.
CAACTTCTTCCCAATCGATGGCATGGCCATAGGCAGTTTCCAGTTCAGTATTCAGCAGCTTGAATATTGAATCCAGGTTCAATCGTCCGCGATGATCAGACAGCAGGCGATTCAGATTTTCACGATTGAAAAACCGGTTCCGGTGTTGGCCCATTTTTCCTCTGACCTTGGGCAAGAGTCCCCTTCTGGAGTAAAGAAAAAATTTCCTTGAATTGGCGGAGGGCCTATAGGACAGTTCACCGGAATCAGAACGAACAAACTTCCCATCCGTGGTCAGCGTCAGCAGGGTTTCGATGGCGCTAAGACTTGTACCGATGATCGCAACGTTTGCGTTCAGTGGAATTTCACGGAGTAATTTTTGGGCAGGCCAGGGCGAGGTAAAATAGCCATCTTGATCAGTTTCTTCAAACCAGTGGCCGCTGGCGAGTAAAACACGATCCGCATCGCTGGAAAATAGTTTTTCAGATGACAGATCTTTTATTCTGAGCGAGATCCGATTTCCCTGCTGCTTGAGGTCAACCACTTCGGATGAAGGATAAAGCTTTACCGCAAGTCCCGTCTCCTGAGCCGACTGCACAGACTCTTGAAATCTTGTCTTCAAATACTCGCCCATGACAGCGCGTGGGTAGTGATTGCATTCCTGCCGGATCGCCAGTCGGTTCGAAAGACGAATCCAGCCAACTGGAAAAGTGCTTTTGCAGGCTATTTGAATTATTTAATACCCAGGCCTGGAAATCACCGGGGTTGCCTTTCAAAATGCCCATGTCCGCTGCGCACATGTTCGTGATATGAAAAGGCAACACAAATTTATCGCAGTGAGGAAAGCCGGGCCCGAAAAAATCCTGTTTTTCGTATAGCTGTATTCCAATCTTTGAAGGATCCAGCTGTCCCTTTTCCGCTTTTGCCTGCACCCTGTTCACAAACTGACAGAGCATCGCAGTAGCGGTTAGCCCTCCCCCGATTATTGCAAAATTTAAGCTCATGGTACCCAGCAATACTGAAGCATCTTGGGCTTTATACTAAGCATGACGTTAGCCTGATAGCCAATCTATTTTGAGATCAAAGGTTACAGATATACAATAAATCTATAAAGTTCAAATATTAATAGTCTTCCCCACAAATTAAGGGGTTTTACCTATCATTATGCTTACCTTTAATTCACATTGATTTTTAAAATTGAATGCAAATATTAGTATCTAACAAATTGTTTTGTACTTTAATCTTTAATATGAATCTAACGGTTGTGCAGATTATAACAGCCGAGCGAATATAATGCTTACCGGTCGCAAGTGTTTAGACCAAAAAGTGAGGTAGTGCATGAAACTCAAACCACCCATGTTTCCAATTTTGCTATTTTTCTTGATACTTTTAGCGTCTGTTCCCGTGAATGCTGCAGAAGTAGAGGGGATATACTATGAGGACAGCTACGTTGCCGGAAATACCAAATTGAGATTAACCGGTGCGGGACTGCTGCGATACTGGGGATTCAAAGCATACACCGGCGCGCTTTATCTGGAGGATGGAGTATCCATCAGTGATGTCCTGGCAGATAGGGCCAAACGCATAGAACTCGAATATTTTCGCTCGATAAAAGGAAAGGACTTCGGTCCGGCGACTGATAAGAGTATTGCCAAAAATGTCGATACAGATACGTTTAACCGGTTACGGCCAAAAATTGAATACCACAATTCTCTATACGTGGATGTTAAACCGGGTGATCGTTACTCGCTGACATATATCCCGGGTAGAGGGACCGAATTAGCCCTGAATGGCGAACCCAGGGGTTTGATTGAGGGGGCAGAATTTGCCGCTGCTGTTTTTTCTATATGGATAGGCCCTGAACCAATCAGCAGCTCGTTCAAGGACCAGATTTTAGGGGATAGCTGATTGCTGAAGTATCATAAAGGATATCATCGTGCGTTATTTAAGGCCATTTTATTATCAACCGTCTTGCTGATAATCAGCGGGTGCCAAACAGTGAAACCGATCCACACTGTCGATAGAGTTGACCTGAATCGTTTTATGGGTGACTGGTACGTCATTGCCAGCATTCCGACATTTATCGAAAAGGACGCATTCAATGCCATTGAATCCTACAGGCTTGATGATGACGGAACCGTGGCGACTACCTTCAAATTTAATAAAGGCAGTTTTGATGGTCCCCTCAAGGAATATCAATCCGCGTGGGTACATTCGGGACCAACAGCTCCAACGCTGTCTGGGGTATGCAGTTTGTCTGGCCATTCAAGGCCGAATATCGAATAATTTTCCTTATCCGAGGACTATTCCCAGACTGTCATCGGGCGCACCAAAAGAGACTATGTCTGGATTATGGCAAGAGAGAATACGATTGCGGACGCTGATTACGCTAAAATCCTAAACTTTCTTCAGAGATCAAAATTATGATCTTAAAATTTGAGAAAGGTTCCTCACGGCCTGAGCACCACAAACTGATCAGCTTGAAATTACGCTATTTTAACAAATTTAACCATAGAGCTGAGGTACAAAATGAAAGCATTAGACTGCAAATTGGAGCGAGTATCAAACGCAATGGTTGGTGCCATACTTATATTTATAGGCCTGGTCTTTACGATACTGGGAATTACCGTTATCCCGATGATTGGCCTGTTAATTGCCCTAGCTGCCTTTGTCTTGGGTGGCGTTTTTGTGCTGGCCCCGCGGAGCAAAGCCTGTGCCCTGGTAACCCAGAAGGTTCGTGGGGTTCCGAAGGTCTGAATACCGAGTCAGAAGCGGCTGTCTAAATCTGGATATCAGCCATACACGATTTACACACCGCCAGAGCATCCCAACGGCACAATTCACCGCACCAAAGCGGATGCCGATGCGGACGAGCACGAGCATTAATCCAAGCTAAAATCCAGAATACCAGGATTTACGGTGGCACAGCAAAAGCGTGGATCGAGCTTTCGATCACACGCTTTTTCTATATACGCTTTAAATGATCGACCCCATTACAGCCAGCCAAAGCCTTGAAGATCCGGGGCAAGTTTGATATATGTATATATTATCCTGGAAACTATGAACGCCAGTCCACTGTGAATGACGGATTATGTTGCTCGATGTCGACGCGGCGCGATCATACTATAGGCAGTCACCTTTGGCTCCGAATCTGAAACGACAAATAGCACATAAAGCTTTCCTCTCAAGGATCATGCCTTGTGTTTTCAAGTCATTCTTTATTGCGGTTCTTATCTTCTTTTTATCCTCTACGCCACTCCCCGCCGGGGACGTTAATTCGTCCAGCTCTTCGAAAAAATCTTCCACGATTATGCTTTACCTGAATGGAGATAATAATCTTGCGCCGGAGGTACTGTATGCCCTGGATATGATCGAAACAGTGGGTTCTTCGGATGACATCAACATTTTAGCCCTGGTTGATGGCCGTCCCGGATTCAATCATGGATACGGGAACAGCTGGGATGGATCCAAATTATTGTACATCACCCGCGATGCACGCATTGGTGAAATTAATTCGGTCGTTCTGCAGGATCTGGGCGAGCAAAATTTGGGCGCTCCCGAAACGCTTGAGTTTTTTATTACTGAGGGTATCAAGTATACAGCGGAGCGGTATATTTTTTGTGCATTTGCCCATGGGCGCGGAATTATCGACACCCAATCATTCACCGCGACTGAAAAACACAAGTCGTTGGCCATCTCGTCTGATGAAACCGACGGCACACTCATGACCCTCCAGGAATTTCGTTTTGCAGTTCAGCGGGCCCTGAAGGGTAAAAAACTGGACGCGATGGTCTTTTTTTCATGTTTGACCGGTATGGTCGAGATTGGCTATGGGTTAAAGGACCTAAGCGAATATTTGATCGTAAGTGAGGATGAGATTCGTATTGTTAACAAACCGCCAGGCAGCTTTCAAATCCGGGGAATTAAGTTTGAAGAACCGCTGAAGGCAATCCACGCTGACCCCGCCTTGTCGCTTTACAATTTTGGAAAGATTACGATTGATACATTTATTGAACAATACAGGCGCGATGTGCCCCTGAAAGACATACACGGGCAGGTTTACTCATGTAGATACCCGGCGTCAATGGCGCTCATAAATTGTCAGGCGCTGGATCGACTGGCTGGTTATCTCAATCGATTTGCAACCTTTGTTATAAAAAGGCTTCGGGCATCGGATCCGATGCTGCTTGGTGATATTCAAAACGCCCTGTCTAAAACTCAACGGTATCCAAGCTTCTTGAATTTAGAATATTACGATCTGCAGGATTTTATGCAGAAATTGGCTTCAACTACCAGGAGCAGGACCTTAATGCAGTTGTGTCATCTTATTGCAAGTTATATAAGAAACACAGTCATTGTCTATGAAAAACACACAATGGATCGTAATTCTAACGGCCTTTCTGTTTTCCTATCAAATTACCTTGTACCGGACAATATTTTCCAATCACACCAGGAAATGTACCGAAGATCAAGCTTCAGCCAGGATACTTTCTGGGACGAGATGATTTTAGAAATTCGTAATCGGACGCTTGCCAAAACCAAAAAGTAGGACCCAATCGGGCCAGGTTTACAGCTCCTGGCCAAATTAGGATCCTACTGAGTAAAGCGATCACATATCCTTGGGTAAAATAACGGTATCAATGACGTGAATTACACCATTGCTGGCCACAATATCAGTTTTGATAATCGTGGCGTTGTCCACCATGGCATTGCCGCCGCTAGAACTGATCATAAAGCTTTGACCGTTCACCGTTTTGGCGGAACTCATTGCAACCACATCGGCTGCCATGAACCGACCCGGAACCACATGATAGGTCAAAATTGACTGCAGTTTGGCTTTGTTTTCCGGACGCAGCAAGCTCTCCACGGTGCCCTCCGGCAACTTGGCAAAGGCTTCGTCTGTCGGCGCAAACACGGTAAAAGGGCCATCGCCCCTTAAAACATCGACCAAATCAGCGGCCTCAAGCGCGGCCACAAGGGTGTTAAAGCTTCTGGCTGAAACAGCGGTATCGACGATATCCATCGAGGCCTTTGATTTATATCCATAGTTACCGGCCATCAGCATCACCGGTATACCGAGCAAAAGAACAGAAACTAAAAATATTTTGAATGATTTCATGAGATCACCTCTTATCTGATGTTTAATTGGCAGCATTATCGGCTGCCGGGTTAATGTATCGCTATAATTAAGGGCTATCGTTGAGCTCTTCATCTAATTACTTAAAATTCGCAATTAATTCATCCCAGCGAAGGCCTATTCCAGCCGGAAGCCTGATCGGCGCCCAACGCACAGATCAGAAATCCGACTACCCCTAAAAATTAACCACGAAGCAGGAATACACAAAGTTAGAAGAGTGGTGGCGTAATGATAGGGCAGATCTACCAGTCTAAGCTGCAAGTGATTGGCGGTCACCTAAAATTTCGGAATTTCCGTTTAATTCGGTTCGTTTCGAAACGATTGCCGCCAGGTCCCGCAATTCCCTGCCATCGATAACTTCGCTTTCCAGCAAAGTTTTAGCAGTCTGAGCCAGAATATCACGATGAGATTTTAATATTTCGAGAGCTCTCTCATACTGCTCATCAATGATCTGTCGGATCTCCTTGTCGATCAGATGGGCGGTCATCGCACTGTAATCTCCACCGCTTTCCTGATTCGGGTTCAGAAAGTGGCTTTGTTTGTCATGAGCCAGATATACCTGACCCAAATTCCGACTCATACCGTATTCCTTAACCATGCTGCGGGCAATGTCGGTTGCGCGGGATAGATCATTGTGGGCGCCGGTCGAGATGTCATCGAACACAATTTCTTCAGCCGCCCGTCCGCCCAATAGAGTTGCAATTTTATTTAACAACTCTGTCCGGCGCATCAGAAAGCGATCTTCGGTTGGCACCTGCATGGTGTAACCAAGCGCCGCAATTCCCCTGGGAATGATCGATATTTTCTGGACCGGATCCGTTTCCGGCAGTGACATGGCAACTATCGCGTGCCCAAGTTCATGGTAGGCAACAATCTTCTTTTCTTTGGGATTGATTATACGATTCTTTTTTTCAAGGCCGGCAACCACCCTCTCAACCGCCTCTTCGAACTCGGCCATGCTGACCCTGTCCTTCCTTCTTCTGACCGATAACAGAACCGCCTCATTAACCAGGTTGGCAAGGTCGGCTCCCACCATGCCGGGCGTCATCCCGGCGACCGTATCGACGTCCAAATCTTCATCGGCCGTAACTTTATTCAGATGAACCCTTAAAATTGCCTTTCGGCCCTGTTTATCCGGTCGATCAACTAGAATCTGACGGTCGAAACGGCCCGGCCTTAGCAGGGCAGGATCGAGGATTTCGGGTCGGTTGGTGGCGGCCATCAAAATGACGCCCATGTTCGGATCGAAACCGTCCAGTTCCACCAGAAGCTGATTCAGGGTTTGTTCGCGTTCATCGTGACCGCCAGCCATGCCAAATCCCCGTGCTTTGCCCAGGGCATCCAGTTCATCTACAAAAATGATACACGGCGCGCTATCCTTGGCCTGTTTAAAGAGATCCCTGACCCGTGCCGCTCCCAGTCCGACAAACATCTCCACAAACTCCGAACCACTGAGGCTGAAAAACGGCACCTTACTCTCTCCTGCCACCGCTTTGGCCAGTAGGGTCTTGCCGGTGCCGGGTGGGCCCACCAGCAGAATGCCGCGTGGAATTTTTCCGCCAATGCGTGTAAACCGTTCGGGCTCTCTTAAAAAATCGATGATCTCCACCAACTCCTCCTTGGCTTCATCGACACCCGCAGCGTCATTCGAAGTTGACCTGAACATCGTTTTCCATATAGATTTTGGCTTTGTTTTTCCCAAGGGTCATTAAACCACCCTGCTGCTGCTGAAATCGCTTCATGATGAAATACCAGATGCCAAGAAACAAAAGCACCGGAAAAATCCACCCAAAAATATTTGACAGGAAGTTCGACTGGATCTTTCCAGTATATTCGATACCGTTTTGCTCAAGCACACCGGATATTTCTCCATCCACGCGCACTGTTTGAAAGGCCTGGCCCTGTTCGGCCGAAGAATTGTCGGTAAACATTTTTCCCTGAATTACATTATCCGTCACCGCAACCTCCGCTACTTTACCTTCTCTGGCAAGCCGCAAAAACTCGCTGTAAGGGATGGATTTCATTGTCGCGACCGACGAAAAGTTACTCAGCAGCAAGAATGCCAGCCAAATACCCCCTACAATCAGTAACATTCTGAATCTATTCTGCTTTTGCATGGTTATCTATCCTTTCCTCACCCGCCGCACAACGTGCGGAAATCAAGCCTTTATCAAATTCGGTTAAGGTGTGCTAAACGCTTTTTTGAATCAGCGGTACTCATTCAACCTTGCGGCAACATCGTCATCGCCAGGACCCCCTCGTTGAAACTTTTCAGGTCCTGATCATTGCGGCGATGCGCGCTCACAGGGCGTTCATTTGAAGGTGCCAGGCCGGCATCGATTGCCTCCTCAATGCGGTCCACCAGAATAAACTGCATAGCCTTGCGAATTTCCTGCGGCACGTCGTCCAGATCGCGCCCATTGCGCTGGGGTATAATCACGGTGCGAAGACCGGCCCGATGGGCGGCCAATACTTTCATTTTAATGCCGCCGACCGGCAGGACGCGACCCCGCAGGGTGACCTCACCGGTCATGCCGATATCACCGCGCACGGGTCGGCCGCTGAATAAACTGGATAGCGCCATGACCATGGCGATACCAGCTGAAGGCCCGTCTTTGGGAATGGCCCCCGCCGGTACATGCAGATGAACTTCCATTTTATCAAAGATTTGTGGTTCAATGGCCAAAACTTCGGCCCGGGCACGAATATAGCTGTAAGCAATTTGAGCGCTCTCTTTCATGACGTCACCGAGTTGACCGGTCAATCTGAGACCCCCATTGCCTTGCATGCGTGTTGCCTCGACAAAAAGGATGTCTCCGCCGGTTGGCGTAACCGCCAGACCGGTAGCAACTCCCGGCACATCAATTGCTTCGGAAATCTCGGCCTCAAATTTTTCTTTTTTGAGAAAATCTGCCACGTGCTCCGGTGTAACCATGACATGGGACCAGCCGCTGGTCGTTAGATTCACTACGGATTTGCGGCAGACCGCGCCAATAAGCCTTTCCAGCTGGCGCACCCCTGCTTCACGGGTATAGTTGGCGATAATTCTGAGAATTGCCTTGTCCATGAAGGTCACCTCATTTTCATTGAGACCATGGCCAGCCAGCTGCCGGGGTACCAGATGCCGCTTGGCGATCTGAATTTTTTCGAATTCGGTATATCCATCCAGTTGGATGATCTCCATGCGGTCCCTGAGGGGCGCCGGTATATTCTCCAGCTGATTGGCAGTCGCAATAAAGACAACGTCGCTCAGGTCGTAGTCAACGTCAAGATAGTGGTCGCGGAAGGTGGCATTTTGAGCCGGATCCAGAACCTCCAGCAGGGCGCTGCTGGGATCACCGCGCCAATCCGTTCCAATTTTGTCCACCTCATCCAGCATAAAGACCGGGTTGCGGGTGCCCGCCCGTTTGATTGCCTGTATGATACGTCCCGGCATGGCGCCGATATAGGTTCGGCGGTGTCCTCTTATCTCGGCTTCGTCACGCATGCCACCTAAGCTCATGCGGGTAAAATTGCGCCCCATGGCACCAGCGATGCTTTGGCCCAAACTCGTTTTGCCCACCCCCGGTGGTCCGGCAAAACATAAAATCACGCCAGTTGCCGCCGGAGAGGTCACCGCACTCGAATCTGCACCGGGCATGGGGCCGCGAATCTGCACTAAGTTCCGAACCGCCAGATACTCAATGATGCGATCCTTGACCTCTTGCAAGCCATAATGGTCATTATCCAGGATCTTGCGGGCCGCATCGATGTCGGCCTGATCCTCGGTCACATGATTCCAGGGCAAATCCAGCATCCAGTCCAGATAGGTCTTGATCATGGAATATTCTGCCGATTGGGGTGTCATTTCTGCAAACCGATCCAGTTCCCGCTCTGCCTCTTTGCGAGCTTCGTCACTCAAATCCGCACTTTCGATACGATGTCGATACTCATCAGCCTCAGATTTATCTTTATCGGTTTCCCCCAGTTCCTTTCTAATGGCTTTGAGCTGCTGTCGCAGGTAATAATCCCGTTGCGTTTTACTCATTTCGTCATGCGCTTCGCTCTTAATTTTCTTTCCCAGCGATAATACTTCTTTTTCGTGCGACAGTAATTTAACCAATTGACGCAACTTGGACTTTAAACTGTCCTCATCCAATAACCGCTGCCGTTCTTCAAAATCGATGTCGGCATGCGCGGCGGCGATATATGCCAAACCGAGGGGATCTTTCACGCGCGCCAGACTTTCGATTGCCTCCCGGGGTACATCTAACGACATTGAAAACACTTCCTGTGCAAGGTCACGCAGGCTACGATGCAAAGCTTCTGTTTCAATGTCCGTTTCAACGATTTCAGGAACAATCGTAACCTGAGCTTTCAAAGAGGGTTTGTCCGCCGTCCATTCTTTGATTCGAAAGCGCGTCAATCCATGAACCACAATTAGAGCATGCTCCTCGGCCGTCTGAGTCACATACAGAACTCTCACTGCGGTGCCGGTTCCTCGAATCTGCTCCGGTCCTGAAACCTTGTCCGACTTTTCCTTAACGCCCACAACTCCTAAGATCTGATTGCCTTCCATTACTTTTTCCAGAGAGCCCAGGGCGGATTTGCTAATTGCCAGGGTCATGTTGAGACCCGGAAAGGCTACCTGTCTACTTACCGGCAGAATCGACAGCTCTTCCGGTACCAGTTCTCTATTACGAACAGTAAGCGACTTTTCTTCCACTGTATCCGAATCAGTTTTCATTGTTACCTCTTTTTGATCTGTGGCTTTCGACATAATTTTTTATCAATCATAACTTAGACGTATAGTAAACAATTATTCAACAATGTCAAAAAAAATCTTAGCTTTTTAGTATGGAAAGCAAATCTGCATTTCCAATTCAATACGTTGCACGCCAGACTGGACTGACCCAGCATCTATTTCGGGTCTGGGGAAAACGTTACAAAGACTGTTGACAAGCGCAAATTGGGTCTTAGAATGCTATTTAAAATTTAGAAATTTGCGCTGTCGATCGCAAAGAAGTTGAAAAGATAAAACAATAAAGGGTCCAGTAATGAACAAAAAAGATTTGAAAACCATTCATATTGAGCTAACCCGATGGCTTGAAGAATTATCAGGGGATGCAGACTGTAATCTGGATGGCTTGAAAGTGTCAGACGAACCATTGCCGGACATTCTGGACAGGGCTTCTTCCGTCATCGAGCGATCGTTATCACAGAATCTGTGTGACCGGGAAAACCTGTTGATTAAAAAGATCAAACGAGCGCTGGGGGATATCGCCGACGGCAACTACGGAATTTGCTATAATTGCGGTGAGGACATCGCGATTAAACGCTTAAAAGCAAGCCCGGTGGCCCGCTACTGCATTGATTGTAAAACAGAGATGGAAACGAGGAAGAGGCTGATGGAAGCTTGATTCCTATGTCGATACGTTCCGTATAGATCGTCGGCTTATAGTAGCCATTTGGCAATCAGAAAACTCAGAATGGCAACCAGTAGACAAAGGCAACTCCCCCAAAGAATATCGATCACAACAATTTTTAATGGCCAGCCTTTGATAGTTGCCATATTGGTTAAATCGTAGGTGGCATAGGTGAAAAAGCCAAAAAGACCGCCCAGCATGGCAGCATCCAGCAGCGTATTGCTCGCTAATGCCGGCCGGACAGCGAAAAAGATTATTCCGGCGATATAAATCAGATAAAAAGTGATTGCCGCAACCCAGTTCACTTCGGGACTTAAAATAAAGCCTAAATTCCGGCGGTAGATTCCTTTGGCGATAACCCCCAGCCAGACGATATCGATGACGAAAAAAACCGGCACTGTTAACACATACAACTTAAGATAATAGGATATATTCATCTAAGAATCCTTCCATTTAGAGCTTTGTCACACCGGAATAATCACTGTCGGCTTATCAGTGCACTTTATCACCCGCTCGGCAACACTGCCAAAATCAAAATGAGATTCGCTGCCCCGGCTTGCCAGGATTATAATGTCAATATCTTCTTCCTTGATCAGCTTGAGGATTTCTTTGGCCGGGTCTCCGACACTGATGTGTCTTACATACAGGGGGCAGGCGTTCAAAAATTTTTCACAAATTTCGTCTAAACGAGAGTTGGCAAACTGGTTTTCCCATTCTTTCATCTTTTTGAAATCATCCGGGTCGTATTCACCGTAGGAGGCACCGAATGCCGGGTAGTCCTTTAAAACGTATAGTATGTGAATCTCGGCCTGGTACTTTTCGGCCAGTGAGGTGACCAGAGGCAGGGCCTGACCCGCATTTTCAGAAAAATCGGTGGGCCATAAAATCTTTTTGATTTCCATAGCTTCGTCTCCTGTTTGCGTTCTAACGATGTACTTTTACCAATTTGGCTGCAAAGTTGCGTTGGCAAGTTAGTATTTGAGCACAACATTTATGGGACTAACGCTGCCAACTTTGCAGCCTTTATATCATGTTCGTTTCCAAAGGCAAGCCGTGGTTTCAGGGCCAATTCCCGATAACCCGTTGCGGCCTGCTTTACCAAATATCGCAGACAATTCCAATAGTACATTTACAGTAGCTCTTTATTCTTCAGGGCATGTATTGCCAGAAACGTATTCCATTCAGGCTCAGAAAGGCTCCACGAGCCGTCGCTGTTTTGATTTTCGAATAACAGCTTGAACGCATTTTCCAGTTGGGTATCCGCCTGAGCTAAATCCAAATACCTGATAGGGATCGTATCGGAGTTTCATTTAAATAGGAATAAATTGTATAGGCAGTTATTCAATGACAAATTTATCTATGGATGGCACAATAAATTCAAAACATCAACAATAATGAAAGGAAACTTAAAGCCATGTGGCAGTACCGGGGCACAAAAGACCGGATTTTGCAACAGTACCGGGATCCGATCAGGAATCCGTATGGGAATATCCCAGACCACCTAAACTGGCGTCGGATAGTTGCCTGGTCGAGGTCTATAGCGGAAATCAGGTTGTCGTACCGTCCGTTAGAACGTGCCGCGTGCTTGAAACCGCCAGTCCGGGCAATTTTATGGTGGATGGATTACGAATGAAATTGTGGGCCCTTTTAAAGGTGAACCCGGAACTGCGCGCTGGTGACGATGGCTCTTAGTAGCGCAAACGGCTAACATTTTTAAAGCTTATCCGGATGGTACCGTCCCGGCGAATGAAGCGCTCGTCGCCGTCTTCGGGAATTGAGATCAGGTCAACCGGGGCCGATCGGCGTCTGCCAGCCGTTTCTTTTTCTAATATCCTTCGAAACGGCTCCAGGTTGATTTGCCACTTGGCAAACACTAAATGCGTGGATCTATAGCGTCGTAACAGGGTCCGTATTTTTCTGAGACGGACCTGTCCTGCTTCACCCCAGAATACCGGCTCTTTTTCATCATCAAACTGTACCACATCCGGCTTGTATCGATTTCGAGCCTTGATTTCAACGGAAAGAAACGGGTAATCAGGAAGGTACAGCGCCCATATAAATGCTTTCGTCAACACATGGATCTCGCTTTCAAATGGTTTTTTGATGAAAACCATCTGTCTGCCATGTGCGCGAAAGGTCCATTTGCGCCGCAGCTTAAGGTCCAACGGAATCATGCCGGCCGGCCGGTGAGCGGTTTTCAATGATTTTGATCATCTGTGAACTGGAATTATTTATAAAATCTCTCAAAGCACCTACTCCCTTAGAAAACGAGCCCTGCAGGCCCGAAAAAACCCGAATCCGGCAGTTGTTGATCAAAAAACGCGTCGGCCTGCAGGGCTAAAGCTAATATGCCGGCAATTGGCTGTCAAGGAAAGCAAATCAGCTCACCGAAAAACAATCCTTCAAAATTTCAGAAATAATATTGACTTGCCAAAATTTTGTCTTAAAATTGTTTATAAGTTGTATAAAAAATTTTTCAACCAAACTATTATTGGAGGCTAAAATGGAAAATATCGACCGTAAAAAAGAATTGTTCGCCAACGCAATGTCAAACCTTATGAGAGAGAAGTTCGGTATCAGCATCGACCTGCTCAATGAGATTCTCGATGCTGATCCTGATGATAGAATTTCGTTGCTGGCCCGTGGGTCTGTATTCCTCAAAATGGGAAACACAGCGAATGCCGTCAGCGATTTTAGTAAAGCTATAGAAATCGATTCCAATCACCCCAAGGCCTACCATTTAAGGGGGCTGGCCCGGGAATTGGATGGGGATGACGAAAGCGCCCTATCAGACTTCGATAAGGCCATTGAAATCGACCCGGATTACGGGGCTGCGTTTTACAGCAGGGCAACCCTGCTGACCAAGATGGGACGGGAAGATGCGGCCTCGGAAGACATGAAAATGGTAACCTACCTGACAAACCTTAACATTGATAATTTCGCCAATGAAAACAACGTGTGGCGATCCCGCCAACTCCAGGTCGAAGAAATATACGAAAGTGAGATTAATCGGTAATGGCGGATAGATACCATACGGGAAAGGAGATGAATAAATGAAATTCCAAAATGAGGACGTTATCATAGTCAATTTACTCAAACAGGCAGTCGAGTCCGAAGGGTGTAAACTTGAAGATGTTGATATTGAGAAAAATGTTCTCATGGTCAATGGTCCGGATGAGGCAATTGAGGCCTGCGCAAGAGCTGTAGCAGAAATTATGGATTAAAAACTTCTAAACAAAATCCCCATTTGGTTTACCTTATGGGGATTTCTTTATCTGATTTAACCAAAAAGATGGATCGAAGACAATGAAATATGGACCTTAGACGAAATGGTCGGAAAATATGGTTATAAACTTGGCAAACGCCAACAATGATTTCCCGGGTTAAGAATCTATAGGGGCTAAAAAAATTTACCAAATAGCAGCTATCGTCTTGTATGGCCCGGAAAAGACTTTGTGCATATATCTTCGGACGGAGCCGATATTTAGGAAAGTAATACAACCAGCCGGGACAGCGGATAATATTTAAAATAGAATAAACAATATTTAGACAAAATCAACCCTTTTATCTGAAAAACCAACTATAGAGAGGTGTGAAGACTCTATAAGGTTGAATTTTTAAGGTTTATAGCATCATGCAACATTATATAAACATTAAATTGACAGATAAGCATTGGCAGTCTATCATGCAGCATGGACATGGACAAAAAACATATCTACCCGATACGGTATGTCGCCCAACGTACCAACCTGACACCTCATGTTATCAGAGCCTGGGAGAAGCGGTACCAGGCCGTGGTACCGCACCGCACGCCGAAAAACCGTCGCCTGTATTCCGAGGACGATGTCCAGCGGTTACAGCTTCTCAAAAAAATTACGGAAGCAGGCCATAACATTTCACAGGTTGCATCATTGGACCCCAGCGACCTGTTGGGTCTTGCTCATCAGGAACGGCTGAGTGTGCCCGGAATGCGTGCAAACCGCGCCAAGCAAGCCCAACCGATGGCTGTTGATGACCATCTCAAGAACTGCTTATCAGCCGTTATGGATCTTGATTCTGAAAGTTTGGAACGTTGTTACGACCGGGCCGCCATCGATTTGACCAGACCCGCTCTGTTAAACGACATTATTGTTCCGTTGTTCGAAGAGATTGGCAATCGATGGCGTAAGGGATCATTGAAAATTATCAATGAGCATATGGCCACTTCAGTGACACGCAATTTTTTGTTGAATATGCTGCGGGCAACCGAAATATCAAATTCGGCCCCCAAAATTGTCATTGCCACCACGGTGGGGCAGTGGCATGATATCGGGGCCCTGACGGTAGCATTGATGGCTGCGGAAAGTGGTTGGAATCCGATCTACTATGGTCCCAATTTGCCCGCCGAAGAAATTGCGCTGGGAGTTCAGCAAAACAGTGCCCGGGTCCTGGCAGTCAGCATCACCCATTTATTGGATCAGCATCCGCTCATCGATGAATTGCGCAAGCTGCGAAGGTATGTGGGCCGCAATACGGCCCTATTCATAGGCGGTCGGATTGTTGGGGAACTCAATCAAGTTCTTGAAGAAGTGAATGCAATATACATAGAGGAGATTAATCAGTTTCGTGATGAGCTTAATTCGCTGCTCAGCGCCCGTGGGATTTAACGTATCGAGGGGTTATAGACCCTACACAAGCTAATTTTTCAAATATAAACCGCGGATACAGGATCCGCGGTTTATTTGGTTTGAATTTTTCCAGGACAGCGTCCGTTAACCGCATGACATATAACCTCGCCAACTTGCTTAACAACTGACGCCGGTTTAATTGCTATCAATCAGCCGGCGATCGAAACCGGCGAGGCTTTACCGATATACTCCATGGTTTCCTCATATTTACCACGCATATCGACGCTGCCTTCTTCGATTTCCTTTTTATCCGGGCTCCAATCAGAGGGGCATTCGGTTTTCAATTTTTCGATTCTGTCCGTCATTTCTTCCAGAAACATGTGCAGGTCTTCGACGTTGGGTAATATTTTCTCTTTTTCGGCCGAACCCAGTGAATCAACCTTGCGCATGACATCATACAGCTTGGCCTTCCAGGCCGTCATCTCCGTTTCCATGCCTTTGCAATAATCTTGAACGTCCATGAGATTTCTCCTTTCAGTTTGTTAGAAGTTACGTGTTTGATGAATTAGCAAGGAACCTTACATCCCTCCAACGGCCGGTGCCAGCCCGACCCGGTCTCCTTCGGAAAGAACCGTGTCGAGTTTCACAACCCGCTGTTTACAAAAGCAATTTTTACATCTTTTTCACCGATTCCCGCCTGTTGAAGCAGATGCTCGACGGTTTGTCCGTCGTTTAACTCGTATGTCGTACTTTCTTTGAAATCGCACGTTTCCGTGTTTACCAGATTGCGCAAAACATTTTAGGTCAACTTTCATGATTATCTCCTGTATCAAAAAAACTGTGATAATTGGTTAACTCTAAATATTATACAGATTGGCAAATTTGCAACCGACAATCTTTAGGGGCAAAATAGGGGTTAAAACCTGTTATTTGAAAAATCGGAAAATATTTGTCCAACTGCATTAACCTTTGGACTTGCCAGGGATGCCGGCCGAACATATATTTACGAGTGGTATACAAAATTTATTCTGTCCGCAGGCTGCAGGCGTTAGCGGTCAGATTCTGGAGCCGAATCCATGACAAACGTTCAACAGATGCCTCAGGGATGACCACCCGTTTCCCTTTTAAAATTTATCCAAAGAAAACAGGTTAATAATGACTAATTTCCTTCACTCTAAAGCCTACGATAGCCTTTTGGGCCTTTATATCGGCGATGCCCTGGCGATGCCGGTTCACTGGTACTACAATCGTCAGGCCCTGAACAGAGATTATGGCCGGGTAACGGATTATATGGCGCCGCGCAATCCACACCCGGACAGCATCTTGTGGCGCTCAAGTTATCAGGCACCAAAGCGCTGCCGGCGAAATTCTGCATGATCAGGCACAATATTGGGGACAGAAAGGCATTCACTATCACCAGTTTCTCAAGGCGGGAGAGAACACGTTAAATGTCAAGATCTGCCGATTGCTGATTGAATCAATTAACCAAACCGGCACCTATGATGCGGACGATTTTCTGAAAAAATACATTGCCTTCATGACAACACCGGGCAACCATCGGGATACCTATATTGAGGAATGTCATCGCAATTTTTTCGCAAACTATGCCCGGGGCATGCCGCCCCGCAAATGCGGGGTCGCCGAGAAGCACATCGGCGGCCTGATCGGAATCGTTCCCATTGTTGCTTATTATTTCAACCAGCCTGACAAAGCCCGTGAGGCGGCAATGACCCACCTGGCGCTGACCCATCCTGGGGATAAGATGGAGACCGCCGGATCATTGGTCATTGATGTTTTACTGAAGATACTCAATGGGATTAACCTTAAAGCGGCCATCAGCGAAGAAATCGAGGCCCAGAAAAACCCTTTATTGGGGCATCCTTTCAAGAAATGGCTTAATGATCCGGACGATTGGGTCATCGGTCCACGGTTGAGCACGGCCTGCTATGTCGAAGACTCGGTGCCGGCCGTTGTGTATCTGGCTTTAAAATACCATGATGAACCGGAAAAAGCATTGATCGCCAACACCAACCTTGGCGGGGACAATGTCGCACGCGGTTCGGTACTGGGGGCTTTGCTGGGAGCGTCATGCGGTGTTGAAAAATTTCCGCGTCGTTGGGTCGATGGCCTTGTTGAACCGCCGCCGGAATTTCGGCCGAATCAATAACTGGTTTTTGGGAACAGTTTTTAGATTGCGAACGAATCGTAAACGCTATGCTATCCATCGCGGCCGAGTTCTTCTTTGACTGCATCGGCAGTGAGCCGGCCGGAAAGCATGGCCCACTGAATACCCGGGACGCTACCGTACTCGCCGCAGACGAAAATGCCGGGTTTGGCCGGGATTACAGCAACGCCTGGATCCGGCATTGGCGGCAGCTGAGCCGGCAAGGCATGGGCAATCCGGAAAGTTTTCAGATGTCGCCAGTCCCTGACCCCGGTGCCAAACCAGGCGGTCAACTGCCCGCGCACAGCCGCTTGAACTGTATCATCATCAGAGGACATTCGACCGATCACCACTACCGAAATCAGCGACTGCCCCGGAGGTGCATAGGAGGGTGCTACCTGGCTGGGAACTGTCAGGCTGTTGATCCAGCCGCTTCTTTCGCCGTTTAAAATCAGATAGGGTTGCTCCATCGGGGGTGCCGCAGCGGCATAATAGAGGCATAACTCACCATTGGACCCTATTGTCTGCCTGGATCCCAACAGGCGTGCAGTTTCCGGACCCTCGGTGGCCAATACCACAGCCCGGCTTTTCATCATTTCGCCGGAAGTCAATTCAACTTTTCCGGGATGGAGGGATCCAACCCTGACATCGGTGCGAATGCTGCCGTCGGGTAAATTTTCAGCCAGTTGGGCCGGAATGCTAGCCCATGCCATGGGCTGGCAGGGCAACATCACCCTCGGCAAAAATACGAAAAATGTATTGAAACACCCGGCTGGATACGCTAATTTCCGGATCAAGACTGATTCCGCTAAAAAAAGGTATAAAAAATGTTTGAATTATTTTTTCGGAAAAGCCTTCAGATTTGAGAAAATCGATGGTGGTCATATCCGGGCTTTGAAATAGAGCGGCGACTTTTGCCCGTCGTACTTTCGACGCCAATTTGATGATGCGCAGTCGATCTCCCAGCGTTCCAATGGGAGCGGTTGAAGTGCTCCACAGGTGTTGGGGACGACGCCTGGGATCCGCGATAATGTGAAACTTGTCTTCTGTGCGGATAATCACGCCCGGAGCAAAAGGTTTGAGCTTGAGCTGGTCGTAGTCCAAATATCGACGTGCCTCCGGGTAGGCGGTTTGCAGCACCTGAAAACCGTGGTCCAATAAAAAGCCGTCCACCCGATCGGTCTTGATGCGTCCGCCAATACGCCGGCTGGCTTCCAGGATAACAAATGGAATGCCGGCCGCGGCCAAATGGCGAGCGCATGACAAACCAGCCAGACCGGCACCCACGATGACAACGTCGTTATCGGTTTTCTCCATCTTTGTCTCCCGGATTAACTTGCCGCACGAAACGCACCAGAATGTCATCTATTTTATTGTCATATAGTTTATGATGCCTATCCTTATCAATTGCGAGCAATTGTTCCATATTTTGGTTCAGTTTGCAAAATTTTCTGGTAATGTGCTGATAATCAGAGAAAAAATGTCTCATCTGATCTATCAACTCGGAATCAATGCTGACCGCTTCAGGGATCCAGTCAGAGGATTTATTATCCTGTTGACGTAAGATATTCAGATAACACGTCATAAACTCCCTATAGACAATAAATACGCCATCCACCAACTCTTTCGGCAGCTTTGAAAGATCCCCCCATTTCTCTTCAATGGTTGTGCGGCACAGTCTATCTAATGCTATCTCCTGAGGTTTCATAGCCTGCCATTCTCCTAAAATCATCTCACCGCGTATAGTTGAGGCCCTAACTCTGCCAGGTATTCGGCAATAATTTCACGGGCCTCGGAACTCTTTGCGCGGCGAACCAACGGAAACAGCCGGCGGCAGTCCTTCAATGAAAGCTGCCTGACAATCTGAAGGCAATCAAGTTCATCGCACAGATGGGGAAATGTGTTGAGATCATCGGTCAGTTCTTCTTTTTCGATGATCTTTGAGTAAATAATCGACCTGGCGGCCAGCAGTTCTTCACGCCGCGTGTTGAGGATTGCGGGGTGAAAAATATAGCGCAGCGTCAACTGGTCGCCAGGGCCATACAAATGGCCTTTCGGCCCTGATGACTTCAGCACCTCATCTGCTAAAAAAACCACCTTAACCTGCTCCTTTTCCTGCAATTGTTGCCGGAGCAGGCGCCACAAAGGATAGTGCATCATCCCCGCTTCAACATAAGACGAGGAATATTTTCTGACCATCGATGCAATTTCCTGGGCCCGAAGTGTATCCCGCAAGCCAAACCGGGCCGCATCCATGCGGGCAAATCCTATAATCGCCCTGATCGTATCATCGAATGATCCGGCCATAACGGTTTGATAATAGGCCAGAAGAGCCCGGGTGGCGTTTCTTTCAGCCAGATACACCGGATACTGAATCGAGTTTTTTTGCAATTCTCGCGGATGGTGGCCTTCGGCGAAAAACTCATGAATACCCAGGAGGATTTCCCAAAAAGGCTCCACTTGAAAGATGTGTTTGCCTTTGGCCGTGAGTTCCTGCAGCAGCTTGCACATTTGTTGGCTAAAGGAGGGATACTCCACATCCAATAGCGACAAATAATCATCCACAGATAGGCTCCCTGACAGCATCTGCTCGAAATCGGGGTCGGGCGGCTCTTCCAGAAAAATAGCCTCATGGCCTAGCATCCAATTAGAAATCAAAGGTATCATTTCTGGTCTGTGAAGTGAAAGCCCTAAAGTAACCTGCGGCATAACTTTACCTTTATTTTTTAGATCAAATAATCTATACAAACGTATTAAGTTGTGGCCCCGGGGATGAGGTTAACCTGAATGCCGAGATCGATGCCATGCCCATGCGTCGGGAAGCGATGCGGCAAAGTAGTCATATTGGCAAGCCCAGCACTAACGATTGAACCCCAAGGAGTAAAATGAAAATTTGCCGTGTTATCCTGCTTATAATTTGGTTCTGCCTGACGGCGGGCCCGGCCCTAGCCCAGCAACCGATGCCAACCGAATCCGGTTTTTCCGGTTACATAGAGATTCTCGGTGCGTATATCAGCACAAACTCACAGCTTAATACCGACAGCGACAACAAAAAAACCGATTCGCTTGACAGTTCCGGCGAACGGGTCAACAAATTCAGGCCGCTGCCCCTTGGACTGATCCGCTATACGTTTGCCGAACAACGCACCCAGCTTTTTATGGGTGTCCTGCCGGAAAATTTAGCCCAGGGCCAATTTTTGATAGAAGCCGGCGCCCGGCACATTTTATCGAACGGAACCGGCCTGCGGGCCTCTGTTATTCCCCTGACCCCGATTGAACAGGAAACATGGAAAGACCCATTTGTCGTCGGTCAGAATCGTAAGCGCACTGACATCAACTCATATGGATTTAAACTGGCGGCTGAGACCATCATGGGGTCCGGGCTGACTGTAAAATACGGCTTGGTTCGACAAAACATCGACAATGAGAAAAGCGGCGACTTTCTGTTATCACAGCCCAACAGTTTTTTGACACCGGGCGATTTGAATGATCTCGATCGCGATGCCTATTTTCATCGCCTGACTACCCAGTATTCATTTCCAGTCGGCCGCCGCATGCAGTTAATGCCTATTTTAAGGTACACGCGCGGTGATGCCGAGGGGGACGCCAACAGCTTTCATTCGCTTAGACCGGAATTGTCATTTATGTATTTCGGCACTCAGCTGCAGGCAAGCGTTAATGTTTCAGCCAAAGGCGAATGGTACGACAGCAGGCACCCGGTGTTCGATAAGAAGCGTCGTGAATTCGCGCCTGGTCTATTTGCCATCCTGGGTTATAAGAAGCCATTTGGATTTCAAAATTTCAGAATTGACTGGTTTAATGCATTTTTTAAATCGAAATCCAATATTGACTTTTATGAATCCTCTAATTTTATTACCGCCCTGGGTTTAGGCTATACATTTTAAATTGTCTAACATTTACCCCTAAAATTTCCATTGCAATACCTGTTGATTATCTCGACAGCACATAAGAATCCCGGATACCAACTGTAAGTTATCCGGGATTCTTTGACGATGTAATAATTATTTCAGGTTCTCCGGGTTGCAAAGATTATTTGCGTTAACGGCACTTCGTCCGCAGTTTTTACAGAAATGTTGGGCCGGCTTTATCAATTTAATAAATTCTTCGGTATTGGTTTCGATATATCCTTCTTCCTGCAATGCGCACAGGGTTTTATCATCAGTATTGCTCATATGTTTATTCCTTTCTTTTAGAAGCCATTTCTTCAAACAGCCCTCGTATCTTTTCTATCCGTCGGCGATTGACTCCAAAATCGGAATAGCCTGTCCGTGAAGCAGATTTTACTTGAATCACTTTTACGGCATCATCAAAATAAAATTCTACGTCATCCACAAACCGAAAGACGGAAGAAACAAATTCAGCATGGATAAAATCTTCTTCCAGGCTTACCACGCGCGCTCTCTTAAAGGAATTGAGAATTTCCAGCAGTTCATGCCGGGTTACAGCGGTCTCCCCTTCATAGGGAATCGGTTCAATAAAATGCTGTTTGTCCTCTGCAAGCGAAGACACACAGTTGGGCGACTTCGGACATGGTGTCAATGTGTTAGCTGGATTTATAGCCATTTTTGCCTTTCCCTCTGATAAAAGATTTTCCGCAGTCCGATCGTGCTCAACCCGAATAATCTTGGTGGTATCGAATCCCAATTCAGCGGCCCTGGTTATCAATCTTGAATAGATAGCCTCATCCAGTAGCGCGGTTCTCGACAAAATCCAAAGGTAGGAACGGCTCGGACCGGAAACCATCGCGTAGCTGTAGTCTATCCTGTCAAGTTCGATGACATGATAACCACCATAAAAGGGACCAAAGAAGGATACCTTCAAACTGCCCACGGTTTCATTACCCACAAAACGAGCTTTGCCTTCTATCTGCTTCCATTCACCGGCTTTTTCATTATAGCCCCTGTTTAATACCGCTATCTCTCCTTTTTCTATGGCGGTGTACATTGCACTGACATTACTGAGATTTCTTTCGAAAGAATGGTCCAGCCTCGCAATTTCATACCATTTTCCCAGGTATCGGTCTCCATCAAACCCGGAGACAGGCTCCAGACCCTTTGGAACACCCGTACAGCCTGAGATGGTAATTGCCACCAAAATTAAAAAACCCAGCGCTTTATATTTCATCTTAATAGCCACAACTGATTGTGTTACCGGTAATTCGTTTACAGGTCAAGAACACCATGTACCGAAGACCTATTAGAATAGCTGTCTGGTATCTGAAAATCAACCATTTACCAAATAACGTTTAACCCTTAACTGCCTAATTGTGCATCTTTCTCAGTTTGTTCAACGCTTTTGGCCCCAGACCACATACACAGGATCAGAGTACACCAGGTCAGGAAAGTATTTATCATCGTGCGGACGCGGCAGCCCCCTGAACGAATAGGTCTGAAGATTTTTAAAACCGCCTGAGCTGATAAAGTATTCGAGTATCATCCCCATGCGTTCGAATTCATGGAGTTCTTTCCAGATATGAATCGCCTTGGCAGGAAACCAGCGGTTGGAAAATGTAACGATGAAATAACCATCGTCTCGCAATACTCTGGTTACCTCTTGGAATATCGCCAGCGGATTGGTCAGGTATTCAACCGATACCGTGCATACCACCGCATCAAAGCTATCGGATTCAAATGGCAGCCTGGGACTTAGATTGAGATCTTGGACCACATGTTCACTCAGACAAGAATTCTGCCTCAGTTCAAGGTCGTTAAGCCCCAACCCAACCAGACGCCTTAAATTCAATTTTTCCGGCAGATGTGACTGCCAACTGCTCATCAAGTCCAACACATCCATATCTTCCTTTAAAAACCGCCCATACGTGTTTTTTATCATCTCTATGGCGGTATCATCGATGTGCTGCACTAAGCGCGGTTTAGCATAGAACAGGGTATCAGGCGTCTCATCATCCCTGGCCAAGGCTTCTGTGGAAAGAAAATCTGTCGGTTGGCCCTGCCATCTTGCCTGCATGCCCGGACCGGTTGTCAAAACCTCCATCCAGTCGACACTGGTGCCGCCCCGTTCGGTTGCCTTGTTCTCAACTTTTCCAACAATTCCGGAAAGGATGAATTCTTTGCCCGCCAGCGGATGATTAAAATCCACCATCATGTTCCCATTGTTGACGTGAACGAGCCTGAAAGGTTGAACATTGGCGCGAAACACCCCGGCAACAGATTTCAAGATGCCCTTGGGGTAGAAACGTCCGACTGCCGGATTAGCTTTGGCGCCAAGGGTCGACTGGGGATCAAACTGATTATTTTTTATCTGAAAAAGGCCTTGCTTGACATATTCCTGATTAAAATCATTTGACGTGGGCTGCAGTTCAAATCTTTCGCCGGCCTGTTTCCCGATTATCTCTTCAAGCAGAGTCGGCGGAACATAATCCCGCCAGATGTTGATCCGGCTGGCCTGATAACCGTCTGTATGAGCCACACCATCGCTTTTCCACTTCAGGTGAAATACCATATCCACTGTACTGTCAGAATCTATGCGTCTCGAATCCACTTTTAACTCCTTTCAAATTGGAACCCCATTTTGCAATATTAGATTGCAGCCCCTGGTGAGGCCAGCCGGATCTGAGCAAATGAGTTAATTGAAAATGGACCTATTCAAGATCCAATAATAATTTATGCACATAAGGTGAATCTGCAATGGGAGAGGAATCACAGCCTACTGATAGGGAAAAACTACTATTGTGAAATAGACATTAGGTAGGACCTTAGATTAGTCCGCTTATTGGTCAGCCCGAACTTGACCCGCAGGTTCTTGCGGTGGAAATTGACCGTGGTTTCGGAAACGTTTAAGACATCGGCGATTTCCTTACTGGTTTTGCCGTCTTTGACCAGGGCGGCAATCTGCATCTCCTGGGGGGTCAGCAGGATTTTGGCATTAGAAAAGCGCTGCAGCAGGGGAGAGATGATGTCCTGCAGGTGGGTATCAATAATTTCTACCAGGGTCCTGTCCTTGGCCTTCAGACGGGTATTCTTTAACTTATCAACGTAGGGTAAGACGAGATCCTTGACGTTGCTTAATACTTTTTTTTCCAGCTCAAGTTTATCTTCTTCGCGTTGCTTGAGCAGAACTTTCATGGCGATGTTGGTTTCCTCAAGACTTCGCTTTTGTTCGATAAGCTCTTCCTGGCTCTTTCTCAGAGCCTCTTCGGTCAGCTTTAGAGCTGTAATCTCCTCATGACTGGCAACCACCCTTATGGAGCCAGGTCCGGACATGCGTATGGCCCGCATGTAATACCAGTGTGGACCGTCTTCTGAATGGCATGGATAATCATGCAGGAATTCTTCCAAATCTCCACCAATAACCGCCCGAATGCCTTCGGCAACTTTGTGAGCATCCCCGGCATCGCTTCCTTTGGTTGCTTCACAGACTGCCAGATAATCGCTGCCTCTGTCATCATGGTCTTCCGGCATCCCGCTCTTTACGGAAAAATTGCGCCATGCTTGATTGGTTTCAAGGATAACGCCGTTTTCATCTAAAATGGCAATGTGGGCAGATAGGGAGTTGAGGACGGTAATGGCCAACTCGTCGGCAAACAGGCTGCTTGTGCTGTTTTCTGTCTTAGATGTGTTCTTCATTTTTGGCAGGCCTTTATGGGTGTTGGTGGTTTAATGCAATTAAAATAGTACATTCAAGCATTGATTTCAACATGTTGGTGCCAAAATTGTAAATTATTTCAACATTAAGGAATCTGACTTTTATTTTGAAGTTTTCAATTGACTGTTGAAATATTTTTTTTCAAATAGTATATTCGCCACACTCGCTGATAGATATCTGAGGCAATTATATTTTTTAATTTTTAATATTTATTCCGCCGGACGAGTCCTCCTGCGGCGGATAAAGTTTTAATTCTCCGCTCCTTGGGGCGATAAAAACATTCCGGTTGATACCCCGCTGCTTGTCGCAGCGAAGCGGAGATCCCGCTACTCGGGGCGGCGGGGTAGTTCATTACCAATAAGTTAATACAGGTCAATCCATACCGGGTACCTTAAGACGACTGGGGATACGAAGGCCAACAGGCCTTATTTAAAATGAGTTCGCCAAAAAAGACAACCCGTGCCACCAGTCACCTAATGACATCGATTCTTCGCTGGTTTGATTCAGAAGCGAATATGGATTCCATCACGGTGACGGATCAAAAGAAAGTGGATTGGCTGCGTATTGTACCACTTTTATTTCTTCACTTGATGTGCCTGGGGGTTTTCTGGGTCGGCTGGAGCTGGACGGCCATAGGCGTGGCCGTGCTGCTTTATTGTATCCGTATGTTTGCCATCACCGGCTTCTACCACCGCTATTTTTCCCATAAAGCATTCAAAACCAATCGGTTCTGGCAGTTTATATTCGGGGCGGTGGGTAATGCGTCGGTTCAAAGGGGCCCACTCTGGTGGGCGGCCCATCATCGCCATCATCACCGCTTTACGGATCAAGAGCAGGATGTTCACTCTCCCAGTCGCCATGGCTTCTGGTGGAGCCATATCGGCTGGTTAACCTCAAAGGCCAATTTTCCCACCAATTATAAATATGTTGCCGAATGGGCCAAATATCCGGAACTCCGCTGGCTGAATCGATATGATACGGTAATACCGGTGTTGCTGGCCCTGGCGCTTTACATTTTGGGTGCGTTGCTCGAACGATTTGCACCTCAGCTGGGAACCAACGGCCTGCAAATGCTTGTCTGGGGATTTTTCATCTCCACCACGGTACTGCTGCATGCCACGGTGACGATCAACTCCCTGGATCACATGTACGGCAGCCGCAGGTATAATACGCCGGACACCAGTCGTAATAATGTGATGCTGGCGCTGATAACATTGGGTGAAGGCTGGCATAACAATCATCATCATTATGCTGTTTCTGCCCATCAGGGCTTTTTCTGGTGGGAGATAGACGTCACTTATTATGCGCTGGTTTTGCTGGCCCGGTTGGGCATTGTCAGAGATTTACGTCCCCTGCCGGAACATATGGTCTACAAGAACCTTATCAATTCTGAAACAGCTATCTAAATCTAAAGCACATTGTGTAAGTTATACGGGAGGTCACCAAATGCGAATCGCCATCATCGGTACCGGGATTTCAGGCCTGACATCGGCCTACTTGCTCAGTGAAGATCATGAGGTGGCAGTGTTTGAAGCCAATGATTATGTAGGCGGGCACACGAATACGGTGGATGTATCTCTTAATGGCCAGCAGTATGCGGTGGATACGGGGTTTATCGTCTTCAATGAAAAGACCTATCCGAATTTTATAAAGCTGATGAGGCGCCTGGACGTGGGCTGGCAAAACTCAGTGATGAGCTTCAGTGTGCAATGCGATAAAACCGGCCTGGAATTCAGCCCCAGTAATTTCAATTCTCTGTTTATCCAACGTCGCAATTTGCTGCGGCCGTCCTTTTACCGGATGCTGTGGGATGTGGTGCGCTTTAAGCGGGATTCCGAGGACCTGCTGAAATCAGATGATTACGGTATCACGCTGGCGGATTTTTTAAACGGGAAGGGCTACTCCCGATCATTTATCGAGCATTTCATTATTCCAATGGGTGAAGCCGTCTGGTCGACGGATCCCGCTAAATTCAATGAATTTCCAGCCCTTTATTTTGCACAATTTTTTAAAAACCATGGATTTCTGAATATCAAAGATCAACCCCAGTGGTTGACCGTCAAGGGTAGGTCAAGGCAATATATCAAGCCGATAACCAAAGCCTATGCCGATCAAATACGGCTAAGCTGTCCGGTTACGTCTATCCGGCGACATTCGGATGGTGTTGAAATCAATGCTAAAAACCAGCCATCAGAAAAATTTGACCAGGTCGTGATTGCAGCCCACAGTGACCAGGCGCTGGGTATGCTGGAGGACCCGACCGATGCCGAACAGAATATCCTGGGCGCTATTCCCTATCAGGAAAATGAGACCGTGCTGCATTGCGATGAATCTTTGCTTCCCAGCAAAAAGGCCGCCTGGGCCAGCTGGAATTATCACATACCCAGAGAAGATACCGGGCGGGTTGCTGTCACCTATGACATGAACATCTTACAAAGCATCGGGGCCCCCGAGGAATTTTGCGTTTCGCTCAATTTGGCCAAAGCCATAAAGCCGGACAAGATCCATCGGCAGTATGTCTATCATCATCCGGTCTACAATCCCGAGAGCCTGACCGCCAGGGAGAGCCACGATCAGATCAGCGGGGTTAATCGCACCCATTTCGCCGGTGCCTACTGGGGCTATGGTTTCCATGAAGACGGCGTTAGAAGTGCGGTGGAGGTGTGCAAGCATTTCAACCTAATCCTCTAAACCTGCTTTCAAGGCGGCATATTTTACCCGGTGGCGGCGTTATTCGTCGTCGATAAACTGCTCACGTACTAGCAGTACGCTGCGCGTTTTCTCCTCCTCATGCCTTGCCACCAGATAAAATCTACCGCCTTGAAAGCAGGTTAGCAGGGTCCACGATGACAGAACTATCTGAAAGGTGCTGACGTTGGCAATTTTGTGCTTATATTGGAAGTACTTAATACTTAAGTTTCAGTTTACCCCCATTGAGTGAAGCAATTTATGCATAGCTGTATATATGAAGGGACTATTCGGCACCGAAGATATCGGCCGCGGGCGAACATGTTTCAATATCGCCTGTTTTTCATGTTTCTTGATCTGGCGGAATTGTCTGCGTTGTTTGATATTCATCCGCTGTGGTCTTATGAAAAAACGAATATTGCCAGTTTTCGCCGGCGAGATCATTTCGGCAACGCGTCGATTTCGCTGGATCAGGCGGTACGAGACCTGGTTGAAGAGCGCCTGGGGAACAGGCCCAACGGTCCGGTTCGACTGCTGACACATCTGAGATATTTCGGTCATTGTTTTAATCCGGCCAGTTTCTATTATTGCTACAACCCCGCGGATACGCGGGTGGATACAATTGTCGTGGAAATTCACAATACACCCTGGGGAGAGCGTCACTGTTATGTTTTAGGTGCCGAACAAAATGAGCATCCGATTGAGGACTGGCGGCGCCACCGGTTTGCCAAAGCATTTCACGTCTCGCCCTTTATCGATTTTGATATTAATTATGACTGGCGCTTCCGGGTGCCCGACGATTCCATTCGGGTGCATATGATTGATTATGAAAAAGGAGAAAAGCTGTTTGATGCCAGTTTAGCACTCCAGAGACGCCCGCTAAGCCGGCAGGCCCTGTCGCGGGTTTTGCTCAGATATCCGGTAGTGACCGGCAAAGTTGTCTTCCTGATCTATTGGCAGGCCTTGCGCCTTTTGCTGAAAAAAACCCCGGTTTTCACCCATCCGAAAAAGAGGAAACTGTCTTCAGAAAGGATTTCAAAATGACAGAGCTGATTATCCCCTCGGAAGCGCCGGCTCCCAGTGAGCTTAAAGAACGGAAGTTGGATCAAACTGCGCGCAAAGCCATTTTGTCGTTGCTATCCAAATTAAAGCACGGCCGGATTACGCTAACCGAAGATAATCAGCGATACCCGTTCGGTGAAGAATCATTCGCGGCATCTCTGAAGGCCGATATCAGCGTTTATCACTCACGATTTTATAGCCGCATTTTGTTTGGCGGCAGCATAGGTGCTGCCGAAGCTTATATGGAAGGACTGTGGTCGGCAGATGACCTGACCATGGTCATGCGGATTCTGGCCCTGAATCAGAAAGCCTTTGAGGATATGGAAAAAGGCCTGGCGAGACTCACGGCACCTCTTTATAAACTTTATCATTCTGCCAGGAAAAACACGAAGCTGGGAAGTCGTAAAAACATACTGGCGCACTATGATCTCGGCAACGATTTTTATGCGTTGTTTCTTGACCAAACCATGACCTATTCCTGCGGCATATTTGAGCATGAGCAAAGCACCCTGGAAGATGCATCGGTTGCCAAATATGACCGGCTGTGCCAAAAACTCCAGTTAAAACCAGGCCAGCGGGTGGTGGAAATCGGCACCGGATGGGGCGGGTTTGCGGTGCATGCCGCGCAAAATTACGGCGTGCATGTCACCACCACCACCATCTCTGAAGAACAGCACCGCTATGCTGCAAAACGTTTCCGCAAGGCGGGTCTGGAAGATCAAATTTCTTTACTGAAAAAAGACTACCGTGATATCAGGGGGGAATTTGACAGACTGGTCTCCATCGAAATGATCGAGGCCGTCGGCCATCAATTTTACGCGGCCTTCTTTGAAACTTGCAGCCGGTTGCTGAAAGCTGACGGCCTGATGGCGCTGCAAGCCATCACCATCGGCGATCAAATCTTCGATCGCCACAAACGATCGGTGGATTTCATCAAACGCTATATCTTTCCGGGAAGCTGCATCCCATCGGTCACCGCCATCAGTAATGCCATTGCCCGGGCCAGCGATTTGCAGTTGATCCATTTGCAAGATATTACCCCCCACTATGCGAGAACCCTGCGTGAGTGGCGCCAGCGGTTTTTTGCCAATATTGATAAAGTGCGAAAAATGGGTTATCCGGAGACCTTTATCCGAATGTGGGAATATTACCTCTGCTACTGTGAAGGTGGATTTGCAGAGCGCTATATCGGAGATGTTCAGATGCTGTTTGCCAAACCCCTGTACCGTATCTAACGGTTACCTCGGCGATGCAGGAAAGTTTTGCCACGGTGGAGTCCCTGGAAATGCTGGAAACCGCGTTCGCCAAGCTCAAAGACTGCAACTGCCACATGCTTCCGGTGACCTTAGACGGTAAACCGGCGGGGTTGATGACCATGGATAATCTGGATGAGTATATGAGGATTCAGGCCGCATTGAGAGGTTAAGGTTCGATGCTCAGATTCTCTGCGTCCAGGTATCGACCTGACGTCACCTGAAGGTATTTGCCAGCCCCGAAAAAACTTCCGGATCTGTCTGCTGCTCCACCAGCGGATGATCGGCTATAGCCGATATCTGGTCTTCCAACGTCGGTCTTTGATTGCGGTATAAAAGACCGATGGGGATCTTATCACCCCATTCCTGAGCTTTTTCAAAGGCGTTCAGGCGCTCAGAAGCGTCATAGGTTGAATCTTTGTCAATCCGGTACACGCGGTCGGAATACCACTGGTGGGTGTTGATGCGATTGAAGGAAACACAGGGCTGCAAAATGTCGATCAAGGCAAATCCCCTGTGCTGGATACCCGCTTTGATCAGGTCCGCGAGGTGGTCGATTTCGCCCGCAAAGCCCCGCGCCACAAAGCTGCAATCGGAAGCCACGGCGAGCAGGAGCGGGTTGCAAGCCGGGCTGATGGCGCCCCGTGGTGTTGTATTGGTGACGAAGCCGTATTCGCTGGTGGGCGAGGTCTGGCCCTTTGTCAGACCGTAAACCTGGTTGTTGTGCACCAGGTAGGTGATGTTGATGTTGCGGCGCATGGCGTGCAGGAAATGGTTGCCGCCCTCACCATAGCCATCGCCGTCACCGCCCTCGGCCAGGACCGTTAATGTGTGATTGGCAAGTTTGATTCCGGTAGCTACCGGCAGTGTCCTGCCATGCAGCCCGTTGAAGCAATTGCACCTCAGGTAATGTGGCGTTTTCGGTGCCTGCCCGATTCCGGATACGATAACCAGCTCATGGGGCTCTTGCTGAAGCTCTACCAGGGCCTGTTTTAAGGCTTTTAAGATAGAAAAGTTGCCGCATCCCGGGCACCAGGCAATGGGATCATCACTGTGAAAGTTTTCCAGGGTAACCATTGTTGTTCTCCTAGCGCATCGCTTCAATCTGATCGGTGATGTCGCGCGGTGTAAAGGGCCGCCCATCGTATCTC
This sequence comes from uncultured delta proteobacterium, assembly GCA_963821065.1. Lineage (GTDB taxonomy): Bacteria > Desulfobacterota > Desulfobacteria > Desulfobacterales > JAFDCJ01 > JAFDCJ01. The sequence goes on along the minus strand of CAWGCM010000022.1, from coordinate 103,258 downwards.
AGAATCCGTTGATCAACGGATAGACCGGTTTCCTGACTGAAAAGGTCGGCAAATTGACCGGTATAGTTGTTCTCGACGGCTATGATTTTCGATTGCTTTAGTTCTTCAATTGGGACATGCCGGGTGTTAAACGGAAAAAGCTCGCTGTAATGAATCATCCGGGCAGCAGCTCCGTCCTGGTTGAGCCTGTCCACAGCTTCCTTGATGGCACCATGGGTCGATCCCCACCCCAGCAGAACAATTTCGGCTTTCCCGGCAGGATAGATTTCCGGAGGACCGATTTCCCGGCGCAATCCCTCGAGTTTTTGCATCCGCTTATGCATCATTTGATTGCGGACCGCACCACTCTCGGTGATGTGGCCTTCTTCGGTATGTTCATCGCTGTCGGCGTAAAGGACCGCCTTGGTCTGTCCCGGCAGAACCCGGGGAGAGATTCCCGATTTGCTGGGCGCATAGCGCCGGTAATCGAGGGGCGAGGGTAAATCCTGATCGGCTAAAATATGACCGCGGTCAATGGTGATATTGCGAAAATCCAATTCATCGACCGTAAAATAGGCGTCACCAAAATGCTGATCACCCAGGACAATAATCGGGGTCTGGTATTTGTCCGCTAAATTGAAAGCTTTGGACATCAAATGTATCGCCTGCTCAGGATAGCCGGGGGCCAGGATTGCTCTGGGAAAATCTCCATGACCGGCATGCATCACCAAATTCAAGTCAGCCTGTTCGGTCCGGGTGGGCAGTCCGGTTGATGGGCCCGGTCTTTGGGCCACGACAATAACTGCCGGTGTTTCGGTCATGCCCGCAAGGCTCAAAGCCTCAACCATCAAACAAAATCCGCCACCGGAAGTCGCCGTCATGGCCCGGACGCCGGCGAAACTGGCACCAATGACCATGTTGACGGCCGCGATTTCATCTTCGGCCTGCTCGCAAACAATGTTGTAACTGGCAGCCTGGGTGGAGACAAATTCCATGATAGTTGTGGCCGGTGACATGGGATAGCCGGAAAAAAATTTCAAGCCTGAAGCCATCGCACCCAACGCCATGGCCTGACTGCCGGTGAGCAGCATCTTTTGACGAACCTGCTCTGCAGACGGGATCTTGAAGGTCGGTTTTGTTTTCAAATTCTGCCGAACAAAGTCATATCCGGCAGTCGCACTTTTGCAATTGTTTGACACCGTCTCAGAGCCCTTTTGTTGAAACTGCTCCTGCAAGCCGTCCAACACCGGCTGCAGCTCAAAATCCAACAGGGCAATAGCAGCACCGGTTGCCACTGCATTGATCATAATTTTGCTTTTACCGACTTCGGAGGCAATTTGGGAAAAGGGTACAGATAAATGATTGGGATTTTTAGATCTAAAGTCGATCGCTTCCCCATCAAACAGCAGGACGCCATTTTCTGCCAGGCAGTCGATATCCCGGCGAGTTGTCTCTTTATCGAGAGCAATCAGAATTTGAACTTTATCAGCGACAGCCTTTACCGGGTTACTCGAAATCCTGACCTGATCAAAATTGTGCCCGCCGCGGATGCGCGATGCAAAATCCTGATTGACAAACACATAAAAGTCATGGCGCACAAAAGTATTGGCAATAATTGAGCTTATAGACTGAATTCCCTGGCCAGCCGCACCGCCAATTCGGATGGAAATGTCCATTTGTTGGCTCCATTTTAGTTTTTACCTTCGAAGCAGTTGTATAGCGCTTTCAATCAATTCAATAGGCAAATTTATCCCCGAAGTCAATCATCTTATTTAAAGTCCTTCTAATTCTTGTAAATCAGAAGGTTTCATGATAGAAAAAGCTGTTTTCTCTGGTTTGACATGCCGCTGATCACTTTGCCGTACGCTGTTATCTGTCGCATGGCTCTGAACCGAATTGAAGGCATGCTACCCGAATAATGATTCCTGGAAGTACAAACCTAATTTTCAATTCGCCGCATTTGCCAACTAACTTGATGTTGAAATAGAAATGATTTCATGGGACAACTTAATCCAAATTTTATCGGACAACCTTAAAAGAAAATGAAAGGCGGGCCCAATGGAGACAACAAGAGACATTTTTGATATTTTCCTGCAGGATGAAAGCTATAAATACATCATGAAGCGCCTGCTCGAGGCATCCATGGAGGAGTCCTTCAACTCGATTGTGATTACCGAGGCCGGACCGGGCTATCCGATTATTTATGTCAACGCGGTTTTCTGCGAACTAACCGGCTACGGGCCCCATGAGGTTATAGGTAAATCACCTTCCATGCTTCAGGGGCCAAAAACCGACGCAGAGGTTATCAAACGCTTGAACCAGAATATCAAAGATGGTGAATTGTTCCATGGCCAGGCCATCAATTACCGTCGCGATGGCTCGGAATTTATGATGGAATGGAAGATCGCACCGATTCGGAACGAATCAGACGAGATCTCTCATTTCCTGGCGATCCAGCGGGAAGTCAGCTGAGTACCTGTTGGAAAAGCAGTTGTCCGTTTGTAATCTCACGATTGCTATCTAAGGGCTATTTGGGAGGTAACAAAATGAAGAAAAAAATGCGTGTGATGACAGAAAGACCGCTTAACGCCGAAACGCCCCTTGAAAATTTACGCACCTGGATTACGGACAATGAAGTCTTCTTCAAGCGCAATCAGGGGCAGTTTCCGGACGCACCGATCAACTTATCGGAATGGGTGCTGCGTGTTGATGGATTGGTCACAAAAGAACTCTCTCTGTCTTTCGAGGACATCCGGCGCCTGCCCAAAGTGGAGGTGGCCGATACCCTGGAATGTTCCGGCAACAGTCGCTCTTTGCTTAAAGATAAGGCATCCGGCAATCCCTGGACTATCGGCGGTGTGGGTAATGCCATCTGGGGGGGAATCTGGCTTAAGGATCTACTTGAAAAAGTGGGCCTGCAGGACAATGCCCACCACGTGGGCTTTGAAGGGTTTGACAAATCAATGGGGTCGGCCGGCATCAAATTTATCCGCAGTATTCCTATTGAAAAGGCCATGTCCTCAACACTGCTGGCCTATGAAATGAACGGTCAACCCTTGCCGCTTAAACATGGATACCCCCTGCGGGCTCTGGCCTTAGGTTGGACCGGGGCCAATTGTGTGAAGTGGCTCAAAAGCATTAGCGTTCTGGATCGGCCCTTTGAAGGCTTTTTCATGGACAAAGTCTACCGGGTGTTTCAAAAAGGCCAAGACCCTAAGTCCGGCGAAGCGGTTAAAGACATCCAGGTCAAATCCATCATCGTCGAGCCCGCCAAGGGTCAAGTCCTTTCCGCCGGCATCGTGCCGATCAGAGGAGCGGCTTATGCCGGCGAGGCCGGAATTGAAAAAGTCGAAGTGTCGGTCGACGATGGTGCCTCCTGGCATCCGTCCGAGTTGATCGGACTTGAGCAGCCACACGCCTGGCGCCACTGGGAGTTCTTATGGGAAGTTAAGTCCGGGGGTGCCTATACCATTATGGCCCGGGCAACCGATACCAACGGCCACCGGCAGCCCGAAACAGCCGCCTGGAATGCACTGGGCTACGGGAACAACGGTGTGCAGGAACACGCTGTCACCGTCCGCATCGATGGTTAACAGTTGCAATGGTAACCCTATGTTTTTCCGTGATATCACAGCGGATATTGATCCAATCTACAAAATTCCCAAATTCCTACTTGCGGCCGCTACTGCCGGAATCCCTTCGTAAATTGTCGGATAAGTCGGAGCCAATCCCAGGTCTTTCCACAAAAGATCCGGGTCAACGGCGAGATTGAAATTGTAGGTGCGTACAGCGCCCGGTGTCTCCAGCCCCGGGTTCGGACGAGCCCGTCGGAATGGGGACAGCAAAAACGTGGCCAGCAGCGCCAGCCATTGGGGCATTAAATAAACGGACGCGTTCGGGTAGTGTTGCCTGACGACTTTAAGAAATGCAGCCCAGGTTGATGGAAGGCGGTCACCGATGGGCAATATGCCTGAAAAAGCCTGCTCGGCACAGGCGATGATTGCCGCCGCCGCATCGCTTACGTGAAGATGGGTGTAAATGTTTTTTCCGAGGCCCGGCAGAATCAGGCGACCGGCTCGCAGCTGACTGAAGTATAGATCCCGGGCGCCATATACATGAGGCAAACGAAGGGCTGCAAAAGAGACGCCGGCGGATCCGGCGATTTCTGAAAGCCGTTTTTCAGTATCCACTTTTATGCGGCCGTAGTCGAGGACTGGATTGACCGGGGTATCGGCATCCACGCGGGATGCACTCCCGCTGTAGACCAACAGGCTCGAACTGTAGACGAACCGGCGAACTCCGGCTGCGATCCCGGATTTCATCAGGGCCAGCGAACCATCGAGGATGGAGGGCTTCAGGGTCTTGTAGGATTCGAAGGTGGCCCGGGCTCCGAGGTGAATGATTGCATCAGCGCCTTTGACCGCCGCCTTCAGGCTATTGTGGTCCCTCAGATCGGCCTGGACGAAATCCGCATCGAAATGGCAGATTTCGCAATCATCGCCGGGCTGGCGTATCATCAGCCTGGGATGGTAACCACCTGTGGAAAGCTGGCGGGATACTTCCTGGCCAATAAAACCGGAAGCACCGGTGACCAGCAATTTCATTTTTTTGTTACCGCTATTCATTCTCACAATTCGCAAGTTCTCGTTGGCGGGAGATTCGTGGCAGCCTCCTTTAACTGTTCAACTGATTTGTTTTGTCGCTAAAGTTCTCTGATTGGCCAGAGTTTAAAACACGCGAATACAATTTCACTTTCGTGCATGCTTAATTTAAAGCATTGGCTCAAAATTAAGGCCCCCCAGGGGAGGTGGTTAATGGCTCATCCTTATCCTCTGCCACGCAAAAGTTGCAAATCATGCTGTCCTTTGCAGTATAACCCCTATGGGGCAGATCCACCTTTTTGGCAACATAATTCGGCACCACAATTCCGGATTCAAACTGGGCATAGTTAACAAACGTTCGGCCGTCAATCCGAACCTTCATGCCGGTGGCCGGACGCTTCAGAGGTACAATCGCGCAGACATTCTTGTATCGCTCTTTAGTATCTGAAAAACCCAGCTCGGCGGCCTTTTTGGCGATGCTGATTTCCAGGTAATGCCGCGAATCATTATTAATATTTTCCCCGAATTCTTCGCCTATTTTGGTTAATACTTCTCTCAAATTATCAGTCATTTTTTATTTCCTCCATGTGGTCTATGCTATTCCCATCACCCAACGGATCAGATAGGCCAGCAGTAAAACGGCCGACAGCCCTGCGCACCAGAGCCCGACAAACCAGACCCATTGCGCCGTTCTCTTAGTAAGTTGCTTCATGGGATGTTTTTCCTCGAAAAATGTAGTAGCAGTAGCCCGTGTATGTGAGCACCAGCGGTAGCATGATAACCGTTCCGACCAGCAATAAAGATTGGGATTCGGGAGCCGCTGCTGCTTGCCAAATAGTAACCTCATAGGGGACGAGCCATGGCCACAGGCTGATTCCCAAGCCGATGTAGTTCAACAGAAAAATACCCAGACTCAACAAAAAAGGCCTGTATTCCCTACCGGCACTCAAATCCCGCCATAGCAATGATATTGATAGAATTGACAAACTTGGCATGGGTAAAAGAAAAAAGAAATTAGGTAAACTAAACCACAGGCTTTTGACATCTTCATTCAGAAAGGGCATGCTAACACTCACCAGTCCCATAAATAAAGTAACCAGGACAAGAACGTAGGTCGCGCATTTGCGCGCCCAATCCTGGGTCGTGTCTTCGGTTTTCATGATCAACCAGGTTGAACCCAGCAAGGCATAGCCGCATACCAGAGCCAGGCCGGTCATCACACTGAAGGCGCTCAACCAGTCCAGCGGGTTGCCGGCAAAGCTGCGGCCGTCCACTTCAATTCCCTGAACAAAGCCCCCCAGAATCATTCCCTGCATGAAGGCGGCACCGAGTGACCCAAAATGGAAAGCATAGTCCCAGATTCTCCTTGATTTACCGGTGGCTTTGAAGCGGAATTCAAATGCCACGCCACGAAAAACCAATCCCAGCAGCATGAGGATCACAGGGATATAAAGGGCCGGCATCACAATGGCATAGGCCAGGGGGAAAGCTGCAAACAAACCGCCGCCACCCAATACCAGCCAGGTTTCGTTGCCGTCCCAGAAGGGGGCAATCGAGTTCATCATTCGATCGCGACAGGTATCCGAGGGCGCAAAGGGAAACAAAATGCCCACACCCAGATCGAAACCATCCAGAATCACATACAAAAACATCGCTGTAATAATCAGACCGTACCAGATGAGCGGCAGGTCCAGAAAACCTGCGAAACTAAACATTTTTGCCTCCTCCTGTTTCGGAGCTCAGGTTCGTTACCAGTGGCGGTGTTTTGATACCATGATCTCCGTAAGCCTTCTCCCTCGTGCCCGGACCTTTCGCGATCAGGCGCAATATATAATAGCTTCCGGCACCAAATACGAAGGTGTAGGTAATAATAAAAGCCAGCAGAGACAGAGCGATATTGGGCCCGATTACCGGTGATACGGTATCTGATGTCCGCAGCAATCCATAGACGATATAGGGTTGCCGGCCGATCTCGGTCACAAACCATCCGGCAAGCACGGCGATAAATCCCGCTGGGGTCAAGGCCATGCACCAGAGTTGAAACCAGCGGGTATCGAACAATTTCTTGCGGAAAAAAAGTATTGCGGCGATCACACCGGTTATTACCATCAAGGTTCCAATGCCGACCATAATTCGAAATGACCAGAAAACCCATGCCACTGGTGGCCGCTCATCCGGCGGCCATTCTTTCAAACCTTTCACCTCACCATCCAACTTGTGGGTAAGAATCAAACTGGATAATTTGGGGATCTCCAGTGCATATTTGGTTCGCTCCTGCTCCTGGTCCGGCCAGCCGAACAATTTTAACGGGGCTCCGCGCCGGGTTTCCCACAGGCCCTCCATAGCGGCCACTTTGGCCGGTTGATGTTTCAGGGTGTTAAGGCCGTGCAAATCACCGATTATGGGTTGAATCGGCGCAACAAATATGGCCATGATCATGGCCATTCCAAACATTACCCTGGCATGCCTGACGTGTTGTTTGCGCCAGAGATAATAGGCCCCGATGCCGCCGACGACAAATGCCGTGGTAAGGTAAGCCGCCATAACCATGTGTGCGAATCGGTAGGGGAAGGAAGGATTAAAGATGACGTCTATCCAGTTTGTTGGATAGAAAAGGCCGTATTCTCCCACCCGATAGCCCTGGGGTGTTTGCATCCAGCTGTTGGCCGCCAGGATCCAGAAAGAGGACAACAGGGTTCCAAAGGCCACGATTACGGTGGATGCAAAATGCATTTTGCGGCTCACCCGGTTCCAGCCAAACAGCATGACACCGAGAAACGAGGCTTCCAGGAAAAAGGCGGTTAGAACCTCATAACCGAGCAAGGGGCCAAGAACATTTCCAACCTTATCGGAGAAGACAGACCAGTTGGTGCCGAACTGATAAGACATTACCACGCCCGAAACCACTCCCATGCCAAAAGTGACGGCAAATATTTTAACCCACATACGGTAAATTTCCTGGTAGACTTCCTTGCCGGTTTTTAAATAGCGCCATTCGACCACCGCCAGCCAGCTGGCCAGACCGATCGTAAATGCCGGGAAAATGATATGAAAACTAATCGTAAACGCGAATTGAATGCGTGCCAGTATTACCGGATCCAAATTTGCTATCATAATTCACCTTTTTTTCTTAGAAGGTAATGGGAAACGAGCCATTCGCGGCCGTCACGGTAACTCCACAACTCGGCACAGGCCATGAAGAAAATACGCCAGCGCTGCAGCCAGCGTCCTGCATCCTCCAGTCCGTAGACATCTTGAAGGACAGGCAGAATTGCAGGGCGGTTTTGGTCCAGGTTATGGAGCCATGCTTCGGCCGTTTTGCCGTAATGCCTGCCGTTGACCTGCCAGTGTTTTTGAACCGTCAGATGATCCTGAAGCTGAAAAAGCAGGTCATCCGACGGCATTATCCCACCGCTGAAAAAATGGCGTCCCATCCAGTTGTCGTCGCCGTTGACCTCAAAAGGGTAGGCAAATTTACGATGGGTGAAAACATGGACGAATAAGCGGGCCTGGGGCTTCATCCAGCGGCTGATGCGTTCCAGCAGCAGTGGCCAGTTGCGCATGTGCTCAAACATTTCAACCGAGACAACCCGGTCGAATTGCTCATCGATACTGAAATCATTCATATCGGCTGTGAGTACTCTCAAGTTGCTCAGATTCCGCTCTGCCAATTTAGAAAGAATAAATTCTCTTTGGGGTGCCGAGTTAGACACAGCCGTTATCTGGCTGTCGGGATAGTGTTCAGCCATCCATAGCGACAGCGAGCCCCAACCGCAACCGAGCTCGAGCATTTTCATACCGTTGGACAATTCGGCCCTTCGGCAGGTTAAATCCAGCATTCGTTCTTCAGCCTGATCCAGACTTTTGACGCCCTCGGGCCAGTAGCAGCCGCTGTATTTCAGGTGCCGGCCGAGAACCTGTTCAAAAAAAGCCGCCGGTACCTCGTAATGCTGTTCATTGGCTTTTTGTGGTTTAATTGCGATAGGGCTCTGGCGCATGTCAGCAATAAATTGATCACGGGTCCGGTGCAGTTGATATTTATCTCCGTGCTCTTCCTCCTGTAAGCGCTTTTTATCAAGTCCCCGGATACCAAACCGGATCAGCCGATCCGGCAGCAATCCGTTTTCTGCCATATTCACCAGTAATTTCATTTTTCTTCCTTTGCCGGCCACCAGGGCACGAACGCGCTGGTGCGTTTGACATAATCGCTGTATCCCGGACGATTTTTTACCAGTTCCTGCTCGGTCAGGGGAATGCCGGTCATTTTCAAAAGAACCGCCGTGATAATAAGGGGGCTGATAACTGTCCACCAGCTGTTGGGTGTTGACAGGGTGATGAGAAAAATTCCCCACCAGGCGAGAAATTCACCGAAATAATTTGGGTGGCGGGTATACGCCCACAATCCACGGTCCATGACCCGACCTTTGCTTGCCGGATCGGATTTAAACCGCGCCAGTTGCCAGTCACCCAGGGACTCGAACGTAAAACCAGCCAACCAAACGACAGTTCCAAGGCCATCGAGCCAGGTAAGCCTGTCGGGCGCCGATGCCAGTTGACCGATCTGGACCACAACTGATATAACCCATAAAAACAGCGCCTGCAGAACAAACACCTTGAACAGGCTGATGAGCCAGAATTGGTCACCGCTCTTTTTCCGCCAGCTGCCATAGCGTGGATCCTCTCCCTTCCCCCAGTTGCGCCATGAAAGATAAATACTTAATCTCAGCCCCCACAACGTCACCAGGAGGGCGATCAGAATTTTTCGAAACCAGAATCCATCCGACATGAAAAACGTCAGCCAGGCGACCAGAACAAATCCCAGACCCCACAGGCTGTCGACAATGGTAACATTTCGATAGGCGAGACTGATCAGCCAGCCGGCGATCATCATGGCTGCCACGGCAGCAAGGTTCCAGCTCATAATTGTTAGTGAAGCGTGCATGGGTTTCCTCCAACGTTTTTAGACCAGCATTTCTTCCGGCTTTAGCGGATTGGTGACCGGCAGGCCGGCCTGGCGCTGGGCGATGGCCTTCCGAATTTCGGCATGAATACGGCTGCTGATCGGATAAGCGCAGGCGATAGCGATGGCTATAATATTGCACAGTGACGGGACCAGGGCATACAACACCCGCAGGGTCATCTGAACCTCAGCCGACTGTTGCACATTGGGGGTATATCCAACCACTCCCAGTATCGACAGGCCGGCGCCGATCCCCACGGCGGCTGCGAATTTTTTTGAAATCGACCACAGACCGATGTACTGCCCCTCCCGTCTTTCGCCGGTCAAAAGCTCATCATAGTCAATCACATCGGCCTGGATTGCAGAGGGAATGGCCAGGGTGGCGCCGAATCCAATGCCGGATAAGAATACCAGGATTCCATAAATTGCGGCATCACCAGGGCCGAGAAAAAAGACCCCCACAAACGCACCGGTGTTGATCGCCATGGAGGCGAGCCAGGCCGCCTTTTTTCCAGTGCGGCGCGAAATCACAATCCAAACCGGCAAGAAAATGATGCCGGTAACAAAATACAGCATAAGGAAAAAGTCGGCCATTGGCGATTCCAGCACGTACTCCACGTAAAAGAGTATCAACGTTGCCGGCAGATTGTTTCCAATGGCACTCACGGTATATGCAATCAGCAAAATGACAAAGGGGCGGTTATGACTCACCTGGCGAAGACCGCGCCACAGTCCCTTTGCCTGAGATTTTACCGCAGGTCGCCGCTCGCGTATAGCGAGCACGCACCACCAACAGGTTCCAATTAAAAGGGGGGCGTAAATGACCGCAATCCAGAAAAACTTGGCCCGCTCCCCATCTGCATCCGCGGGCAGGTTAAACAGCCAGCCAACAAGAGCCGGCGAACTTGCCGCTGCCAGGGTTCCGGCAATCAGAAATCCATCTCGCAAGCCAAACAATGAAGTCCGCTCATGATAGTCAAATGTGATTTCCGGACCCAAAGACTCGAAGGGAACGGCAACTATTGTCCAGAAAAGAAAAAGCATGTAAATGGTTACACCGAACCAAACCGTCTCCATTGTCTCTGAAACTGCAGGCGGGTTGAACAGAAGAAACATTGCAGCAGCCACAAAAATTGATCCTGCTGCAATATACGGACGCCGCCTGCCGAAGCGGGCCTTTGATCGATCGGATAGGTAACCAATGGCCGGATCTGTCACCGCATCAAAGATGCGCACGCTAAACATCAGATATCCCAAGACGGATATATTGATTCCGACCACATCTGTGTAGAACTTAGGAATGTAGACATAGACGGGAATACCCACAACCGCCAGCGCAAATGCAGGGGCTGCATACGCGAATTTTTGAGTCAAGGTCACCCGGTTTGTTTCTACGGCTGTCATTGCGATTATTTTCTCCCGTTTAGGACTTGCTATCATTACTTTGGTAAGCGTATAAGAATAGTTACCATCCAGTCTGATAGTTCAATGGGAGAAAAAGCCGGGTATACTAATAGTAAAAACCTATTAAGTATAATCTGAAAGTTCGGTTACATCCAGCTTGATATTTGCTCGCGGATACTTAAGTTTTTCGACAATGAGACAATCGTACTTTTTGACGCTAAAATTTTCGGCGGAACAGGTATAATTTTCATGAAAGGACTTTGATTATCATGGATAAAAAAAATATTTTTGTTGTCGGCGGCAGCTCCGGTATCGGTTTAGAAATCGTAAAAAAGCTCACGGGTAATCAGCACGGAATTTTCGTAGGATCACGATCCAATGCTTTTTTAACCACCTTTCCCGAAGTCCAACATCTCCAACTCGATGTCACAGAAGACTTGTCTGGCCTTGAGGGGCTGCCAGACATCGTCCATGGACTGGTTTACTGTCCAGGAACGATTCTACTAAGACCCTTTCAACGACTGACAATTGCTGATTTCCAAAAGGATCTCGACATTAATTTTCTGGGAGCGGTGAAAGTTATCCAGGGTTGTTTGAAGAAACTGAAAAAATCACCGACCGGCGCTTCGATCGTTTTATTCAGTACGGTTGCGGTTAAGGTTGGAATGCCCTTTCACGCCTCTGTGGCCAGCGCTAAAGCGGCGGTCGAGGGATTGACGAGGTCATTGGCAGCCGAATTTGCACCCCGCATTCGGGTCAATGCCATTGCACCTTCCCTGACAGACACGCCCTTGGCCGAGTCGCTCTTATCAAGTGAAGAGAGGCAGAAGGCATCTGCGGAGCGTCATCCACTCAAACGGATTGGTTCGCCTCAGGAAATTGCCGGTTTAGCCTGCCACCTGCTGAGCGATGAGGGATCGTGGATAACCGGCCAGGTTTTTCATGTTGATGGGGGGATGTCATCCACAAGAGTATTTAAATAATTGCTTTCACATACAATTATTTACATTACGTTGTATATGGAAATCTGGTTGTAAATCAAATTTAAGAATTTTGCCGTCAAAGGGGGTCACAATGAGCAATTGCGGAAAATGTCGATTCAGGGGAATCTATGATAAAAACCCAAAGTCTTTTTTAGGCCGCATCTGGAAATGGCATATTGGATGGTGTCCGGGCTGGAAATCATATTTGAAATCCTTATCAGATGAAGAAAGGGACCAATTGCTAATACGCTACAGTCATTAGGTTATAAACTTATCGGGTGAAACAAACACAATCAGGAGCTAATCAGTCGCGGCGGATCTGTTGAACGTTATTTGATTTCGATAACAACCTGAGTTTACGATTCTGAGATGGCGTATATAGATTGCACGGAGGGTACAGATGTTTATAGATGCGGCCGGAGAAAGACTTATTGCTGATAATTTTGATAATGAATTGCAGCCCGGGCAAAAGGATCGTTTCAAACAGCAAATCGAATTTATTCTCGAGGTGGACAAACTCAAGCATGTCCTGCGCCAGACGATTTTGATGGATAAGTCGCGGCGGGAAAATTCGGCTGAGCACTCCTGGCATATTGCCCTGACGGTGATGTTACTTGCTGAGTATGCCCGGGATGGGGAGGTCGATTTTTTCCGGGTGATGAAAATACTTCTGGTTCACGATCTGATTGAAATCGATGCCGGCGATACATATTGTTATGATGATCAGGGCCGCAAGGATCAGGTTGCGAGAGAAAAATTAGCTGCCGATCGGATTTTCAACCTCTTGCCGCCGGATCAGGCCAGGACATTTCGCTGTCTGTGGGATGAATTTGAAGAAAGAAAAACACCGGAATCACGTTTTGCCAATGCCCTGGATCGGGTGCAGCCTTTTTTACACAATTATTTCACCCGGGGGCAGACCTGGCAGGAGAATGATATCAAAAGTGCGCAGGTAAAAGCGCGCATGCAGCCGGTTGATGACGGCGCCCCTGTTTTATGGCGTTATGTGAGTTCTCTAATTGATGATGCCGTCAACAATGGCTTTCTTTCCAAATAGTTTGTATTTGAGGGGTTTATCCGGCATAAGTATATTGGGCATGTTAACGCCGATCGGAGGCCTATGCCTGATGGCCGGCTGTCTGCTTTTTGCACTAGATGCTATGCGTATTTGCAAAACGTATCGTTCGCACAACGATAACTGACGGTACAGCAGCAATTCATCGGCCTGGTTTTAAAAAGCAGCCCTATACCGGGCCGTTCTTTTCTGTCGACCAACTGAAAAGCCCCCTAATCTATCCGGGGCAATTCTTTCGCCGATCAGACGCAAAACTGCCACACTGCATATTTCATCTGGTAATCCCCAAATTTTACAGCTCCGCCAAAGAGTTAGATAGAGGCACGCTATGTAAACTTCGCTGAAGTACTGTGCAGACACAATATATGGGATTTAATCAAATTGCTTGAAAACTTGCGATTTAACCATAAAACTTTCAAAAACATGCAACCTCTGAATTTGTTGTAATCTTCAACTCCCGAGCCAATTGCAGCTTAATAATTTGCATCCCCATTCTTCGATTAGTTGCCAATTGGTGGTTGATGCCCTGAGATGGAGGACCATAACATCTCCATATTCTAAGAATTGTATTTATTTTTCATCTATGTTAAGTGGGTTACATCGCCATTTCAAATTTTAACTGACTCAATTTCCAATTTTCCTGCTCGAACAAATAGATTTTAATGTTTTCACGATATTGAGTTTTGGATACCATTTGTATCCTTAACTTCTGCTATATTTTAGCACAATGCAAGAATAGCAGAGTTTTTTGGGTTTATGGAAGCTCAACCATTCAGCGATTATGCATGAAACTGGCAGGGCTCATGGATAATTCGAGTATCCTAGAGTTACGAAACTCTTCAAATTGTGCACAATACAACGGGAATTCTACAGTCTTAGTAAGTGGGGACTATGATATGTAGTGCTCGGTTGAAATGGGATAACCTTGGTTGAGGACTATTGGAAGGGTTGAGGCGATTGTAGAATATGCAAACATTCCGCGGTTCCTCACTTATCCCTCCCTAAGCAAGGACTTTTACCGTATTTCACGGTACAGGTCGATACGGGGGCTTCTCTTCATGTTTGCGCATGCTGCCCGCTCAGTGTATCTTGAATCGCTTCCCCAAGTTGACCAGTGACTCAGCTTTCTCGACTCTTATTAAACTGCAATTTGAAGCTTCCAAATCAAACTAAAAATACGCGCAAAGTCGGTAGGCCCGATCGGAATAGCGGTTATCTCCAGGTTCTTGATTTAAGTCAAAGACGGATCTTGATAAGCGCGCTACATTTAATTCAGCACGTCGAAAAGAAAATCTGGCGCAATGACGGCGCAGGCACTTTAGATTCAAACTTGTTTTCACACGTGAATTGGCGCTTGCTGGATGTAAGATCGCGCCTTTGAGGTCGGTGCGTTGTAAGTGAGAGCGTTCTATAAAACCTTTAAATAGTCGTTTTCGGGAGGTGACCGATGTCGAAGGATTCATTGTTTTCATCACTTCGCTTTTTTCGCCCACATGGGAAAAGGCACGGCTGTGAGGAAGAAAAGGGCGCTGACAACTGGACTGAAACGCGCTGCGGTCAACGCGATTGGGAGGCGCTATACCGGCACCGCTGGCAGTATGACAAGAAGGTGCGCTCCACCCACGGGGTCAACTGCACCGGCTCCTGCTCCTGGGATGTGTATGTCAAAAACGGCATTTTGGTCTGGGAAACACAGCGCACTGATTATCCCGACTGCGGCGAAGGATATCCCAACCACGAACCGCGAGGTTGCCCGCGCGGGGCCACCTATTCCTGGTACACCTACAGCCCAGTGCGGCTGAAATACCCGCTGGTGCGCTCCAGCCTCATGGAGATGTGGGAGGACGCTTTAAAACAGCACGGCAACCCGGTGGCAGCTTGGCAGAGCATTGTCGATGACACTGGCAAACGCCGCCGCTTTCATAAAGACCGCGGAAAAGGCGGATTCGTCAGGGCGTCCTGGGACCAGGTCTCAACCATCATTGCGGCCTCCTTGATTCACACCATCAAAACCTATGGCCCGGACCGCATTTTCGGGTTTACACCCATCCCGGCCATGTCGATGGTCTGTTATGCTTCGGGGGCGCGGTTTCTTTCGCTCATCGGCGGCTCGATGATCAGTTTCTACGACTGGTACTGCGATCTGCCGCCGGCCTCTCCCCAGATCTGGGGGGAACAAACCGATGTGCCCGAAAGCGCAGACTGGTACGAGTCGACCTATTTCATCGTCTGGGGCACCAATCTTCCCATGACCCGCACCCCGGACGCCCATTTTTACACCGAGGCCCGCTACCGGGGCGCCAGGATCGCTGCGGTGGCCCCGGATTACGCCGAGTACGTCAAGTTCGCCGACACCTGGCTGCCCGCCAGGGCGGGCACGGATGCGGCCCTGGCCATGGCCATGACCCATGTCATATTCAAGGAATTTTATATCGACCGCCAGGTGGACTACTTTACCGACTATGCCAAGGCCTACACGGATCTACCCTTTGTCGTCGTGCTCGAATCGAACGGCGACGCCAGTATTCCCGGTCGATTCCTGCGGGCTACGGATCTGGGCCGGGACACCAACAACGCCCAGTGGAAAACGGTCGTCTACGATGCGGCCGCCCAAGGCTTTAGTGTCCCCAACGGCAGCATCGGTTTCCGGTGGAGCGAGGAAGGGCGCTGGAACCTGAAGCTGGAAGATGACGCCGAGCGCGTCGATCCGCTGCTCAGCTTTGCCTCTGAAGCAGATCATTGGCAGCGCGTGTCGTTCCCGGTTTTCGAATCTGCCGGAGCCACGTCCAAAACGGGCTTTGTTCCGGTGAAAACCATTGCCACACCGGCCGGCGAGCTGCACGTCACCACCGTCTTCGATCTGATGGCGGCCCATCTGGGGGTGAGGCTCAATGGCATGCCTGAGGCCGCGGCGGATTATCCCGAAGATTACAGCGACCCCGTGGCCTGCACGCCCGCCTGGCAGGAAGCCATCACCGGCGTGCCGCAGGCCGACGCCATCCGCGTGGCGCGGGAGTTCGCCGAAAACGCCGAGAAAACCCGCGGCAAATCCATGATCTTCCTCGGAGCCGGCACCAACCACTGGTATCACAGCGACATGATCTATCGGGCGATCATCGGACTGACCACGCTGTGCGGGTGCCAGGGGGTCAACGGCGGCGGCTGGGCCCACTACGTGGGACAGGAAAAGGTCCGGCCACAGGCAGCGTGGTCCCAGGTCGCCTTCGGCCTCGACTGGCGCCGGCCGCCACGCCTGCAGAACGGCACGTCCTTCTATTACTTTGCCACCGATCAATGGCGCTACGACACCCTCCGGCCCGGCGCCATCCTCTCTCCCCTGGGCAGCCCGGCCGCGGCCCGGCACATGGCCGATTACAACGTCATTGCCGCCCGTCTGGGATGGCTGCCGTCTTATCCGCAATTCAACCAGAACCCCATCGAACTGGTCCGGGAGGCCGTCTCGCACGGGGCGTCTTCCGATGAAGACATCATCGCCTATGCCGTCGAAAAGATCAAAAGCGGTGACTTGCGGTTTTCAATCGAAGATCCGGACAACCCCCTCAACTTTCCGCGGGTGCTGTTCCTGTGGCGGGCCAACCTGCTGGGGGCCAGCGGCAAAGGGCACGAGTATTTTCTCAAACATCTGCTGGGCGTTGAAAACGCGGTCTTCAACACCGACGGCAGTCTGCGCCCGCAAGAGATCCAGTGGCGCGATCCGGCCCCGGAGGGCAAGCTCGATCTGCTGGTCACGCTGGAGCTGCGCATGTCCACCAGCGCGATGTATGCCGATATCGCCCTGCCGGCCGCCGGCTGGTACGAGATGCATGATTTGAACACCACCGACATGCACCCCTTTATTCACCCATTCAACCCGGCCATCGATCCGCCCTGGGAAACCCGGACCAACTGGGAGCAGTTCAAAACCATCGCCGAGAAATTTTCCGAGATGGCCGCCGATCACCTGGGGGAAGTAAAGGATCTGGTGGCCACGCCCTTGATGCACGACAGCCCGGGCGAGATCGCCCAGCCGGAAGTAAAAGACTGGCGCAACGGCGAAACCGAGCCGATCCCCGGCAAAACGATGCCCAATTTATCGGTGACCACCCGTGATTATCCCAGCACCTTCAAGATGATGACGGCCCTGGGGCCATTGGCCGCCAAGGTCGGTGTCGGTTCCAAAGGGGTCGTGTGGAACGCATCGGAAGAGGTGGCGGCATTGAAGCAAGCGCTGGGAACCGTCGCCGAAAGCGGCGTCTCCCAGGGGATGCCGTCCATGGCAACGGCCAAGCAGGTGGCCGAAACCATCCTCATGCTGGCTCCGGAAACCAATGGCGATGACGGCAGTCAAATCCTGGGAGGGGCTGGAACGAAGAACCGGCCTCAGCCTGAAGCACCTGAGCCTCCGCCGGCAGGGAGAGCGATATCGTTTCGATGACCTTACCGCCCAGCCGCGCAAAATCATCACATCGCCGATCTGGAGCGGCATCGAATCCGAAGAGCGCCGGTACTCGCCGTTTGTGATCAACATCGAAGAAAAAGTGCCCTTTCGCACCCTCACCGGCCGCGCCCAGTTCTATCAGGATCACCAATGGATGCGCGATTTCGGGGAGCAGCTGCCGCTTTATCGGCCGCCGCTGGACATGCTGGCGCTCGAGTCGACGGATGTGCAGCGGGATGCCGGCAAGGAAATCGTTCTCAACTACCTCACGCCCCACTCCAAGTGGTCCATCCACAGCACCTATTCCGATACCCTGACCATGCTGACGCTGTTTCGAGGCGGCGAGGCCATCTGGATCAACGACGAGGATGCCCGAAAAATCGATGTCAGAGACAACGACTGGCTGGAGTGCTTCAACGTCAACGGGGTCGTGATGGCAAAGGCCGTGGTCAGCCCGAGGATACCACCGGGAAAGGCCTTCATGTACCATGCCCAGGAACGTCTGATCAACACCCCGGGGTCGCCAGTTGTCCGGCCAGCGGGGCGGGACCCACAACAGCGTCACCCGGATCATGGTCAAACCCACCCACATGATCGGCGGCTATGCCCAATTCAGCTACGGGTTTAACTACTACGGCCCGATCGGCTCCCAGCGGGACGAAGTCATCATCGTCCGCAAGGCCGGGGAGGTAGACTGGTATGAAGATTAAAGCCCAATATGCAATGGTGTTGAACCTGGACAAGTGCATCGGCTGCCACACCTGCAGCATCCCCTGCAAGAATGTGTGGACCAACCGCACAGGGGCCGAATACATGTGGTTCAACAACGTCGAGTGCAAACCGGGCATCGGGTACCCCAAAAAGTGGGAAAACCAGAATGACTACCGGGGCGGGTGGCAACTCAACGGGGGGCGGCTGGAACTGAAAGCCGGTGGGCGCCTGCACAAAGCGCTCAATATTTTCCACAATTCCGACTTGCCGACCATCGATGAATACTACGAGCCCTGGCGTTACGACTATGAGAAGCTGATCAAAAGCCCCCGCCGGCGGCACCAGCCCTCGATTCGGCCAGTGTCCCAGGTGACCGGTGAAAACATCAACCTGAAGTGGGGGCCCAACTGGGAGGATGACCTGGCCGGCCTGAACGAAACCGGCTCCGGGGACGTCAATTTTAAAAATCTGGAGTTCGCGACCTATCTGGAGTTCCGGAATGTCTTCATGTTCTGGCTGCCGCGGCTGTGCGAGCACTGCCTGAACCCGGCCTGCGTAGCCTCTTGCCCGTCCGGTGCCCTGTACAAGCGCGAGGAGGACGGCATCGTGCTGGTGGATCAGGAGCGCTGCCGCGGCTGGCGGTATTGCGTGTCCGGGTGCCCTTACAAGAAAGTGTATTTCAACTGGAAAACCGGGCGGGCGGAAAAATGCATCTTCTGCTACCCGCGCATCGAGTCCGGACTGACCACCCTGTGTGCCCACAGCTGCGTCGGCCGCATCCGCTACGTCGGGATGCTGCTCTATGATGCAGACCGGATTCACGAGGCCGCTTCGGCGGCATCTGATCAGGCGGTCTATCCGGCGCACATGGACATTTTGCTCGACCCCGGTGATCCTTCCGTTCAAACCGCTGCCGCGGCAGCAGGCTTGGCCGCCAACGTCATCGATGCCGCAGTGCGCTCGCCGGTCTACCAGTTGATCAAAGCCTGGAGATTGGCGCTTCCCCTGCACCCCGAGTTCCGGACGCTTCCCATGGTTTGGTACATTCCGCCGCTCAGCCCTGTCAGCCGGCACATCGCATCATCGCAAGAACAGGATGTCATCGATCAAATGCGGATTCCGATCACCTATCTGGCGAATCTGCTCACCGCCGGAGATGAAGCCCCGGTCCGGCTGGCGCTGAAGCGACTTTCCGCTGTGCGGCAATACATGCGTTCCAAAAGGGTCGAGGGCCAAATCGATGCGCAGGCGCTGGAAAAGGTCGGCATTGCCCAAGACACCGCCGAAAAGATCTATCGCCTGCTGGCGCTGGCCCGTCTACAGGAGCGATTCGTCCTGCCGACAGCGCCCATCAAAGACGATGACATCTTCATTCAGCAGGGGCGCTGCGGTTACGAAGATGCGGTATGAGAAGAAATAAAGGGACTCAATTACCTATGAAGAATGATCCAACACACCCGCTTCGACTGCTGTCGGCGCTGTTGCAGTATCCCGATCAAGACATGCTCAGCCAGGTTGAGAGCATCGCGGCAGAGGTTGAAGGCATGCCCTCGAATGAACTGAAAGAATGCATGGCGGCGTTTCTGGGCTATCTCGAAGCCCACCCCCTGATTCACCTTCAGGAAGGATATACCGCCGCTTTTGACATGAACCCGTCCACCACCTTGAATTTGACCTACCACATCCACGGTGACAACGAACACAGATCGGCGCTGCTGGCGCAGCTGCAGCAGCGCTACCAGGATGCAGGATATGAGCGCGCCACCGGGGAGCTGCCGGATTACCTTCCGCTGATGCTGGAATTTCTCTCGGTTTGCCCGGACGCGGCGCATACCAAGCTGATCTGGGAGTGCATTAGTGGGCTTGAAGACTACATCGATCGCCTCGAGAAGACGGCACCAGCCTACGCGAACCTGCTGCAGCCCCTGGCAAACCTGGCAGCGGCGCGTCCTGGGCATCGCCCGGAAGATGCGAGCCCCATTGAAGCGGATACCCTTCACGGGCAAAGCCGTTAAAGGAGGCCATGATGGATCTCACATACAATCTCATATTCACTGTCTTTCCTTACCTGTGCCTGACCACTTTCGTGGTGGGCCACGGTTACCGCTATGTGACCGACCGTTATCACTGGAATGCCCGATCCAGTGAATTTTTGGAAAAAAAGACCCTCTTTTACGGCACATTTTTATTTCACTGGGGCATTATCGGTACGCTCCTGGGGCATGCGGGAGGCCTTCTGATTCCGCAACGATATTTCGATCTGGCGGGCATCGACAGCCACACCCACCTGACGCTCGCTTATTGGGCGGGGCTGATGGTGGGCCTTGCCGCGGTCGTCGGGGCACTGCTGCTGCTCCGGCGCAGGCTGACACATCCGCGGGTTCAGGCAGCCGGTACCCTGAACGACACGATCACCATCGGCGGTCTCGTTGTTGTCATCGCGGCCGGCTTTTACAACGTCGTATTCGGCCACTTCGACGTGCTTCACACAGTCGCCCCCTGGATCAGGGGGATCGTGACGTTCACGCCCGATGCGACCCTCATGCGGGCGGTCCCCCTCAGCTACAAAATCCATGTTCTCAGCGCCCTGGCCCTGCTCGCATTTTCACCGTTCAGCCGGCTGGTGCATATCTGGAGCGTACCGGTGTTCTACTTCTTTCGGCGGCACATTGTTTACCGGCGTCACCCCGGGAAGCTCTCCGGACCCTTTAACGCGGAATAATCAGGCGATCGCCGGAAAGGAAGGCGCAGATGAACGAGGAAAATGTCTGTTATGCGCAGTCGAGCCGCGGGGCGGCCCTGGTCTGGACAACACTTGCGTTTTTTGGCGGTTTCGCGGGCGTTTCCGCATTCGGCCCGATTGTCTCCAAGCTGAAAGTCGGCCTGGCACTGAGCCCGCTGCTGATGGGGCTGTTGGCCGCCAGCCCCGCACTGACCGGTTCCCTGCTGAGGATCCCCTTCGGTGCCATGGTGGATCGCATGGGGGGTAAGAAGCCGATTCTGATACTGCTGGCCCTGGCAGTGCTCGGCATCGCGGGGATCACCTTGATGTTCTGGTTATTCCCGTCACCGTCACCGTCCCAGTATCCGCTGTTTCTTTTTTTCGGTATTCTCTGCGGGGCCGGCATTGCCGTATTCTCGGTGGGCGTCCCTACCGTGTCTTACTGGTATCCCCAGCGAAGCCAGGGCACGGCGCTGGCCCTCTACGCAGGGCTCGGCAATCTGGCGCCGGGCATTTTTGCGTTGCTGCTGCCATACCTGGTGCTGACGCTCGGTTTCACAACATCGTATGTCATGTGGGTCGGTTTGCTCATCGCCCTGATCGCATTGATCTCTGCGTTTATGAAAGACGCTCCCTACTTTCAGTATCGTGAAATGGGTATTGAAATCGATCCGGACGCCCTGCTGCTTGCGTGCGGTCAGGAACTTTTTCCCTCCGGGACGGCGATGCAGTCCATCAGAAAGGCCGGGTCGGACTGGCGCACCTGGATTTTGACCTATTTCTATTTTGTCACTTTTGGCGGCTTCATCGCCCTGACCGTCTGGCTGCCCACCTATTGGGCTGAAAATTTCAGCATGAGCATGATGAAAGCCGGCGGAATGACGGCATTGTATTCGCTGTCTTCCAGCCTGCTACGGGTGGTGGGCGGTTATGTCTCCGATCGGTGGGGTGGTGAGAAGGTCACCTTGATTTCTTTTATTGTCGTCGGCGTCGGCGCGATGCTGATGCTGGTGGCATCGGAGTCCTTCAGCATTGCCCTGGCCGGTGAATTGCTGCTGGCATTGGGGATGGGCTTTGCCAATGCCGCCGTTTTCAAGCTGGTCCCCAAATACAGTCCTGCGGCGGTAGGTGGGGCGGCGGGTATCGTCGGCGGGTTGGGCGCCTTCGGCGGTTTTGTCATCCCGCCCATGATGGGGCTGTTTGTCAAGTATAGCGGCACCGCCGGATACGGCCAGGGATTCGGCGTATTTTTGGGACTGGCCGTCGTGTCGATCATATTGTTCGCGGTGCTGAACCGCCTTGCCCCAGCAAGTACGCCGAAAGCATCGTCGGCGGGGTAACGCCGGGCGATATGAAATGGCTTCGGGAAAACCATCCAAAATGATATCAACCCTTGCTCATAAATACGCAGGGCAAAGACTTAAGGGCGCCGTGTCTAACGACAGCAAAACAGCAATATGGTGATGCAATGGATACATACACCGGTAAAACCAGCGTCTGTGGTCGTGATCTGAACGCGTGTCTCCATACCATCGAACATTTCCATGGCTGGAAAGCTCCGGGGCTGGTTGTGGGTATGTTTATGGTGGATCTCGCCATGGCACGGATCGGCAAGGGTGTCGAATTCGACGCCATTGTGGAATCCCGCCATTGCCTGCCCGATGCGGTTCAACTTTTTACGCCGTGCACAGTAGGCAACGGATGGCTAAAAATCGTGAACTGGGACAAGTTTGCCGTCACGCTTTATGATCGGCGCATTCTCACCGGCTGTCTGATCTGGCTGGACTTTCAAAAGACCAAGCACCATCCCTTGTATCACGGGTGGTTCATGCAGACGATCCACAAGAAAGACATTGATCACGAAATACTTCTTGGCACCATCATCGCCGCAGGGAGGACCGTTTTGTCGGACACCGCAGTTTGCATGACAAGTCTTTACCGAAGAAATAAAAAAGGCGCCATCTTGATATGCTCCGCCTGCGGCGAGGCCTGCAGCGCCGAGCAGGGGGCATTGTGTGCAGCCTACCAGGGGAAAGGATACTTCTCTCCAGTGAAGGCCGATCACTCCCGGATTCCGCCGGCCGGCCGCCGATGCGATTTTAGACGACACATCACAACATAAAGGAGGCAACCATGTTTTGTTATCAATGCGAACAAACCGCCAAAGGCACCGGCTGCACAGTGCAGGGTGTTTGCGGCAAACTACCCGAAATCGCAGCATTACAGGACCTGCTGCTGTATTCCCTCATGGGACTTTCACAAGTGGCTGTGGAGGGTCGAACGGTTGGTGTTTCGGACAATGCCGTTAATGTTTTCACCGTCCAGGCGGCTTTCTCCACGCTGACCAACGTGGACTTCGATCAGGATCGTTTTATGGCGTTGATCCGGAAATCAGTTGTCCTGCGTGAAAAACTGAAAGCACAAGTTGACGCGGCGGGCGGATATGCCAAAGGTTTGGAAGGACCGGCGGCGTTTCAACCTGAATCCAGCGTCGAAGCGCTGGTCAAACAGGGAGAGCAGGTCGGCATCAAAACTTACCCCGGGAACAACCCGGACATTCTGTCATTGAAACACACCGTACTCTATGGCATCAAAGGTGTGAGCGCGTATGCCGACCACGCGCTTATTCTGGGAAAGGAAGATGAGAGCGTCTATGCCTATGTGCATGAGGGCCTTGCCGCCATTCAATCGAATGACCTGGGGGTTGACGAATGGGTGGACATGGCGCTTAGGTGCGGTAAGGCGGCATACAAGACCATGGAACTGTTGGACGCCGGAAACACCGAAACATACGGCCATCCGGTACCCACCAAGGTACCGCTGGGACACAAGAAGGGGAAGGCCATCCTCGTCTCCGGCCACGATCTGAAAGACCTCGAAGAACTGCTCAAGCAAACTGAAGGCACGGGCATCAATATCTACACTCACGGTGAAATGCTTTCCACCCACGGGTATCCGAAGCTCAAAGCGTACCCGCACTTTTACGGCCAATTCGGGACGGCATGGCAAAAGCAGACCAAGGAGTTCGCCGACTTCCCCGGTGCCATCCTCATGACTACCAACTGCATCCAGCGGCCAAAAAACGACTACAAGGAGAACCTCTTTACTAGCGGCATGGTGGGCTGGCCGGGCATCCCCCATATTGCGGACCAAAACTTCAAGGCGGTCATCGACCGGGCGCTGGCGCTGGCAGGGTTCACCGAAGATCATGTCACCCAGGAGGTCACGGTGGGGTTCGCCCGCAATGCCGTCCTCAACGTGGCCGACACAGTGGTCGAGGCGGTCAAGTCCGGCGACATCCGGCACTTCTTCCTTGTGGCCGGCTGCGACGGGGCCAAGCCGGGGAGAAATTACTACACGGAGTTCGTGGAAAAGGTGCCGAAAGACTGCGTCGTGTTGACGCTGGCCTGCGGCAAATACCGGTTCTTCGACCAGGATCTCGGAGACATCGGCGGTATTCCGCGCCTGCTGGATGCGGGACAGTGCAACGACGCCTACTCGGCGATCCAGATCGCAGGCGCCCTGGCCAAAGCCTTCAACGTGGATGTCAACGAGCTTCCGTTGTCGATGATCATTTCTTGGTACGAGCAGAAGGCCGTGTGTGTGCTGCTGGCACTTCTTCATTTGGGCATCAAAGGCATACGCCTGGGGCCGTCTTTGCCGGCGTTTCTCACCCCCGCTGTGCTGGATACGCTGGTGAAAACCTTCGATATCAAACCCATCACCACCGCGGATGAAGATTTGAAAGCCATACTAGGGTAGAAGGCACCGTCAGCTCAGAAACCGTGAAGTGACGCTATTTGTGAAATCAGTCCCTTTTCCCAGGGAGGCCGCATCACGCATTCGGGCGCGGTCTCCCCTCGAGGGCCTTGGAGGCATTGAGCACAATAGCGGTTTAATAATGATTTAAGGCGCTACGCTAGGGGCATACCAGCAGTTTATATTTTCATTAAATATTGACAATCCCAGCCCATCATAAAAAATAACTTGTCATTTTAACAGGATAGGATTGCTCGCAGCATTAAAGGTTATGTAACATAATCTATAATCGTTTCAAGAATTCTGGGATTTTGAACACCACAACATATTGTGGTTGCGAATACAATTGATTTGTGTTCGATTTCGGCTATAAGTCCAACCTAATTCCGGCAGCAGAGGGTCAACACGTTTTTCGGCTACTTTTCAGGGGTGCTGGTGTTCACTCCTTTTGATAACTGGCGCTTCGCCCACCTTCGACACCACGTGACTTACGCGAACCTCGATGCGCGGGGATTCGGCGATATTTGGACCCTGACGCTAACAGAATACAAGAACGGATCGAAGAAAAAACGTCTGCAGTACAGGCTTTACCGCAACCCCGTGGTAATGCTGGGTCTGGGCGCACTGTTCATGTTTCTGCTAAGAAACAGGCTTCCGACGCGATGGGTGAAGCGCAAAGAACGCATGAGCGTTGTTTTCACCAACCTGCTCATTGTCGTCATGGTCTTGGCTGCCGACCGGTTTATTGGATGGCGAACGTTCCTCCTGATCCAGTTGCCGGTGTTGTGTTTCGCGGGGGCGGCGGGAATCTGGCTGTTTTACGTGCAGCATCAGTTCCCTGGCGGTTATTGGGCGCGTAAAAGCTAGTGGGAGCCACTGCGCGCCGCCATGGACGGCTGTTCATTTTACAAATTGCCTGGTATGCTACGTTGGTTTTCCAGTAACATTGGTTATCACCATGTCCACCATCTGAGCCCCAGAATCCCTAATTACAGTCTGAAAAAGTGTTACGATGCCGTTCAGGCGCTGCAAGGAAAAGCGCCACTCACTATCGCTAAAAGCCTTTCTTGCATTCGCTTGAAAATGTGGGATGAGGAGCAGCAGGAGATGGTTGCCTTTTACTGAGATACCCTGCACTCATGGAGAAGTCGGGGTCTGACAGAGGATGTTGCCATGGGGCGAAGCCGAACTATTTGGTGGGCCGGACGCGGAACACAGCCGAGCCTTTTATTAACTCTTACCCTGCAGGAGTATCACTGGTCCGGCAATATCAGGGAGCTTGAAAACGTCCTGGAGCGCGCGGTGATCAATTCTTCGGGGCCTAAACTGCACCTGGTGGATGACCTGAAGAAACCGCGCAAGGATTTAAAGGCCACGCAAAAAACCCCACACCACATCAAAGACCCGAAAAATTATGGTCATATATGACCATTGGTCATATATAACCATAATTATACGTTCAGTTTTCTCCCCATTGGCAGTCACTCATATATAAATTTTCGATTATAAATCAATATGTTGAGTTCATTATAGTTAAATTTTTCCAATTTGGCATGGAGTTTGATCATACAATTTTGAACAGTTTAAATTTTTGGCAAACGTGCCGACGGAAAATGATCCTTTGAAACCGGCAGACATTTGTCTCGAACAGGTAGGGAGTTATTATGAATAACTTTTTTGAATATCTTGAAAGCCACGGGGTCAAAGATATCAAAAAGTTGACCGGTTTTGTCCATAATTTTCTCCAGGACCCATCAATTTTTTTCGATTTAACTGCGACTGAAAGAGATGGAATGGAAAAAAAATTAGATGAGGCCTTGGCGTTCTTCAAAATTGAAAAAAGCTAAACCTGCCCAGCTCAGAATTCGAGGGGGCCGGATAGGCCTGAGAGATTTGTTTCGGCAAAGATTACGAAAATGATTCGCAAGCGACCGTGTGTAAGGTCTGCCAGAAATTCATGAGCACCATGAATTTTATAGACACAAAGGAGGTAAGCTATGCCCGAATGGAATCAATCCCCAGGGGGATTACAGCCGTCTTTGGATGACGTGCTTGAGAAAATTCGACTGAAGTTAGAGGGTTTCAAAGGCGGTCCGGTCCTGATCCTCGCCGCCGTTTTGGGGGTGGTGATTGTCTTGTGGACAGCCTGGTTCACCGTCCAGCCGGAAGAGACGGGGATTGTGCAGCGCTTTGGAAAAGTCATGCGCACGGCCGGTCCGGGACTGCATTTTAAACTGCCTTTCGGTGTCGAAAATGTCCGTTTGTTGCCCACGGCCCGCGTACTCAAAGAGGAGTTCGGTTTCCGGACGGTGGCCACCGTGCCCGGTAAGAAGACACAGTATGATCCGAGCGGTTCATTTAAGGACGAGTCGTTGATGTTGACCGGAGATCTAAACGTTATCGATGTCCAGTGGATCATCCAGTACCGCATCGAAGACCCGATCCGCTACCTGTTCCAGGTACGCAACACACCTAAAACGATCCGCGATACCAGCGAGGCTGTCATGCGCCGGGCGGTCGGAAACCGTCTTGGCAGCGATGTTTTGACAACCGGCCGGGTGGCGGTTGCAAGTGAAGCAAAAATTGAGATCCAGAAAATCCTGACGGCCTATGAGTCCGGCGTGCGGTTGGTTACCGTGGAACTTCAGGATGTGACCCCGCCGGATACCGTGAAGCCGGCCTTCAATGAAGTCAACGAGTCGCGTCAGGACAAGGAGCAGACGATCAATAATGCCCAGGAGCAGGCCAACCGGGAAATTCCCAAGGCCCGGGGAGTGGCTACACAGAGCATCAGCGAGGCCGAGGGATACGCCCTTGAGCGCGTCAACCGTGCCCAAGGAGAGGCCACCCGTTTTGAGGCCATTTTAGGCGAGTACCAGGGAGCGCCGCAGGTCACGCGCCGACGTCTGTATCTGGAAGCCATGACGGGATTGCTGTCGGATATGAAGGCACTCTATATTGTGGATAGGGATCAGCAGGCCATGGTGCCCTGGCTCCCACTGGAGTCCGGTCAGCAGCCATCAGCAGAAGGGAGGAAGCCATGAAGTTTACCTTGAAAGCGGCCATCATCGGCATAGCGGTGGTTATCCTTATCGTAGTCTATAGCGGGTTTTACACTTTGGAAGAGGGGCAGCAAGCGATTGTTGTGCAGTTTGGCCGGCCCGTGGGGGAACCGGTGACCGAGGCGGGGCTGCACATTAAACTGCCCTTTGTGCAAGAGGTCCGACGCTTTGAAAAGCGCTTGCTCGTCTGGGATGGCGATCCGAACCAGGTCCCCACCAAAGGGCGTGAGTTCATCTGGGTGGACACCACGGCGCGATGGCGGATTGCAGACGCGAAAAAATTCCTTGAGAATGTGGCCAGCGAAGAAGGCGCCCAGTCGCGCTTGAACGATATCCTCGATTCGGTGGTGCGCGACCAGGTGTCGAGCAGCGAACTCGTAGAGCTCGTTCGCAGCGCATCATGGGAAGTCCCCAAGGAAGAAGCGTTGAAAGATATCCCCAAGGAGCGGGAAGAAGAGCTTAAAAAAGAGATTGCCCGTGGGCGGGAGGAAATCACGCGAACCATACTGGCTGAAGCCCAAAAGATCATCCCTCAGTATGGCATCGAACTGGTGGATGTGCGCATCAAGCGCCTCGATTACGTGGAAAGCGTTCGAGAGAAGGTTTATGAGCGCATGATCTCCGAGCGCAAACGCATCGCTGCGCAGTTCCGCTCGGAGGGAGAAGGACGCAGTGCGGAGATATTAGGGACGATGGAAAAAGAGCTGCGTCAGATCCGCTCCACAGCTTACCGCCGGGTACAGGAGATTCAAGGCCAGGCTGATGCTGATGCCACGCGCATTTACGGCCAAGCTTATAATCGAAATCCAGAATTTTATGCCTTCTTGCGCACCCTTGAAAGCTATAAAGAGAAAACGAATAAGAATTCCGTACTGATCCTCACCACCGACAGCGACTTCTATCAATACATCAAAAAGGCGATCCCAGGCGAAGCGCAGAACCTGGCTCCGGTTTCACGAGAGACTACGCCATAAGCAGGAAACGTTGGGCGTTAAAGCGGTCTGCAGGGGAAAATGACGATGGTGATTGCGAGGAGAGTCGCCGGCTCAAGGATTTCAGGCAATGACGGGCGAGAACCCATCGGAAAGGAAACATTATGCCAAATAACGTAGCGTCCAAGAATATCGAGCAATTATTGGCTGAGGCCGATGAACTCATCCAACAGATTAATTCCGATGTCATCAACGACATGCAAGAAGAGCATCGTCTGCAGTTTGAAAAACATGCTCAAAATTTGAAAAAGATCAAATCCGAGGTTCAGGGCAAAATCGAGAAGAAAGGAACATCGGAAATAAGCTCCAGTGCCGAGGGTATGCACGAGGCGATCCAAGATATTGTGAAGGCCATGCAGGACTTGAAAAACATGTTTTTCTGATTGTCATCAAAAGTCTCTGAATATCGGGAGATCGCAAAATTCGGGATGATTTGTCCCATCTCCTCTTGCCGAAGGAAAGTGTGCAGTGAGTCGAACTCAACTCAGAAAGATGTTGTCCAAATCGAAGCGTGAAATGGTGAATTATTCATCCGGGAAGAACTATAACAAAGAAAGCTCTGAAAAAACCACGTCTATATTCAAATAAAATGCAGTCAAACAGAAAACCGATAGGAGGGCATACCATGAAATCAAGCACACATGACAACGCCGAAGGCAATGGGATTTACCGCCTAAAATTTAAAGGCGGTGTATAAGATGGGGAAGAACCCGATTTGTCCGCAGCCTGATGCTATTGCCTGCTTGGGTAACTCTTCAGCCTTATCACTTAATCACTTTTTCTTTTTTCCTTAGACATGGTGGACTGACCTTCGATTCAAGGGTCTATCCTAATTTTTAAAACAGGCGCATAAAATATTACATATGTGGCTTTTCATTTAGGTGAGCAGGTCATATTTCTAATCTCATGCAGGATTTGACCGATAAACAGCTTATAGGTGTAAAAATATTGATAAACAAGACATTCACCAGATTCTTAAAACCCTTCGGCTTTGAACCTGGTGATGGCTGGAGATCGGCTATCGCGAGAAAGGACCGTGGTATGACACAATGCAGTCTTACCTTTTTCCGTTTACTTGGCGCTGCACACATTGCCGTTGCCATCGCGCTCCTGCCGCTCAATTTGTTTTTCGGCTTATTTTCACTACTGATCGTTATGCCCGGGCTGATCTGGCTGGTGATATTAGGATTTAGGCTTTGGCGGCCAAATACAAAACTCCGTGCGGTGCTTCGTAACACCCATCTCACGCTGGCTCTAATTTCGATTCTCCTGGTTGCATACGGCCTATACGCCCTGCATGCTGCACAACGCAGCGCTGTGGCAGGAGGTGGCCTCCTTGGTGCATTTGGGTTGATTCCGATTGCATTGGGACTCATTGCCGGAAGTTTGTCAATGGTGTCATTGTTTGTTTCATACTCAACGGCTCTCAAGAACGCAACCGGAGCTAAACAAAGCATCAGAAACCGCACCGATTAAGTCCGTGCCCCCCTATGCCTTTTCTTTACCGATTCCTGAACGCCGGCATTCAATTGACTTTTAATATTTCGTGTACCCATGCAGTGACTGCTTAATTGGCCTAATTGGTATAAAAAATAGACGTGCTTGCCTTGAGTGAGAATTTATTAGGAGGATTGTAAATATGGCAGGCAGCAAGAATCAATTGAGTTTTCAGGCATATATGGTAAAATTATTATAAAATTTATAGCTTATGGGTCACGATAGCTATCATGTAGTTTGGGTATTTTTTGAGGGTTAGCGTTCACAAAAGCGTCTAAAAAATTTAAAATTGAAGTTCGATTGTAATCTACATTGAAATGGAAGTATAATAGACCGTTTGTGCAGAACGTGAAAACCATGAGTAATTAATGAATAGAGGCAAATTCTGCACGAATTTTCCCTATGCAGGTTTTATGAGGTTTCACTTTTCCTATAGTTTTTCGAAAGGTCGCACGGCGGATTCCATTTTTTCACGGGAAGTAAACTCATCAGCCTTCTGGATCGCAGCTTCGCGTGAGGGAAAATCTCCTATCCGAACTGTATGCCAGGTTCTTGTCTTGGGATCAGTAACTTCAAAGATGATTGCAGGATAACCCTTCTGCCTCAGGGTGCCCACCAGCTTTTGCGCCAAGTTTCGGCTGATAAACGCCCCGACCTGAACGGAATAGGACATTTTAGCAGTCAGTTCAAAACCTTTTTCAGACACGGGGCTGGAGGTAGCCAGGACCGTAGGTTTCGCTGCCAGTTTTTCAGTTTTCGTAAACTTTGGCATACTTTCACGGTTTGGCTTTGCGGTCGGTTCCGGAGCCGTTCTGGGAAGCGGATTGACCTTGGGCTTTGGCGGTTGCCTTTTGATTGCCGGTCTAACCACAGCATTTAAGGCGTCATCTTGCCTGTTGGTCTGCTGAGGGTAAAAAATAACCATCATCAAAATTGCCAGCAGGCCGAATCCCAATCCAATCAACAGCGCCCGACGAGGATTTAAAAAAGCAAACCATCGGAAATTCGCCGAGCCGGTCAGATCCAAAATGGCAGATCTAACGATTTCCCCGGTTACATTATTAAGCTTGAGCCTGTAGGCGGCAAAAAGCGATTTATCGCAAGCTATATTTATCATGCGGGGAATGCCACCGGAAAACTTGAAAATTCGCTTTAAGGCAGACGCCTCGAAGTGCGTTTGATCTCCCAGTGAAGCAATGCTCATGCGGTGGTATATGTAAGCACAGGTTTCTTCATAGGTCAGCGGTCTGATATAATAGCTGACCGACACCCGCTGGCCGATCTGTCTGAGTGCACGGGAATCAAGCATTTCCGCCAGCTTTGGTTCACCCACAAGTACGATCTGTAAAAGTTTTTCCCGGGTCGTTTCCAGATTGGAAAGCAAGCGGACTTGCTCCAACGCATCTTCTCTTAAATTCTGTGCTTCGTCGATAAGCAGTACGACCCTTTTGTCCTCCACCCTTTTCTGCATCAAAAACGTATTAAACGCGTCGATGAATTCTTTGATATCGTCCGTATCTTTTCTAATACCGAACTCAAAGTTGATCTTTTTCAGCAGCTCTTCGGGGCTCAACTCCGGCTTGAAGATATAGGCAATCTCGGTGTTATCGTCCCGGCGGTCAATAAACGCCCGGCAGATAGTTGTTTTTCCGACCCCCCTCTCACCGGTTATCGAAATAAACCCTTCGCCTTCCGAAACGGCGTAAATCAAATGGGCAAGGGCTTCTTCGTGGCTTTTGCCCAGGAAGAGATAGGCCGGGTTCGGCGCAAGCATAAAAGGCTTTTCCTTGAAGGCGAAGAATTTGTTGTACATCTGGATAAACCATTTGAGGTCTGAGAGCTGTTTTGTGGAATCGGCAAAGGAATTCTGCACAGCTATGGTCGCTGAGCATTCATAAACCTTTACTGCTTCAAAGATTATTTAGGATATTTCCAAGTTTTTTGCAAGACTTTCAGATCCTTATCAAAACATTTAACTGCCAGAGGGATTGCGTCTCTACGGGTTTGCGGTCGGAGCAACAATTTTCAAATTACGGTGGACTGCCAGAGGGTGGAGTGTGAAACAGATACAATCAAAGAACCTTAAAAAACTTCCTGAGTATGAAAAACAGAAGGTGAAACTTTGCGCTTGACCGTGTCTACTTTTTTAGAGAAAATCCAGGCATTATTTGGAGAGTCATGACCCGATATCGTTCTGCCAATAAAATTAGCTCTACATGACGACATAATGAAACCGAATTCGGCCAGGCCTGCCATCAATGCCAAAAACCTCACGCGAGTATATACCCTGGGTGAAAGCCAAGTTATTGGCCTCAATGCTGTCGATCTTTTGATTCCCTCCGGAGAATTGGTCGTTTTGAAAGGCAACAGTGGGTCCGGCAAAAGTACTCTGTTGTCTTTGCTGGCCGGTCTGGATCGTCCGACGAGTGGTGAATTGACTGTTGCCGAGCATGATTTGACAAAAGCGACCCCCAACGATCTAACGCATTTCAGACGGGAAATCGTGGGGATGGTATTTCAATCCTTTAACCTCATGCCGACGCTAAACGTACTGGAAAATGCTTGCCTCCCCGGATTGCTTGCCGGAAAGAATTCCTCAACCGTCATCGCAAGGGCCACCGAATTGTTAAGCTGGCTCGGTCTTAATCAACGACTCACCCACCTTCCGGCACAGCTTTCCGGTGGTGAAATGCAGCGTACTGCCATTGCCAGAGCACTGATTAACAATCCGGATATTATTCTGGCCGATGAACCCACCGGCAACTTGGACAGCCGCAACGGAAAGAACGTCATCAAGCTGCTGGCAGAATTGAACTGCAAATGGAAACGAACGGTTGTTATCGCCACGCACAGCAAACTTGCGGATTCACTGGCGACGAACCAATTTCAAATTGAAAGACGGCGTGATTGTGGATCAAGAGAGATGAATTCATAACTGCCGAATTCATCGTGTTTTTAGTGTTTGGTGTTTTGTGTGTGGCAGGATTTGCAGACATTGCTGCAACTAATCACAAAACACGAAACACATAGTCTTCCGAAAGCACCCGATATGCAGCGAATATTTTTCTTCCTCCAATTTTTTGCCTGGTTCAGTCTTCGTAACCTGCGAAAACATCCGGTCCGGGCGCTGACGGTGCTATTCGGCATCGCCCTGGGAGCTGCTGTTTTTACCAGCGTGAGGCTTTCCATCCATGCCTCGCTGGAATCGTTTTCCAATAGCATGGATCTGATCACCGGTCGGGCCGAAAGGGTGATAAGCCGGCCGGGAGGGCGAGTGCCCGAGGAGTTGGTCACCGCACTTCTGCGTCATCCGGCCGTCAAAAATGCTTCTGCCTTACTTTCAACCTACGTCCGGCCTGCAGGCGAGGAGGCCTATCCATTTCTTCTCATCGGTTTTGATCCTATTTTGGATCGACCCTTGCGCACCTGGCAAATTAATGGGCAAGCCCGGCAGGAATCAGGCTTCTGGTTGGATCTGTTAAAAGATCCGTATACGTTGGTCATCAGCCAGCCACTGGCGGAACAATATCAATGGCACCGGGGTGAAATTATATCCGTTGAGCATGCCCAGCAGACAGCCGGATTTCAAATTGTCGGTGTTCTGAGGCCATACGGTCTGGCACTGGTTGAAGGAGGGCGGGTGGCGATAACGGACATAGCCACTTTCCAGGAGTTTACCGGCGCATACGGAATGGTTGATCGGATTGATTTATTGTTCAAACCTGGTATTACCGACCTGGAATTGGCAGAATTTCGTGCGAATTTGCCCGAAAGCATTTTACTGAGCTCACCATCGGCTGTCAAGGAAAGCGGCCAGGCAATGATTCGGGCCTATCAGCTGAACCTTTCCATTCTCAGTTTTGCTTCTTTATTTGTGGGTATGTTTCTCGTTTACAGCCTGGTGGCTTTAAATGCTGCCTCCCGCCGCCACGAGCTGGCTGTCTTGCGCTCAACCGGTGCATCTTCGCGATTGATCTTTCTGGTGTTTTTGGCCGAAGGAGCCCTTCTGGGATTTGCCGGCTGGGTAGTGGCGATACCGATCAGCAGTATTCTAGTTAAATATTTGCTGAATGGCGTCAGCCAGACCATTTCCAATCTTTTTGTGCGGGTTGAGGTGGAAACTCTTTCGCTTAGCATCTGGGAAATTGTGTTGAGTTTTGCCGTTACGGTGTTCATTTCTGTTCTGGCCGCATTGCAGCCTGCCCGGGAAGCGATGCTGGTATCGCCTAAAGAAGCCCTGGAAATTTCCAGGCATGGTTTGCAGGAAAAGAGATCGCCCCGCAAACTTGCCGCGGGCGGTCTAATTTGCATAGTGCTTGTTTTACCACTGTCGCTGCTGCCCGGGGTGTTGAATATGCCACTGCCGGGGTATCTTGCAATTTTGCTGATTTTTGTTGGATTTGCTTTGCTGGCTCCCTGGTTCCTGACTCGGATGGGCAGTGCCCTGTCGCCGGTATTACGCCGGGCGGCCGGCACACCTGCATATCTGGCAGGACGATATATCCGGGACAGCGGCACCCGCACGGCTGTTTCCGTTGGGGCCTTAATTACTGCGGTGGCTCTGTTTGCCTCGCTGGTTATCATGATCTTTAGCTTTCGACAAACGGTTGAGATCTGGACCTATCAGACGGTCAGTGGTGATTTGTTCTTGACACCCAAACTAAACGAGGTAAATCAATTTCGACACCCCATCTCCGATGAAGCAGTTGCCTGGTTCAAGGCTTTGGGCAAAGAGGTCGAAATTGTTCCCAACCGTCGCTACTTTTTAAGAGACGATAATTTCCCCTACGAATTTGAGATTCTCGATCTGGATGCTTTTTTTCGCAATGCGGATTTTTTCTGGATGATCAGCCACCCCGAAAAAATTCGCTCCCGATTGAAGCGCGGAGAAGGAGTCGGGATATCCGAGGTTTTTTCAAACCGTACGGGTTTAACCGTCGGTGATATATTTCGGGCCCGGATCGAAGATTCTCTGGTTGAGCTTCCGATTCTGGCAGTGGTGCGGGACTATCGCACCCAGGGTGGCGTCGTTTTTTATTCCCTGGAACACTTTACGGCTCAATATCATAATCCCCGTTGGAGCGGATTGCGCTTTTTCTTTCAGGACCGCCGTCAGGATTTGGACCGTGCTGTGGCCGATCTGCGCAAAAAGATTATCGATCGCTGGGGCGACACTCTTGAAATGATCAGCGGCCGGGATCTGCGCGAAGGGGTCTTGCGGGTATTTGATGAAACTTTTGCGGTTACCACTGTGTTGCTGTTAATCGCCCTGCTGATTGCCGCCTTAGGAATTACGACTACCCTGACAGTTATGGTTCTGGAGCGTTCGAGCCAGTTGAATACCCTGTTTGCGATCGGGGCCAGCTACGGACAGATCCGCAAAATGATATTATGGGAGGCCGCTTTCCTGGTGGTCGCCGGGGAAGTGGCCGGAATTATCTGCGGCTTTCTACTTTCCTATCTATTGGTGTATGTGATCAATCAGCAGTCATTTGGCTGGACGTTTTTGTACAGTGTCGACTGGCAGGCCCTGACAATGTCTTTACCATTGATAATACTGACGGCCCTGGCTGCCGCCATCCCGGCGATAAGGATGGTATTTAGAGAGCCGCCGGCCAGTCTTCTCAGAGAGTAATTAGAAATGGTTTAAAACCCCATCTAAGGCCCAATAGCTGCGTTGCCACGCAAGACCTGATTCCGCATCGATCTTAATTTCTAAAGGTGCATTACGATCTGGTCTATAATGCTCACGTACTGCCAGTACGCTCCGCTTTTAAACCAGCTCGGCGCCTTGATGCATACATTAATCTCTTTTGATTAGACATGTAATCCCGCTTTGCGGGGCTCTTGAGCCTCATCTGGGATTTTGAAACCACTTCTAAACCATTGGCCTCTGGGGCTGGTTCAGATCTAATCGCAGCGGGATAGCTGCCGTACGAAAGTTGCCCGGTAATATTGTGACGGCTCGCACGGGCTATTGCCCCGGCAGATAGAGCATCGTTCGGAAAGCTCCCTCAGATAGCTACTGGTTGGTACATAATGAGAAATTCAATCATTTTCCTTGTAACTATATTTACAGCTGCCTGTGTGATTCCTGTAATCAATGCGACTGAACCAACCGGCTACTTGTCCGTCACCGGTCCCTGCAACCTTGAATTTCCCAAGGATCACGGCCCGCATCCCGGTTATCGCACCGAGTGGTGGTATTACACGGGGAACCTGCAGGCGGAATCGGGAGAGAAATATGGATTTCAGTTGACGTTTTTTCGCCGTCAGATCAGCCCGCCCGATGACCGCCATAAATGGCCCCTGCCGGCGTCGGCCTGGCGGACCCAGCAAGTTTACCTGGCCCACAGCGCCATTTCCAACATCACGGGAAAACAACATCTGCAGGCCGAGCTGGTATCACGGCAGGCGCTCAACATGGCAGGTGCTGATCAGATTGATGATACCACCACCTTATTTCTGAAAAACTGGTCGGTCCACATAGGTCCGAACCAGCATTTGCTTAAGGTGGAATCAGACGGATTTTCCTATGAACTGGCTTTGACTCCGGCAAAGCCGCCGGTGCTGCACGGTCTTGCCGGTTACAGCCTCAAAGGCTCAGCAGCGCAACGGGCCAGCTGTTATTATTCATTCACGCGGCTCAACGCTGAAGGCAAGCTGTCAATCGGTGAAAACATGGTTGCCGTAAAAGGGTCGGCCTGGATGGACCATGAATACAGCACCGCCCTGTTGGAGCCGGAACTGCAGGGTTGGGATTGGTTTTCGCTGCAGCTCTCCGATCAGACGGAAGTTATGGCATTTGTGCTAAGAAAAGAGAAGGGGGAAATTGGATCGGCATCCAGTGCAACCGTTATCGACAATGGAGGCGAAAATCACCATATCAGTAATCATGAATTTTTGGTAACCGTACTGAGCACCTGGAAAAGCCCGCATTCCAAAGCGGTATATCCGGCCGGTTGGCGGCTGCAGATTTTTCCGAGTTTGCTCGATCTAACCATTTCACCCAACCTGGCGGATCAAGAGATGCAAACCTCGGCAAGCACCGGCGTGATATACTGGGAAGGCAGTGTATCCATTGAGGGGACAAGGGCCGGCCGGCCGGTTGTCGGCCAGGGTTATGTCGAATTAACAGGGTACGACAAAGCCTTTGACGCGCCGATGTGAACGTCAGAGTCAATCCTAAACCAGTTGAGATTTGGTTTTTGGTGCTTGGAATTTTCATGATTTTCATTAAGCAACTAACATTCGTATTCTCAGTCAACTATCTGTTTAAATGACGCAGCCGTGTTGACGCACCCATGAAAATTGACGTTTGATTTTCTATTTGCTAATCTTTTAACAGATATCGAAATAAGGAGCCCTTCATGCGTCGGATAAAAAGAGTCGAGAAGATGGTAAGCATTTTGATGACCTTGGTTCTGTTGCTGCTCTTCGCACCGGTGCCTTCGGTTCTGGCCGCCATGGTCGGAACAGAAGCCGTCCTGGCAAATCAGGACGCGCAGAATGCCCGTGATCAGCTGCGATTATTTTTTAATCGGGAAGATGTTCAGTTCCAATTAGCGGCGCGGGGCATTGATCCGGCCGAGGCCAGAGCACGTATCGACAGCCTGTCCGATGCTGAGGTTATGCAAATAGCCGGCAAGATTGACCAACTTCCTGCCGGGGGCAGCTTCTGGGGCACCGTACTGTTTGTCACCATCATTGCCTTTGTTGTGCTGGTAGTGTTGGAGTTGCTGGGATATACCGACTTTATATAGCCAGAGGTTTCAATAAATAAGGTTCAGGGGTTCAGGGTTAACCGTTCAGGGCTAAAATTTTTAAACACTTAACGGTGGGAATTATCAACCTCTGAACTCTGAACCGATAGCCGCTGAAACCTTGACTAAATTAAGTCAGCAAAATTGATTTTAATTTTTTCCCGCTAATGTAAGTTAAATCCCCAAGGATTTAAAAGAAAGTATGCCAGCTTGCCGAATTCGCCGCTCTTTATACGGTTTTTTGTTACTCGTGTGGATGATTGTCGGTTTCCATGTCGGGTGTGCAAGCATCAAAAAATTTGAATCAACAGATCTGCCGGAAAACCTTCCCCCAACTATAGAACTTGAAGCAGTCCCCTTTTACCCCCAGAGCGATTACCAATGCGGTCCTTCCACGCTCGCCATGGCCCTGACATACAGCGATTTGCCGATTACCCCTGAAGCGCTCCGAAGCCAGGTCTACACCCCTTCGCAAAAAGGAAGTCTGCAAATGGCCATGATCGGCGCTACCCGCCGTCATGACAGAATCGCCTATCCAATTTTCGGCTTGAACTCGGTATGGCCTGAAATAGCCGCCGGCCATCCTGTGATCGTGCTGCAAAACCTCGGATTGTCATGGATTCCGGTGTGGCATTATGCGGTATTAATTGGTTATGATTTTATAGATAATACTGTCATCCTCCGGTCGGGTATAACCGAACGCAAAATGATGTCTTTTAATACATTTGAAAAAACCTGGGCCCGCAGCGGCTATTGGGGGCTGATCGTGCTCAAGCCGACCCAGTTGCCGGCAATTGCCATAGAGAATGATTACCTGTCAGCCGTGTTTGGGCTGGAAAAATCCAGTCGATTTCAAGCCGCGATTGAAGGCTATCAAACAGCACTGACACGCTGGCCGCAGAGTCTGATAGCCTTCATGGGGTTGGGCAACAGCCTATATGCACTTGGAGATCTTTATGGGGCAGAAGACGCTTTTAGGATGGCAGTCAAGAATCACCCGGGTGCCGCCGAAGCCTATAACAATCTTGCCCAGGCACTTTTGGAGCAGGGGCGAAATGATGAAGCACTCGAATCCGCCCAAAGGGCAGTTGCCATCGGGGGACCGATGAGCGAGGTATACGAGGCAACGCTTAGGGACATTCAGTCGAAAGAATAAACCCCTTAGTTGCATAAACAACAAGGCAAAGGTAAGTAAAGGGTTTGTAATTATTTTTAATATTGTAGCTATTGCTATGGTTTTTGGATATCCCCATCGGTGTACTCCAAGGATGGGGTCGATTTTGCCTTGTTGTTGGCCCTCTGGGCCCCGCGGTAGCGGTACGTCGGGAAAGCCGGAGGACTTCAGATCCTGTGTCGTCAAGGGATCGCAGCAGGCAACTACGGCTTCACCCTTGGCGCCTTGACTCTGAAGCCCTCCGACTTTTACAACCTTGGGGTAAAATAGTGTTAGGAGAATATGTAAACTTTTGCTATAGTTCATATTTGGGGGTTTTCCCAACTGGAGGCATTTCCGTGCGCATCAGATTTTTATGGGTTATCTCAATATTTTTTGCGATGTTGCTTTGCGCCTGTACGTCAATACCCCTTTATACCGAGATGCAGGAAACCCGGACCCAACGAGATGAAGCTCAGCAGGAACTTGAAACCCTCCAGGCTAAACAAAAGCAGACAGAGGTGAAGCTTCAACGGATGGAATTGGAGCTCAGGAATTCAGAGGCCGCACAAAGGCAATTATCCAGAAACCTGAATAAACTTCAAACCCAAAACGCCTATCTGAAAAATATCAACCAACAGCAACAAAACAATATTAATACCCTCAAACTGGAATTAGAAAAGCGACGGTCTGTTATCCAACTTCAGGGTAGGGTCATCCAGTTGCTGGATGATACCAAAAAGACGATTGAGACCAGCTTAAAAGATCAAATTTCCGCCCAGGAAATTGAAGTCGTCGAAGTCGACGATAAGCTGAAAGTCATATTTATAGATAAGATTCTTTTCGACTCCGGAAGTGTTGATATTAACCCCGGGGGGAAAGAATTATTGAGGATTATGGCCGGCTCTTTGAAGGTTGCCAAAGACCAGGATATTGTGGTGGAGGGTCACACGGACAATGTCCCTTTAAGTGCGGCGTTGCGACAACGCTTTCCCAGCAACTGGGAACTTTCAACTGCCAGAGCAGCAGCCGTAGCCCGCTTTTTCCAGCAAGAGGTTGGGATCCGGCCTGAGAGGCTATCGGCCCGCGGTTACAGCTTATACAGACCGGTAGCCCCCAATAAAACCGAAGAAGGTCGCCGCCAGAATCGACGCATCGAGATCATTCTGGGGCCCTATAAAAGAATGAAAAATGTCGAATGATGAATTCGGAAAAGCCGAATTCACCAAGTTTTTAGTGTTTCGTGTTTAGTATTTGGTACCAAATGAATCCTGCTCTACGGGTTTGCAAGAACACTAGACACCAAATACCAAACACACCAATCAATTCTCCAGCACTTCTCTTAACTTAAGTGATAACTGCTTGATATCGAAAGGTTTTTGTATAAATCCGTTACAACCCTTTTCCATTAATTCTTCAATTTGTTTATTCAAGCTGTAACCGCTTACCAGCAGCACTTTAACCTCTGGATTAATTTTCTTTAATGCATCGTATGTATCCTTGCCGTTCATTTCGGGCATAATCATATCCAGTGCCACCAGATCAAGATCAACCATTTTTTCTTTATACAGCTCGATGGCTTCTTTGCCGCTCAGTGCAGGAACCACTTGATAGCCTAGCTCCCTGAGCATCAACTTTTCAACCTGAATCGTGCTTTTTTCATCATCCACCAACAAAATCGCCTCGTTTCCTTTTACCATTTCGTTGCTTATTTCGATGTTCTGTACCTTTTCGAAATCCGAGACCGGCAGGTAAATGTTGAAAGTCGTCCCGTGATTTTTCTCGCTGTAAACCCTTATGATTCCATTATGATTTTTTATAATGCCGTAGGCCGAGGCCAGGCCGAGGCCGGTCCCCTTGCCCACATCTTTGGTGGTAAAAAACGGCTCAAAAATTCTTTCGATGATATCCTGGTCGATGCCCACGCCGGTATCCGTCACGGAAGCTTTTACATAATTTCCCTGAGATACTTCAAAGGGTTTGCAGTACTCATTACTCAGGCTAATATTTTCCGTCTGTATATAAATATCGCCACCGTCACCCATGGCATGCCAGGCATTGAGGTAAAGATTAATCAATACCTGCTCTATTTGACCCGGATCGACTTTAACACTCCAGAGATCATTTTGAAGTTTTTTATGGATCACAATTTCTTTGCGGGTGCGGGTGAACATTTTGCTGCTGTTTTCAACGATCGTATTGATAGAGGTTTGCTGCAGGGTATATTTACCCTTCCGGGCGAAACCCAGCAGTTGATTGGTGAGATTGGCTGCGTTCATGACCGCGTTTTCAATGCCCTGAATGTATTCATCATTGGGGTCATCAGGGGTCGTTTGCAGGCGCATCAGGGAAATATATCCCTGGATACCCATCAAAAGATTGTTGAAGTCATGGGCGATGCCGCCGGCGAGGGTGCCGACGGCTTCCATCTTCTGAGAATGAATCAGCTGGTTTTCCAGGTGCTTTTTTTCCTTCTCGGCTTCTATGCGTGCATTGATATCCCGAGCTACATTTAAAATAACATCGCGTCCCCTGTAGGATATTGCCCGGGAGTGGATTTCCACCGGAATAGGTTCACCATCTATGCTTATATGGGATGTTTCGACCGTGATCTTTTTTGGGGTTTTAAGTTCAATATTTAATCCGAGTTGATTGATGATTAAAGCGGCATCGTCTGCCGGAATGATATCGGTCAGGTTTAATTCAAAAAATTGTTCCGGTTTGTAGCCCAACTGATAGTAGGCGGCCTCATTGGCTTCCAGCACATTTCCTTTTTTATCAAGGATGTATACCGCATCATCCACGTTTTCGAGCAATTCTTTATACCGGGATTGCTCTTCGGCATCCTTTAAATTAGCCAGCATGTAATTGAAGGCCTGGGA
Source organism: uncultured delta proteobacterium (assembly GCA_963821065.1). Taxonomy (GTDB): domain Bacteria; phylum Desulfobacterota; class Desulfobacteria; order Desulfobacterales; family JAFDCJ01; genus JAFDCJ01. The sequence continues at coordinate 61,277 of CAWGCM010000022.1, read as the reverse complement.
TAGTTGGTTGAATTCCCAGTAGTTGCTGTCCTTGTTTTCGAACAGAAGATCTTTTTCTCCCTCGGAGATTCGGATGGCCTTTTTCGTCATTTGACGTAAGGGCGCCACCATTTTCTTCCCGAGGTAGATGGACATTATGATTGAAAGTGTCAGAATGACAATCGAAAGTAGTCCGATCCATAAACTCACTTTCCGTTTCGCACTGACCAGGGCTTCCAGGGAGGACTGGAAATAAAGGTTATCAACTCCGTCGATTTTAGACAAAATAAGCTTATTGCCCAGCGGGAGAAGCTCCATTTTCATGGCGATATTTTTACGCATGTCGTCACTGATAGGCACCGCCGTCTGGGAGGTTAAGCTGTAGAGTCGATCGGCCTTCACAATGGAAACATCACCACCTACCGTTTGATTAATGATTGAAATCAGATTATGATCCTGGGTCATGTCATACAGGGTGTAGGCTGTTCCCATCATCTGGGTTTGATGCATGATGGGGGTTGAAAACCACCAGACCAAACGTGTCTTCCCATCGTCCTCGAACATTTCACCATAGGGATAGCTTTTTTGAGCAAAATCGATTAGTTTTTTGGATAAATTTAGATAGGTATCAGGAATAACTGAACTTTCATTCTGTTTTTTAACAAAGAAATAAACGCCCTCCTTGGATGGGTAAAATTCGGAGACCCGATCTTCAAGCTCAGATTGATCATCGAGCATGACGGTTACCCGGATTATGTTGTCGGATCCGAGATCCTTCAACATTCCACTGATGCTTGAAATACGGTTGTTTAGAATGATTTCAACCTGACCTTTTTCTGCCAGAATTTTCTGGCGAAATTCCGACTCGACTTGCTTGCCAAAATAACCGTATAATGCCGCCAGGATGACAAGGACAGACAGGGTCGCAAACACAACAAATGTTGTTACCAGGTAGGTCGAAAACCGCTTTTGATTTCTGAAATTCAGGATTTTTTTCAGAAATCCAGTGTTTTTAAGTTGGGCTAAACCGTGCGAAAATATGTTTTTCTTTTCAGTCAACGCGATGGAGCTCCCGTATTTCTTCGGCCAATCGTCTATCCCGTTGCAGATAGCACCGGCATGCAGCATTCCGTTACCTGCTTGTCCGGGAATTGGCATCAAATGGAAGGAATCATACCGATAACCTTAATTTATATAAAAAATAGGGTAAGTTGTCAAAATAAAAGCAACTTATCAGGCCCTTTCAAATTTTTCTTTGTCCAAGGCATCTTTTTTTTATCTGCAGCCGAACAAAACATTTTGACTGGAATTTTAATTGGTTATATAAAAAATGATCATCAGACATAGTATCACAATGGGGGAGGTGTCCAATGGTTGGGGGTTATGCTGGAAAAATTGGATTTGTTGATTTAACAAATGGTGAAATCCAAACCGAAGAGCTGAATGAAGATCTGGCCCGGCAGTTTATCGGGGGGCAGGGTCTGGGTGCACGGATTCTATTTGAGCGCCAGAAAAAAGGGGCCGATCCTTTAGGGGCGGAAAGCCTTCTTGGGTTTACGACCGGACCGTTAACCGGCACCCAAACGCCCACCGGGAGCCGCTACATGGCGGTATGCAAATCCCCACTGACCGGTGGTTGGGGCGACGCCAACGCCGGTGGATACTTCGGAAGCGAACTGAAGGCTGCCGGTTGGGATGCGATTTTTGTAAGCGGCATGGCATCTTCTCCCCGTTACCTGATGATCGCCGATGACCGGATTGAGTTGAAAGATGCCTCCCACCTATGGGGTCGGGATATTGTCGACACCGAGGCAACCCTGCGGACAGAAGCCAACGATAAAAAAATCCGGATGGCTTGCATCGGGCCGGCCTCTGAGAAAATCTCCTTGATCAGCGGCATTGTAAATGACGGTGGACGCCTTGCGGCCCGTTCAGGAGTGGGTGCTGTGATGGGGGCCAAAAAGTTGAAAGCGGTTGTCGTGCGAGGGACCGGCAAGGTTCCCATTGCAGATAAAGAAGTCCTGGGTCGGCTCCGCAAAAAATTCATTGAAGACATACGTGAAATGGATGGGTTTCCGCAGATACTGATGAAATACGGTACCTGCGGACTTACCGAATCGCTTGTGGCCACCGGCGCAACCCCGATCAAAAATTGGCAAATGACCGGTGAACAGGCCTTTCCCAATATTGAAAACCTAACCGATGCCAAAGCGATCATTAAACATCAAACCCGGAAATACGGATGTGCGAACTGTCCCATCGCCTGTGGCGGTATATTCACTGTTTCCGATGGAAAATACCCGGTCGGTGAAACCAAAAAGCCCGAATATGAGACCATCGGCGCCTTCGGTACGATGTGTATGTGTGATGATTTTGAAACCATTATCAAATTAAACGACATGTGCAATCGCAGCGGCCTGGACACCATTTCCGCCGGAACCGCCCTGGCATTTGCCATGGAGTGTTTTGAAAATGGTGTCATCACCGAATCCGATATGGATGGTGTCTCGCTGACCTGGGGCAATGGCAAAGCCATGGTTGACATGGTGGCCAGGATGATTGCCCGGGAGGGATTCGGCGATGTCCTCGCCGACGGCGTTAAAATAGCAGCTGAAAAAATTGGCGGTGGTGCCGGGCGGTTTGCCATCCATGTGGGCGGCCAGGAGCCCGGGTTGCACAATGCCCTTTTTCTTCCCAGCCGGGCGACCGGGTTCGTGTGTGATCCAACACCGGGACGGCACACGGCTGCTCCCATGGCTCGAATTGACGGTGGCCCCGGCGCGTTTGGGCCCTATGCGGAATTGAAGATCGAAGCCTATGATCGCTATACCTATACCGGCAAAGGCCCTGTCAGCGCCACCGCTTCCGCTTATCTGCAGGTAGGTGCCAGTGCCGGCCTATGTATCATGCCGCTGATGTATTTCGGTAATTTTCAATTGATTGAGTTTTTCAATGCGGTTACCGGGTGGGACCTCGATATTTCAGAGGTATTAACTACCGGGGCACGTATCCAGACCCTGCGGCAGTGTTTCAATGTCCGTGAAGGCATTCAACCGTCGGAGGTCAAACTGCCGGAACGGATGGCCGGGCGGCCCACCCAGTCGGAAGGCCCCGTTGCCGGGGTGTCCCTTGACGTCGACAGCCTTGCCCGTGAATACCGGCAGGCCATGGGATGGGACGTGCAAAGCGGCAAACCGGAAAACAGCACCCTGGAAACTTTAGGCCTGTCCGCGCTGATTAAAGCGCATGGATAAAATGCTTCAGTCGGTTTTGACGGACCTATTGGCCGACGGCGGGTGATATCAGAAAAGTCTGACATTATGAATGATACTGTAGAAATCGTATTTCACGAAAGTTGGTGGCTTTCAGAACCGGAGATTTTTCGGCGGAGGAAATTATGGAAATAAACAGCGGTGACATTATCGGCCAGGTGTTGCGTGAACAGGGCGTTCAGTTTTTGTTTACCCTTTGCGGTGGCCACATTTCACCCATTTTGACCGGAGCCAAAAAAGAGGGGATCCGTGTGGTTGATGTCCGGGATGAGGTAAATGCCGTGTTTGCGGCCGATGCCGTCGGACGGATTACCGGTGTTCCCGGCGTCGCCGCCGTGACCGCCGGCCCGGGCGTCACCAACTCGCTGACGGCACTTAAAAATGCCCAGATGGCGCAAACACCGCTGATTTTGCTGGGCGGTGCAGCACCGACGGTGCTTAAAAACCGGGGGGCCCTGCAAGACATCGACCAACTTTCCCTGCTGAAATCCATCGCCAAGATGGCGGTCACCATCAAGCGCAACTGCGATGTTGTGCCCGTGATGGAAAAAGCCTTTGACGTTTGCCGCTCAGGGGTTCCCGGACCCGTATTTGTCGAATGCCCGATCGATATTCTCTACAACGAATCCCTTGTCCGGCAGTGGTACGGCGCCAAACCGGATGCCGAACGCAAAAGCGGGATGCGAAGCAAATTGCTGGATTTTTATCTGCAGCGGCACGTCGATCAAATGTTTGCCTGTGAATTTGAAGAAATGAAGCCCGGTGAATACAAAGTCACATCTGTGAATTTTGACAGCAGTTCCGTATCCAAAGCCATAGAGTTGCTTGCCCTGTCGCAAAGACCGGTCCTGATTGTCGGCAGCCAGGCCACACTTCAGCCTGACAATATCGACAGACTTGCGGGAGCCGTCGGATCTTTGGGTATTCCGGCGTATTTGACCGGTATGGCGCGTGGGCTTTTGGGCAGATCGCACCCCAGGCAGATGCGTCATCAAAGAAAGAAGGCGTTGCAAAAAGCGGACCTGGTGATCATCGCCGGCATGCCCTGTGATTTCCGCCTCAATTATGGCCGCTCCATTGGTTCCGGAGCCAAAATTATTGCGATCAACCGGAGCAAGACGGATTTAAAATTGAATTGCCGGCCGGATTTAGCGGTACAGTCGGATCCCTTCCTTTTTCTGTGTGCCCTGGCGGATGCATTTGCTCCCGAGCCCTCGGCCTGGGAGCCATGGATACAGGAACTCAAGAAGAATGACGATGAGCGTGAGGCCTTTATAACCAAGACTTCCGAGGAAGACACCGAATTCGTCAACCCCCTGGCCATGTTAAAAAAGCTGGATAAGGTAATCGATGACAGCAGCATCATTGTCGCTGACGGCGGCGATTTTGTGGCCACCGCATCCTATATCCTGCAACCGTCAGGACCGCTGCAATGGCTGGACCCGGGTGTTTTCGGAACCCTCGGTGTCGGCGCCGGGTTTGCGCTGGGATCGAAACTGGTTCATCCGGAATCAGAAGTATGGCTGCTCTACGGCGACGGGGCGGCCGGCTTCAGTTTACAGGAATTCGACACCTTTGTACGCCATCAACTGCCGGTGATCGCTGTTGTCGGCAACGACGGTGGATGGACCCAAATCGCCCGGGACCAGCTAACCCTTTTCGGGGATGATGTGGCCACTAAACTGCGGCGTACGGATTATCATATCGTGGCCGAGGGCTTCGGCGCCAAAGGCTTTTTACTGGATAAAGAAGAAGACGTTGATACTGTTTTTCAAGAAGCCAAACAGGCCGCAAAAAATGGCCAACCGGTATTGATCAATGCCCTGATCGGCACCACCGATTTTCGTAAGGGATCCATTTCGATGTAGCGCTATTTCATTTGGTTCTCAGTTTCGGTTGGTCGGCCGGCATGATAAATTTGTAGCCAATGCCATAGACCGTGCTGATGATTTCCTTATCAGGAATTATCACGGCAATTTTTTTCCGGAGATTTTTTACATGGCTATCAATTGTTCGCTCATAGCCTTCAAACTGATAGCCCTGAACTTTATCAAGTAATTCGCTGCGGGAAAAAACTCGGTCCGGGTAGGACATGAATGCTCTTAGCAAACCGAACTCGCTGGGGGTTAAATTCAAATTCTTACTGCCGATAAGCACCTGATGGGCGTCTTCTTCCAGCGTCAGCAGCCCGGCAGTGAGCCTTTTTTTTGCATCAGGCTTGGGAAAAGCACGCCGCAACACGGCTTTCACCCGCGCAACCACTTCCCTTGGGCTAAATGGTTTGCAGATGTAGTCGTCTGCTCCCAGTTCCAGACCTATCAGGCGGTCGATCTCCTCCACCCGCGCAGTGATCATTATAATTGGAGTGTCGGCAAACTTGCGGATTTCCCTGCAGACATCTGTGCCCTCCATGCCGGGCAACATAATGTCCAGCAGAATCAGATCCGGTCGATCCCTTTTGATGAAAGGAATGACTGCGTCTCCGCGCTCCAGATGAGCGGTTTTATAGCCCGCTTTTTCCAAATAATCGCCCATCAGCTTTGCAATTTTCGGCTCGTCTTCGACAATAAGGATATGTTTGGTGGTCATGCGGTCTCACCTATTTATTTTTTAGCCTTCCATCAGCGGCAACACTATTTCAATTCGAAGCCCTCCCGACGTCCCATTGGCGGCCCTGATTTCACCCCCGAGATTTTCCACAATGCTCTTGCAGATGCTTAAACCCAGACCGCTTCCACCCTGTGACCGACTTCTTGACTTTTCCACCCGATATAATCTGTCAAACAAATGCACCAACGATTCTTCCGGCACACCGGGTCCCGAATCTTCGATATAAATCGTTAACCGGTTCTGTACGCGGATGTTCCAGATCTTCAATCTAGCGGGAACATCCGCGTATCGCAGTGTGTTTTCCAATAGATTGGAAAAGAGTTGTGTCAGGCGATCCGCATCTCCTAAGATGATAACAGGTTCGACAGGTTCCAGATTGTCATGCAGTTCTATTTTCCGTTGTTCTAATCGACTGCGAAATATCTGCAGGATATTTTTTAGAATTTGAATGGGATCCACCGGCTCTTTTTTAAAAGCAAGGGCTCCGGTGTCAGCCAGCGATAATTGATGAAGGTCATTTACAATTTTGCTGACATGCATGACTTCAGCATGCAAAGATTCAAGGACCTCCCGGTTGACTTCCCGAACCCCGTCTATGACCCCCTCCAACTCGCCGCGCAGGATGGACAAAGGCGTCCTAATTCGTGGGAGATATCAGAGATCCATTGTTGGCGCATATGCTCATATTTCTCAAGGGTTTGTGCCATCGTGTTGAAATCAGCGGCCAGTTGGCCCAGTTCATCTTGGGATTGAACGTCGATTCTTTTGGTAAACTGTCGGGAGCTTAACGCCTGTGTTCCGGCCGTGAGCTGTTTGATGGGGGCCAGCAGGTGTTTGGACAATAGAAAGGCCACGACGGCGGCGAGCAGCAGGATAGGCCCCCCGATAAGGTAAAATGCCTGGGATTGCCGTTTTAAGAAAGCGACCACCAGTGGGTTCGATAAATGCTCCCGTTTGTGAAGCCCTAACCAGCCTGCGGTTTTGGCATTGACCTTAATAACATTTAATGTATAGCTATTTAGAGGCCTGCCGGGCCGCCCGCCTGCGACGTGTTGTTTTTGGGCATCAAAAAGGGCAAGCCCCCGGGCGAATCTAGCAAGGCGGTCCCGTGGTTTTGGCGGCCGCATGCCCGCAGACCGTTCCGCACTTGACTGGTTTTTATAAGCCTCAGATTCCAATGGGCGCTTCCGGCGATCAACACCTTTCAATAAAGGGTTTGATCGCAGCATTCTCTCCCACAGTAAAGGGTCGTCCTTCAGCCGCTGCCAGCCCTGATGCCTCTCATATTCTTCCTTCAATTCGACTCTCAGTGCACTGAGCCTTTCCAGGGCCTCATTGTTGACGTAATCCGTAAAATTGCGAGTCACGTAAAATCGCATGATACCGATCATCAGGGCCACCACTAGAACAGATGTCAATAAAAAGGCGCCAAAAATTTTATAGTAAAGTTTGATTCCCACTTTAACCCTCTATGCCAAAGTATGGATGTTGTTTCTTTCCGTATCCTGACTCAGTAAATAATATAGTTTTACCCACATTTCAAACAAATCATTACCCTTCACAAACTTATCATCCTTTCTCCACAATTTCTTCACAATTGAATGTCAATTTGCTTCCCTACAATCTTCACATTTTTCCTACATATTTTCTCCACAATTGATTGTTATCTTGGAGTTGAAGCCAAAGGGGCTTTTATTTCAAATTTAACTTTCAATTTAAGGAGGTAGTTATGAAAAAGATTCAAACAATCGTGATCGGCAGTGTATTGGTAGTTGGCATCGTGCTTTCCGGGATGGCCGTTGCAGGCGGATCGGGTGACAGGTCGCACAGCGGTTGGGCGAAGCATCGCTCGCATGGAGACAGGGGCCTTGAGCTTCTAACAAAGTATCAATACAAAAACCTGATGGTTCAAACACTGGCCGATATCACAAAGCAATCTGCCGAGGACGTCAGCCTAAAACTCAAAGAAAAGCGGGTGCGCGGCTTACTGGAAGATTATGGAGTGGACCGGGAAGCTTTTCGTGCTGCCATGCGCACCAACATAAGCGCAATGATAAAGCAGGCAGCTGTGAACGGTAGCATTACCACAGAACAAGAAAAAGAGATCCTTGAAAAAATGGAAGAGCGCGTCCAGCGGCATGCAATCATGACCCGGTTGATTGAAAATGGGCTTGCTGAGGGGACCATTACCCCGGAACAGGCCCAAATGCTGAAGCGCAGACCCTCTAAATGATAGGCAGGCAGTAGGCTTTCAGCTGGCGTTTTGAGGATGGTGTTCAACAGAGTCAAAAGATAGCCTCAGATCACTTCCGCCGTCAGCTGGAAGCATACCTTTGCGAACCAGAATAAATGTCTAAATTAAAGCGGTCGAATTGGTAAGTGAGAAAATGATCCCTTTCTCGTTAGCGTTGCTGAATTTCTCTCTCACTGATACCCATTAAATACAACAGCCCGTCCAGGCCCACGCTGGAGATCGACTGTTCGGAATTTTCTTTTACGACGGGTTTGGCGTGATACGCAATTCCCAGGCCGGCGATGCTGATCATCGGCAGGTCATTGGCACCGTCCCCGACGGCAATGGTTTGCTGGAGGCTGATGTTTTCCACCGTGGCGATGGTTTTAAGGATTTCAGCTTTTTTCGGCCCGTCGATGATGTCCCCCTTAACATTTCCGGTGACCTTGCCGTTTTCGATCTCAAGTACATTGGCAAAGACATAGTCCAATCCCAGTTTGCTTTGCAGGTATTCACCGAAGAAATCAAAGCCACCGGAGATGATTCCAATCTTGTAGCCAAGTTTCTTTAAGGTCTGGATTACCCGCTCGGCACCCTCGGTAAGGACCAGGTCCCGGGCGATTTGCTTCAGCACCGCGGCATCCAGGCCTTCCAGCAGGGAGACTCGCCGCCTTAAACTTTCTTTGAAGTCCATTTCACCGATCATGGCGGATGCGGTAATCCGGGCCACCTGGTCGCCCACACCGGCATGTTCGGCCAGGACATTGATCACCTCCCCCTGGATCAGGGTGGAATCCATGTCAAAAACTACCAGTTTACGGGCATGGCGATAGATATCGTCCACGTGAAATGATATATCGATTCCGGTCTCTTTTGAAATTGCAAGCAGTTTTCCGCGCAGTTGTCCGGGATTATCCGGTGTGCCGGAAACGGTCAATTGCACGCAGGCTTTGGGCAATAAATCGGGGGCATCCAGAAAAACCCGCCCCGAGAGCCTGGTGATTACATCAATATTCAATTGGTGAGTTGCGATGGCGGCCGTGACATTTGACAGTTGGGTCGCCGTCAGTTTGCGACCGAGCAGGGTGATGATCCGGCGTTCCTGCCCGTACTCCGTTGCCCAGCCAGTATAGCTTTCTTCATCAATGGCGGAAAACCGTACCTGGATACCCAGTTCGTGGGCTTTGAATAGTAGATCCTTGAGGATTGAAGACGATGAATGCACCGGCGGTATCTCTACCAGAATGCCCAGGGACAGATAATCATGGATAACCGCCTGGCCGATGTCCAGAATGGCGACCGCATATTGAGCAAGGATTTTGGTTAAACTGGAAGTTAAACCCGGCCTATCTTTGCCGGTTATATTGATCAGAATGATTTCTCGCATTAATGACGACCTTTCACAAAATATCTCGCTTACATCGACAGTACTTATATTTTTTTCACCACCGCGTTTTTGGGTTAAGAAATCCAGCACCAGTTTCTCAAACATGCGGGGTGCTTCAGCCGGAATACTGTGACCGATTCCGGTCAGTTGTTCATGCCGGGCGCTGCAAAAATCTGCCAGCAGCCCGGCATCCTCCGGGCTAACGAGGGCATCTTCCAAACCCGACAGTATGAGAGTCGGTCGACTGAAGCCGTCCGGCATACGCTCCGGCGCCGGGTAACGTAATATGGCCTGCAGTTGGCCAATCAGTGCTTTTTTATTATTGCGCTTCGCCACCGCAGCCACGATCATCGCCATTGCTTTATGATGGTGTCTTAAAAAATTGCTTCCAAACACGGTTGGCAGGGCAGCCCAGGCCATGGCCTCTAAACCGGACAGCTGCAGTATTTTTATCCATGACTGAACCGCAACCCGGGAACGATAATTCGTTTTAGCACCGAGGCTGCACAGGACAAGGCGATCAACCATTTCAGGAGAATCGTTTGTCAGCGCCAGTGCCAGGCGGGCACCATGACTTAGGCCCACCAGGTGTGCTTTGTCAATGCCTAAATGGGCGCACAATTCTTTTAGATCGGTAACATGCAGTTTTAACGTAAGGGGTTCATCTCCGAACTCACTTTGTCCCTGTGTTCTGGCGTCATAGAAGAGCAACCGAAACTGCTTCGAGAATGCAGGCGCATGTGCACCCCAATACAGAGTGGTCTGGGTGGTGCCGTTTAAGAAAATAACGACCCGATAAGATGTGTCAATACCGTGGGACCGATAGAAAATTTTGCACCCATCTTTGGTGGCGAAATAGGGCATCGTTACAAAAGTGTTCGGCTTAAATCCGTTATAATTTAGAGGTGCTTTACGAGCCTCTTAGAAATACTCACATACATATTAGCTGACAGCTCATAGCTGATAGCTGACAGTCTGAAGGATTGAAATCCTTTTTTACTATGAGCTATGAGCGCTAGGCTATGAGCTTTTTCAAGCCCTGCCTTTGGACATGATCTGAGATTTAGAAACCCCTCCAGATGAAAAAGACCCTGTCAGGATTTAACGGTATACCCTCGTGACCCGACCGGTGATGGTCGACACGATTTCATAATTGATCGTATTTAAGTCTGCGGCGACCTCATCAGCGGTGATGGCTTGTGTTTCCTTGCCTTCCGAAAACAATGACTTCATCTTCCATCTCCACTCCCGGGATGCCGCCCACATCGAGCATGGTCAGGTCCATACAAACCCGGCCGACGATGGGTGCTTTTTGGCCGTGAATCAGCATGTGGCCCTGGTTGGAGAGCAGGCGGTTGAGTCCATCGGCATACCCTATCGGGACCGTGGCAATGGTGGTGGGGTTTTGAGTTTGATAGGTCATGCCGTAACTGACGTTAAAGCCGGCCGGGACTTGCTTTATGTGGACAACGCGACTTTTCAGTGTCATGACCGGCTTGAGGTCAAGATTGTTTTTATTGACTTCATCGGACGGATAGAGCCCGTAAGTCGCAATTCCGGGTCGCACCATATCCAGATGCGAATCCGGTATGTCGATTAATGCCCCGCTATTGGCGGCATGCATTAAGGGGGGCTCCAGACCTTCCCGGCGAAGTAGGTTGGTAAAATCCAGAAATTTTTCCAGCTGTCGCCGGGCATAAGATTTGTCGGCACTGTCAGCAGTTGCAAAATGGGTGAAAATCCCTTCCACCGCCAGACCGGGCAAGCGGCTGATCCTAAGGGCTTCTTGAACCGGAATCAAGTTTGGTCGATCAGATTGGCTGCCAGCGGCCGGTTCCTTTAACAGTAGCCCGAGTCTTCCCATGCCGCTGTCGACTTTAATGTGAACGTTGAGTTTTTGGCCCTGCTGACCGGCAAGGTCGGACAAAATGTTTGCGGCTTTAATGGAGTAAACAGTTTGGGTCAGATCATATTTGAAAAGTGATCCAGCCAGATCCGGTGGCGTGTAGCCAAAAATCAATATAGGGCCACCCAGGCCGGCCTCCCGCAATTGAACGGCCTCGTTTAACCTGGCCACCCCTAAATATTCTGCACCTTCATCTATAGCTTGCCGGCCGACTTCGACGGCACCATGGCCGTAGCCATTGGCCTTGACCACTGCCATCAGCCGGGTTCCCCCGTGGGCGATTCGTCTCAGTTCGGTGAGGTTATGAGCGTAAGCGTTCAGGTCGACTTCCGCCCAGGTTAGATGTTTGCTCAAAGTTGTACCCCATCCAAATGTGATTTAACCTACTTATCTATGGGCAGGCATCTTTAAGTATTGGCAAAACTCGAAAATCGAATTTCGAAATACGAAACAAATCCCAATAAAAGAATGACCGAAATTCAAAACAAGTTTTAAAAATTCGAATTTAGAATTTGTTTCGGATTTCGGTATTCGTGCTTCTGATTTTATACTCTGATTTATTTTACTTAAATTGTGTTCGTCACTCAATAAATTATTAAGCTTTTACTGTTCGAAATAGTTCCTTGGCATGATAGGAGCTTCGGACAAACGGCCCGCTGGCGACTTCGGCAAAGCCCAATTTAAGCGCTTTATCGCGCCAGGCTTCAAATTCTTCCGGAGGAATATAGCGTTCCACAGCCAATTGATTTGCTGAAGGCTGTAGGTATTGACCCAGGGTGAGTATGCGGCAGCCGGCCTGGAGCATATCCTCGAGGGTCATTTCGATTTCATCGAAATATTCCCCCAAACCCAGCATGAGTCCGGATTTGGTCGGCAAGTCAGGGTTGGATTCGCGGGCGCGTTGTATCAATTGGAGGGATCGGTGGTAATTTGCCTGGGGGCGTACCCTGGGGTAAAGGCGCGCAACCGTTTCAATATTGTGATTTAATACATCGGGTTTGGCCTGCAGAACCGTAAAAAGGGCTTCTTTGTTTCCCTGAAAATCCGGGATCAGGACCTCCACCCAAGCATCCGGGATCTGATGGCGGATTTCTTTAATCGTTTCGGCAAATATTCCGGCCCCGCCGTCTGTGAGATCATCCCGGGTGACGGATGTGATGACCACATATTTTAACCCCATATCCCGTGAAACCCGGGCAACCCGGGCCGGCTCTTCCGGATCGGGTGGTTCCAGGTCTCCTTGCGGTACAGAGCAGAACCGGCAGTTGCGCGTACATCGCGATCCCATAATTAGAAAGGTTGCTGTATGGTGCGAAAAGCACTCCCAGATATTGGGACACTTGGCTTCCTGGCACACGGTGTGCAGCCGGTCCCGGCCGATCATCCCTTTGACTTTCTCAAAAGCAGATCCGGTCGGCAGGCGTCGTTTCAGCCAGTCGGGCTTTTTGATGAATGCGGTGGATTTTGATGGCTGAGTCATTCTAAAAAAATCTTAAATCAGAGTTGCTGCTGCAAATCAGGGTAACTGATATCATTGAGATCTATTCCCAGAACGGATTGGAAGTTCTTTTTTACGGTATGGCGAACGACCCTCATCGGAATTTCCCTGCCCAGTTCCTGCTTCACAGAAGTCATCGAGACACCCTCCAGGCCACAGGGTTGGATCCAGGAAAAAGGGGTTAAATCCAGGTTGATATTCAAGGCCAGACCGTGAAAACTGATGCCCTTTCGCAGGGCAATTCCGATGCTGCCCATTTTGAGGCGGCCTATCCAGATTCCGGGATTTGCAGAACTGCGATGGGCTGTCAGCCCCCAGGCCCTGACCGATTGCAGCATGATTTCTTCAAGCGCGGCAACAAATTCCGTTACCCCGAGGCGGCGATTCTCCAAATTAATAAGGGTATAGACCACCAGTTGACCGGGGCCGTGGAAGGTAATATACCCCCCTCGTTCCACCTGGACAACGGGAATACCGGACTGCTCCAGAAATGACTCCCCCACGAGCAGATAATCGCGGCCGCCCCGACGGCCAAGGGTAAAGACAGCCGGATGCTCTAAAAAAAGAATGATGTCCCTGTCAATGGAGCTGTTAACTTTGGCCGCCACAAGCTCGGATTGAAGTTGCCAGGCTTTATTGTATTCGATCATGCCCAGATTGACCGCCCAACAAATGTTGGCGTCCGATGTCTTAAGTCTGCCGGTTTCTTTTGCCATATTTATATGGGTGGAATTAATTTTCTAGCTATATTTACCATAGTTTAATCATAATCACTCAAACGGACCAAAGACAACTAACAACTGACGAGTCATCCCGTCAGGCAGGGCTTCCTGGCCGCCGCCGTTTCATCCAGCCTTCTGCTGCGGCATTTTGTTGGCGCTTCCGTCAATAGCTGCCGGTTCTCTTCAGCCTCCCTGGAAATGGCTTTAAGGGATTGAATAAAAAGATCAATGTCCTCTTTGGATTCTGTTTCGGTCGGCTCGATCATGATCGCCCCCGGGACCACCAGCGGAAAGTATATCGTCGGGGGGTGAAATCCGTAATCCATCAGTCGTTTGACAATGTCCAGGGTGGTAACTTTGTTGGCCTGCTGCAATTTGTCTGAAAACACACACTCGTGCATGCAGGGGCGGTCATAGGCCAGCTCAAACGTATCTTTTAATTGTTCTTTGATATAGTTGGCGTTGAGGACCGCCAGTTGACTGACTCTCTTCAGGTTTTCGGCCCCCAGACTCATGATGTAACTGTAGGCTCTGACGAGTACACCGATATTGCCGTTGAAGGCATGAAGTTTTCCGATGGATTCAGGGAAGTTTTCTGCAAGCATATACCGGCCATTTTCAAGGATGACACGGGGCACGGGTAAAAAGGGCTCCAGGTGATTTAGAACACAAACCGGCCCGGCTCCCGGTCCGCCGCCGCCATGGGGAGTGGAAAAGGTCTTGTGGAGATTTAAATGCAACACATCGATGCCGATTGCCCCCATATCGGCAATCCCCATGACGGCATTCATGTTTGCCCCGTCGCCATAAACGAGACCGTCTTTGGCATGGACAATCTCGGCAATCTTCTTGATATTTGCTTCAAAAAGTCCCAGAGTGTTGGGATTGGTAACCATGATACCGGCGGTTTCTTCATCCATAACAGCGGCCACATCCTCGGGGGCCAGGATACCCTTGGCGTTGGATTTTATCGCCACCGGTTTGTAGCCGCACAGGGCCGCACTGGCGGGGTTGGTTCCGTGAGCTGTGTCCGGAACGATGATTTTGGACCGGGGGTTGCCCTTGCTTTGATGGTAGGCATAAAAAAGCAGCATACCGGCAAGCTCCCCGTGAGCGCCGGCGGCCGGTTGAAGGGAGGCGGCATCCATGCCGGTGATTTCTACCAGAAATCGTTCAAGATCATACATCAGTCTGAGGATGCCCTGGCAAAGATTCGGGTGAAGCATGGGGTGGGCTGCGGCGAAGCCAGGCTGGGAGGCCTGCCTTTCGTTTGTTTTGGGGTTATACTTCATCGTGCATGAACCCAGTGGATACATACCGCTGTCCACTGCAAAATTCCATTGAGACAGGCGGATGTAATGCCGAACGACATCAACTTCGCTCAGATCGGGAAAATCCGGTCCGTCGCCGACCAGGTCTTCATCTACTGGAAACGATTCGACATCCCGCTGCGGCATGGAAAATCCGCATCTTCCTTTTTTCCCCTTTTCCCAGAGCAAGGGTTCGTTCAGGATCAGACCGGTGACACCTGGAAATTCTTTCATCGCTTGATCTCCTATTCCGGACTAACCGGTATCAGGCAAGTTTCATTGGGGCCTGCTGGTCGTCCGGTAAAATCAAAATTCGAATTTGTTTCGATATTCGAATTTCGAGTTTTTATGTATTTATCAATTTCATTCACTTGCCGACGCAAATACAAATCAGCAATCAGCTATTTGAGCTTTTCGAAGTAATGTATCCATATCCTGCTTACTGATGGTTTCGGTAACGCACAATAAATAATGATTGGCCAGTTCAGGATAGTAGCACTCCAGTGGCAGTCCGGCGATAATTTTTTCAGCTGTCAGACGTTCATAGGTCTTATCAAAACCGTCTCTGAATTGAACAACAAATTCGTTAAACGTCGCTTGCTTAAAAGGTATAGAAAATCCCGCCTGCCGCAAAGCGTCCTTTAGATATTCGCTCTTATCGTAATTCAAGCGGGCAAGGGTTTTGATGCCTGAGCCGCCGAGAGAGGACATATAAATGGCCGATGCCAGGGCGCATAGGCTGTGGTTGGTGCAGATGTTGGAGGTGGCTTTTTCCCGCCGAATATGTTGTTCCCGGGTGGCCAGGGTCAATACAAAGCCTCGTTTACCTTCGATATCCGTAGCTTGCCCGACCAGCCGTCCCGGCATATTGCGCACATATTTCATCAGGGTCGTAAACATGCCCAGGGCCGGTCCCCCAAAAGAACGCGGAATTCCCAGGCTCTGTCCCTCTCCGCAGGCGATGTCCGCTCCCTGGCTGCCGGGGTTTTTAAACATTCCATAAGCCAGCGGCTCGCTGAATCCGACGATGAAAAGTGTTTTTTCCGACCGGGTCTTATCTCCGATGGTTTTCAAGTTTTCGATACATCCAAAAAAGTTGGGCGATTGCACGATCACTGCTGCCAGTTCATCCATACCGTTCAGGGGTGAGAGATCGGTCGTGCCGTCCGGCAGGTATGGCAGTTCCAAAATTTCATAATCGGTGGGGGCCAGATAGGTTGCAAGGACCCGGCGATAATGCGGGTGGACTAAACGGGACACCGCCACTTTTTTGCGCCGTGAAATTCGCACCGCCATCAAAGCAGCCTCTGCCAGAGCCGATGCCCCGTCATATTGCGAGGCATTGGCAACTTCCATACCGAGCAGTCGGGCCGTCAGGGTTTGATACTCAAAGATAGCCTGCAATGTACCCTGACTCATCTCCGGTTGATAAGGCGTATAGGATGTAACAAATTCAGAACGGCTCAACAGATGATTGAGAGATACCGGAATATAGTGTTCATAGCTGCCGGCTCCCACAAATACTTTATATTCGGGGGAGACGGCCATACGCCCGCATAGCCCGTCGATGTGGTCATTTAACTCCCACTCGGTTAATGCCTGCGGCAGGTTAAGTTCGCCTTTGCGACGGCAATCAGCCGGGATAGTGTCGAAGAGAGCTTCCAGGGAACTCACCCCCACCGTCTTTAGCATCTCGGTGATGTCTTCAGGTGTGTGGGGAAAATATCGCATCGATCTTATCCTTTCAGAGTTGATAGATATGCGTCTTTGTCCATTAAAGCATCCAGTTCAGACGAATTTTCGAGTTTGACCTCGATCATCCAGCCATCTGAAAAAGGCGTGTTGTTGACCAGTTCGGGGGCGTCTTCCAGAGCGTCATTGATGGCGACAATCTCCCCGCTGACGGGCATGTAAAGCTCTGAAACCGCCTTAACCGATTCCACCGTGCCGAATTCAGCACCTTTTTCAAAGGATTCACCCACATCGGGCAATTCTACAAAAACAATATCTCCCAGTTGGTCCTGGGCATAATCGGTGATTCCCAATTTGGCAGTTTCCCCTGTGGCTTTAACCCACTCGTGGCTTTCTGCATAGCGAACATTTTCCGGGAAATTAAGCTCAGTAATTTCTTTCATTACCCCTCCTTGCGATTTAGTTAGTTTCGAATTTATAACCTAAAGAAAATAAAAAATCATGTGACAATCAATCTATGACATAGGGAATTTTTAAATTATAGCTCTTATATACCACAAATGTTTCCACGGATTGAACATCTTTCAATTTTGAAACTTCTTCGGTGTAAAATTCCAGAAGGCCGAAACCTGTTTTCAACAACACCATCAGAATCAGGTCAAACCGGCCGGTTACAACACTAACAGAAATAACGCCTTTTAATTTGCTGAATTCTTCTCCCTTTGTAACAAGGTCCATTGTTTTTAATTTTACACCCACCATGACAATCCGGTGACCGTTGATGGCTTCCGGATCCACCAGACCGGTGATGGCTAAAATCCCCTGGTCAATGAGTTTGTGAACCCGGGTGCGAACAGTGTTTTCAGATACAGACAGCTGCTCGGCAATTTTTTTGTAGGATTTCCTGCCGCTGCGGAGGTGTTTGATAATCGCGAGATTGATTGGGTCGATATTCATAGAATCCGCATTGATTTTTGCCATTCAAAACTGATATTTTGAGGCGGGTATTATTAATGCTTTAAAAAATACTGGAGAAACTGTCAATAATTATTTTATTTTTTAATGATATCATCAAAATATACAGAAAAAATTTAGAGTAACCAAAATAGATCTCAGGTTTCACTCGATTGAACCACGCTTTTGGCCGGAAGTGATTTATCATACCGGGCAACGAAATGGGATGGGGTAAGGAGCGGGCAGAAGATTCTTTTATTAATGGTTTGATTAGCATTGAAAAATTTTTCCCCTATGTTACAGAGCCAATCGCTTTTGCAGTTTAACCGGTTGTGTTTGTTAGAGTTTATAGAAACGTTCTCAACGATAGCAAAAAAGGAGGCTAAATGATGAAGACCAAACTGTTCACTGTAGCAATCGTTTCATGTTTTGTCGTAGCGCTGGTGTTTTTTGCCTGCGGTCCCAAAGGCCCGGAGACCATCAAAATCGGTATAAATGCGCCTATGACCGGCGATATTCCCAAAGTGGGGGAGGGTACCAAATTTGCCGCGCAGATGTGGCTGGAAGATATAAATGCTGCCGGGGGTATTGAAGTCGGCGGCAAGAAATACAAAGTTGAGCTGGTCATCGAGGACAATGAGTCCAAAGCGGAATCGGCAGTCAAAGCCAACGTTAAGATGATCACCGAAGATGAAGTACTGGCCATTGTCGGGCCCCAATCTTCCAAACAGGCAGTGCCGGCCGGCGGCAAGGCCAACGAATTGGGCACACCCATGGTCAGTCCCTGGTCAACCAATCCCAACACGACCAAAGACCGTCCCTTTATCTTCCGGGGTTGCTTTCTGGATCCTTTTCAGGGGCCGGTGATCGCCAACTTTGCCAAAAAAGAATTCGGATTCACCAAAGCAGCAGTGCTTTACGACGTGGCCAGTGACTATCCGAAGGGTCTGGCAGAATTTTTCAAAGCGGCCTGGGAAGATCTCAATGGTCCCGGTTCCGTGGTGGCCTATGAAAGCTTTACCACCAAGGACGCTGACTTCAGCTCCCAGCTGACCAAAATCAATAATTCCGGCGCCGAATTTCTTTTTACCCCCCAATACTACAATGAAGTTGCCCTGATCGTCCAGCAGGCCCACCAACTGGGATGGGATAAGCCCATCGTGGGAAGCGACAGCTGGGGTTCGGCCGAAACCGTCAAACTGTGCGGCAAAGACTGCTATGGTCTTTTCTTCAGCACCCACTATGCCGCAGCCGGAGCCAAGGGCGCGACCAAGGAATTTATTGATCGCTACAAAGGCAAACACGGCTATGTTCCGGATGATGTGGGCGCTTTGACATGGGATGCCATGCGTATCGTTCAAACGGCCATCGAAGGCGCCGGGGAACTTACCGGGGACATTAAAAAAGATCGCAAGTCCGTTCGGGATGCCCTGGCAACCATTAAAGACTTTGATGGAATTACCGGTGGCATGACCTTTACCGAAGAAGGCGATCCGATCAAATGTGCCGTCGTCGTGCGTATCAGCGATGCCGGTGAATTTGAATTCTATCAGTCGGTCTGCCCGTAAGATCGACCCTGCTTGGACCAAAACAATCAGATGGAAAAAAAGACGGGCCAGGGCGTATGCCCTGCGCCCGGCTTTTAGTATCTTATAACCCAACATTCCAGGACTCTCTCCGAGCCTGCTTCCCGCCCGGAGGGCTTGCAGGCCGGTGGGTAGGATCTGCCCTCCGGGGTGTGGTCCCCTGCGGAAGGGAGTCGAGCCGGATGTCAGTATCCCCGCATTTCTACCGGGACAGGCAAACGCAGCGGCAATGGAGAGTTGGCTTGCCTGGTTTCGGCGCATTCGGATCTGAAAATAGGGAACAAGGAGAACCGCAATGGTTTTTTTTCAAAACCTGGTTAATGCCTTGCAGTGGGGTAGTTTTTACGCCTTAATCGCCTTGGGCTATTCCATGGTTTACAGCATTTTAATGCTCTTTAACTTTGCACATGGTGATATCTTCATGGTGGGTGCCTACATCGGCTTTGGCGTTTCATCGGCCCTGATTGCGCTGACCGCCATGGGCGCCTTTCCGCTGCCCGGCTGGCTTATTCTCGTGTTGACCATCATTTTTACCATGTTCCTGACTTCCTTTGTGGGCATGTTTGTCGAACGCGTGGGCTACCGGCCTTTGCGAGAAGCTCCCCGGGCTTCGGCTGCCATTACCGGGTTGATGATCGGCATCATACTGGAAACCGGCAACCTGGCCCTGCTGGGTGCGGAACGGGTTAAATTTCCATCTTTAATCGAAACCACCACCTATCATCTCGGCGGGGTGGTGGTGACCAATAAAAAAATAATGATCGTTCTGGTTTCCATCGCCCTGGCTTTTGCCCTGCATCAGTTTATCCGCCGAACCCGCTATGGCATGGCGATGCGGGCCATGGCCTTTGATTATGTCGTTGTACCGCTAATGGGGGTTCCGTTGAACAGAATGGCCACCCTCACCTTCGCGATAGGCTCGGGCCTGGCTGCCGCTGCCGGCATCCTGTTCGGTGTGGCCTATCCGGTGCTGGATCCCTACATGGGAATTCTCATTGGCTGGAAAGCGTTTGTGGCTGCGATTTTAGGGGGCAGGGGCTCGGTGGTGGGTGCTACGCTGGCAGGATTTCTACTGGGGTTTATCGAAATGTTTGTACCGATGATCTTCCCATCGACATTCCGTGATTTTATTGCCTACTCCATCGTCCTGCTGATTCTGGTTTTCAGGCCGCATGGCTTCTTCGGTGAAGCTTACAGTGCTCGTTTGAGGCTCTAATCCTGATTGAGTGATACTCAAAGGGGTGCTCAATCAGATAGCAATAGGAGTCAAAGTTATAGCTCCATTATTTGTGTAACCGGTTGCAGGTAAAAGCGGATATCAATTGAGATTCGAGGACTTGATATGGATGTGACAAGTGACAAGTTATCGGCCCATAAAAACTCGCTGGCGGGCAGATGGCGGGCTTTCAGCTCCGGGATTCCCCTGCTCGGGTGGCTCCTGGGTGCCCTGGTAGCGGTTTTGCTGGAACAAATAATTGGCACCCCCTTGGCCCAGGGGATGTGGCTGCCGAAAGTGCCCGTACTTTTTGGCTGTGTCATCATGCTCAAAAAACCCTTTCTGATTCCCAGTGCCGTGGCCTATATACTGCTGATTTATGTTTTGCCGATCGGAGTGATCGCCCGCTTGAGTGCGGCTGCCATGAACCGGCTGGCAGCCAAACTTCTCGATACCAAAATAATAGTTTCGGTCCTCGTTCACATCCTGTTGCTTTACGCAATTCTTCATATCTGGTCCGGGATGAGTGATTACCGTTTGCTGGTGCTCAAGCTGATGCTGGTCGCTGTGATGCTCACTCTGAGTTTAAACGTCATCAACGGCTATATGGGCGAGTTTTCCTGTTCGCACCCGGGATTTATGGCCCTGGGCGCGTATGCTGCATCGGCATTCACGGTGCTGTTCTTTACCAATGATCGGCTTTTTGGCGAGGCTTTGCTGCCCCCGGTCATCGGGCCTTTCTTTTTTCCGATTGCCCTGATTATAGGTGGACTGGTGGCGGCGCTCGGAGCGCTGGTGGTGGCCATCCCATCATTTAGAACCCGGGGGGATTATCTGGCCATCATCTCTTTGGCATTTATGTTTATTGTTAAAAGCTTAATTGAAAACCTGGAAGTGGTGGGGGGACCCCGGGGGCTGGGCAATCAGCCGGATTGGGCCAATCTGCCGGTGGTGTTTACCGCGGCTATGCTCTGTATCTGGATTATTAATAATTTTGTGCGTTCCACCATGGGCAAGGCGCTGAACGCGGTCCGGGACAACGAAATGGCCGCAGATGCCATGACGGTCAATACCCGCCGCACAAAAATGCTGGCCTTTTTGTTCGGTGCTTTCTGGGCCGGTGTGGCCGGGGGGCTGTTTGCCCACGTGCTGCGCTATGTCAATCCCGGAACCTTCGGCTTGCAAAAACTTGCCGAAGTGCTGGCCATGGTCTATTTTGGCGGTCTGAACTCTATTTACGGCTCAATTGTGGGGGCCTGCGGCATCAGTTTGCTGGGTGAAGCCCTGCGACCACTGGAACTTTATAAGTGGATCATCATTCCGTTGCTGCTGATTTTGGTGATGATTTTCCGTCCAACCGGATTGATTGCATTCAAGGAACTTGATGTTAAAAAATTGATCCAGCCCAAGAAGACATCAAGTTGATTGAGTTTATCAAGTTGAAATGGATAAAGGTTAAAGGTTGACTCGTTAAATAGTTGAATAGTCAAATAGGGAAAGAATTAAAATCGATATTCTTCCGATACCCAGTTAACCATTCAACCAATCAACCATTTAACTATTTACCGGACATTGGTTTTCCCGGAACGCTATAAACTATCAGAGTCCTACGGCATAAACGGACATCCTACTATCTAGTATGAGGTAAATAATGTCATTGCTTCAAATTGACAAGATGACGCACTATTTTGGTGGTTTAAGGGCGGTATATAATTACGACCTGGAGATCAATCCCGGCCAGATTCGGGGGTTGATTGGCCCCAATGGTGCCGGCAAAACCACCATTTTCAACCTCATCACCGGAATCTATCAGCCGACCGAGGGCACGGTATCTCTGGATGGTACTAAATTAAACGGTCGCGCACCTCATGAGATTGCTTCTCTGGGAATCGGCCGGACTTTTCAAAATATGTTGTTGTGGCGGCATATGACGGTGCTGGAGCATGTGAAAATGGCCCGGTATTCCAAACTTACCTACGGTTTGGTGGGCGCCTTTTTCGGCACTGCCAAACGCCACAAGGAAGAAGCTGAAAGTGAAGAAAAAGCATATTATCTGCTGAAAATGATGGGGGTTGACCAGCTTGCCGGTCAAATCGTGACCAACCTGCCATACGGTGCCCAGCGCCGGGTGGAAATGGCCCGGGCCCTGGCCATGGAGCCCAAGGTTCTTTTTCTGGACGAACCCACGGCCGGCATGAATCCCGAGGAACTGGTTCAAATGATGGCCATTGTGCGTCAAGTCCATCAAGAACTGGGGTTGGCTATCTTTCTCATCGAGCACCGCATGAAAGTGGTTATGGAGCTTTGCGAGAGAATCCAGACCCTTGTTTTCGGCGAAGTAATTGCCGAGGGGACACCCAATGAAATCCAGAACAACCCCAAAGTGATCGATGCCTATTTAGGCACGGAGGCGGTGGCATAATGTTACTAGCGGTTGAGGATTTACGCGTATCATACGGCAACATTAAAGCGTTGCACGGGCTGAATTTTCAGATTGATGAGGGCGAAATTGTCTGCATCATCGGGGCCAACGGAGCCGGCAAAAGTACCACCCTGAAAGCAATTTCCCGTATGGTGCCGGTTGAAGCCGGCACGAAAATGATGTTCCAGGGCAATGATCTCCTGGAATTTGCCGCCGATAAAGTTGTCAGCAAGCTGGGGATTTCTCACGTTCCGGAAGGCAGGCGGTTATTTGAAAACCTGACGGTGACTGAAAACCTCAAGCTGGCCACCTTTGCCAGAAAGGACAAAGATCAGATTCAGCAGGACGTTAAACGGGTATTTTCCATTTTTCCCCGTTTAGAAGAGCGTCACAACCAAAAATCCGGCACCCTGAGCGGTGGCGAGCAGCAAATGCTGGCGGTGGGCAGAGCCTATATGAGTGGGCGCAAGGTCATGTTGCTGGATGAGCCCTCCATGGGACTGGCCCCCCTGTTGATGATGAGCATGTTTGATGCATTAAAGGAAATTAACCAGGAAGGCACCACGATTTTGCTGGTAGAACAAAATGCCAGACTGGCGCTAAAATTCGCCCAGCGGGGGTATGTGCTCGAAAGCGGTCATCTGGTTCTGGAAGGCGCCTCTGGGGACCTGCTTGAAGATCCGGAGGTCAAAAAAGCCTATCTAGGCGGCTGATGGATTTAGGAATTTCAATTTCGGATTGCTGATTGATGCAAGGGTTGTTATCAATTTTAATCCTTTGTCTACTATAGATCGTCGAATTTGCCTTAAACGCGGAACTCGCAACCCGGAACTTTATTGCAAAACAAAAGGGCACCCCCGCTGTTATTGAGGGGTGCCCTTTTTTTAATAAGGATTTATAGCTCAGGCCACTGTGACATTTACTGCAGCAGGACCTTTGGGACCCTGCTCAAGGTCAAAAGTAACGGCGTCGCCATCATATAGAGCTTTGAAACCGGTTGCATTGATTCCGGTGTGATGGACAAATACATCCGGGCCATTTTCCTGCTCGATGAAGCCGTAGCCTTTGCTGCTATTAAACCATTTTACAATTCCATTTACCATTGTAGCTTTCTCCTTTCAAATAATTCTCAAAGCTTCAAACTTCCGGAGTGCCACTTGATAGATGGAACTTGCCTTTAGAACGAAACCGGCCCGCCAATTAAGAACGGGCCTTTATTGATTAAGGTTAACGTAACACCTATTTTGATAAAAGCAAGTCTATTTGGATTTTTTTATTCATATCTTGACAATATATAACACAATGTGGCAGAAAAACTAGTAACAGCAATATTTCTAACCGGCATAAATCTCATTGCTGTCTTAGTATCTCTGTTAAATCGACTGTGTGAGCTAAAATAGATTCCGGTCCCCGGCAAATGCCAATTAAAGGTGTAATACCATGGATAATAAAGTCTATATTGTTCAGAGCAAAGATTATGATGAAGTTGAGGAAAAGCTTACCGCCCTGATCAACCTGATGGGTGGGATTGGGCGTTTTGCCGATAAAGACGAGAGAATTGTACTCAAGGCCAATTTACTGCGAGAGGCCCGACCGGAGCAGGCGGTTTGTACCCACCCGGCGGTGGTGGCTGCTGCCGGGAAACTGACCAGGAAAGCGGGCGCAATTCCTATTATAGCCGACTCACCGGGCGGCGGTTACCTTTATAACGCCAAAACACTTGAAAAAATCTATCACACCAGCGGGATGCTCCGGGCAGCGAGACAGGCCGGTATTGAAGTCAACCGGGATACAACTTCCAGACCCGTGTCCTATGCTGATGGGATGCTGACCAAACATTTTGACATCATTACGCCGGTTTTTGAAGCCGATGCCGTGTTTAATATGTGCAAAATGAAGACCCACCTCTTCACGGTCATGACCGGTGCCGTTAAAAATATTTTTGGCGTGGTTCCCGGATTAATCAAAACCGGCTATCATGCCAAACTCCACGATACAACCAGGTTTGCCGGCATGTTACTTGATCTGGCGCAATACATTTCGCCCCGCTTGACCATTATGGATGCTGTCCTGGCGATGGAAGGTGACGGACCGGGGTCCGGGGACCCAAGACATGTCGGGTTGCTGCTGGGTTCTGAAAATCCTCTGGCCCTGGATGTGGTCGCCGGCGAAATAATGGGTATCGACCGGACAGAAAATCCAATCATCATGGAGGCCGAACGCCGGGCGCTAACACCCAACCGTCTGGAAGAAATTGAAATCGTCGGTGCCAGCCTGGCGGATGTAAAAGTTGCGGATTTTAAACGGTCCCAGGTATCGGCCGGAAGTCTTGGGTTAGATTCGATGCCGTGGTATCAGCGAATTCTTGAGCCGGTGTTTAAAAATGCTTTTACGGTCAGGCCCAGGGTAATTTGGGATCGCTGCATTGCTTGCGGGACATGTATTGAAGGCTGTCCGGTGGAAGCGGTTAGCTTTGCCAATGAGAGAGCCTATATCGATGACGACAAATGTATTCGCTGTTATTGCTGCCATGAAATGTGTCCGGAGGAGGCTATCGGTTTATTCAGCAGCTGGTTATATCAACTGCTGAAACCAGCCTAAAATTTATTTCAAAATCCCATCTAACGCCCAAATACGGCGTTGCAGGTTTCTTAGAAATGCTCACATACTACCGTGTATGCTGCGCTTTCTAAGAAACTTGCGCCTTGTCTTTGGACGTGATCTGAGATTTTGAAACCAATTTTAATCGGACTTTTCCTTGTTGGCTTCTGGTACCTTTACCACTTTTAGCGGATCTTTCATGATTCGGTCGGCCTGACTGTCGGATAGCATAAATGCATAATCGCTGCCCGAAGATGCGGCCGGATACTGCGCGTCCTTCTCAGCGGTTTTGGCAAAGATCGACAGACTATACTCCTGTCCGCCTTTCATCTTGAGGGTGAACAGCGGCGATGTAAACTCATCCTTGCGGCGGTCGCTGATAAATTTTTCACAGCGCAGATTGGAAACCGTGTTGAGAATCTGTTTCACGACGGCTTCATCGACCGGTTGACCATCTGAAGCCTGCCATGCCGGCTTGTTGGCCTCGGGAGTCGTTTCTGTTTGCTTATCAGCTTGTGCGTCTTCAACCTCCACGGGAGGCTGGGTTTTGTTTAAAATCAGGGACTGCTGGTCTTTGATTACCTGAAACTGCTGGATATCAGCGGGGTTTAAGGTAAGCACCAGTTTATCGCGCAGATCATCTATGGTGAGGTCAAAATTACTTCTAATATTTCCACGGGCATGAAAAACCCGTTCATCTCCGGCCGGTTTTACAAAGGTGTGACGAAAGGATGAGGCGGTTTTTCCCAGGTCAACATCCCGTTTGAGATTGTCTTCCTGCCAGGCTCTGACGTTAATTTTTTTATCCTCATCGAGGTCATAGAGATTGTAATTTTTGGACTCGGAAACCAGTGCGGTTAATGTGAGGTTTTCGATGGCATTCAGCATATCCTTGACCTTGCTGCCATCGGCCGGGAATTCTTCCGGTGCGATATACCATTTATCATCTTTTTTACTGACAACAATGATGGTCTTATCCCGGGTAATCTGCAGTTTGGAGATCTCTTTGCCTGCAACTTGCGGGACATCCGGCAATTGATACTGGGTGCGATCCGAGGTGCGTGTCACCAGATAGGCA
Organism: uncultured delta proteobacterium; assembly: GCA_963821065.1. Lineage (GTDB taxonomy): Bacteria > Desulfobacterota > Desulfobacteria > Desulfobacterales > JAFDCJ01 > JAFDCJ01. Next base: position 34,811 of record CAWGCM010000022.1, on the reverse strand, counting down.
GACAAGGCGATGATTACAAGGGCCAGGATGATGTATTCTTTCTTCACTTTCATTTTTCAATTCCAAAAGTTTCTATGTTATTCTTCACTATTATGAGTGTATTGGATTTAGCTCTTCTACAGTGCAAAGTCTGATGAACGCTGAACCACTGATCTTCTGAACCCTGGTCGTCTTCAGCGCCGCCAAAGGCGGGTAAACCTTTGAACCCTAGAACCTTGAACCGGTTTTACCTATGAAACATCATCTGAATATGTTTTTTGCGGGAATGTCGCCGGAACCAGACACCGAGGCCGAATATGACGACCAGTACCGGCAGACCGGCGATATTTGACGCTTTAACAAATGCCTTGGTACCGGCCTGGGTGTCCTCCACCGGGTTGAAACGCTGGACTTTGGCGCGCATCACGGCAATGTCTTCCCGTCCGTTTAAATAGTCAATGGTATTTAATATAAAAGTGGCATTGGATCCTCTGCCGCCGGCATCCAATACATTGTCTCTGAGCATGTCGGCCGAGGCCATCACCAATATTTTTCCCCGTTGGCCCCGGGCCAGAAACTGTCCCTGGCGTTCGATCTGTGACAGATCAATATCAGTTGGGGATTTAGAGGCTTCAGCCCCGGCTTTTTCTTCGGATTCCTTCTCATCTTTAATTTCCCTGACCGGCAAGGGCTTGCCGGCAAAGTAACTTGGAAATTCGCCTTCGATGATATAGGCCAGTGGATAGCTTCGCATATCCTCGGATGATTCGGGCGGCTTGATAAACATGGGGTTTAAATTGATTCGATCGCGCATCTGCCAGGATTTTTCCGAGGAAGCAAAGAGCCTGTAAGTTTTCAAGGAATTCTGGGTGATGCGTTCTGAATCCAGTTCCAGGGGAGATATCTTCAGTGCCACCAGCCGTTTGATGTTTTTCAAAAAATCCAGATCATGGTTGATGAAGCGATCTTTAATCAGGGGTGCAAAATAAATCGCCCGTTCACCGCCGCCAAACTGGGCCGGCAATTCCTGGCGGTAGCAGTTCTCGTCCATTACAAAAGATTGCTGAATGCGGATGCCATAGTGGGAAAGCAGTTTTTCAAGTCCGGTATCCAAGGGTACAAAAACGGGGGCCTGCCCCATCATGCCCTGCTGGCCGGCAGGACTCATCTCGTTAAATCGATCTATCACCAGGGCCAGACTTTTGCCCTGCATAAGAAACTGATCGATTTGAAACAGCTCGTAATCCGAAAATTTTTCCCTTGGTCGCGCAATAATCAGGCAGTTCAAGCTTCCAGGTATGTTTTCTTCTTTGAGCGCAATGTTTTTCAGAGAGTAATTCTGCGAGATCAGGGTACGAAAGTTGGTGGCCGGCTCCTCAGCCGGCGGACGGCCCGGGGCACCGGGCGGCGTTCCGGCAAGGTTCAAAGTACCGTGATCGGCCAGATATCCAATGTCCTCATTGATGTCGATCAGACGTTCAACGTTACTGTTGATGTTTGCTTCCATATCGGCTGTGTCGGCCAATTTGTACTGGGTTCCGATAATCGGCAACCGGATGACCTGCATTAGCGGCACGGCCAACCGATTTTCCCCGTATTCCATGACCAGTCCGATGACGCCTTTTCCCGGGGCAATTTTGCCTTTGGCAAGCGCCGGCCAGGAAAGCATCATCACATTGTAATTTTTAGAAAGCGCCGTAAGGTCCTCATCCTGGCTCGGATTTAGAAACTCGAATTCGAGTTTGTTGTAATTTTTTTGATTCAGCTTTTTAACGATAGTCTCTATTTCAGCGGGAATGTTGGCAAGGTTTCTAACCCCCATGTGCGGGGCGACGGTTTCAATCGCAGATGACAAAAACAATTTTATTTTAATTTTTCCGGGCAGGCTCAGCAGGGCGCTGATTTTATTGTTCATCTTCTGAATGGCCGTGGTCAGTTGATACTCCAGACCCTCGGTCGAAGTAATTGCCGGAATTTGCTCAATTAAATCCCCATGAATCAGGACCAGCCCCATGTAGGCCTTTTGAAATTTAACCTCGTCATTATCGACGACCTGGATTTGGATGGGATGGATGCCGTAATTGTTGGCTATTTTCTGATTTTCCTGGGCTTTTTCGGTTAGTTCTCCTTCTTCGGCGCTGACATCGTAAAATCGATAATTAAAAAATTTGTTACCATAGATGGCATATTCTTCGAACAGGTCATGAAGATAGCGCTCGGTGTTGTTGTAAGGCGCTGGAAGATCTTTGGTAAAAAAGACTTTGATGGTCAGTGGTTCGGACAGGGTCGCTGCCACTTTTTTGCTGGCGTCTGAAATCGAGTAAATTTTATTGGCCGTCAAATCCGCTCTGAAAGATAACGTGATTCCAGCGACATTTACCAGCACGACAATGACGAGGTAGATAATGAACTTAAAATATGGGCCTGATCTTTTCCCTGAAGACATTATACACTCCCTAATTTTGGTCCAAATTTAGACTTTTGTTTTTTGAAATATCCGCACACTATTTTTTACAGCTTTTTAAGGTTTCAGGTGTCAGGTTTCGGGTGTCAGGGCCCATGGTTCAAAGTTCTGGGTTTAGCTTTCAGAGTTGGTGAATTTTCGCCGTTAAGCGTTTATAACCGGTAACTCTGAACCGCGGCGGCCTTTTTCCTGACACCTGACGCCTGACACCTGACACCTTGCTCAGTATTTCTCCCTTAGAGCCAGGTGGGCTGAATGCAAACCGATAAAACAGACACTTAAAAAGTAAATGATATCCCGTGAATCGATGATTCCCTTTGATATGTTCTGAAAATGAAAATCTGCGCCCAGATAAGCGAGAACGCCCAGCATGGATCGCGGCAGAAAGAAAAGCATCTTGTCGATCAGCGTCAGAAGGAAGCAGACGGCCATGCCCACAATAAAGGCGATGATCTGGTTGCGGGTCAGGGCCGAGGCAAACAGTCCAATCGCGCTAAAGGCGGCACCCAGAAGGACAGCACCGATGTAGCCACCCGCCACCGGTCCCCAGTCAAGTTGTCCGAGGGCCGCAACTGTGACCGGGTACATAAATGTCGGCACCAGCATGGCGATGACAAAAGCGACAGCCGCTAAAAATTTTCCAATGATCACATCGGTTAAAGTCACCGGCATTGTCAGCAGGATTTCATAGGAACCGATGTTCAGCTCCTCGGATACCAGACGCATGGTAATGGCCGGAACGACGAACGAAAAAATGATGGGCAACAATGAGAAAAAGTTTCTCAAGTTGGCCTGTCCGACAAGAAAAAAAGTGGCAAAAAAGAACCAGCCCGTCACCAGCAAGAATATCGCAATGACAATATAGGCTATCGGAGAAACAAAGTAGGACCTGAATTCTTTTTTAAAGATAGGGATGGCTTGACGCATTAGGCATCCTCCATGGTAAGTTCGCGGAAAATGGTTTCAAGGGTCTGGGTCTCCTGGTGGAAATCGAGCACAATCCAATCGGTCTGTTTGATTTCCTGATATATGGCAGCTCTCTGGTCAAAGGAAGCCCGGCAGTCGATCCTCACGTCCAGTTGGCTGTTCGATTCTGAAATTCGTGTAACACCGCTTATGCCCTCCAGGCTTGACAGCATCTTATCCACGGATTTAAAATCTGCTTTTTGCAGGGTCAGATGGATATTCTTTTTATCACCGGCCGCCTCTTTCAGACTTTCGGTGCTGCCGTCAGCAACGATTTTACCGCCGTTGATTATCACCACCCGGTCGCAGGTAGCCTCAGCTTCACTTAATATGTGGGTGGAGAGGATAATGGTTTTTTCTTTGCCGATTTGTTTGATGATCCGCCGAATTTCAACAATCTGGTTGGGGTCCAGTCCCGAGGTAGGCTCGTCAAGGACCAGGATTTCCGGATCGTTCATCATGGCATGGGCCAGCCCAACCCGTTGCTTGTAGCCTTTTGACAGCTCGTTAACGGGTTTGTGCATGACCTCATTAATACCACACAGGTTGGCCAACTCGCGGATTCGATCCAGTTTACGGCCTTTTTCGATTTTCCGGATATCAGCCACATAGTTCAGATAATCGTAGACCAGCATATCATGATACAGGGGGGCTGATTCAGGAAGGTATCCAAGAATTTTCTTTATTTCGAGGGGGTGCTCCTCAATGTTGTAATTCAGGATATTCACGTTGCCGGAACTGGGCCGTAAAAACCCGGTCAGCATACGCAAAGTGGTGGTCTTGCCGGCGCCGTTAGGCCCCAGAAGCCCAAGAATCTCCCCTTTCTGGATTTCCAGGCTAATCTGATTGACCGCACATAAATCGCTATAATATTTGGTTAATTTTTCTACCTGGATCATATTTTCACCTATCGATACCCGCTAGTGGTTTTTATTAACTGAATTGCCTGAAGTACCAAGTATTGAGTATCACTAATTCGGAAGGTGGAATGCGGAATGCGAAAAACACGAACATCAGACCGTCAACCATCTCTTTCATTCCGCATTCCGATTTCCACATTTATTTACCGCTGTCCTCCAACCACTGTTGTTGGGCCAAAGCCTATAAAAGAAATCTCTATGGGTGTCAAGTCTCTAAGCCGAGAAAAAAATGGTTACAAATTTATATTGACGTAGAAATATTGAAAAACATAATTATTATCTAAAGTAGCATGTTTTCTATGCACCTGGGTCAGGTGCATTTTTTAAAGATATTATGTATGATTTAAATCTTGTCAAGTCATCAATTTGGTTGTAATTTTAGGTTATTATAGAAAACCGGACTCGTTTTTAGATAGATATGGGAATCTCACGGCGAACCTGTCCATGAAAGGAGAAAAGCCAACATGCGCGCAAAAGGAAAAGTAAGAGAAATTTTTAAATTGAAGACGTTGTTCATTATTTTAGCGTTAAGCGGCAGTTTTTTATTGGCGGCGGATTTTGATTTAAATCCATCAGCACATGCAAAATCGACTGATATTTACTCCGTGCCTGGCAATTTTAGTAAATTAGCTGAAATGGCGGGTCCTGCCGTTGTCAACATCCGTACCGTGAAAACCATCAAAGGGGGTGGCCCCGTTTTCAGGCAGTTTCAGCGGGGACCCCGGGGGCGAGAAAACCCGATGGATGATTTTTTTGAGAGATTTTTTGGTGAAAATGTGCCCCGGGAATTCAAGCAGCCCAGTCTCGGCTCAGGATTTATTATCGACAAAAAAGGCTATGTTGTCACCAACAACCATGTGATTGAAGATGCCGACCAGATTAAAGTGAAAGTGGCCGATGATATGGAGTTCGATGCCGAAGTCGTCGGGCGTGATCCCAACACCGACCTGGCCTTACTTAAAATAGAATCAGAGAAAGATCTGCCGGTTCTGACGATGGGTAATTCCGACGAGTTGAAAATCGGTCAATGGGTTGTTGCCATCGGCAGTCCCTTTGGTCTGGAACGCACGGTCACGGCCGGCATTGTCAGTGCTAAGGGACGGGTGATCGGGTCCGGGCCCTATGATGATTTTATTCAGACCGATGCTTCGATCAATCCCGGAAACAGCGGGGGCCCCTTGCTTAATATGAAAGGAGAGGTGGTGGGCATTAACACGGCCATTATTGCCAGCGGAACCGGCATCGGATTTGCGATTCCCGTCAATCTGGCCGAAGGCATTATTGCCCAGCTAAAATCCGAGGGCGAAGTTACCCGGGGATGGCTGGGGGTTGCCATTCAGGACCTCACCTCTGAAATGGCCGAATATTACGGTTTAAAGGATCGCAAAGGGGTACTGGTGGCCGATGTATTCAAAGGGGACCCGGCCGATAAGGCCGGTATTCAGGCCAAAGACATAATTATAGAAGTCAACGACGAGATGATCGAAACCAGCCGTCAGCTGACCGCCATGATCGCAAGCCTCCAAGTCGGCGAGACCGCCAAAGTAGAGGTTTTCCGAAATGGTAAGAAAAAAACATTTTCGGTTAAACTTGCCAAACGCAGTGATGAAAAATTAGCCGGCGGGCGCGTCCCCCAAAAACGAGAAGAAGAAGAGTTGGGGGTCCGGGTAACGGATCTGACATCTGAAATGGCCCAGAGATTCAACCTCGGCGATGCCGCCGGTGTTGTTGTTGTCGGGGTGGAATCCGGCAGCAAAGGAGCCGAAGCCGGTGTTCAGGTGGGGGATATCATCAAAGAGATTAATCACAAGGCCATTGAAACAGTGATAGATTACACGGCATCCGTGCAGAAGATCAAAACCGGTGATTCCGTCAACCTGTTTATTTGGAGAAAAAACGCCGGTTTTCTGGTTATAAAATTTAACAAATAACCTAACCGAAAACTCTATTATCTGCTGGAAGTCACGGTATCTTATGTGGCCACTGGCTGGGTTATGCCAAACGGAATAGTGGAATGTTGGAATACTGGGTTTGAAAATCGTAAATCGGCTTATTTATCAAAACCAATCAACATTCCATTGTTCCCACCATTTAAGCACTTAGAGCCGAAAGCCAGAACCCATTCTTCCAGTATTCCATCATTCCGCCGGGGCGAAGCCCCATGTTTCCTGCTAGTCGCTGATAGTCTTACTTAAATCCGGAATCGTTTCAGGCTTCCCTTTGACCATATAGCGGCTATCACCACCGCGGGCGGTCACATTTTCATAGACACCGTCATCGCGTTTTACCAGTTTTGTGAAACCGAGATCTCGCAATTCTCCATTGGATTTCGGGCAACTGATGTTGGTGCGGGAAATAAGTTTTTGTATCGGCCCCGAACAGTTCGGACAAAGCCTGAGCTGGTTGTCATTGATTGACTGCCTTAAATCAAACACCTTGCCCAGGGCGCAAGGTTTCTTCAGATGTTCATATTCATAAACCGGCATAACTATCCCTCATTTCAATAAAATGGCAAAATTTGACGCCAACTCAACAAACCCGTTATCAATTATCAATTGGTCTAATTATAGCAGAGAAAAATTAAAATAGAAATATTTCCGGTATAATTTTACCCAGACCTCATCTGCCTGTCGTTTCTTATCCTCATTGCCATCTGGCGTGTGAAATTCTAAATGATATTCTTCCGGACAATCCTCATACCATTCTAAAGTTTACCCCAAAACAGCCGATACCAGATGTGTGCAATTTGTACCACTTTTTATAGCTACGTTTCGACATACGGAATTGCGCTCGATGGTTTTGCAGAAGAAACACTTGAATAACGGAATCGGAACTAAATTTTATGGATGATATTCAGCCGATTGGGCAGTCCGGAATTGAGACCAAACTAAAGGAGGCCGAAACCTGTCACTCCATGGGAATGATGGCCGATGCGCTGCAGGTTTACGAGCAGGTACTTGCCAGCCTGCCGGGTAGGGACGGGCAAACTCGCGAGACCGTTGTTGCCCGAATCAACCTGTTGAGAAAAGATATGGAGGATCAGGAAAAAGCTGAAAATAAGGGATTTACCCAGGAAGATATTTCCATATTTAAAAAAACGCTGTCCACCCGTGATGATGTGCCGACGCTTCTTGACGGCGCGGCAGCCTTAAAAGAGCTGGGGCTGATGGAAGAGGCCATAGCCGAATACGAAAAACTTCTAAACATCGATTACAGTAAATTCGACTATTCCGAAACGGACTATTCACCGATCAAAATTGTATGTGATTATCTGGCCTGTCTGCTGGAGGTCAAATCACCCCAGGAAGTTGTAAAAGAAGCTTACAAGGTTATTTACAAACAAAACATCAAAGAAAAAGAAACCGCCCAGGTCAAATTCTGGCTTGGACTGCAGTTTGAAAAAAAAGACCACCTTGACCTTGCCTATGATCTTTATGAAGCTGCTGCCGGCATTGATCCTTCACATACCGAAGTTATCGAAAGGCTTAGCGCCTTAAAGGCCAGGATTTCAAGCAGTTCCCGTTATGATTATCTGATCCGCAATAAAATCGTCACCACCAACCAGTTGCAGGAAGCATTGGCAATTGCCAAAAAGATGAACAAAAGCGTTGAGTTTGTGCTGGTTGATCGGTTCGGGATCCAAAAAGATGAAGTGGGCAAGTCGCTGTCGATGTATTTTGGGTGTCCTTTCAGGGATTTCGACGAAGAGTTTCCCATTCCTTTTGAATTAATTAGTAAACTAAAAAGGTCGTTTCTGCTCTACTATGTCTGGGTGCCTTTGAGTTGGAGTAAAAAAGGCGTGGAGATCCTGGTCGATGACCTCGAAGATTTGCGTAAAACGGATCATATCAAGGCCCTGATGACCAACCAGAAGATTATCTTCAGCGTTGGTTTAAAAGAGGATGTCGTCAAGTATATTAATCATTTCTTTAGTCCCCGGGCTGAAGCCGCCAGCACAACCGATTTCGAAAACCTGGATGATATTATTCCCGATGTTGCCTTTGAAGAGGAAGAAGAAATAGAAGATGATATCAGCGGCCTGGACGAGTCATCCAGTCAGGTGGTCAAATTCGTTGATCAGGTTTTAATTACCGCCTTTCGCAAAAACGCCTCTGATATCCATATCGAACCATCGCCGGTGACCCGCAAGACCACTATCCGGTTCCGTACCGACGGCGTCTGCCATGAATATGTCCAGCTGCCCAATACCATGGCACCGGCGATTGTTTCACGTCTTAAAATTATGTCGGAGCTGGATATTGCCGAAAAACGGCTTCCTCAGGACGGCAAAATTAAGTTAAAACGCAAAGGCATCCCTGAATTTGAGTTGCGTGTTTCCACCATGCCCACCGCCGGAAGATTCGAGGATGTTGTCTTGCGAATTTTGACTCGATCCAACAGTTTTAACTTGGATGAAATCGGCTTGAGAGAACGCAACCTGAAGGTGTTGGAAAAAATTATTCAACGACCCTATGGATTAATTCTGTGTGTCGGTCCCACCGGCTCCGGCAAGACGACTACCCTGCATTCCGCCCTGGGTTATATCAACAAACCGGATGTTAAAATCTGGACTGCTGAAGATCCGGTGGAAATTACCCAATCAGGTTTGAGGCAGGTTCAGGTGAGACCCAAGATCGGTCTTGATTTTGCCAGGATTATGCGCGGATTTCTAAGATTGGATCCGGATATTATTATGATCGGTGAAATGCGGGACCGCGAGACCGCTGCAGCCGCCATCGAAGCGTCACTTACCGGCCATCTGGTGCTGTCCACCCTGCATACCAACAACGCACCGGAAACATTGACCCGGCTTTTGGATATGGGGATGAACCCCTTGAATATTGCCGATTCTTTTCTCGGCGTCCTGGCCCAGCGCCTGGTTCGAAGATTATGCAACAAATGCCGGGAATCCTATAACCCTCTCGAGGATGAGTTTGAAGATATAGAAGCCGATTTCGGGAAAAAAGCTCTGGCAAGGGCCGGCTACACTTACAGCTCCCGCCTGGAACTATTTCGGTCGCTTGGCTGCGAGAATTGCAGCGGCTCAGGATACAAAGACCGCATGGGCATCCATGAACTCATGGCAGGAACACCCGAAATAAAAATACTGATTAAAAAGCATGCTACTTCCCAAGAACTTGCCAAACAGGCGGCTAAACAGGGTATGGAGACCCTCAAACAGGACGGAATCCACAAAGTATTTGAAGGGAAAACCGATATCCGGGAAGTGCGCCGTGTTTCGGTGGAGTAATATGTCAACCTGCTTGGTTCCGGTTGATGCGGAATAAGTGATAAATATGCAAAAAAAAGTGTTGGTCGTCGATAGTGATTATTTTTTTGTTGAATTTTTTAGCGACTTGCTGACCAAACGGGGCTATGAGGTGTTAAAGGCCTATAATGGCAAAGAAGGTATCGGCTTGCTGGAAAATCATACGGTTGACATCCTTTTTGCGGACCTGGTGCTCCCCAAAGTGGACGGCCGACAGTTATTCCAGTTCATTCGCAATAAATACAATGGGTACCAATTTCCCATTGTGGCCCTGTCGGGAATCATGATCGAGCAACTCGGCTCGCTAAATGAGATCGGCGCTGACTTTTTTATCGCCAAAGGTCCGATTGACCAACTGAAGATCAAACTGAATGAATTCATGGCGGAATTTGAAACCCGGCCTTTTTCCCCTCCGGTGGATAAAAAAATTCTTTCCACCGGCAACGTTTTTCCCCGGCGTGATGCCATGGAGTTGCTTAACTCTTTGCAGTTTCATCAGGCGGTGATTGAATGTGCGGCAGCAGGTATTATTATCGTCGACAGTGATAGCCGGATTATTAATGCTAACTGCACAGCTCTTGAAATCATTGGCAGGCGTTCGGTAGAAATCTTGAACTGCCCGGTGGCCGAATTGTTTGTGGAGGCAGAACGCGCCGAACTGGTGCAAGGGCTCAAACTGGTGAAACGGCAGGCCGATATGAAAAAATATTCATTTTATGCCAACTTTAACGCCCATATTTTCACCACCCTAATCTCGTCCATTGAAATAAATTCAGATACCAGCGGATGGGTCGTTGTGCTGCAGCCTGCGCCACAATAGGATTAAATTTTCACGTAAAGACGCCAAGATGCAAAGAAATTTAAACAAGCGCTAGCGCCCTGGCGTGAATAAGTTTTTAACCAACCTCGATTTGTGCAATTCCTTTGGTGAAACCCCGAGATCCCTGCAAATCTACTTGAAGTTGTAAGCTGCCTCTGATAAGAACTCGTGATTCGACGGTGTTGTTTGCTTAAATCACCGTTTGCTGAAAGGAGAGCATTGCAATGATTCGTGTTGCCATCGTAGGGGCTACCGGGTATGCCGGTGCGGAGTTGGTCAGAATTCTGTCAGGCCATCCGGAGGTCAAATTGTCGGTATTAACCTCCCGTCAGTTTGCCGGGGTTAGGTTCGATCAGGTCTATCCCGCGTTTAACGGGGTGTTCGATCTGGTCTGTGAAGCCTATTCCCAGGAACGTATTTGCGACTGCGCTGATGTCGTTTTTATGGCGCTTCCCCACCAGCTTCCGATGCGCTTTGTCCCTGAATTGATAAAAAGTGAGAAAAAGGTGATTGATTTGTCGGCCGATTTTCGGTTTAATGACGCGACCATCTATGAGTCGGCGTATCAAGAACACACCGCCAAAAAATTGCTTGCATCGGCCGTATATGGTCTCAGTGAAATATATGCCAAGCAGATCGGAAGGGCGACATTGATCGGCAACCCGGGGTGTTATCCGACCAGCGTGCTCTTGCCGTTAATTCCACTGCTCAAACAGGGCTTGCTGGATCCGTTGACCCTTGTCGCGGATTCAAAATCAGGCGTCAGTGGTGCCGGGCGGTCTCTTGCTTTGGCGTCCCATTTCTGCGAGGTCAATGAATCCTTCAAACCCTATAAGGTGGCGGTGCATCGCCATAATCCGGAAATGGATGCGATATTAAGCCGCGAAGCCCAAAAACCAGTATCCATAACCTTTGTGCCCCATCTGGTCCCCATGACCCGCGGCATGCTGACCAGTATCTATGCGACACCGGTGGCTGACCTCAAAGCCCGGGATGTGACCGATTGTTTTGCAGCGGCCTATTCGCAGCGGCCCTTCATCCGCTTGTGCTCGGAAGGCAGGCTGCCGGATACATTGAACGTGCGCGGGACCAACTTCTGTGACATTGGCTATAAGATCGATGAGCGCAACCACCGCTTAATCCTTTTTTCCGCGATCGACAACCTTGTAAAAGGCGCCGCCGGGCAAGCTGTTCAAAATATGAACATCATGATGGGATTAGATGAAACCACCGGATTGCTCAACGTGCCGTATCCGCTGTAAGAAACAGAAGACAGAGAACAGAAGACAGAAGACAGATGACAGAGGCTTTTGAATTCAGAATTGGGAATTCGGATTGTTCTGGTTTTCACCACGCAACGCGCAACCCGGTAATCGCAACAAGTGACCGACATCGAGTAACCCGTATCCAGCATCGAGTATCGGGGATCCAGTATCGAGTTATCTTGACATCGCTATTTTATTGAATTAAAAAGATCAAATTAAATATTGCAAAAAGCGTAATCGACGAGGTGATCGTAAATATTTTAAATTTTTAAAAGGAGGTTGAAGATGACTGCAAAGTTAATTAAGGGGACCGAAATCCGTGAAGCAATTCTTGACGAAATTCAAAAGGAAGTGGCGGAAATTAAAGAAAAGCACGGGGTGGTTCCGGGACTTGTCACCATTCTGGTGGGTGAAAATCCCGCTTCCATTTCATATGTCACGTTGAAGATTAAAACGGCCAACCGACTCGGATTTAAGGAAATTCAAGACAGTCAACCTGAAGATATTTCGGAAGCGGATCTTTTGGCCCTGGTTGACAAATATAATAAAGACGAAAATATCAACGGAATTTTGGTCCAGCTTCCCCTCCCCAAACATATCAATGATAAAAAGGTTTTGAATGCCATTGATCCCGACAAAGACGTGGATGGCTTTCATCCGGTTAATGTGGGTCGCTTGATGATCGGCGGAGATGAGGTCAAATTTCCTCCCTGCACCCCGGCCGGTATTCAGGAAATGATCGTCCGTTCCGGAACTGAAACCAGCGGTGCCGAGGTGGTCGTTGTCGGTCGCTCCAATATCGTCGGAAAACCCATCGCCAATATGATGCTTCAAAAAGGTGATGGTGCCAATTCGACCGTTACGGTGGTTCACACCCGCACTAAAGACCTCGAAGGCCATTGCAAACGGGCAGATATCTTGATTGTGGCCGCCGGCGTCCCCGGACTGGTCAAACCCGAATGGATTAAGCCGGGTGCCTGTGTCATCGATGTGGGTGTTAATCGGGTGGGCGAAAAGATCAGCGAAAAAACCGGAAAGAAGATTGCGATACTAAAAGGGGATGTCGACTTTGATGAAGCCAAAGAAATTGCAGGCTCTATCACACCGGTCCCCGGCGGCGTCGGCCCCATGACCGTTACGATGCTGATGGTTAACACATTGAAATCATTAAAGTTCAAACTGAATCTGATGTAAACCGGCAGCTTAGAATCGATATAACTTATATTTTTTCAGGCCGGCAGGCCTTTGATCATTGTCATACAAACCGGGTGCCTGGCACCCGGTGGCAAATTCAGTCTAGAAAGCACGGATGGGCTTTTAACTTTCCGGCGGCTGACCGAAAATCCGAAGGCGGGCGATTTCAGGCCACCCATTGTGTGGCTGGCAGTTGACTCACCCCCATTAGATTGCAAATAGGAATGCCAAGCAAAAAAAGCTAATGTTTCTTTCTGGTTGGCCGATATATAAGCTATGGAAAAAGGTTTCGCCGGTGGATTTATTGGCGTTTTAGGTGTTACGGGACCGGCAAACTGATACGGGCTACGGATTTAGATATTGACAATAATGCCAATTCCCAATACAATTCAAATTTGGTAGGATTCGTCCGGGGAAGGGCAAAGTCACCGAAAAATGACAGCGTAAAACCATTGGGATAGGGCCGTTGGGGTGAAAATGGCCGGGTTGCATGCGCTACTTCTTGGGTGAGTGTGACCAATGGCGTTTTTTCTGGTGATCGTGCAATGAGGTCGAATTCAAACAAAAAAGTTAAGGAAACAATCTGCAAATTGGATTGAAGGTGTCTTGATCATGCAAAAGAAAATCTCGTTTGTTATTCTTGGCAGTAGCGGGGCGCCCGCCAAACAGGTCTGTACATCCAAAGCTGCAATTCGCCTGTTCGGGGCCGCCATTATCGCGTTTTTTGTGGTGATTGGCTATATTGTGTACGATTACTATCACCTGAGAGAAACGACCTCGCAGCTTCAGACCCGAGAAGTCTACCTGACAAGCCAGATGGAGGAAATTCGACTTCAACGCAAACAAATTCAAGATTTTGCCGCTGAAATCAATGCTCTAAAAGCCAAATTGCTGGCACTGAACAATTTTGAGAAAAAGATTCGCATCATCGCCAATATCGAAGAATCCAACGAAGCGGGCAACATTTTTGGTGTGGGCGGTTCCATACCAGATGATCTGGATCCCCAAATTCCCCTCAAAGAAAAGCATAACAGCTTAATGCGTGATATGCATGAACAGATCGAACAACTCAGCCGCGCATCCGGCAGCCAGCAGGAAGAGTTTGAGTCACTGCTAAGATCTCTTGAAGATCAACAGAATCTTCTGGCCTCCACACCCGCGATTCGTCCGGTTTCCCGGGGCGTAAAGTCGTGGGTAACCTCCAGATTCGGCTATCGCAAATCCCCTTTTACCGGCCGGCGCGAGTTACACAAAGCCTTTGACATTGCCGCTCGCCATGGAACGCCTATCCTAGCCACTGCCGATGGTGTTGTGACTTTTTCCGGTAAAAAAGGTCTTTATGGGAAAGTTATAATTATCGATCACGGCCATGGCATGGTTACCCGCTTCGGACATTGCTCCAAGCTGCTAAAAAAGCGCGGTGAAAAGGTCAAACGATGGGAAACCATCGCCTTGATGGGCAATACGGGTCGCAGTACCGGTCCCCATGTCCACTATGAGGTCCGCCTGAACGGTATACCGGTGAATCCTGAAAAGTACATGCTTAACTAAACTTCGAACTGATTCATTTTATTCCACCCTTGCGTATTGCGGAATTTACTTTTGAAAAGCGGTATAAACCGCAATTCCTCACTTTTGCCACCTGTTTAAATATTTGGTCGACCTGAATATCTGATATCCGGCAATCTATCGATCCCCCTTTTATTTAATGAAATCGGTATTATTATAACTGATCAAAGACAAATAAATTGTTGAGACAGATGACAGATCTGATATAATAAAATCAATCTCTGGATCGGGTTAAAGACATTGAATTCGTAGAGGGCGTCCCTTTATGGTATTGAATTTATTAACAAAAGTATTTGGAAGCCAAAATGAGCGGGAATTAAAACGCCTGCAGCCTATCGTTGATCAGATCAACGTCCTGGAGCCTGCCCTCCAGGCTTTAAGTGATGCGGAACTCAAGGCCCAGACCGGTATTTTGAAGCAGCGCATCGAGCAGGGGGAAACCCTTGACGATCTGCTTGCGGAGGCCTTTGCCACCGTCAGGGAAGCCTCGGTGCGGACCCTGAATATGCGCCATTTTGATGCTCAACTCATCGGCGGGATTATTCTTCATCAGGGCAAGATCGCCGAGATGAAAACCGGTGAGGGCAAGACCCTGGCTGCAACGCTGCCGGCCTATCTCAACGCATTGTCGGGCAAGGGCGTTCACGTCATTACGGTCAACGATTATCTGGCCAGGCGTGATACCGAATGGATGGGTAAGATTTATAATTTTCTCGGATTGTCAGTGGGCACCATCCTGCACGGACTGGACGATCAGGAAAGAAAAGCCGCCTACGGTTCCGACATTGCCTATGGAACCAACAATGAGTTTGGCTTCGATTATCTCAGAGACAATATGAAGTTCGACTATGATTCCCTCGTCCAGGGCCATCTTAACTATGCCATAGTGGACGAGGTCGACAGCATATTGATCGATGAGGCCCGAACCCCCCTGATTATTTCAGGCCCGGCTGAAAAATCCACCGATCTTTATTACCAGATTAACAGTCTAATCCCGCGCCTCAGTAAAGATACCCATTATTCGATTGATGAAAAGGCCCGCAACGCAACTTTAAGTGAAGACGGGGTTGCCAGAGCGGAACACCTCCTGCAGGTCGACAATCTGTTTGATGCCAAGCATATTGAGTTGTTGCACCATATAAACCAAGCCCTCAAGGCTCACACGCTCTTTAAACGGGATGTTGACTACATCGTTAAAAACGGGGAAGTGATCATCGTCGATGAATTCACCGGCCGGCTGATGCCCGGACGTCGTTACAGTGAGGGGTTGCATCAAGCGCTGGAAGCCAAAGAAGACGTCAAAATCGAAAACGAGAACCAGACCCTGGCCACGGTTACCTTTCAGAATTATTTCAGAATGTATACCAAACTCGCCGGAATGACCGGTACCGCCGATACCGAGGCCACCGAATTCAAAAAGATTTACAATCTAGACGTGGCGGTCATTCCGACCAACATGCCCATGATTCGCACCGATTTTCCGGATGTGATCTACAAAACCCGCCAGGAAAAATTTGAGGCCGCCATCAATGAAATCATAGAACTAAATACAACCGGCCAACCGGTCCTGGTGGGGACTATTTCCATTGATGTTTCCGAAAGCCTCAGCAAAAAATTAAAAAAGCGGGGTATCAAGCATTCAGTTCTCAATGCCAAAAACCACGAGGGTGAAGCCGAGATCATTGCCCAGGCCGGACAAATGGGAGCGGTGACGATTTCCACCAATATGGCCGGACGCGGTACGGATATTGTACTCGGTGAAGGGGTTACGGATTTAGGTGGGCTGCATATTCTCGGCACGGAACGCCATGAGAGCCGGCGTATCGATAATCAGTTGCGAGGTCGATCCGGCCGGCAGGGAGACCCGGGTTCTTCTCGATTTTTTCTGGCCCTTGAAGATGATCTGCTGCGGATATTCGGTGGCGACCGTATTACCGGCATCATGGAAAAGCTCGGTATGCAGGAGGGGGAACCCATCGAACACAACATGATCAGCCGAGCCATTGAAAATGCCCAGGCCAAAGTAGAAGGCCACAATTTTGAGATACGTAAACAGCTCCTGGAATATGATGACGTCATGAACCAGCAGCGGGAGGTTATCTATCGTCAGCGCCGAGAAGCACTGGAGGGCAAAGATTTGAGAAGCTCGGTGATGGAGATGATCCGCGATAAAGCCGAGGAGATTGCCGATACCCATGCCGGCGATAAAGCCCATGCTGAAGACTGGGATTTAAAAGAAATCCAGGAAGCGGTGTACAAACAGTTTAATTTCCGATTAGACTCCTTTGATGAGAAAACCCTGGACGGCCTTAATCGTGACGGGCTGGCCGAAATGATCTTTGAAGTCGCCGGCAAGCGCTATGAAGATCGGGAAGCCGCCGTCGGGTTTGATGAATTCAGACAACTGGAACGGGTGGTCATGCTTCAGACCGTTGACAGCCTATGGAAAGATCATCTGCTTTCCATGGATCATCTGAAGGAGGGAATCGGGCTCAGGGGCTATGCCCAGCAAAACCCGCTGATCGTCTATAAGAAAGAAGGCTATGAATTGTTTCAGGATATGATCGAAAGGGTCAAAGAAGAGACCCTGGGAATCCTGTATCGCATCCAGATCGCCGAACCAAAAAAAATAGAGGATTACCGGCAGCCCAGGGAGCAGCCAATGGTCTTTTCAGGCGGCGGTGAACCCGAGAAGAAAAAACCGCAAAAACGATCCGCCAAAAAAACCGGGCGCAATGCCCCCTGTCCATGCGGCAGCGGGAAAAAATATAAAAAATGTTGCGGTAAATAGTCCCGGGGGGGTAGTGATTAAATTTCAAGCCCTCCCCTTTACAAGCGACAAGCCAAGTGCTTATAATAAAATTATTCATACAACCCATGAGGTTGTTCCAGGGAGCCTTGGATTTGTACATAACCTTATCAACATGAGACTTGAGACGGTCTCAAGGTATCATTGGGTAACATTCAATGGGCCAGTATGATCCGGATGTAGAGGAAAGTGTCGGTTCTGAGACCGATCAGGATGTCGAAGAACCACCTATGTACAAGGTGATGCTTCTCAATGATGATTACACCACCATGGAGTTTGTGGTTGAGGTCCTGGTGTACGTATTTCAGAAGTCATTGGAGGAGGCAACGCAAATTATGTTAAATGTACACCGAAGCGGTGTCGGGGTTTGCGGTATTTACCCTTTCGAGATCGCCGAAACCAAAGTGAATACAGTTGAGAATTTAGCCCGGGAAAACGGATTCCCATTAAAATGCATCATGGAAAGAGAGTAGAAAATGATCAGCAAGGAACTCAGTGCAACTCTTGGATTTGCTGTTAGAGAAGCCAAAAAAAGACGCCATGAATATGTCAGTATCGAGCACATTCTCTTTGCCGTTTTATACGATCCCACCGGGATTGACATCATCGAAAACTGCGGTGGAAGTGTTGAAAATCTGATCGACTCCCTGGAGGAATTTTTTGAGGAAAAAATTGAACAAATCCCCGACGGCAACGAATATGTGCTTCAACAAACGATTGGTTTCCAACGTATCATCCAACGGGCGGTGAATCATGCCCGTTCTGCTGAAAAAGCGGAAGTTACCGTCAGTGATATACTGGCTTCCATTTTTCTGGAAAAGGATTCGCACGCCGAGTATTTTCTCAGCGCCGAGGGTATCACCCGTCTGGATGTCCTAAACTTCATCTCGCACGATGTGTCTAAAGCCCCTGATGAAGAAGCTCCTGCCGAGTTGACCAGACCGTCCAAAGACAAACGCAAGAAAAAGGCCAATCCATTGGAACTCTTTACAACCAATTTGATCAAGCTTGCATCAGAGAACAAGCTGGATCCTCTCATTGGCCGCAAAATAGAAATGGAACGCACCATGCAGGTCCTGTGCCGTCGGCGCAAGAACAACCCGGTCTATGTCGGGGATCCGGGGGTTGGCAAAACCGCCATGGCGGAAGGTTTGGCCCAGCAGATCGCCAAAGGTGATGTGCCGGATCTGCTCAAAGATGTTGAAATTTTTGCCCTTGATTTAGGCGGTATGCTGGCCGGCACCAAATTTCGAGGTGATTTTGAGCAGCGCTTAAAAGGGGTCATCACCGAACTTAAAAAAAAGCCCAAGGCCATTTTGTTTATCGATGAAATCCATACCATCGTGGGCGCCGGTGCCACCAGCAGCGGTTCCATGGATGCCTCCAACATTTTAAAGCCCGTTTTGACCAGCGGCGATATTCGCTGTATCGGGTCCTCCACCTATGAAGAATACAAAAACCATTTTGAAAAAGACCGCGCCCTGTCGCGCCGGTTTGAAAAGGTGGAAATTTTTGAACCGCCCATTAACGAAACGGTCAAGATATTGAAAGGGTTGCGGTCCCGCTATGAGGAGCACCACGGCATTGTTTACACCGAATCATCCCTGAAAGCGGCGGCCGAGCTGTCGGCCAAATTTTTAAATGACCGCTACCTGCCGGACAAAGCCATAGACGTGATTGACGAAGCCGGTGCCTTCATCAGGCTTTCCGGTGGTTCAACGCGCCGGAAAATCAATCCGGCCGACATTGAAAAAATCGTGGCCAAAATGGCCCGCATCCCCACCCAGAGTGTGTCAACCTCGGATCGCACCAAGCTGGAAAATCTCCAAGACGGTCTCAAGCGGGTCGTCTTCGGCCAGGACGATGCCATCCAGGCACTGGTTACCTCCATAAAACGCTCCCGTGCCGGTCTGGGGACTCCC
This sequence comes from uncultured delta proteobacterium, assembly GCA_963821065.1. GTDB lineage: Bacteria > Desulfobacterota > Desulfobacteria > Desulfobacterales > JAFDCJ01 > JAFDCJ01. The sequence goes on along the minus strand of CAWGCM010000022.1, from coordinate 15,634 downwards.
GGCCGGCCGGTGGGCTGCTTTTTGTTCACAGGACCCACCGGTGTCGGTAAGACCGAAGTTACCCGGCAGGTCGCCAGAATTCTGGGGGTTGAATTTATCCGTTTTGACATGAGTGAATACATGGAAAAGCATACCGTGGCCCGGTTGATTGGTGCACCACCCGGCTATATCGGCTTTGACCAGGGCGGATTGCTGACCGACGGAATACGCAAGCATCCACATTCCGTTTTATTGCTGGATGAAATCGAAAAAGCCCATCCCGATCTTTTTAATATCCTGTTGCAGGTTATGGACCATGCGACCCTCACGGACAACAACGGCAAGAAGGCGGATTTCAGGAACGTCATGATTATGATGACCTCTAACGCCGGTACCCGGGAGATGAGCCAGAACACCATCGGGTTTGGCGACGTGGACAAGGACACGGCATCCAAAGGCAAAGTTGCCATTGAAAAGCTGTTTAGCCCTGAGTTCCGCAACCGTCTCGATGAAATTATCAACTTCAATTCCCTCGATCTTGAGATTATGGAAAAGGTGGTCGACAAGTTCATGCTTGAATTGAACGATCAATTGGCGGCTAAAAAGGTTTTTCTGACCATATCCGATCCGGTACGGAGTTGGCTGGCGAAAAAAGGATACGATCCGAAATATGGTGCCCGGCCGCTGGTGCGGGTGATTCAAACCGAGATCAAAGATGCCCTGGCGGATCAGATTTTATTCGGAACCATGCAAAAGGGCGGTGAGGTGCACATCGAACTGAAAGATGATAAATTGGTCTTCGAATACGAAAAAAAGACCCGGGTGCAATTGCGGAAACCCTTAGCTGAGACTGTTTAAGCGACGATCTGGTTTGATTCAACATCATGGTGGTTAATTTCATGGTAAATGTACAAAGCTGAATAGTTCGTGTTCTCTGAGCTTGCTTCCAGTCCCGGGGTAGTATCTATGAGCCGCAGGCCGGGGCGAGCCACATCCCGGAATTTAATGCCTGTTTATCAACTATCCGAAGATTTCGTATTCCCTTCTCCCCATCTTGCATCCAAAGAAGGCCTTCTGGCTGTCGGGGGTGATTTGACGCGCACCCGCCTGTTGCTCGCGTACAGCCAGGGCATTTTTCCCTGGTATTCGGAAGGCGAACCGATTCTGTGGTGGTCACCGGATCCCCGTCTGGTTCTCTACCCCAACGAGCTTAAGATATCAAAATCGTTAAACAAAGTCATCCATAAAGGTAGGTTCAACATTACCGTGGACCGCGCTTTTAAACAGGTGATCAAGGACTGTGCCCGGGTGCGGCTGGAAAACCGCGAAGGGACCTGGATTGTGGAAGATATGGTAAATGCCTACTGCACCCTTCATGAATCCGGGTATGCGCACTCCATAGAGGTCTGGGAGGGCGACCGGCTGGCAGGCGGACTTTACGGTGTTTCACTGGGAAAATGCTTTTTCGGCGAGTCCATGTTTACCCGCATATCGAATGCATCCAAGGTTGCATTTGCGGCCCTGGTCAAATATCTCCAAAGCCTGGATTTTGCCATGATCGATTGTCAGATTACCACCGAGCACCTGACTCGCTTTGGCGCGAGAGAAATATCCCGCGCCCGGTACCTGGATGAACTCGCTGAAGCCCTTAAAGCCCCCACTTTGAACGGTAAGTGGTCTTTTAATACCCGGTAGACGGGTTCCCCTTTTAAAAATCCTGCCCATTTTTGGATCATCGTGTGCGGATTATCATCAGTTTTAAATGGCGATTCACAAATTACAATTACCCCACAAGCGAACACTTTTCTTTCAATTAATGTGTTACCATATTGACAATACTTGAATAGGCAGATTAATATTGCCATTCTTGTATACAACCAATTGCATTAACAATTGGTGATACTTTTGAAAAATTGGCCTTTTTCAAAGGTTTCAAAGGAGGAGTAACTTGGTATGGAAGAAAACTGCCTTTTCTGTAAAATCTCACAGGGTAATTCATCCACTGAAATCTTGTATGAAAATGACAGGTTGGTGGTATTTAGAGACATTAATCCATCCGCCCCGATTCACCTTTTAATCGTTCCCAAGAAGCACATCCGAAGTGTTAACGACCTGACCGCAGCCGATCAGCCCATTCTGTCAGAAATGGTAATGATAGCGAAGGACATGGCAGTCCAGCAGGAAGTTGAAAAATCCGGCTATCGTCTCTTTATCAATGTCGAGAGGGGGGGAGGGCAGGTTATATTTCATTTGCATATGCATCTCATCGGTGGCTGGCACTAAAACTGGTTGATAAACCGTCATCTTTTGGCCGATGGCGGCGTTCCCCGCGGATTTGCTTCGTCGACGTACAAACAGTACGCCTCCCTCGTAAATCCTTGTGCGGCCTTGCCCTCGACCAAAATCTAACAGTTTATCAACCAGTTTAGTGTTAAAGCTAACAACTTCTATTACTTTCTTATTTCCGATTTTGCAAAAATAACAACCATAAAACCATCTCAGATGAACGAAAAATCCGATAAATTCGGTGGAATTTATGTGCATGTTCCTTATTGTGTGCGGAAATGTCCCTATTGCGATTTTTATTCTAGTGCGGATCTTGCCAGCCTGCCGGTGTTTTTAGGATCTCTTGCGCGTGAGATGGACATGGTTGGCGGAACCGATCAGGTTTTCGACACCCTTTATGTCGGGGGAGGGACCCCATCGATTTTGGAACCCGACGAAATTGCCCGAATCATTGAAACAGCCCACAGGCAATTCACCATCCGCACCGATTTAGAAATAACCCTGGAAGTCAATCCCGGCTCTATTTCCCGGAAAAACTTTGCCGAATATCGCCAGGCCGGTGTCAATCGGCTGAATATCGGCGTTCAATCCTTTCACCACGAAAATCTCAAATTTCTCGGCCGCATTCATTCAGTCGAGGAGGCTGTTGCGTGCATTGAGTCGGCGCGGCAAACCGGATTTGATAATATCGGACTCGATTTGATCTATGGACTGCCCGGGCAGGAAAAAAAGAACTGGTTAGGTGATTTGCGCAGGGCCCTCGAAACTGAAACAGAGCATCTTTCCTGCTATATGCTGACCTGTGAATCAGAAACGCCCCTGAGCCGCAGGGTGAAAAGCGGCCGGATTCAATGGCCGGAAGACGCTGCGGTGCGGGACTTGTTTGATACCACCATCGAGTTTTTGTCAACCCACGGCTTCCTGCAATATGAAATCTCCAATTTCGCCAGAAAAACCGATGACGGCCTTGAACCGCGATATTCGCGGCACAACCAGAAATACTGGTCGTTTGCCCCTTATATCGGACTGGGACCGTCGGCGCATTCCTTCATCACCCCGCAACGCTATTGGAACCACAGAAGTATTGAAAATTATGTCAGGCATATCAAGGCGGGCCGCCTGCCGATAGCAGATAAAGAAGAGCTTACCCGCGAACAAATGATCATGGAAACCATTTTTTTAGGCCTCCGGACGACCCGGGGGATTGACTTATTTGGTTTCGAGAAGATGTTTGGATTAAACTTTATCAAGACTTTTGAGGGAAAAATTGTTGATTTGGAAAAAGATGGGCTTTTAAACTTAACCAATACCCACTGTGCCCTGACCCCCAAAGGCATGGCTTACCTCGACAGCATCGCCGCCATGCTCACCAGTCTGGATATCTCGTAAAACTGACAGTTTTACGGCTGGGAGGCCCGAAGGCTATAAGGCTGGGAAATTCTCACCCCGCGCCACGCCACCCGAAAGCCGCAACTCGAAACTCGTAACCCGCCCCCCCGCAACCTGATCATCAGGCTATGAGCTATCAGCCATGAGCTATTTGCTTTTATCCTCTTCTAAGTTTCCGGCTATCCCCCACTCTTAACGTCACTTTATTGGCATCAAAATACTCGATCAGGGGGATCACATACTTGCGGGATACCCCGGTCATTTCCTTGAATCGGGGAGTGGTTATTTCACCATTGGATTTCAAAAAATCGACCAGCCGGTTTTTCAACTCGGTGATGGCATCTGCGTGAAAATATAGGTCGTCCTTGGTTTTTACAATTAGGCCTTCTTCCACCAGAAGCATCATCACATCTTTGGTATGATCGGGATCGACATTCAGCATCCCGGGTACATCCCGAAAATAGGGGGGTTGCAATCCACCGTTTTGGTAGAGGTCCAGCATTTTTTGGCGGACATCCGCCTGGTCGGCACCCAGAAATACCCGATGATCGCTGAGACGCACCGTGTTTTCTTCCTGGGCGATTAGATTGCTTTTGATCATCTGGTTAAGGACCAGGTTAAAGACTTTGGGATCTGTGAGCTGCGGAAATTTGGACTTCAGCTCTTCCTTGGGCATCCCGGCTTTGAGCGGATTGTTGTTGTGGTAGTTGCTTAGATACCCAATGCTGTTTTGAATTAGTGTATCAAAGGTGGTTTGATGAAGGAATATGCGGTTTTCCTTATCCGTTTGGGTGATCGTTTTCTGGGACAACAGATGCTGCAAAGCGGTATCCAGCTGTTTGTCGGTAAGGTTGGTCATGATTTTCAGATGAGAAAAAGAGACGCCGCCGTATCCGGCCTGCTGTAAAATCTGGGAGATAACGACTTCGGGATCATCATCTGTCAGATGCTGCAATCCTTCAACGACATCCTGTCTCAGCCGCTTATGTTTCTGGGGTATGGGATTTAGTATCTGTCCCCCGCCGATGGTTCGCACCGGAGAATAGCTGCGAACCACAAAGCGGTCATCCTTGACGATGGCCACCGCTGAGTCGAGCCGCAGCTGCGCCACAACGGTTTGGCCGGGTGGCAGCTCTTCCTGGTCAAGCAAAATCAGATAACCCATTTCCTCACTGGTGCCGGTATGAAACCTTATTTTAGTGCGATTTTTTAGTGGTTTCTTATTGCTGGCCAAATAGTGAAAAGATATGTCCACCATATAGCTGGCCACCAGCGCACCTGGGGTGGACAATACGTCGCCGCGCTTCACCGTAGCTCTGTCAAGCCCTTGAAAATTAATCGCCGTGCGCATACCGACTTCGGCTGATTCGGCACTTTGATTGTGGACCTGGATTCCGCGGACTTTGGAGGTGATGCCCGTGGGGTATACCATAATGGTATCGCCTACGTTAATTGTGCCGGAAACAAGGGTTCCGGTAATAACCGTACCGAATCCTTTCATGGTAAACACCCGGTCAATGGGCAGGCGAAACAGGCCGGAAGGCGGTCGTTGGGGAATGGTGCCGGCGATTTTATCAAGGGCGCTGATCAACTCTGGGATACCCTCACCGGTGACGGATGATACCGGCAAAATAGGTGAGTCCTCCAGGAAGGTTTCCTGGCAGAATTCGCGGATATCTTCCAGGGCCAGCTCGAGCCATTCTTCCTCCACCATATCTGTTTTGGTCATGGCAATCAGGCCGTGCTGGATTCCCAGCAATGTGCATATTTCCATGTGTTCCCGGGTCTGGGGCATAACCCCTTCATCGGCGGCAATCACCATGACCACAATATCGATGCCCGTAGCCCCGGCCACCATGTTTTTGACAAATTTTTCATGACCGGGAACATCAACGATCCCCAGATGCTGGCCGCCCGGCAGATCCAGGGAGGCAAATCCCAGTTCAATGGTAATCCCGCGCTCCTTTTCCTCCTTCAACCGGTCCGTATCGGTCCCGGTGATGGCTTTTATCAGGCTGGTTTTACCATGATCAATATGTCCGGCCGTACCCAGAATGATCTGTTTCACTTAGAATGCTCCTAAACCGATTTAATATTCTTGGGACACGGATCTCCACAGATCTTACACGGATTTTTAAAAATAAATAATTGACAAAATTCGAAAATGTTCCGACGCCTGTCTCTCCGGCGAAAGCCGGAGTCCAGTATCAGTGGAATTCGTGTCTAATCCGCTGTCCTAATTATATAAATTAGTTGTTTCGGCGTTTTCGCAGATATTCAGCAAAATACGCCAATCCCACCATTATAATCGCCAGTCCGGCAACATAAGCCGATATGTACCCGGCCGTAAAACATCCGTGTAATCACAACCGCCAGAAATGCGCCGATGATCGCTCTAACAAAAAATATCTGAAATTGATTCAAATGATTACCTTCTTTATTGTTATAAATCAAAATAGTCATTATATTAGTTAGCAACAACCGTCAACACCAAGTTTCTTCTTGAAATATACATCTCGATTTGTTATTAAACTCGTCCTTAGTGTAAGCATGAATTGGACGCGGTTATTCATATAAAATTTTCCCACTCCCGCCTTCCCAATTCCTAATTCGCAATATGGTGGGTGTAGCTCAGTTGGTAGAGCCCCAGGTTGTGGCCCTGGTTGTCGTGGGTTCAAGTCCCATCACTCACCCCATAGAAAAATTAAATTCGGGCAGTCTCGACTGCCCGAATTCGTTTTCGTTATAAAAAAAAATAAAGATTGGTCAGAATTCTTTTATCTATCTTCTGATTTCTGACATCTGATAAAACATGCGCCCGTAGCTCAGCTGGATAGAGCGCCGGACTTCGAATCCGTAGGCCGCAGGTTCGAATCCTGCCGGGCGTACCAATTATATTCAAGGGCTTACAAGTTTGCAGCTTGTGAGTCCTTTTTCTTTGTGTGAGAATCTGTGTGAGAAAAACTTTCAAAACGTTCATTTAAAACGTCCATCGCCTGCCTCTCAGATTCGCCAATTGAATGTAAATAAAGTTCAGTTGTTGTTCTGTTCTCATGTCCGAGAAGGCGCTGAATCGATCCGATAGGAACATTGGCCTGTTCAAGCAAAGATGCACCGAAATGACGAAGCGCATGGTAACGGAAATATTTAACTCCGGCCCTTTTGCAGAGCGTTCTCATGATTTTTTTTCGCTCCTTGAAGGGACCTACTGTCCATCCGTTAATTTTGCGACTCCAGTAACGATGCCAGAACACCCACGGTATCCTTTTGTCCCTGTTGGCATAACGACGAGAGAGCACCTCGAATAGCTTGTCGGTCATGGGTATTTTTCTCGGAGTTCGGTGCCCGCCTTTTTTCTTGCGTGTGTAAAGCACCACGTAACGCTCCTTGAAATCCACATCCTGCCAAGTTAGACGATTTACCTCGCTCATTCTTCCCATTGTTAACGCAATCGTCCACAGATAATCCTGTATATCCGGATCGGCTGCCAAAATCACCCGCAACACGTCCTCATTCGGTGGCACATATTTGATCTGTTTGTCGACCGGGAAAAACTCGATGCCACGGGTCGGATTATGCGTGATCCAGTTTCGCACCGGGTGCAATCCGTAATTGAAAAGTGACCGCAGATACCGTAGTTCCTTGTTTGCCGTGAATGGGGATGTTTCTCTCAATCGCTTGAGCAGAAAATTCTGGATCATGTCGGTGGTAATTTCCGAACATGTTAATCCTTTCCATTCTTTAATCCAGCGCCTGGCCATGTAAATATGATCCGTATAATGCCGTTCTGAATTGTACGCTTTAACGTGATCCAGGCGCTTGTTAACCAGCTCCAAGAAGCCCATGTCGATCGGGATCTGTTCTGCTGGATTCGGCATCTTCGGATTTTTCAGCTCTTCTCTTTGCTTTGCTTCGGCCTCCTTTGCTTTTTTCTTGGTTTTGAACCAGGCTTCCGTGTACCTGATCCCCTTCAGGGTGAAGTCGTAACGCCACCCCTTGTCCTTGCCTTTTACAAAATAGACGCTCATAGAGGTCCTCCTTTCTTGGAAAAAATAGAGAACCCCCGAGTTTCCTGCCGCCCAGTGCCTGCCAATTTTTATACACCCAGCTGGTGCTTTTGCGCAGATATAGGGCGACCTCCTCGGGGGTCATTATCTCAGGTGTTAAATTTTTGTCAATCGGTGAATTGGACATGTATACCTTTGTTTGAAGCCATCTAATATAGGGTAAAAGTCAACCCATTTCTGATAAAAGTATTTGATATCATTTAATATTTGTGGTATTTTTTAATAAAATATTATTGGATTTATTTAGAAATGAAAGAGACTTGTGAAGATTGTCCTGATTATGCTGACTGCACCGAGGCATGTGAGGCAATAAGGTCAACAGCTTGAAGAACTCTCAAAATGGCCACCAGAAAGATCAGAGTCCCTATTCAATAAAAAACAACGCGATATTGAAAATGTCAACGGTGATACGCCGGGAATTGATAGGTTTCGAAAAATAAATCCCGCTAAGGTTTATGAAGATGTCACCGACACTGAAATTGATTGGGAGCATACACAGCCGCAACCAGATGCAGTCGAGATGGAAGAGTCTGAAAGGAAACGGTTAACAGATGCGATGACAATAGCTACTCGCCGGGAAGACTTGAAACTTAGGAGGCGTTTTCAAAGTTTTTTGAGATGTGAGAAAATCGTCCAGATATCTGCCAGGTCGGGCACCACTAAGCAGAACATCCAAAAGGGATTCCAGTTGGTCATCAATAAAGTGTATCGCCATATTTCAAAAGTTCACAAAGCCATAAAAGCCCCCATTACGCCATTGAAGTTTAAGAAAAAAGTTAATTTGTCAGACTCATAGGATATATTGCGCATACGATGGGAAACTTTGAAGAAAAATACTCCGATCTTCAGGAGATCACCCTCTGGCAGCAGCTAAACAAGCAGCTGGTCCGAAAAGCGCAAGCTTGGGGTGATAATAACCGACGATAAACAGAAGGTCTTGCAGAAATTCTGTTTTGCCAATCAACTGTTTCACCGGATCACAGAAGACCCTCTCATCGATGAAATACCGCTTGCCCTTGTAACCGACTTTGAACGGGTCACCGCGCTTACCTATTATATAGACGGCTGGATTGAGTGCCTTACGTCCTTGCTACCGAACTCCTTCTCCCTCGATGTAGAACAGGCCCAGGCGGATGCATTCGATGCGATGACCGACTTAGACAGGAAATATCGTTTTTTTGAGACAACGCCCGCTGATCTCGATGCTGATGACGACGAAGAGCTTTACGCCTTCATCGACGAATACAATTCGATAATTGAAAAACAGGGACGCGAATTTAGTAACGCGTTACGTTTTTTGTATAAATTGAAGGCTGATGTAATCAGCAGGATTGATAAAGATCACGATGGACTGGCGTCTCTTGTAATAGGTCGCGATGATATACTGCTCAATTTTCAAAATACCGACGATAGAGACCGGATAATGTCGATATATCTTCATGATTTTTGTGACCAAGCGATTAAAAATATTTCCAAATTCACCGATGCAACAGGAGCATTTCTGGATATGGAAATTTTGGGTTTGCTTGATCGCAAGGAATCCGAGCCCAATTTGAAATCATCCATCCGGGAATTCATTCAACATGAACGTCAATTGATTGAAAGACAGTCAAAGCTGATGCGGGAATTTAACGGTCAGCTCAAAAGCAAATTAGATTCCAAATCTGATTATAGAATAAAAATCCTCAACCTGTCCCCGTTTGTATTTCTGAAATCCCCCTTTCCCGAAGTGTAGTTCGATTCTACGGGTCTATGCTCCTTCGCCGAAAATTTTCTTATCAAATCCAATTCCCTCAGACACAGTCTTCATCTCCCAATATTTCATTAAATTTCACACATCCTGGCAAACTGATTCAAAAATCCAATTTAGAATTTTTTGCATCTCTCCTGACCCAACGCTGTTCGCCATCGCTGACATAGGATTTCCAATCAAATTCACGTGAATTACCTCGCAACCTCATTGTCGATCGCATATCCACTATTGCCATGTGAAATCAGGCAGATAAGTACTTTTTTAGTTGACTTTCAGCCTAGATAGGTATCGCTGAACTTCATGTTGAAGCAGCGAAAAACATTTCCGAAGGAGATATTAATTATGTCGAATCACAGAAGCATTCAGAGAATGGCAATGGTGGCACGCCCGAGAGCGCTGTCGAATTTAATCTGAACTTTGAACCGCAGACCGAGGATCAGCTCATCGATTTTGCCAAATGGCTTAAATCCCGTGAGCACCAATCGATCGTTAAATTGCGATGGTATCCTTGGTCATAAGATCGATGAATCAGGTGAATCAGTCTACGGCCAGGACACTGCAGGCCGAATCGCCGCAGAAGTAGGATATTCCAAGAGCACGGTGCACAAAAGCCGACAATTTGCTCGGGATTATTCCAATGAGCAGATTGGCTTCATTGTTGAATGGTCAATTTTCTCTATCCTGGCGGGACATCGCCCAGAATCTGTCAGTTGCCCCGGAAGATTTCCTCCGAGCCTATCGCGATTCGGAGCGATCCGGAGCAATTTCGGAACGCTGTTACGCAATTAAGGCCGACAAGGCAAAGGAATCCAGCCCCGAGAGAACCCCGCAAAACTCGAGCTGAACTGGTAACTGAAAATGCCGAGCTGCGAAATCGCGTATCAGAGTTGGAAACGGAAAAGGCTGAACTTCAAACAACGTATTAAGGAGCTTGAAGGATAGCAGGAGACTTCCGGGGCAAATTCTGAATCTATTGAGGAAACCGAATCGGCCGAAGATTCGCCGAATTAATCTGTAACAAGGTGAGCCAGGTATCGGGCGAGGCGTCCGCAGACACAAGAGCCGGTAAGGATGCCTTGCCCGCCTGGCCAAAATCGTAAACTTTAAAAAATAGTAAAAAAGAGATGAAACATTCCGGGGTAAAAGCATCGGTCTAAACCAAGCTCTTCGAAAAAGGAGAAGAGACCATGGATAGACAAATAGCTTTTATCCCAAATAAAAATCAAAACTCCCAGGGAGGCTTGAAACACTTAATTCCGAAAAAAAGGAACAAGACTCCCGAGGAGCCAAAAATGATCAAATGCCAGATTTGTATCCAATCGACCAATTATTGCTGAACTGAATATTCAAGAAATTCAACCCTTCCAGATCATCCCCGATTATGACGCCTCGACAATTTCCCCATTTCCTGTCGTTGTCATAAGCCCCACATCATGCAACTGCATCGATGGTTGGGATAAATTCGAATCTCCAATTGCCGCAAAACCAATCGACGCTAACTGCTACGCGTTTTACATCCCTAGAATTTTGCGAAACCGAAATTGCCATCCGAAAAGTCGCCATAAGGACCATGCCTCAGGGGGGCACCTGTTCATATGCGGAGCTGGTCCGCAATGCCCGCATCCTTTTTAATATGCTTTTGGCTTCTGCGGAAAATCCGATTGTGTTTTCCCATGGTGGGGCCAGGAGGGGTGCCGGTTACAAGGAGAATAAAGAAAATAACGTCGGGACACTGTTGGCCAACCGGCTGGGCAAATCCGTAACCACAATAAACAAATATCTAAATCATAGCGAATTTCTCAATGCTGAAGTGATAGAGGCCCTGATCAATGCCGGGGCTGATAAAGAATTTTTTGAAGCAGCCCAGCCATACAAACGAAAAGTTATATCAAACCTAAAATCTGCTCAAAAATCTGAAGCGGAAATATCGGCTGCCGTATCAGAGACGATGTTGTCCTTGTTACGTGAATATCAGGCAAACAAAAAAGCTGGCCTCACCTATAACCAAACCGACCAAAATGAGAGCCTATCATCCGAAATACAGGACCATCCTGATTTAGCAAGTAGGTCTGCTTCTAAACCTAAAGAATTTAATCATTGGAGCGGAAACGACTCGACATCTGAAGATAGGCAGACCACCGGAGATAATGTCTGCCAAGAAATCCAAATGGTCGGATCAGAGCTCATGAAGATTAGCGATAATAAAGATCTCACCGCACATGAGATGATGGAAATCGTCTCGGCCCAGATCGTCCGATTGGCAAGGTTCATACAGCAGCTGAAACAATTGGACAATCTGAATACTGAAATAATGGAGGAAAACGACAATGGGTAAACTTGTAAACTTCTGTGCAGGCGCAGACCCTGATAAACTGCCTGCCAAAAAATTAAATGCATTGCTGGTCAATGTGCCTGACCACGGTGCCAATCAAAGTAAAATCGAAAAAGCGCAAAAAATGATTGAATTATCGCAACCACAACACGTTATGCTCGACTCTGGCGGGTTCCAACTGCTCATGGCAGAGGAAAAATCACGAAAAATATTATTTGATCCCAAATTGCCTGTCAAGCATACTGCTCGTGAAATTAATCTTACCCCCAAACATGCGATGGAAGCCGCGGCAATCACTACAGCCGACCATTGTTGTTGGTCTTGATTTTCCCATTCAAAAGCTTAAAGACCGATGGCCCGGCAAATCGAATTCATAAAAAAGCTTGAATACAATGTTCCGTGGGCCTTCGATTCTGCTGTATGGCATAAAAAGCTATGCCCTGAGGCTCAATTTTTCATCCCATCCAATGCTACGACCTGGAACAGTTAGATATCTTTTTTGACAGAATAGGCGGACTTGATTTCGATGGGGATTCAATGCCCATCAGGGGTTTGGAGATATGGGAGATAGCGTTGTTTTTGGTTAAATTTTATCAGCTTGGAATAAACCGGGTGCATCTGCTGGGTACTTCAAGTTTCTTACAATCGCTCTTGCGCTTATATGGCGCGTCACTTGTTTGACTGGGTATCACTTGATGCGACCTCATGGCGAATTGCCGCTGATCATGCAGAATTTTTTAATCTTTGTGATTTGTCTCGGGAAAATCTGAAATCGAGTGCAATCATTGACGCAGAAATTGAAAATGATTGTCCTTGTCCATATTGCGGAGGGCCGAAGCTTCAATGAAATAAGAGAATGCCATTTAAGATAAGGGTTCCACTCCTGCGAAACACAACTGGTGGGTTGTAGATATATAGCTTTCTGATCTTTATGAAAACAGCACCTGTGTGATGCAGCTGGAAAGATTCTTAAAAAGAGGAGCAAAAGACCTGCCGAAGGTTGATAATCTTTGCAGCACTCTTTCCCTTGTTGAGGTTCTGAAAGATGCTGATATCGAAGTTACTTAAGATATCTTTGATCCGTTTTGCAAAAAGCGGAAACCTTCCCGGTGCCCGGAAGCAAACCGTGCCTGCCTGAGCGCCAATGTCCAAAGTAATTCGGAACAAAATATTGAGCTCATTCCCACAGTAAGGGTGGGACGGTTGATCCCATAATCCCTTTAGCCATTCCACTCTTACACCGGGATCATTAAATAAGGGGAAAAGGATCCATGAGTAAGCACCAACCGTATGAAAACTTCAATAAATTTCTGATCACCGAAAGGTCGTGCAATTATATCCTGCGTCCGGTTCAAGTTAGAAAAGAAAATTATCCATATTCCTATGTGGTTGAAAATTGGGGCAGCCAGTAAACGTCACTGTTAATCGACCGTGGACATATGCCAATCATTTGTTATTGGATTTCATCGGTCACGAATTGTATGAAAAACTGTATCAAACCGTCGTGAAAAACCGTAACCATTGGAAAAATGAAGGAAGTTTGAGTTTATTGCACAGCGTCGAATTATTGAAAGAACATCAAAAAGCAGATCTAACGCCAGAATTGGAACCATATGCGGATTGGTTTGAAAAATATTTTCACGCAAAAACTGAAGAGGAAGGTTTAACGAGTAGAGGCGATTACGGTGATAAGTTGAATTGTATTAGGATCCAAATTGATAAATTGCGTCAAGAGATAGAATCTCGTTTATTGGAAAAATTTGAAGATATCTATAAGATACGAAGCAATGGCCGCGGTGGCTATTTATTAAAGATTAAATTAAGGAATTTTTCCGAGCGATATAAATTGTTTTTTTCAAAAAATCGTAGAATTGAATATATACCGGAGCTAATCAGCCGTACTGCAAATGTAAAGTTTACTTTTGATTATCCGCTGCAGCATCCAATAATTGAAACATATCGATATAAGGGAGAACCAAAATCAAAAATTTTAAAAACGCGATTTGAAACGGTTAAAGTTGAAAATTGCAATTTTTTCAATTACGAAATTGAAAATGGTTACTTGCTTGCAAAATTTAATACTTTCTTAGGCAAGTTGTATGTGCATAATCTATTGACGTTGAATACCGATTGGTTTGAAGAAGATTATCTGAAATTGAATGGATACGCATCCGCAATCTATAGACGGTTTTTTTCCACACGGAAAAAAGTAGAAGACTTGAATTGAGAGACCTGGTTGAATTTTTTGGATTTGCAAACAATTGTCGTTACCCTGCAATTATAAAACAGGCGCTTGAAGACATTAAAAATGCTGGTCTAATCCAAGATTATAAGGTTGTTGTTAATGGCGGGAAATTCTCGAAAGGTTATATTGAGGTTGAAAAATGATCCAAATGAATACAGGATTTTTCCAAATCATATCAGGATTTTTCCAAATGAATACAGGATTTTTCCAAATCATATCAGGATTTCACCAAATGAAAACAGGATTTTGAACTATATTTGGAATGATTTCAATGGCATTTTTCCCTAAAAGTCTAAAAGACTTAAAAGGGATATTCTTCATTTCATTCATAAATCCTAAAAAACTTCAAAATGCTTGATCGCCCCTTTTGGCCTGGCGGTCAGGGGCTCCAAGCAAAAAAAGCTAATAGTCTCATTAATTGTATTTATGATTTGTATCAGAGCTTAACCGGATATTAATTGTATTTTCGGTGGGAGCAAAATTTCAAATGTTACAGCTCCTATGGGTGCCAGCAGTTTCGGACATATTCAACTAATTGGACATGAAGTAATATTCAACTGGTCTGGCAGCTTTGCTGCTAATAGATTTAGACCTGGACAGCTTATAATTCAAGACGCATTGTTAGTTGCCGCCAGTATGTAGTTAACTATATAACTAGTCAGGGTTGTTTTTTCACGATTGATAGAGTTACGGGTAGTTCATGATACTGGCTCTTATCAATAGCATTGAAAATCGAAGAGACAACCATTCATACCGACCTTAGCAGGTTTAATTTAGCGGTTCCATATTCCCATATTCATCTCTACCAAACTCACCCACAAGTGGTCATCAACGCGTTTGAGATTGTCTGTAGTCTTGAGCTCTATTTTATGGCCGATCAGGTATGCTGCTGTTGATGGGGTTGTATAGGTCTGCTATCTGATGACCTCAATTTTTACTTCAATAACACCAGCATCTAAATTAGCAATGCTGCTAAATGCTGAATTTGATAAATCAACTATTCGGCCCTTAACAAATGGCCCTCTATCGTTGATTTTGACAATGACGTTTTTTCTATTTTTTATATTTGTTACCTTAACTATTGTTCCGAACGGTAATTTCTTATGAGCAGCAGTCCTTTTGGCCCTGTCATAAAGTTCACCACTTGCCGTTTTTTTTGACTGAAACTTCATTGCATAATATGAAGCCTTTCCTGACTCGGTGTACCCAATCCAACTTGAATCCCTCTTCGTAGGAACGGTACTGCACTCCAGTATGGATAAAAAGATTAATGCAAACAAAAACCCCTTGAATATTCTCATCATATTATTTCCATTTCGGTTTGTAATTTTCAAACGAACCGTCTCCTTTTTCAAATAACCTTTTGCAGCTATGATACGTGACAAAGGCATTTCGAATCTTACACGGTCTCAACGGCAATGTTACTATTTTGCCATGATTATCAGGTGGGGTCAAATTATGGTGTATTATTGCTGTGCGAGAAGTCGAGAAAATTCTGATATCACAAGTTTTTCGGCTTGGTCAATTTTGCATAGACGTTTACAATATCTGAAATTTATAGAGGATATTATAAAAACTTTGAT
>CAWGCM010000021.1:0-22790 GCA_963821065.1 uncultured delta proteobacterium | reverse complement strand
CCCGGCAGTTGACCCGCCACCTGCGTGATCATGGCGCACAGATGGGAATGCTTACCACTTCCGATGAACCCGCAGATGTTCTGATGAAACGACTCAAGACAGGCAAACAGCTTGTCGGACGTGACATTGCCCGGGAGGTCACCACGACCGAACACTATGATTGGCCCCTGGATGAGGACATCACTCATGATCAGCCGCCGGCTTTCAAAGTTGCTGTCTACGATTTCGGGGTAAAATTTTAATCCTACGGGCCTTGTTCCAGCATGGTTGTGACCTGAGGGTGTTTCCGGCCGGCACCTCCGCCGAGCAGGTGCTGGCGTGGTCCTGACGGGATATTTCTTTCCAACGGCCCCGGGATCCCGAACCGGTGGCCTATGCCGTCGATACGGTCAAAGCGCTGCTGGGTAAAAAGCCCATATTCGGCATCTGCCTGGGCCATCAAATATTGGGATTGGCCCTGGGGGCTAAAACAAGCAAACTGAAATTCGGTCATCACGGGGCCAATCATCCGGTCAGACACCTGCCCACCGGGGCGGTGGAAATCACCTCCCAAAACCACGGCTTTATTGTGGATGCCGACAGCCTGGCGCCAAACGAAGTTGAAATCACCCATATCAATCTTAATGACGGGACCCTCGAAGGCTTCCGGCACAAAACCTACCGGCCTTTTCAGTTCAGTACCACCCGGAGTCCGCCCCCGGGCCCCGGGACAGCCGCTACCTTTTTGAAAACTTTATAAAGGAAATGAAAGACTTCAATGCCTAAACGAAAAGACATCAAAAGAATTCTGGTCATTGGTTCCGGACCGATTGTCATCGGCCAGGCTTGCGAGTTTGATTATTCGGGCACCCAGGCGTGCAAAGCGCTGAGGGAAGAGGGATTTATTGTTATTCTCATTAACAGCAATCCGGCCACCATTATGACGGATCCCGAATTTTCGGACAGAACCTATATCGAGCCGCTGCATGCCGAAGCCGTAGCCCGCATCATCGCAATGGAGCGCCCGGATGCCCTGCTGCCGACGCTGGGCGGGCAGACCAGCCTTAACCTGGCGGTTGAGCTGGCGGAAAACGGAACCCTGCAAGAATATGGGGTGGAATTAATCGGCGCCGGGCTGGAGACGATCAAATTGGCCGAGGATCGGGAGCTTTTCCGCAATGCCATGTGCGAAATTGGATTGGCTGTGCCCGATGGCGGCTGTGTCCACACCATCGAAGAGGCCCGGGAACTGTGCCAGGATATTGGCTTTCCCCTGATCATCCGGCCGGCCTTTACTTTAGGTGGTATCGGCGGCAGCGTGGTCTACAATAAAGAGGAATTTGATGACGCCGCCAAATGGGGATTGAGTGCCAGTCCCGTCACTGAAATATTGATGGAACAGTCGGTGCTGGGCTGGAAAGAGTACGAACTGGAAATCATGCGGGATGAAGCTGATAATTTTGTAATCGTCTGCTCGATAGAAAATTTTGACCCCATGGGCATCCACACGGGAGACAGCATCACCGTCGCACCGGCCCAGACCCTGACCGACGTGGAATACCAGAACATGCGCGATGCCGCCAAAAAGATTGTTGCCAGGATCGGTGTGGAAACCGGCGGGGCCAACATTCAATTTGCACTGGATCCGGCAACCGGCGAGATGGTGGTGGTAGAAATGAACCCGCGCGTCTCGCGCAGCTCCGCCCTGGCCTCCAAGGCCACCGGGTTTCCCATCGCCAAGATTGCCGCCAAACTGGCTGTGGGATACCATCTTCATGAAATACCCAACGATATTACCCGTAAAACACCGGCCTGCTTTGAGCCGGCCCTTGATTACGTGGTGGTTAAAATTCCGCGCTGGGACTTTGAAAAATTCCCGGATGAAGATCCGCGCCTGACATCCCAGATGAAGTCCATCGGAGAAGCCATGGGCATTGGCCGGACATTTAAGGAAGCCTTGAATAAAACCCTGCGTTCCCTGGAAAACGGCTGGTCTGGTTTTCATGCCAACAACGGCCACGGCTATGACCAGATGTCCCGTGACGCCCTGCTTGATGATCTTCGCTTTGGAACACCGGACCGGATTTTAAAAATTTGGCAGGCTCTGAAAGATGGAATATCCCGCGAAGAAATTTCAGAAACAACCGGTATTGATTTGTGGTTTCTGGAAAACCTGCATCAATTCGCCGAGTTTGAAGCCGGCATCGTAGCCGAATTTAAAACCCGTAATACCATCACGCCCGAGACCCTGTACCAGGCCAAACGGTTGGGGTTTTCGGATAAACACCTCGCCCTGCTGACCGGTAAAAGCGAAGCCGAGTTCCGCAGCTTCCGAAAAGCCGGCAGCATCCAGCCTTCGTTTAAAATAGTAGACACCTGTGCAGCCGAATTTGAATCCTTTACCCCCTATTACTACTCCACCTATGACCGGGAAAATGAATCCTTTCCATCGGACAAAAAGAAAGTCATCATCCTCGGCGGCGGCCCTAACAGAATCGGACAGGGAATTGAATTTGACTACTGCTGTGTCCACGGCATCCTGGCCTTAAAATCATTGGGCATCGAAGCCATTATGATCAACTGCAATCCCGAGACGGTCAGCACCGATTATGATGTAGCGGATAAACTCTACTTTGAACCGCTGACCTACGAAGATGTGTTAAACGTTGCCGAGTTGGAAAAGCCCGATGGTGTCATCATTCAGTTCGGCGGCCAGACGCCGTTGAAGCTGGCCCTGGCCCTGGAAAAAGCCGGTGTGCCGATCTGGGGTACCTCGCCGGATTCCATTGACCTGGCCGAAGACCGGGATCGTTTCGGCGCCCTGCTGGATTCGCTGGACATCCCCCATCCCCAGTATGGTACGGCAACCTCTGTCGGCGAGGCCCTGGAAGTCGGCAAGCGCATCGGGTTCCCGCTGGTGGTACGACCCTCCTATGTGCTGGGCGGCCGTGCCATGGAAATCGTCTATGATCTGGAATCGTTACAGCACTATATGCAGCATGCAGTCACCGCATCCGAGGAACATCCCGTGCTTCTTGATCGCTTCCTTGAAGATGCCTATGAGTTTGATGTGGATGCCATCTCCGACGGACAGAATGCGGAAATCTGCGGAATTATGCAGCACATAGAAGAAGCCGGTGTTCATTCAGGCGACAGTATGGCCGTACTGCCCCCTTTCCTGTTAAGCCGTGATCAACACGAAGATATCAAGGAATACACACGACTGCTGGCCAAATCCCTCAACGTCAAGGGTCTGATCAACATCCAGTTTGCGATCATGTTCGACACCTTATATGTCATCGAAGTCAATCCGCGCGCGTCGCGAACCGTTCCCTTTGTCAGCAAGACCACGGGAATCCCGATTGCCAAGCTGGCGGTTGAGGTAATGGCCGGCAAAAAGCTTGATCAACTCGACTACAGACTTAAGGATCAACTGCCGTATGTGGCCGTGAAAGAATCCGTTTTTCCTTTTGATCGCTTTGGCAAAACGGATATTTTCTTGCGGCCGGAAATGCGATCCACCGGCGAAGTCATGGGTATCGCACCCAAATTCGGCGAAGCGGTATTTAAAGCCTTTCAGGCTGCCGGGATCACGATTCCCGAATCGGGAACCGTATTTTTAAGCGTTAACGACAACGATAAAGCCCGGGCCCTTCCCATCGCAGAGGGATTGATAAAATTCGGTTATCAATTGGTGGCCACCAAAGGCACGGCGGAATATATTGCCGAGCGCGGCCTTGCGGTCAAAACCGTTGTGAAAATAAGGGAGGGGCGGCCGAATGTGGCCGATGATATCAAAAACGGCCAGATTGACCTGATCATCAACACGCCCCTGGGACAGCGTTCAAGGGCGGATGAGTATACCATCGGCTGGACCGCCATCATCAACAAAGTGCCCTTTATAACCACCCTCTCAGCGGCCGAAGCAATCGTGCGGGGACTCAAGGCCCGGAGTAACCAGGCTACCCACTATAAATGCCTGCAGGACTATTATAGGAGCTAAATACTGGTTTCGGGCTAATTGAAAAGCGCATTCCTGGATTTTAAAAATTAGGAAATAGATCTTCGATCGAAAGTGGGATATCATAACTTTTCAGTTTGGTATTTGATTTTCGTGGGGATGATCCTATATTTAGATGGGTTTAGGGGGTTTTGGGGTTCAGGGTTCAACGTTCTGGGTTGAAACTTAACTCATCTGCGATATTGAACCAAAATCCTATTTTTGAAATGGTGTTTAACAGCGCAGGAGATTTCCATGGAACCGTTGAAAAAAAGCAAAAACTTCAAAGGCCCGGAAGGTCCGGTGGTTCTGGCCATTCTGGATGGGGTCGGCATCGGCAAATATGAAGAAGGTGACATTGTTCGCAAGGCCAATACACCGACATTGGATTGGCTTGCAGGCAATAGCCTCGCCTCCAGGCTGAAAGCACACGGAACGGCTGTGGGCATGCCCTCTGATGATGATATGGGCAATAGCGAAATTGGCCATAATGCCATCGGGTGCGGCCGGGTTTTTGAGCAGGGTGCCAGCCTGGTAAATCATGCGATTGAAGAAAGAACCCTCTTTAACGGAGAGGTTTGGAAGGAATTGATTGAAAATGTTAACACCCATAATTCCAAGCTTCATTTTATCGGTCTTTTGTCCGATGGCAATGTTCACAGCCATATCGATCATCTGGAAGCGCTATTGGCCGAGGCCAAAAAACAAGGGGTAAAAAAAGCCTGTGTCCATATCCTTTTGGATGGCAGGGATGTACCGCCGACATCGGCCTTGGAGTATGTCAACCGGCTTGAAGACTTTCTGGCAGCGTTAAAAAAAGATAGCGACATTGATTTTGCCATTGCCTCGGGAGGCGGGCGTATGAAAATAACAATGGACCGCTATCAAGCCAATTGGCAAATGGTCGAACTGGGCTGGAAAACACATGTCTTAGGGGAAGGCCGAACTTTTGAAAGTGCGAGCGAAGCAATTGGTATTTTGCGCCGGGAGGACCCGAAGGTTATCGATCAGGATCTTCCCCCCTTTGTCATATCTCGCAACGGCAACCCCTTGGGACCGATCACAGAAAACGACAGCGTTATCTTTTTTAATTTCCGGGGAGACCGGGCCATTGAGATGAGTATGGCATTTGAGGATGAGGATTTCGACAATTTCCCCCGCGGACCGAGGCTGAATGTAAAATATGCCGGTATGATGCAATATGACGGTGATGCGCTCATACCAAAAGAATATTTAGTGGATCCACCGGGCATTGATCGTACGATGGTGGAGTACCTTGTCAAAGCGGGTATTAAGCAATTGGCCATCAGTGAAACTCAAAAATTCGGCCATGTCACCTATTTTTTCAATGGTAATCGCTCCGGTAAATTTGACGAAACCCTGGAGGATTATATTGAGGTGCCATCTGATATCGTCCCCTACGAGGAACGACCGTGGATGAAGGCCGCTGAGATAACCGACAAGGTGGTTGAAGCCATTCTCGGGGGGGATTACAGATTCATCCGACTAAATTATGCCAACGGTGATATGGTCGGCCATACCGGTGTAGCTGAAGCGGTTGAAATTGCGGTGGAGACGGTGGATTTGTGTGTCGCCCGTCTGTTGGATGCCGTCAATAAAGCCAATGGAGTTCTTATCGTTACGGCAGACCATGGAAATTCTGATGACATGTATCAGCGCAATAAAAAATCCGGTGAAATTGTTTTTGATGAGGTTACCGGGAAACCGAAGCCCAAAACCGCCCATTCGTTGAATCCGGTCCCCGTCTACATATTTGATCCAACCGGCACTGTGAAGATGAAACTATCGGACCATAAGGATCTTGGTATCAGCAGTATCGCTGCAACTTGCCTGAAACTCCTTGGGTTTGAACCACCGCAAGATTATACCCCGAGTGTTATAGCGATCGATTAAAATGTTTTGAAATAGCAGGAAAAGCAAGCATGCCCCCAATTTTTTTCGGCCCTGCCAGGGGCCTGATGCAGATCGAATTTGAGCCCTTCCTTATGCCAATTTTTCGGCCCAATTGTTGAAATTATTTCGTATAGCCCGTGCCATGGTTTCAAATATGGCACATTGTTCCGTAAAAGTCTAGATTTATTTTCAATAAAACAACAACATAGCGGTTGTCACGTTTATAATGATTTCAGGACGTGACACGTTGCATTTTCTCTTTTTAGCAAAACAGGCAAACGGAACATATGACAACCGCTGTAGAGGGACCGAGATCCATTCAACTTTTTAACCGAAGTGCCGATAGTACTCGTAGTCGCAAATTATTTTTACATAGATGACCGCAGACATGATGGAGAACCCGAATAATTTCTCTAAAAGTAACGGATAAACTCGTCAATGGAAAAAAATGTAACCGATCCAAGCAATCGCAATTGTCAGCGTATTCTTCTGGCTGAGGACTACGAGGTCAACCAGAAAATCGGTCAGCTGTTTCTTCAAAATGCCGGTTACCGTGTGGATATTGCCGAAAACGGACAGCAGGCGGTAGAGGCTTGCCAACAAAACCACTATGATCTGATCCTGATGGATATCCAGATGCCGGTCATGGATGGATACGAGGCTACTCGCGAAATACGCAAGTTGGAATCCGAAATCCAGAATCCAAAATCCGAAATCGACATGGTTCCTATCATCGCCATGACCGGCAACATGTCCGAACCAAGCTTGGATGCGGATAGTGACCCGGGAATAAACGAATACATCCGAAAGCCGGCACAATGGGATCAGGTGCTTTTGGTCGTGCAAAAATGGATCGAGGCCGAATTTAGCGCCTCAATGGACAAAACCCTGAAAGGCGTGGCTTCCTCCTCGGCTAGAAAAACGAAAGAGGGCCCGTTCCCGCTGGACCTGGACAAAGCAATCGAAGAATTCATGGGACAAAAAGAAATTTTATTCGGAATTTTGCAGGACTTTGTCAATCTGGCCGGGGGCCAAGTCGAAAACATTGCTCGAGCCGTCGATTGCAGCGACTACGGCGTAATTGTGTCGGAAGCCCATGCCATCAAAGGCGGAGCTGCAAATCTTACTGCTTATCAGCTGGCAGACTTGGCTACCGATCTGGAAAAAGCGGCGACAGAGCAAAAAACAGATCAGACCGTTCTTCTGGCAAAAAAACTTGAGAACGAATATTATCATTTAGAGACATTTCTCCGCCCAAAATTGAGGATGAAATGAAGATTCTGATTGCTGACGATGAAATGGTCAGCAGAACAAAATTGAAGCTTATAATGGAAAACTTCGGCGAATGTGAAACCGTTGACAATGGCAAGGATGCTGTCGCCATGTTTCATAAAGCCCATCAGCAAGGCAACCCCTTTGGTTTGATTATGCTGGATATTAACTTGCCGCAAATGGATGGCATGCAAGTCTTATCCGAAATGATCGCAGCCGAAATCAAATTTGGCGTATCAAACACCCATAAAGCCAAAATCTTGATGGTCACATCATTTACAGACAGGGATCACGTGATCAGGTGCATCCAATCAGGTTGTGACGAATACATTGCCAAACCGTTCGATATCGATATTATTGGCAAAAAGCTGTCAAAGCTTGGTATCCGTCTGCGCAATATCCAACCTGAAAAGAGGGACCCTAAAGCTTCAGACGTTAATAGCAACACGCAATTTTGGGACAGTATCATGACTGCCTTGGAGAGGAAAAAAATCAATCTGCCGACGCTTCCCAGAATCCATGCTAAATTTCGTGAATTAATCGTAACAGGCGCTGTTTCGCGACGTATTGCGGATCTGCTTAAAAAGGACGTGGCCATATCGGCGGAACTGATCCGCATGTCCAATTCAGCCTACTACAAAGGCTTTATGGAAAAAAAATCACTGGAGCAGGCGATCTCGCGGCTAGGCTCTGCGGCAACGGAACAAACTGTCGCCGAACTCGCCGGCCGCGAATCTATTGCCATGAAAACCAGGAAGTACCGCGCCCTGATTGAAAAAGTCTGGAAGCATTCAATTGCATGCGCATACGCATCTGAGATTACAGTCAATTTACTTAACCTTAAATTAACGGTCGATCCTTTTTCAATGGGCTTGTTGCATGATATCGGTAAATTGGCCCTTCTGCAAATCATTGCCGACAAGGAGCACCGGGGTAAACTCAACGGAGGAATGCCAACCGCCAAATTGATCGACACTGTCGCCACACACCATTGTTTCTTTGGTGCCAAGCTGCTTGAAAAATGGAGATACGCTGACAGCTATATCAATTGTGCATTAAATCATGAAAATGAAGCGCTGGACAATGACGAGGAGAAAGAAGAAAAGTTGCCCCAAGAAATCCTGATCGTTCGTTTTGCCAATATGGCTGCAAAATTCATGGGGTATAGTCTGGAGGAAAAAGATTATTCGGACCTGGATCTTGAAAATATAGAATCGGCCCGCCATCTGAAGTTAAATGTGATGAAAATTTCCATATTAAAAGAAAAACTGACCGAGGAAATGAAGGCGGTCATGGATCTTTTCTGAGAATCGTTACGAATTGATGAGCTCTTATTGATGACCTCCCGGTGACTTAAAATCATTGCATTTTATAGACCATTGAATTGATGTTCATGCCGGCACCGACCGAAGCAAAAACCGCAATATCTCCCGATTGTAACCTATTATGATTTTCAAGCTTTCCTTTTTGCAAAAGGTCGAGCATGGTCGGCAATGTGGCCACTGAGCTGTTACCCAGCCAGGAAATCGTCATCGGCATGATGTTCTCGGGGATATCATCAATTTCGTAGAGCTTAAAAAGCCTTTCTAAAATAGCCTCATCCATCTTCTGATTGGCCTGGTGGATCAAGACCTTTTTCACATCACTCAAAGTTAATCCGGCCTTATCGAGACTCTGTTTCACGACTTTCGGGACGGTTCGGACGGCATATTTATAAATGTCATGTCCATCCATTTTAATAAACAATTCGCTGCCATTGCGGCTGGGACCATATGATTTGCCGAGTGTCATCAGATAGGCATTATCATAAGTATCGGATCTTGTGACGTGGGACAAAACACCGCCCCCATTTTCTGAAGCTTCAATCACGGTGGCTCCGGCACCGTCCGAATATATCATGCAGTCAACGTCATGGGGGTCCGATACCCTTGATAAGGTTTCAGCGCCGATAACCATAACTTTCTTGGTATCACCGGACCTTATATAATAGTCAGCTGTTATCATTCCCTGCAGCCAGCCCGGACAGCCAAAGGGGATATCATAGGCCACGGTATAGGGATTTCTGATCCTCAATTTATGTTTAACCCTGGCGGCTATCGTCGGAACCATATCGGATGTGATGTTATCGGGTTTAACATCCCCGAGATTTTGGGCGACAATGATGTAATCAAGGCTCTCCCTGTCGATGCCGTTTAGAGCATTTTCAGCTGCCAGATATGCCATATCGGAAGTGGTAAGATCGTCTGTGACATATCGCCGCTCGCGGATACAGGTTATTTCTTGAAGCTTGTTAACTACATCTTCGTCGTCCTTGGGAATTTTAGTCCCATCGGCTTGATAGAACTCGTTTACAAGGAATTCCCGGTTAGGCACCCTGACGGCGGGTATGTAGCTGCCGGTTCCGGTTATAATTGAATTTATCATAGTAGTTTCAATATAATAATAAATAGCCTAGGATCAAGATGATAGGCCATATTTTGTGGGATCGATGCCGCACAATAGCAAAAAAGGTTAATCAAATTACTGATTAACCTTTCCTTATAATCTGGCGGGAGCGACGAGACTCGAACTCGCGACCTCCGGCGTGACAGGCCGGCGTTCTAACCAAACTGAACTACGCCCCCTTATATTTGGTTTTCTTTAACCTCAGATATCAAAAAACACGTATTTGAATTTGGCCACATTGACAAAATTTCCGCCACCACTGCAGAGTGGTGGGCGGAACAGGGCTTGAACCTGTGACCTACGGCTTGTAAGGCCGCCGCTCTCCCAACTGAGCTACCCGCCCCCAATCGATTCCCGGCTTCCGCCAGGGGAACGATGTTGGTACCAATTTCAACCTGTCTTGTCAAGCGCAATTTAATTGTGCTTGAACATACAGCCAGCAACACATCTATACCAGCCGTCGGGGTTCTTCCGAATTCTCAACCGTCATTTCAAAAGGTATGTCCACCTTCTGGAAAAGGGAATCGCCTGCATCCAGAATCAAAGCATGGGTAAGCACTTCGTCCATATGTTCCACCGAGACGATTTCTAACTGGTTGGTTATGGTCTTGGGGACATCCTTTAAATCCTTTTCGTTTTCTTTAGGAATTAGAATCTTTTTAATTCCGCCCCGGTGGGCAGCGATTATTTTTTCCTTCAAACCGCCTATGGGAAGTACCCGACCCCGCAAGGTAATTTCACCGGTCATGGCGATATCGCGATGCACCTTTCGTTTGGTCAAGGCTGACACCAGGGAGGTACACATTGAGATACCGGCCGAAGGTCCATCCTTTGGAATGGCTCCTTCCGGAATGTGGATATGGATGTCATATTTCTTGTAAAACTCATCTTCGATCATCAGATTATCTGCCCTGGACCGGACATAACTGAGTGCGGCCTGGGCGGATTCCTGCATGACATCACCAAGTTTACCCGTAACGGAGAGTTTGCCTTTACCGGGCATCATCAGCGTTTCGATAAACAGCAATTCGCCTCCCACCTGAGTCCAGGCCAGTCCGGTCACCATGCCGATCTGGTCTTTTTCCTCCACCTGTTCCTGGCGGAATCGAAACGGCCCCAGGTATTTGGGAATTGATTTTTCGTTGACCTTGAACTCGCTTCTGTCTTTTTCTTTCAGAACTTTACGGGCCAGTTTGCGGCAGACCGAAGAAATCTCCCTCTCAAGGTTTCGCACCCCGGCTTCTCGGGTATAGCGCCGGATGATGGTCAGAATTGAATTCTTAGAAAAGGCAACATTTTTATCTTCAAGACCGTTGTTTTTAATCTGTTTGGGAACCAGAAAGCCTTCGGCTATATTATATTTTTCATATTCGGTGTAGCCGGGCAGTCGAATAATCTCCATCCGGTCCTGCAGTGGCAGCGGAATATCCGGCAGCGTATTGGCAGTGGTAATAAAAAGGATGTCGGACAGATCATAATCCAGATCCAGATAATGGTCATTGAAGCTGAAGTTTTGTTCCGGATCCAGAACTTCCAATAAGGCGGCTGAAGGGTCGCCCGCGGAAATCCATGCTCATTTTATCGACCTCATCCAGGCAAAAAACCGGATTATTAACACCGGCCTTTTTCAGAGATTGGATGATCTTGCCCGGCATGGCACCGATGTATGTTCTGCGGTGTCCACGGATTTCAGCTTCATCCCGCACGCCGCCTAAAGACAGACGAACATATTCTCGTCCCGTGGCCCGCGAGATGGATTTGGCCAGGGAGGTTTTCCCTACGCCGGGAGGTCCGACAAAGCAGAGAATCGGGCCACGAATCTTTTTAACCAGGACCTGAACCGCCAGATATTCCAAAATTCTTTCTTTGGGTTTCTCCAGCCCGTAGTGGTCCTCGTCAAGAATTTTCTCAGCCTCATCGAGATCATCACGCACTTCCGTATTATCAAACCAGGGCAGACTGATGATCCAGTCAATGTAGTTTCTCACCACCGTTGCCTCGGCCGACATGGGGGTCATCATTTTTAATTTTTTCAACTCCTGTTCGACTTTTTCGGTGGCCTCCTTGGACATCTTCTTGTTTTTTATTTTATCTTCAAGCTCTTTGATTTCGTCGGCAGCGTCATCTTCGGCGCCCATTTCCTTTTTGATGGCACGCATCTGTTCATTCAGGTAATAATTTTTCTGGGTCTTCTCCATTTGTTCTTTGACCCTGGATTTGATGCGCTGATCCATTCGAAATACTTCAATCTCCATTTTTATAAGACTCAACAGCAGAGCCATTCTTTCGGACAAATCGATCGAATCCAGCAACCGTTGCTTATCTTCGATTTTAAAAGAAAAATGAGCAGCCACCGTGTCGGCCATCTGGGATGGATCGGAAATGGAAGCGACATTATTGATCAGTTCTTTTGAAATACTTTTGTTTAGTTTGGCATATTCTTCAAAACCCTCCTGGACGGAACGGTTCAATGCCTCTGCTTCAGCCAATGGCAACCCCTGGCTTGCAATTTTTTCAAGCTCGACCTGAAAAAAATCCTGATTATCGATAAAGCCGACAATCCTGGCCCGGGTTTTACCCTCCACCAGCGCCTTGACCGTGCCGTCGGGCAGTCTTAACAGCTGCAACACCTTACCGATGGTTCCCACCTGGCTGATATCTTCCTCGCCGGGATTATCGATGCCGGCCTTGGTCTGGGTGGCAAGAAACACGTTTTTGTCTTTATTCATGGCATCGGAAAGCGCATTGACCGACTTTTCGCGTCCTACGAAAAGAGGTGCCACCATGTGGGGGAACACAACGATGTCCCTGAGGGGCAACAGTGGAAGCAATAATTTTGATGCATTAGATTCTTCGTCTTTAAAAAATTTTGGGATGTTTACCATGGTTATATAATCTCAATTCTTTTTAGGCTTGTTTTTTGGTCTGCTCGTATAGCAATATCGGTTCTTCCTTGTTCAACACGACATCTTCGCCGATCACACATTCTTTCACATTTTCAGCCGATGGCAGTTCATACATGATATCCAGCATGCAGCTTTCCAATATTGCCCGCAGCCCTCGAGCCCCGGATTTTCGTTTCTGGGCCTCTTTGGCGATGGCTGAAAGAGCGCTATCGGTTAACCTGAGGTTGACGCCTTCCATTTCAAACAGCTTTTTAAACTGCCTGAGAAGCGCGTTTTTCGGCTCCGTCAGGATCCTGACCAAGGCATCTTCATTTAATTCACCCAGGGTGGCAATCACCGGCAGACGACCCAGGAATTCCGGGATCAGCCCGAATTTGATTAAATCCTCCGGCTGTACCAATTTCAAAATGTCGCCGATACTTCTTTCTTTCTCCTGAACAATTTTGGCGCCAAATCCCATCATTTTGGAACCGAGCCTTCTTTGGATGATGTTTTCGAGGCCGGTAAACGTTCCGCCGCAAAGGAAAAGGATGTTGGAGGTGTCGACCTTAACAAAATCCTGCTGGGGATGCTTGCGGCCGCCTTTGGGCGGCACGCTGGCGGTGGTCCCTTCAATAATTTTCAATAATGCCTGCTGCACACCTTCACCGGATACGTCCCGGGTAATCGAGGGATTGTCCGTTTTGCTGGCGATTTTATCAATTTCGTCAATGTAAACGATGCCGCGCTTGGCCTTTTCCACGTCATAGTCGGCATTTTGAAGCAGAGAAAGAATGATATTCTCAACGTCTTCTCCAACGTAGCCGGCCTCGGTCAAGCTTGTGGCATCAGCAATGGTAAACGGCACATTTAAAAAGCGGGCCAGGGTTTGGGCCAGCAAGGTCTTACCGCAGCCGGTCGGGCCGATTAAGAGAATATTGCTCTTTTGAATTTCGACCTCACCCGTATTAAAGGTCGGATCAAGACGCTTGTAGTGGTTGTAAACCGCAACCGAAAGCACTTTCTTGGCAGCTTCCTGTTCAATGACGTAGCCATCCAGCTTACCTTTGATTTCCTTCGGAACCATGATCTGCTCCGAACCTTTGGAATCCTTTTCGCTTTCCTCTTCTATTATTTCACTGCAAAGCTGGATGCACTCATCACAAATATAAACCGCCGGCCCGGCAATCAGTTTTCTAACCTCTGATTGATTTTTCCCGCAAAAGGAACAAAACAGATTGTCATTTTCGTCTTTTTTCTTTGGCATGTTAAGCCTCCGCCACTTCTAGTTTATCAAGGTCGTCTCGGGTTGTAATCACATGATCGATGATGCCGTACTTTTTGGCCTCTTCGCCGGTCATAAAAAAATCGCGATCCGTGTCCCCTTGTATCTGCTCTAATTTCTTACCGGTATGACGGACCAGTATCTGGTTCAACGTATCTTTCATTCTCAGGATTTCCCTGGCCTGAATTTCGATATCAGAGGCCTGACCCTGAAACCCCCCCATGGGCTGGTGAATGAGAATTCGGGAATTTGGCAGTGAATACCGTTTACCGGTGGTTCCGGCTGTCAGCAATATAGCGCCCATGCTGGCGGCCTGGCCGATGCAAACTGTTGTTATGTCCGGCTTGATATACTGCATGGTGTCATAGACTGCCATACCTGCAGTAACCAGACCGCCGGGGGAATTAATGTAAAAATTGATATCCTTGTCAGGATCTTCGGACTCCAAAAACAGGAGTTGGGCAATCAGAAGATTGGCAACTTCATCATTCATCGCGGTTCCAAGGAAAATAATCCTGTCTTTGAGCAGTCTGGAATAAATGTCATAGGCCCGCTCGCCGCGACTGCTTTGCTCGATGACCATGGGTATAAGTGGCACTGAGACTCTCCTTTTTTAATCGTCAATTGTCAATCATTCGAATCGGCCGGCTTGGTTTCCTTGCCCTCAGCTTTTGCTTCTTCAGGGTCGACATCCTCAATCTGACTATTCTCAATGATAAGCTTGATCGCCTTTTTTTCAAGTAGGGTATGTTTAAAATACTCAAGCTTATCCTTGTTTTGGTCGTAATATTTTTTTATTTCCTCAACCGGCTGTTTGAAGTTTTCGGCCATCTCATTCAAGGCTTCTTCCAACTCTTCATCGGAAGCCTCAAGGTTCTCCTGATCAATCATTTTGCCGAGCAATAGATGACGTTTAACCTGATTAAAGGCTACGTCACGATATTTTTCAGCAATAGACTCCCTGGTGAGGCCCAACTCCTCCAAGGTGATATTGCGATAAGAAAAAGAACGGACAGCTTCTTCGACAATACCTTCCAGTTCCATATCGACCATTGCATCCGGTACTTCAAACTTAGATCTTGAAATCAACTCACTGAAGATCTGTTCGTGTAATTCCTGCTCGATACGTTTGGCATACCCCTGTTTCAGGTTTTCCGAAATTACCTTCTTTAAACCGTCCAGATTTTCGTATTGACCGGCTTTTTTTGCAAGCGCATCGTCAATGGCGGGCAGCACCTCTTCCCTGATTTCATTGAGGGTCACATGGAACGAAATCTCAAGGTTGGCCAGCTTTTTATTGTGATAATCATCGGGAAAAGCAATATTGAATTCTTGGTTTTCACCGGGCTTCATGCCAACCAGCTGGTCATCAAAATCTTTGTGGATGGTTCCTTCACCGATTTTTAAATTGAAATTTTCGGTCTTGGCCGTTTCGTCAAACTTCCGGCCATCCTTGAAACCTTCATAATCGATGAGTACAAAATCACCCTCCCGGGCCGCGCGATCTTTGGCAATTTTTTCGTGGCGGGCAAAATTTTTCTGGAGCATCTTTAACTGGGCATCAATTTCCGCCTCGGAAACCGTATAATTCGTCCGCTTAAGCGTCAGCCCGCTGTGGTCAATATCGGCAATTTCAGGCGTGATTTCAACCGTGGCATCATACTTATAAGGACCGGTTGCTTCCAGTTCCGGGGGATCAACCTGGGGATTTCCCACAATTTTCAGCTCGGTCTCTTTGATGGCGTCCATAAAAGAGCTTTGAATCAATTTGGAGGTCACATCGGCATGCACATCCTTTTTAAATAACCGCTCCAATGCCGAACGGGGCACTTTACCCGGACGAAAGCCTTTTACTTTGGCATTTTTTTTAAGTGCGTTATAGGCCTTGTCCAATTCACGGACCACCTCCCCTTCAGGTATTTCAATATGAAGGGTTTTTTTAACGGTGTTTATATCCTCAACCGAAACTTGCATTTTCATCCTTTCTAATAAATCAAGCACCTGTAACGCCCCCCCCAGGTACTTAACACGAAAAATTCCGCCTAATTTGAAACGCTCAATTTGTGTTCTAAATGGTGCGAGAGGGGAGACTTGAACTCCCACTCTGTTGCCAGAGCTGGATCCTAAGTCCAGTGCGTCTACCAATTCCGCCACTCTCGCATGCTAAAAAACCATTAACGAGTATAACGAAATAGCACCCCCGGGCAAACATAGCCACTTGACTTTATACCCGATTTCGTTAGATACCAGTATAAGAGACAATCCTGATATTGTCAATGTGAATAGCAGTTAGGACAACTGCCTGACATTGATAACAATGGTTCCGACTAAAAGGCAGGGAGCATATACCAATATCAGATGATATTCAACAGATTTTATTGACTTTTCGAATGTAAGTTGAGGTCCCGATCCCTTAATAAAGGATGAGTAAGTTGTATACTGTTGTCCAGTTGAATCGGCATGTATATTGGGCCATGATAGTGGGCTTGTTGTTTTTCGGAAATGCAGCACAGGCCACCGCCGGGCAACCCTTATTTGAATCGTTTAAAAGTATCATAGTTATAGACCCCGGCCACGGCGGACAGGAATCCGGTGCCAAAGGACCGGATGGTACTTTAGAAAAAACGGTCACCCTGGAACTGGCACGATTGATAGCCTCCGAACTTGAACCGGAATTCAAGGTGGTGCTGACACGCACCGATGATTACCAGGTGGACCTGGACAACCGCACCTCTTTAGCCAACCACCTGAAAGCAGATATTTTCATCAGTATTCATACCGGCGCGGGTTTCGCACACAGCACAACCGGCACCTCGATCTATTTTTATCAGAATTTTTCGAAACCTGATTCCGACCAGGGGCAGCCTCCATCACCCACCGATCAAACACGTAACGAACCTGTTTTTTGGAAAAATGTTCAAAGCAGACATCTTTCAAAAAGCCGGGCGCTGGCCCGCACAATCGATGACCGTCTTAAGCGCATCACCGCTGCCCAAAGCCGGATAGAGGGGTCCCCACTGGCCGTGCTGCAGGGGGCGGCCATGCCGGCCATCCTGATTGAAGCCGGGTATCTGACCAATCCGGCCGAGGAGAAAAATTTGCGCGACAACCGGTTCCTGAAAGATTTTGCCGAGCAAATCCGCATGGGAATCGAGGACTTTCTGTCTCAAAATCAACAGTAGACTTGCAACAAAAATAGAACCGTGATACTAAACCCCCCCTACCGAAATCGGGGCGTGGCGCAGCCTGGTAGCGCGCCTGCTTTGGGAGCAGGAAGTCGGAGGTTCAAATCCTCTCGCCCCGACCAATAATTTCAATAGTTTATCTCATTTTCTATTTTCTCATTTTCATTTTGGTAGTGGTTCTGTGTAGTGGTTTTTACCAAAAACTGCCCCTCTATGATTTCATAGCCTCTCTAGCGGCATCGTCGATGCTGTGCAAATAGATTTCGGTTGCCCAATCCCTCCGCCGCTTGTCCTTCCATAGCGATTACCGTTTTTACGGTTGCCATGGCCCTTGCTTTTGCCGTCCGACAGTCGCTGGGAAGATACACAGCGGCTATAGGAAGCAAAGTTGCCGACCTGGGCAAAGCGCGCGATATCGCCGACTTCAAGCATAATGGTCATGGCCAAAATCAGGCCGATGCCGGGAACCGTCATCAATTGTTGAAATGCTTTATTCAGTTTTACTTTCTTTTGTATTGCCTTTTCCAATCGTTTAATTTGCTGCTTTAAAAATATAATCGTGTCTAAATTGGCCTGTGCGGAGAGCACGATATATTCTTGTTTTAATAGCTGCTGCAAGTCTTCGACGCTAAACTTTCTAATTTCATTTGCACTGATTCTTTGGCCACAGCAGCGCGCAATCAAAGATTGCAGGCTGAGGATATGAGAAGTTTTATGGCGCACTAAAAACAGCCGCTTGCGTGCCAGATCACGAACCGGCCGGTCTTCTTTAGGGTAAATGTAGCCTTGCGGTAGGATGCCCAAAATCAGCATCTGAGCCAGAAAGAAGGCATCGTGCTGATCATCGGTATGCTTGATGCCTTCGTATTGCTTCATCGCCGATGGATTAGCCAGGTGAACACAGTCACACCGAAGACGATGCCCAATACTATGCAAGATTGTCAGGCTTTGGTAATGAATTTCAGGATATCATAACCAACGAAGCCTTGGTTAGTGGCGGCGCCACGATCGAGATACTGGAAAGCGATGTCGGCTTCCTGACTAAGGGCGGTGCAAAGTGGTCGCGTCTGGAAACTGAACCGAACGCAAATCTGTTGCCCAGTACATTGTTCCTCCTATTGAATGAGTAGCGTACAATTTCAACTGATTTGTGGTTTAGTAGGGTGGTGGCATTTGAAATTGGAAGAGAAATATATAGCAATTGGGTGCCTTAAGTAGACCCGGCATAACAAGGCTAATTCAGCCGACGCAAAAAGCAGCGCGGCTGATTAGCAGCGTTACAAATATCTGCTGAGGATCAACACTTTTGAAATCTTTGAAAATGTGTGATATTCAAATCGTATCTGTAATTTGGCCAAACTGCAGATCATGGCAAGAAAACACAAATGCCTTAGACTCCGAAAGTCCTTTAGCAGCAAGAAGTCTACAATCTTAAAAGGCGACGAAGAATATAGCTATGAAACATAACAATGATTATCCTCGAGCGCTGAAGCCTCCTTCGGAGAATGTTGTAATAATTAGCAACAATTTAATTCAAAAAGCCATTGATTCCTCGAGAATTAGTCCCAGAAAACGGATAATATTACCGTTTCATAAATTACCATCTGATAGTCTTCATAGAATGCTAAATGCTCTACAGCCTTTTAGCTATGTCCAACCCCACAGGCATCTTGACCCTCCAAAAGCCGAATCTATCGTAGTTCTTAAAGGAGCAATCATATTTGTAGAGTTCAACAGCACTGGAGAAATAGAAAACTTCAACCAGCTTTCATCGGAATCATTCAACATTGGGGTTGATATTGAACCTGGTATTTTTCATACTTTTTTTGCCGTTGTTGAGGACACTGTATTATTTGAAGTGAAGCCTGGACCTTATGAACAAAGCTCCGATAAAGATTTTGCCCCTTGGGCACCTAAGGAGAGTTCGAAAAACGCTATTGAATATCTCAAAAATTTGTATAAGCTTACAACAAAATAAAGATCTGCACCATCAGCTTCAACGACAGGTGTTCATGGTATCTGTAAAAATAGCCAGATTGTGCTATTGGCAAAATGTCACAAATTTTAAGTAACCGAATTTTTACCGTTCATCTCATTCTGTGATCGTCACAATTTTTAATAATTCAATCTATACGGTATTCTCCATTAAAATGTAAATGAAATGATCCGCATTATTGTGTGCATGATCGGAGTTTTTGTCTTTGGGGTTATCTATGCTGAAATCCTGAATGAATTGAAACTTTTTGACTTTAGGGTAAATGAATATCTTTTTGCAGGTTCAATATCGTTGATTTTCTTGTTTTCCGAGTTAATTTTAAAGCATTTTGAAACAAGGGCATCAATGTCCAATCAAGATGAAATCAAGTTCAAGAAAATCAAAGATTTTTATTACATATGTTTAGCATTTCTCGGATTTATTCTTTTGATAGCGGCTCCATTTATATGGTGGGGGGCAATTAAAAGGTTAGCTGATATGGCAAATAAAGGGATCAGGTAATCTGTTTGATCTGATCTCCTTCCGAATAAAACAGCATCCGTTAATATCTTTAACTTATATGAGGTGCGGTTCAAGTACTGATAGCTGCTGAGACTGTCGAAAAACCATAAATCTGTGAATTTAGTGCTTGTAAGTTATTGATTTTACTACATGCGAAATTGGTAAAATCGCCTTTTTGGGGCTTTTTCGACAGTCTCGCTATTTATCAACACTTTTGAAATCTTCAAAAACATGTGATATTCAAATCGTATCTATAATTTGTCCAAACTGCAGACTATGGCAAGTAATCACAAGTTTTGGGGTTGCCGTTTTTTTACGGATAATCTCAATTAAAGACTATTAAATTCCGCAAAATCTTTTCAGATTTAGTGCAAATAAAAATAATGAAAAAGGTGAACAATTGGCAGGGCAGAAAAAACCAATAAAAAGTGCAACCATTCTGAAGAATAAAAATATCATATTATTCTTAGCCATCTTATTATCTTTCGCTGGAATATCCCATGCAGAACAAACAAACACTATTAAGTATTTAGTGAATGAACCATTAACACTGTTAGACCTTGGGCTATAGCATGCCGGTCATGTGGCGGGCGCGATATCGAGCACATGCGGATTGTACTCAATCGCAGAGAATTCTGGAATATATACGGTGGCTTTTACGAGCATAAAGATAGCGGGTGGAAAGAATGGCTGGAATGTCGAAAATGCGGCTATATGTACAACGCAAATGAGAGTGCCTTCTTCGTGACAAACTATCCTCGTTATGAGAATAAGAATATTGAAAAATTTGGACCGTCCTCTTTCATTGGACTATCTAATAGGGATGTGAACTGGGATAAGCTTAAAAAAGAGGGTTTCAACAAACCATAAAATTTTATGATTATGTCTAAGGATATGAAATTATGAAACCTAAAGCTACTGACCAGAAAGTTTCAACTTCTTCGCCAAACCTGCCTCAGATAATGGGTAAAATTTTAATTGTTTACCTTATATCTGCTGTTACTGTGCTGGCTATCTGTTTGATTTTTGGATGGCGATCATTAGAAAATATTGGGACCGGATTTATGTATGGTTCCCTGGGTCTGGCACTTTTCGGCGCATTGCTTTTTGCAGGGAATACGGTTCCTGCTCAACTTTCTAAACTTTCACTCCCTTTTGTTAGACCCCAAGAAGAATACGAAAGCGATGGCTCTTCGTCTAAGGATGAAGGAAGAAGATTCTTTTTTACGACTTTAATATGCGGAGCGTTTTTATTTGTGACAGGACTTATTTTAAAAATGTTGTGATATACTTATTCTATCTGCATTGTTTGCAAAGTCGTGATTTTTGGCAAGAAATCGTTGGCCGGAAGTCTATCAAATTAGGGGGAAATTTAGAGCAGATCTTAAATTTTTCCGAATTTTAGACAACCTCAATATAACTGTAATCGCCTGCATTCTGATCCATAAGGATGCCATCAAATCCACAAACTGATTAAGATTGGATATTTTTCCCACAAATAGGGGTATTCACAAGAGGTCTATATAACATTCCCATATGTGACAAAAACGAGACGTCTATTGAATATCAATGATAGGAGCATATAATGAAGAAAAAAGATATATTGAAAGACTTATTCGGCCCTAAAATAGATGATATTCTTAAATTTAATCATGAATTTAAACTAAAGTCAGACAGAGATTGTGGTTTGATGGCTGCTGCATATTTAGATGAAGCTGTAAAAGACATGTTGGCCTCATATATGGTCAATGACAAAAGATTAATCAAAGACCTTTTCAATGGTCAAGGTCCGTTAGCAACATTCTCGTCCCGTATAAATATTGCCTTTGCTTTGGGAAAATTATCAAAGGAAGCAAAAAACGATTTGCATATCATTAGAAAAATAAGAAACGAATTCGCTCAAGTATCAGATTCGATAGATTTCGAAAATGAAACAATTAAAAAAAGGTGTAAGGAGCTTAAACATCAAGCTTTATTTACCAAATCATCCGGCAGAGAAATGTTCACAAGAGCTGTCTTAGGGGTTTTAGCTATGATCCACAGCCATGAAACAACAGCTAAGCGTCCCAAAACACCAAAGGATCTTAATCTCCAAGGCATAACTAATTTTGAGGAAATGATTCGTGGTGTAGAAAAAATAAAAATGAAAGAAATCAAAGCCGAACAAGCCGTTCCACCGGACGGGGGTGATCCCGCGCCGGTGGACTAAACATTCTATCAGAAAGTACAGATTCCTTCAAAGCTTTCCTGCCATCACAAAACGATCAGGTTCGAATTTGCAATGAGTACATGGAAAATACCAGAATAACAGGAACCTGCGCTATCTCCAACAAAGCTATAATAATCAGAGGTTATAAAAGTTTAAGATATCATCTATCCCGGTTTTCAGACTGCCGGTGATGCTATCTGCTATCTATCCGATACGATAGGCACATCGGTTTTAGTAAGATAGCCATAACATATATGAATTATTCCGTTTTTTCACATACTGGCAAGAAATCTGCAGTAGACCGATATTTCGGTTCTGCTTCTATGAATAAAATTCTATTGAGAATTTTAATTATTTTTATTGATTTTATGCATTTCCATAAAGTATAAGACTAATTACGGAATACAGATTTCCCTCTCGAACTATCCACATGTTAATTTTCTTCTCTTGAACTAATCCTGATTTCACCTGGCCTTCAAACCTGCTTACTGAGCGCTCCTCATTGTTCTGAACGTTTTAATTTGTTCAATTAAAAGAGGTGCGAAATGATAGGTATAAAGATATTTCCAAATATTTTGAGATTTATTTTCATGTCAATTGTCTTCATCTTATTATCCATGTGCACTACTTCCTATGCTCTTGATATTCTTTTTAAAAATAAGACAGCTGAACCACTGAAGATTATCTGGTTTATGGATTCGTGCGATAATGTTTTAGTAAATGCAAAAAATCCTATTTATTTGAAACCGAACGAGAAGACATGCTTTGTTTATTTACATCGGGTCATGCACCATTACAAAATTTGCTCAATTGGTACTTGCCAAACAACATCAATAGGCGTCAGTT
The DNA here is from genome assembly GCA_963821065.1 of uncultured delta proteobacterium. Classification (GTDB taxonomy): domain Bacteria; phylum Desulfobacterota; class Desulfobacteria; order Desulfobacterales; family JAFDCJ01; genus JAFDCJ01. The sequence continues at coordinate 273 of CAWGCM010000021.1, read as the reverse complement.
TGAATAACGATCTCTTTGTAATAGAAGCTGTACTTAAAGACAAACAGGTTCGATCAATATGTAAACCCTATATTTGGCCTGGCATTACTTCGTGTGAAGAAATATTTCTGTCAAATCTGCTTAGATACCCTCGCTATTTGCTGAAGCAGAACCTGATTTTCAAATATGCCAATTTTTTTTAGCTATCTGCTTCACAGCTATTTATAGAGTTTAAAATCATGTGAGGTATACAACGTATCGCCTTAGGACCAGAATTGCCGCTATCTGCTGATA
>CAWGCM010000020.1:0-185951 GCA_963821065.1 uncultured delta proteobacterium | reverse complement strand
CCCACATGAACTTTACAAAAAACAGACATAGAGGGAGAAAAAGAATTAGGGAGAAAGTGGTGACTCTTTTAATCAGATTGCGCATAAAATAAAAGCATGGTACCCATTCTCATGCTCTTCCTTGAAAGACTAAAAGTGCATAGATTATACTATGTCATCCACACGGTTGGTAGATACCTACCTCGGTTTACAAAGGAGCAAATGAATCAGGCATATATGAATATTGCGGAATTATTAAAGATCCATTCGAACATCTGTGGCATATACAGAGAAAGCTGGTTCTTGGACCCGAATCTTAAAGATATCAGCCCTGAACGTGAGTTATTTGTGGGAGGTTCCACAACAAAATGGCGCGACACTATTTTGCATTGGAAACCCCCGCAAAGCCGCAAACAAAGCCGTTGCTATGTCGCCACTCAGGAAAAAACTATATGAAAGGGTGAGTATATCCCTATGAACTATGCCTATGTATGGCCTCGAGAGGAATTGCTCCGGCGGCAAATCTGGTTTCAAGGAATATTTCAAATGTTCAGTAACACCAAAAGTACATATTTATCCGTATAACCCTTAATTAAAAATAGTGGCCTGATTCACAGCGCGCCAAGAGTGTTCAAATTATAACCTTAAAGCCTTTTTTGTTTACATCAAATAGGAAGAATATGCCTTCTGTTTTTAATTAGCAAGATGTACTATACTGGGGACAGGCAAGCTGACTGTCGAGTTCATAAGGTTTGGCTTAAATTATACTTATAATAAAAATTTTAATATTGTTTTTATTATGAATTGTGATTATCTGCACACTTCTTAGCCACTATGAAAGATCTTAAATCGGAATGGAACAATCTGTGGAGTTTCCTGGTAAAAAGCAGTGTGGTCTCTTAGAAGTAAACACGGTTGAAAGTTGGTATGGTCTGCTTTTTCAAGAATTTTGAAAGCATCGTTGAGGGCTGTAAAACAGCCTATCGAAACCTGGTAGGATACTGATAGTTGAACGAAAAACTTAATTTTCGCTTTCGATGATAACACTAAGTTGGCGGATTTTGCTCCACTATGATCAGCCATATGATATTTCGCAATTACTATAATCTAAGTTTTACTCGTCCTGATTGAAATAATAAAAATGAAATTTAGGATTCCGTTTATTATCCGGCTTTCAATAGCTATAGTTTTTGTAACGATACTATTGATGTCGGTCGACATTTCTCAGAGTATTAAGAAACTCTCATCAGTGAATCTGTATACTGCATTCTTACTTTGGGCTTGATGCTACTCAGGCGGACTATGATGGCTTACAAATGGAATCTGCTTTTGCGTGCTCAAGGGATCTGGATATCAATTTTCCATTCACTGCGGTTGTATTACATAGGATATTTAATCGGCAGTTTTACTCCTGGTTGGATCGGTCTTGAAGCCTACCGCGTAAATGCCCTCTCACGATTTCAGAAAACTCAGGTTGTTATTTCCACAATTGTATTGGAACGTTTTATAGGTTTAATTGTGATTGGCACATTGCTGCGGTCGGACTATCTTTTGCCATGAATTATCTCGTTAGGGTTAAAGGATACTAAGTGGGTTTCTTGGATTATTATCTGTGGAGTTGTCTTTGCGTGGTTCTTATTCCTCGTTTCTCTCTATCCTCCGGTAGTAGAAAGTATTGTTAAACGACTGTCGTCTCTGACACGCATTAGCCTTTTTGGTAGACTTGATAAATTTTACCATGCGTACGCTGATAATAGAAAAAAATGGCCTATTCTGCTGGTATTCACAGCACTTACAGCAGTACATGCTATTATATCGATAAGTTGTCCTTATATTGCCGCTAAATCCCTAAACATTGACATTTCATTTGGCTTTTTATTAAGCACAGTGCCACTGCTTTTGATTCTCTTTCGCTTACCAGTTTCGATCAGCGGAATAGGTTTTCAGGAGGGCCTCTATGCCTTTTTATTTGCGATTGCAGGATTTTCGTCTTCAGACGGCCTTACCGTATCTCTACTTCTGCGTTTAGTTGCCTTGTTGATCGGACAACTTCCTGCCTGCCTGTTACTTTTGTTAAAATAGATAACACCGCAGATCCTTTTTATAGAAACTAATTTTTGTGCGTGTAAATTCAGATTGTTGGATTCCTGCATTTCGATGCCATTCTTTTCGGTACGTAAAGCCGTTTGATTAATAATCTCACATGGCCAGTTACGACTCGAACTTTTCGATTTATCCAGACCCATGTCAGCCCAAGCTCATCAGTTTAATCGGCGGGACCCGGTTGCTCCATCCAATTTAGGTAAACGGTTTAAGCCCGAGCAGACAGGAAAGCAGAAATTGGCTCCGGATTTTCCACCTGAGAAACTGATTGATTACAAGCGGCTTGAAAAACTTGAAAAGAAAAAAGGTGTACCTTTACCTCCCTTGATCAAAGCATTTTGGCAAAAAATCAACTATCGAGTCATGCGTTTTCCGCAATCGGTGCGTCTGTCTCCATCTCTTCGCCGTGCGTTTAAAATCTTGAGTGAATAAAAAAAATGATATATTATATAATACATAAAAATTCTTGTCATCGCTTTGCCCGCGAGTTGTTTTAGGAAAAAATGCAAAATAACGGATACGAAATCGTTCATTTTCAACCGAACATGACAGAGGGTGTCCTGCAGGTGTTGAGATATCTCTGGGGAAATGAAGAAGAAAATAACCATCACTACTTTGAATGGAAATATAACTTAAATCTCTATGCTGACACTCCCCTTGGAATTGTCGCGCTTTATGGACGAAGGATTGTGGGATTCCGAGGATATTTTGCCATGCGGTATAGAATCTCCGGAACAGAAAACTCAATCGTTATCCTTTGCCCTGGTGATACATGTGTATATCCATATTACAGGCGCAAAAAATTATCAATGCTTATGGGTAATATGGCAATGACGGACTATGCTGGAGTCTATCCCTTATTTTTTAATTTCAGCTCGAACAGGTTATCCACACCGGGTTATCTTAAGATGGGATTTGTCCCCCTTGTCAGTAAGCGATATTTGAACCGATACACATTGCAAGGGCTTATCCGTTTTATCTTGGCTACCTGGAATAATGGGAAAGAAGCAACTACTATCAAAACAGGCGAATTCGGAGACATTGAGGTCTCAAAAAAACCGAAACCAGAGGTGATGGCTCAACTGGCTCTAAGTCAGCAGCACTCTTCCGGTATCATCTACCCGGACCAGGACGAGCATTTTTTTCAATGGCGGTTTGCTAATCATCGGAAAGAATATGTATTCTATTATTGTAAAGATAAGAAAAAAATTAAAGGTTACTTGGTGATTCGGGTTTCACCCAGCAGCGGCCGAGGATTTATAATCGATTATAACGCATTGAATACCGACGTAGCAAAGAGGTTGATTTCATTTCCTCTTAAACAAAATCACCTTAATGTCATGTCCATCAATGCATATAGCAATACTCATAGGTTCGCCCCTGCACTAAAAAAATCAGGATTCAGGCAACGCAGCATACTCAGAATCATAGAAAGAAGAATCGAAGGCGAATGGCCTTTACTATTGCGGCCGGTAAGAGAGACCTTTACAGAACAAGATTTTTACCTGGGTAACTTGGATATTCGACACATCAATAACTGGGCACTGAAGGAAATTTGCTCAGACGGCACCTGACAGTTATTCATGTATTTTATTTGGCATTAAGGTAAATGAACCGATAATATAGTCCATGAGCACACGTAATAAAAAAGATATGAAGATAAAAGTGCTGATTGTCACCGATCATGGTGGCTACGACGGGAAAATCGCTGGAGTCGGCCGAACTCTGAGTTATATACTTCCTCATTTTGATTACGAAAGGTTTTATGTCGTTTTGGTAATCTTAAGGGAAGATGGATCTCTTGAAAAGCGACTTGCGGGGACTGCAATCGAGATAATTCACCGAAAACGGGAAAAATTCGACCCACGAACTCTCTTTGATCTTATAAAGATTGTAAGGAAGAAAAAAATAGACCTGCTGCATCTTTACCAATACGGGAGCTCCAATTTCGGAAGAATTGCCGGAATGCTGACGGGGATCCCCATCATCCTTCATGCAGGAGATCTGAATTATGACTATCCCTGGTACCAGATGGTAATAGACCGGATTCTGAGAAGAACCACCGATTACGTGTTGGCCAGTTCGGAAGCCGTTAAAAAATCGTGTGCAGAGATCCGCGGAATCGATTCTTCTAAAATTGCAGTCATTCCAAATGCTATCGCGACGGACAACTTCGAATGCCTAAATATTGAAGGCTGTCGATATTTGAAAAGAAGTCTGGGCCTAAAGGGTGAATGGAGCATAGTTGGTACTGTTACCCGCTTGCATGACGTAAAGGGAAACGATATTCTTCTGAAAGCGGCCGAAATCGTATTAAATATCCTTCCGGACACCTACTTTGTAATTGTCGGCGACGGCCCCCTGAGGACGGAGTTAACTGATACCGCGCATAATCTGGGTATAGGCGATAATGTGATCTTTGCCGGCTATCAGGAGAATGTCGGCGCATATTTATCTATTTTCGATGTGATGGCTATCGCCTCGAACACGGAAGGATTCTCGCTCGCGCTACTTGAAGCAATGACTATGGGAAAAGCGATAGTCGCCACCAGCATTGGGGGGATGAAAGAATTGCTTGAGCATGAGGTCAGCGGCAAGATGGTTCCGCCGCGCGACCCGGACGCCTTGGCTTCTGAAATAATAAGTCTGCTTCAGCATCCGGAGGATAGGAAAAAGCTTGGTTTACGAGCCCGTGAAGCAAGCCGACGGTATTCTATAGATCGACATATGCGGATGCGGCAAAATATTTACATAGATGCACTTACACTCAAGAGGAAGAAAGCGGCACATTTCAAGAAATAACAGATAGAAAATGACATTTAGGGATAGCTAATACTACAAAATAAACAGGCAAATTGGTAAAGACCATAATAATTAATCATTCCCTATCGATGTATAAATGAAAAAAAAATTCAGAATTGCTATGATTGCGGCCTGCCCATTTCCGGCTCAGCGAGGGACGCCTGTTAGAATATATAGGGCTAGCGAGGCCCTCGCTCAAAATGGCCATGACGTGCATGTTCTGACCTATCATTTTGGAGAACCGGTATCAGAGCTTCCGTTTCGAATTCATCGGATTCCCTCACTGCCCTTTTATCGCCGGTATGCAGCCGGGCCGACTTACACGAAACTCTTATTGATGGATCCCCTGCTGGCTGCTAAAATACACAAGGTCATCCTGAAATATGGAATCGATTTGATCCATGCTCATCATTACGAGGGCCTTCTTGCGTCGATTCCTTCGTCAAAATTCAGTGGCCGTCCTGTCATATATGATGCGCACACTCTACTTGAAAATGAACTTCCATCTTATTCAATGGCTTTGCCGAATAGCGTCAAGCGGATGGCGGGGAAATACCTTGACATACGGCTTCCTAAGTTAGCAGAACGGGTCATCACTGTGACCGATGAAATCAGACAACACCTGATCCACAAAGCCGGCATTGACCCCTTCCGTATCACCGCCATACCCAACGGGGTGGAATGCGAACGTTTTTCACGCCATTTCCATGAACGGATCACAGGTGACAAAACCAAAAGAATTATCTATACAGGAAATTTTGCGTCATATCAGGGTATCGATCTATTGTTGGAGGCTTTCCGGAGAATCTGTGGAGAAATTGACGATGTCCGTTTGTGCCTGGTCTCCAGTTTTTCCTTTGACGCATATGAAAAAATGGCAACCCGCCTGGGTATAAGAAAGAGGATTGAAGTCATCCCTACCGGTTTTAGCGAGGTCCCCGCTTGGCTGGGCCGGGCAGACGTTGCGGTGAATCCCCGGATTGTTTGTGATGGATTGCCCAGAAACTGCTTAATTACATGGCAGCTGGCAAACCGGTGGTCTCGTTTTCAGGGTCCGCCCGGTTCATCGAACACGACAGAACCGGCTGGATCGTCGAAAATGGGAATTTGGATGCCTTTGCACAGGGCATTCTGTTTTTGCTTAGAAACCCGGAAAAAGCTGATGAACTGGGTCGCAATGCCCAGCAATATGCCCTGGCGGAATGCACATGGGAAAAAGTGGCGGAAAAAATGGCAGCAATCTACGAATTGACCCTTAATAACCATCAGCCCACCTAAGGTTTCATATTAAGAATATGCCGTTTTTCAATGCAAAAGAATGCATGGCTTTTCTCATCCGGTATTCAGGAATTTATTGGATAGTCAGGGAATGGATAGGCAGAAGGAGAATTTCTGTTATAGTATACCATGATCCTGCTCCAGATGTCATGGAAAGACATATCAGATATTTGCGACGGAATTATGCTATAATTACGTTGCAGCGTGTGGTTGATTCTATATATGCAGGCCAACGTTCGGCTCTTCCCAGAAAAAGCCTGGTTATTACAATCGACGACGGGCATACAGGAAATTACAGGCTGCTGAATATTTTCAGGCGGTATTCGGTAAAACCAACGATATACCTGTGTAGTAATACAATAGGAATCCGACCTCGTTTGGGAGTTCCGGTAATTGGGCTGACAAATTCCGAAAAAACAGAGGAAAATATTACTTTTCACATACCTCTGGGAAAAAGTCGTAAATTCAAATATTCGGAATGGCAGGCGTTGAGCCTTGCACAAATATACGAGATGAAGCCGTGGATTGATTTCCAGAGCCACGGGAAAAACCATGTTAGCCTGGTTTCCTGCGAAGAGAAAAGACTTAGCGACGAGCTTGCGGGCTCAAGAAAGGCATTGAGTAAAATTCTCGGCAAGAATTGCCTACACTTTGCCTATCCATTCGGCGATTATACACGGAGGGAAAATAATCTGGCGGTGCAATGCGGATATAAATCTGGCCGCACCACAGACCCGGGTTGGAATACCTTCCGATCCGATCCGTTTGCCCTGAGAATTGTGGCCATGGTGCCGGACCATGCATCCCTAAACATGCTGTGCGCACAGTTAAGCGGACTGCCCAATTTAGCCGCTTACTTGGTTAAGCGCATACGAAGCAACCTGTTGCTATCAAAGATTCCATCGTTCTTTCAAACGGACCAAACCAAAATCAGGAAAAGGAAAAAAAATGACCAGCATCATCGTTAATTTTACACCAACCGGCATGATTCCCACTCGGGAAATGACCCCCTATGTTCCGGTCAGTGTTAGCGAAATCGTTGAAGATGTGCATGAGGCCACAGAGATCGGAATTACCATGGTTCATCTGCACGCCCGTGATGAGAACACCGGCGAACCGACCTATAGGGCCGAGGTATATGGAAATATTATTGAAAAAATACGGTTGTTCTCAAGGGATTTAGTGATAGGCGTGTCCCTAAGCGGAAGGACGTTTTCGGAGTTTGGAAAACGGGCGGATCCACTGCGATTAACAGGAGGGGTCAAACCCGACATGGGGAGCCTCACCCTGAGCTCCGTTAATTTTAACAGGCATGCCAGCGTCAGTTCGCCAGAAATCATCCAGAGACTGGCCCGGGAAATGCAGAGCCGAGGTATCCTTGCGGAACTCGAGGCGTTTGACCTGGGAATGATCAATTATGCCAAATACCTTGAGAAAAAAGGGCTTCTGAATCCGCCTCATTATTTCAACTTACTAGTGGGCAATATTGCCTGCGCCCAGGCGGACCCGCTTCATGTCGGTGTGATGCTCCGGGAGCTTCGCCCCGCTCATTCTGGAGCCTGGCCGGCATAGGGGATACCCAGCTGATGGTCAACTCCCTCGCCATCGCCTGCGGCGGCGGCGTCCGGGTCGGCCTAGAAGACAATATCTGGTATGATCCCCAAAGAGATCAGCTATCGCGCAATTCAGACTTGCTATTGCGAATTCGCAGGATCATCAATGCAAACGAGAAAAATGTGATGACTCCGGTCGAATTTCGAAAACGGCTCCACCTTCAGTCCGGCAACGGACAATATGGCAGGGTGCCGGTGGATCCATAGCAATCGGGGGTTAGGACCATCTTAAATTCAAAACACGATGGATTTCCCATCGTAGCGGCTCCCTGAAAAGACCTCTAAAAAAATAAGTGAAAATTTGGGACGTTGTTTTCGATCCATTCTCCGCTTCAATTATATCTCTTCCATCTAACCTTAGAAAAATTTCGAATAAATAACGCCAAAGCCCCCAATTTAAAATTTTTATTCTGTTTTTTGCTTCATATTCCAATAAAGAATCCAGATCAATGTCTCCGTTACCTCTAACTACTTCTAATCTTGTTAGAGCTACTTTGCCTGCGGACTTGGAGAGCGTAGGCGGAAAGCCCCCTGCGCCACTTACCCTAATCAGTATCCCACTGTAATTATTTTTTATTGTGATATCGCTATTATATCGCAATTGAAAAATTCTGCCACTTGCGTTACTTTTCGCGATGGTATGTTGGGTATACGCAACCCACACTTTGGCTGAATTGTGGATTTCGGCTATAAACCTAACCTCTTGAAAATTTATACCTTACTATCGCTAATCTCAAATATTTATCCCTCCATAAAAGTTTCGGGATAGGCACGCTAACTTAAATAATTTTACACCTCAAAGAAGAATTGATTTGTTATGCCTAATCTACAATTCAGCCCCAAAACGGCCGGATAATAAATGTTATTTTAAAGATCAGTTTTTCACGGACAGCTGTTTCGTTATTTCGAATATGTTATTGAAAAATGAATTGCTAAAAAGCATTCGTGGAAGAATCCAATGAGCCTGAAATATAATCAAGGTTGACAAAACCATTTTGGTATATACTTTTTTTATGTTTCTTAATACCTGGTTTAGGGATATTCTGAAAGGACTTACATGTGGACGTTAAATATAAATGAAGAAAAGAAGCTTCTCATATTAAAGATATCTGATACTCTTACGTTGAATGAATTATCAGAAATCATGAAAGCAATTTACGATGAAAGCGGTGGTAGGTTTGCTGCATTTAATCGCTTTGCAGATTTATCTGGTCTTAAGGAGATTGAAATAGATTTTGAGACAGTATCTTCACGCGTTCATGAATATCGCAGATGCGTCAACCTTGATAATCCTGTCAAAATTTCTTTATTCATACCGCAAAAATATATTTGTGGATTTTCCCATCTTTACAAATCCATGCTCAGCGATGACCTGTTTCAAATAGAGATTTTTGATTCACTTGATAAATGTGCCGAGTATCTTTCGGTTGACAAGAAGCTGTTAGCAGACGCTGTGAAATAATTTCTGTTGCTCTGAATTTAATAAAAAGCATGCATGTCATTGGCTTAATCCCCATGATACCCATCAGAAATCTTACAGCAAACAATATTTTTTAATCAGCTCATTCTTTCTATTTTAGTCACACCTCAAAATCCAGTCATAATCGTCTGCTAAGGTCCATACTTAATAAATCCTCTGATTTCTCGCGAAAATGGGCTGACGTCGATTAAAGTTTAGCTGAGTATCTGAATTTTTTACATACGGCCAGAAGTGCGGGTATATAGCAGAAAGCAAAACCGGAGATACAGCTATCACGTTTGTTGAGCTTGCCCTAATTTAGCGTCTATTTTTTGGAGTTTAGTGCTCGTTTCACTACGTTTTCTTACTAATTCAATACCAAAGCCTTTGCTGTTACCCCATAGAATTTGACCTTGAAATTTTACTTGTTTACCTTCCACGTAGGGAAGCGCCACAGAAATAATTTCACCCAAAGTTAGATCTTCCTGGGTTTCTATGAAAAGGCCATTTGTGCTATAGTTTTTTAATTCTCCCTCAAAAACACCGCTCTTTGTTGAAAAAAAAATATGTCCTGAGTAAGATATTCGTTCGTCAATTCTTTTTTCACGACGTTTCATAGTGATACCCATATATATCTGTTTTTTTTGTGTTTGTTATAAGCAAAACCTCAGGTAATGATTACAACTAACGACAACAGGTTATTTGAGTTTTTCAATTAGTGACTTTATTTCATCGTCGCTCATCTCGACAGTGTCTGTCATGTTTTGCCTTATTTCCTCCCGGAGTTTGATTTCTTGGTCTTTTTTGTAATACACACACCAATCTTCGTGCCGCGGGTGGATATCGCAATCTAATCGCTGATAACAAGATTTGCAGATCTTAGAAATTTCTATTGTTTTTTTCATATTGCAAATCAACTTGAAATTGCAGTCATGATAAAAAAATGCTAAACGCTGCTTCAACAATAGGCCTGATTCCCTCTCCGTTCTTTTGAATATTTCGCATTTGTCGATTAGGTCTGTTCTCAAATTAAAATAAGAATATTGTTGTTGAACTCATCAAAATGAGCTCGACCTGTTAGTTGTGACAGCATCAACTTCCAATAGGAGGAATTTTATTTATTATCGGTAGGATTTCTAAGATACTTGAGTGAATTTCAACAATAAGGAAGCTCAATAAATAAATTGACCAGATTCTCAAAAACAGTTTATCCCAAGGTAAATCGAGGTTTTTAGGTGTTATGTTGATAAAAAAAATTGGCCGAACATTGTGCCAGTACATGTAATTCGATAACCATCTAATTTTATAGTGATATAATTCGAGTATTCACAGGATTTTCAATGATGTCAAAACCTGTGGTACATCGCAGATTTCAGATTTCGATTCGAGGTTATCGGAAATTTTGATAAATCCGCTAAGAGACAGCAAAACCATGCATTGGAAAATTAAAAACTTTGATGATCGCAGGTGTTTCCTTATCATTCCTTTAGCTTTAATTTAAATAGACCTTCTTCTATCTTGATGTCTTCAACCCCATCCGAAAAAGATTTCCAGAAACCCGTATTAATCTCAAATATTTATCCCTCCATAAAATTTTCGATATAGGCACGCTAACTTAAATAATTTTACACCTCAAAGAAGAATTGATTTGTTATGCCTAATCTACAATTCAGCCCCAAAACGGCCGGATAATAAATGTTATTTTAAAGATCAGATTTACACGGACTGCTGTTTCGTCAATTCGAATATGTTATTGAAAAATGCATTGCTGGAACCATTTGTGGAAAAATCCAATGAGCCTGAAATATAATCAAGGTTGACAAAACCATTTTGGTATATACTTTTTTTTATGTTTCTTAATACCTGGTTTAGGGATATTCTGAAAGGACTTACATGTGGACGTTAAATATAAATGAAGAAAAGAAGCTTCTCATATTAAAAATATCTGATACTCTTACGTTGAATGAATTATCAGAAATCATGAAAGCAATTTACGATGAAAGCGGTGGTAGGTTTGCTGCATTTAATCGCTTTGCAGATTTATCTGGTCTTAAGGAGATTGAAATAGATTTTGAGACAGTATCTTCACGCGTTCATGAATATCGCAGATGCGTCAACCTTGATAATCCTGTCAAAATTTCTTTATTCATACCGCAAAAATATATTTGTGGATTTTCCCATCTTTACAAATCCATGCTCAGCGATGACCTGTTTCAAATAGAGATTTTTGATTCACTTGATAAATGTGCCGAGTATCTTTTGGTTGACAAGAAGCTGTTAGCAGACGCTGTGAAATAATTTCTGTTGCTCTGAATTTAATAAAAAGCATGCATGTCATTGGCTTAATCCCCATGATACCCATCAGAAATCTTACAGCAAACAATCTTTTTTAATCAGCTCATTCTTTCTATTTTAGTCACACCTCAAAATCCAGTCATAATCGTCTGCTAAGGTCCATACTTAATAAATCCTCTGATTTCTCGCGAAAATGGGCTGACGTCGATTAAAGTTTAGCTGAGTATCTGAATTTTTTACAAACGGCCAGAAGTGCGGGTATATAGCAGAAAGCAAAACCGGAGATACAGCTATCACGTTTGTTGAGCTTGCCCTAATTTAGCGTCTATTTTTTGGAGTTTAGTGCTCGTTTCACTACGTTTTCTTACTAATTCAATACCAAAGCCTTTGCTGTTACCCCATAGAATTTGACCTTGAAATTTTACTTGTTTACCTTCCACGTAGGGAAGCGCCACAGAAATAATTTCACCCAAAGTTAGATCTTCCTGGGTTTCTATGAAAAGGCCATTTGTGCTATAGTTTTTTAATTCTCCCTCAAAAACACCGCTCTTTGTTGAAAAAAAAATATGTCCTGAGTAAGATATTCGTTCGTCAATTCTTTTTTCACGACGTTTCATAGTGATACCCATATATATCTGTTTTTTTTGTGTTTGTTATAAGCAAAACATCAGGTAATGATTACAACTAACGACAACAGGTTATTTCAGTTTTTCAATTAGTGACTTTATTTCATCGTCGCTCATCTCGACAGTGTCTGTCATGTTTTGCCTTATTTCCTCCCGGAGTTTGATTTCTTGGTCTTTTTTGTAATACACACACCAATCTTCGTGTCGCGGGTGGATATCGCAATCTAAACGCTGATAACAAGATTTGCAGATCTTGGAATTTTCTATTGTTTTTTTCATATTACAAATCAACTTGAAATTGCAGTCATGATAAAAAAATGCTAAACGCTGCTTCAACAATCAGCCTGATTCCCTCTCCGTTCTTTTGAATATTTGCGCATTTGTCGATTAGGTCTGTTCTCAAATTAAAATAAGAATATTGTTGTTGAACTGATCAAAATGAGCTCGACCTGTTAGTTGTGACAGCATCAACTTCCAATAGGAGGAATTTTATTTATTATCGGTAGGATTTCTAAGATACTTGAGTGAATTTCAGACAATAAGGAAGCTCAATAAATAAATTGACCAGATTCTCAAAAACAGTTTATCCCAAGGTAAATCGAGGTTTTTAGGTGTTATGTTGATAAAAAAAATTGGCCGAACATTGTGCCAGTACATGTAATTCGATAACCATCTAATTTTATAGTGATATAATTCGAGTATCACAGGATTTTCAATGATGTCAAAACCTGTGGTACATAGCAGATTTCAGATTTGGATTCGAGGTTATCGGAAATTTTGATAAATCCGCTAAGAGACAGCAAAACCATGCATTGGAAAATTAAAAAACTTTGATGATCGCAGGTGTTTCCTTATCATTCCTTTAGCTTTAATTTAAATAGACCTTCTTCTATCTTGATGTCTTCAACCCCATCCGAAAAAGATTTCCAGAAACCCGTATCGGAACCAAATTCTATTCCGGAGCAAAGTTACCACCCATTCCGTTTTATTGTTACCACCGATTCCGCTGCATTGTGACCACTGATTCCGGAACATTGTGACCACCCGTTCCGCTCGATTGTTACCACTTTAACCTACAATTTATATCGAAGACGACGCTGGATAATTTGGTCTTTTGAGTTATTGTCCTCCTAAAAATTTATTCAGGAGGACATATGGCAAAGGAAAGGTTATCCATGCGAAAATTGAAAGAAGTTCTCAGACTTAAGTTTGAAACCGACCTGAGCAATCGGCAGATCGCCAAAAGTTGTTCAACTTCTCATGTAACGGTCGGCAAATATCTGGCCTTAGCCAAAAAGGCCGCACTGTCATGGCCATTGCCAGAGGAGATCAATGATGCCGAAATTGAAAAACGGCTCGTTGAGCATGTCCCCAGAAAGCCATCGCAAAAACCTGCGATGCCCTCGATGCAGTATCTGCACGAGGAACTGAAACGAAAACATGTCACCCTGCAGCTGCTTTGGTATGAATACAAACAGCAAAACCCTGATGGTTATCAGTACAGTTATTTTTGTGAACTCTACAACCAGTGGGTTAAAAAGCTCGATGTTTGTTTAAGACAGCACCATCGGGCCGGTGAAAAAGCCTTTATTGATTATGCCGGCCAGACGGTTGCCATCATTGATCCTGAGACCGGAACGCTTCAATGCGACGCACAAATTTTTATCGCCACCTTGGGGGCCAGCAATTATACCTTCGCCGAAGCCAGTGCCTCTCAGAGCTTGCCAGACTGGATAGCCTCTCACACGCGGGCCTTTGAATTTTTCAACGGCGTTCCCGAAATATTGGTACCCGACAATCTTAAATCCGGTATCACCCAACCGTGTCGCTATGAGCCCGAGGTCAACCCCACCTATCTGGATTTAGCCCAGCATTACCACACCACGGTAATCCCAGCGCGTGCCGGAAAACCAAAGGATAAAGCCAAAGTGGAAAACGCCGTTTTGGTCGTCGAGCGCTGGATCCTGGCAGCGCTCAGAAATCACACGTTCTTTAGCCTGGCTGAACTCAATAAAACCATTGCACAAAAACTCGTTGAATTTAACAACCGTAAATTCCAAAAGCTCGATGGCACCCGCAAACAGCTGTTTGAAAGCCTCGACAAACCGGCTTTAAAGCCGTTGCCGGTTAAACGATATATTTACGCCGAATGGAAAAAGGCCACGGTCAATATCGACTATCATATCGAAATCGACCGGCATTATTACAGTGTGCCGTATCAACTTATCAAAGAGCAGGTCGATGTGCGCATCACCAATTTTATCATTGAGGTTTTGTTTAAAAACAAGCGAGTAGCCTGCCATGTCCGCGGCTTCAAAGCCGGTGGTTTTACCACTCTGGCCGAACACATGCCGATGTCCCATCAAAAGTATCTTGAGTGGACACCGTCACGCATCATTCGATGGGCAGAGAAAACCGGACCCCACACCCAGCAGATGGTTACACAAATCATCAACACCCGAGCCCATCCCCAACAGGGATTTAGGGCTTGCCTGGGGATCATACGCCTGGGAAAACGTTACAGCCAAAAGCGGCTTGAAAATGCGTGCGCCCGCGCCCTGGCGATCCGCTCCCACTCTTATAAAAGCGTAAATTCTATTCTTAAAAAGGGCCTTGATAAACAACCGCTGCCATCGACCCAATGGGCGGCACAACCCATTGACCATCCCAATATCCGGGGAAATCACTATTACCAGAAAAAGGAGGAAACCGATGCTGATCGAACAAACCGCTGACAGACTCTATGCCATGAAACTCAACGGCATGGCAGATGCTTTCAAAGAACAATTGGCTCAACCGGATTTAAATGATCTGGCTTTTGAAGAACGCTTCTCGTTGTTGGTAGACCGTCATTGGACCTGGAAAGAAAACCGGCGTATGAACCGTCTGCTTAAAAATGCTAAGCTCAAAGACAATGCCTGCCTTGAAGATATTGACTTTAAAACCCCCCGCGGTCTGGATAAATCTGTGATCCTGCGTCTTGCCGGCAGTGACTGGATTAAAAGTGCTCAAAACATTATCATCACCGGTCCGACCGGCGTTGGTAAAACATATTTGGCATGTTCCCTGGCAAACAGCGCCTGCAGAAACAGCCTACCTGCGATGTACAAACGTGCTCCGCGCCTTTACCAGGAAATCGCTATCGCCAGAGCCGACGGCTCCTACCCCAAACTCATGAACAAGCTGGCAAAAGTTAAAGTATTGGTCATCGATGATTTTTGTATCACCCCCATGGCCGACGCCGAACGCCGGGATTTGCTCGAAGTCATTGAAGACCGCCAAGCGATCAGCTCAACGGTGGTTGCCACCCAGGTTCCACTTGAAAACTGGTTTGAGCTCATCGGCGATCCAACCGTGGCCGATGCCATCCTGGATCGGCTGATTCACAACGCACATAAAATTAATTTAAAAGGAGAATCAATGAGAAAAATCCGTTCACCCTTGACGAAAGGAAAAAACTCTGCGAAGTAAAATTATTCCAGCGTCGCTTCGCTCCGACTCAGTGGACAGTTTGTAGCGGAACAGCTGGTCACAATCCCCTGGAACAGGTGGTAACAATGTTCCGGATTAGGTGGTCACTTTGAGCGGAATACGCACCAAATTCTTCAACCAAATCTATATTTTTGATTCCTCCTAGCCAGGCATTTGGTATGGGCACACCCATAATAGTGACACCTTTAAGGATGACGATAGGTTTGCCCTTATCGAAAGCAATAACTACTCCAGTTTTGACACGGAGGATTTTACCTCCAAGTATAGGAAAATCTTCATCCACAGGCAATAGAAGCTTTGCACTAATAAGATTGTCAGATAAATCAATTGCCAATTTTTTTGCAAGATCCGTATTCTTTGCAAGTAATGCGTTGAGTTCCCTTTCAGTGAAATTTATCTCCCTTTTGACTCCTTTTTCACTATAAGGTTCCGGTTCGAGAGAGGCATTTGGATTAAACTGGTCTGGTTTGGAAGTCTTCTTTGGGATGCCGTTCTTATGTGAATTTGCAGCAATTCCTACTGAATCAAGGTTTTCTATTTTGGCAACTAAAACTTGTTCCTCCTGAGGATTCAGTGTTACAGGTTTGAATTCCGATGGGAAAAAGTAGATTTTGAACACCATGATACCTATCCCTGCGGTAATAAGAACGGCAATAACTATTATGCCAATGACCTGCAAAATCCCAAACCTTTTTTGGGCCATCTCTGTAGCAACGCTATGTTTGTTTTCCTCCATGTTCATATCTCCTTAGCCCTACGCTTTCTCTGATTCCCTTGGCCGGCAAACTGGCCAACACAAGGCACTTACTATACCCATATAGAAATATCGTGCCAGTGCGTCCACCCAACGGCTTCGTACATCACTGTTTTATCAATAATCCCGCCTCGATAAACATCAATTTGAAATCCTGTTGCCAATACAATCAAAAACTATAACCTGCGGTTGTTCCTCTGCGGGACTATCGATAAAACACTTACTATATATCTGCAATAACCTCATTAATTCCAATAGTTTGATTACTCTCAATTTATCACCTGTCGAGTGATATTTGGTTTGCTGTTATGATATATGAAATTGACCCCTTTTGGACCTCTGCACTATTCAATGCTCTCAGCTTTTTGATTCAAGCGCTCATTTAGCAATTCATTAAGGATTGCTTCTATATCAGCTGCCGTTTTTTTATCAAATAACATTGGATAATCTTTTGCTGAGAAACCCGGCTTAATTTTCAAAATATCAATGACCGCTGCTCGAGCTTCCCGTTCACGTCCCCCTAAGCTATATGCTGAAGCCAAGACCATATGCGCCGGTAAATAGCGAGGGGACAATTCGACCGCTTTCTTGCATGTTGTAGCCGTGTTTTCAATTTGCCCCATTCTAAAATACGTCAACCCTAAAATCATCCATGCAATATGATTTAAGGGATCAAGGCGCAGAGCTCTCTCGCTTTCCACAAGCGCCTCTTCATACCTTCCATCCGCCATTAGAGTTTGCGATAGGCATGTTGCAGCAATAGAGCTATTAGGCAAACGATCTACGGCAAGTTTAGCTTCAGACATAGCATCTATAAACGCTCTATTCTGGAGATGGACCAGGGCCAGGACTATATTGCAATAAGCAAGTTCATCATCTAATTCCGCGCACTTTTTTGCATTTTCACTCGCTTTTATAAGCGATTCCCATCGAGTGTAACTTGGTCCCCACCAAAATTTGTATAAATATAATAAAGACTTGCCAGCATATGCTACTGCAAAATATGGATCGAACCTGTGGGCTTCTTTAAAGCAGCTTAAACTTTCATCAATTTTATATTCATATAGGTAACCCGCACCCTCTATACTTTTCAAATATGCTTGAAGGTTGTCTGTTCCTCTCCCAAATACTCTGTATGTTTCTTCCTCCGTAAGTTGGGCCATTAAAGACTTTAGTACTTTTAAAGTGATTTCATCCTGGAGGATAAATATATCCTTCAATTCGCCGTCATAACGTTCGGCCCATAAATGCCTGCCCTCAATAGCATCTATTAGCTGAACTGTTATTCTAACTCTATCTTCATCCTTTCTCACGCTGCCCATTAATACATGACGCACTCCAAGCTCTTCACTAACTTTTCGTGCGTCTACATCATCCCCCTTATAGGTAAACACAGATTCACGGGCGATAACAAATAGTGATGAAATCTTTGAAAGTCCTGTGATGATTTCTTCCGTCAAACCATCGCTAAAATAATCCTGTTTTCGATCGTCGCTTAGGTTACGGAAAGGCAGTACAGCGATGGATGGTTTTTCTGGTAGAGGAAATACCATCTTTTCAACGGAAGCGACCTCAACTTGTGGAGTAAAGAAATTGCTTTTCCAGAATACAAATGCAACAAATCCCACAATTAATCCAACAAGGGCAATTAGCGATAGCCATCGCCATTTTGTTGGTATTGCTTTCAGCCTGCTTTTTCGTACGGACTTCGTTGACTTTGACTCTTCATGTCCGCCAGCAGTACGGGTCGAGTCCTGTTTGTCTTCCATCTTTTCTTTGAGGTGCGCGATAAAACCTTCCCATGCCTCATCAATCGCCAACTCCTGGTTTTCCCCATAATTAATTATCACGTCACCCAATCTTGCGCCCAGTCGGTCTATTGAAAATCTTAATCTCACATTTTCATGACTCCCCTTGTACTCGAAAAGATTTGCCCAGCTATCTTTCTCCCCCTCATTGAATCCATAAACCTTATCCATCGAGTCATCGTGTCTTTTTTTCCTCCCAACCACTTTAAAAAGGGGGGCATTTTCCAGGTCAGGGAGGGCATCCTTCCACTTTCTATAGATTCTGGGAAGCAGATGCTCTTTTTTCGATGATCCCGCTGCACCTCCAACCGTTTGATTGATCAATGCAAGCATGTCGATGTGGTTCTGGAGAGGTATGGATGTGATACTGCCTCTTTTTTTCATCTCCTGAACCACGAGAGCGATTACCGACAGATAGAATCTTCGAGATGGAGTGTCGAAATGGAGGGTTAATTCAGCTTCGGGTGTAAGAAATAGGTGGAGTTTGAACTGATTGAGGTCGATTTTTATAAGCTTTGTGGTTTCTTCGACCATTGCATTAGCCCCACGAGCCTTTTTTTAAAGCAAGGAGCAAATGAAAAAAATGTGACGGTTCGAACCATCACTGAACTACTGGATAAATTAACATACCCAAATCATTAGTCAACGACTTTGTTGAAGCTGCCTCCAATAGGATATGCAATGGAGAAACCTCTCAAAATGGGCTGACTTGGCTCCAAATGGCACATAGCTTTGCCATTTGATTTCTTTTATATTTTTCTTATTTAGGCATGATATCAGAGTATTACATTATCATTGCCATCAAAGGAGGTTCAAAATGAGTATTAAGGGAATACGACCAAATATCTTGAGAGTATTTTTCCTAATTATCTATTTATTCCTCGCACCTCACGCTTCTTGGTCAGAAGATAATAAGAACCCTATTGATTGTATAACCAAGGCTGCTAATAAAATAAATGATATTCGATCATTTCCTGATATGAAATATCTGCATACTTTGGATGATCAATATGTTTTGTTGAATGAGTTTTATGCCAAATGCGATTATCTATTCCCTAAGTGTTGTTTGTTTAAGAAATTTTATTATTGGCAAAGCGAAATCAGAGAAGTTACTTCAAATACTAAATCGGGATTGATAAAGCATAAGATTAGACGTTACAATAACTGTCTTTCTACCTTCTGTCCAGAGAGGCAAAATTCAAAAAAAACACACGGTGACGTGGCTGAATTTTATGATAGAAATGGAAATTTTATGGGTTTAAGTGTGTATATGGGAGATGGAAAATATTGCGCACTTCCATATGATGATTATCGAAAATGAAGCTAATCTAATATATCGAATCCTAAATCTATTTTAAAATTCCATCACGTTGCCCACGGTGTTGAGAAAAACCCCGTCTTTGAATTCATTGGCAAGGGCCAAAAAGGCTTTGGAGCCGGTGCAGTGCCCGACCCCGATTTTTTCCAGCCCAAAGGCATGCAGGTGATCGATTATCTTTTCCAGCTTTTCATCTGAGGCTTTGACCAGGTGCAGACCACCCAGGATGGCGTGGATCCTTTTGCAGCCGGTAATTTGGGTGACGTGGTTTAGGGTATTGACGACCCCGCGGTGGCTGCATCCCAGCAGCACCACCAATCCTTTGTACAGTATCCAGGATCAGTGCCCGGTCATCTGCCAGGGTGTCGGCCGCGTAGCCCTGCCCTTTTTCAAGATAAAAAATTGACCCCACCGTTTCAAAATCATTTTCAAGCGCTATTTCGCCTGTGGTGGTTATGCCCGGGGCAATAGGCATGGGTTCCTTATCAAGCTGGATATTTATGCCATTTTGTTCGAGTACCTTCCTGTCAACGGGTATGCCGATATATTTGGGATTATCACCGGTCCCCTTCACCTTCCGGCCGAAAACATCCGGATGGGCAAAAAGCGTAAAATCTTTGTTGCAGTCCAGCAGGCTTTTGAGGCCGCCGCTGTGATCATAATGCCCGTGGCTCAATACCACCGTGTCGATACGGCTGAGTTCAATACCCAGAACGTCAGCATTATTGGCTATGGCCAGATTCTGACCGGTATCAAATAGAATGTGGCGGTTTTCGGTTTTAATATAAAAAGCAAGACCGTGTTCGCCAATCAAATTTTGGCTGCCAGGGCCAATATTGTTCTCGCAAAGAGTCGTAATTTTAAAATTCATTTTGACCAAATAACCATTATTATGCCAGTTTGGCCATCGAATCAGCAACCTCGGCATAAGCCTTGGTGACCTCCGAATCGGCGTGCACCTCCTGGTAGCATGCGCCCGTATCGCCGCAGGTTACCATCTGGGGATCAAATGGGATTTTTCCAAGAAAGGGAATACCCATTTGAAGGGCAGTTTTTTCTCCTCCGCCGGACCCGAAAAGGTTTATCGTCTCGCTGCAATGGGGACAGGAAAAACCACTCATGTTTTCCAGTAATCCGAAAATCTCCATCTTGACGGTTTTGCAAAAATTAATCGATTTGCGCACATCCGCCAGCGCCACTTCCTGGGGAGTGGTCACGATGACAGCCTTAGCATCGGAGATCATCTGGGCAACCGTTAACGGTTCATCACCAGTGCCCGGAGGTGAATCGATGATGAGAAAATCGAGATCTTTCCAATCAACCTCTCCGATAAATTGCTTGATGGCCGAGAATTTTAACGGTCCCCGCCAGATGATGGCGTCATCCTTGTTGGGCGTAAAAGATTCGATAGAAATGGCTTTCAGATTATCAGAGTAACTCAACGGGTTGAGCTTTTTATTTTGATTGACCTCCGGTGCACCTTCCAACCCCAGCATCCGGGGCACATCCGGACCGTGGAGATCAACATCCATGATCCCTACCTTATAGCCCTTGTTCGCCAGGGCAATGGATAAATTGACCGAGGTACTGGTTTTGCCCACCCCGCCTTTACCGCTCATCACGAGGATCTTGTTTTTAATAATTCCCAGGGATTCTGTTACCGCCGCATCCTGTTCGGCCTGCATTTGTTCTGGATTCTTCGGCATACTGTTTTGAATATCAGCCATTCGAGCTACTCCTTTTCGTCGGTATGTGTTGAATTTATTATTATAATGATGGCGGCCCCTTTGAATTTTAAGGGGCGCTGGACTTGTTACAATGTTTTTTTTCTCTTGGGGCTCCATTTTTCCCGATTCGATGGAAATCATCTCCATCGCAGGAGGGGCAGCACGCCGGCCTGCCTGTACCCATGGGTTCTTTCCACTCTTGACGGCAGTTGCCGCAGTAAAATATTCGCGTTGTACTGACAATTTTAAAACTGCCGCCCTCAACATTGATGGCTTTGCCGTTAATCAATGCATCTGCGACCGCTTTTCGAGCCTGCTGAATTATCCGACCGAATGTTGCGCGGGAAACACCCATTTGAAGACCGGCCTCCTCGTGGGACAGTCCGAGCCAATCAGACAGTCGAATGGCTTCGCGTTGATCGACAGTGAGACGAACCTCCTCCAGATCAAACATGGGAATGCCCCGGGGCTTGAAGTAACTGATTTCAGGATTAAAAGCTACCTTGCGACGCTTCTGCGGTCTAACCATAGCAACTCCTTTATGAGAATATTCTCAAAACCTAAATCCTACTCATCCGGTTGTCAAGCAATTTCCAGGTATTAGTTCGAATTATTACCTGAATATCTTTAATGCTATTGAATTAAGGTCTAAAGTCTTCCCAAAAAATTCCGATAACTTAAACAGTAACCGGATAAAATCGCTAACCTGCACGGCTATCTGCTATGAACGCTGAAGAAAAATCAACAAAAAAGTATAACGTTGTTATTTCGCAGTTATTTCAAATTATTATAAATTTGGAGGAAGAACAGCAAGAAGCGCTTCTACGCTATGCGGAAGATCTGTTAGTAAAAGAAAAGCGATCCGATATCCGCAAAGCGTGCAGCATCCCGATCAATTTTGCCGCCTATGATCGGGTCTACTCCAATCATATAAAAAATATCAGCCCCAATGGACTGTTTATCGAAACCCAGCGGCCTTTGTTGGTGGGCGACGAAATTATAATGACCTTTCGACTGGAAGGCTTTGACAGATGGCTAAAAGTCAGGGGGGAAGTCGCCCACGCAACGCGGTTAGGGGTTGGGGTGGAATTCAAAAACATCAGCCCTTACACAGAAGAAATGCTTAAAACCGTTTTGAAGCGGATGAAATAAAGCGATTTCCAGCCAGCCGGTGAGTGTCCCGTTCCGAAGCGTCAATTCTACTATCCTATTTTGCTACCGGGGCTGCTTATTTCGCAGGTATCTTATCTATTTTTTGCCCGCATGAATATCACGTCAAATGATTGACCGATGGTGGCCTGAAAATAGATACCGGTCATCATATCCTGCTGAGGATTGTAGGTGAGGGTGTAGGTTGATCCGGGATACCCCGTGTCACGCAATTCAACGAAAACCTCAAGTTCTCCCTTTACCCGGGAAACTTCAGCCCGCGAAACATTTATGGAACGCGGATTGAAATAGCCGGCCTCCATCTTTCCTCCGGAACTGATATTTCTGATTTCAATGACATAGCCCCCGTCGGGCCTCAGCCAGCGGCCGATAAGTTTGCGGAATTCAACCGCAGGGCCGGATTTGGATTGTCCTGCTGCCGCTAAAGGCCTTTGATCCGGTTCCGTCGGCCGGAAATTATAACCGATCAGACCGGCCGCTCCGGCTATGACGGCAACGATCAGGACGACCCACTTAACTGAAAACCACTGTTTTGGAGGTTCTGCAGTCGATTTTCTGCCGGTTTTGTTTTTCTTCTTTTTTTTGTGAGATCCCATTAATAACTCCAGATTCGGCAAAGATTTATTTCGCCGTTTTCAAATCGGGCGTTTACCTTTTTCGACTTCTTTATTGCAGATCATTCAAAAGGGATTGAAAGGCTTTCGATTCCGTCAGGACTGTCCGGGCGGCTGCCTTCAGCCGATCCACATCTTCCGGGTCAAGGTGAAATGAGGTCGGCAAATATAGCAAGTGTTCACGTTCGGCTTCGGCCAGTTTAAAAGGGAAAGTATGCGTCCAAACAGCTCACCCTGCACGTTATTTTTTAGAAATTTGGTCTCGAAATCTTGGAAAATTCGATCACCAAAAAGACCATAGTACGCGGCGGTAAAGCTGCCGCCGGAAACGGAACTGATGGCGTCAATTTCGTCAATCAGGCGACGCTTTTGGCCGCCAATCATAATTTCAGTATCGGCAAGTGTCTCTAATATGCCATAAGAAAAGCCAGCTGCCCGGGTGCCGCCGCCGGAGAAGGTTAAAATCAATAAGAGCTGATCAGAGCGTTCTGATCCGGACTCATTATTATGCGAGTAGCTTTCGACGGCGTCGACCGAGGTGATTGATTTATTGACGGGATAATGGGCGGTACAGGCAACCAGCTGAATGATACATAAAAAGCTAACAATGGTTTTGAAAAACGTTGTTGCCAAGCACATATATAGATCCTCCACAGATAAATCTGATCGGAAGATGTCTATCCTACAAGACAGCAATAATCAAGGCCATTGAAATCCAAATAACAGTTTTATCCTGATGCATTGATTAAAGTAATCTGATCATTCAACGTCCAGAAGTCGTAAATAATCCCTATCCCGAGCAAGCCGCCGGTTAGGAAATACAAGGATGCCGGTCAGCCATTTGCCCATGTACATCCGGTGAATGCCGAAAATACCCAGAAACGTCAGCAGGATCCAGGTTAGATTATAGTCGATCTTTCCCGTCTGGAATCGAATATCCGCCTGGCGATCCATAGATGGGATCAAAAAGAGGTCCACAATCCAGCCGATAAAAAACAGCCCCAGGGTGAACAGATAGATGGTGCCGGAAACGGGTTTCCCGTAGTAAAATCGATGGGAACCCGTAAAGCCGAAAATCCACAGGATATATCCGATGGTTTTGCGATGCGTATCATCATTGCCGTTACTCATTATGCCTCCTCGTTTGAAAAAATATATAAATGTAAAGTGCCAAATTTATAATAATTACAAATAGTCCCATCATAAACTGAATGTGGCGTGTTAGCCCCGCCGGATATAACACGGGTATTAGGTAATGATCGACAAAATTTCCTCGATATGCCCCCTGCCCTGCTCGAATTTGAAGCCAGTTTTCCAAAGGCGTCAGCGGACAGATTCCGCCCGTCGCCTCGATCCAGATGGCCCAGAAAACAGCCGGCAGATGCAGCCAGAGAATCCAGCGCCACCAAATTATCAAAACCGCACCCAGCACGGCAAACAGCACAAAGCCAAGATGAACTAAAACAACGATATCTGCCAGAATACCGTAAGACATGGTCAAAGGTTCATTTTTTTGATATTTTCTAAAGATCGATTAAAATCCTATAACAAATCCCAAATCCAAATTCCAAGATCCTTTATGGTTTTTTTTCGGCCAGTTTCAGCTTTACAAACAACCAGGGCGCGCCCAGACCGCCCCAAAACCCGACCAAGGCATAGCGGATAACCCGGTACAGGTCAGCAGGTTCGAGCTGGTGAAATACAATTCGCAGGCCGAGCCACACCCCGATAAGAATTACTAGTCCCACAACATAGCGTAACACAAGCTTCCACCAGCGCCCGTCGGAATTAAATCTTACCCAGCGCCGTTCCAGGACAAGACCTGTGGCTACCCCCATTAAGGCCCCAACGGCTGTCAACATGTCGTCATTGCCGGATGGGATAAATAATATCAGCAGTACCGGCAGACCCATTGACGCCCCGAGCTCATATAACGTCCCTTTTTTGTTAAACCAGGATTCAATGGGTGAATCCAGCAGGAAAAATATACAGAGCACCAGTGCGCCAATTGCATATCCGCCTATTAGATCGGTGGGAAAATGGGCGCCCAGATAAATTCGAGAAAGCGGAATTGCCAGAATGAGAAATCCGGCAAGCAACCACAACGCCTTTTTGTTAAATCGGCAAGCCAGATACCCCCAGACCACAACCGCACTCTGGGTATGGCCGCTGGGAAATCCGCCGCTGTCTTCATGAACCATTTTTATGACCCGGGAATCGTAGTTAAATGGTCGCGGTTGATCCGCCAGCAACTTTGTAACTTCGTTCAGGCAGGCCGAAACCAACAGCAGTATGAAAAGCCTGGCCCCTGCCCGGCGGTTGATACACCAGTAAACCAGCGGCATTAAAACTAAGAAAAATTCTTTGTCTCCCAGGGAGGTCAGGATCTTGAAGGGTAAATCCAGAGTCGGACTGAACTGTTGAAACCACAGGACTACTTCAATTCCCCAATTTAAAAGACTTTCCATGATACCTTAGTTGCTCGGGGCATCTGCGCCCTGGGGCAGTTTCCAGCGAATTACCTGGTTTTTATAATCAATGGCGTATTCCACATTTTTCAAAAAATTCATACCCAGAAGTCCGCTGTAATTAACCGGGGCACCCTCATGGGCGATGATGAGCACACCGGCATCTTCCATTATAAAAGGACCCACCTTTACGGAGCTGACTCTACCCAACTCCGTATAGATATTGGAGCCGCCGGCAACCTGGGCCAGTCCCTTTTTTAAAGCAGCGATGTCGAGTTGATCGGCCACGCTTCGATTCAAAACAATTTGTGATGCCCCGGTATCCAGCAAGAGATTCACTTCGAGTTCAACGCCGTTGTTACTGAACATGACCGGAATCAGGATCCGATTACCTTCCAGTATCACCTTGGTTTCAGTCTTTTGCAGTAATTTCTTTCTGGCGGCTTCGGCTTTTTGTCGCCGCTCCTCTTCCTCGGTTTCCTGGGTCTGAAGCAGGCTCTCCTCTATCTGACGCTGATGCTCCTATCTCCTTTTTCCGTATATCTTCGCTTTCCCTCTGCAGGGCCCGGGATCGTTCTTCACCTGCAAGACCATCATATTTTTCCCGATATACCCTTATTTGATTGCGGTATTTTTCCGGGATACTGTAAATATCGTCAACATAAAAAATATTTCCCTTCTCATCGACATACTTGTAAAATTCGGCCCGCAAATCCGTAAGACAGAATATCAATAGACACAGAGGGGCGATAAGGAGCAGACCGTGTTTAATAAATTTATTCATATTTCGAGAATTCCAAACTTGCTTCAATCGCTATTTGCTGATGGAATTTATGGTTAGTGCCCTCGCATGCCAGCCCATCAAATTACGAATAATAAATACCCAATGAACAACCCCGCCGCAAGCAACAGGGTATCAAACGGAAAATTTTATACGCCCCAAGGGGCGGGGAATTAAACCCTCGTCCGCCGCAGGCGGATTAATTATCACTAATCCAGTGCACAATTGAGTTCGCATAATAGGATAGCACATCGTACTCCTCCGGGACCACCTTGTAGATCCCGTCGGATTCAACAACCAGATGTCTCAATTTTAGCATATTTAATGCATCTAGGATGGTTTGAACCCGGCTTCTGGTGGTAACATACACCGGCACCCTGTGGTCTTGAAGTTTTTCGATTAGCTGGTTGACATTGGCCTCAACTTCAAAAGCGCTCAAACCCTGATCGCCGGTTTCCCTCATAACCGTTGCCACCAGAGAGACCGGCAAAACCGGAACAACCTGCTTAATGTCGGACATCAGCCGCAAAGCAAGTTTTTCGATTTCAGGAAAACGCGCCTCACGTTCCATCCGGCTGAAATCAATATCGTTTTGCTGGCAGTATTTTCGCATGGAAATCTGGGTTCCAAAATTGACACAGGCATATCCGAAGCGCTGCCAGCGACTGAGAATCATCAAAAACACGCTGCGCCGGATAAAACGCAAGGTGGTCCTGATCGCAAACCAAAGGCTTCTTTGGGGGGCTTCCGGATCCAATACCCGCAGCAGGCTGCGGTCTTCCAGTGTTCGATCATAGTTAATTCCCACCGGAATAAAAACAATATCACGATCCTGCCGGGGTTCAAAATTGCGCAGCATATAGTCAAAAATGCCCAACTTCGGGGGACGCAGTCGACCATCGCGGCTGAGTCCGCCCTCCGGAAAAACAGCCTGACAAACACCTTCTTTGGTCGCCATGTTAATATAACGCTCAAGCACCCGCCGGTATAGCGGGTTGCCTGATCTGCGGCGCACAAAATAAGCACCCATGGCCCGGATCAGGGTTTGCAGCGGCCAAATTTTAGCCCACTCGCCGACCGCATAGGATAGGGCTGCTTTTTCCGCTGCCAGAAAGGCCACCAGGACATAGTCCATGTTACTGCGATGATTCATGACAAATACCACCGTAGAATCAGGGGAGATACTTGCAAACTCCTGATTATCAGCAAGCCCGATCCGCACCCGGTATAAAAGGCGGGCGATTTTTTTTGCCAGCCAGTAGCCCAGTCGGAAATAAAGATAGGCGTTGAAGGAAGGAACGATTTCTTTGGCATATGATACAACTTCGGCTTGGACGACTTCACGCGGGCATTGGCGTTCCATCGCCTGATGCTGAATGGCTTCGATAACCTGGGGATCATACACCAGGCGATCGATCAGGACGTTGCGTTTGGTAATCTGAAAGGGCTTGATCTGGATATCGAGCCGGATGCTGATCTCATCGATCACCCGATTTATCCGCCGCCGCAAAAACCAGCGGGTGCTGGGGATCAGCACGCGATCCAGAACCGCCCAGATCGCCAAGGCCAGCAGTATTAGAAATAACCAGATCGAAATGGTTATTTGATCGGTCATGATCGCAGCCTCCAAACATCACGTATCAATCAAAGATTATCTCTCCTGCCCTCAAACAAGCCTGAAGATGGTTTTCCCCGCTGGTTCCCGGAGCCGGCTTGAGTTTCGGAACTTTATTTTTACAGTTGTCTTTCGCATAGTGACAGCGGGTATGAAATACACAACCGGTAGGGGGATTTACGGGAGACGGCACATCCCCAAAAATAATTTGTCTTTTCTTTTTGACTTCAGGGTCCGGAACCGGAATGGCGGATAACAGCGCATGGGTGTAAGGGTGCACAGGCTGATGATACAACGTATCGGCATCGGCCCACTCGACAATTTTGCCCAGATACATCACCGCTATAAAATCAGAAATATGTTTGACCACGGCCAGATCATGGGCAATGAAAAGATAGGTCAGGTTCATTTCCGCCTGCAGCTCGAGCAACAGATTTAAAATCTGGGACTGAATGGAAACATCCAGCGCTGATACGGGTTCATCACAAACAACCATTTTGGGTTTCAATGCGATAGCTCTGGCAATGCCGATGCGCTGTCGCTGACCACCACTGAACTCGTGGGGAAAGCGAGTTAAAACACCTTCATCTAACCCCACCCGGTCCAGTAATTCTAATATCGCTTTACCCTGGTCTCCGGGTGTACCGATCTTATGGATCTCAAAGGGCTCCAGCAAAATGTCGCCGATCGTGTGTCGGGAATTTAGAGATTCAAAAGGGTCCTGAAATATTATCTGTAAATCGCGCCGCACCTCGCGAATATCCTGTTGTTTGAGTCGAGATAAATCCTTACCTTCGAAAATGACCTTACCGCCGGTCGGCTTATACAGTCGGGCGATCGTCCGCCCCAAGGTGGTTTTGCCGCAGCCGGATTCACCAACAAGGCCGAGGGTTTCGCCTTCCCGGACCTTCAGGGTAACCCTATCCACCGCATACACCCAACCGACTCTGCGCCGTAAGACACCGCCGCGAATGGGGAAGTACATTTTGAGGTTTTCGACTTCTAATATATAATCACTCATTTATAATTAACCGTCCCACTTTCCTTTCAGATGCCCCAGGCGGTGTATTGCCCCATGATGCTCCATACTTTATACTCGATAAAAAAATCGATATCACCACTTTCCAATTATCAAACCCTAGGCGTCAATACAGATAACAGGCTGCAAAATGATCCTGGCCCACAGATCCCATGGGAGGCGGATCACCTGCGCAGATGTCCATCGCATGGGGACAGCGGTTACGAAATCGACAACCGCTGGGAATTTCATAGAGACTGGGCACGATTCCTTCTATAATTTTGAGTTTGGTTTTGCGAGGGGTTTCAAGGCGCGGAATAGAATCGAGCAGCCCCCGGGTATAAGGATGTTTAGGGTTTTTAAACAGCTTGATTGCCGAAGCGGTTTCAGCAACTTTGCCGGCATACATGACCACCACATCTGCACATGTTTCGGCAATCACGCCCAGATCGTGAGTAATAACCATGACAGCCATTCCGGTTTCACTTTGCAGGTTCTGCATTAAATCCAGGATTTGGGCTTGAATGGTTACATCCAGGGCCGTGGTCGGTTCGTCAGCAATTAATATATCCGGTTTACATGCCAGGGCCAGAGCAATCATCACCCGCTGCCGCATACCGCCGGATATTTGATGCGGGTATTCTTCCAGTCTTTGTTCGGGTTCGGGAATACCTATTTTTTGAAGAAGTTCCAGCGATTGCTGCCGAATTTCATTTTCGCTCATTTCAGAAAAATGCAGTCGATACACCTCGCCCAGCTGCTTACCGATTCTGTGAACCGGGTTTAGCGATGTCATGGGCTCCTGAAAGACCATCGAAATTCGTTTGCCACGAATTTCATGCATTCTCTCGGCCGAAAGCTGGGCGAGATCGGATCCATTGAACAAGATCTGGCCGCTTTCGATAATACCGGTGGGTTGCGGCAACAGTCGCATGATGGAAAGGGCTGTGACACTCTTGCCACAGCCCGACTCTCCTACAATTCCTAAGGTCTGCTGCTTTTTAATCTCAAAGCTGATATCATCCACCGCCCGGATGCGACCGCCTTCAGTGTCAAAAGCCGTGACAAGATTTTTAACCTGTAAAATGATTTCCTTATCCACTATAGCCATAGTCAACGTCTTGGAATTTCTATAGTCTAAACCTATATCCGATCCCGAATCGATAGTATTCCTCTATATAGATCCGCAATCCGAAATCGAACCACCTGCAGCCCGCAACGCGTAACCCGCAGGGGATTCGTACTCGTCCTTGTACTCGTCCTCGTCCTCGACGAATCAGCGCTCTCGATTACGAGGACGAGAACGACGACGAAGACGATTGTAAAATGCCGCAACCCGTAACCCTTACCCCGCAACACGCAACCCGTACCCCGCAACCCGTAACCCGTAACCCGATCATGGCTTCATCTTGTAAGTCTCATCTATAATGGTCACCGGCGGAAGCTTTTTCTTTTTTTTCATTAGTTTTTTGGTGTCTTCATGAAGCTGCTTATCATACCAGAAAAGTCCGCCCGTAGCCGTGTTGAAAGGGCTGAAAAGATTTTCGGATTCTTTTGTACCGGGAATTTCCGGCAAGCGCCACCAGCGCCAATAGGCCTGGCGGACATAAGGCGCCGTGGAGGCCGGAACATAGGCGCCGATGTCATGGATGATTTTTTGAATTTTATGGGACAGATCAATCCGCTCCTGTACATCCAGGGAATTGCGATAGGCTTCGATCAAGCGGTCCAACTCGGGATCATCGGCATTGGTTACATTGTTGGTTCGCGATTTGTGGGCATTGTCCGAATGCCAGCTTTGCCAGTAAGACGGCCTTAAACCGCTACCAAAACCCATCCAGACGGCCTCCTGGTTACTTTCGCTGATTTTATTATACCAGGTGCTGGGATCCAGTTTTTGAAGCCTCAATTCAACGCCTGCCTTCTTGGCCTCTTCTTTCAAGACCACCAGCTTCGGCGTGTGATGATCGGACCCATAAAGAACCTCCACCGAAAAACGCCGTCCGTTTTTCACCCAAATTCCATCTTCTCCTCTTTTCCAGCCGGCCTTTTTCATGTAATGGTCGACTTTGTCCAGATCGAATCTGCGGGCCTTGATAGCGTTGTTGGAATAAGGACCGTAACCGACAAATCCATGTTCGAGTCTGAAATAGTCGTTGCGCAGTACCTTTTCGATCACCTTTTGAATATTCATAGCGTGAGCAAACGCATAGCGCACATTTATGTCTTTAAAGATCTCTTTATCCTGATTGAGCCACAATCCGAACGGCGATCGCCGGGTATCATTATAGAACCATATCCTGTCTACATAGCCGTTCTCAATAATCGGGGTTTTGCTTTTAACATGCCAGTATTTGGGCAGGGTCATACCAAAGACATCGCTCCGGATTTTTTTAAAATACTCCCATTCAAGATTGTCGTCTCGAACCACCGTGTAAATGACATTGTTCACATTGAATCGATTTTTGAAAAAGTGCAGGTCCCGGGCCCACCAATCCCTTTTGCGTTTAAATTTGACGTATTTGCCTTTCTTGAAATCGGAAATTTGATACGGCCCCGTGTTTGGAACCACTTTCCAGTTATATTTTCTGACATAATCATCGTCGAGTTGGCCGTAGAAATGTCGGGGGATTGGCGCAATACCCAAGATTAAGTGCAGATCCGGTTGCGCTTTGGTGCTGGCAACCGCCAGGGTATAATCGTCATAAACGATGACCTTGTCGATTTCTTTGGTGTAGTAGTCGTTGTACCAGGGGGCAACAATCTTTTTGGAACGCATGAACTCCAGAGTATAGGCAAAGTCATGGGCCGTCACCGCTTTACCGTCGGACCAGCGTGCCAACGGATTAAGCTTAAAATACATGGTCTTTTTGTCTTTGTCGTAAGCCCACTGTGTTGCCAGCTCAGGCAGGATGTTCATGGTATTGGGATGCAAACCGATCAGGGAAAGTTGATTCCCGAGAATTGCGCCTCGGAAGGTCGTGTTTGAATCCGGACCCACCGTGCGAAAGGTTAACGGAAAGCTCTTGATGGCAATTCTAAAAGTGCCGCCTTTTTGGGCTTGCGGTGAAGCGTATAGCGGATCAGAATCGTTGGTCAGCCACTTGAGGTCCGTGGGAGGGCCCTCTTTAGAAATTTCAGCTTCAAATATTTGATCCTCTGACGCCGAGCTGGCTTCGGCGCTGCCGAGGGCTTCCGTATGACTGTCTGAGCAAGAATTTATAAATACAGGTAACAGCAGTATCATCACCACAGTGAATAACGCATGCCCAAACCGCTTATGGTCTTGCCTTTCAGCCATTTATGTATTCCTTACATTAATTATCCGGGGAATGTCCAAAATATCCTTCTTCCTTTATGATAAACCGTGCACACTCTTGACGCAGAGGGCAATGTAACCATAAGAAATTTATGCTACTTTTACAAACTGCAGAATGTCGAAGGATCAACTTCGACATTCTGCGGTTCCTTGTTCGATACTCAATATTCAATGTTTTTAGGCATTTCTCTGAACAACTTGATTTTACCCAAAAGTTATCATTCATAGGTTGTATGCATTTTGGGGTCGAAGGCCTCCCGGATTGCTTCTCCGATAAAGGTGACGGCCATCAAGGTGACAATCATTGCCACAATGACCGAACCGCCAATCCACCATGCATCCAGGTTGGCCCATCCCTGCTGAAGCATCTCTCCCCAGCTGGGGGTTGGCGGGGGAAGGCCAAACCCCAGATAATCAAGAGAGGTAAGCGCCACAATTCCCCCTGAAACTGCAAAGGGCGCAAAGGTGACGATGATGGCAATCGTATTGGGTATGATATGCTTGAAAATAATTCGGAAGTCGTTAGCGCCTAAAGCCCTGGCAGCCAGGACATACTCCCTTGCCTTTTCTTTGTAAGTGATGGTTCGCATGGTCCAGGTGATGCCGATCCATCCGAAAAAGGCCATAATCACGATCAACATAAAGAAATTGGGGACCACTATCGAAGAAATAATAATAATGACATAAAGAAAGGGGATGTTAGACCAGATTTCAATAATGCGTTGAAAAATCAGATCGAACTTACCACCCCAGAACCCCATGGCACAGCCGATGCTGACCCCCACCGCATAATTAAAGGCCAGGAGCAGCAGCGAAAAGAAAATTGCAATCCTGAAACCATAGACCAGTCGCGCCGCAATGTCCCTTCCGATGGTATCTGTTCCGAAGTAATGTTTCTCCTCGATGGATGGCGGGAAGGGCGGAAATTGATCCACTTTGAGGTCATTCTCATAAGCATCATAGGGTATCGGCGGCATCACGACCCAGTTGCCCTTGCCCTCGCTTTCAAACTGTTTTGCCAGTTGCCGGTAATTGGCCTCATAATTATAGTCCAGACCGAATGCCGTTCCGGGAATCATTTCGCCATAGATCGGAAAATAGTATTTTCCGTTGTAGTGCACCATGACAGCGCGCTTATTCACCAGAACCTCGGCAAAAAAAGAAGCCAAAATCATAACGAGAATCAGGATAAAGGAATAGTATCCCCGTTTTATGGATTTAAAACGCCTGAGCTTTCTTATGGTTAGCGGATTTAACTTCATAGTATAGTTCTTAAGTTCGTAACTATTTAAACCCCGTCCTATATTGCAATCCTAAATCCCGAATCCCCATTCGAAAAATCCTCAACACGATACCCGCAGAGGATTCGTGCTTGTCCTTGTACTCGTCCTCGACTATTCAGCTTTTTCGATTTCGAGGACGAGAACGACGACGAGGACAATTGCAAAAACCCGCAATCCGCAGCCCGTAACCCAAACCCGCAACCCGCAACCCGTAACGCGTATCCCGCACCCCGCTTCACTCGAATTTGACCCTTGGATCCACCAGAGCCACGCAGATGTCCGACAGAATGTTGCCGATCATAAACAGCAGCGAGGAAATCACCAGGATCCCCATAACCACCGGATAATCGCGATCAACAACCGATTCGTATCCCAACAGCCCCATACCGTTAATATTGAATACCGTCTCGATCAGAAAAGACCCCGATAATATGATCGAAATGTTGTTTCCAAAACTTGTCGCAATCGGTATCAGGCTATTTCTGAATGCATGCCTGAATACGGCTTTTTTAAACGGCAGCCCCTTGGCAATCGCTGTGCGCACATAGTCTGCGGCCAGATTTTCCATGAGGCTATTTTTCATCAGAAACGTCATCACCGTGAAGGACCCGATCACGTAGGCCATCAGCGGCAAAGCAGTGTGTCTGGCAATATCCAGCATTTTTACAGCCAGGGTGAAATCTTCGAAATCGTCGCTGACCAGACCCCCCAGCGGAAAAATCTCCCAGTGGGACGCAAACACTACCAGCATCAATACACCGACTACCCAGCCGGGAACGGCATACCCGGTAAACACAACCACGGATGAAAGGTTGTCAAAAACACCTTTGTGTTTGATGGCCTTTATAATCCCCAGAGGTATGCATATACTGTAAACCAGGATCAAGGAAAGTATTCCGAAATAAAGGGATATCGGTATTCTCTCCCTGATCATTTCCCATACGGGATCGTAATAGCGGGTTGAAAGTCCAAGATCGCCTTTTAAGACTTTGCCCAACCACAGAAAATAGCTGGTAAGCACCGGTTTGTCGAAACCGTAATATTTCTTTAACTCTTCGATCTGTTCAGCGGAAAGTGGCTGGCTTTGCTCATTTGCTCTACCGGAAGATGTTCCGCCTTCGATGCTCGGCATCTGTTGGATCTGGGCGATAATGCGCTCGATGGGACCGCCCGGAACAAATCGGGTAATCGTAAAGACCAGGATGGTAATCCCAAGAAAGGTCGGAATGATCAAAAGAATACGTCGGATAAAATATGCGGTCATCTTTTTTATATAACTCATAATTGCCATTTATTCAAGAAATTGAAAGGACTTATATCTTCTATTTTCGGGGACTTAATCTGAAGTATTTTTTGAGAATCACTCTAAATACTTGACACAAAAGGAGGTGTTTCTTTATGGTGAACATGCTTTTTCATGCACCTGTTCGAAATACTAATTTTTTAGTCACTCTGGAAGGAACACCTAAAGGTGTATGACGCGCAATCAAACACACCGAAAACAGAACTGGACCGGCGCATCGACGATCTGAAACGCTATCTTCGAAAAAGCCATCTTGACGCTGCACTGATTTTACAGCCCATCGATTTGTTTTATTTTGCGGGAACCCTTCAAAAAGCGAACCTGTATGTTCCGGTCGATGGCGATCCAATCCTGATGGTTCACAAAAGCACCGAGCGCGCCCGGGCAGAATCGGGCATCAAACAAATCCAGCACCTGGAAAGTCCGAAAAAAATTCCGGCTATCTTAAAAGCCAACGGATATGCCCCACCCCGCAGCCTGGGGTTGGAGTTGGACGTTCTGCCGACCAATATCTACTTCAGCTACCGGCGTATTTTTCAGGAGGCAGAAATAGTCGATCTATCGCAGCCCATCCGGATGATGCGTGCCGTGAAATCTGCTTATGAAATCAGCATTATGCGCCGGGCCGCCGAATTCTCCGACCAGGTCGCTGAACATGTGCCGAGCATCCTGCACGAGGGCATGACCGAGCTTGAGCTGGCAGGCAAAGTCGAGGCTGAGGCCCGAAGGCTTGGCCATCAAGGGGTTGTCCGGATGCGACTTTGGGGCGGTGAAATGTTTTACGGGCATCTGATGGCGGGGCCGACCGGCGCCGTGCCAAGCTATCTGGCCTCTCCCACCGGAGGGGTTGGCGCCAGTCCGGCCATGGCCCAGGGACCAGGTTTTAATGCAATCCGGCGGCATGAGCCGGTGCTGGTGGACTACGTTTTTGCCTACAACGGCTATCTGTCTGATCATACCCGGATCTTTTCACTGGGGTCACTGCCTCAAGAGCTCGTAGACGCCCATTCCGCCATGCTGGAAGTCCAGGGACTGGTAAAAAAAATAGCAATACCGGGAATCCCATCAGGGGCAATCTACGAGCAGGCACTTGCCAAAGCTACGGAACTCGGTTATGCAGACTATTTTATGGGAGCCGCCGGCAGGGAGCGCATCCGCTTTGTGGGCCACGGTATCGGGCTGGAAATAGATGAGTTCCCGTTTCTGGCGGCCGGACAGGATCTTCAGCTACAGGAAGGAATGACCATCGCCCTGGAGCCCAAACTGATATTTCCTGGCCAAGGGGTGGTCGGGATCGAAAATACCCATGTAGTGACCCGGGATGGTTTGGAGCAGTTTGGTAAGTATCCTGAGAACATAATTATAATTTAGTTAAGTGCTTAAATACTATTTAAAAATTTGCCAGTAGCATAATACTCTAAAAATTGAAAAATTCGGATTTCGAATTTCGTCTTCGGATTTCCGGGACATTTTCGTGCTTCGAATTTCCGGTACACTAAAATCAGGAGGTCAAAAAACGATGAAACCCGATATTTCTCCACAGGAATTACGCGATCTCATTCGGGCCCGGCAATGGACCACACCGACCTCCGGGTCGGCATCGGGCTATCTGCAGGCCAACCTGGTGATGCTGCCGGCAGAGGAAGCTTTCAACTTTTTGCTCTTTTGCGTGCGCAATCCCAAGCCCTGCCCGATTTTAGACGTTCTGGAACCCGGGCAGACCGAACCCATCATTGCTCCCGGAGCCGATCTGCGCACCGACCTGCCCCGCTATAAAATTTTTGAAAACGGTGAATTTAAAACCGATGTGGAAGATGTCAGCGACTATTTTGATGCCAATATGGTCAGCTTTTTGCTGGGCTGCAGCTTTTCATTTGAAAACGCCATGGTGGCAGCAGGCCTTCCGATTCGAAACATGGAAGAAGATAAAAATGTCTCCATGTATATTACCAATAAACCCTGCCTCCCCGCCGGTCCCTTTTCCGCACAGCTTGTGGTTACCATGCGGCCGATGACCCCGCAGCAGGCGGTCAGAGCCGTGCAGGTCACCACCCGCTTTCATCTGACCCATGGGGCACCGATTCATCTGGGAGATCCGCAAGAAATCGGCATCCACAATCTGGACCGACCGGATTTCGGCGATCCGGTGACGATCAAACCCGGTGAAATTCCCGTGTTCTGGGCCTGTGGCGTAACCTCGCAACTGGCGGCCACTTCTGTCCCCCTGGCCCGGGTGATCACCCATGCGCCGGGCCATATGTTCGTGTCTGATCTAAGAGATGAAGATCTAACCATCCTTTAGAAGCGGTTTATCAACTCATCTAATGCCCGATAGCTGCGTTGCATGCCGATTCAAAATGCTCACATACTAACGTGTATGCTGCGCTTCTGAATCGACCCGCGCCTTGCTCTCGAACATGATCTGGGGTGCTAAACCGCTTCTATTGGTTTTTAGAAATTTTTCCTATTTAAATCATTTAAAACTTGCCGTTCATCTTGACAGGTAGGATAGGCTTATATATAGTTTCTGAACCCTCGTCAGAAATTGGTGACCGCATATCTTCTGCCCTGCAACTCGCAGGCTGTTTATCGTGATGGTATCTTTTTAAACCGCCTACAAAAAAGGAGACAATATCA
Source organism: uncultured delta proteobacterium (assembly GCA_963821065.1). Classification (GTDB taxonomy): domain Bacteria; phylum Desulfobacterota; class Desulfobacteria; order Desulfobacterales; family JAFDCJ01; genus JAFDCJ01. The sequence goes on along the minus strand of CAWGCM010000020.1, from coordinate 148,489 downwards.
TGAAATCAGTATTTAAAGTCGGAATGCTTGTGCTTGTTTTAACCTTGACTATCGGACTGATTATCCCGGCCGGCGCGTCGGCTGCCAAAGCAATTAAAATCGGCGCCATCTATCCTCTGACCGGCGGGGCGGCGGCTGCCGGTCGTGAATTGCGCGCCGGTGTGGAGTTGGCTGTTGAACTTGCCAACAACAACATGCCGAATGTCAACATGAGCATGGCCAAAAATGCCGGCATTACCAGCCTGGGGGGAGCTAAAATTGAAATAATCTTTAAAGATCATGAAGGCAATCCCACCCTGGGGGCTGATCTGGCCAAAAAATTGATTCTGGATGACAAGGTTGACGGTCTTCTGGGCTGTTATCACAGTTCGGTCACCAAAACCGTCAGCGCTGTGGCCGAACAATACGGAGTTCCCATGATCAACGGCTCATCGACATCCCCGGCCCTCACCACCCGTGGGTTTAAATGGTTTTGGCGGACAACCCCGCATGATGTCTGGTTTACAAAGGACCTTTTTGATTTCCTGAACGGACTGACCGAGGGCAAAGCCAAGGGTGTTGCGGCGGTACCCAAAAAAGACATCATGAACGTATCCTCGGCCTGTGAAAAGACTGAGTGGGGATCATTCGTGTCCGAACTGATTGAGCAGTTTTCCAAGGAATATGGCTATAGTTTGAGAAAATCCATGCTGTATGCCAAGGAGTCACCGGATCTTTCCAGCGAAGTCAGATCAATGAAAGCGTCGCGCGCGGATGTCATGCTGTTTGCTTCCTATACCTCCGATGCCATTCTGATGATCAAGACGATGAAAGCCCAGAAAGCGCAACCGAAAATCATCTGGGGCCAGGACGCCGGTTTCGAGGTACCGGAATTCCGAGCCACCCTGGGTGACAGTGTTGTCGGAATCCTGACCCGCACCGTATTTCTGCCCCAGGTGGTGCAGGTTAAAGAAGTTGCCGGACAGGTCAATACCCTTTACAAGGCTAAAACCGGCAATGATCTCACCGGCGCTTCCGCCCGTTCCTTCACCGGTCTGCAAACCTGGGTGCACGTGCTTGAAAAAGCCGGTTCCACCGACCCGGCCGCTATTCAAAAAGCCGCCAACGATTTGAACCTCCCGGGTGCCGAACTCGTGGTGCCGTGGGCCGGGATCAAGTTTTCCACCGCGGGCAATGAAATCGGCCAGAACACACTGGGTTCCGGGCTGATCGGCCAGTATCAGAAAAACGCAAACGGTGAAATCGTGCTGGAAATCGTCTATCCCTTTGACGTTGCCTCAGCCGACATGATCTATCCCTTCCCGAAATTTTAAACCCTGATTGATCTATACGCTGTCCCGCCCCCTGAAAAAATTTCAGGGGGCGGGAACGGGAAGGGCTTCAGGTTTAAACGTCGTTAAATTATAAAGTTAACTCATTTCTATGGACATCCTTCTGAGCTCAATCGTTGCCGGTCTCTTGCTGGGAATGGTTCTGGCGATTGTGGCCCTGGGCCTTACGATCATTTTCGGCGTCATGGATATCGTCAATTTTGCCCATGGCGAATTTTTAATGATCGGCATGTATACCGGTCTGTTAACCGCCCAGGCCACCGGCATTGATCCGCTGTTCACCCTGCCGGTGGCAGCGGCTGTGGGATTCGTGCTCGGGATCATTTGCTATACCGGCTTTATCAGATACCTGCTCAGGGGCCCCATGATCGCTCAGTTGCTGGGAACCTTTGGTTTGATGCTGCTGTTGCGCAACCTGGCCCTGCTGATTTTCGGGTCCGAAGACAGGGCGCTTCACCATGGGATTCTGGTGGGCAAAAGTTTCGATATCGGAATGGGCATCATCATTCCGGCCACCAAGCTGGCAGCCGCCGGGCTGTCCATTGCAGCCTTTGGGGGTGTCTGGCTACTCATGAACCGCACGAGGGTTGGCAAGGCCCTGACCGCCACCTCTTTGAATGCCCAGGGCGCGCGCTATATGGGAATTCCCACCCAGAAAATGAATGCCCTGGCCTGGGGCATCGGCGGGGGCACGGTTACCGTCGCCGGCGCCTTGATTGTTAATTTCTGGTCGGTAAACCCCTTCATCGGATTGCTGTTCACGATGATCGCCTTTGCCATCGTGGCCCTGGGAGGATTCGGCAGTGTGCCGGGTGCCTTTTTCGCCGGCCTTGTTGTGGGCATGATCACCGAGATTCCCGGTTTCTGGGACTTTTTTACCTATACCTTAAACTGGGATTGGATGGCGGATGTCCCCATGACATCCTTGAAATATATGTGGGTCTACCTGGCCTATTTCCTGATTATGGTGCTGCGGCCGAGGGGGTTATTCGGATGGAAACAATAAAAAACGCCCTCGATTTTTCGGACTTTCCGCGCATCGATCTGATTGTTGCCGGCCTCGTGTTGCTTTTCCTGCTGACCTTTCCGGTATTTCCCCTGTCCTCCTTTGCCATGGCCACCATGATTCAGTTTATGATCTTTTCAATTTACGGCATGGGCTGGAACACCATCGGCGGGTATGGCGGTCAGGTGGATCTGGGCAAGGCACAATATGTGGGCATCGGGGCTTACACCACCGCGGTAATGCTGATTCGGTGGGATATCCCCTTCTGGGTATCCATGCCCGTAGGGGTGTGTCTGCCGTTGGCTGGTCTTTTATCATTGGCTATCCCCTGTTCCGGCTCAAAGGGCACTATTTCGCCATTGCCACCATTGCCACGTCCCTGGTGCTCAAAGATCTTTTTGAGGTCTGGGACTTTGTCGGGGCCGCCCGGGGACTGGAGATATCTCCCATAATATATCAGCCCCCTGATTTTTTAAGACTGATATTTAAAGAAGACATATATTACTATTATGTGCTGCTGGGGTTTTTTCTGCTCGGGATTCTCTATATCAACTGGTTTCGAAAATCCCGGCTGGGTTTTCAGCTCAGGTGCATCAAAGACAATGAAGATGCGGCCCGCTCGCTGGGAATCAATGTCCATCTGGCCAAAGTCAAAACCTACGCCATCGCCACGGCTTTTGTCAGTGTGATGGGATCCTTTCACGCCTGTTATATAAAAAATATCGAACCTGAGGACACCATGAGCCTCAGCATTTCGATACTGATTGCCTTGATGGCCATGCTGGGGGGTGCCGGGTCTTTGTGGGGACCGATTATCGGCGCCGGAATCTTGATACCTCTCAAAAGTTACCTCAAAGAGTGGCTGGGAGCCTCGGCCGGTCTGGTGGGTATCGATACGATAATTTACGCGATTATCATCATGCTTGTTTCGGCTTTCGAGCCAAAGGGTATTTGGGGAATTGTCGAAAAGATTCGACGCAGGAAGCGCAAATAATGGCATTGCTTGAAGTTCATAAGGTCACCAAAGATTTCGGCGGATTAAGAGCCAACAGTGATATCTCCTTCATCATGGAAAAAGGTGAACTGATGGGTTTGATCGGTCCCAACGGTGCCGGGAAGACAACGCTCTTCAACTGCATCTCAGGGCTGCATTCACTGACCTCGGGTCGCATTGTTTTGGATGGTGAAGACATCAGTGACCTAAAAGCACATGAGGTCGCCAGACGGGGCTTGGCGCGGACGTTTCAGGTTTATACCGCCTCCGGCGACCTCAGCGTAGAAGAAAATGTGATGGTCGGCTGCTTTATGCACAACCGGTCCCGGGCCCGGGCCAAAGCCAAAGCAGATGAAATTTTGTCTTATTTGAAACTCAAAGATCTATCCGATTATCTGGTGAGCGAATTACCGGTGGCAGCGCAAAAGCGTGTAACCATGGCCACCGCCCTGGGTACCGATCCCAAGCTGCTGCTGCTCGATGAGGTTGCGGCAGGCTTAAACCCCAGTGAGATTGAAGAAATTCTAGCCAGTATTAAGCACATCCATTACGAACTGGGTGTGACCGTCATGCTGATTGAACATGTCATGGAACTGGTGATGAAAATCAGCGACCGGATCATTGTGTTGGATTCCGGTCAGAAAATTGCCGATGGTAATCCCGAAGAAATCGCCAGGGATCCGGCCGTGATTAAAGCCTATCTCGGTGAACGTTACGTTAAGGAACATGGAGGGGAGCTTGGATAGCTATGGTTCAAGGTTCAGGGTTCAAAGGTTGAAAAGCTCACGGCGTCAAGCGTTTGAGAACATCAACCCTGAACGGTGAACCCTGAACCTTTGAACCTTTTTCCTGAAACCTGAAACCAAAAAACACTTAACCATCTAAAAGCGCAGCAAGTAGCAACAAAATGAGTGACCCCATTCTTGAAATCGAAAACATCAAAGTCCGCTATTCCGGCCTGCCGGTTCTGCACGGGATCTCGCTAATTGTCGATGCGGGAGAAACCGCCTGTGTCGTGGGGTCTAATGGTGCCGGAAAATCAACCCTGCTGCGGGCCGTAATGGGGACCCAGCCAGCCTTTGAAGGGCGCATCCTGTATAAGGGCCGGGAAATCCAGAAACTGCGCACGGAAGAAATCGTTCGCCTGGGTATTGTTTACGTTCCGGAAGAAAAGATGCTCTTCGGGCCCCTGACGGTGGAAAACAATCTCATGCTGGGCGCCTATATTCTGAACGATGCCCAGCGAATCCAAAAAAACCTCGAATATGTTTATAATCTGTTTCCGAAATTGAAAGAGCGGCAGAATCAGCCGGCCACCACCCTGTCAGGCGGTGAACAGCAAATGGTGGCTATCGGACGCGGCTTAATGTCCGGTCCCCAGCTGTTGATGCTGGATGAACCTTCATTGGGACTGGCGCCCCTTCTGGTGGACGAAGTCCTCGACACGGTCCGCAAACTCCAGGCCGAAGGCATCACCATCCTGCTGGTTGAGCAGAACGTCCGCGAAGCCCTGGATCTGGCTGACCGGGGATATGTGCTGCAAACCGGACGGGTTGTCGCTGAAGGCACCGGCCAGGAACTGCTTGGAAGTGACATTTTCCGGGAGGCCTTTCTGGGGATTTAACAGTTAACACTTTGCAGGATTATCGTCCTCGTCGTCGTCCTCGTACTCGTACTCGTTCTCGATATCAAAAGCAAAACAACAGCACCCGATCAACTTGTCTTGTCTTTGGCAACCTTTTTTAACTTTTCATTGGCCCAGATGGCGACCTCCACCCGGCGGTTCTGGGCCCGGCCTTCAGCAGTTTCATTGCTGGCGATGGGATCGGTTTTGCCGTAGCCTTCGGTGGCAAAGCGAGCGCGGTTGACATTCTGGGTGGCCAGATAATTGGCCACCGACTCGGCGCGCCGGCTTGAAAGCCCGAGGTTGTATTCATCCGAACCGGTGGAATCCGTATGACCGGCCAGAAGTATATTGGTGTCCTCGTACTTGTTGAAGATGGCGGCCAGTTGGGACAATTCCCCCTTGTAAGGATCTTTTAAATTTGATTTGTCCACGTCAAACAGAATGCCTGAGCTAAAGGTAATTTTAATACCTTCACCGACCCGTTCAACCCTGGCCCCTTCGATATCGCGTTCGATCTCGGCCGCCTGTTTGTCCATGTAGTTGCCGATAAACCCCCCGGCCACACCGCCCACGGCAGCGCCAATCAAAACTCCGGCCACGGTACTGCCGGTGGCGTATCCGATGAGTCCTCCGGCCGCAGCGCCGGCACCGGCGCCGATGGCTGCACCTTTTTGAGTGCGGCTCCATTCAGCGCATCCCATGGTTACTGCCAAAAATGATAGGATCAAAAATAGGGTGAATATTTTTTTCGGCATGGTTTTTTCCTCCATATCTAAAGTTAGCAAAACGCGTGATCTAATTTGGGTATAGCCGGATCAAATGTCAATAATATGAAGATCGTTATCGGTCTCGTCAATGGTTAGCCAAGCGGCGGGAAGATCACAGGCCCCCAGTCAACAGCTCACCAGGATGCTTTTGCCGTATCCGGCCGAAGCCGTCACCAGGGTTAATGGCCGCTGACGCCGCTGGTCAAGACGTTCCAGCAGTTGTGAACGGTGTACATGATCACCAACGATCGGCGGCCGCTGTAACTTGCTGCGTATAAGAGGAGTAGTTGTTGTATCGTCTGCCATGCGGCCTGCAAAATAGGAGTTTATAATATTTCATATTTTTCTATTATGATAAAGCCAGACTCAATTTAATGGCCATATCAACCTCATCCAAACTGTCCTCGCTGATCCGACCTAGACGTTTTCCAAGCCGTTCCTTTGAGATCGTAAGAATCTGGCTTGTTTTTATGATTGAAGGGAGGTCAAGTCCACCCTCGGGGGGATTAATTTGAACGTTCATTGGAAATACCTTAACCGAGCTCGAGATGGCAGCGATTATCGTAGTGGGTGCTTTTTCATTGCCAATATCATTCTGGATGACGAGCGCAGGTCGCCGGCCAGTCTGTTCACTACCCCGGCCGGGATTCCAATTCACCAGCCATACCTCGCCGCGTTTGGGAAAACCTTTCATTGCACAATCTCCCTTTGGGCTTGAAGGGTGACATCGGCAAAGGCTTTATCCTCTTCAGCCATCTCTTCATATCCTTTCGCCATGAGTGCCTCGGTCTCTTTTTTCAGCCATAAGGTGAAAGCCTCTTGAGCAAGCTGGCTTTTAGCCAGTTTAAGCATTTTTGATGCTTTATCGATAGCTTCGTAAAGGTCTTCATCAATCGTTAAACTGACCTTCTTTTTGGTTCTCATTTTATACCTCCTATTTAACCATATAATTAATAGGATAATAAATCTTATTTATTATCCTGTCAATATATACTACTTGCTTTCTAAAATTTGCACGCAAATCACACCGTTGGTGGCTATTTCAGTTTTTTAGAAACTATTCGAGTTTTAAGCTGTTACTTACACCCGACTGGAGCCTTGACCGACCGGTTCTCAGGACCGATAGCCATGCCGCAGACATCACCGCCGTCACCCGGCAGGTCCTTGCTGAATAGCCGACGCAGGGGCACGGTTACCGGGCTGGCAATGAACCTGATGGTGGTGCCGAACAGCCCGCCGGGCTGGATGCCCACACCGAAATCGGCGAAATTACCTCGAACTTCCATGGGTGTGGCCAGGCTGAAAAATTCCGGTTTTTTGGGCGTGGGGGCCATTTTCAGATCAATGGTCTCTTTTTTGAAGTCGACCTGCCCTTTGCCGCAGATTCTGATTTTTGTGGTATCTATTAGAAAAATGTTGGGGGTCAGCAACCCATCTTTCATGGTCCAGCGACCGATTACACAGTTGATTTCGGAAGGCTTGTTATCTTTTCCGGTAGCAACGGCGGCGATAATATTCACCGCCCACAGGTCGATAATACCCGCCTTAAGGTTTTCCAGGCGGCCGGAAAAATCAAAATAGCCGCTGCTGTTGGCCATCAGCTTTTGAAAGCTGTTGGCCGACGATTTGAGATCGACATCGAGGTTGACGGTACCGCCCATGTCGGCCTTCGGCTTTGCCCTTCTCACCAGCACGCCGAAATCAAAATTTTTCATCAACATCCGCAGCGAAGCTTCCGGCGCCTTGGGATCGGGTTTGAGGGTGGCTGACATGGTGTATGAGCCTCCCGGAATGTTGAGCTTGACAGGGTCCAGAGCAAACTGTCCGTCTTTCAGGGTAGCTGTTAGTTCCCCGCTGCCCAGTTCATCGGCTCCGGACACCACCTTTTCTGCTTTGACATTCATCCGAACGTTGACCTTTTTAAGAACCTTCGGGCTTAAAAGCTCTTCAGCCGCTTGATCAGTGGATGATTTATCGTTGGTGGATTTTGTGCTTTCAGTTTTCTTATCCTTTTGTTTTCCGCCAACCGGTTGGGCGGCATCCCCGGTTTCCGGTGACCAGTCTCCGACATCAAAATCGTTCAGCTGTATCAACGGCGAATTGAGATCGATAACCACATCCGGTTTGCCCTTGGTGCGATCGGCCGTCATTTTGCCGGTCAGCTTGCTTTTGCCTACCTGAAGAACCAGGTTCGAAAGCTCCAGTCGGTCTCGCTGCAGTGAGAGTTGGGCGGCGGCCTTATAAGCTTTTAGCGGCGGCAGGTCTAAATCCAATAATCCGTTCAAACTGTCCAAATGGTCACCGGTTACCCCAGCATTTAATTGCAAACTTCTTAGTGCCCGGGCCAGGTCCACTGAGCCTGCAAAATCGAATCGGGTTTCGGCTATCTCACTTTTTATCTCCATCCGGGACCTACTTTCCTCGACCAATTCCTTCAGGGAACCGATTTCGATCGAGGTCACGTGGGGTTCATTGAACAGCTTGCCCTTCATTGAAAGGATGAATGGCCTGCCGGGAAGCATGTCCCCGGTGCATCCATCTATCTTGAACTGCAGCGGTTCGCTCAGACCGGGCCGACGATAGTCTACTGAAATATCCTCCAAAACCAATTTCGTCAACACCAGGGAATCGGAGGTCAGTTCCAGCTTTCGTTTTTCCGAAGACGGTTGAGGTTGCGGTGGAGGCTCGGATTTGGCTTTCTCCGGTCTCCGGGAAGACCAGTTGACAGCGCCCGCTTTGTTTTCCACAAGCATGACGGCAAGCCCTTTAACGCTGAATTTGGCAATCTTTAGCTTGCCCTGCAGAAGCGGTAGCAGGCGTAGCTGTAACTCGGCGATTTTCATCCTGAGAAAATCACCTTTTCCAAAATTCTTGGGATTTGAAATCCGCAGACCTTCAAGGGAAAAAATGGGCTGCAAAGAGCTGGTAATGACGATTTTATCATCAATTTTGACCGTACGGCCCAGGGCCAGGGATGCGGTCGACTCCACAATGCCTTTGTAACTGCTCAGATCTATCGGAACTCGAATGATCGCCAGGAGGATGGTAATTAAAAGGAGGGTTGCAATCAGGCCGCCCAGGATATACAAAATCCAACGCAGGGGTTTGGCAACACGCATAATTTTGGTTCCTTTATTTTAAGGTGTCAGTGATCTTGTAAAATAAATGATAGGGCCTTGTCAATAATGCGGATAATGAGTTTTCTTATTGACAATTTTGGCTTTCATGAGCAATATACAGTAGGCCAAAATTTAAAAATGGTTTTTAACCCCATCTTCTAAATCTTATCTGGAAATTAAAGCCGGCAGGCGCATAACATTTCCAGACCGAATAAAGAAAGTATCGTACCCGAGCGGCAGAGTTAGAAGTGACTCTGCTTTTTTTACACTGAATAGCACTCAGAATGTTTCTTGCGGGTGTGACATTTAAACACTACCGGACAAAATTATATAAAAGGGGATTTATGAACGAGGGAACCGTTAAATGGTTTAATAAAAAAAAGAATTATGGCTTCATTGAATCGGATGAAAATGTAGAAATTTTCTTTCACGGTTCGAACATTGCCGACCACGGTTTCTTTGGTTTAGCGAGCAATGATCGCGTTACCTATGAAATCAAAGAAATGCAAAACGGACCACAAGCTGTTAGGGTAAAAGTGAAAAGTTAGTCTTGCACTTAAAATCGTTTATCCGATCTTCCATCTCCTGAAGCGCAAGATACGCCTCGTCCAGCGATACCACGCTAAATTGGATGCCATCACCCGGCTTAACCTGACCCAGCGCCGGGAGGTCCGCTGAAATTACCGTTGCTATTTTGCGGTAACCTCCGGTAACCGTCTCTCCCAGGATAATAATGGGCTTCCCATCGCCCGGAATTTGAATGGAACCTGAAATTACGCCTTCCGAAATAATCGACGCTTCGATATCCGGCTTACACGGAATCTCCTGCCCCTCCAGTCGGATACCGGTTCGATCGGAATCCTGAGACATTCTGAAGATACTGTTTAGGAAGGCATGCCGGCTGTCATCCGGGAAATGATCATCCTGGGGGCCCCAGACTACGCGTAATTTCCATTTTTCTGAATAGCGGGGAATCCAGTCCGGATTGAATCTACGCCCGGCGCCATTCATCGGTCCACAAGACTCATCGCCTAGCAGGATATCTCCTTTTTTACATGATCGCCCCTGATAGCCCCCGAATGCGGAAGGAAGGTTGGTTGACCGGCTGCCCATGACAGGTGGCACACCGATTCCACCCCCAACGGCAATGTAGGCTCGAAATCCGTTGACCGAATTGCCAAAGGACAAAACATCATCTTTTTTGAAAGCATGCGAACGCCACAATTCGATGGGCTGCTTGTTTCTTTTCGGTTGCAGGTCACCGCCCGTAACAGCCATAACCACATCGGTTAAAACTTTGATGCCGGGACCCAGCAGCATCGTTTCCAGACAGGCATGATCCTCACTGTTTCCGACCAGCAGGTTTGCAATCCGCAGCGAAAATGAATCCAGCGCACCGCTGGGCGCAACACCGAAACGGCCGAAGCCGTATCGGCCTAAGTCCTGAATCGTCGTCATGATCCCCGGAGATATAATCTCTAATGTCTCTATGGCTGCCACTGGGATGCTTCCTCCGCGGTAATCGCTTGAAAACGGACCCGGTCTCCCATCATCAAAAGGCTTGGGCGGCTGCCCCTGGGGATCAAAAAGATTCACAGGCGTCCAGCCGATGATCTGCCATCCACCGGGACTGTCAACCGAGTAAATGCCGGTTTGTTTCTGGGCAATTCCCACCGATCCTTTGGGGACAAGAATCCGTGGGGTTTTGCGACGGGGGGTGGCGATGGCATCCGGCACTTCACCCAGATAGGGATATCCCGGCGTAAATCCGATCATGTAAACTCGGTAGGTCGGCCGGGTATGATAATCGATGACCGTGTGGGGGGTGATGTGATGATATTGGGCAATGCGCGCCAGGTCCGGACCCTGCTCACCGCCGTAAACAACCGGAATATCGATGGTTCGTGGTTCCGGTAGCTCGGCTTGATCCAGATTTTGATGGGTATCGCGGATCGTGCGCTTCAGGTCGGCCAACGAAATTGTCAACGGGTCATAGATCACCAGCAACGACCGATAACTCGGAACCAATTCCCTGACACCATCAATCGGGCGCATATCCATGACAGTAAACAACTCCTGGATGCTCTGGTTGACGGAAGGGCAGATTTCATCCCCCAGTTCGACGAGCAGGGAGCGGTCGCCCATGAGGCGAAATATCGGTGAATCATAAAGCATGGATAATCCAATTGTCTACTGTTACTAATGCGATCATATTAATTTAGACATAGCCAAGCTCCGAGGGGGTTTCGTGCTTCGGATTTCAGGTTTCTGTAAGCAATATCCTATATTGAGATTATGATCCTTGCTCATGCTTCCATGCTTCTACAAAAAATCACCAGGTGGTGCAATTTCAATCCCTGAAGCTATAAGGGTTTCACGGATATTTTTTACCAATGCCAGCGCGGACGGGTTATCACCATGCACGCATATCGTATCGGCAGCCATATCAATTTCAGAATCGTCTTTACAAACGACTTTACCTTCTTGGACCATTTTTAAAACTTTCTCGGCCACCATCTCATGGTCATGAATTACCGCACCGGGCTCCTTGCGAGAAACCAACGAACCGTCTCGATTGTAGGCGCGATCGCCGAAAAATTCAAAGCCCATCCGGATCCCGTGTTTGGTACCGATAGCTTCCAGCTCCGACCGGTTGGATCCGGCCAGCACAAATAAAATGAGGTCTTTATCCAGTACGGCAATCGCTTCGGCCACGGCATCCCAAATTGCGGGATTTTGCACAGCCATGGTATACAACGCACCGTGGGGTTTGACATGCTGTAGTTTCATGTTTTGGGAAACGGCAAATGCCTGAATCGCACCAACCTGGTAAGTCACATAATCCTTAATTTCTTCCAGGGAAGCATCCAGGTTACGTCGACCAAAGCCGATCAAATCCGGAAAACCCGGATGAGCGCCAATGGCAACCCCGTTTTCCCGGGCAATGGCTATGGTGCACTTCATCACCGTGGGATCACCGGCGTGAAATCCGCAGGCTATGTTGGCGGAACTGATCAACGGAATGACGTCTTCGTCCATTCCGAGTTTATAATTTCCAAAGCTTTCCCCCACATCTGAATTAAGATCAATTTTATTTACCGGCATACTCCTACCTCCAGAATATTTGTTTTATTCAGTCTATCATATTGAGTTGTCGGGAGTTTTTTCCCCAATGAATTTTGAACGAACGGTTCACATTTTTCTGATCGCCAGAGGTCCGCCAGGGGAATAACCCGTGTGAGCCGCAACAAATGAGTACGGGACTTCGCACACGTCCCCTATCCTTGGCGATATGCCCCTACAGGCAGAGACGATCATCGCCGCCGTGGGATTATGTCTTCTGGGGCTGGCTCAGATCTATTCAAAGCGGGATAGCTGCCGGACGAAGGTTCCCCCGATAATATGGTCACGACTCGCACGGGATATTCCCCTGGCGGGCAGAGCACCGATCGGGAAACTCCCTGATCCTTGATCTAATTTGAGGGTATGGCACAATTCAGTGACAAATTCAAAATAAAAAAGGGAATAGGCACTTACCTATTCCCTTTAAAGCTCCAAATGAAACAAGATTAGCGTTTCGAAAACTGAAACCGGGCCCGGGCCCCTTTTTGCCCGTATTTTTTACGTTCTTTGACCCTGGGATCACGTTTGATAAACCCGGCCTTTTTCAGCGTCAGTCGAAAGTCGGGATTGATGCTCACCAGCGCCCGTGTAATTCCGTGTCGCACGGCTCCGGCTTGACCGGCAATGCCGCCACCAACAACCGTTGCTTTTACATCGTAAGAACCCAGCGTATTGGTAAGCTTGAAAGGCTGAAAGATCTCTTCCCGGGTAGCTTCAATCGGGAAATATTCCTCCACCGGACGATTATTAATAACAATTTCTCCGCTGCCCGGTTTCATCCATGTTCTGGAAATGGCAGTCTTGCGTCTGCCGGTGGCATAATGAGCATTTTCCTGGTTCATTTAATTCCTCAATATTCTGTGTTGGTTTATAAGGTAATAACCTTTGGATTCTGGGCTTCATGCGGATGCTGATCGCCGGCATATACTTTTAATTTCTTAAACTGCTGTTTACCCAGCCTGTTTTTGGGCAGCATGCCCTTGACGGCAAAACGGATAAGATCTTCAGGTTTTTTTTCTTTAAGGTCCCTGGCTGTAGTCGATCTTAAACCGCCGATATATCCACTGTGGCGGTGATACTGTTTTTGGTCTAATTTCCTTCCGGTAAGCACTATTTTATCCGCATTAATCACGACGATCCAATCTCCGGTATCGACATGGGGCGTATACAAGGGGTTGTGCTTGCCCTGAAGGCGAGAAGCGATGGTGGTAGCCAGACGACCCAAAACGGCCCCGTTGGCGTCAACAAGACCCCAATTGCCCTGGTTGTCCGATTTTCTGGCACTGTAGGTATATTTTTTCAATTTTGGCACTCCTAAATTTTAATGAATCCGGCATGTTTAAACAATTCTATGGCAAGTGTCAAGAGAAAAATACGATCAAGTCGCATTATATTTAGCTACCGTCTCTTTACAGGAAATAGAAAAAAAGCTAAATGACAATATAAGGAAGATCGAGCCCTATTCAAGAAGGAAAAAGCAAATTGGGGCTCTGGCCCAATTGGAACCATTGTATAAATCCAAAGGAATAAAATTAATGGGAAAATTGGAAGTTGGAATGCGGAAGGCGGAAACGGGTCTATTGCAATTTATTCCGAAGACGTATCCTGCAGCGTTTCAATAAGGGCGTCCCGGGACGGGGGTGCTGCAGTCTTCGCCGCAGGAGTCGGCGCCAAAGGCGGCGGTACGGATTCCGCTGGTATAGCATGCAGGGCAGGTGCCGGTTCAGTATCTTTCAGCCTGTTTGGCGGCAGCTTGACCGGATAAGTCTTCTCCAGCAGCAATTCCCCCTCGTGCGTAAATACATAAATTGAGGCGGTTTGAAATTTTTCCGGAAATTTGGGAAGTTGCGTCGAAAGACTCATGGTTTTAAAATAATTTATGCCAAAAGAATGGCCACGTTGTTTGCCTGTTGGACGTCCGTCCACCAGCGGCATCCAGGGGATGGGCAGCCAGTTGGTCTGCTCTCCTTTTAGGACCACAATTGTGGAACCGGAAACTCGCTGGGAATTCAGCGTCGTATTTTTAATTTTGAACAAGACCCTTAACCTGTTGTCGTCGGGCAGATTGGATATTTGAAAATTCTCAATGCCAACGCTTAATCTCGAATCGACTGGTGCGCTGTTTGGTTGTGGTTCGGCCTGCTTTGGTTCCGGCAGCTTATTTTTTTTTTCAGCCAACTGTTTGGCTTTATCATCATTATCGGAACGTCTTGGTTTCTGATTCGGTAATTTTTTATCGGCAGATTTTTTCGTTTGGCTGCTTAAATTTTCCTGGACCTTGGATTCAGCCAACACCAACCGGGTCATCAGTATGTCTTTATCATACCGCAGAGTGTCTACACGTTTATTCAAATTTTTCAAATCATCTTTAAGATCGTGATTGTCCATAATGATTTTCTGGTTCCAAACAAAAAGGCCCGCAGAAATTCCAATGGAAGCAACCAGCACCGTGAAAATTAGTATTACCATGCTTTTAAAGCGTTTGAGTGTTATGGTCCTGCCGTGATTCCCGATGAACATCAGGGTCCAGCGTCGATCCTGATTTGAACGTTTCTCAGCTTTAAGGAAACGGCCGGATTGATTTGAGTTTTTCTTTAAATATTCCATCATTGTATCTTACAATATCCTGTATATCGAAATTTTACAAATTTTCATAAAACCACCCACACATTTTCCCCCTTTTTAACATTTAAATGTTGTGCGGCATTGCCTCCATTGATTGCGATCTCAAGATAACCGCGACTCCCAATAGTGGCCAAAGGGATGTAGGGCCCCGCGCTGGCATAGGTTTCAGATAGGCCTTTGACGAAATTGGACCGGATCCTTATCCGAATCTCTGACTGGGGGCCGGCATGCAAGCATTCGGTCAGCTGTTCGGATGTTATGTTGGTTATCAAATTTCCAAAATGATCGATGGCCACAACTTTGCCCTTGAGGTCGCCGTTTTCTGTAAACCGGGCACCGAGACTGTCAAGACAAACTAAATTTTGCACGTCTATTTCAGGGCCCAGCTCATTTACCTCCAGGCCATTGGCGATATGTGCACCAACCGGCGCTATGATATCCCGACCGTGAAACGTCCGACTTACGGAGGCCATGAAATAGTTAGGATTTGTTATAAGGTTAAGCGAAGAGACATTTTCTTCAGCGAGTAAGAGCGTGAGCACACCGTTATCCGGGGCAATGAAAAATTGTTTCTCCAATTTGAGGGCCAGCAGGCCCCGATCTGTACCAACGCCGGGGTCAACCACAATCAAGTGCACTGTTCCTTCCGGGAAATAATGATATACAGAGCCAATCATAAAGGCTGCCTGGACAATATCCTGACGGTCGATTTGGTGGGTTATATCTACGATGGTGGCCGAGGGATCGATGGACAATATAACCCCTTTCATCAACCCTGCATACTCATCGTCTGTACCGAAATCCGTTAGTAAGGTTATTACCGACATAGCGCATTAAAAGGGCTCAAAGGTTCTGGGTTCAACGTTCAGGGTTAGCTTTTCTCAAAATCCTCAAACAGGGCTCCTTTTTATGTGCTTACCTGAATAGCATGGCATATGGATCAGAGCTTTCGGACTTCTGAACCCAGAACCCTTGCTTAGGAGAACATCGTGGCCTGAACCTTAAACCCCAGATGCCTGAAAGCGGCCTCGGATGCTTTCCGACCGGAAGATGTTCTTGTAATGAACCCTATTTTCAACAGGTAAGGCTCAACGACATCCACCAGGGTTTCTGACTCCTCCTGAAGGGTGGCCGCAATGGCTTCGATTCCCACCGGTCCGCCATGGTAAAACTTAATAATCGTCTTTAGATACCGCCGATCCAGATCGGTCAGCCCTTTTTCATCAACACCTTCGAGTTTCAAAGCGGCAGAAACCGTTGCTTTGGTAACGACCCCGTCTGCTCTAACCTGACTGTAGTCTCTGACCCGTTTGAGAAGCCGGTTGACTATCCTGGGGGTTCCCCGGGACCTCCGGGCAAGGGTGACGGCACCGTCATCCCCCAGGGCAACTCCAAGTAGCGCCGCCGAACGCTGGGTAATTTTTACCAGATCAGCTTCGCCGTAAAAATCCAGACTTTTAAAAATACCAAACCGATCCCGCAGAGGCGCCGACAGCAGACCCACCCGTGTGGTAGCCCCGACCAGCGCAAAGCGTTTTAATTGAAAACGGTGGCTGCGAGCGTGGACCCCTTTATCAAACACAAAATCAATGGCGAAATCCTCCATGGCAGGATAGAGAAATTCCTCCACGGCTTTGGGTATCCGATGAATTTCATCAATAAACAGGATATCGCCGCTTTCAAGGTGAGTCAAAATCCCGATCAAATCGCCACCTTTATCAAGGGCCGGGCCGGAAGTCACGGTAAGATGGCCTCCCATCTCGTTGGCGATGATATGGGCCAGGGTTGTTTTTCCCAAACCCGGGGGTCCATGCAGAAGAACATGATCAATCGGCTCCTGGCGCTGCATGGAGGCTTCTATGGCAATCTTAAGGGTTTCCACCACTTCGCTCTGGCCGACATAATCGGAGAGGCTTTCCGGACGCAGGGATAGTATCTCGGAATCATTATCCTCCAGCATGGCTGCGCCGGATATCAGTTCCTGTTCATTTGAAGCGTATGATATAATGTCATCTGACATAAGGTTTGATTGCAGTGCTCATTTTTATTGAATTCTTGGCTAAATAGCAATTTTTACCCAGATTTATAATCCGAACTTTTAGGTTTCAGGTGTCGGGTGTCAGGGCCGAGCAACAGACACGCGGAAATCTGCATACAGTGATATGAAGTCTTAATTTACTTACTGCCAACAAACTCTGGCATTGGGATTAATTCACCCAATCCTTCGAGGTCTTTGAGCTCTTCCTGAAACCTGACACGTGAAACCTGAAACCTTATGTTGCTATTCACCCCTTTTCTTCCCCCGATACACTTCTTCAAAAAGCTCCTCGGCGGTCTTTATGGCGCTGTTGCGTTTCAACGCACGGTCTATCATCTGTCTGGCATCCCCCATCCTATGGCCGAGCTGCTTTATCATAACATCAAGTACCTGTTTTGAAAAGTCCTCGACTGGGGGTTCGACTTTGCGATCTTCAGGACGCATCAAGGCAAATTTGCCCATTTTGCCCTCAAGGGTGGCGATAATCTTTTGGGCTGTTCGCCGGCCGATGCCTTTGAGCTTGGTAAGCTGATTTATCTCGCCGGCTTCAATGGCGGTCGCAATCTCTCGAATGGGCACGGTTAGCGCTTTAGCGGCCTTCAGGGGACCGATATCTTCTACTGATATAAAATATTGGAAAAATTCCTTTTCCACCTCAAGATTAAAACCGATCAAAACAGGCTTAGGCTGGCGGTCAGTCTGCTGAAAAAAAATGTAAAGGGAAATTTCCTCTCCAATTTTCTTATCCTGCAATGATTCCATCACTATGGCAGGAAGCAGCACTTCATATCCAATCTGATTTGCCAGAACCAGGATCCAATCCTGTTCCTTGTTTATAATCTTGCCTTCAATATAGCCAATCATAACTGTAATCGCGTTATTCGTTTAGATGGTTTTGAGCGTAATTCTGTGGGATGTCAACTATGATCCGACACATCCTGGTAGCGGTAAAGACCAATCAAAGCCAACCCCAGTGCGTCTGATGCGTGAAAGGGTCTAATGGGAGTCTTGTGCTTCAATTGATGTCGCACGGCTTCTTCCAACTGCTGTTTGCGGGCATTTCCGTTGCCCGTCAAAACCTGTTTGGCCTCCCGTACCGGGACCTCCACCGACGACACGCCGGTTCGATGTCCGGCAAGCATTACCACCCCGCTCACCTGCCCCAGAGTTATTCCGGATTTCGGATATTTTTTGAGAGAAAAGACATCCTCAACCACCATTAAATCGGGATTTTCATCTTTTAAGATTTGGAGCAGTTTTGAAAAGATATGATCAAGGCGGTCTGGCAAAGATTTGTTTCTGGAGGTGTTTATACTGCCGAATGAATAACCTTTTATCGTCGGCCCATTTCCTCGAACGATTCCGATACCGGTTGCCGAAAGGCCGGGATCTATACCGATGATTTTAATCATCCTGTTTTATTTTAAAGTCTTCACTTTATCTTTGGCAATTTTAGCTTCGTTGGACTTGGGATGCTTATTGATGAGCTCTTCTAAAATAAGGCGGGAATTATTTTTGTCCCCTAAATTCAAAAAGGCCAGACCTTGTTTTAAAAGAGACGCCGGTACTTTATTGCCTTTTGGATAGTTTTCGATTACTTTCTGATACTCGAGTATGGCTTTTTCATACCACTTTTCGCGATAATAAATTTCACCGATCCAAAACTGAGCGTTGTCAGCACGTTCGGATTTGGGAAACTTCTCAATGAGTTCTTGAAATTTCTTGCGGGCGGCATCGGAGTCTCCCTGATCAAAGGCCTGTTTGGCCAATCGATAAATCTCATCTTCACTGGGTTGCTTCTTGGCCTGGCCGGCCGGTATAATTTTCGCAACGGTTTTCTCGCCGGATGTTGTTGCCGGTGTTTTGGGTGCGACCGGTTCAAAATTTAAGTACTGCTCAATTCGATAGATACGGACATCATTGGCTTCGGAAGACTCGGCCAGTTTCTCAATCCGCTCCGCTTCGGACGATAGACCCTCGGCCTTCATTTGTTTCTGGCGGTTTAACTGATGTTCCAATTCTTCAATTCTGCCGCTTAAGGCCCGAATATCTTCATTCAACGCTTCTACCTTGGCTCGCATCCCGGCTGACTGTTGTCGCAGCGATTGCTCTTCGTTCTCGCGGGTCTGCAGACCTGAGCTCAGCGTTTCATCTCTTTTCCTCGCTTCTGCGTTGCGAATTTCCAGTTCATTCAGGCGTGTGTCAAGGGATGTAATTTCATTCTGGCCCACACAGCCCGACAATAACAAAAAACACACCAAATGGACCCGGACAGCCGATTTCATCATTGACTTGTTCATAAGGATACCACTTATATGGGATTATAGCGGTTGTCAAAAAACCGTTCCGTTATTGGAACGCTTTTTGTACAAACTTTTATACCACCCTTCCGTATTTCAAACTTATTGTTGAAAAGCGGTATGTTATCTATACGAATGGCTTTATAACATTCACCAAAAAACCCGCCGATAAAGGCGGGTTTGGCTGAAAGGCAGCAATTGCCGGCAGAGCCTGCAATTGCTGCCTTGTCAAAGCATACAGGGCTGATACCCTTTATAATCACCCGCAGTTTGGCACGCGGAATTTTCTATCTAATAGAAAATTTTGAATGAACAACCCCGCCGCAAGCGACGGGAAATTAAAGCCTCGTCGGCCGCAGGCGGATTAATTTACAACAAAGTTATCACGCCTGTTTTTGGCCCAGCACTCCTCATTTAGCTGGGTGCAAACCGGGCGCTCTTCCCCATAACTGATGGTGGTTATGCGCGAAGCGCCAATTCCAAGATCGACCAGAAATGCTTTGGCACTCTCAGCACGCCTGTCACCCAAGGCAAGGTTGTACTCGTTGGTTCCCCTGGAATCACAATGACCTTCAATGGTCACCGTTACATCGGAATTTTCGCGCAGCCATTCGGCTTTGCGAAGCAGGTTGTCCTGGGAAGCGGGAGTTAGCGTGGCTTTATCAAAATCAAAATAAATATCCTCCTGCATAATAACACCAGGTGCTTTGTAAGCAACCGGGGCCTCTTCCTTTTTGGGCTCCTCTTTTGCCATCGGCTCCTCTTTAGCCATCGGCTCCGGCGATGCGTCAACCAACTTCTTTTGACAGGAAACGGAAAACATCAATCCAGGAATCACCAATAACAGGGCCAGTAAAATCCATTTCTTCTTTTGCATTTTTTTCCTCCTTTCACATTCGGAAAACCATCAGTTATTGAAATCATTCATTGACCATTTTGGGTTAGTTTGCTCACCGGTCATCACAAGCAAACGGCGCTGATCTGTTCCAAACGCAGTCATCACATATATTCGAAAAGGCCCCTCACGGTTTGAGCTGAAGACAATAAGACTTCCGTCAGGTGACCACGAGGGCGCTTCGTTATCTCCGGACTCGTATGTCAATTGGAGTGGTTCCTGGCCGTCAAGACCCATCACGACAATATTACGCCGTCCGTCTAACACAGAGGAGTAGGCAATTTTGTCGCCCTGGGGTGACCAGCTTGGCTGGGTATTGTAGTTACCCTCATATGTTAACCGCCTGACCTTTCCGGAGGCTATATCCTGAACGTAAACCTGCGGGGAACCTGCCCGATTGGATACAAAGGCAAACTTCTTGCCGTCCGGCGACCAGGTCGGAGATACATCAATGCCCCGAATGTTCGTTAACCTTTTAATAACTTTCCCCGATCCAGTCAACAGATAAATTTCCTGATCACCCGCAAAGGAAAGTGTTGCCGCCAATTCAAATTTCCCCGGCACCCACGCAGGAGTAATGTTAAGGCCTTTTTTGTTGATGGACGTTTCCTGCATTTCAGCCAGGTTTTTTATAAATATATCAGGCTTTTTCTTTTTATAGGACGTATAGGCCAGATATCGTCCATCGGAAGACCAGGCCGGAGATAAATTAATCGAGCGGTTCCGGGTCATCTGTTGTGCATTATACCCGTCAAAGGCGCAAGTGTAAATCTCTTTATTTCCTGACCCGCTGGAAACAAAGGCAATTTTACTGCCGAACACGCCCCGGTGACCGGTGAGGTATTTGATGACCTCACTGCAGAAGCGATGGATCATTCGGCGTTGATCAGCTTTCTTACCGGTATATTTTTTGCCGACAATCCGACGCGCTTTGAACGTGTCAAAGAGGCGCAGTTCCATGGTAATGTTGCCGTCGACTTCTTTGAAAAGGCCGGTGATCAATAGTTCAGCGCCGATAACGGTCCAATTCGCAAACTTGATCTGGGGAGTCAGTACGCCGTCTTTTTGGGGGTCAAAAAGAAATGCGCCGCGATCGAGCAGTTTAAAGTAGCCCGTAAATTCCAGGCTTGCGGCAAGTAATTCATTTGATGAATCGGACAGGCGCTTTTCTTCCGCTGTCGCGTTTTCATTTTTAAACAGCGGGACCGCCAGAGGAATTTTTCTTAGAAATGGGTTACTGATATCGATATATTCATATTGATCTTTGTCGCTTTGCGCAAAACAAAACAACGGACCGATTAATAAATTTGCCACTATAATAAATAGCGTGCATCGAAGCCAACGAACAATCATTCTGATATCCTTGCTATGAATTTAACTGGTGATAAAGGCCCGGGTTGCCGCGCCGTTTAATCCGCCTGCGGCGGACGAGGGTTTAATTCCCCGCCCCTTGGGGCGTTTAAAATTTTCCGTTTGATACCCCGTTGCTTGCGGCGGGGTTGTTCATTAAAATATGCACCTATTTTCTGATACCCTCGGGGGTGAATCTTACCCCCATCGTCACGTAGGGGCTCCGGATACCGGTTGGATGCGGTGAAACCGGACTGGCTTTGACGATGGCCCGATAAGCCGATTCATCTAAATAGGAATTGCCGGAACGCTCCGTAAACCGGATGTCGGCAATTTCGCCGCCCGGCATTACCTTAAATACCAGGCTGACCTGCAATGTCTCGCTTTCACCGGCCAACTGCTGAGAAAAGGCCCAGTTTCTTTCCACCTGAAAGGCGATCTCTATTTTGTAAAGGTCAATGAGTTCCAGTCGGCGTTGCCCACCGGATCCGGCGGCTCCGGATATGCTGCCTTTCCCCGCACCGGCTGCGGCCTGACCGGTCGAGCCGGTTTGAGCCCGATTGGATTCGGTTTGTTCAACCTTTTTTTTTAAGCGATCAAGGGCCTGACTGACGGAATCTGTTTCCGATTTTTCTACCTTCTTTTTGACTTTGGTCACCGCATTATCAATCATTTTCTGACGATCCTGCGTTTTTTTCTTGAGGGACTTTTTGGGTTTTATTTTTTCCGGTTTTGGTGTCAGCGAAACCGTCTTTTTGGGTTTTTTTATCTCCGGCAGTGTCTTGGGCGGTGGTATGGCCACCACTTCTTCAATAGGTGCTGTTTTGACTTCTTTTTTGGGTGCCGCTACAGGTTTGGCAGGCGACTTTGATACCGCCGCCGGCGCCGGTGCAACGGACGGTGGCCCGGGTAACGAAACCAGATTCACATTAATGGATCCTGGTGAAAATCTTGGTTTCGGCGCAGATGCCGGCCAGAATACCACCGAACCGAAGAAAATCAAGTGGATTACCAGGGATATCCCAAAATACAGCACCATGGTACGGGATCCGGTGCCCGTTTCCATCGGATACGCATGAGCATATGTTTCTCTTTTCATTAGCCTTTAGATTTTTTTGCGTCGCGTATCTTTTCCATGACCGCCGGTTCGGTGATCATGCCTAACTGTTCAACCCCGGCATCCTTGATTTCTGCCATCACCTGCACGACAATTCCATAGGGAATGTTCTTATCGGCTTTGAGGTAGACCTCACGGTCGCTGCGGCCCTTGAGAATTTTCATCAACTTTTCGCTCAAAGATTCCCCTTTGACCTGGTAATCGTTGATGTAAATTTGATGCTTTTTGTCGATGGTGATAACAAGGTGTTCCTTTTCTGAATCCAGCGGTTTGGCCGTTGCCTCCGGCAAATCGACATTTAATCCTTGAATCATCATCGGCGCGGTGACCATGAATATGATCAGCAAAACCAGCATGACATCAACAAAGGGGGTCACATTAATCTCGGACATAAATTCTTTGCTATTGCCGCCGGAGGTCATCTCCGCCTCCTTTCAGTCCGTAAAATATCCCGCTCAATAATGTTGAGAAAATCTGCCGCAAAGCTTTGCATCTCCGTCTCAACGATTCGGATTCTATTCATAAAGTAATTAAAGGCGATAACAGCCGGAATAGCGGCGGCCAGTCCTGCCGCAGTTGCCACAAGCGCCTCAGAGATACCGGGAGCCACCACCGCCAGACTGGCCGAGCCTCTTTGCCCGATACCGCTGAAGGAATTCATAATCCCCCAGACGGTTCCAAACAATCCAATAAATGGTGCAGTGTTGCCGGTGGTCGCCAGGAAGGGAACCATTTGTGTCATGCGGGTCATCTCGGTGTTGGTCGCCCGGCGCAGGGCACGTTTGACATTGTCTGTGCCGACAAATCGGGTGTTAAACGGTAGGCTTTCACCGGCGGCCTGGGCTGATGACTCCGGTGACGGGCTGCCGGATGGACTCGTTTTCTTTAATTCCACATAACCGATACGGAATATTCTGGCCAGCGGGCTGCCGTGAAGCTGTTTGGCTTTTGAAAAGGCGTTGGACAGATCGCGGCTTTTCCAGAAAAATTCAGTAAATTCGGCAGATTGCTTAACTGCCCGTCTAATATAGCGTGATTTGATTAAAATTATTGCCCAGGAACTGACTGAAAAAAACAACAACATGAGCAAAACCAGTTGCACAACGATGCCGGCATTACTAATCATGTGAATCAAATCGATTTGGGGAATCGTCATTGAGCACTCCGTTCTTTATTTCAAGGGTCCTGCCCTATCTGAAAGGATGATAATCTGGAATATAACAACAATTTAACAGTAAACAAGTGTAATAACTTTCTGTTTTAATTATTTTTAATTATATGAAATTGGACAAAGTGTCAACATATTTGGATCTCTTTTGATGGTCACATCAACTTTTTGCTTGCCTACGATTGTGCCGGGATTTAAGAATATTTCCGGTTTCAGATCTATGGCAGCTGATCATGCTACGAATTTCGTGTTGCGGGTTAGGCGGTAAACTTCAGATCAATCCGAAATCCAAAATCACTTGCCTCTGTCTTCTATCATCTGCTATCTGTCATCTGCTTGCCACGGCGAAATCGTGCAAAGGCTTGGCGAAGAAGGGTCTTCTACTCTCTGCCTTCTTCAGTTTAAGGAGCACTTATGAAAAAGGAGCACTTATGAAAAAAATTGCCAATCTGTTGTTTGAAGCCAAAATACTGAAAGAAATTCCCCGATCTGGATATCATTTTCTGGGGGCCGGCAAAGAATCAGTAGCGGAACATTCTTTTTCCACAACGTTTATTGCCTACGTGATAGCCCAGCTGCTGCCTGAGGTGGACGCACTGAAACTCATCAATATGTGCCTGCTCCACGATTTTCCGGAAGCCAGAATCGGAGATCTCAATACGGTCCATAAAAAATATGTCACGGCAGACGAAAACAAAGCCCTCCAAGATGCAACGGCCGGGATTTTGTTTGGAAAACAAATGACAGAGCTCATCAAAGAGTTTAGAGACGGAGTCAGCATCGAGGCCAAACTTGCCCGGGACGCTGACCAGTTGGCACTCATTCTGGAGCTAAAAGAACTGATAGATATCGGTTATGAACCACCCAAAACCTGGATTCAGAATGTGATCGGTCGGCTTCAAACCGAAACCGGCCAAAAAATTGCCAGCGCCGTTATGGATACCGGTCGAGATGATTGGTGGCTCGATACGATTCCGACTGATAAATGAGCATCGTTCAACGGCCTTGCTGGATATAAGAAGTGGTTCCTATCAGAGCAACAATTCTGTTGACATGCCTTCTGCAAATGAATAGGTTTATTCCTTTTGCAGACGCTTGCGGATCGGCAGATGAAATGACAAACAGGGAGACATAGTGATGAATTGGATGATACAAACTCTGTGGTCCTCCATCGGAAAAAAATTGCTAATGGCTTTGACCGGTCTTGCTTTTTGCGGCTTTCTGGCCGGGCATCTGGCAGGCAATCTGACGATTTACGGCGGAAAAGATGCGTTTAACTCATATGCCGAACATCTGCATGCCCTGGGACCCGTGTTGACCCTGATGGAATGGGGCCTTCTGGTTTTTGCTGTCGTGCACGTATGTACGGGCCTCACCCTGTTTTATCAAAATTTCAGAGCGCGAACCAGTCGCTATGCCGTCAACAAATGGGCCGGCGGACGGACCATTGGTTCGGCCACGATGCCCTATACCGGAATCCTGCTGCTGGTGTTTATCATCCAGCATCTGATAAATTTCCATTTTGTGGACAAAACCAATACGAGTATTTATCAAATCGTAGCCCAAACCTTTGGAAGTCCTTTTTATGTTGTCATCTATATCCTGGCAATGATTGTCGCAGCCTTACATGTCAGCCATGGTTTGTGGAGTGCCTTCCAGACGATCGGCGCCAACCACACAAAATATATGCCGTTTGTCATGGCCTTGAGTATTATTTTCAGCCTGGCTGTTGGATTCGGTTTTGGTATTATTCCGATTTATTTATCGTTTGCGGGATAGAAAGGAAAAATCATGCAGCTTGATGCAAAAATTCCCGGTGGACCCATTGCGGAAAAATGGGACAGACATCTTTTTGAGCTAAAACTTGTCAATCCAGCTAACAAGCGAAAGTATGATATCATCGTCGTCGGTACCGGTTTAGCCGGCGGTTCTGCCTCGGCAACCCTTGCTGAACTGGGCTATAATGTCAAATCCTTCTGCATTCATGACAGCCCCCGGCGCGCACACAGTATTGCTGCCCAGGGAGGTATCAATGCCGCTAAGAATTACCCCAATGATGGTGACAGCATCTGGCGCCTGTTTTACGACACTGTTAAGGGCGGTGATTTCAGAGCCCGAGAGGCCAATGTCTATCGGCTGGCACAAATCAGCAACGATATCATCGATCACTGCGTAGCCCAGGGGATTCCATTTGCCAGGGATTACGGCGGCCTGCTGGCAAACCGATCTTTCGGCGGAGCCCAGGTCTCGCGAACCTTTTACGCCCGGGGGCAGACAGGACAACAATTGCTGCTGGGAGCATACAGCGCCTTATCGCGCCAGATTGCTGACGGCAATGTTCAAATGTTTCCGCGTCGTGAAATGCTCGACCTGGTTGTGATCAATGGTCAGGCCAGGGGAATTGTGGTCCGCAACTTGATTAACGGGCAGCTTGAACGCCATAATGCCCACGCCGTCGTTCTGTGCACCGGCGGCTACGGAAACGTGTTTTTCCTGTCCACCAATGCGATGGCTTCCAATGTGACCGCCGCTTTTAGAGCCTATAAAAAAGGGGCCTGTTTCGCCAATCCGTGCTTCACTCAGATTCATCCGACCTGTGTTCCGGTTCACGGCACCTATCAGTCTAAATTGACATTGATGAGTGAAAGCCTGAGAAACGACGGACGTGTGTGGGTGCCCAAAAATCCCGGTGACAAGAGACCCTCCAGGCAGATACCTGAAGCGGAGAGAGATTATTTTCTGGAAGAAAAATATCCCAGTTTCGGAAATTTGGTACCGCGCGATGTCGCCTCACGCAATGCCAAAGAGCAATGTGATATGGGCAAAGGCGTCGGAGAGACGGGATTGGCGGTGTATCTCGATTTCGCCGATGCCATCAAACGGGACACCAAGGCGGTCATCGAAAAAAAATACGGCAACCTTTTCCAGATGTATGAAAAAATTACCGGTGAAGACCCTTATGAGAGACCGATGAGAATCTATCCCGCGGTTCACTACACCATGGGAGGGTTGTGGGTGGATTACAACTTGATGAGCACCATCGACGGGCTGTTTGTCATGGGAGAAGCCAACTTTTCAGACCATGGAGCCAACCGCCTGGGAGCCAGTGCCCTCATGCAAGGGCTGGCGGACGGCTATTTTATCATCCCCTATACTGTCGGCGGATACCTGGCCGGCACCGAATTTGCGGATGTCACCCCAGACCATGGTGCCTTCAAAGAAACCGAAAATGACGCTCAATCGCGCCTTGACAAGCTGCTGGCCATCAATGGTAAGCGGACCGTGGATGATTTTCACAAGCAACTGGGCCTGATTATGTGGGATTATTGCGGGATGGCGCGCAACAACGAAGGGCTTGAAAAGGCCCGCCATCTCATTCAGCAATTGCGAGCAGAATTCTGGGAAAATGTCACCGTTCCGGGGGCCGGCCAGGATTTTAATCAGAGCCTGGAAAGGGCCGGCCGCGTAGCCGATTATCTGGAATTTGGCGAATTAATGGTCCTGGATGCCCTCGCTCGCCAGGAATCTTGTGGCGGCCACTTTAACGAGGCCTATCAAACCAAAGGACATGAAGCCAGGCGCGATGATGAGAATTTCTGCTATGCGGCTGCCTGGGAGTATACGGGTAAGGAAGCGGAACCGCAAGTTCATAAAGAGCCCCTGATTTTTGAAAATGTCGAACTGTCTCAAAGGAGCTACAAGTGACCCAAACGATTAATTTAACATTGAAAATATGGCGTCAAAGCGGTCCCGACAGCAAGGGCCGGTTTGAAACCTACCAGGCCACCGACATTTCAACCGACATGTCGTTTCTTGAAATGCTCGATGTCATCAATGAAAAATTGACGTTGGAGGGCAAAGTTCCGATCGCCTTCGACCACGACTGCCGGGAAGGTATCTGCGGCTCGTGCGGGGCGGTGGTGAACGGACGCGCCCATGGACCCGAGAAAGGTACATCTCTGTGTCAACTGCATATGCGTCATTTTTCAGATGGTGATACCGTGGTTATCGAACCCTGGCGGGCGAAGGCCTTTCCGATCATCAAAGATCTGGTCGTCGACCGCAGTGCCTTGGATATCATTATCCAGGCCGGTGGATTCATTTCTGCCAACACCGGCGGCGCCCAGGATGCCAACGCCATCCCGGTACCACAGGATGCGGCCGAAAAAGCGATGGACGCGGCGGCCTGCATTGGCTGCGGTGCCTGCGTTGCCGCCTGCCCCAATGCTGCCGCCATGCTATTCACAGGGGCCAAAATTTCTCAACTGGCCTTGCTGCCCCAGGGACGTCCGGAAGCCGCTAGGCGCGCCATTAAAATGCTGAAAACTATGGATAGACTGGAATTCGGCAACTGCACCAACGAAAGGGAATGTGAAGTCGAATGTCCCAAGGAAATTTCCATCGTCAACATCGCCCGGATGAACCGTGAGTTTTTCAAAGCAGCCTTTTTTTCAGAAGAAAAGTAGGTTTTCGGGTTGCGAGGCTCGGGTTTGGAGTTACGGGTTGGGGGTTTCTGCAATCGTCCTCGTCGTCGTTCTCGTCCTCGTAATCGAAAATGCTGAATAGTCGAGGATGAGGACGAGTACGAGTACGAATCCCCTGCGGGTCACGGGTTGCGGGTTTCTGCAATCGTCCTCGTCGTCGTTCTCGTCCTCGTAATCGAAAATGCTGAATAGTCGAGGATGAGGACGAGTACGAGTACGAATCCCCTGCAGGGCACGGGTTGCGAGTTGCGGGTTGGGGGTTCCGCAATACTGAATTTCAGATTTTTACGGCCTTCACCCCGCACCTCGTAACCCGCAACCCGCAACACTTGGAATTACCATCATTCTATTGTTCCAAGCCACTAACAATCATTCAAGAACCAAGGTTTAAATAATTAGATGGCCATGCAAAGTGTTATCTACCTTATATGAGAAGCTGATCGCACTACTGCCGGCGGATTCGCCCCGTCTTCTGATGGTCTACAAAGTCGTCATCGCGATTGCAGGGTTTTTTATTATCTGGGTCATTCTGAGGTGGTTGCTGCATTTTGTTGAAAGAAGGCTAAAAAAATTTGAGTTCGTTCAGGCAAACTCCCGGGTATTTCAACTTATTCGCAGGGTCCTGCTTTTAGCCCTGCTGCTTGTAGTGGGAACCTACCTTCTGCGAATGACCCATATCCCCATCCTGGAAAAGGTCTTTCATGCCCTGCTCATCATTTTACTGGCAGTTCCGGTAAAAAACTTCCTCTCGATTGCCATCGGATTCCTGCAAAATAAAATTGCCCACCAAACTGAAAACAAAATCGATGATATTATTTTTGAGTTGTTGAGCAGATTCGCCGGTTTTATCATAATTGCCACCGCCATTATCATTGCCCTCGATTCTTTGGGCGTCAATGTCATGCCGTTTATCGCCGGTGCCGGTGTGGCCGGCATCGCCATCGGTTTCGCGGCCAAGGATACCCTGTCCAATCTGATCGCCGGGATACTGCTCATTATTGATCGACCCTTTGAAGTTGGAGACCGCATCGAAGTCTGGAGTGCACCTTCAGGCTCCTCTACCTGGGGCGACGTAATTGACATCGGATTGAGGGCCACAAAAATTAAAACCACTGACAATATCGTTATCATTATCCCCAACAATGAAATCATGCTACGCGATATCATAAATTATACGACGATTTCAGAACAAATCAGAGTCCGCATTAATATCGGCATCGCCTATGACGCCGATATGCAATTAGCCAAGGACATCATTGTCAAAGTAGCGAATTCAGCGGATTGGGTGTCGAAACAGCCGCCGCCCAAAGTGGTGGTGAAACATTTTGGAGAATCGGCGGTCGATCTCCAGTTGAGGGTATGGATTAATAATGCCCGCCAGCGTATGAACACGATCTCTTATATAACCGACAGGGTTAAAAGCGCTTTTGATGAACAGGGAGTTGAGATTCCATATCCCAAGCGGGATATTTACGTTAAAACGGGCAACCTTGCGGAATGATGAAGGACAAATGACGATTGAAAAATCAAGGTATTCAATCTTCTTATTTTTCACTCGTCGATCTTAAATCGGCATTCCTTTTCGCTCAATATCTTATCAATGGCCTGAATGAAATTAATTAGATCAAAGGGTTTGGAGAAAATATTGGTATAACCCAGAGCGACGACTTCATCCAGCTTCGGGTGCTCCGGATACCCGGTGGTGATGATGACCTTCATATCCGACAATTCCGCTTCATTGCTGATCGTCCGGCACACCTCAAGACCATCCATTTTGGGCATGAAGATATCCAGGATGAGAAGATCCGGACGATAGGTACCCAGTTTTATCGACGCTTCGATGCCGTTGGATGCCTCTTCGACCAGGTACAGATGATCCATGGTAAGCGCTTCAATAAGCATCTGGCGGATATTCTTATCATCATCGACAACCAGAATTTTAGGGATCTGTCCTTTTAGAGCGGAGGGCAAACAAACTGTAAACGAGGTACCAGCAGCCGGGGTGGTTTCAAAAAAAATTTCACCCTCATGGGCCTTGACCAATGAATAGCTGACAGAAAGGCCAAGTCCGGTGCCACCTTCAGATTGCTTGTCCGTGATAAATGGAAGAAAAATTTTGTCATTGATAGCGGTTGAAATTCCCCGACCGTTATCCGTGATACGAATATAAACCCTGCCGTCTTGGTTCCGCAAGCCGGTGGTGACTTCTATTTTTCCATGGTCGTGATCAATGGCCTGAACAGCGTTGATAACAATGTTTAAAACGATCTGCTCGATGCTTTGAAGATTGCCGTCAATGTCTGGCAGATCCTCACCTAGCTGAAGATTGATTTTAACCGCTGATGCCCGCAGGGTGGTTTGGGCCAATCGCATTGCGTTTTTCACGGCCCTGTTTACCTGCATTGGCGTCTTTTCAGCAACATTGGATTGCCGGGAGAAATTTTTTAAATCTGCGACCGTTTTAGCAACGCGATGGGCAGCCATTTCCATATCGGCTACAAGTTGAACCAGGTTGTCGGCCAGGAAATCATAGTCAAAGCCACCAAATTTCTCGTTCGGCTCCATTCCCTGGCGTTCTTTCAATACCGGCATAAAATCGGCCCATATTTTTTGCAGGAGTGGAATATTATACATAATCAAGTTGATTGGATTATTAACTTCATGGGCCACCCCCGCCACCAGGGTGCCCAAGGTCTCCATCTTCTGGGATTGCTGAAGCTGCTGCTGGCTGTCGTTCAATGCATTTTCGTATTGCCGTTGAAGCCTCTCCAAATGCTCAAGCTGCTGCCGCATAACTTCCAGCTCGCTGATGAGTTGTTCCCTGGTTTTCTCTTCGTCAGTCATCGAAAACCTCATCGCTCTTTGGAAATGATTTCCTTAACGCATTTTTCCAGCGTGCGAACCGGAACATCGGTGTGAATACCGGGACAGGAATCAGCCATAATCTGCCAATTTTTTGAATCCACCAGCAGACTTTTCAGAAACGGCCATCGCCTGCACATCAGGGGTTTGACGGGATGGATGGTACAGAGCTTATTCCAAAAAATACAGTAGCCATCTGTGCCTTGCGCCAATACCGGCCTTTTGCCGGATAACTGGCAGTATTGGGTCACAAATTTCCGGGAATCGATGCCGATATAGCGGGAGATCGCTTCAATGTCTTGCCGGGTTACAAAAGTACCGCCATACCCTTTGCAGCAATCGCCGCACAGACGGCACTCAAAAAGCCCATCAATGTCAATGCGTTCAGAGGGCATGCCGGCTCTCCATGGCCCTTTTTAACGTAACCTGGTCTATATATTTGAGGTCCCCCCCCATGGGCACACCGGATGCAATCCGGGATACTTTAATTTGATGCTTTCCCATAAGCTGGGCGATATAAGACGCTGTTGCCTCTCCCTCAACATTGGTAGCGGTTGCCAGGACAACCTCTTTTACCTCATCTTGTTGGATCCGGGTCATTAGTTCCCGGATACGAATATTCTCAGGACCGATTCCGTTCATGGGGGAAAGCGCGCCTGACAGAACATGATACATGCCACGGAAGGCACCCGATTTTTCGATAGCGACCATATCTGCCGGCTGCTCGACCACACACAAGACTGAGGGGTCCCGGGCCGGGTCGCTGCATAGAGTGCAAAACTCACTATCGCTGAGGGCAAAACATTTGGAACAAAATTTGACCTTGTCTTTAATATTCAAAAGGCTTTGGGCCAGTTCCTCAGCCTCCTGGCGCGGTGATTTTAGAATATGCAGCGCCAGACGCTCAGCCGTTTTCTCTCCGATGCCGGGAAGCCTGGCAATATTTTTAATCAGGTTTTGAATCGAAGCTGGATAATAACTCATAAGTTCCTCAAGGTTCGCTGAATATCAAAAAGTCAAAATCAACCAAGCTTCACGCCTAAATTGTTTTGGCTCACAGGGAAAATTCGAAATACGAAGCCCGAAATCCGAAACAAATCCAAAATAGAAGCGTGGTATTCTCTCATGTTAAACCCGGTATATTAAGTCCACCGGTCAGTTTGCCCATTTCCGAACTGACCATTTCCTGGGCTTTGGCCAAGGCATCATTGATAGCAGCCAGTACAAGGTCCTGGAGCATTTCTACATCATCCGGGTCGACGACCTCTTTTTCTATCTGAATCGATAAAATTTGCTGGCGGCCATTGGCAGTAACCTTGACCATGCCACCGCCGGAACTGGATTCAACTGTTTTGTCAGCCAGTTCTTCTTGTAATTTCATCATTTTGGATTGAAGCTGCTGGGCTTGCTTCATCATGTTCCCCATGCCTTTCATGTACGACCTCCTTATATTTTCAAAGGTTTCAGTGTTCAGGTGTCAGGTTTCAGGTAAAGAGGACCTCAGTCTTTTATCCTGACACCTGAAACCTTTTTTTCTTATCAACAAATTGATAGCTTTCCACCCCAAAGGTTTACAGCACCTTCACATCAATCAGCTTACCATCAAAGATTTCAATGGCATCGGCCACCAGGGGGTGGTCTATCGCTTTTTGTTTCAGTTGATTATTTTTTTTTTTGATTCTGATCACCCATTGATTTGCTGACAGTGAACCGGATATTTTGTTCGTGACCAAGCACCTCCGTACAGACTTGCTGCAAAACCACCATATTTTTTTCACGCTGGATCATCTTGATTGTAAATCCGTTGTCAGGAACATTAATTTCCAGGGATCGTTCGGCGGAATTTTTCAATCTGCATTTTCGCAGGTTGGCCGCAAGTGAAGGGTTTTTCTGTGAAACGATCTCACCGATCCTTTTCCAGATCTCCTCGTCATTGCCGGATGATGCTTCTGCCGGGGTATAAACCTCAGGCGCGACTCCCTCCGGCATCTCCTCAGAAGCAGCAGGCGAGGTTTGCGTCTCCGGCCTTGAAGAATGATGTTTAGTGCTTTTTATTTGCGGGGGGTCTTGCGAAGACACCTCCCGCCTGAGGTCATCAAGTTTATCAATCAATACATCTATGGGCAAAGACGGCTTTGTCTGCAGCAACCTGATCAGGATCATTTCCAGGGATAATTTGGGCTGGGGTGAATACCTGATGGATGCTTCTGCTCCGAACAGTATATTAAAAATATGGTTCAAGGACCCGGCAGATGACGGTTTGGTCTGGATGACAAGTTGTTCAATTTCGCCGGATGGAAGATCGACCAGTTTCTCGATCTTATTGCCCAGGGAGACGACCAGCAGGTTCCTGAAGTGTTCCAACAGATCGGCATAAAGTTTTTTCATATCATGGCCGCGATCATAGACATCATCCAAAAGATCAAGCACCCCATGGACATCTGCGTTCAAAATCGAACCGGCCAGATCAAAAATAACCTTGCGGTCGATGACACCTAAAATATCCAATACCTGCTCATGGGTCACCAAGCCCTGGGCGCACGTCATGAGTTGATCGAGCAAACTCAAGGCATCACGCATGCTGCCGCCGGCCTCCCGGGCAATCAGGCCAAGGCTTTCTTCGGCAATTTCAAATCCTTCCAGGCGGCACAAAGAGGCCATATGGGATGCAATGGAATCCAAGCCGATCCGTCTGAAATCATAGCGCTGACAGCGTGAAAGGATCGTAATCGGTATCTTATGCGGCTCGGTGGTTGCAAACATAAACATGACATGGGACGGCGGTTCTTCAAGTGTTTTGAGCAAAGCATTAAAGGCGGCCATACTGAGCATGTGCACTTCATCAATAATGTATATCTTATAGGGACTGTGGGCAGGCATATATTTAATATTTTCACGCAACTCCCTGATCTGGTCCACGCTATTGTTGGAGGCACCGTCGATTTCAAATACGTCGATGGCGTGGCCGTCAGTGATCTCATTGCACGATCGACAGGAATTGCATGGTTCCGGGGTGGGTCCTTCCTTGCAATTCATGGCTTTGGCCAGTATGCGAGCAACCGTTGTTTTGCCGGTTCCCCGCGGCCCGGAAAACAGGATCGCGTGGGCGACCCGCCCCGCGGAAATTGCATTGGTTAGCGTACGGGTAATATGAACCTGTTCGATAACCTGATCAAAAGCCTGGGGACGGTACTTGCGTGCAAGAACGAGATAGGACATAATAGAGTGCCTAAAATTTAAAATGCCTAAATTGCCTAAAGTTAAGGATGGACATCATCTATTACCTGCGGACTACATTAATTTTAGACACTTTAGGCACTTTCGCTCACTTTAGGCATTTTTTTAATAATGGCGGAGAGAGAGGGATTCGAACCCTCGGTGCCGCTTTTGGCAGCACACACGATTTCCAGTCGTGCTCCTTCAGCCAGCTCGGACATCTCTCCTTAAAAATTTTTTCAAAATTTTTATTAAAATTGCTGCGCAATTTTATGGCGGAGAGGACAGGATTCGAACCTGCGGAGGGCGTGAACCCCCAACGGTTTTCGAGACCGCCGCTTTCAACCACTCAGCCACCTCTCCAGATGAATGGTTTTAGGTAGGTTCCATTATACCTTTTAATTTATACTGTCAACGATCTTCTATCGATAGCCCCGAAGAATTAACAGCCTATTTTAAGACTTGTCCGCCCTAAATGCAATGGAAAAAATTACGGCTCAAACATCTGCTGCACCGCATCCGTGTATTCACCATTTTCGTTGTAGATGATCAGCGGTGGCCTAATTTTAAGTCCCGGATTCCCGCCTTTAATCCCTTCGATAAGAATCAGCTTGGCTTCTGAACGAGGGGCGCTATGGATTGTACGAATACATTTGGGCTCGATCCTATCAGACCGCATCTGGCAAACGATATCCGCCGTGCGCTCGGCCGTGTAGATCGCTACAAACCGTCCGGCCGGTTTCAGAATTCGACGGGCCGAACCCATAATATCCTGCAAATTAGCCTTTAATTCATGCCGGGCAACTGCCCGTTGATTGTCCGGATTTATTCTTCCGGCTCCAGGCCTGCGATAGGGTGGATTGCAAACCACCAGGTCCACCTGACCCGCTGTCATGTCAGGCTTCATCATTTTCATATCGGCACCCAAAACGGTTATGCGATCTTGCAGATGATTGCCTTTCACGTTGGAAATGGCCAGCTGCGCAAGTTCTTCCTGCACTTCGACGGCATAGACCGTGATGTCCGGATGACGAAAAGCCATGATCAGGGCAATAATACCGCAACCCGTTCCCAAATCGACGACTCTATCTCCCGATCCCGGGGCAGCCTGGCAGGCCAGCAAAACCGCATCAATGGAAAATCGATACCCGGCCTGGCCTTGCCTGACCTGGATCCGGCCGTTAAAAAAGGTATCGGTGGTATCGGAATTCATATATTCAAAACCAAATTAAATGAGAAGCCGGGGAGCCTTTCATCCAATGCCTTTGGGGTGAACCGTTTGCGATGGGCCGGTTATCAGCGGTCCGCCGGGGGAATAGAACCGTGATTGAAAAACTCCCTCATTTAGATGTAGTTTCTTTATTTTTCATTGGACAATCTTCATCCGTCGTTCCCTAAAGCGGTCCGATCTTAAATTTCAGATCATCAATCAATGCTTTTCCGAAAGCATTGTTCAACTTAGCTATCATCTCTTTTTTTAGAAACTGGAGCTGATGGACCCAGGTCGAACTGGATACATGCACGAGTAAAATTTTGCCTTTAAACGCGGCCGGCCGGGCATTTTGGGCGATGACATCACCGACGATGTCGTCCCAGATCCGCCAAACCTGAACCAATTCTCCGTCAGACTCTCGCCGATAGGTTTTTAAAACATCAGCTATTATACTACCGATGTGTTCAAATTTCCCTTTTGTTTTTTTTGGTTTCATCCCAACGAACTTTATTGCAACGGATACCTGCCGTGTCAAGTAAAACTGGAATGTGTCCTTTTTGCTTGACTTGAATCGTCGGGAAACTTATTGTTAGGTAATATTTTCGCACAGATCTTGGACATGCGTCCGATATCATTAACCATAGACAGGGAACTAATTATGAGTTGGGATTGGGATAAGCTGAAACAGCAGCAACAAGGCAGGGGCGGCGGCGCCCCCCCCAGATGGATGAGATTCTGGATAAATTTAAAAAATTTAAACTGCCCGGCGGGCCGCTGGTTATACTGATAATCGCTATTATCATGGTCGCAGCAACCACTTTTTACACTGTAAAACAGGATGAAGTCGGTATTGTCCAGCGTTTCGGCAGATACGTCAAAACCACCCAGCCGGGACTTAACTTTAAACTGCCCATCGGCATCGAAAAGGTCACCAAGGTAAATGTGAAGCAAATCCGGACGGAAGAGTTCGGGTTCTCTTCGGCCCGCACAGACAGCCGGTCGCGTTTTAAGTCCGGCAGTGACAATATCAGTGTTGCGCTGATGCTCACCGGCGACCTGAATGTCGCGCTGGTACCCTGGATTGTGCAGTACCGGGTGAAAAACCCTTACGATTTTTTATTTCGGGTTCGCGACGTCCGTCGAATCCTCATCGATATGTCCGAAGCCTCGATGCGTCTGGTGGTCGGCGATCGAAGTATTAACGAAGTCATCAGCAAACGGGACGAAATCGCAGTCGAAGCCAGGGGACTTCTTCAAAAAGAGCTGGACCAGGCCCAAACCGGCATTCACATTGTTACCATCGAAATGAAAAGAACCAATGTTCCCGATCCCGTCCAACCTTCGTTCAACGAGGTTAATCAGGCCACCCAGGAAAAAGAGCAACTGATCTATCAGGCCCGTGAGGGATATAAC
Source organism: uncultured delta proteobacterium (assembly GCA_963821065.1). Taxonomy (GTDB): domain Bacteria; phylum Desulfobacterota; class Desulfobacteria; order Desulfobacterales; family JAFDCJ01; genus JAFDCJ01. Next base: position 111,841 of record CAWGCM010000020.1, on the reverse strand, counting down.
AAGGCCATCCCGGCCGCACGCGGTGAAGCGGAACGAACCATTAAGGCGGCCGAGGGCTATGCCCTCAACAGGGTCAATCGTGCCAAAGGTGACGCCGCAAGGTTCACATCGATCTATCAGGAGTATGCCAAGGCCAAGGATGTCACCAAGCGACGCATGTACCTTGAAACGATGCGAACGCTGTTTCCAAAACTGGGCCCGAAATTCATTGTCGATTCTGAACAGAAAAACTTTCTGCCTCTATTAAACATGGCAAACCCAAGTGGTGCTCAAAAATGAAAATTAAAGGAACACTGATTGTATTAGTCCTTGCACTGGCTGTGCTCGTATACAACGCAGCTTACAGCGTCGATGAAACCCAGCAGGTCATTATTACCCAATTCGGCCGAATTATCGGAGAGCCGAAAAAAGATCCGGGTCTCAAGTTTAAAATTCCTTTCATCCAGAAAGCCAATTTTTTCGCGAAAAACCTGTTGGATTGGGATGGTGACCCGGGCCAGATTCCCACCCTTGACAAGACATTTATCTGGGTCGATACCTTTGCCAGGTGGAAAATCACCGATCCGGTAAAGTTTTTTCAAACCGTCAACAACCGCTTTAATGCCGTCGGCAAGCTCAATGATATTATTGACCCGGCCGTCCGAAATTTTATCACCTCCAACCAATTGATCGAAGCCGTTCGCAAATCCGACCGGCCGCTTGATCGGAGCGAGGTCGGCGTGGAGGACTCCGAAAGAACCTACTATACGGTTACCACCGGCCGCGAAAAAATCACCCAGGGCATACTGACCCAGGCCCAACCCAAACTGGCCCCCTTCGGCATCGAACTGGTGGATGTCAAAATTAAACGGATCAATTACGTCGAACAGGTCAGAAAATCTGTTTACGGACGGATGATCGCAGAACGCAAACAAATCGCCGAAAAATTCCGTTCCGAAGGGAGAGGTGAGGCCCAGAACATCCTGGGTGAGAAAGAAAGAGACCTGCAGCAAATACAATCAGAAGCCTACCGCACGGCCCAGGAAATCAAGGGTAAGGCCGATGCCGAGGCGACCATAATCTACGCCGACGCCTACGGCGTTGATCCTGAGTTTTATTCGTTTGTCCAGACCCTTGAGGTTTACAACGAGTCAATGGGGAAGGAAAATACGTTGATCCTATCGACCGATTCGGAGTTTCTAAAATTTATCAAAGAATATCCCGAATAGCGAGTTGATCCTGAAAACCACAAAAAAAGCACCGGACTGAAAATTTCCGGTGCTTTTATTTTTTCCCAGAAAAGATTGCCGGTATCATTATTTACCTTTCCTTCTCTGATGCCGTGTCTTGGCCAAAAGCTTGCGGTGTTTGTGCTTTCTCATTTTTTTTCTGCGTTTTTTAACAACACTACCCAACTCATCACCTCCTTTTCCTATTCATAGTGGGATTTTATATCTCAACGTAAATCAACAACCTGGATATCTAACACACCCGACAGATAGATGTCTACCTTTTTTTCGGGTAAAATAGGATGATATTCAGCGGTTGTCAAAAAAACGTTGCACTATGCGAACGTTTTTTCTACAACCACTGATACTACCCTTCCGTATTTCGCAACTAATTTTAAAAAGCAGTATAAACTCTTCCTTTCGGCTGAGATATAGTCTTGGATGTGGAACAATGCCCGGGTCTATGCTATAGTTGGCTATTCGTCAAAACTTCGTACCCTTGAGATAAAGCTAAGTCCATGGATAACAATCTTATTTTGAACAGCATCAGCATCGGCGGCGTCATATTCGTCGGATTGATTTTTTTCTGGTTTGTCAGTAGGTATTTGAAAAAGCGATGGGCCTCGGATCAATCGGCTCAGGGGTATACGCCGCCAACCAAAACATCCTGGGAAGAAAAACGTCGCCACCCTCGCATAGCGGTCTCCTGGCAGGTTGCTATTGAGACATCCGACCAAACCGATAACGTGCAGTTAAAGGACATCAGTCTTGGCGGCGCCTTTGTTGTCTGCCCCGAGCCCCTGGCCTTAAATGATAAGTTTAAAATCAGTATCCGTATTCCGAACCGGGAGCCACTGCGCCTCAATGCCGAAGTCGTCTGGTCTAACAGGAATATGCCAGCTGACAGGGTTATCAATCGAGGCATGGGTATTAGATTTATCGAAAACACGGAAAATGACCGCCGGCGCTTAAATGAAGCCCTTGCGGCTTTGATAGAAGAAGGCCAGAGCCCCCGTTAACGATTGCATTCATTTGACAGCCGACAATTATCATTTGTTCAATAATAGACTTGATATTATCGGATGCCGGGTGTCATTGCCGGAATCGATCAGGGAGTCCGGCAACACACCTCGATGTGTAAAAATGCAAAAACGCAGCTGTTTCGGTTCCAATCAAATTAAAATCGTAAACCACACCGTGGCCATGGCTGAGGAGCTTGTCAGCAACCATTACAAAATGTCTGCCAGTCAATGGCTCGGGCCCCGGTACGATGTCAAAACGCTGGCAGAGCTGGAGCCGCAAGAGATCATTGACGGCCCCTTTGCACAGATTATCCGTTACAAGGGCCGGCGCAAAAACACCTCGCTGGGTTCGGCATCTTATGATTTTTATAAAATATGTCTGCAGGACCATACGATTCGATCAACCCTGGAAAAAACCCGGGAAATCGAACTCTTTCCGTTTTCATTGTATATTGTCACCCATGAATTAATCCACATCGTCCGTTTCAGTAAATTTTTACAAAACTTCGAGGCATCCCCGCAAGAACGCATGGCAGAGGAAAAACGGGTTCACCTGAGGACCCATGAGATCTTAAAATCCGTCCAACTTGAAGGTCTGCCGTATGTCCTAGAGTTTTATAACGACTGGCGAGTCCCCTATGAGGATTTACGCAGTCCCTGATCCAAGTTGATTCTTGACAAACCGGTTTATTTACCTATTATTAGGCCAGACTGCAAAATAACCAAGGGCACTCACCATTGGGTTGAAGCAGGAAGTTATTGACTATTTGGAGATTTGATTAGATGCCAATTTACGAATATGAATGCACCAAATGCGGTAAATTAGAAGAAGTCCTGCAAAATTTTTCTGATAAACCACTGACCAAATGCAAGAGCTGTGCAGGCAAACTCCAAAAGATTGTTTCTCAAAGTACCTTTCACCTTAAAGGAACCGGCTGGTACGCGACAGACTATGCCAAAAAGTCCGCAACTGCCCCAACACCAACTTCCAAAGATCGTAAAAGCAAATCTGCTGACACAACATCATCCGACACCGACTCGGACAGCAAAAAAAAACCCAGCGCTAAATCCACCTGAATTACGGGAAATTGCCTGATTTCATTTTCGATTTTACGAAAAATCTGTTGCCCGGTGCGGGTGACCTACCCCGGGGTTGCGTTTTAGAGCAATCCCTTAAAATTTTTTTAAAAAATTTCAGTCTATATCTCTTTACAAATTGAAAAGGGTGATTAATATTTAAATCAAATCAGACCCGAAATAACCTTTCCTAACATTTTAATATTATAAGAATTTTTTTAAGATAACAACCATCGAAGGGGGGTGTGAAAGCGAAGCCGTCATTTGAAGCGGCGAACTGCATGTACAACTTTTTGAGTTAGTGTTGCAACGGTTTAAGAAACAATATTTTGCGAATGTAAAAGGAGATTGTAAACCATGAAATTGAGACCATTACAGGATCGAATTTTAGTTCAACGCGTCGAAGAAGAGGCCACCACCAAAGGTGGTATTATCATTCCGGACACCGCCAAAGAAAAGCCGGCCGAGGGAAAAGTCACCGCGGTCGGTAACGGGAAAGTCGGTGATGACGGTAAAAGAATCGCGCTCGAGGTAAAAAAAGGTGATCGGATCCTATTTGGCAAATACTCCGGCACTGAGGTAAAAATCAGTGGTGAGGAATATTTGATCATGCGCGAAGATGACGTGCTTGGAATAATTGACTAACTAAAGTATGGAGGAATTTTTAAGATGTCTAAAATTATTAAATACGATATGAAAGCCCGTGAAGCAATGCTTAACGGGGTTAGAACCCTTGCCGATGCGGTTGTTGTAACTTTGGGACCCAAAGGCCGAAACGTGGTTTTAGATAAATCCTGGGGCGCTCCGACAGTCACCAAAGATGGTGTGACCGTGGCCAAAGAAATTGATCTGGAGGACAAGTTTGAAAATATGGGCGCTCAGATGGTCAAAGAAGTTGCCAGCAAAACCAGCGACATGGCCGGTGACGGTACCACCACAGCCACCGTTTTAGCGCGGTCCATATACGAAGAAGGACAGAAAATGGTCGCCGCAGGCAACAATCCCATGGCCATCAAACGCGGAATCGATGCCGCTGTTGAGGTGACGGTCAAAGAGCTTCAGGGCTTGAGCAAGGCCACCAAGGACCAAAGAGAGATTGCACAGGTCGGCACCATCTCCGCCAACAATGACGAGACCATCGGCAACATCATTGCTGAGGCCATGAACAAGGTTGGCAAAGAGGGTGTTATTACCGTAGAAGAGGCCAAAAGCATGGACACCACCCTCGAGGTGGTCGAAGGCATGCAGTTTGATCGCGGCTACCTTTCACCATACTTTGTAACCGACCCTGAAAAAATGGTGGCTTCCCTGGATAGCCCCTACATTCTGATCAACGAGAAAAAAATCAGCAACATGAAGGATCTTCTCCCGGTTCTGGAGCAGGTTGCCAAACTGGGCAAACCGCTGATGATCATCGCCGAAGACGTTGACGGCGAAGCCCTGGCAACCCTGGTGGTCAACAAACTCAGAGGAACCCTGCAGGTAGCTGCAGTTAAGGCTCCCGGTTTCGGCGATCGCAGAAAAGCCATGCTGGAAGACATCGCCATTCTAACCGGCGGCCAGGTGGTTTCCGAAGACCTGGGCATCAAGCTGGAAAATCTGACGGTTCAGGATCTGGGCAGTGCCAAGCGCATTTCCATCGACAAGGACAACACCACCGTTGTCGATGGCGCCGGTTCCCGTTCTGCTCTTGAAGGCCGGGTTAAACAAATCCGGGCCCAGATTGAAGAAACCACTTCCGATTATGACCGCGAAAAACTGCAGGAACGCCTTGCCAAGCTGATCGGCGGGGTGGCCGTCATCAATGTCGGCGCGGCGACTGAGACGGAAATGAAAGAAAAGAAAGCCCGAGTCGAAGACGCGCTCAATGCAACCCGGGCGGCAGTCGAAGAAGGTATTGTCCCGGGTGGCGGTGTGGCCCTGGTGCGCTGTCTGGATGCTCTCAGCAAAATGAGAATCAAAGCCGATCAGAAACTCGGTGTCAAGGTCATCATGCGCGCCATTGAAGAACCGCTGCGCCAGATTGCCAACAACGCCGGTATGGAAGGATCTGTTGTCATCGACAAGGTCAAAAATTCCAAAGGTGCCTTTGGCTATAACGCGGCAACCGACACCTATGAAGACCTGGAGAAAGCCGGTGTCATTGACCCCACCAAAGTGGTTCGCCTGGCCCTGCAAAATGCGGCCAGCGTGGCATCTTTGATGCTGACCACCCAGGCCATGGTGGCCGAAAAACCGGAAGAAAAATCGGATGGCGGCGGCATGCCCGGCGGCGGTGCTCCTGGAATGGGCGGCATGGGCGGCATGGGCGGCATGGGCGGCATGATGTAAGCGCTTCCCTGGTTTTCCCATCAAATAGCGAAGATAAAAAAGCCCTTACGCGGTATGTTCGCATGCTGTGTAGGGGCTTTTTTTATCGAGGGTTCAGGCTTCCGATCAACAATTCTTCTGATAACTATTCCGGGGTTCGCTTTTATGAACAACCCCGCCGCAAGCAACGGGGTATCAAACGGAAAATTTTAAACGCCCCAAGGGGCGGGGAATCAAACCCTCGTCCGCCGCAGGCGGATTAAAATAGATAAAGCCTGGAACATACCAGCCTCTGAACCCAGAACTCTGAACCTATAAACCTTTGAACCTCTCTCGTTTGGCCCCTTCGAAAAATTTGACAATTTGTCGATAATCATATAATCTTATTACAGAATCGGCACTTTAGGAGTTCGACAATCAGCGCTTAAAAGAATCGGAGTATTTGATGAAGGATAAACAAAACCTCAGCATGGCAATCCGTTTTATTACTTTCATTTTTTTACTGGCGATGCCACTATCCCTGCCGGCCGCGGAAGACGAAAAAACCGTAGAATACCAGAGCGGATTCTACTATACCGTTCAAAAAGGGGACACCCTTTGGGACCTCTCCCAGAAATTCTCGGATACTCCCTGGCAATGGCCGGAATTATGGAAGGAGAACAATCAAATCGCCAATCCCCACCGCATTTATCCGGGAGAGCGTATCCGCCTGTATCGTCGGCGGGGGGCCCATGGTTATGGTGAGGGTGCGGGTGCCGGTGACCATCAAAAAGAATCGGCCGAGGACAGCCTCAGAATGACCAAAATGATCGACTATCAATATGCTGCCATCGAAAGGGTCGGGTTCATTCGCAAAGAACCCGTCATCTCACACGGCGCCATATTCAAGGTCGAAGGCCAAAAAGAAATGATCAGTACGGGTGATCTGGTTTATATCCGGCCTAGAGAAAACTTCGCCCTTATGCCGGGGAAAAAGTATACCATTTATCGGACCTTAAAACCGATTGTGGACCGGCAAACAAAGGAATACATCGGCATCCAGCACTATTTTGCCGGTATGGTGGAAATCACGATTAAGCGGCCCGAATTCGTTCTGGGTAGGATAGTGGCTGCTTACCGACCCATCAAGGTCGGAGATCTCTTAATGCCCTTTCAACGACGTCTGCATCGGTTGGAGATGCAAGACAGCCCGCAAGGCCTCCAGGGTCAAATTATCGACTCCGAAGAGCATCAGGCGATGTTCGGTGAAAGTGCGATTGCCTTCATCGACAAAGGCGTACAGGATGGGGTTCAGCCCGGCCAGCTTTACTGGATCTACAAACAGGAACAATATCGTATTAACCCCGATGATAAAAATGATGTAACGCTCACCCCGGTCCTTTTGGGTGAATTACTAGTCCTTCACACGGAAAAAACGACCGCTACGGTGATGGTAACTGACTCACGCAGTGCCATCCATGCGGGCGCCAAAATAGCCTCGCCCTTTAAGATAGACTGATAGGATCCATACTGAAAAGCGCCAGGCCCCCCACGGGACCCGGCGCTTTTTTTTTGTTTCTAATATATTTTGTCAATCTGTTGATTTATTCAACGGGGTTGGTTTCACGAACCGTTTCAATCGTTGCACCTGATGCCTCGCCCCAAGATGCTGCACCATCGATGCCACCACCCGGCCGTCCGCCAGCTTTAATCCCCGTACCAGGACTTTTTGCCCTGTGTGCAACGAATCAAAGGAAATTTCTTTTCCCTGGGGGCCGGTCACCCGGGTGGTATATTGCTCATCTCCGATCATCAAATCAACGGTCAGCACCTTATGTTCGGCAACCACCAGCACAGCTTTACCGTAGTCGATTTCCATAATACGGGAAGAAAATTCTATTGGGTCGGCGTCGTCCAGATCACGGTCCGAGATAAGCTCTGGGGATGCTCCGCTCACCAGCGGCCAGAGCAGGATTAAAAGAAAAAATATAAAAAAAATCCCGGTTCTTTTATTCGATATGTGCGGTTTAAACATTGGCACCTCCTGGTGTCGTGTATCTTTTTATTGTGGCCTGCTGAGCTAGCCCTCCGGAGCAGAAACCGGGCCTGCCTTATGCCGCTTTTCAGCCGGCATGATACTCTAAAAAACCTGGTTCCAAAAATAGGTATGCATATCCCTGGTATCTATCGCCGGCAGACTGACGATTCCGCCTTCGACACCGATAAAAATCCGGGCCCCACCGCCAAGAATGGCAATGACAGGAGCCGACGGAATAGCCGTTCCGATGGCAATGCTGCGATCCTTTTTGCCTTTGCCGATGAATGTATCGCCGGAAGAATCAGTCTCGGTTTCGCTGCTGAGATCAAGAACAGAAGCACCGGTTTTATAATCAACCGCATACAAACGGGCGATGCCCCGGGCCGTGGAAACCTCGCAAGGATCCGAAGGATCCGGCGTTGAGGCCGTGGTCGGGGTATAGGTGGTAAAATAAACCACCTTACCGTAGACCTTGGGCGATGAGACGACTTTTTCACCGGGGTTTTCCAACTCGAAAAACCAACCGTTACCGCTTTCAAGATTGCTTTTAACAGTGGCTTTTTCCGTCTCATTGCCCAGCTGAATTAAATCAGCGGTGACATCTTCCAGATCGGATTCCGTCAGCGGCGTCATGGGAGCAGACCAATCATTTTTAACTGCATAAAACCGATTGACCACAGTGGTCTCTCCGGGGTCGGTACGATCACCCGTTCCGAAGAAGATGTATTCACCAAAGGTTTCTCCGACCGCATCCGGGGCATACAGAATTTTGCGCTGGATCCCGGGTTCCGAAGCTTTAAAAAGCTTGAAGGCCGTCTCCCATTCGCCGTCGGGGATAACCCGCTCAACGGTCGGCGTGCAAGTGGTGAGGGACTCCAGGTTGTCATCCTTGAAGGCAAAAACATTACCCCCGAGATCGCCGGCATAAATGCGGCTGGCGATTCCATCCCCGTCATGATCAATGGCCGCCACGTCAACGATGGAATGGGTCAACCCAATCCCGGAAGTAGTGCCGTTGAAGTTAAAATTGCTCATCAGCTGCCCGGAGGCAGCGTTAATCGCAAAAAGAGCCCGTCCCTCCGTATCCTCAGATGCCGGTGTTGGGTCATCCTGATTGGTATCGTATCCGCCGGCTATCAAAAAGACATCCTCGGTGGTGGTATCAACCGTGCAATCCGGCAATGATACGGTGTAGCCGGTGGCAATCGTCGCTCTTTCCGGTTTGGCCCAGGACTGTCCCAATCTTTCATAGACATCGTTTTCCGGATCGCTGCAGGGACTGGGGCATAAAATAGTTCGGCCGAAACTATACAGCCACCTGGGTTCAGTGGGCGAAGTAATGTCGATGGCGGTATAATTACTGCCGCCGCGACGTTCACCGGAAATAAGAATCGATTGGCTTGGGCCGTAGTACACCACCGGAGAGCCATCTATAAAGTAGTCGTGATTGCCATCGTTGAGCTTCGGCATTCTCCCCAGCTGGTTAGGAGGAATGAATCCCCAGGCTTCGCTGCCGTCATCGTCATCAATACAGTGCAGTATCCCGTCGTTGGATCCGGAAAAAATCATGGTTTTTTGATCGTCGGTGCTTGGATTGTTATCCGGATCGGGATAATACACCACAACGGGTTCCGAATGAATAATATCACCCAGGGTTCCATTATGAATGGAATCAATCAGGTCCTGTTTTTCTGTGTCGGTGGCGACGTTTAAGGCAGCCGTGGTAATCGCCGTATTGGCGTCCACGAATGAATTGGAAGACGCCGTCAGCAATGGATCTGAGCCTGTGTAAGTGTATAAATTGCGTGAACCGGTGCCTTCGATCAGCAGGTTGAGCACTTCAGCGGCACCCCCGGCAGAAACGTCCGCACCGTCATTGCCCAGGGTAGTCCAGAAGGACAAGGCATTGCTTTTAATCTTTCCGTCGGGTGTGGTCGCCAATACATTGTTGGCATCGTACAGATCGCCATCATCGTCCAGGGCGTAGCGTTTGATGTTGCCGATCCAACGCCCGGATAGCTGGGGTTTGAAAAATCCCAGGTAAATCCTGTCGCCGGCATAGGCGCGGTTCATACGGCTGATCGGCACCACCGGGGCGACGAATACCGCATTTTCTTCCGAAATGCTTGACATGATCTGGTAAAAAGCTTCAGTCAATTCGGAGTAGTTTGTAGCCGTATAATATTCACCACCGCCATTTGCAGCCGTGTCCTCCAACAATTTATGGTTGAGCTGAAACCCGATGGTGTAGGTGGTAATGTTTTGTTTATCAAACGACGTCCCGTCACCCAGTGTCGGATGGATGTCATTCTCATACAGGTATTTGGCGACGTCGTCCAGGTAATCCGAGCCGTTATTCTCATAGCTGCCCGGTTCACCGCCGTCATTATCATAATCGCCGATGGTATCGTTGTTAATGTAAGCTCCGGATGTCAGTTTGGAGTCGATGTCCTGGGTGGGCTCCCCGTCCGTCATAATAATGACGAAGTTTTTCTGGCAACGCTCCTCCATGGGAGAGGTGTAAGTGACACCGGAGTTAAACCAGCTTTCCATGCCGGCAAAATATAGCCCGGCTTCCGCCAGGGTTTCCGCCAGCGGGGTCCAGTTATCGGCATTAATAGCGTTGATTTCGGATATTAAGGTCGCTTTGTCGGTACCGCATTCCGCAATCAACTCCCCGCCATCTTCCGGATTAAAACGCATAACCCCGAAGCGCACACCGCTGGTGGTGTTGATCAAATCACTGACAACCTCTTTGGCCACATCGATGCGCTTGCTATCGTCCCCAACTCCGGATTCCACATAGTTCATGTAGTGCCCCGTTCTCAGTCTTTTTTTTGTCCCGCCGCAATTATAGGGGCTGGACGAGTTGATTCGGCCCCGGGCATATCCCTGCCACAACAGTTCGTTTCTTATGGAACTGCAGCCTAAGACATCGACATCCGGTGCAAATAGCTCCCAGGTATAGGACCAGCCGTCGCGCACGCGCCTGTAAACTGCCTCCGGCGTAAATGATCCGGAGTAGGTTGCCTCTGAGTCATAGGGATCACCGGGTACATCCTCCGTATCCATACTCCCCGAAGAGTCAAAAATGATCAAAATATTGGGCTCCAGCGAAATGCTGGTTCCCGTTCCATATATTTCGGTATCGTCTGCCGGCAGTAAACCCGGGGTACCCAGGATCAACACCGTAATGATCAATATCCATTTTTTCATGTCTGACTCCTTTTTTGCGACCGCAAAGCCTGCACCTTTATTGTCCGGAGCGGTGAAGACCTTAAAATCTGTTAAACACCTTCCAGGCCCCCATCTGAATAGTGGAGCTACCTTCGGTTGACTTGGCGGTAATTCCGTATCGGCGAATTTCAAAATACCTCAGACTGTAGCCGGAGCCCGTCAGCGGCGGGCCGACATGGGGCTGAAGCGGCAAATTATCGGCCTCAGCGCTCAAAACCGTGTCGCTGGGAGTTGCAGTGATGCAGCGTGCCTCGATGTTGGCGATTGGGTGCCCGTCGGCATCGTCGACCACGACAACATTGGAGGCATCCGACTCAGGGGTCAGAAGAAAATCATTGGTCAGCCAATCATTATAATTGACCAGGGCCTCGACGATACCGCCTTCGGCGTCATAGAATTCACTGACCATCAGCCCCTCGTTTCGAACAACCTGAACTTCAGTGGTTGACGTCCACAGGGCCAAAACGCCTGCTAAAATCAGAATTGCCGATATCAGTATGGATCCGCCAAGCACGAAGCCGTTTTCATTATTGATCAGGCGTAGATATCTTTTTTTCATTGCTCTCCTCACCTTATAAATTCCGGCAGCGTACCTGGGTTGTATAGGATCTGGATATTTCTCCATCGAGACCGGCCGGTCTGCGCATCGTCAAGGAGATAACCACCGACCGAATTTCTGATGGATCCATGGTGGTTTGATCATCCATGTCCAGGTAGGTGAAATTCAGATTGGAAACATTATCAATCAACACCTCGGGACCGAGGTGGTTGGTCTGCACCAGGGTACCATTTACACTATCTAGCTCGTAGGTGATATCCTCGAAGGTATCATCGTCATCGCCGTCAAAATTAGCGTCCATGGTAAACTGGATTTTTTCGGGCAAGTTTTCCTTAAAGCCGATATCCGGTGTTTCCAGTGGATTAAGCCCTGCCAGGCGGATGTCCTGCACCATAAAATCCACTGCAATTCGCACACTCTGCTGAATGCCTGCTTTGACGTTCTCAGTTGCGGTTGAACGGTTTAAAGTCTCAAAACTCTTATATATGGTACCGAAAGCAATCGAAATAATCGCCAGCACCATCAGCATTTCAACCATCGTAAAACCGACCGACGATCTTAGCACGCAGCCATGTGAATTTTTTAATCCCTGCCTTGGTTTTCTATGATGGGTCATACCCCGTTACCCCTTGTGTTAGACGATAGGATGATGCGGCGATATCGTCCCTTTTTGTTCCAATCAACCATCACCGTAATCCGTCGAGCTGTAGGTCCCAGATTGGTAACGGTCCAGTAACGGTTGTAGATGCCTCCGGGTTGACCATCCGCATCGATGTCGAATTGGGTCCCATCGGCCAGTGTCGTTACATCAACCGTATTTTTAAGTACCTCCATCTGCGCCTTGGCCAGCATGCTGGCCTGGGTGACCATATTGCCAGTGGCATTGTTGCGAATGGAACCGAATTGCATAGAAGCCGCTGCCATCATGGCCAGGGCCAGAATCGCCATGGCAATCAGAAGTTCGATTAAAGAAAAACCGCATTGGTTACAAACAAAATTTGATTTCAGATTGGAATCCATTGACATCACCACCCTTATTGAACATTCATATATCCCAGACGGTTCAACGAAATAATTTTACCGCTGGCCTGGTTGTGGATCGGTATTTGCTCCTCAGCGATTGTCCCGTCCGGGAGACCGCGACCGTTAAACCGGGTTCGATTATTAACAAAGGTTAAATCACCCAAATTAATTTTCACCCCTGCCGGCAGTTTCCGATACCGGTATATCTGCCGGCCTGCTGAATCACAGGTATAGGCCGTATCGCCGTTTTCATTAAAAACAGTATAGCGGTCCTGGCAAAACTGCACGGCAACCAGCGAATTCTCCCGAATAGCCCTGATCTTGGCCATTTCCAGGTCGGCCATCATATTGATGACTGCACCTCTGAGTCGATACCCCCTGAGCCACTTCAAATAGGGCGGCAACGCAGCGGCCGCAATGATCACCACAATGGCCATGGTAACGGCCAGCTCGAACGCAGTAAATCCTGAATTTTTCCGCATGCTATTTAACTCCTTTTACAAATCGGCCCTATATAGTACAAAATTTGTGCCAGCTTATTTGGTTTTTATATAAATAGAGCACCGCAATTTACATCAGGCAAGTGCCCCAATCACGTATTATATAGTGTATTTACTATATAAAATTATTGAATTACTCTAAAAAAAGTCGCCAAGCTTAATCGGCTCAAATATAATTTTCAATTCAATATCTTCTATCGGTATCCGGTGGCTCTCAGTTTAGAAAAAATTTACGGATCAGGATTTAACATCAAAATTTATATGATTTTTTTCGAATCATGGCGGGAAAGAAGGCGGACGGATCCATTGGTCTCAGTTCACATGATAGATCATAAAAAATTTTTAACTATCTGATAATTTTCGATTTATTTTGAAAAAACAAGGAGGGACAGCAGCGCAGGCTTTGGGGCCCTATCAGCAGATTGGTTTTTAGACGGCCATTATTTTTTTTGAATATCTTATAGTGTTTAATAGCCAGATTGGTTGGTGATATATTACGATGTTAGATGCAATCAGGAAATTCCAATTTCAAAATGGTAATTACGCCGCCCTGAAAAATAGCAATAGCTGCTGTAGGTAAAATAATGCGCGTGCTGAAACCTCATCGGGCTATTTTGACACTGATTATACGAAATCCACCGCATTTTGAAAAAATCGAATTCCGACGGGATGAGTGCTTGGCGGTGATTCACCCCTGCGCCTTTGCAGTTCTTGACGGCGGGTCCAATCCGGGTGGTTGGTCCAGTGATTGTAGGCTTCCGGATGCGGCATCAGGCCAAATATTCGCCCGCTGGGGTCACATATGCCGGCAACATCGGCAATTGACCCATTGGGGTTGTGAGGAAAACACCCATCCGCTAAGCGGCCGTCGGGCAAGGCGTATTGCAGGGTCACCTGATTATTATTCAGTAAACTCGTCAGGGTCGCGTCATCGGTGTAAAATTTTCCTTCACCGTGGCGTACCGGAAGTTCGGCCAAATCAATGCCCCGGGTAAATATGCAGGCAGAGTCCGGATCCACTTTAAGGGTCACCCATTGGTCTCTGAAATTTCCGCAATCATTGAAGGTCAGGGCCACCGATCGTTCATGATAATTGTGGTCCAAACCCGGAAGCAAGCCTAAATTGGCCAGGGTTTGGAATCCATTACAGATCCCCAGCACCAGATTGCCTTTTTCCACAAATTCAAGAATCTGTTCACCAATATTGGTCTTTAACCGAACAGACTGAATCACCCCGGCGCCATGATCGTCACCCCAGCTGAATCCCCCGATGAACACCAATATCTGGAATTTTTTCAGGTTGACGGTACCGTCAATGAGGGAATTGATATGGACCCTCACAGCATTGGCACCGGCCAGTTCAAAGGCATGGGCCGTCTCATAATCACAATTCAGACCATATCCGGTCAGAACCAATACGTTTGCTTGACCCATTTCTAAAGCCTCTTTTACATTTTTAACCACGGATTTTCACGGAATTACACTGAACCAAAATATTCAGGTATCAGAATATTTTTTATAGGTTAAGTATCTGTGAATATCCGTGTCCTTCCGCGGTATTTTTTTATCATTTACTTTCCGGGCCATAGTCATGCCATTGAGCAACGGCGGCAGATTGTTCGTCATCAAACCAAATCTCCAAACGGCTTCTTCCAGGCCGTTTTCAGATCGGCGATGGAAACCGCAACGATCCTTTGATGCCCCTTGCCTTCAATGACCAGGTCGGAACCGTCAGTGACGTTACCGATGCAGGCGCAGGGGGTTTCTTTAAATATCTTTTCAAACGGCTTGCGTCTATCCGGATCGACCGTCACAATAAACCGGCCGGCCGATTCGGAAAACAACAGGACGTCGTCACGCAGGCCCTGATTGCCGTGAACCTTTGTCAGATCTGCCTGTAAACCTAGGTTGCCCCCCATTGACACCATGGCCAGGTGCACGGCCAGTCCGCCCCGATAGATCCCATGGGCTGAGGCGACCAGACCATTTTCGATGGCACGCATCAAATTGCGGTAGACCGGAATAAATTCATCCGGTTTCACTTCGGGAACACTGCGTCCGATATAGCCCAAATGCTCATAATACTCCGAGGCCCCGAGCTCATTGCGCGTTGTTCCCAGGACATAGACCAGATCGCCGGCAACTTTGCTGTCCATGGTCACACAACGCGTGACATCATCAATAACCGAAATAGCGGAAAACTGCAGGGTTTCGAGGGCCGACACTTTATGGATTTCGCCATAGCGCCCCGGCAAATTCCCATCTACATACATACTGTCCTTGCCCGAGAGCAGTGGGATCTCATAGGCCATGCAAATATCACGCAAGGCCCGGCAGGAACGCACCAGTTGAGCGGCCTTGAATTTGCCATCGGGATTTTGCCCGGGATCGAACTGGATATTGGGCCAGCAAAAATTATCCACACCGCCGATATGGTCGAAATTTCCGCCCACCGCAATAATTCGGCGTACGGCTTCATCGATGCTGCAGGTCGTCATGTGGTAAGCGTCAATGGCGGAATATGCCGGCAGCAGGGCCTGGGAAAAGGCCAGACCTTGAAGGGAACCCAGCACCGGCCGGATGACGGCTGCGTCGCTGTCCACATCACGTTCAGCCCCAACAAGGGGTTTAATCACACTGGTTCCCTGGACTTCATGGTCATACTGGCGGGTAATCCATTCCGTCGAACTGATATTGGGTCGACCCAGCAAATCCGTCAGCAAACCTGAATAATCCTGCGGAGGCCTGAGCACCGGCTCCCGCAAACCGCGCTGCTCGGGTGATATCCACTCGGCATCGAACTCCCATTGAGGAAATCCTGATTCGAGCAAATCAAGATCCACATAAGCGCAAGTCTTGCCGTCATAAGCGAGATGAAGTTTGCCTGTATCTGTGTAGCGACCAATGACGGTACTTTCAACAGCGTGCTCGGCCGACAGCTCAAAAAACCGGTCGCGATCATCGGGGTGGATGGCCACTGTCATGCGTTCCTGGGATTCTGATACCCAGATCTCCCACTGATCCAGTCCTTCATACTTCAAAGGCACTTTCTCAAGTTCGACTGTACACCCGTTTGAAAACCGGGCAGACTCACCCACCGATGAGGATAAACCCCCACCACCATTATCTGTAATAAATCGGATCAACCCCTCGTCACGGGCCTGGAGCAGAAAATCATGCATTTTTTTCTGGGTGTACGGATCTCCGATCTGAACATGACCGGCCGGTGTGTTTTCTGAAAATGTTTCGGAAGCTGCGGTAACACCGTGAATACCATCCTTGCCGACCCTTCCACCGCACATGATCAGAAGCTCGCCGGGTGATGTATGTTTTTTCTCAGCGGGTTGGCCATCAACCACAGACGGCATCATGCCGACCGCAGTAACAAAGACCAGACATTTTCCTAAATATCCCGGATGAAACAAAACCTGGCCGAAAGTGGTGGGGATGCCGCTTTTATTGCCACCATCACGCACCCCTTCGATCACACCGTCCAGAAGGCGTCGGGGATGGAGACGGGGTTTGAGTGTCCCATCATAATCACGCGCGCCCACGCAAAAACCGTAGCTGCCCATTACCAGTTTTGAGCCTTTACCGGTGCCCAGCGGATCGCGGTACACACCCACGATTCCGGTAATGGCACCGCCATAGGCTTCCATGTTGGATGGGGAATTATGCGTCTCCCCGGTAATCACATAATAGTGGTTGTCGTCAAAACGTCCGACACCGGCATTGTCCCATAAGACCGACATCACCCATGGTTTTTTAGCCTTTAATTCCAGTGTTGGGGCTTCGATGCAGGTTTTAAAAAGGTTATCGACGACTTCAGTTTTACCCGTGCTGCGATCAAGGTAGCGAAACAGACCACGAAATGTGTTGTGGTTGCAATGATCGCTTCGGGCCTGGGAGATATATTCAAGTTCGACGTCGGTGGGTTCGTCAAGGCCCAGCCGGGCCCGCTCCGCCCGAACTTTTTCATTCAGGAAATAAGAACGAATGGTGGGAATGTCTTTGGGATTGAGCGCCAGGTTGCGTTCATCGCTGATTTTCTCCAGGGACCGATCGCTGTCCACCGGTATGGTGGATACCGTCGGCACATGGTCGAGGATGACTTTGGGAATGATGAATCCGATGCCCTCGGCCGGGTCCCACTGCCGGGTGGAAAAAATCTTCCATTGCTGAATGATGCTATTGGCCAGAAGCTCGCCCGCTATTATTTCCAAATCTTCGGCAGCCAGTCCCCGCCCCCGTATGCAGTAACGCTTTGAAGTGTAAACCGACTGCCCGGCACCGAACTTGACTGCCGTCAAATCCTCAATGGCCTCTACGGCGGTGCTTCCGGGATTGTCCCTGACACCGGGCCGAAATCCAACCCAGATAGCCCAGTCAAATGCGATGTTCAGAGGGTCGTACGAAGAAATTTGGGTAACCGGATTCGTAAAAATATCGGTCTGAACGGCTCTCAATTGATCTTCGGTGAGATCGGCATCAATGGTAACGACATTAATGGTGCGCACACTGTGCAGCTCAATGCCGAAGTAGTTATTGGCTTTCTGACAAATCCCCTGCCCTTCTGCATCAACCAGATTTTCTTTTAAAGCAGTCTCAAGTCTGTGGGGCATATGGTCTCTCTTTGTTCTGAATATGTGTTTCAGATAACGTAAAATATGCTTAAAGCTTATGCCTCTCGATGCGAACAGGTTCAGGGTTCTGGGTTCAGAGTTCAGAGTTTGAAGAGTTCCAGCAATTAAGCATTTGCAGACAGAAGCCCTGAACGGTGAACGCTGAACCTTTGAACCTGCTTTCCTGAAACCTTAGCTGAAGAATATCCGTGAGATATCATTATAAAAAACCAGAATCATCAACAATATAAGAATAAACAGACCAATCTGCTGGGCGATTTCTCGGACCTTAATGCTGACCGGACGCCCCTTGACGGCTTCGATAGAAAAGAAAAGCAGGTGGCCGCCGTCCAGTACCGGAATGGGCAGCAAATTGATAATGGCCAGATTAACACTGATCAGCGCAATAAAGGATATCAAACTGCCGATACCGGCTTTGGCGGAGTCGCCGGCCATCTGGGCAATCATAATCGGGCCGCCCAGTGTGTCGGTGGATATGTCGCCCGTAATCAATTTGGCGATAATCACCACCATCAATTCGGTCACCCTGTAGGTCTGAATCATACTCTCGGAGAATGCCTGGAAGAAATTCATTTCTTTTGAATAGGTTTCTCCTGATGCGGTAATCCCGATAATATATCGCTGCACATCTTCACCGAAGATATTTTTAGTGGTCACCTGTTCCGGTGCCAGAGAAAAATATCGGCTGGAGTCCCCCCGACGCGCGGCCAGCTTTATCATTTGGCCTTTACTGCCGTTAATAACTTCAGCCATTTCATCCCAGCTGTTGATCGCAGATCCGTTAATGGCGGTAATCAGGTCTCCTTTTTCAAGCCCGGCCGCAAAGGCGGGTGAGCCCTGCTTTACCGACCCAACGGATGGTTTCAGGACAAATGTGCCTGAAATAAGAAAAATACCGAAAAATATAAAAACAGCCAGAAGGATATTAAAAACCGGACCCGCAGCAACGATCAACATGCGCTTGGCGACGTGCTTGTGGGTAAAGGAAAGAGGGATATCTTCCGGGTCAATTTCGGCATCCGGCTCTTCGCCAATCATTTTGACGTAGCCGCCAAGAGGGATCGCTGAAATACGATAATCGGTGATGCCGACTTTTTTGCCGATCAGGCGAGGTCCGAAACCCAGAGAAAATTTTTCAACCCCCACACCGAATAGACGGGCAACCAAAAAATGACCGAACTCATGAAAAAAGATCAGAACGCCCAAAACAATAATAAATGACAGTATGCTGGTACCCATATTTGTAACAATAGCAATTAAAGGTTAATGGTTGTTGTATTCGTAACCAGAAATTCTGTAGTAAGCTATGCAAAAATTCGAAATCCGAATACCGAAACTCTAAACAATATCAAATGACAGAAATTATAACTCCAAAACTTCTGAGTTACTGCCTAATTTCCTGAATTTGCTCTTCGGCCTGGCCCCTGGCCCATTGATCAGCGGCGAGTATATCCGACAGCTCGGGATTTGAAACAACCGGGTGTTTTCGCATCGTCTGCCGGATCACCGGCACGATATCGATAAACGCAATCTCCTGATTTAGAAAGCCGTAAACGGCGACTTCGTTGGCGGCGTTTAAAACTGCCGGCAAAGTTCCGCCGCTTTCACAAGCCTGAAAAGCCAGGGCAAGGCAGGGAAATTTTTCCAGGTCCGGCGCCTGAAAGCTCAATGTCTGGCCGGCGTTAAATTGCGGCAGTGGTTGTTGAATGGGCAGACGCTGCGGATAAGACAGGGCGTAGGCAATCGCCCCTTTCATATCCGGAACCCCAAGCTGGGCTATCACCGATCCGTCTTTATAGGCAACCATTGAATGAATGATGCTTTGCGGATGTATGATCACCTCGATCATCTGTTGCGGCACACTAAAAAGACATCTGGCCTCCAAGACTTCCAACCCTTTATTCATCAGGGTCGCGGAGTCAATGGTGATCTTCCGGCCCATCTGCCAGTTAGGGTGCTTCAAGGCATCATCCCTGGTGATGTCTTTGAATTCAGCCGCGGGTTTGTTTAAAAAGGGCCCTCCGGAGGCGGTCAGCAAAATCTTTTCCATATCATCTTTGCGCTGTCCCTGTAGGCATTGAAAGATAGCGCTGTGCTCACTGTCGATGGGAAGTATGTCAACCCCTTTGGCAGCGGCCGCTTGCATGACGAAATCACCGGCCATCACCAGGGTTTCTTTGTTGGCGAGCGCAATGGTTTTACCGGCGTCAATGGCAGCCAGGGTCGGTTTCAGTCCCGCAGCCCCAACCATGGCCGTGACTGTCATATCAGCAGTGGCGTGGGCAGCCGCAGCACAATAGCCGTCTTCACCGTACAGGATGTCGACGGCCGTTCCGGGAGGCAAGCAACCCTTTAACTCCTGGGCCCGGTTTTCATCAAATACGGCCACCAACTCAGGATGAAACTGTTCAATTTGCCGGGCCAGCAGGTTGATATTTTGTTTGGCAGCGAGCACTTTGACATCAAATTTCTGCGGAAACATTGCGACGATGTTAAGAACATTCGTGCCGATGGATCCCGTTGATCCCAGTATTGAAAGGCGTTTCATGTATGGCCGTGTGCAGTTTGTATAGAGTCGTTGCCAGATTAGAAAATAAAAACAATAAACAAATAAGCTACCGGTGAAGCAAACAACAGGGCATCAATGCGGTCTAAAAACCCGCCGTGTCCGGGCAACAGGCCCCCGGAGTCCTTGATCTTTGATGACCGTTTCATTTCGGATTCGAATAAATCGCCTGTCTGACCGGCAATGCCGGCGATCACAAAAAAAATCAGCGCGGGTCCCCAGGCAAGGGCTGGAAGAAATAGATATTTTCCAATGGCCCCGGCCAGCAAATTAGCGGCAAGCCCTCCCAGGGCGCCTTCGACTGTTTTCCCCGGACTAATGGCCGGACTCAGTTTACGGCGGCCAAGATATGATCCGACGTAATAGGCGCTGATGTCGCCGGCAAAAATAATGGCGAGAAGCAAAAAGATCCAGGTCATACCCTCGGGTTCGTGTCGGATCGTGACCAGCAAGGAAAGTGAGAGGGGAATATACACAACCCCCAGAACCTGTTTTGGTATGATTTCGACCACTGCCGGGTTGGTTTTATAAATAAAAACCGAGAGTATGCCGGCCAAAAGGAGATTCAGGGTGACGAGAACGAGAACACTTCCGGGCCCCGCAAGGTAAGCCGAGACAAGTATGCCAAGGCTGATCAAGTATCCCCAGCCGGTCACAACATTGTACATCATCCGGCGATCGCCATTAAAGACGATGCGATAATACTCCCACAGCGAGCAGGCACAGGCAATACCAACCAACAAAATAAAAGGGGCCCCACCGAGGTAGACTAAAAAAATAAGGAAGGGCAAGGCACTCAGTCCTGTGATCCAGCGCTTAAGATGCACGAGATGTCAGCTCCGCGGTAGTGATTGGTAACCAGGTTGGCTAGTTCCAATCGGTCAACTTAACTACACCTGGCCATATCTGCGTTCACGGCCCTGATAATCCTTTAGGATTTCCAGCAATTCACCCCGGCCGAAATCAGGCCAGAGCGTGGGCGTTACGAAAATTTCTGTATAAGCAATCTGCCAGAGTAAAAAATTGCTGATCCGCATTTCTCCGCTGGTCCGGATTAACAGATCGGGGTCAGGAATATTGCGGGTGTATAGATGATCAGCAATCAGCTCGGCGGTGATGGCATTCGGATCGATCTCGCCGTCCTTGATCCGTTTGGACACCTCTTGAACCATCCGGATAATCTCGGCCCGGCCGCCATAGCTCAACGCCAGAATGAGCGTCATGGCAGTATTGTCTTTGGTAGCCGACATGGCTTGATTCAGCGCTTCCTGCACTTTCTCCGGCAACCGGTCTACCTGCCCGATGACACGCAACCGAATATCGTTTTCGACCATTTCCTTTTGCTCGGAATGGAGAAAATTTTTCAGAAGGGTCATCAATGCCTCAACCTCTGTCTTGGGCCGCTGCCAGTTTTCGGTGGAAAAGGCATACAACGTTAAATAGGATATTCCAATTTCGCGGCAGGTTCGCACCACATTGCGAACGGTATCAGATCCCTTTTCGTGACCATTGATACGGTTTAGCAAGCGCTTTTTTGCCCAGCGGCCGTTGCCGTCCATTATGATGGCAACATGGGCAGGCAGTTTGGTGGTATCCAGTTCAATAGGGCTGGAAGAAGAGGGGCTAGAATTCAAGGATTTCTTTCTCTTTTTCTACATAGCATTCGTCGATAAGTTTGATGTACTCATCGGTTATTTTTTGGACCTGATCCTGGGCTTTAAACGCCTCGTCTTCCGAAATCTCACCCTCTTTCTTCATAGTCTTCGTCAGATCATTGGAATCCCGCCGGAAATTTCTGACGGACACCTTATGCTCTTCGCAAACCTTGTGAACAACTTTAACAAGTTCTTTGCGACGCTCTTCGGTTAGCTGGGGTATAGAAATTCGAATAATTTTTCCGTCGCTGGAGGGTGTCAGTCCCAGGTCTGACTTTAGAATGGCTTTCTCAATATCTTTAATAACGGATGCGTCCCAGGGTTGAATCGTGATCAAACGACTCTCAGGCACGGCAAGTGTAGCCATCTGGTTTAACGGGGTCATGGTGCCGTAGTAATCCACTTTTATCCCGTCAAGAATCAAAAGAGACGCACGACCCGTCCGCAGTCGACTGAGTTCTTTTTTTAAAGCCTCCACGGTTTTGGCCATACTTTCCCTGGCTTCCTGGTAGATCGATTCCATCATGGGGTCACCTCGTATTTGTAATCGCAATCAAATTAATCGAAAAAACGGGCCTTGGTCCTTAAAGCCTGGCCTGAAACCACCGGCTTTGTCGAAATCGACGGCCATGGGGTACTGCAATTAACCGGTAATAAGCGTCCCGATATTCTCGCCACAGATAACACGGCAAATATTGCCTTTGTCCTTAAGGTTAAAAACGGCCAGGGGCAGCTGATTGTCCATGGCTAGCGAGATGGCCGTCATGTCCATGACCCGAAGTTGTTTCTCAAGAACTTCCATATAATTGATGCGTTTGAGCAGTTTGGCTTGGTGATCCTTTACGGGATCCGCATTGTATAGTCCGTCAACCTTGGTGGCTTTTAGTAAAATTTCAGCATGGATCTCCTGGGCTCGTAAAACCGCTGCTGTGTCCGTTGTGAAATAAGGATTCCCGGTGCCGGCACCAAAAATGACGACACGGCCCCTTTCCAAGTGGCGATTGGCCCGGCGCACGATATAAGGCTCTGCGACTTCATGCATCGATATGGCAGTCTGAACACGGGTCTCTATTCCCTGCTTTTCTAAAGCATCCTGCAAGGCCAGGCTGTTGATAATGGTGGCCAACATTCCCATGTGATCGGCCGACGTCCGGTCCATCCCGTAAGAGCTGGCGGCAACACCGCGGAATATGTTACCACCCCCCACAACGATGCCGACTTGAACGCCCAGTTCAACGATAGATCGAATTTCTTCGGCGACAAATTTAATCATATCCGGACTGATACCGAAGCCCTGATGTCCCATCAGGGCTTCACCGCTCAATTTAACAGCAACACGCCTATAAAGGGGTTTGTTCATATTTACACCCGCTGGTGTTTTAATTGTTAAACGCTTATATTTCCTCGCCTGTCTGGAAGCGTACAAACCGTCTGATGGTGATGTTCTCGCCGATTTTCGCGATTAATTCATTTAATACATCTTCTACCGCCAAGTCCGGATCGCGCACATAGGGTTGGTTGAGCAAACAATTTTCTTTAAAAAATTTGTTCATTTTACCATCGACGATTTTGGTGATCACATTTTCAGGTTTTCCTGTTTCAAGGGCCTGGGCCTGGTAAATATCCCGTTCGCGCTGAACAGTTTCTTCCGGCACATCTTCTGCCCGCACACCCAATGGATTGGTGGCGGCGATATGCATGGCTATATTTCTTGCAAACTGAACAAAATCATCATTTTTGGCTACAAAATCAGTCTCGCAATTTACTTCGACCAGAACACCGAGTTTGCCGCCCATATGGATATAAGATTGAATGGTACCCTCGGTCATCGCCCGGCCAGCCCTCTTTTGAGCAGTCGCCAACCCTTTTTTTCTGAGAAAATCAACTGCTTTATCTATATCTGCGTCGCATTCCACAAGCGCTTGTTTGCAGTCCATCATTCCAGCGCCTGACTTCTCCCGCAGTTGTTTTACCATTGTCGCACTAATTGTTGTCATCTTGCACTCCTGTCTTTTCAGCTTCGCTGGTTTCTTCCACACTAGTGGTTACCGCTTCACTTTCCGGCTCGGCGGCATCAACGGCGGGCGCCCCGGCGGGTTCGGCAACCGATCGTTTAATAATTTCTACTACCGGACCATCGGTCCCGTCTGAAATCACTTTACGCTCACCTTCGGCAAGATCGGCACTGACGGCCGCCACTTTTGGTTCCTCTTCCACTTCTTTATCGGATTCGGCCTGTTGTTTCTCAGCAAAACGCTGGCTGCCTTCGATGCAGGCATCCGCCATCCGCGCTGTCATTAAACGAATGGCCCGAATGGCGTCATCATTGCCGGGAATAATATAGTCAATGTCATCCGGATCACAATTGGTGTCAACAATGGCGATAATCGGAATATTCAGTCGCCGTCCTTCCCGCACGGCAATGGCTTCATTTTTGGGATCAACGACAAACATTGCCCCGGGCAGCCCGTTCATGGTGCGGATTCCACCAAGGTTATTGTCAAGTTTTATGCGCGCTTTGGCGAGCTTCAGCTGTTCTTTTTTGGGGAACAGTTCAATGGATCCATCATTTTGGATATTGTTGAGATAATTCAAACGGTCAATGCTTTGGCGGATTGTCTGAAAATTGGTCAGCATACCGCCAAGCCATCGGTTATGGACGTAAAACATTTCGCAGCGATTGGCCTCTTCATAGATAGAATCACGCGCCTGCTTTTTGGTTCCGACGAACAATAATGGTTTGCCTGCGGCTACGGTATCCACAACAAAATCATAAGCCGTTCTAAACATCCGCACGGTTCGTTGCAGGTCAACAATATAGATCCCGTTTCGCGCTCCAAAAATATAAGGCTTCATTTTTGGATTCCAGCGTTTCGTCTGGTGGCCGAAGTGTACACCGGCCTCCAGCAGTTCTTTCATTGTTACATAAGCCATCTTTTTCTCCCTTTCATTTTGGTTGTTCCACCGCCATTGTCATCCCTGCTTCCGACTTTCAAAGAAAGCACCGGGAAACAGGTCCAAAGACGTGGGTGTTATAAAAATTTTTTTATATAACAAATAATGCAATCAGTCGCAACACTTTTTTCCTCTGATTTGAAATAATAACACAGACTATAAACGTCATGTCGGAAAACTTTTTATCACCAAGGCACGCAAGGACGAAAACACGAAAAAGAAAAGAAAATTTGGTGCTTTCCAGATTTCGTGCTTTCGTGATTGTTTTATCCTCTTTGGGTCGCCGCCTTCGGCAGATCCGGGTTAGGTCCTTTCAATCCGAAATCGAAAACCCCGCATCAGTTCTTCCGGCGCATACAAACTATGCGGTCATGGCCGGCGTAGTCTTTGGTGCAGCTAACATCATCATAGGGACCGCTATCGGGCACTATCCTGCGAATATCGTCTTGCTGGTCATGGCCGATCTCAAGCAACAGCACACCACCCGGTTTAAGGTAGCGATGGGCAGAGTTGATAATTTCTTTAAAGCATTTAAGGCCGTCATCACTTCCATCAAGGGCTGCAATCGGTTCATAATCATGGATTTCGGGCTGCAGCCCCTCAATCACCCGGCTGGGAATATAAGGTGGATTGGAAACGATCATATCAAATGCCGATGTTTTCTGATTTAAAGATGTCAGCCAATCGGCATTGAAATAGTGGATCAATTCACCAAAATTATGCCGCACCGCGTTTCTCCGGGCCACCCTGACAGCTTGAATACTCCGATCAGATGCAAAATAAGTGTGCCGGGGTTGTTGTGACGCCAGCGCAATTATAATCGCCCCCGAACCCGTACCCAAATCCAAAATGCGCCAGGATTGGGATGAGGGGTGCCTGGATAAAAGCTCCAAAGCCGTTTCCACCAGGCATTCGGTTTCCGGCCTGGGTATCAGGACATCTTTGGTAACTTCGAGGTCAAGGGACCAGAACTCTTTAACGCCCAGGATATAGGCAACCGGTTCCCGCCTGATTCGACGTTTAATTAGAGTTTTAAAGGCTTTCAGCTCATCGCCGGCCAGCGGTTGATCAAATTTTAAATACAGATCGATACGCTCACACTTCAACGCATGGGCGAGCAGTATTTCTCCGGTTGCTCTGGGGCTGTCGATGTCATGGGTTTTTAAATAGGATGCGGCCCACCGCAGAAGTTTGATGATGGTCCACTGGCTGTTAGCCGGGGTCGTGATTTTTTTTTCTGGCATTGTAGTGCAAATTCGAAAATTTGAACTGATGATTCAAAACTGACATCTGCCTTCTGCTTGCCGCGGCGAAGACGGGTACTCTGTCATCTGTCATCAGTACTCTGAAGCGCCTGGGTCTGGTAATAAGCAGCCAGATTTTCAATAAGCTCTTCAATGTTACCCTGTAGAATGTGATCCAGTTTGTAGAGCGTAAGGTTGATCCGATGATCCGACACCCTTCCTTGGGGGAAGTTGTAAGTCCTGATTCGGCCGCTGCGGTCACCGGTTCCCACCTGAATTTTTCGTTCTTTGGAGCGCTTTTCATTTTGTTCCGTGATCATTTGGTCCAGCAACCGTGCCCGCAAAACCTTCATGGCTTTAACTTTATTCTTTAATTGGGATTTTTCATCCTGACAGGTCACCACAAGACCGGTTGGAAGATGGGTAATGCGTACGGCCGAATCTGTGGTGTTCACACTCTGCCCGCCCGGCCCGGTGGATCGATATACGTCCACTTTGAGTTCGGAGGAGTCGATTTCAACATCGACCTCTTCCGCCTCAGCCAGGACAGCTACCGTAACCGCCGATGTATGGATGCGCCCCTGGGTCTCGGTGGTGGGCACCCGTTGCACCCGATGGGTACCGCTTTCGTACTTAAACACACTGTACGCGCCCTTGCCCTGGATCATCGCAATTATTTCTTTCAAGCCGCCGACGCCGGTGGGATGATGGGTGATTACCTCCACCTTCCAGTTGCGCTTCTCGGCATAGCGGCTATACATCCTGAACAGGTCGCCGGCAAACAAAGCCGCCTCTTCGCCGCCGGTTCCGGCACGAATTTCGACGATGACATTTTTTCCATCATTGGGATCTTTGGGCAGCAGCAGTGCCTTCAGTTCGCCCTCAATTTTTTCTTTTTCAAAACTCAGGGTGTTGATTTCATCACGCGCCAGATCTTTTATTTCAGGATCGGTATCTTTTAACAGTTCCTGACTCTCCTCAAGATCATTTAGCGTCTGCTTGTACCGACGGAAGGCAGTAACGATTTTATTCAGTTCGGCATGCTCACGCACATACTTCTGATATGCCGCCCGATCCTGGACAATTTCCGGATCAGCCAGATGATTCTCAATGTCGACAAAACGCTCTTCAACCCCGCTTAGTTTATTAAACATTTTTCTGATATCGATAGATGCTTTATCCAGCAACTTGATGGCTGACACCACCAGGTTGCTGGTGTTTTTATACAAATTTTTTACCGGTTATGATTTTCTTATACAGGAAAGGGCTATAGCCGGCTTGCCTGATCATTACCCCTGAAAAAGTCTTTTAGGCACGCTGCACCAGGACCAGCCTTGAAGCCTGACGGCTTATCTGCAAAGCGAATTGGCGGGTGGGGTTAAGCTATGTGGGTTTCTCTTGTTTCTGAAATTTTTCATATTTTTTCCGGAAACGCTCGATTCGACCGGCAGTGTCGATAAGTTTCTGTTTGCCGGTAAAGAAAGGATGACATTTGGAGCAAATTTCAACACGGATATCAGACCGGGTCGATCCGACCTGTATCTCATTGCCGCATGCACATCTTATGCTCGTTTCAGCGTAATCAGGATGAATTCCGTTTTTCATCTTATTTGCAACCCCCCGATTGAATGATCCGCCTCCGGCGGATCGAATTATGTAATTTTGACGATTTCGTAAAAGTTGTGCTTCCTATAGAGCACTAAAAATAATATGTCAAGCGCTATGGCATTATGCATTCATTGATTTTAGAAATTTTTCGTTGTCCTTGGTCCCGCTCATTTTTTCAAGTAAAAATTCCATGCTGTCAACCGAATTTAGCGTCGTCAAAAGCTTGCGCAGTATCCAGACACGGTTGAGCGTACCCTCATCCAGAAGCAACTCTTCTTTGCGGGTGCCCGATCGTTTGATATCAAATGACGGGTACACACGTTTATCTGCCAGCCGGCGATCCAATTGAATCTCGGCATTTCCGGTCCCTTTAAACTCCTCGAAGATTACCTCATCCATGCGACTGCCGGTATCAACCAGCGCGGTGGCAATAATCGTCAGACTGCCCCCTTCTTCGATATTTCTGGCCGCGCCAAAAAAACGCTTGGGACGCTGCAGCGCATTGGAATCCACTCCACCGGACAGGATTTTACCGCTGGGAGGGACAACCGAGTTGTAGGCCCGGGCCAGGCGCGTAATACTGTCTAACAGGATAACAACATCCTTTTTATGTTCTACCAGACGTTTGGCTTTCTCAATGACCATCTCAGCAACCTGAACATGCCTTTCGGCCGGTTCATCGAAGGTAGAACTAATGACTTCTGCCTCGACCGTGCGTTGCATATCGGTCACTTCTTCGGGTCGTTCGTCGATCAGCAACACAAACGGTACGACATCTTTATGGCTGGAAATAATGGCATTGGCGATAGCTTGCAGCAACATGGTTTTCCCGGATCGAGGCGGGGATACGATCAGCCCCCTCTGGCCAAACCCGATGGGAATCATTAAATCCATGATGCGCGTAGAAAAATTATCGGAGTCGGTTTCAAGATTAATTTTGCGTTCAGGATAAAGGGGAGTCAAATTGTCAAAAAGGATTTTGTCCCGGGTCACCTCGGGATCTTCATAGTTGACAGCTTCTACCTTTAGGAGCGCAAAATATCTTTCCGACTCCTTTGGCTGCCGGATCTGACCTGAAATCGTATCTCCGGTTCTTAAGTTGAAGCGGCGTATCTGCGACGGAGACACGTAAATGTCATCCGGACCCGGCAAATAATTGGAGTCCGGGGACCGCAAAAATCCAAATCCATCCGGCAATATCTCCAGGGTCCCTTCGCCGAAAATGAGACCGTTTTTTTCAATCTGGGTCTGAAGCAGTGCAAACATCAATTCCTGTTTGCGCATCCCCGCTGCGCCTTCGACTTTTAGCTGTTTGGCCATCTGAGTGAGTTCGCTGATTTTTTTTTCTTTGAGTTCAGCAATGTTCATCAAATTATTCCCCTCGTGTTTTTTCATCAATAGTTTCCAGTCTGTTACTAATTGAAATAATTAAAAATATGGGCGTTCAGAAAAATAAACATAAAACGCTGCGATATTTTATTTCACCGCGTTACGCTGCACAGCCTAGTGGTTGCATCCGGTTTTAAACGTGCTACTATATAATTAAGACCGGCCAAACAGAAAAGGCATTGTAAACGTGTCCGTATATGTATAAAGTTTCCTTACCAAGGTGATATACTGATTGGATCCATGCCGGCTGTTAAGGAGGAAATTGAGTGTTAAGTGAAATATATTAGAAGAAAAAAGGTATCCTCTCGTTCTGGCGGGTTCCACATGCCTTTAACCATGTAAGATTAATAAATATATCATAATATTCATCCTGTCAAGCGCTTTCGGTTGTTTTTTGGACTCTAAGTCAAAATATCTTTTCTTTTGACACCGGTTGCCGCGCTGAAAATATTGATGCTTCCATTTGACACAAATATCTTTCCATTTAAAACAGGCGTTTTTGTTGTCGGCGGTTCGATCCGGGACCTCCTCGCTGGAAGAACACCGCATGATTACGATTTGGCGGTCCACCGGAATTGTACCAGTTTTGCCAGCCGCCTGGCTGCAATGACCGGTGGCCATATTGTTGAAATAGGCAATCAAAAGCAAAAAATGCTCCGGGTTGTCACAAGGGACCGTTTTTTCGACATAATGCCCGTCAACGGCACTTCCATAGACGATGATCTTCGCCGCCGGGATTTTACCATCAACGCGATGGCCCTGGATATATCATCCGGCAATCTGATTGATCCTCTGGGAGGGCAAAAGGACCTGACGGCTAAAAAAGTACGCATGGCCTCCCGGGAAGTATTTCGCAAAGATCCGGTGCGTCTGATACGCGCTTTCCGTATGGCCGCAACTTTAGATTTTAAAATTGATAAGAATACACAGGCTGCTATTGCAGCGGACGCAAATCTAATCCAGAAATCGGCCGGGGAACGAATTCGGGAAGAACTTTTTAAAATACTGCAGTGCCGAGAATCTCATTCTTATCTATCCATGATGGCTCGCAGCAAACTGCTGTTTTGCGTATTTCCGGAATTCTTAAACTTAAGACAGCAGCGATTGGCTCCCTCTGCTGCCCGCACCCTGTTTGACCAGACCCTTGATTCGTATAACCACATAGAAAATTTCTTAAACACCGAAGATGAATTTAGACGATCAATGGATATCCGGGCTCTTTCGGATGATGATGGTGCCGACCGATCCATACTTCTAAAATGGGCTGTTTTGTTCCACAATCTGGGCAAATTGCCTGCGGGACCATCACCTTCTAAAAGAAAAATCAAAAATCCTAACAATAGTGCAACCGTTAGTGCCGCCATGGCCCATAGGATCTGCCGGCGACTGCGCTTTTCCAGGCGCCAATCAGATACCATCGAAACAATTGTTCGGCATCATTCCCAACCGTTTATATTATTCAGGGCCCACCAGAACAATTCACCTGTAACAAAAGAATTTATCCGCCTTTTTTTAAATTGCCATGATATCACCCCCGATGTGCTCCTGCATGCCCTGGCTGAATTCAGGGGCCAGAAAGAGGCGGATGACCCTGTAATAAATGAATTTACGGATTTTATCCGGACGCTTATCCAAGAGTATGATTCGGTCTTGCTCCCCAGGGCGGCATTGCCACCCCCCATAAACGGTAACGATTTAATCAACGAATTTGGGATGAAGCCTTCTGCGGAATTCAGGCACATCTTGAATCATGTCGAAGAGGAGCGTCTTTGCCGGCCAACATATTCCCGGAAAGAAGCGCTAAAACTGGTAAAAAACCTGTTAAATCAGGAGTCGTGATGCAGTGGCATAATAAAAAGGTCCTGTCTACGTTTGGACAGGACCTTTTTTGTGCTTGACTATCAGGGAGATGAGATTAGCTCAGCTTATTTAGTTCGGCATAAATCTGATCCCGAATTTCATTCACTTTCCCCACACCTTCAATCCGGATATAGTGCGGTGCTCCCGCTTCGCCGGAACTTTCCCAGCTTTTGTAGTAATCTATCAAGGGTTCTGTCTGGGCATGATAGACATCAAGCCGTTTGCGAACCGTCTCTTCCTGGTCGTCGTCCCGCTGGATGAGATCTTCACCGGTCTCATCATCTTTGCCCTCAAGCTTCGGTGGATTAAAGATGACATGATAGGTTCGACCACTGCTAAGATGAACGCGTCGTCCGCTCATGCGTTTGATAATTTCTTCATCCGGTACATTGATGTCCACCACCGCATCGATGGCAACTCCAGCCTCCTTCATGGCATCGGCCTGGGGTATGGTTCGCGGAAAGCCGTCGAATAAAAAGCCTTTTGCACAATCAGCTTCCTGGATGCGTTCTTTAACAAGTCCGATAATCACGTCATCGGGTACCAATCCACCAGAATCCATATATCCCTTGGCTTTTAAACCCAGTTCGGTTCCGGCCTTGAGCGCCGCCCGCAGCATATCACCGGTTGAAATCTGTGGAATTTGGAATTTTTCTTTAACGAAATTAGCTTGGGTTCCCTTGCCCGCTCCAGGGCCGCCTAATAAGATTAAACGCATTTGCAGACCTCCTTTTGATAATTTGATAGTGGGTAACAGTCTTTCCCTTTACCAATGAACTACCCCGCCGCGAGCGACGGGGGTTCAATCGGAATATTTTTATCGCCCCAAGGGACGGGAAATTAAAACTTTATCCGCCGGAGGCGGATTAAATGGGTATTTCTGTTTAGAAATGGATAGAAAAATATTTTTAACGGCAAAGTATGGCCGAATGCAGGATGGGTGTCAAGGGAATTATGAAACCACCTGAATCTTCGATAACCAACAGAAAACATAAACTATTTCTTGAATTCAATTGCCGGCGGCGGCCCTAAAAGCAAGGATACCTGATCAAGGACTTTGGGCCAACTGCGGCCGGCAAGGGCCACCTGCCTATCTGTGGCATCGCCGGTCATTCACATTGGGCAGCGATATCCCCTGGTGGTGTTCTTCTCGATCTTCACAATCCCTGCCGCCCGTGGAATTAAAAAAAATCCGTCTGCTATGAAATTGTTCTTGCTATTCTTAAATTTTTTCGCTAAATATTCTATTTCGTTAATATAGCATTGATTAACCGTCGGGAATAATAGGCATTGCACTTTTTCCGATGGCAAGAAGGGGGCGAGGTATTTGAAGGATATTGAAGTCAGGGTCATTGACAATGATATTGAAAAAGCAATGCGCATTTTGAAAAAGAAGATTCAAAACGACGGCCTTTTCAAGCGCTTAAAATTAAAAAAGAGCTATGAAAAACCAAGCGAATTTCGCCGTCGCAAACAGCGCGAAGCTTTAAGGCGCGAGCGTATCGCAGCCAGCAAAGCCAGACAAAGAAGATAAGATCAATTATAATTAAAGGAAAAACCCGGTAAGGTTGCTCAATTGCCGGGTTTTTTAATGGGTATGGTATCTGCTAATTCCTATTATAGCTGCCTGAAGAAAATGTACGGCCTTCGAAGATTCGGCATCAAACTGGGGCTGTCAACAATCAAAGAAATTTTATCCGGATTGGGAAATCCCCAGAATACTTATGCCTGTGTTCATGTGGCCGGCACCAACGGCAAAGGATCGGTGGCCTCATCACTGGCCTCGATCCTCACCCAGGCTGGATACAAAACCGGGCTTTATACCTCTCCGCATCTTGTCAATTTCAACGAACGAATCCAGATAAACAACCGGCCGATTACAGATAGCAATGTGGTGGCATCCTACAATATCATTAAAAATGCCCAAAACGGCGATCGAGAGCCCACTTTTTTCGAATTTGCTACGGTTATGGCGTTTTATGAATTCGCCAGACAAAAAGTGGATTGGGCGGTTATTGAAACCGGCATGGGCGGCAGGCTTGATGCGACCAACATCATTCGTCCCCGGGTGTCAATTATCACCAACATTTCACTCGAACATCGTGATTATCTGGGAAGCACCCTCAAGCAGATTAGCGGGGAAAAGGCCGGAATTATTAAACCACGGACGCCGGTAATAACCGGTATCCGACAAAAAAAGGCCTTGGCCGTGATAGAAAATAAGGCCGCTGAAAAATCTGCACCGCTGTTTCGCCTCGGAAAGGACTTTAAAGTGAGGCGCAGCGCATCGGGGACGTTTTCTTATCACGGTATTGAAGTAAACTGGCAGGGTCTGCAAACCGGACTGGCAGGTAGCCATCAGGTGGATAACGCGGCCCTTGTTCTGGCGGCTTGTGAAATACTTAATCAAAACGGTCAAAAACTCTCCCTGAACAGTATCAAAGCCGGCTTATTAAAAAACCGTTGGCCGGGGCGGTTGGAGATCGTTTCGACCGAGCCCCAGATCATACTCGACGGCGCGCATAATTTTATAGCCGCACGCAATCTGGCCCGATTTCTGTCAACTCATTATGCCGGTCGAAATCTAACCATGGTCATCGGCATTTTAGATGACAAGCCTTATAACGCGATGCTCAAATGCCTTTTGCCGACGGCCCATCGCGTCATTCTGACCCGTGCTAAAATTAATCGGGCCCTGGAGCCGAAAAAACTCAAAGCCCTTGCTAAAAAGATTACCCCCAGGGTAACCATCATTGCTGATGTTAAACAGGCATTAGAATATGCGATTAAACGTGCATCCCCGGATGATGTCATCTGCGTCGCCGGCTCGCTATACGTCGTAGGTGAAGCCAAAGAGGCCCTGGAGGGTTCAGGGTTCAAGGTTCAGCCGGCGGAGAGTCGTTCGACCCTGAGCTCACAACCGAAGGGCTCAACCGAGTCGGGTGCCAAGGTTAAGGGTTAAGTGAGAACCATGAGGGGCAAAATACCATAGTCCGGGATACATCCGCCTTTAATGTTAAGTCGGTCCTGAGTGCACGACCCAACCTTTAGACCCGGAACTCTGAACCTTTGAACCTTGGAACTGTTTTCATCTTGACTTGTTACAGCAGTTGAATTAGATCTTTTACATCTGTTTCTAAATTCTGACATTTATACTAATGCGCCCGTAGCTCAGTGGATAGAGCGTCAGCCTCCGGAGCTGAAAGCCGCTGGTTCGAACCCAGCCGGGCGTACCAATAATATTAAGGACTTAGATGGTTTTCTAAACCCTTTTCAAATTTCAAAATTAATTCCAAGTGCCCCCACAGACTTAAAGTAAATCAAGTTGAATTGCTATTTCTTAGCCGCAATATATTCCGGTCTTATAACCCGAAGGTCATAGGTTGAAAGTTGTGAAATAGATGCCCCAATTTTTATGGCATTTACTTCACTAACCCCTCTGATAACTTTTCCTATTAGGCGCTAACCTTCTGTTTTTACTACACCTGAATTAACTATTCAATTTTGTATGGTTCTTGCAATAAACATTTGAAATTTCACTAATTAACCCATACTAATCGTATCTAAAAAAAATATTCAAACCTGCCTCTTCAACAAAAAGGAACACAAAAGATGAATGAAGAAAATATGAAATTAAGTTGTCTTTGTGTCTGTCTGTTGGCCATTTCTGTCATCATATTTGTGGCAGATAAGGCAGTATCAGTGGCTGCAACATCGATCTCTAGCTGTGCGGAATTGCAAAACATCAAAAATGATCTATCTGGAATTTACTATTTGACCAGCGACATTGATTGTACTGATACTTCAACCTGGAACGCAGGTGCTGGATTTGAACCAATCGGCACCAATACCACTCCATTTACAGGAACTTTGGACGGAAAGCATCATGCAATTACCAACCTTTATATTAACAGACCTGATCCATGGCCTAATGATGTTGATGTGGGACTTTTCGGTTTTATTGATGATGGCTGCATCATAAAAAATTTAGGCATGATTAACGTTGATATTACTGGAGCCTCTTCGGCTGGCGCACTCGTTGCTATAACCGGATTAATTGCTGATATATATATCAGCAACTGCCATGTTAGCGGTTTTGTATCTGGCGGTTATGGCGTCGGAGGTCTCGTTGGTTATAATAGAGGTGGCAATATATCCCATAGTTACTCTACAGCGGCTGTCTTTGGGGATGGCGATATATACGACTACACGGGGGGCTTTGTAGGCATCAATAATCATGGCGGTGAGGTTGCCTTGTGCTTTTCGACCGGGAATGTGACGGCCAGTGGATCTAGATCTGGCGGATTTGCAGGCTCAAATACTGGGAGGATACGCGAATGTTTCACAACCGGGAATGTAACTGGGGGACACTCTGTCGGTGGATTTGTTGGTGAAAATGATAGCACCACTGTAAATGGGCATTTCGCGGGTTCTATACGAAATTCCTATGCAATTGGCAATGTGAGTGGGACTGACTGGGTCGGAGGATTTGCCGGCATCAATTGGGGAGTTCAATCTTTAACAAGTGTAATAGAAAATTGCTATTCAGCCGGTATTGTGACTGGAGGTACTAACACTGGCGGTTTTGTAGGTCGTATTGGAGATCTTTACGAGATTAACAACTGTTATTGGGACACGCTGACATCCGGCCAGTCTTCAAGTGCTGGGGGATACGGTAAGACTACCGCTGAAATGAGGCAACAGGCAACATATAATTCTTGGAATTTCAATAGCATTTGGGGTATCACCGAGTCAATTAACTACCCTTATCTGGTTCAACCTCGCAAGATTCATAATATGATTTCATTTGTTTACAACACAGACGTAGCGGGTGCTAGTGCATTTAAGACTTTGTTACAAAGCCGTGGCTATTTGGTTATTTTTGTCCCAAAAAGTTCGGTGGTAGATCACAATTTCGGTCAGTATCAGCTCGTAATTATTTCATCAGATACCGGGGCTGGCTACGAATGGGGTACAAATGATCAGGTAGAAGCAATAAGTTCTGTTGATGTACCTATACTTGGGCTTGGGTTCGGTGGTGGAACCTTATTTCAAGAAATGGGCGTGTCTATTAGTTTTGGAAATGGATGGATTACTGATGGAAGCTCCATTTATGTACCTAATCCAAACCATTGCGTGTTCTCTAAACCCAATTCGATATCAATATCGAATATAAATATCGTACAGCTATATACATATTCCGGATTTATGGCTGTATATGAACCCGTATTAGATCCGGCAGTGGTCCTATTTGGTAGGCAGGAAAATGATGATTCACATTGGATACTTGTTCAGGAAGGAAAAGACTTTTTATGGGGTTTTAGCGAAGATCCATCTTATATGACACAAGCTGGCAAAAATTTTTTCCATAATTTAGTTAATTACCTTACCGATGGTTGTTCGCCAAAAGCCATGCCATGTATACCGTTGCTGCTGCTTAAAGATTAAGGCGTGTATGCCTCAAAAATAGCGATTTCTATATAGCAAAGCAATTAGCACCACTATAGAACCTGTGATATACGAAAAGTATCTGTAAAAGTAGCAAAGTTGTGCTATTGGCAAGTTATGTCAGATTCTGGGGCTGTGTATAGGGAGGGATGGAACTATGAACAGCAAAAAATTAGCTGGAATAGGAATCCCCATATTTGCTTTGATCATTATATTTGCTTTGATCATTGTAAGCTCGGGAAACTATGGACAAATAAAAAAACAGACCGGTGCTGATGATAAAGTAACTTTAGCGGAGCTACGAGACAATTGGGACGACTATTATATTTATTACGGCATGAGAAGCAACAGGTATGCTGATGCAATCATGTTTGATCCTAAAGACAATGGCAAAAAGCTCGAGGGCGATAGTTGGATTAAAATTGTGGATCAGGAATCCTTAGATGAGAAAATAATAGGACTTCAAAGTATATACAGTCATGCAAAAGTCCATATTATTGAAGGGGTAGACAATCATTTTTTTGGATATATGTACTATGGTGGCGACTTTTATGTTTCTGTAAAAATAGTTGACGAAGAAACTCTTTATGTAAGTTCGCTGCCACCTTACAATTCAGTTCGATGATTATGAGTGCTTCAGATCAGTTTATTTGTCAAAAGACGGACATGGCTTTACATTTCCGTCTTGCAAGATACAATTGACTTGACGGTCGAGAATGATGTTATCTGTAATCACGCTAAGTTGGTGATGTTCTCAGAGACTGTCGAAAAAGGTTTAACCCTTGAGCGTGTTACCTTTGTATTTTCTTTTTTCATTTCATTCAACCTAAGTATTTCAAGCGGTTAAAATTTACTGTATTTTACTAACTTTATTCCTTTATAATAGATAGTTATATGCTATATAGCTGAGTAGTTTAAGCAGAAAAAGTTCACAATCTACCCGGAGAAAAGATGGCCAAATATAAACGCTACGATTATTCACAAATAACCAACAGCCTGATCATAGCACGATTGCCTCATTTGTTTCTTCGATGAAAGATCAAATTAAGCCATTGTTCAGAGACATATTGCTGGTGTGCGAGCAAGAGGGTATTTTGGGCGGAACCTTTTTTGCCATCGATGGCTGCAAACTTTCTTCCAATGCTTCCAAGGAATGTCGCGGTAAAATAAGTGATTTGCAAAAAGGGAAAGAAAAAATTGAAGGTAAACTCAAGGCGTTGGTTGAAGATCATATTCAGGTAGACAAAGATGAGTATGCGGTAAAGCAGAAGATGCCTGCCAGCCAAGAAAAACAAATTAGAAGACTCGAGCAGCAAGCGGCGAAAATAGAAAAGTGGCTGAGCGAAAATGATAAAAAAATCGGAGTAAACAAAAAAGAGCTTGACAGCAACGTAACCGACAACGATTCTGCTAAGATGCATACCTCCCACGGCACCGTTCAGGGCTATAACGCTCAAGCTATAGTGGATTCAAAACACCAGGTCATCGTTGATGGCCAGGCTATTGGCAAAGGGCTGGACAATGATAATCTACCACCAGTGGTCGATGGTGCGAAGCAAAATCTTGAAAGTATCGGCAAACGCAAGGACTATTTTAAAGGCAAGATTCTGACCGCTGATTCAAGCTACCATAGCGTAACCAATTTAAACAAATGTAGCGAAGAAAAGCTGGATGCGTATATCCCTGATAACAAATTCCGTAACCGGGATGAGAGATTTGCCAGTCGGGTGGGTTATCGACCGCGATCAAAAAAGTTTACATTTGCTGATTTCCAATACGATGGCGACAAGGATGAATATATTTGTCCCAATGGTAAACGTCTTAAGCGATTTGGCAAAGCAGGCAAGCATAAAGGTAAGCTTTTGAGAAGATATATGTCGAGCCAAACCGATTGCAGACGTTGTCAGCTCAGAGCCAAGTGTCTACGATATAAGGATGCAAAGCGTCGCCATTATTTGCTTTTGAGGCAATACAACGTAAATATATTAGTTTTCAAAACCCCATTTTTTAGTCGAATTTTATCGCTGCCATTCATACCTATTTAATTATATAACAGTGCCTTCCTCCTTACTGGTTTTAAATCCTCCATATAGAGGAGAACGAATCATGAATAAATTAAAACTTTTCTATCTCAAAAACCTAATGTTCGTTGCTAACGGTATTGCCAACTTCATCGGTGTTTTTTTAGTAACCGCTTTGATGCATAGAACTGAGCCATATCCCAAAGAGTTATTTAACAATCCTATCCCTTATTGGACTGATGCGCTTTTTACTCCATTTGCATTTTCTTTCGTTTATGTAATGACATTGGTCTATGAAAAACCTATCCGCCATTACCTAAATGCCCGGTTCAGGCGCACATCCATACCCCAGGATCTTAAATTAAAAGCTCGCCAGCGGCTGCTAAACGAGCCATTTGTTTTAATCGCATTGGATTTTAGTATGTGGGTCCTGTCGGCAATTATTTGGTCTACGATTCATTGGGCTTATGATTCCGGAGCACAGCTGATTCAACGCGCCTTGTATAATAGCCTGAGTATCGGCCTGATCACCGTCACCGTTGCTTTTTTTCTGCTCGAGCACTTGTTGCAAAAGCGGCTGGCGCCGTATTTCTTTCCAGATGGCGGTCTTTCTGCCATTCCGAAGACGCTGCGAATTAGAATACGAACCCGCTTGGTAGCCCTACTCTTTGCATGTAACCTGATTCCCCTGATCAG
Source organism: uncultured delta proteobacterium (assembly GCA_963821065.1). Taxonomy (GTDB): domain Bacteria; phylum Desulfobacterota; class Desulfobacteria; order Desulfobacterales; family JAFDCJ01; genus JAFDCJ01. Next base: position 72,803 of record CAWGCM010000020.1, on the reverse strand, counting down.
CATAATCGTGACTCTGAACAGCATCTTGGGAAGTCAACACGAACCTGCCCTCGCGCTTGCAAAGTTACAACCGGCGATCATTATCAATGCATTGCTTTTTATCGTGGTTGGTATTTGTCTGACTATTTTGGTGAGTCGCAACCTGAGCGTCCCTTTCCGGGACATTATTCAGACTCTTCATAGGATAAGAAACGGTCGCTTTGACAAACGAGTGCAGGTTTTTTCCAATGATGAAATTGGGTATACTGGCGATGCAATCAATGAAATGACCAAAGGCCTGATTGAACGGGAAAGAATGCAGCAATCCCTTAATTTGGCCAAGGAAGTTCAACAGAATCTTCTTCCAAAAAGTAATTTAAAAGTTAATGGATTCGATATAGCAGGCAAAAGCGTCTACTGTGATGAAACCGGTGGGGATTATTATGATTTTATAATTATTGATGACGCGACTGAACAAAAAATTGGGGTGGCTATCGGGGATGTTTCCGGACACGGTATTTCCTCTGCCTTGCTAATGGCCACTGTTCGTTCTTCTTTGCGGCAGCGGGTATCTTTACCGGGCAGCACTGCCACGATCATTTCTGATGTGAATCGTCAGCTCGTGAAAGATGTTGAAGATTCTGGGCAATTTATGACGATGTTTTTTTTGGCTCTTGACACTGCAACGAGACAACTCGAATGGGTGCGGGCAGGACATGATCCCGGCATTTTTTATGATCCTGGTTCTGACTCATTCAGTGAGCTTGGTGGATCGGGAATCGCACTTGGTGTGGATGCCGAATGGATCTATGAGGATAATATGAAAACTAATTTTTCAAATGGCCAAATCATTTTTCTCAGTACAGACGGAATCTGGGAGGCACGCAACAACAAGGGAGAAATGTTAGGCAAAGAGCCTATCCTAAATACAATTCAACAAAACGCTTCTTCAGACGCAACGCAAATTATTGATGCAATTTTTGACACCTTGGATAAATTCATAGGCGGGGTGAAAATAGATGATGACATAACATCGGTGGTCATAAAAATGTAAAAAGGTTGTGATATCATCATTCCCAGATTTCAAGGGCAAAGTACAGGTTACTGCTGAGACTGTCGAAAAACCCTAAATTTGTGAATTTAGTGCTTGTAACTTATTGATTTTACTACATGCGAAATTGGTAAAATCGCCTTTTTTGGGCTTTTTCGACAGTCTCGCTATTGATCAGTATTTTTGAAATCTTCAAAAACATATGATATTCAAATCGTATCTGTAATTCGGCCAAATTGCAGATCATGGCAAGATAACACCACTTCGGCGTCAACATTTATCCGCCTTTTTATTTACTACAATGTAATACTTTTTATATGGTCCCTTGACAAGGCTAACCCTTTTCTATAAGTAAACAACTGGCCAAACCTGAATTAACCGTTCCATCTACGTCGGCTCTATTATCCAGAACCTCTATAATCTGTTTACCAGCGGCTCTCGCTTGAACGAAAACAAATGTCTCTCCAGGCCAAAAAAAAATATCAAGGAATTTTTTATTCATCAATAATCTATAAACCATTGCATCCTGATGGAGAAAGCCCATGACCAGACTTTTCCAGAAGGTCACTGAATGAAAGCCTCCGGGAGTTATTTTAACCTTTGGGGGCTTTTTAATTTCGTGGAATTATCCAATAGCCTAAAGTGTCACTCAGATTGAAAGGAGACCAGAAATGAAAAAAACACCCAACTTTTTCTTTTTCGCTGTTGTTTTTTTTGCCTATCTATTATGTGTGCCAAGCATTAGCACAGCCAATCACACTTTTTTTGAGGCAACCAATAAAATTTTCTTCAATAAAGACAAACGAATTTCATCCCATCTTTCGAAAAAACAAAGTGCAACCTGTTTGGCTGATTTACCGGCACTGGCTCAGGAAAATATTTCGCAACACATGCAAAAAGCCGAGTACGAGGTGAGCAGGTTTGAAAGAACCCTGCCATCAGGCAAGACCAGCACATTCCAGGCTTTCAACCGCAATCAGAAAATGAGCGCCTATTTTACAGATCAAGGGGTTCACGTGCTTCCGAACGGCCAAATGGAACCTGCCTGGTATTTGGAGATGACCCTTTCTGGTTACGGCTATGATGGTGCTATGGAGCCTGTCCAACCGGTGCAGCCTGGTACAATTAAGGCCTCTGGCCATCGCATTGAGTACAGGCGCGGTGTACTTACCGAGTGGTATGTGAATAGCAATCAAGGCCTTGAGCATGGTGTTACGCTCAGAGAACCACCCGCCGGTAATAATGAAAGGGGACGCCTATTAGTGGAGTGGACCGTATCTGGCTCTCTAAAGCCGCGTCTGGAGCAAAAAGGTACAGCAATTGCCTTTGGTAAAGCCAGAGACCAAACTATTTTGCGCTATAGCGGTCTTAAAGCCTGGGACGCTACCGGCCGATCGCTTCCTGCGAAGCTTGCTGTGCAAAGCGCTGTCCCAGAAGACTTGCTATCCCGGATTTCCTTTGTGATAAACGACACTGGCGCGTCCTATCCTGTGATGATCGACCCCCTGTTCACCCTGGTGAAAAAGATCACCGCCTTCGACGGTGCGGCGGATGACTATTTTGGAGAATCAGTCTCCATCAGCGGTGACACGGTGGTGGTCGGGTCTGACGATAGCAACCGCAATGGCGCCGGTGCTGCCTATATCTTTAAACGTGATCAGGGCGGTGCCGGCAACTGGGGGCTGGTAAAAAAGATCACCGCCTTCGACGGCGTGGCGAATGACTATTTCGGATATCGCGTCTCCATCAGCGGTGACACGTTGGTGGTCGGGGCTTTCTATGACGATGACAAAGGCACCAACTCCGGATCAGCTTATATTTTTAAACGCGATAAAAGTGGTGCCGACCAATGGGGGCTGGTGAAAAAGATCACCGCCTTCGACGGTGTGTTAGGCGACTTTTTTGGTGACTCCGTCTCCATCAGCGGCGACACGGTAGCGGTCGGAGCTGACGGTGACAATGGTATTAGTGGTTATCAATTCGGAGCCGCCTATATCTTTAAACGTGATCAGGGCGGTGCCGGCAACTGGGGGCTGGTGAAAAAGATCACCGCCTTGGACGGTGCGGCGGATGACTATTTTGGAGATATCAGTCTCCATCAGCGGTGACACGGTGGTGGTCGGGTCTGACGATAGCAACCGCAATGGCGCCGGTGCTGCCTATATCTTTAAACGTGATCAGGGCGGTGCCGGCAACTGGGGGCTGGTAAAAAAGATCACCGCCTTCGACGGTGCGGCGGATGACTATTTTGGATATAACGTCTCCATCAGCGGTGACACGGTGGTGGTCGGTGCTGTCGAGGACGATGACAAAGGCACCAACTCCGGATCAGCTTATATTTTTAAACGTGATCAGGGCGGTGCCGGCAACTGGGGGCTGGTAAAAAAGATCACCGCCTTCGACGGTGCGGCGGATGACTATTTTGGAGAATCAGTCTCCATCAGCGGTGACACGGTGGTGGTCGGGTCTGACGATAGCAACCGCAATGGCGCCGGTGCTGCCTATATCTTTAAACGTGATCAGGGCGGTGCCGGCAACTGGGGGCTGGTAAAAAAGATCACCGCCTTCGACGGCGTGGCGAATGACTATTTCGGATATAACGTCTCCATCAGCGGTGACACGGTGGTGGTCGGTGCTGTCGAGGACGATGACAACGGCTCCGCCTCCGGCTCGGCCTATGTCTTCGAATCCAAAGGAAAGGCTATGCCTTGGATATGGTTGCCGTTGTTTAATGATTAGGGGAACTTATTTTTCAATAAGCGATAACCATGCTTAATTGAAGCCCATTTCAAGATTGCATGTAACTGCTTATCTCCGGTGTTGACGACACTGAAAACCGTGAGATATACGAAATATACATGCACTTTTGCCGGATTTCATATACTGGGAAGATAACACAACATGGAGGTAATTTTTTTTGCTTGACTAACATCTTTCGATCTGGGTATAAATCCTTACAAATTGCTTCTGATTCTCTTATTCAATTTGATCTGATATATTTCTTCTTTTATTGATCGACTCCTGAGCCTCTGATAAAATCAACAATCGTTTTTCAATATAAATTCAAGAACCTTCCCTTTTGGTTAGAGCATAGAAACGAAAGGAGGAATTATGAAGACACAGAAAAAGGTTTTTATTTCTCTATTCCATTGTGGGGTCATTGTAATTTAGGGTTCACAAGCAAAAGGAGAGAATAAATGAAAAGAAATGTAATGTGCATCGGCGGTTTTGTTATTCTTTCATTTTTACTTTTAATTGGTTCTGCTTCAGCAACCTTGTTATTCAGAGTTGGCGAGGTAGATGGAAATGTCAATCCAATAATTGGTGCTGATGAGTTCGCAGCTAACAACGACTACGATGGTAGACAGACAATTGATTTTGGTTCTCTTGCTTTTACTGGAGATGTTCAAAATGAACTTCTACCAGGATATTTATCAGTTCGAAGGATAGGAGATATCGTAAGCGACGGCAGGCCTTTGACAGATGCCACATCATCTTATCAGTTTGCCTTTGAGTTAACTTCCGATTACACGGATATGCTTTTTACCTATGGGCGATACGGTTCTGAAACGGATGAAATAGTGTCAGATCTTTACCTTAATGGTAATCCTTTCAATATAACAGGTCCGGGCGAAGGAAATTATCAGGTGTTAAATTTTGATTTAGGTGATCTATGTGTCGATAACTATTTAATAACCGTTAATTATTTGGGGGGTGGATTCGGGAACGGCCACTATATCGATTTTTTCGAATTAAATGGAAACATGGCTGCCGTTCCCGAGGCGTCAACAATGATTCTCCTTGGCACCGGACTGCTTGGGCTTGCAGGATGGGGCAGAAGGAAGTTCTGGAAACAGTAAACCGTATCGCCAAACTCACCGAGGCGAGAATGGACATGATGCCACATGTCTTAAATAAATAGCCAAGTTACCAGTTTACAAGGTGCCTTGGCTTTTTTATTGGAGGAAAGGGGCAGAAAAATGAAAAGTTATAGTTTCAAATTATCAATCGCGTTAGCTGTCCTTGTTGTTTTTGGAATTTTCATCTTAAACTCAACGGTTGCCGAAAAACATTGTAGCGAACTTGCATGGGAAGGCGACTATGAGATAAACAGCATAGAAGACGTTAGAGCCTTGTCAGGTTATACTGAGGCTAAAGGTAACCTTTCGATCAGGGATTCGGGATTAACCAATCTTCGTGGCCTGGAATGTTTAACCTCTGTCGACGGAGACTTGACTCATGTCATACCTCCTTGCTTTAGGGTTAAAGACAAAATGGAAATATTTAATATGATCAGGGTAAAAAAACGACTATTTTGGAAGGTAGTAGCTATTATCTAAAACTTGGATCAAGGAAGGCTACCGCGAAGCGGTTTCGTACTACTGCTATTTATTTTAACCTTTTAAGTGTTCGAATTGTTTGAGATATCCAAAAAATATTGCAACATTGGCTGAGTTTGTGCTATTGGCAAGGAAAATGAAGACGGTATTAGTCTGGTTATGGGCCTAATAATAATTAACTGTTTCTGGAGAACAGCAATGTTGCGATGTCGAAAATTTCTTATAAGTATAATTTGCTTGTTCATTTTTGGAATCACCATATCCTCCTATGCCGAAGAAGAAATTGAAGATTTAATTGATATTGCAGAATCGAAAGGTAAAATTATCGCTATTATCGAGGGGAGAAAGACCATCACCTTTGATCTTCGACCAGATGAGAAGGTGCTATGGAGAGGCTCAAGAGGTTATTTAGGTGTATTTTTGACTGATCAGCATTTTTTCGTAATATCCACTTCATTAAATGCTTGGCGGGCATTGCCTTTGAGGATAGACGAATCAGGAAAAGGAGTTGCGTCCTTATCGCCATATATTGCTTTGCTGGTAACCAAAGATCGTGCTGTCGGATTTGGTGCAACCTCCAACCGATTTATTGAAACGCTACTTCCAATTCAGGATGAGCTGCTTGCATCGGAAGTGGAAAGATATGTTGCTGTGGTGATAACATCCAGCCGAGCATTTGGTTTAGCAGCAGAATCTTCGGCTTTTACTGAAATTAACCTCCGAGTGAGTGAATCTATAGAGGAAATAAAACTGACATATAGTAAAGCAACAGTTCGCACCTCTGATCGTTTGCTAACCTTTGAAGCCTCAGGTTTGCCATGGAAAGAACTCAGATTTTAATCGCACTTTTTTACAGTTCCAAAACCTGCAATATCCCCAACATAAGCAAAATTCGGTTGAACCTGTGATATCTTTATGTAGTATCCGTAAAAAGTTAGGACTCTTAAAAGTAGTGATATTGTAAACTTATCGCAAACGGGCCTTCATTGAAGGTCTCTGCTATGGATCTCCGGTCTTGACGACACCAGAAACCGTGAGATATACGAAACATACATGCACTTTTGCCGGATTTCATATACTGGTATATATAGAACTAAATTTAAAACCTATTGTATGAAAAATGAAACCGAGAGTTTTGATTTTTGATGAAAATAAAGCTTGAGCACGCGGATAGAGAGGTGCATACCGTACGGAGTGGCTTCAGATGAGGCGTGAACCGCAGGAGTAAAGATGCTTCGATTCATAAATTCCATCCTGCTGATACAGTTATTGTTATTGTTGTCCGGTTGTGCCCAGCTTCCGGAATATGCACGACCCCATTTAAAGGAAATCGACAACAAGCAGGAGATACTCAAAAATGGAATCAAATACAGACAGTTGACGGTTGATGATTTTCAGGCATTGGAATTGCCGGCGAATATTGAGCCACATGCAAAAAACATAGCCGCCCATACCTGTTGTCGGATTCGTGCGGCCAAAGGCTCCAAGCTTATGATTGTCCGCAGATATTTAAATCAACAAATCCAGTACTTTGGCAGTATAAAACATATTGCTTTCGAGGCCGTCATGATTCCAGAATGCTCCTGGCTAAACCCACGTGTTTCCGAAGAAAAATTGGAATATGTGCTTGAGCATGAACAAATACACTTCGCGTTGATGGAAATCGCCGCTAGAAAACTCACCCGAAAGGCAAGAAAAGAAACAAAAAACTTCATTGCGATTCAATCAACCTACAAAGACACCCAGGAGGAAATTTCGGCCAAGATCAGGGATATGGTTCGAACTGCTAACCAGGCAGCCCTGAAAGAGCACACGTCATTTGACGAGGATACTTCGCTGTACTTTGATCCAAAAGGCCAGCGGTGGTGGCTGGATCGGGTAGAGAAACAGCTTCTTAAAACAAGGCCGAGAATCAATCTCAATTCAGCGGTGGAACGGTTATCACTCCCAAGTTTGGTAAGTCAACGCATGCCCAAGATTGTATCTTCAACACTGATGAAGAACTAGAAAAAGCATGGGGGTAAATAAGTGGAAAAAATTAATAGAAAACGGGAAAATATATGTTTGGATTTGGTAAATCTGATAACCTAAAAAATTTTAAGCTAATTACTGAGGGTATGGAGGAGAGAAACGAAATAAAGGCCACCTCAAGTTCAGTATATAGCCTCTGGAAGTTGTTTAATGCTAGATACAGAAATATTCAAAATTGGCTGAAAATCCAGGATAATCAAGTTGAGTGGCTCAATTTTCTTGTTAATTTTGCTAAAGATCAATTAGAAAAAGAGATGGAGGAAGATCTGCAATTTGGTACTACATCCGGTGTTTATCTCACTTATTATTTCTTTAAAGCTGTATCATTAAATGAAGGTGCAAAAACCATAAACACGATGTCAGATTCTATGGATCGGCTAAATCAAATAGGTTACAAAATATACAAAGAAAGGAACAAAACCTAACAAAGCAAATACAAACAACTCTTCGGATAGTTGCAGCGGCAGCTGGGATGTCATAATTAAAGCGATATTGAAATCAAAAACAATGAACTTACTGACAACGGGGCTCGGGGCATCGAAATTTCCGCAGCTTTAGGATCTTCGATGCACTATAATCAAATTAGATCGGTCAAGATTACGGGAAATTCCATATCCAACATTTCGGGAGACAATAAGATCGCTATCTGGATGACGAGTGCCTCGGATCAAGCAAGCACTAATAACCTCATTTCAACAGTAGAGATAGTTGACAACACAATCACGGGGCACACATTCGCTAATTTACAAATTAGTGCTGGCAATGAACGAAACTGTCTGGATAATCGAGTTGAAAATTTGCTCATTGATTGAAAAGGTCGTCATTTTGAACAACACCATCGTAGGAAACGGCAATGAATGGGCGGGAGGCATCAACATCAACAGTAACGGCAGCACCAATATCATCACAGGGCTGAAAATACTCAATACCATCCTCTGGAATAATGCTGGAGACGGTTTTACCGCGGTGGATATAGGGGCAGATGAGTATACTGCGCAGAAGGCATTGCCCTGGCTGCTTCTACTGTTACTTTATAATTAATAGCTGCTACCTGGCCCCCGGTGGTGCTTTCTGCTACTAAAAGCAACATATCAAGCGTCTAAAATTCCTGAGATTTCCAAATTATATCCCAACAAAAATGGGTAAATCCGGTAGCTTGGATCTGCCCCTTTTTGTATCACAAAACCACCATTTTTTCTGATTTTAATTTGACACCCGATTCTCTGATAGGATAGATTGCGTGTATCCATATCGTATATGTATAAATTAAGTAAAAATTGATATTTGGGCTAATGGCAAAAAATCTCAAGTTTTAATTCTGTCAGATTTGAGTTGAATTGGTGGTAGTAAGGGCAGAGTTTAGACTATACCAACTTTGAAAATCACATTTTTTTTGTTAGGCTATAGGTAATTCTTTTGCTATTGTATTTAAAAAATTATGAAACATATTGAACCTAAAGTGAATTAGCTAACTCCATTGATAGACAGACAGTTTTCATTTTTAATACTATAGTTCTTATTGGGTAAACGTCTAATCCAAAGGAGGTATATGATGAAAAAAATTAGTATTTTTATTTTTCTAATTTCATTTTGCACACTGTTCAATAGCTACGCATGGGCTGTTTCTGGAGGCGGCGAAACCTGCGCTACCGCTATAGCGGTATCCCCGGGGGATCACTCTACTGATGGACCCGACGGTGGTCTCGGCGCTTCTGCTTGCTCTCAGGCCGTTAACTCCGAATGGTTTAAATACGTTGCAACCGCTGATGGGCTGCTGGAAGTCAGTAGTTGTGGTAACGTGGTTGATACGGTTTTATATATACATACAACCGGATGTGGTTCGGAAGACTGCGATTCTGGTGGTGATAACGATTATTGCTTGAGCGGCGATTATCAAGAACTTGTAGCCATCTATGTTAAAACCGGAAATACATACCTGATTGAATGGACAGATCAGCAAGAAAGTTCCGGTTTTAATTGGACGTTAGCATTTACTCCCGGAACGGGCGGGGGGGACACCTGCGTCACGGCACTTGATGTAACTCCTGGGGTACATATGGCTTCAGGCCCAAGGACCGGTGGTGGTGCTTCATCATGTTCTGGAGACACTAACTCCGAATGGTTCTCATATACCCCTTCTAAAAATGGAATGATTAATATCTCCAGTTGTGGAGCTGGCGTGGACAATGTTTTATATATTCATTCTGGTGGCCCCTGCGGCACTGAAAATTGTGCGGTTGGCGGAGATAATGACCTCTGTGATGATGGGGGTGATCATGACTACAATATTTACACAGAACAGATCTCGAGGTTCTCAGTGACTGCTGGGCAGACCTACTATATTGAATGGACGGATCAACAGGATAATTTCGGTTTTTTCTGGGAGCTAACATTCAATAACGTTTCCACGACCCCTGCTACAAATTTCTTGCTGCTTGATTGATAATCAAGACATCGTCACTGTTTAAAGAAGTTTTTGCAAATAGCATTACTCCAAATAACGTTGGATGATGCGGGGAAGGGAGTTGCTCGGGATTGTTAATTCCGCAACGACAGAATAGCCCTATATTTTGGTAATAAATGGTCAGAATAGAGATGTCACTTTTTCAACACCCTATTCATATGACGAGATCCTAATAGAATTAGAACCGGGAGGAACTTTTGCTGGATACAAATTGTCCACAGGCACTGCTCGATGATTAGCAATATTGTTAGCCCAACCTTTGCAAAATATGCGATGTTGGCAAAGTTGTGATACAGGAGGCCGCAGTTTCGCGGTCATAATTAAATAGGAGGACAAAGGAGGTACCAAGCGATGAGAAATATTTCGAGAAAGAATGTGCTAGTTTTGGTATTTCTTTTTAGTCTTATATGCTTATCATCAGCTACGCACGAGGCAGATATCGATATAGGCAATGATTATTTCCGGTGTGACGAATGAGTGCGGGGTTTGCTACGGGACTTGACCTCGGCTCTGTTGGGAGCGGTATCATGCTCCGGGGCGTGACTCTTAAACTATTCGACTCCGTTCTGAGGAATAACCGCGCTAATGGAGGCGGGGGTATTTATTCGGCCTATCATCCTGCGGACCCACCAAGAACTGTTTTGATCGAAGAGTGTTCCTTCACAGCAAACCGAGCGGAAGACCTTGGCTTCACTAATGCAGAAAGCGGTGCTATTAGAACGGTGGATGTTGCTGTTGGATAATAAATTAAGGGTTGCAAAGAGCGGGGGCAGCAGTGGCTCTGCAGTCTTTTAAATATATCACTGTGTTATCCATAACCCCACCTCGATAATCATCAATTTGAAATCCTATTGATACTAGAATCAAAAACCGATAACCTCATTTATGCCACTGCGGGACTATGGATAAAACGCTTATTCGTTACCTTGTGTCGCACACCTCGTCGTAAATTTCCAGTATTCTGTCAAAATGACTGTCCCAGGAAAAACGCTGACATTCCTTCCGAGCGCGTTGCCCGGCTTTTCTGGCATAGGCCAGATCCATAAATGGTTTTATCAGCTGCCCAAGAACCCTATCGTCATCAGGATCGGGCAGCACCGCACCGCTCTCGCCCTCAACGATAATTTCGGCGGCACCGGCCGTGGCAGAAACGATGGAGGGGATACCGGTGGCCATGGCTTCAAGTATGACCATACCAAACGCATCAAAATAAGTCGGCAGGCAACACAAATCGCTGGCTGCAAAAAATCGATCGACATCGGGGCGCACATCTAAAAAATGCACCCTGTCCAGCACGCCCAGTTCCGATACCATTTTTACGAACCGTGACCGGCGATGAGGGCGTTCTTTACCGATAACCAGACAAACCGCACCATCCAGTCGCGGCAGGGCCCGCAAAAGAGTTCCCAGCCCTTTGCGTTCATAATCGTTGGCCACAAATAAAATAACCGGCACTTCATCATCCAGTCCGAGCTCGCGACGGACAGTTGAGCGGTAACGTAAAATGTTGCGTGGATGGAAGCGTTCGAGATCAATACCGTTGTAAACGACCTCGACCTCTTCATGGGTCAGTCCGTAGTGTTGGCAAATTTGACTTTGAACCAGTTTGGATACCGTTATAATGCGCTTGAAATTTCCCCTGGTAAAGCGGGCCCTTTGAACGGAGAGAACCGCCCGCTGATGGGGCGTCATTCGTCCCAAAAAGCGACGCATGGCGCTTTTGCCCAGCGAATAGCCCTGAAAATCTTCAAGGCAACCTGAACCGTCGGTATAAATATCCTGGCGTGAGGTCTTGGTAAAGCCGTGGACGATATCAAAGGGGCCGTGACGTTTGATGGCTCTCCGGGTCAGCCTGTCAAAGGCCAGAACCTTGGCCCAGCGAAGGGGCTTGAATATATAGGGGATCTTGTAAAACTTGATTCCTTCCGGTTCTTCATCCCAGAAATGGCAAAAATAATGAACCTCATGTCCCCCGGCAATCAATTTCTTACAAAGTTCGTAAATGTAGCGCTCGACTCCGCCAACTTCCTGGAAACGGGTATGGGTAATGGCCACACGCATAATCATTTTTTCCGGTTCCGGAACGCCTGGGGCGGTTCAACGGAGTTTTTGCAATATCCGACTGTTGTTGCCCTTATCCATGTCATCCAAGGCAAAGGAGAGGGCCAGCTCCAGTAAAGTTGACTTGTTGTCAATGGCCACCCCGGCCAGTTTCAGTTCATGAAATTTATGGGTAAAGCGCTGCAGAACATCCACTGAAAGATAGAAACCGGCCTTTTTCTTGGAAACGTTGTTGAACGACCGCTTGAGTGATGGCGATGGTTTCTCATAGCCGGTGGCCGACTCCACCGGATCCAAGGACCTGTCCGTAAAAAGATCAGGGGTCGTCTTGCTCCTATCTGCCATTGTTCATTATCCTCCTGACTAAATTCTGGTAATCGTAAGCCCCCTGAGCGCTAGCCCTGTATTCAAAAATCGTCCGCCCATTGGTCGGGGCCTCTGACAGACGAACGCTGTAATGGATTGGATCGCACATCTGCCGGCTGAAATGCTTTTTGAGCTGGTTGAACATCTCATGACTGTGGCGGGTCCGACGGTCAAACATGGTCGGCAAGATATATTCCAGCCGTAAATCCTGGTTTAACTTCTGGGCGGATTGAAGATATCTGAAAAAGGTTTTCAAACCCTCCATGGATGGTCCCTGCAGGGCGACCGGGCAGAGAACCTCGGTTGCCGCCATGAGGATGTTGACGCTCAACACGTCCCAGCCCGGCGCACAATCAAAAATCAGATAATCCAGAGCCCCTTGCTTGGGGACCAGCTTTTGGGCCAGAACCGTTTGCCGGATTTCCCTGGGTTGCTCCCCCAGCCAGTTCTTTAATTCCACCAACCGGATGCCTCCATCAAGAAGCCAGAGATTCTCACGGGTCGGATGAAGGGTTGCATTTCGGGAAATAGCCTGCCCGTTTTCCTGGCGCTCGGTAATAAATTCATAAAGACCGAATTGCGGCTTCTGACCTAAAAATTTGGCAGTCTGTCCCTGGGTGTCACAATCCACCAACAAAACCCGTTTTCCAGAAGATGCCAGTCCGTGGGCCAGGTTTACGGCAGTCGTGGTTTTACCCACGCCGCCTTTGGCCATTGCCACTGCAATTTTTCGCATTTTAATACATCCTGTTCTTATGTTCTCGATTTCTTCTATTCGTATATTACAGAATTCTTCTTATATGGCAAGAAAAAACTGCAATCGGCAGGGATCTATCTTTCCCCGGTCAAATAGGTCTCATCCAAGGCACCTTCTATCACTGCAAGTGTTTTGATGGGCGGGGGCTTGAAATCAAATATGGATTCCAGAAAATCAATGGTAATCCGGTAGGTTGCCCCCCACAGGATTTCCTTCCCATTTTGTGCCTGTAGTTGAAAACAGGGAAAGTCTTTAATCGACTCGATTCGCCCCCGGCCGGGGGTGCTACCCATCCTGAGCCGATATCTGCGGTAATAGTTTGGATTGAGCAGGTCCCGGAGGGGAACATATAAAACTTTTTCCACCTCCCAGTTGGTAAAAAATCGTTTCTGGTGCTTAATCCATCCGACCATCGGATATATGGTGCGCCTAAACATCACCAGGGATTGGGGCGGCAATGGGCCCAGAAACCTGAGCCCGAAAGGATTTAATCTCATTTCTTCAAAACCTTCCCGCAAACCAGTGGCCCATAGGATCGACATTAATTGAGCCTGCCGGGGATGGCTTTTTTTCCAATTGCCCCAAAAGCGCCAAGGCCCCAGAGAAGCCAGCGGCAGCGAAAAAAGCCGTGCCAGATAAGGATCGATATACGGGGCCACACTGCCGCCGGGAAAACAAAGATCTCCGGGTTGTCTGACTTTTAATGACCGCTTATTCAAAACGATGCAGGGTCCTGGGCCCAGGCCTGTCCCGGCAGGATTTTGCCCGAGAAGCATCACGACCCCGGCACTGGTCCCCCAATCGATCTCATTGTCAGAATAATAATTTTCCTGCCCGAGTCGATCGCGAAGGGTATGGATGACATGATCAAGGAGTCTGGATTTATCTTCTATAAGTTGACTTTTAATTTGTTCGACCCCGAACATGCCAGGCTGATTCTCCCATCCCGTTCCATATACTCGATATTGAAAATCATCTGTTGATAACTTATATTTTTGATATCGTCAAACAGTAGATTCGACATTTGTCTTCCGTCATTCTTTTACACGACACCCTGGTCGAGCATGGCATCAACCACCTTCACAAACCCGGCGATGTTGGCCCCGTTTTAATAGTTGCCGGGCGTTCCGCAATACGGAAGGGGTGTATAAGTGGTTAGGGCATCCCTGAAAGCTGAAACCCTTACCTGTGCCGAAATTTATCTTTAATCCGGGGGTGAATCAGTTCCTGGGCTTTTTGAAGATCTGCAGCCGTGTCTATTTCAATCCATGCCAGGTCTTTGCCCACCACGGCATGAATTGGGATGGTCAGTTGACTGGTTCTAAAAACACATTCTTCATAATGGTAATTTATGTTGCCGTCTTGGAAATCTTCTTGTGCCTTGCTAAATACATATTGCAGAAACTGACGTTGAAATCTTGAAATACCGGCCAACTCGCCGATGGCATTTTTCTTGCTGCTCACAGGAATATTCTTTCCAAGTTCGATTATTTCCTGCGTATCGTTGGCGCAGATGTAGACCTCGTCACCCGAACCGCTCAAACCTGCGACCAGGATGGAGTTGGGGTGCCCCCCCTCCAGCAACAGGGATATGGCCCGGGATTCGTAAAGCAGGTCCGATTCCATCAAAAGGACCTCATCTTTGATGAGATCCTTGACCAGCGCAAGGGAATACATGCTCCCGCTGCCGGCATAATTATCATTTAAAACATAGCGGATCTTTAAACCGCGATAATCAGTCCCAAATCTTTGGGTGATGGTTTCATGACGAAACCCAATCACCAAAATCACATCGGTTATGCCATTTTCGATTAGGGCGTCCAGAGAATACTCCAGCAGGGGTTTGCCTTCGATTTCGATCATCGCCTTAGGAAGCGTGTCTGTTTTGGTTTTTAGCCGCGTTCCCTTGCCGGCTGCCAGGATAACTGCCTGCAACATTTAGCTCCTTAGTATGTGATGATTGAATTTATATGGTAAAGCAAGTTACGGAATATATTTTTAGGCCTGAGTCATTGCCGCGGACATGGAATATTGGAATAATGGAAGATTGGAATATTGTTTTATAAATGACAATCTTTAGCCATCCGTTTTTGCCCGATTGTTAAAGGTTATCGCGCCGGGTCCAATCCCAATAATTCATAGATTTTTTTTACGGCGGTATGGGTGGCCTGACCGGGGTTATAAAAGAATTTTTGCCCAAATTCTTTTCGAATGTCGCCTTTTTCCTCCGGATGGGCCAGACCGTGTTCTACGGCAGCTCTCAATTCCGCAACATTTTTGACTACCTGGCCGCAATCCCGGCCCCAGGCCAGCAGGTCTGAAACCTCGTTGCCCCAACGATCGCGCTCTTTATGCTCCACCGCTTCAACCATCTGGTCTATATGGTAAAAAATAACCGGCCGATCCAGGAGGCAGAATTCATAAGTTACCGAACTGACATCGCTGATAAGCAGATCGGAGACAATAAAGGCCGGACAGATATCATAATCTGTCACTATTCTCATGTTGGGGGTTTTTATCTCTTCAAGCTTGTGTCGCCAGTCCATCGGATTTTTTTTGCGCCACATCCGGTAGTTGCGATCATGTAATTTGATGATGAAATTAACGTCCATGGCAGAAATGGTTTTTATGATGTCTTCACCGGCATGCTCGAGCGACGTGCCACTGACGACCGACCGCGTGGGAGCATAAAGCACCGTGGGTCGATCGTTATCGATCTCAAATCTCTTTTTGATGGCAGAAGCATCAAGGGAACCGTCAACCAGGCAATCGACTTTGGGCATACCGATTTTTTCCAGACGGGAATCATCCTCAGCAAGGGTGCCGGTAGATAGGAATTTATCATACAGATAGGGGCCGATGATAAACAGCTTGTCAAATCTCAAGGCCTTGGGGGAGACGGAGTAATTATCAATACTTACGCTGTGAAACATCTCCACTTTTATGGCTGTTCGCTTGGGCTTGAAAAAATAACCCGGACAGATACACATATCGAATTTTTTCAGCTCGGCCAACTCGTGCCGGATCATTTTGACATTATTAACGCCAACCGCCCCGTATAATTTCCTGGGACTATGCTTGGCGGTAAACCAGACATCGATTCTGTCGTCGGCCAGCATCCGGTCGGCGATGGGCTTGAACATGATGTAATTCATCGGGGTTGAGGATGCAAATACGATTTTTTTTTGTTTTTTCATAGTCTAAACAGTGACGCCGTGTTCCTTTTTTATAAACACCATATTCTCGATTGCATTTTCATATTTGGTCTTGCCGTAATTATAATAGTCGAATTCGATTTTAGAGATATTGAGTTGAATCAGGCTCCACAAAAACCAGTAAATATCCGGAAATGGTTTGAATAGGTCGATATAAAAAAGGGTCTGATCAAAATTATCGCCCTTGCTGTATTCCGCCACAATGCTCTTTTCGGCCTCGCGGGGAACCAGGATCTCCTGGAACATGTCTGCAATGTCATAGTAACGGGGCGCCATGCCGCCATACTCCCAGTCAATGATGTACATGGGTGAATCGTATTTATGCCTGGCATCTTCATTGATGAGGATAAAATTATCCGCCAGCAGATCATTGTGGCAGGCCGAATAATCCGATTCAGGGATATTGATAATCTCCGTCAATTTTACCAATCGTTCAATCGTACCGGCGATATCGAATTCCGGATATTCTACCTTGAGATTGCTGAGGATGGTGAACATTTTCTTCACTTCCACCATCGGGTTGAATACTTTTTGCAGTTGAATCCCGCTCTCATGAATTTTACGAATCGGATCGACTATTTTCGGATAAAGAGATTTATCCAGAAAGTGATCATTGGTAAGCACAATGGAATCACCGATAAATTCAACGATAGTGACGCCTATCTCGGGCATGAATTTTACCATCCGCGACGAAACGCCGATTTTGGCCATCTCGATTATGGTGTGGGCCTCGCAATTGCGGTCGATAAAAAGTTCGGTCTGGTCGCCGTAAATTCGGACGGTGTAATCCCCTGCTTCCGATTGAACGCGGTAGAGTTTATTCGTAATTCCGCCGCTCAGCTGGGTTATCTTTATATCCAGACCTTTCCATTCCGGCAGCAATTCGCAGCAAATATCTTCGGTAAACTCCTTATCCAATAGGTTCATTGAATCGGACATATTGATTTCCCTTTTCTTGGCTGATGGTTGGTTGATTTGTTTGGCTGCTTTGCCGACATCCTCGGAACGGGTATTGTCAGAGGATTTATCAATTTTGATTGATCCGGAAAAATATAACGCAGGTGAGTATTGAGTCAATCCTTTTTTTGGACGAAGCAATTGTGCCGTACCGATTATTACCTGATACAAAGGCCCGTTGGGCGTTGCTTCACATAAATTTACCGGTACCGTGAATACGCGGGTCTTGCCACAAAAAACTTGACAGCACCTTATGCTGCGATGTAGTTAAAAATGAACGATCAATATGTTAAACCCAATTTTGACATTAATCACTTGACAAAGTGTGTCGTTTTAGTAAGAAAATAAAGACTCTATCCAAGCTGTTGCTCTCAAGCATTGCTCTATCGCCAGAGTGGACAGAGTTTTTTTATGACAGAGATTGTATAGACAGGTAGTCCACTTAGGCTTCGCAGCCGGTATGTAACGACGCTGTGGCGCATCAAACCATTGTCGATGAACCATCACCTTGACATCCTTAGTCTTCACAATTGACGCATTTGTATTCTGTCGATTTGGTTTGAACATCCGTTAACCCCAACAACATGAAAGGAGCCAGGTAGAATGAAAAGACGCGATTTTCTAAAAAAAGCAGGTGTAGGAGCTGCTGCTGTGGCCGCCACAGCGGTAAATGCACCCTTTGTGCATGCAGCCAAGAAAACGACTATCAAGTGGCGAATGCAAACCTATGCCGGCGCAGCCCTTGCCGCACATGTCTGCAAACCGGCCATCGATGCCTTTAACAAGGTCGCCGATGGCGAGATGGTGATCGAATTGTACAATTCCGACCAACTGGTGCCCGGGGGTGAGCTGTTTAGAGCCATGCAGAAGGGAACCATTGAAGCCGTCCAGTATGATGATGACTCCATCGCGGCACCGGTGGACGTGTCCATATTTGGCGCCTACTTCCCCTTTGCATCCCGCTATTCGCTGGATGTTCCGGTGCTGTTTAACTGGTACGGTCTGAACGAGATCTGGCAGGAAGCCTTCTCTGAAATCAAAGGCGTCACCTGGCTGAGTGCCGGGGCCTGGGACCCGTGCAATTTTGCCACCACCAAGCCGATCCGGAAGCTTGCCGACCTCAAGGGACTGAGAATGTTCATGTTTCCCACCGGCGGCAGGTTCATGCAGCAATTCGGCGTCATCCCGGTAACCCTGCCCTGGGAGGACATTGAGATGGCCGTACAAACGGGTGAATTGGACGGCGTTGCCTGGTCCGGCATCACCGAAGATTATACGGTCGGATGGGCGGATGTCACCAAATATTATCTGACAAATCCCATCTCCGGCGCCTGGGCCGGTTCGTATTATGCCAACTCCGATGCATGGAACGCCCTGCCGGAGCGCCTGCAGACGTTGTTTAAACTTCAAATGGACAGTTCGCATTACTACCGCCAGCACTGGTACTGGTGGGGTGAAGCGCATTACCGCACCAAGGGCGGAAAACTGAAGCTCACCTCCATCCCCCGGAAGAGTGGAAGCAGGTGGAAGATGCCGCCCTTAAATTCTGGGACGAGACTGCCAAAAAGAGCCCCAGAAGTGCCAAGGTCGTAAAAATACTCAAAGAATACGCCCAAACCATGAAAGACGCCGGTCCTCCGTACCGGTATTAAGGAGCCGGGCATAAAGCGTTTATACTTGGACTGCGGAGGCCTTCCCGGGCTGCAGCATAAAGCTGCCCGGGAAGGCAACCCTATCACCCAAGTGAAATTTCGTCGAGCGATTGATTACCCGAAGATGTGCTGAGATATTAATGCATAAGCATCCACGGAACCAGAAGTCTGCCACCGGCAGATCAAGGTTTTTTCGTGAATCGCTTTCGCATAATGGATCGGTGCAGGCCGGGTAAAAATCGCTCAATTTAATTGCGGCTAACGGAACCAAAAGAAAGGGGCAAAGATGCCTAAAGCAGTGAAAATCTTCGTGCGCTCAGTTGATGCGATAAACAAGGTGGTCGGCACGTTTTCCATGTATATGGTCTTTTTAATGATCGCGATCCTGCTGTACGAACCTGTAGCCAGAAACCTCTTCGGCAAATCAAGTATATGGGCGGTTGAGATGGCACAGTTCACCATGGCCGCCTATTACCTGCTGGGCGGTGGCTTCTCCATGATGCTCAAGGGCCATGTAAGAATGGATCTGCTCTATGGCCGCTGGTCGGAAAAAAAACAGGCCAAGGTTGACGCTGTCACTAGTCTCTTTCTGATCTTCTACCTCGTGTTTCTCCTCTACGGCGCCTATTCAAGCATTGAATACGCCGTCATGTACGGGCAAAAAAATCGATCCGCGTGGGCGCCGTATATGGCTCCCATCAAAATTATCATGGGAACCGGCATCCTGCTGATGCTGTTGCAGTCGATAGCCACATTTTTCAAGGACATCGCCAAGGCAAGAGGGGAGAAGCTGTAAATGAGTTATGAACTGATCGCCATCCTGATATTTACCTCGATGATGCTCATGCTGCTTACCGGGCAGCGTGTCTTTGGTGCCATCGGCGGGGTCGCAACGGTTTTCGCCCTGCTGCTCTGGGGCAAGGGGGCGGCCGAGATGCCCTTCAATGCCGCGTTTGCCTTGCTCAATTGGTATCCGCTCCTGACCCTCCCGCTATTCATCTATATGGGCTATATGTTTTCCGAATCCGGCATCGCCAGCGACCTGTACAGAATGTTCCACGTCTGGATGGGTTCTATCAGCGGCGGGTTGGCCATCGGAACCATGGGACTGATGGTTGCCGTATCCGCAATGAATGGCTTGAGTGTGGCCGGTATGGCCATTGGCGCCAGTCTCGCTTTGCCGGAAATGCTCAAACGCAACTATGACAAGGTCATGGTCACCGGTGTCATCCAGGCCGGCAGTTCCCTGGGGATTATGGTCCCGCCCAGTGTGGTGCTGGTCCTCTACGGCATGATCGCCAGGCAACCTGTCGGTCAGTTGTGGCTGGCCGGTGTTTTCCCCGGATTCCTCCTGGCGGGCCTTGTTTATGGCCTACATCTATATTCGATGCAGACTTCAGCCCCATCTGGGCCCTACCTTAACAAAGGAAGAACTGGAGACCATCACCTGGGGGCAGAAGTTGAAATTGCTCAGGGCCGGAATCGTTCCCCTGGTTATTATTTTCGCCATGACCGGACTTTTTCTGATGGGGATCACCAGTCTCGTTCAATGTTCGGCCGCCGGAGCAACCGCAACGACCATTGCCGCTCTCGTCAAGGGCCGCTTAAATAAGAAGGTATTGGATGAGACTTTAAAAAATACGCTGAGCGTCAGCTGCATGTTCATGTGGGTGATTCTGGCAGCGCTTTGCTTTGGGGCCGTATTTGATGGTCTGGGTGCCGTGCATGCCATCAAGTCTCTGTTTATCGAAAGATGGGGGCTCAGCCCATTTGGCGTGCTTGTAATGATGCAGTTATCTTACATCCTGATGGGCATGTTTCTGGACGATACCGCCATGCTGATCATTGTGGCGCCCCTGTATGTGCCCCTGATCATCAACCTGGGATATAACCCGATCTGGTACGGTGTGCTCTACACCATCACCTGTCAGATTGCTTACATGACGCCGCCTTTCGGCTATAACCTGTTTCTAATGAAAGCCATGGCGCCTAAAGAAGTATCGCTGGCGGATATCTATCGCTCGATCATACCCTTTGTGCTGGTGATGATGGTCGGTTTGGCCATTGTCATGCTGTTTCCCGGGATTGCCCTGTGGCTGCCCAATCTGTATTTTGGGAGATAAAAATGGAACTGTCGAACATCCGGATCAAGAAAATCCTGTACGCCACCGACCTGTCGGACAGTGCGCTGCACGCCTTCTCCTATGCGGTCAGCCTGGCCAATATGTATGGCGCCGGCATTACGATCCTGCATGTGCTGGCTGAATTCCCCGGTGAAGAATTTGTAACGAACATGATCAATACCGAAACCTGGAAAGAGATCAAAAACCGGCATTTTTCCGAAGCCCGGGATCAGTTGATCGGCAAGAAAAGGGGGCATGTCGCCCTAAAGGAAGTACTCGAGGCATTTTCCGAAGAGGCCCAGGCCGATGCCGAGGATCGGACCTTTGTCACCGACGAAGTAATAATCAAACACGGAACCCCCGCCGAAGCCATTGTTGAAACTGCCCGGGAACAAAATTGTGATCTCATCGTCGTCGGCACCCACGGCCACGGCACATTCACTGATGTCTTTGTCGGCAGCACCGCCAAATGGGTGATCAAACACTCCCCGATCCCCGTTCTGGTTATTCGATTACCCTGAGCACTCCTTTTTGCTTTCAGCGGACTTTACATCTGCAGCTCAATAAAGCAATGGTTTATACACCACATTCTGACAAACGCTCTACTCAACAATCTCAAGCATGTAGTTTTCTCGTCTTTTTCCAGCGGCTGCACTCAATATTGTCCTGATGGCCTGGGCATTTCTGCCCCGTTTGCCGATAACCTTGCCCATATCGCTTTTGGCTACACTTAAACAGTGGATCATATCAAACACACAGATGACAGGCGTCTCTGTGCTATTTGTCCTTCCGGCGGGGATCTTTTTCAGATTTAATATTCACAAATTTACTGATTATTAACTTATCATTTCTGTCTATATTCAGGTATTTCTCTATTGGCTTGTGGCTTATGTACCAATCTATCTCATTTTTATGTTTAACAGCCGGTTCTTTCATTCAAAGGGTACCTCCTGACAACTATTTCCTTTGGTGAAATTAGTTCCGGGTGCTATAACAAAATGTATATAGTATGTCAAGAAAATAGGAATACAAGATGTGGTAGGGTGAGGGACCGACGAAGGCAGGCTATTGTATTTTTATTAACCCAATTTCAATTGATCTGTTTTGAACCCGATGGAAGATAAATCACATAATATATTGAAATCATATCAACCCCAAATTAGGTTTTCCAATTATATTTATACAACTGCGTTTGATATTTCCGTTTGGTTTCTTGTCTGGCTGCTAGTATTGCTTGGCTGAGATTACTTAAATTATTTCTAATGCTGATTGCTGTTAATGGAATAAGGATTACATAGGCCAATAAAAAAATTAAAGCCACGATGGATATCGCTAAAATTATCCAAAGGGGTAATCCGATTGATTGTTCTAAGCCGATTAAGAAATCGGTAGTATTTTCTATTAGCATCTATTATCTCCTCCAGATAGTATGATTGCCTTTTGATACAACGGAAACCGAAGGCGTTGTAAATTTAACCGCATGCAACCAAATAATTTAAATTAAATTCATTGGGTTAAGCCCCTATATGCAAAATACATGCAAAAATATGGAATTTTTCAAAAATAAATTAACCACTTTAATATCAAATAGTTATATGAATACTTGAATGAAGGGAGGATGGGATCAATAACAAAAGAATATTTATATGTAATTTAGTTCATAAAAAATGGGAAGTTTAGGTAATATTTTTTTCAGCTAATTTACATCATACTTTTATACTGAATACTTTATGATCATTACGCTTTAAAGGTCTCAGCCACCTCAGGTATTCTCCGATCTGAGGTGGCGGGTTTTCATATTCAGTCTTTTTTATTAAAGGATTGATTAACTCGAGATGCCGGAACTGTAATTTAGCACTCCCTTCGCCTGCACCATATATGCAGGCATAGGCATTCAGCTGTGGCTTTTTTGTTTTATTTTTAACCCCGTATCTCAGCCGGGATAGTTTTATTGATATACGGTCCAATACAGCTTCGGCGGCCTTAAGAGAGGTATTATGCATCAAAATGGCATAATTATTCTCGGATTTTAAGATAGCGTCTTTATCACTCCTAAAATTATTCCCGACGATATCATCGATTTTTGCCCTTTCATTTCTCAATCCGGAAACATATATCTTAACGGCAGCAAAGGGGGTTTGGTGGCACTGGAAACTTTTATATGCTTCTTTGGAGCCTAACAAAAATTTTTCTGTGTCACTGGAAAATTCCATTTGCACCGCTTTCCAAAAATAAGTTCCGAATACGGAAGGGTGGTATAAGGGGTTGTAGAAAAACGCTTGAATAACGGGGCGATTTTTCGACAACCGCTATAAATTAAAGTTTCCCGTATCTTCTGATCCTACAGAGAGCAAAAACGATACCAATTCACGACAAGATAACGAGTTAAAATATTTTTGATTTAATATGCTGTATACATTGTATAATTTTATGCATAGGCCTTAAAGTTTAGATAGAGTAGTATTTAAATAAATCCCGATGTGGGTAACTGCTTGCCCAATTTTAGCTAATTTTTTCCCCAATATGGGATTGCTTCGGTGGCAGCAGTTAATGGGTAAGTATCTATTATTTAATGGTATATATTCGAATTATTCAGTTGGCATATTTACTGCAATCAGTAGAACTGTAAAGCATTTGGCAAAGAGTTCCAGAGTTATTTGAAATCCGCATTTATCGAAAAAGGGAAATTTTGTCACACAATCCTAACACAACTTTAAAAAACCAAACGATAGCCATCGGCTTCCAAGGGTTAGTAAGGATATCAGGAGATTGATGTGAAAAATGTCCTAGTTCTGGATTGTTCGTGAAACGGCAATTTGGATAGCAAATCTAAAAACTCTGGAGCTCCTTTTTCCGATACTTTCAATTTTGATCATGATGCTTTAAATTTAGTATGATTGTAGAGGCCCGGCATGGCATCATCCGCTATGATAAAAATAGGCGTCAATACCATTAAATCTTCAAAGCAAGAAGTGAAGTTTCTCAAAACTATTCTTGATAAGCTTGAGTATCCCTACATACTTGATGGCATCAGTTTTCACAATTCCCTGATAGATCTCAATCGTATGAAAACAATTCATAATACTAACGTCTGGAAAGTGGAGGCGGACGGCAGCGTAAGTTTGAAAAATCGATTTGGCCATAGCGGGCGTTTTGACTATCGGTATCTTCGTATGCCAAATTTAATTGAATTTCAATTCGTTGATTTAAATTTTCTGACCGATGAAGAAAATGACTTTTTAGGGTATCTAATATACGAGGCTGAAACCCTTCCTGCGGTATCAGAACAATTTATTTGAACAACAATCAGGGGGAATATAAAATGTGGCTAACCTTTCCCGATAGGCTTCGATTCGTACTCCGTATCCTATCTAAGAGAATTTATCAGTTTGCACAACAACGGATTAGTCGACTTCAAATTCCAGCATAAAGAACTTATTTACAATTTGAGGATTATGGCAGCCAAAGTTGCCGGCGATGTATTTATCATAAGCAGATTTCCACATAGAATGGAGATTTGATTCTTTTTTTACTTCAAAAGGAGGCCTGGAAATGAAAAAAATTATTTTTCTACTTATCATTGCTGTTTTTTTAGCTGGTTGCACCGCCGAATGGTACAAGCACGACACCATTTATAAGACGAATGATCACATGACCTTTAGCTGGTGGGGATACAGCAATCCTACAAATGAAGATTTGCAGAAATCTGAATCAGAAGGATGGTGGGGTGCTGAAATTCCTTACATCCCTGCCGAGTAAATTACCCATTCCACAAAACCAGTCTAGTACACCGGAATAAATTGACCGGCAAGCAGTAATTATCAAATGAAATGGGCCTTTAGGTAGGGGCCCATTTTTTTTGGAACGCCTCCACCGCCTGATGCGTATTGACATGGGGCCCCGGTTTTCAAGAACCCCGCCTTAGGGGAGCAGGATTGGCTTTTTGAAACAAAGAAACGGACAATACTTCGTCAGGACACCTATTGACCGCCGTCCAATTTTTCATAGGGGAGGCCGGTCAGGTTTTCGCAGACGGCCCGGGTCTCACTGTGTACATGGTGAAAGTGGAAAGAATAAAATATGATCCACCTCCGTAGAGGTCACGGGCCCCATAGGCCAGATAGCTGAGGATGCACGGTTTGCGACGCTGCCCCATAACATTTTACCCTATAGTATTTCTTGTATGGCAATTTCGTTTCACTCTTTTCCCTCTCTTTTCAATCGAAATGCATCCTTACTCAATTCGGACCCCTTGTTTCCCGAGCACCTTCTGAACATTTGTGATATTGACCCGGCTGCAGGGCACATCATCCTTAATCGATACGGCGGCGGCCACGCCAGCTCCCTGGCCGGTGACAGTACAGCACATCATCTGCCGGGTGGCGGCATGGGAGACCTTGTCCCCGGCAACACAGCGCCCGGCGACCAGCAGATTCTCAACTTTTTGGGGCAGGATGATGCCGTAAGGAACATGAAAGTATCTTCCCGTGGAAGGCATAACCGCAATGCCGTTGCCATCCAGAAATTCCGGGAAAATACCGATGGAGTCGTCAAAATGGGCCTGATTCAGCACATCGTGTTCGGTGATATTGTATGCACCAATAATTTTTCTAGATTCCCTGACGCCTAAAGATGCGCCCATGGTTCTCAGGCGAGCCTTTTCAAAACCGGGTGTGTATTTTTTCAAAGCAGCCACAGCCCACATGACATGCTGTCGGCCCTCGATTTCAGCTTTGGTGAGGTCCCGGACATCGGTCGGATCGATATCGGGCATATGAATGGCGTTAAGTGATGTTACCTCGCCGGCATCCGTGTAATTCCCCCAGTAGCTTTCCAGGCAGGTTGGTGTATCGGGTATTTCACCTGCCGCTCTGGCTTTCTCGAAGGGCTCAATGAGATAGGTGCTGAATTCATCTTTCTCCTTTTCTCCGGACGCATCCCCCCAATCTGCAATGGAACTGGGTTTACTCAAGGTATAGTTTAGAAATTTTTCGATATCGACGCCGCTGCAGCCAAAGTTTACCGAAACCTCCTCCAGTTCCTGCTTCGGGTCCATGTGGCACGGCACGCCGGCACGATAAGCGATATCTGCATCACCGGTGGCGTCAATGACACGTTTAGCCAGGATAGCCTGTCTTCCGGACTTGCTTTCAGTGACCACCCCTTTAATGGTGTTACCCTCCATAATCACGTCTACGGTCATGCAATGCAGAACAGGAATTATCCCGGCTTCGGTCACCATCTGATCGGCAATAAATTTAAAAATTTCAGTGTCAACAACTTCATAAAGAAATACCGTCAGGCTTGCACCCATCGCTTTGGCTCGCTGTTCAAACTCCACCCCAATGCCACCGGCATCCACTGTGCATACATTGGAGCGATACCAGGCAATGGTTCCAATCATGGCCTGGGTGATCACGCCCCCAAAGCAGCCGTAGCGCTCCACAAGCATTGTCGCAGCCCCTGTCCGGGCCGCTGCCAGGGCAGCGGACAGCCCACCCGGACCGCCGCCTATAACGAGAACATCCGTCTCTGCCATAATGGGAAGAATCCTTGCCGGCTCTTCGATGCTTTTCATAGCCATTGCCTTTCATATAGTTCTGGCCCTTAATCACTATAGATAAAGCTTAGCCTCCTTTATGAGTGATCGAAAATTATTTGCTGCATAGGGGTAAATTCTAAAGCAGTAGTAAAAAGATTCCAAAATATTCATCCAGGTCGACACGGCTCGATGGCTGACATCAAGATCTTTCTCGAAGGGAAGCAAGCGATAATGTCCTAATCGCCAGATGATGATACAAAATATTTAAGAAAATTGGGTAACACTCCTGAGTGTAAAAATCAATTAAAACGAAAGGAGTGAGCCCATGAGAAAGAAAGGTAAAAAAAAAGGCAGAGCTGGGAAGTCCAAGCCGGTAAAGAATCCGTCCAAACCGCGTTTTTTTGAAAGGTCCCGGCCGAACCAGCTGTGGCAAAGCGACACTATGACCTTCAGGCTGGCCGGACGCAACGCCTACCTGATCGGTTTTCTGGACGATTGCCAACCGGTGGACAGCCAGCAGCAGGCGTTGGAAAAACAGCTGGAGCCCGCCCACCGGGACAACGCGCTGCTAAAGCACAAAATGGAACTCAAGGATGTGCTCACCGACTTGAAACTGGCACCCGGCATGGACCGGGCCAAAAAAAAATGAGCGTATCGAAAAGGCACTATCCATGATGGCTGAGTTGAAAAAAACATATTGCCTGTCCAACAGCAGCCTTGCCCGTCAGTTTGGGCTGGGTTCATATGCTATCGACACTTGCGCTACATACTGACTGCCCACAATATCTTGGGTTCATTCTAATCCTACTGCCCCGGCCAGAAAGTTATACAATTAAAGTAACTTAGATCAATATTGACTTAAGCATAGAATATCATTAATATTAACTCGCAATTATATTAAGCTTTTTAATTTTAAATAAATATTAAAGAGAGGATGATGTGAATAATATCACAAAAGTCGATAATAAGAGCACCATACAAAATGAACAGGTACGATGGGTAACCAATCCTGTTTCTCTGGATAAACTCAGAATTACAACAGGACACGATAAAGCAGCCAATGAACTTGTTGCTGTTCTCCTTGACGCTCTTAATGTTAGCAAGAAAGTAATATTTGCTGCTGGTGGGGAATCCGGCACAGGAAAAAGCGAGATCGCCTACCTCGTAGGGATAATCTTGAGAAAACAGGGGATTCCAACCGTAGAGTGGTCATTTGACAATGCCTATGTGACAACACCTGAAGAACGTGAAAAAAAGAGAGCAGAAGATTACGATAACAACGTTGGTTTAACCGAAATGAACAGACCCAAAATTGAAGAAATTATGTTATGTTTTGAGCAAGGCAAGCCCGTCACTGTTCCAATTATCATTATCAACGAAGACGGCTCCCGACCAATTAAGAAAATTACCCTGGAGATGGAAAATAAAAAAGTACTGATTTTTGATGGCCTCTACGCTGCATTAGTTGGGGAGATTAAAATCAGCGAATCTAAAACAACACGTATTATTGCAATGAACGAAAAGAAATTTAATCTTGATGCGCAAAAAGAAAGAGGAAAAGAAGAAGTTAATGAACACAGGATGAAAGTCCTTGAAAAAGAGTGTAATGCGGTAAGATCTCTCTGGCCCCATGTAACACACAAAATTACCGAAGACTGGGAGGTCGTCTCTTATACTCATATTTGAAATGACAAACTTGACTTGACACCTTGCATAAGAATATGTGGTCGGATATCATTTGAGGTTATTGTACTTTTTCACGTAAAAGTATAATCCACATCATAGTCAACAATCTCTGGACGATTCTGCACCACAATATGCAAATTTTCTTTTTCTGGCAAAGTGAGGTCTTCCTGAGAAACTCTGAGCTTAAGCGCTTCTCCGATGGTTTCAATGTGGTAACGATTTCCCCTGATAAGGACGCTGAACTTAAGAGATTCCCATTCTTCTGGTAAGTCAGGGTTAATCGAAAGTTTGTCATTATACCAATTAAGACCTGCAAAGTTAGTAACAACACCTTTCAGACAACCACCCATTACGCCAAGATGAATACCCTCTGCAGTTGTGCCCCCCTGGATATCAGACAAATCACTGATTAGCGCCTGTCTGAAGAAGTACCAGCTATCTGCTGTTCTCCCTGCATTGGCCAGCACCATCGCATGCGTAATAAAGCTCAGTGTAGAACCATGTGACGTCCGCGGTAAATGATGATTAAGATTCTTCAGCAAATGATCCTCTGGTAATTCATATCCCATCATCCTCACAACCCGTTTTACTTCATTAGGACCCAGATTATAATAAACCATCAATGTATCTGCCTGCTTTTGTATTTGATAATCATCAGGATCCATTCCCACAGCTCTAATGCGACGATCAGATCTCCCCGGATTGTAAATGATCGAAAACAGATCTTGCTCTTTTCCATCCAGTTCAACCTTCAGGCCCTTAACTTCATCTGGCCCCTTTAGATTGAACCATTCAGAGTGATTAGCAATTACGCCTTCTTCATTGAGATTGAGTGAAAGGTTTTGGCTAATTTCCCGCCAATGATCATACGCTTTCTCCATCTCTTCAGCGACAATTCCCATATTGCGATAAGCTTCTTCAAGTTCAGTAGTACCAGATTCCTTAATCTCCGCTACAAGATTTTTAGCTTTTTCAAAAGTCCAGGCAAGCATTATATTTGTATAGGCATTATCTTTAACACCCCTTTTCTCCTTGCCCTCATGAAACTCATTTGGCCCCATAACTCCGCCAACTGAATACTTACCGGTTATCGGATCAAATTCACACATACTGGAGAAAAAGCGACAAATATCAAGAACTATTTCCGTACCCTTTCCTCTGAACTTTACATCTCCGGTAGTCTCCAGAAAATCAAGCACATTATAGGCAATTGCGAGAGATACATGACGCTGACGACAGCTATTGTCTGGATCCCATTTCCCTGAAACCGGATTGAAGCGAGTGATCTGAGTCTGTTCATCTCCTTCAATACCTGCTTGCCAGGGATACATAGCCCCCTGAAAATTATATTTTTGGGCAGCTTTTCTGGCTTCTTTAAGTCCATTGTAACGATGTTCCAGAAGAGATCTGGTTACCAGAGGATTTTGCAGGGAAATCCCAGGATAATACAGGATATCATCCCAGAACTCATGGCCTCGGTAGGTTTCTCCGGTAAGGCCGCGAGGGCCAATTCCACCATCGTTATGTTCAGTGCCCATAACAAACAGATGGTATGTAGCGAGATTCAAGGCCTGCTGCCCCAGCCGATCTCCCACAACTTCCACCCCGGCTTTATCCCAGATCTCAGCCCATTTAACTGCAGAGGGTTCAAGCACTTTAGAAAATGAAGCAACATTAGCAACAGTGCCATAGGCTTTATCCAGGGTGTTAAGATCTCTAAGACTGTCCTTATTGGTTTGAAGGCCTACCATCTTATGCACAGTAAGCTTCTGCCCCTGTCCCACCTTTTGACTAAAAGACGTATCTACGCGTCGATCAGCCTTTTCGACCTCAAAAGTCGGCTTTAGTTTTTCCCCTTCTAGTTCAGCAACGACTCTTGCCGTTGCTGTAATTTCTGCTGGTTTCAGGTCTTTTCCTGGCACCCGTGATGGATTAGTTTGTACCCTTAAAAAAGAGGTCCCGTTGAACTCTCCTCCTTCTGTTATTCGCGTCAAATGTTGCTGATCAAGCTTGGCATAACGAGCAACTCCATCATTAATATGATCCGCATGCAAACCCGTCTTAACCGTGATCACACCCGAAAAATTAAGCGGAGTAACACTATATTCAACAGCAGCCAGGTGCTTGTCAGCCATACTTACGCAATGCCGTGCAACAACCTCAGTTTCCTTTCCATCCTGATTACGAAAAGCCAACGAACGGGTAAAACAGCCGTCTCTGAAATCAAGATCCTTTTCATAACTCAAGAGTTCTGATTCATGGGGTTGAAACCAATCACTATCGTCAATTTTAAAAGTAACTGGAAGCCAATTTATGCAGTTTACCAAGTCTTCATTATAAACGGGTTGCCCATCTATAACCGATTTTCTAGTATTTCGAATAGTAGAGAAATATGTTCCGGCATATCCCCATGAATCCGGGCCTTGCCGCTCTTCATAATCTGCCCCCCTTGTGCAAAAATAACCATTCCCTACAGCCTGTAGAGCCTGCTCAGCCCTAAATCTGGCTTTTAATAACTCTTGATCCGCCTCAGGTTCCTTTTCCATCGGAGTCCCAATATATACCAGCCGCTTACCAGTCTCCTGAAGTTTTTCTTTGAACCAGTTATTCATTTCCTGCAGGGGATCTTCCATATCCCCAATATCCGTTAGTACAATATCAGCTCCATTTTTCCTTAGTTCCTCTTGATTATTTGCGCGAGCAAGACCGACCACCAAACCAAAATTACCTTTTTTGCCTGCTTCAACCCCTGAACTGGCATCTTCAAAAACGATGGATCTAAAAACAGGCACATCCATCCTTTTTGCTGCTTCCACAAAAATATCGGGTGCCGGTTTCCCTTTTAGCCCTATTTCTTCCCGGACAATGCCATCAATTATCAGGTGTTCATCAAATAAATCAAACAAGTGGGCCTTTTTAAGAATTTTTTTTGCATTCTTACTTGACGAAGCAATCGCCACTTTTATGCCTTTTCCTTTTGCCGCTTTAATCATATCAATCGTATGTTGAAACTTTACTATTTCAACCGAATCATCATCCAGCTTGTCGTTGATCCAGGTATCTTTAATATCCCCGACCTTGCGAACAATTATAACGCCCAGTTCTTCAGGTTTTTGTGCAAGTTTTATAAGTAACATATCAAGATGATCAGAACGTAAAGCACACTGATCAAACAACTCTGTCAGTCTTACCGGATCATCAGCACACTGGTCAATCATTGCGCCCAAAGTGTCTGGTGTTATTGTTTGAAGCAGAGGATAGGTATGTTCATTGTTTCTCGTGCTAATAAATTGAATAAATGCCGAAAAGCCGAATCTACTCGTTAATTTATTTTGCACTTTAGCAACTACTTTTGCCACTATAGAATCATCGCCGGCGCCAAGGGCCTCTATAAAATGAACGAACACCATCATAGCGCGGTTTACCATCAACATATTTCAGGTAAAGATTTTCGTTAAATTCTTTCGGGGCGTCTTGCGGAAGTAAATCGCTTGCCTGTAGAGAAGCTATCAGTTTATCAAATGTTTCCTTCCAACCGTCAAAATGCAACTTTGCAGTTGACGTTACAACCCCATCGAGATCAAAAATTTGTGCATAAAACTCATATGCGGCTGGAGTTGAATTTAGGCCGGCCTTTTTTAGTGAAGTGCCATTCGTTTTACAAATAGGATCACCTTTTGCATTGTTTTTTTTTGTTTGTTCCATATTTCCCCATCTTTAAAGGTAAACAAATATAAAACTGTGCTGATTGAGATAACCACGGTTCGGGCAAGTTTGTGATATCCAAAGAATCGGAACGAAATTAGGTACGATTTCGGAGCCGGAGTTCGCCATAAACCAAACTTGGGTAAAAGTACACGTTTCAAATGGATATCACAAGCGGTTTTATAAGATGGTCTGTTGAAGTCCAATACGGATATCCCAGCCCCCAAAATCCATCCTTAAATTTAAAACGCCGGTCAGCCCAAATAATTTTCTGAAAATTATATTTAGGATTATCTTGACTTGGCGACCCGTTTTGATGATATCTGTAATTGTGCCGCGCTGGTGATACCATCTACTTATCTGTACTTTGGGAGGATTTGTGATATTTTTTGATATCACAGGTTCTGAGAGGAATCAGAATTTACCGATTATCTCAATGTATCGGTATTGCTATGATAAATTGTTTTTCCTCAGAATATCCAAACCGGTGAGAGGCAATAAATACATCCCTTGAAGTATCGCAGTTCATCCTGTATAGATCTTATAACACATTTAAACCACATCTGATCTGGTGCAGCTTGTCCTAAATTATCCTTGATCTGGTATTGACCTCATCCTGTTTGTATCTTTCCATGACGTATTATTTTCTTTAAACATCAAATCCAAAGGAAAAGGAGGGATGTCATGAAAATATTCAAAGACCGGGTAGCTGTCGTTACAGGAGCTGCCAGTGGTATCGGGCGGGCAATGGTGGCAGGTTTTTTGGGTGTTGATATGAACGTCGTCTTGGCAGATATTGATGAAGAAAGACTTGAAAAAGCCGTACGTTCCTTCAAAGAATCCGGCGGCAACGTACTCGGGGTTCCCATGGATGTCTCTGACGCTAAGCAGGTTCAGGCATTGGCGCAGAAAGTCCTTGACCACTTCGGGGCAGTTCATGTGTTGTGTAACAACGCCGGCGTTAGTTATGCCGTTCGCAGCAGTTGGGAAACTCCGTTAGAAGGTTGGAAATGGGTATTGGAAGTCAACCTAATGGGTGTCATCCATGGCATCCAAACCTTTATCCCGATCATGCTGGAGCAGGACAGTGAAGCGCACGTGGTCAACACTGCATCGGTAGCCGGCCTCATTATGAATGTGTTCAATGTTCCGTATGGTGTCAGTAAACACGCGGTGGTCGCCTTATCAGAATCACTGGACCTTGAACTTCTTTTTCGAAATGCCAAAGTCAAGGTCAGTGTGCTGTGTCCCGGTCCCGTTAATACAGACATTATGCAATCATCCCAACGTCTTCTACCCAATACCGTTCCGCCACCACCTGAGTTGACCCAGGAGGAGGCCATGTTTCGCAGAGCCTATGAAATCTGGCTCGAGCGCAGTATGGATCCCGGTGAAGTCGCCCATCAGGTTCTCGAGGCTATCCGCGAAGAACGCTTTTTTGTCATTACCCATGACTTCAACGACTACATTGAGCCTCGACTGAAAAATATGTTAAACTCACAAAACCCCAAACTCCGGCCACCGCCCCAGGAATTTTCTGATATTTTACAGGAATTGACAGAACAGGCAGATAAAAAATAGAGAGATCAAAAATTTGCGGGACGGAAATGGAAAAAGTCCAAATTTCATTTTTAGAAAAAAGCGACATTTCAGATGCATCAAGAGTTCTCAGTATGGCAATGCTCAATGTTCCTATTCACATCGGAGTTTTTCGAGGTTATGGTGAAAAGGAACGCGAAATAATCGAAAAGATGTTTTTTGAGCTTTTGACTGATTTACCAGGTATTACCTTCCTTGCGAGGATTGACAAGCAAATTGTCGGGGTAATGAGAATGAAATCCTGCAATGGCGGTAAAATCTCTAATGAGCATGCCCAAACTGAGGAGGAAAATAATTTGGATTGGCGCAAATCCTATTGGCGCAACGAATGGGCACGTCAGGATCCTTTGAATCAGCACTGGCATCTTGGTCCTGTTAGTGTTTTGCCATCGCATCAAGGTAAAGGTATTGGCACAAAACTTTTAATTCGTTTCTGCAAAGAAGTGGATGCCTGTTTAGCACCTGCATACTTAGAAACAGATACAGACAAGAATGTCCGGTTTTATGAACGGTTCGGCTTTCAGGTAGTGGGAGAAACTGAAATATTTGATATCAAAAACCGCTATATGTGGAGGCACCCAGTATCGTAATTTTGGTATCCGAGTAGTCAATTACATAAAATTGCAATAGCGTGAAGGGAGAAAATTGTGATTCGAATAAGTCCAAGATTAATTTTTCTATTCTGCCTATTAATCATACCTTTTCCTGCCTTGGCTGACGACTTTGATGGATCAAAGCCATTGTCGGGTTCCGTTTATAAAGTTCTTGAAATCTATCCATCCAAAATCAGCAATAATGCTGACCCAGACACCGTAGGCCTACCAAGAAATTTTTTCATAGATTTTCAAGCTAAAATTATTCGACCATCAAAGGATAGCTTAATTAGAAGAACCAGCAAAATAAAACATGTTGAGCACATAGAAAACAAACTTATACTGCAGGGAACAGAAGACGGAGTGGAAAACGTTGATGATGGTTTAGCCTGGAGCATCGCCATCTCCAAAAAAACAGGTAAGGTGGTTCTTTCTGCATCGGGTGATGGAGTTGCATATGCTGTATTCGGGACATGCACTGCAGTTGAGAATTATCAAAAATAATCAGAGATAACCCTAACATAGCCGTAAAATTGGCAAAATCCAATTATTCTCATCTGTAGCAGTTTAAAGATTTTTTGTAGGAGGTAGCTATGATTCAGCGAAAAGATTCAATAGTGTTTAGCCCTGGTCGTATTGGTAATATTGAACTTAAAAATAGATTAGTGAGATCTGCAACGCATGATAATGCTGCTACAGCAGAGGGCAGGGTTTCAGAAAAAATAATTGAAATTTATCGGACATTAGCCAAGGGAGGTGTGGGGCTTATAATAACCGGAATAGTAGGTGTATACGAGAAGGCAATGGCCCCTCATTTAATTCTTGGCAACTATGATGACTCCTTTATACCGGAATTAAAGAAAATATCTCAGGCTGTTCATGATTCTGATGGTGACTGTAAAATTATGGTCCAACTTCATCACCCGGGCAGGCAGGTAATACATCCTGAAGATTTAATGAAATTTTTGCCATATCTGCCCAAAGTGTATATGTCCTACATTGAACAGCATCCAGAAGTATTGCAATCTCAAGATCAACCAACAAAGCTTATAGAGCCAACTGCACCATCACCTGTATTTGATAATCTGTTCGATCGCACTCCCCGGGCATTAGATCTAAATGAAATTAATGAAATCATTGATGCATACGCAGAGGGAATCTATAGAGTCCAAGAAGCTGGGTTCGATGGGGTACAACTTCACGCCGCTCATGGCTATTTGCTGAGTTCATTTATATCGCCTCACACGAATAAAAGAGATGATCAGTATGGTGGTTCGATTGAGAATCGAACTCGAATCATTGCTGAAATTTATGAGCGAGCAAGAAAGAAAGTGGGTAAAAATTTTCCTGTCATTATCAAGTTTAATACAATGGATTTGTTACCCGATGGAATTGAAATAGTTGAAGCCACAAAAGTGGGTAAAAATTTGTCAAAAATAGGATTTGACGCAATAGAAACCAGCGGAGGAATGTGGGAGGCAGTGACGCAAGGCCAAGAACAGATGGGTTGGACTCCGGTCATAATCCCTGAGTCTCGCACAGAAATAAGATCTAAAGATCAGGAGGCTTACTTCTTACCCGGTGCAAAAGCATTGAAAGATGAAATTCAAACTCCAATTATTTTAGTTGGTGGACTCAAGTCGTTTGACAAAATTGAGGAAATTCTCGAATCAGGAAATGCTGATTTTATATCATTGTCACGTCCGTTAATTCGGCAGCCTGACCTTCCAAATTTATGGCTTTCAGATTCTGGTAAGAATACGGCAGAATGTATTTCTTGTAATGCATGCTTGCCGATAGGCGCCGAAGCAACAAGATGTAGAGCGAAGAAAGAATAAGATGGCAGCATCTGATGAATTGTACATTATTTTAACAGAGACATCCGCTATTTATCGGTAAGTCTTTTTCCCACTCAAGCTTTCTCTTCACGAAAGCAAACTATATTTCGATTAAATCATAACAAGCTCAGGCGTCCTACGGATTCTTCGACTTAGTGCGTAATTTCTTATCCCATTCGCAGTTGATATTAATTTGAATTTACATAATATTCTTTCATACAGCTTTTTTGATTTAACCAGATTTATACAAATTTTAGAAATTTTTCTCACACAGATTCTCACACGGCATTAGTGTTTTGCCATGTGTATTGGTAAGCGAAATGAAATCAATTTGGGCATTGAACAAAGTGTACCATTATAGAAGCCGCAATTCATCATTCAGCCAAAGTGTGGGTTTCGTATAGCGAATATACAATCTCGGAAAGTAACCTATATGGTGGAATTTTACATCTGAGATATGAAAACGATATCCCAATAATCAGTAGGTACAGCAGGATAGTAGTACGTTGGAGTAATCAGCAATTTTGAGATTTGAAAAAATTTAAGATTACCAGAAGATATATGCAATAATCTGCGATGGCTTCTTCATAGCATCCGACCGCGACACTTCGTTTTCCGGTTATTCATGCAAGAAACATAAATTTATTTCTTAGAAGCCGAAATCAAACATAAACCAATTATATCCACCACCACTATATGTTGTGGTTTTCGAAATCCTAAAATCTTCAAATTGATTATAGATTTTGTTACAAAACCTATAGCATAAAGGGGTCGGATAGGATGATGAAACCTTCTGTTTTCGGAAAAGCTCAATTTGGAGAGGCTTGCTTTGATAGTGTATGATGACAAACAGGTCGCCATTGAAGAATTTTTGGGGGTCCGTCCCATTTTCGCCCTGCAAGGTTTCCCGGGCACAGGCAAGACAACGCTGGTAGTCTAACTTCTTCGCCAAATCTTCGAAGACGATCCGGTGGCTCACATGCTCATCACCGCCCAGATGCACGGTACGGTGGATGTTTTACGCGCCAGGGTTCGCGGCAAAAAATTTACTCCACCCATCACCCCACCAAATGATCGATCTCCATCTCCTTAAGCACTTCCGGCGTCGGCCCGCCAACTTCGAGATCCCAGCCCATCAACCGGTAGTGCTCTTTTTCCAGTGTTTCGATATCTACGGTTATACCTTTCAACGGACCGGCGGTAAGGGGCGGACGGCCGAGGGCTCTTGGCGGCAGGATCGCGTCCTTGGGGCGAATTCCTTCCCGGACGTTGAAGGCTTTTCTCAGGTTTAATATCCGTTTTCCGGTCTCGAAATACGCGTCGCCGGAAAGGTTCCAGCCGGTGACCGAATTCAAGAAATCAACCATCGGATAGATCGCCGTATCAGGGGCAAACAAGCAGACCCCTCCGGTGTTGATCAATTGGACATATATGGTGGTGCCAGTGTTCAGGGTCAGCTTCTTCAGGTTCTTGTCCCTTGAATTTTTGGCCATACGCTTGACCTCCGGAAACTGTTCCTTGCCACTCCTCAGATCCGTATCCACATAACTGGCCACGGTGTGGCGGCCGGGAGTCGGGTCGACCTGGTAAGAAGTCGCCCAACCGTGATCCTGCCTGGAATCGTGCATACCCATTTCCTGACCGCCGGCGTGCATGGCGTATTGAGGGGTTTGCGGGCCGAGCTTTTCCGAGGCGATTTTGACGCCGTCGGCCAGAATGTCGCCAAGCCCTTCACGGTTTACGATCATCTCAGTCAGCTTGATGATTTCATCGGCTTTGCCCCAGCCCAGTTCGAGGCCGCCGGCGGCTTCCTTGTCGATCAGGCCTTTTTCAAAACATTCAATGGCAAAGGCGACAGCAGTTCCTGTGGAAATAGTGTCTATACCGGCCCGGTTGCAGATCTCGTTGACTTCGAAAATGGAATCGAGGTTGTCATTTAACAGCATGCCGCCGAAGACGCCCAGGGTCTCGTATTCTGGTTTGTGGCCTTGTTCGCCCTTGAATCGACCGGCCTTGATGTCGACGATGCCGCCGCAACCCAAGGGGCAACTCTGGCAGGCGTATTTGCGTTTCTGCTGTTTGATGACGTTTTCACCTGAAAGCTTTTCCAACTGCTCAAATGTAAAATCCGCGCCGGCAACACCGCCCCAGTTTTTTATAGGCGTGTCCCCGGTCAGTCCGGAGTAAACGGTCAGACCGGGTGTACCCCATTTGCTGTAGATCTCTTTCACAACGCCGATGCTGGCCGGGGTCTTCATGCCTGTTTTGGCAATCAATTTGGAGATAAATTTTATGAATCGAACGGTAAGGCGGTCTGGCAGGGGAGCGTCTTTTTTAAACTCGGCTATAAACTGTTTTGCCAGGGCCTTGGTTTTTTCCTTGTCCGCCACCGGGATATCGCAGCTTCCCAAAAAGGAGACGACTTTCAGATTCTTGCTGCCCATGACGGCTCCCAGCCCGGAACGGGCCGCAATCCTTGCGCCGTCGGTGCAAATGCCCGAGATGAGCGAAAGTTTTTCTCCGGCCGGACCGATGATAGCGGTCTGGACTTTTTTCGTCCCCAATGCAGCCTTGACGACATCTTCAGAATCATGGATGTCTTTACCCCACAGGCCGGAAGCATCCTTGAAATCAACCGCCTCATCCGTTATGTGCACCCAGACAGGGCTTTCCGATTTCCCGGTGAAGAAAACGGCGTCATACCCGGTCCGCTTGATCTCCCGCGAGAGGTAACCCCCGCCGTTGGCATCGCCCCATCCGCCGGTAAGTGGGGATTTACCTACGGCCATGAACCGCCCGGTGAATGGGAGGCCGGTACCGGTTAAGAGCCCGGAACAAAGACCTATGTGGCTCTCAGGAGACAGGGGATCGATTCCCGGGACCTGCCGTTCAGCAATGACGGCGGCTCCCAGACCATACCCGGTCAAATACTTTCTGTAGAATGCATCGTCCAATTCCACGGTTTCAGTGCTTTGAATGCTCAAATCCACCACCAGGTATTTTCCCATATATCCGCCGGTCATGATTTCTCCTTTTAGGCTTGTATCATGTGGTTTGTTTGGAATTCGGCACGTTAACCGCCGGCCAGCGGTTTCATGCAAAAGACGGTATCTCCGTCTTTCATTTTTACACGCGGCCCGGTCTTGGCCCCATTGACAAAATATACCGTGTCGGCGTTTACCTTAACGCCCGCCGTCTTCAAAACTTTGGCCAGCCTGATGCCCTCAGATGTTGCCAGGTCAAGTCCTTTATCGGGATCGTATTCGGAGAAGCCGCTGTCCAGATCAATACCGCCAAAT
This sequence comes from uncultured delta proteobacterium, assembly GCA_963821065.1. Classification (GTDB taxonomy): domain Bacteria; phylum Desulfobacterota; class Desulfobacteria; order Desulfobacterales; family JAFDCJ01; genus JAFDCJ01. The sequence continues at coordinate 33,545 of CAWGCM010000020.1, read as the reverse complement.
AATTTGACGGTGATGTTGATCGTCTGTTTGGCCATTTTTCAGCGCTATCGGTTGGTCGATCTAAACCTCGAATAATCTGGTAAGAACCGCTATTTCCTTGTTTAAAGCCTCCTGAACCACCATTATGCAACTTGCCGAGGCATTGAGCTTGACGGCATGGCTTGTGCCTCATCCGTAGAAAACTATTTTACACCAAATTGTCTGAAAAACAAACGTTCTCCCAATTTTCGGGAATTGTCATGTTTCTACCACGATCAGAAATTATAGAACTTCCAAAATAGCTATAGCATTGATTATCAAACTTACAAACCGAAATCTTAACGAAGGAACGTTCTATGATTACCATAGGTTTGATCAAAATGACAGAATTGTAATTGTAAAGACTTTATGATTTAATCCACAATTTGTTAGATGTGATGACGCAATATGAATTTTGGGAGATTGTAGACTTGTTTAAATAAGCTGAAATTATACCTGAGTAGAACTTGAGACATCATGACGGAAATCCAAATATCACTGAACTTGGGATAAATTGAGAATAGCCACGGTTCGGGCAAGTTTGTGATATCCTAAGAATCGGAAAGGAATATGACGCAATTTGGGAGCCGGATTCCGCCACAAACCCAACTCGGTTAAAATACATGTTTCAAATGGATATCACAAGCGGTTTTGGACAATGCTAAGGTATGGTCCGATACAGTGGAAAAACCATGCTTCGATCGTGGTAATGAGTATGCAGATTAGCCATGGCAAATATACACTTTTTTCAGCCAATATTTTTGTTGGACTTCGTGCCTGCTTCCACAGTTTCAGAAAGCCCTAAATTTATTTCAGGTTCCATCAGTAAGTTTTAGATTTTCAGTTCCTTAGAGAAAACATTGGGATATCCTCTTCCCTTTTCCCATCTTCCATACGCAAATCCTTTATAAATGCATCATTGGGCCTTTCTTCGAATTTCGAAATATTAAAAAACCGGAGTATAGCCAAATTGCAATACCCCGGTTTTTATCCATTCCACACAGAGGAATTCGCTACTATTTATTCTTCCAGTTGGCTGATAAATTGATCCACCGTTAACGTCTGCCCCAACAGTGGGAATATTTTCTCCTCGGAGTGATTTTGTTCTTCCTCTGAATTGGCAGCGGTAGCATCTTTTATTACCGTAACCCCATAGCCCCTGTCATAAGCTGTACGAGATGTGCTTTCAACACAGAAATTGGTCAAAAACCCACCAATAACTATGTTCTTAATATTGCCTTCCTTTAACAGTTCGTCCAAATTGGTATTATTAAAGCCGCATAAGGTGCATTTACCGCCGACAACCTTATCCCCTTCCTGCGGTTTTAATTCGTCTATGATTTCTGCTCCCCAGGTTCCCTCGCGAAAGGCATCAGTGTCTGCCACCGCTTTGACAATCCCCAGCATTTGATGATCTTCGAAATATTTCTCATTAAATACGAAAGGGGAATGGATGATCTGCGCTCCTTTTTTACGAGCTTCCTCGGCCAATTTCACAGCGTTGGGGATGGTATTCTGTCGGGAGATTTCCGCTTGTACTCCGCCATGCAATTTGCCGCCTTCTTTGCAAAAATCGTTTTGAAATTCAATTAGAACCACTGCTGTTTCTTTTGCCTTCATTTTGTTGCCTCCTTTTCAGTTTTTACCGGGTTTTGCTTTATCATAGAGCATCTATCTTCATAAACGCATACGGAACAAATTCCGTTTGGTCTACTTCCGCCACAACACTCCCAGGCAACATAGTATTGTCACCAACAGTGTATATAGCGCCCAAAACCTTTACAACTTCGACATCTGCCCAGGGATCATGCTTTGATGACCTGAAAATTAGCTCTGCTTCTCCCATTTCTTGTTTTTTCGAATTAAATTTCACCACCTCTCTAATTAGGCGAGGATTGTAATCAAAGCCTGTTCTGTCAGGTGCGGGGAAATATTTGAAATTGTACACAACGATATCCGGATTGGATTCTCTGGTTTCAGTAATAAATTGTTGAGCATCCAAATCATTAAATTTGCCAGTAAGCTTTGCCTTGACCTCAAAGAATCGAATCCCGTGTCGTTCGGTCCATCCTCTAAGGTCATTTCCTTCACGTTGAAAAGATATCTCTGCCATTTTTTTTGGATACCCGAATACTTCTCTACCGCCTATCATGGCCATATCATTTGTAACTGGCATTGCAAGGCAGAAGGCGCCTTCTTCTCCATTGTATTCTGCCAATAGAAAAAGAGCGCTTTCTTGATAGGCAACTCCAAAATTGGTCTTAGGGTAATTGGCTACAAAAGCGGCTCCGACCGGTATTGGCGAAGGTTTCAGTGGGGGGGGAAGCAATTTTTCGACGATTTCAGCTTTTGTCTCAAAATAAACAGTTAGTACCTCTGCGTCGTAAAACTCAGCCTTTTCACGATAATTTTCTGCGGCCTCTTCTAAAGTTTTAACAAAACCCATAATACACCTCCTCATTGATTAAAGTGATATGGACTTATGTGATTAAGCCATACGGAGCGATAAAATGGATAAAACAAAATTTATTAAGGATCAGTTTAAGAAAATGAATTACTGATTGACAAATCTTTAGAACGGACAGAGTCGGATTAGAGATTCAAAATGGTATATCGAGTTCCAATTCAGAAAGGAAATGGTCGCAAAGAACAGTATTGGGATTATTCAACTATGTCAATATTGAAATTCTAGTGGCGTCTTCGCTTTTGGTTAAGATGGACACATATTAGGATAGATTTCAAAAATTGTGTCTAAATTAAGTGAGAATGAATGATTTAAGATGATAAATTGTGACATCCGAACCGGAAGGCTTAGGATACGGGTGTTCTGGCCGAAAAATCTATCCTTCAATTAAAGTGCCGGTCGGCTCAAATAATTTTCCGAAAATTATATTTAGGATTATCTTGACTTGGCAGCCGGTTTTTATGATATCACAAGTTTGGGAAAGGTTGTAATACCATCTACATATCCCAATCCAGCCTATATCTGTGGTTACATAATAGTATCTGAGGTTTTGTAGCGTGTGGTTTTCTGCTTTTTATCTCAATATATCTAAAGGAAACAATTATGAAAAAATATAGCCGGGTTCATTTTGGTTTTCCAAGATGCCAAGGGATCCTATAAGCTAAGCAATGTGTCCAACAGGCAATTAATTTTAATTTGCCCGCTTTAACAAAGGAGAGAAATGTTATGAAAAATATATTGTTATTCGTTATTTTTTGCATCGTCTCTCTGACCTTCAATACTGGGGCTCTATGGGGTGAAATTATCTGCGTGGACCCCAGCGGGGGGGGCGATTACACAAACCTTCAGAATGCTTTGGATTATGCGGAAACAAATGGAGCCGATGATGTGATCCAGGTCGTCCAGGGAACATATACAGGAAATTTCACTTATAGATCAAGTCAGGGCCGCACCATTATTCTGGAGGGTGGATATGTCCCCAGTACCGCGTGTTCGGAGCGGGAAGATGATCCCACAAACACGGTCTTAGATGGCAACCTATCCGGAAACGTACTTATCCTCAGCAACAACAGTGGTGGCGATATTCTCGTGGACGGCTTTACTATACGAAATGGTGTTGCTTCCACAAACGGCGGCGGCATCTATGCTCAATCGTATTCGAGTTCGGGCACCGCAAACAACGTCACCATCACCAATAATATCATTACAAATAACAGTGCTTCTTCTGGCGGTGGAGTATATGCACGTTCTACAGGTCAAACAAGTTCCGGCACTATTACCCTCATTGCAAACTTATTAGCAGAAAACACCGTTGATAGCCGGTACGGCGGGGTCCATGCCCGTTCAAGTTCAGCGTCAGGCAATGCAGGTGATGTTATTCTTACCAACAACACCATCGTAGGAAATATCGCAGATAGTGATAATGCGGGGGTATATGCTGAGTCTATTTCATCTTCAGGAACAGCAGGTGATGTCATCTTGACCAGCAACATTATTAAAGAAAATACAGCCGATTATGGCATGAGCGGCGTCCAAGCGGAATCACGGACATCTGAAGGCACGGCAGGTGATGTTATCCTGACCAACAATATTATTGCAGAAAACAGGGCCACCGTTTATGGCGGTGGAGCAGTTGTAAAGTCTTGGTTTTCTTCGGAATTAGGCTCAGCAGGCACTGTCATCCTGACCAATAACACTATCACGGGAAATAAAACGGATGTTCGGGGCAGCGGGCTTATTATTAGTATGTATGATAATACCATCTATTGCTATAACAACATCATCTGGGGGAATACGGCCGATGTCGAATCTGGAGATGATATCAGATTTTATGGTACCGGGACTGCATATGGATACAACAATGATTACTCGGATATGGTGGGGAGTTGGACAAGCTCCGGAAGCAATATTAATCTTGATCCCCGCTTAACCGGCAGCTACCATCTAAAATCCAGCTCTCCTTGTATTGACGCTGGCGAAACTAATGTGCCATCACCTCCCGGGCTACCTTCTACTGACTTTGAAGGAGATGACCGAACCATCGATGGAAATAAAGATGGAACGGCCACAGTCGACATTGGCGCAGATGAATATATACCAAAAGGCCTAATTTCGCATCTTTTAATACTTCTATTATAATCGTATTGTTCTTTATAGAAGCTTATTGTTACCCATGAAGTTTTTGTTCTGGCTCATGATGTCATTTGATCGCCACTAAAAATCACAAACAACGCGCAACCCATAAAGGCAGAGTCACAATCTGGCTCTGCCTTTTATCGTTTACATCTCGAAATGCAGATTTCTAAACTAACCGCAACTGAGCATCAATTACCGATATGTGCATAGTATTCGCAAAAAATTGGGAATCTCGAAAGTACAGATTATGTAAACAAAGCAAAGATTTTAATGCCTAAAAAATTGTTGTGATATCATATCGTCCATCCGAATTTTCACCCGCTTATTTCTTTGTAGATTAGCCATGGCGAATATATACTTTTTTCAGCCAATATTTTTGTTGACTTCGTGCCTTTATCGAATTTTGTAATCCCATCCATTTTATTGTACATTTCATCTGGCAATCCAATATTTAAAGCCCCAATCTAAATATAAAATCCTAATAAGCTGCTGTAGTTATCTAATAGCTATTTGAAATGCTGATAAATTTTTGGTAACTTTCAGTATGATTGTATTTTTGTTTGTTCTGGGTTTGGTTAAATAAGTTGGGTACTACTGATTTGGATAGATGTTTCTATATGATGGAGCAGAGGGCGCGGTACACTAAAAAATTCGTAATTATTGTATTTATCAGTGTTTTGTTTTTATTCAATTTGCCGTCCTTGTCAACCGCCTTCACCCAAACCGAGCGCTATAGCTTCCAGCGTTCCATAGTCGATTTCCGTTCGCGATTAAACCCCAAATACAAAAAAATCCATCGTAAGAAGACAAAATACATTATAGTTCACACCTCAGAGTTAGGTCTTAAAACAACGCTAAGGGTTGTTTCCAAAGGGAAACATTTGCGCAATGGGCGCCGCACCAATGGCGGTCATGCTCACTATGTGATCGCACGCAACGGACGCACTTATCGTATACTGGATAAAAAATATGTAGCCGACCATGCCGGTCGCAGCATGTGGAATAGCAAGACAGCCATTAGCCGGATTTCGATTGGAATTGAGTTAGTAGGTTATCATTACGCTCCTATTTCTGAAAAACAGTATCGATCGGCAGGTATGTTGATTGACATCTTACAAGATGTATATGACCTAAATGACCGATCAGTTCTAACCCACAGCCAGGTAGCCTATGGTTTGCCGAACCCGTGGTTTAAAGAGGTTCACCGCGGGCGCAAGCGTTGCGCAAAAAACTTTATACGCACCAAAGCTGGTTTAGGGGCGACTTGGCCATATGATCCCGATGTGCGCGCTGGCAGACTAATGGCTGATGCCCAACTTTCTGAAGTGTTCTATGGCCAACACAAATTTGATCATCAGCTTAATGAAGCGAATGTAATATCCAAACGTAATACCGCCTGGGCTATTGCTGGCGAAGATTACGATAGTGTCACAACGGTATACAAATTTCCAAACGGACGCCAATATACAGGTGATCAAATTGCAGATGAGGTCGGCTGGAACCGCATACCCGCGAAAACGGTTGTACTGCTTAATCATGAAAGCAGCTATAAATTAATAAAAGACAACGGCCCCATAAAGACTATATCGAATGGCAATACGGCTTGGTCGCTTGCGGGAAAATTATATAATAATGAAACGACGATCTATTTTTTACCTTCCGGTCAAATAAAGCCTGGATCAATGATAAACGATTGGGATGATTTGCCCGCTAAAACCAGACTAATTATCGGATACAAAGGACCTTATAGGCTAAACAAGGACCGTACGGCCTTCCGCATTGCGGGCTTCAAATACAAGAATCAAAAAACAATCTACTACCTGCCATCTAAAAAACTGGTAAACGGCAATGAAGTAAGAGACTTTAGCCAGCTTCCAATCGGAACTTATATTTTTCTTCCTGCCACACTTTAATAATCCAATTATTTTACATAGCGCAGGGCAATCTAAAATATCTCGATGGTGAAATAGCGTCTGTTAATCTGAAAAAAATTGGCTATCCAAATTTATTAGCCTTATAGCCGCAATCAAATCTTTCACTAATTTAGTGATTGCGCATGCCTAATATACAATAACGGTGAAAAACTCAGATGAACAGGTTATTTTCCGACTGGTGGTACTCAGGATAGATTTGAGCGCTTCTGTAAAGAAAAAGGTTATCTCAATAGAATTATTGTCCCTCGACTTTACAGGTTGGGCTCAACTATGGTTTCATGCTAAATTGTATCATCACGATTTATTATATAGGCCGCCTATATGCACCGTGTAAGCTCCACATCAATCTCCTGCCTTCATTTGATTTCGTTTGCGAATAGGCTCTTAACGAATCCCCTCATTTCACCATATACTTCAAATCAGACGTAGCGGTCGGATATGACCACATGAATTCGGCTAGTGCGGAAGCCTTAATCTTGAATTTCATTGCGAGTGCCATTACATTTAACTCTTCGGAAGAATTATGTCGGGCGATATGCGCCCCCAGAATTTCGTCTGTTTGCGTATCAATAAGAATTTTGTAGGTGCCATGTTCTTCACCGATTCGTTTCGATGAAGGCCAGTCGGTCGTCATGCCCTGGTTCACGCGAAAATTGAGCTTCTTTTGATGTGCCTGCTCCTCTGTCAACCCTATCGATCCGATGCTGGGTATCGTAAAGACCACGCTAGGTACTACGGAGTAATCGACCGTCTTGATATTGCCGTTGAGAATATTATAGGCGGCAGTCTTGCCTTCCTCATCGGCCACGGGAGCCAGCATATACTGGGTTGCGGCGCAGTCACCGACGGCATAGACTTTTGGATTGGAAATATTTTGCAGGAATTCGTTCACAATAGCACCTCGCTGAGAATGCTTAACGTTACCGTGGTCGCCTTCCAATACACTTAAGTTGGGAATCTCCTTCCCTCATGATTAGATCTGCCTTGTAAACCGCATTTTTCTAACCTTTTAATCAATTCATTTCCTTCAGATTCAACTAATTTAGGTGATTCATTAAGCACAACCCTATTCCATCTGCTTCACCGCTTTAACACGTTTTTACGATATCCTGATCGAAGGCTTTCAATGGCCGGATGCGATGCAATATGGTAACCATTTTCGCGCCAGCACGAATGGCTATGTGAGCAAATTCGAAAGAGATATAACCGCCACCAATGAACACGATGCGATTGAGAAGGACGGGCAAATTTAGGAAGTGCTCGCTATTCTTCACGTGTTCGGCGCCCTGAATATCAAGATGCCGCGGCGTGGCGCCGGTCGCAAGAACAATGTGTTGTGCATTCAGCCGATCATGACCGACGGTAATTTCATCTTCACCGGTCATGACGGCTCGACCGTGGAAGGTGGTGACTCCCGCTTGCCGCCAGGTCTTGACATCAGCCTCGGATCGACCACTTAAGAAAGTATTCTTGAGGGCCTGCAGGGACTGCCAGTCCGTTTTCGGTGCAGTCTTGATCCCCCGGCCAACGAGATGACTTGCCATAGCGACGGCCTCGGCGTTGCTCACCAAATACTTTTTAGGCTGACACCCTCTTAATGCGCATGTTCCGCCGTAGGGACGTTCATCAACAATGGCGACCTTTTGGCCGGCCTTATTCAGTGATAAGCTGCATAAAGAGCAAAGTGACGCTGACTCCTAATAGCAGGGCAAAGAATGCCGGCACCGCGTGAGGTGATAAGCCTGGAAGGCTTTTGAGCATCAGGGTGTCATTGCCGCCTGGAATCATCACGGCTCCGGCACCCATAAACGCCCCGCCGATAAGGTGGCGAGGCCAAGTTTGTATGCGGAGCCATGGTGGATAGGCCGGTCACGCCGCTGCAGAAGCCAAAAATTGTGGTCAACATCCAGATGTTACCATTTGCCAGATGTCCGAGTGTTGAAAGTGCACATCCGCCATTAACTGCAGCACCGACTCCGAATAGAAAACCACCGATTATTGCAGCAGCCGTTATTGCGGAACTCTGATTTGGCGCTGCCGCATCCGGTAAAAATAAGAATATGGATACAGAAACGGCCATTACCCATAACACCGTTTTCAGAATCGTCACCAGCATGTACGCCTTGCGTGTGCTAATGATCTCTGCAACGGTTCTAACCATGCAAAGACCGGCCCGATGGGCCGTAAAGCCTAACAGGACTGCCAGCGGCAACGAAATCGTATAAACGAGAGAATTCATTCTTACTTTAACTGGATTAAGGTCTGGTAGCACACCGGAAGTGGCGCGATTCTATTATCACAAGATTGTTCGGTTTGGAAAACAGTTGGGCCAAAATTGCAAACAATTGATGGTTACTATTTATAGCTAATCTCAATTTGTTTCCCAAAGCTCTGCCAGCCGCTTATCACGACCACAACTCCGGCGATAGTATTTATAGCGAAGAGGATTTTTTTTATAGTAATCTTGATGATATTCTTCAGCCGGGTAGAAAGTAAGCGCCGACACAATTTCGGTAACAATTAAGCCGGGTAAGGAACCACTTTCCTCAATTCTCTTCTTTGACATTTCAGCCAGCTTTTTCTGTTCCTCGGTATGATAAAATATGGCCGAACGGTATTGTGAACCTCTATCGCAAAATTGACCGTCTGCATTGAGCGGGTCAATATTTTTCCAGAAAATCTCGAGCAATCGATCATAGCTGACAATTGCCGGATCGTAATTGATCCGGATAGATTCAGCATGCCCGCTGCCACCGGCCGATACCTGTTTATATGTCGGATTTTCTGTCGAACCACCGGTGTAGCCTACAATTGTTTCGAGCACTCCCGGCTCAGCATCAAATGGGGGTTCCATACACCAAAAACAACCACCCGCAAATGTCGCAGTAGCTTTTTCTTTACTTTTAACAAAATCTTCTGCTGTCATTGTTAACTCCAAATGCAAGAACAATTATAAAAATGAATTGACGTCATGCTTCCGGCGCCTTCTTTTCGTCTGCCTCGAAAATAAGCGCCGCACCATTGTTGCAATATCGCTTACCAGTAGGAGCCGGTCCATCATCGAAAACATGGCCGTGATGGCCTTCACAGACAGCACAATGGTATTCGATGCGCGAGCGGAACAGCTTAGAATCTTTTCTCGTTTCGAAGATCCCGGGCAACGTTTCGAAAAAGCTGGGCCATCCGGTACCACTATCAAATTTCATGTCTGATGTAAAAAGCGGCGTACCGCAGCCTGCGCATTTGTAAACCCCCCTGTCTTTTTTCTCATGTAGCGTACTTGTAAATGCACGTTCAGTCCCTTCTTTGCGCAAGATACGATATTGTTCTGGCGTCAGCCGCTGGCGCCATTCATCCTCGGTAAAATCAATTTTTTTCATCGTTCCTCCTTCTTTAGCAAAATCGTACTATGGAGTAGTATCTGCAAAAGCCAGCAAATATTAATCGTCAAAAAAAACATTTATGTGACCAGCACCCCAATAGGTCAATTCTGACCCGCCCGATTATGCACGAATCTGAGGGGGTAAAGGGCCACCCTGGAGACAACCGGCAGGGCGGTCTGCAACGAGTGGCAACCGTCGATGGCTCACGTTCCGCAGAAGGTTCGATAGGGCTGTGCCGAAGGGGGCGGTGGCAGGTGATAGCCAGCCTGTTCCGGTGGATCCTGATAGGGTTGGGATAGAAAAACCAGCAGCTTTTCCATGACCGTAAAGTCGGCCCGCTCTACGGCCGCCTCCAAGGCCTCTTCCACACGGTGGTTGCGGGGGATGATCGCCGGGTTGTGGGTGCGCATGAGCCTGCGAGCTGCCTCCCAGGAATCGGGTTGCCGTTTTAGCCGGGCCTGCCAGCGCTCGAACCACTGCTTAAAATCCGGGGCCCGGAACACAGAGGCCTCCGGCAAGGAACCGGATGATAGGTCGCGAAAGGTGTTGGTAAAATCCGCCCCGTGTCGGTGCATGTAATCAAGCAAGTCCTCCACCAGGGCGCCGTCATCCGCTTCCTGATTCAACAGACCCAGTTTGGCCCGCATGCCCGCCAGCCAGTAATCATGGAAAGTGTCTGAAAATCCAGAGATTGCCTCGTTTGCCATCGATACGGCCTCTTGCGGATCCTCGTGAATTAGCGGCAACAGCGTCTCCGCAAACCGGGATAGATTCCACTGGGCGATCTGCGGCTGCCGACCGTAAGCGTATCGACCGTTGTGATCGATGGAACTGAAGACGGTATTCTGATCGTAAGCGTCCATGAACGCGCAGGGACCGTAATCGATGGTTTCACCGCAAAGGGCCATGTTGTCCGTGTTCATGACGCCGTGGATGAAGCCAACCAGCAGCCAGCGGGCCACCAGGGAGGCCTGCCGCTCCATGACGGCCCTAAGCAGGACAAGATACGGATTCCCGTCCGTGGCCAGATCAGGAAAGTGGCGACGGATGGTGTAATCGGCCAGCGTCCGGATCTCGCTGGGTTTGCCCCTTGCTGCCGCATACTCGAAAGTGCCCACGCGGATGTGGCTGGCCGCCGTGCGGGTGAGAATCGCCCCCTGCAGGGCGGTTTCACGGAACACCGGTTCACCAGTGGTCACCACCGCAAGGCTGCGGGTCGTCGGTATGTCCAGGGCGTGCAGGGCCTCGCTGATGATGTATTCCCGAAGCATCGGCCCCAGGGCCGCCCGCCCGTCCCCCTGCCGCGAAAACGGGGTCTTGCCGGACCCTTTGTACTGGATGTCGTAGCGCTCCCCTATCGGTGTCACCTGCTCGCCCAGCAATATTGCCCGCCCATCGCCCAGCATGGTGAAAGAACCGAATTGATGCCCCGCATAGGCCTGAGCGAGAGGCTCGGCTCCCTCGGGGATCCTGTTGCCCGAGAAAACGGCGGCGCCCTCGTCGCCCTTTAAGGCATCCGGGTTCAGCCCCAAAAACTTCGCCAGCGCTGCGTTGAAAATCACGAGTTTCGGCGTGCGCACCGGTACTGGATTCAGCCGGACATAGAAAGCCTCCGGCAACCGTGCGTAGCTGTTGTCGAACTTCCACCCGGCGTCCGGGCGGTTTTGTCTGTTGCTGGGCGTCATAGAATCCTCTTGCCTCTCAAATGAAGTGTATTACAACAAAACATTGGGCTGGAATACCCCGAGGTCAAGGGGAAGCAGGTAAAAAATGACGCCTGTTGCCAGAAATTCAGGCGATATACAAACCTTTAGCAGAAACTATTTATGTAAGAATAAGTCGACGAGTTGGTTTTTGTGATGTGTGAATTTTATCGATGGCCTTGAGCCAAAACGGTAAGATGTTTGAGAACTTGCAGTCGGCCAAGTTAACGGCGTTCTGGAAGGGCAATGTTGCCAACAGTCCTCGGTCAATATTGGCATTATGCAACAAAAGACTTCTTGCCATAGTTTGTGAAATGTCCGATTGAATAATGCATCCGAAAGTCTCAAATATTTTGCATGTACCCAAATTGTGTCTTTTGTGCCTAAGTCAAATCCGCGTTATCCACCTAAAAATATTATAGATTTGTAATGGCAATCGCATTATTATCGGTCGACATTATCCTGGATAGATGAATCTCGTCTCTCGTCCTTTCAATAAATGGATATCGAACCAAACCAGAAGGCGGTCAAAAATTTTGCAATCAACCTTGGAATCGATAGCTTCAGCCAGCCCCAGATTTCCAGATTTGATGGGGCAATCAAGCAACGCTATGATTTATTGAGATAGTGTCAGTTCGGGGTAGCCGAATTTGTTACCGGGTTGGCCGAACTCCCATACCTCCATCACGCGAGTGTTTCCAATTATAAAAATTTCGTAAAAAGTGAAAATTAGATAAGTTCCAAAACTTCGCTAAATAAATCATTTACTGAACAGGCAATGATAAGCGTGCAAACAAGCAGTTGACTTGTACGATCACAATATATAGTCCTCAAGAATTATTTGCTACAATATATTGCGCTTTTGCTTTCTGTTGTGTAACAAAACTTTCAAGCGATACCGTTAATTCTTGACTTTTAAGCATGATTTTAGTTCATTTGGTCTGATTAAAACAAAAATGAGGGATAATCGCTATCATTGCTGTTCGGCCTTAGAAATTGAGCATTAGAGGATCGGCAAATGGAGAAAAGATCAGAAAAAAGAGCTTTTCCGAAAGGATTTCACGGTGCGGAAATTAAATTGATTGGTATTCCGCTTTATCAATTTAAACTCAAAGATATATCCCATAATGGTGCGAGCTTACTGGTGAAGGAAAATTCTTCAATGATTAATCATCTTGGAATTGGCCAATCCTTGAAAATAAAGTTTTACTCGGACGACCACCCTGAACTTAATGGTTACTTTGAATCAGAAATTAAACACATTACCAAAATTGAAAAGGGACGTTACAAAGGACATTATTTAGTAGGTGTGCAAATACTTTAATAAAATAATTCATCATAACTAACTAAATATTTTTCAGCTCTTATGTCGATTGTTTCCTCCTATTAACCGTCACTACATATCTTATCTAGCACATGCTTATTTTTACTTCCTGCATTCAGACCATTTTGGTAAAAATATTGGGAAATCTTCGAAAGTTACGAAATGAAGAATCCTTTGGAATTTTACAATGCAAACTATAGGTAATTATCTCAAAAAAGAAAGAGAAGCTAGAGACATCAGTTTGAGTGACGTTTCTGATTGTACGAAAATTTCAAAAATATATCTTGATTATCTGGAAAAGGATGAATATGCGAAAATTCCCGGAGAAGCATATGTCAAAGGATATATCTCTTCTTACGCTGCATGCGTAGGAATAAACGAGCATGAAGCTCTCAAACTGTATAATTCTTCTCAGATTGAGACCAGTAATGCGGAAAAAATAAAGCTTGAGACATTGGAAGATAAAAAAAAATCCTCACTTCATTTACCTTCATTTAACAAAAAGACCTTACTCGTTTTAGCTTTTTTTATTCTAATTATTTTAGCTATCGGAGTATATTATTACTTTTTCCAGAATCCAAAAAACGTCCAGGTTGATAATAGCCTCGAGGAACCGAATAAAGCCATCCAACCAACAATAATTTCAAAGATTGAGCCCAATTTTCCGCAGGGAAGCCAAGATGGCAATTCTTTTCAATCCATGAAACAAAGTGGATTTGGGGAAAAAATTGATAATAAAGAAGGCGGAGAACAACAGGATAATGGCATATCTCAGATACCAGCCCCGCTGGAAAGTCATCGACCAGAAAAGACCTCAAAGGAAGGTGTGCCCTACCTACCGTTTTATGAGCCCTCGAAATTGAAAGACTTAGCCGATTCGGAGAATGATCAAACCGTTTTTGAAAATAATTTAACGGTTATTGAAGCGACTGCATGCAGTAACATTAAAAATCGTATCCCTCAGGGGTCGGGAGAGTTGTTTGAATGGTCAATGGAGAAAATTTACATCTGGAGTGAAATTAAATGCGAAAGACCTCCTTCTTCGATCAGGCACATCTATTATTTTAAAGGAGAAAAGGTAAATGATATTTTACTAAAAATCCGTTCCTCCCACTGGAGAACCTGGAGCTTCAAGACCCTTTTGAATAAGCGTTACATCGGCCCGTGGCGGGTTGATATAACATCGGTTGATGGCAAATTGCTTCAACGCATTGAATTTGAAATTAGATGAGAGAGTTCAGACAATAATTATCATTTAAAAAAAATAGACGCTTGCAGATTAGCCAATGGCGAATATACAATATTTCAGCCCTGCAATAATTGAATATTGCGTGCCTATAGACAAACATTCGCAAAAGTAAAGATACCATAATAAAACAAAACTATCGGTAAGTCTTTTTCCCACTCAAGCTTTCTCTTCACGAAAGCAAACTGAATCTCGAATAATTCATAACAAGCTCAGGCGTCCTACGGATTCTTCGACTTAGTGCTTAAAAAACTGACACTCTCTACTTATAATATTTATCTGAATTTACGAAACATTTGATTATAACTTTTATTTCGAATTATCCGGATTTATGCTTAATTTAAAGCAGTTTTCTCACACAGATTCTCACACAGCTCAGTCCACTTCTTTATCAGTCTGACGTTCAATCCACCCCATAATCAACGCTACAATAAAATCGACTTCCAGCTCATTCAGTGCCCTACCCTTTTCCATTTCATGCCATTTTGAAATTGAAATGTACCGCCGACAAAAAGCAGCGGAAATATCCCGGGCACCCTCAAAATTCAAAAAAGTTTCACCAAAAAAAATTATGCCCACTTGACAGATGAATCCCTCATACTTAAATTGCCATTTCTCTGAAATAATTCATTCGAATTAAAGAGATTGGACAACTTTGAGATTCAACGGTTCATCCCCCGGTTGAGATGAAAGCCAGGATGATATGTTGGGCGTGTCACACGTGTACATTAAGCAGGAGTTGTCCCTTTTAAGGCGTCCCGCATGTTCCTTAAGAGGCTGTAGGAGGCTATATGAGAGAGGGGGAGTAAACTGTCGTAAAAGATGGCGGGCTCCCCCTCTTTTTTTATAATATTGTTAAGGTCTTAGACCTCAATCTTTCAACTGATTTATATAATAACCAATTCAACAAAAACCTATCCAAATATTTACGTTGCAATCCTGAATAACAGCTACATCAATTCTTTAAAGCTGCTCTCCAATCCATCCCATAATCAAGGCCACAACATATTCGACCTCTACCTCATTCAGCTGGCGGCTGCATGCCTATCAATAAATAATGGATGGCCGCTTTTATAGCAATTGATGGACCCTGCGTCTGTGATCTATCAACAAACAATTACTTGGATCTTGCCAAAATAGCCTGACTGTGCAACATTCCCAATATATTCGTTTCAGCCGCATTCATAGTCTTCGTTTTTCCGCAAATTGGAAATCAAAAATTGTGAAAGCATCCGCTTTTCTTGCCAAAATTTTGTTGCTTATGGTCTTCTTGAACATGGCAAATGCCGGGCAACTGTATTCATATCAACAGCGGGTTATCATCTGTATGTTGCCTCTTGAGCATGCGGATGCTGAACAACTGGCTGATGTCCTGGCTCCTTTTCTTTCACCACAGGGAAAAATTGCAACTTATTCGCCTACGAATACCCTAATCATCAAAGATCAACCATCGAAGGTGAGAATGCTTATCAAGGTAATAAAAGGAAGAGCGGATTTGTCGGAATGCCAAAACTTCGAAAACGTTCCGGAGGGGAGCAAGAAAATTCCATAGGATCGGACAAGATCAAACTAGTCAAGAATCGATGATTCTTTTGATAAACTAAGCTATGACAGTGTTTCAGAGCTCTGGTTTTGAATAGAATTGAGGCGATCCACAGAATCATGCAGACCGCCTCAAAACGTAAAAAGAATTAGTCCAAATGCGTTAAATAATACAAAAGCCGATAGCGTGCTTAAAAACTAAAATAGTATACATTATACGACGAACGTCTTTTGTGACGCTGGAAATATCGAGATTTGTAGTTCTTTTTATGACGATAGTGCTTTTTATAATGATGTCTAGGGTTGTACCGAGGATGTCGATATCCATAAAAATGTTTTTCATATCTGCCGGGACGATAATCAGATCCCTTTTTGTTATGACCGTATGCATGCCCACGCTTTTTATGTGATCTGTCATTCCAATCATGTGCAAAAGATACACCCGAACCTAAGAATAACAGAGCCGCTGCAATCATTACAATTTTCTTAATTCGTGTCTTCATGGGTTTTCTCCTTTATCGATTTGAGATTTTAACCCATTAGACGGACCTTCTCATTAAAAAGTCTACAAAAATGTGATTGTAAAGATTCAGGGGGTCAGCGGTTGGTGAATTTATGACCTATTAAAATGGGAGAACAAAATGATAATGGGGATCGATTATTCTGAAATGAGATGTATTTGATAGGATCTGGCACCGCTGTTTAAATATAAGTTTTGGAGATGCCGGGGTAATCCTTCGTTAATGGTTGACATTTAGATTGTTATAAGGTCAGTGATGCTATCGCATTGATGGCATAAGGTAAATCGCCATTGAAATCCGAAGAAAGAAGGAAAAATTATGTTTGCACGGTTTACAATAGTTCAAGTAAATGCTGAAAAGATTGATGAAACTATTAAAATATATGAAGAAAGTGTAGTTTCTACCGCTAAATCACAAAAGGGATTTCGTGGGATCACGCTTTTCACAGATCGCAAAACAGGTAAAGGTTATTCAATTTCCATATGGGATAGTGAGGAGGACGCCATTGCAAATGAGCAGAGTGGTTACTACAAAGAACAAGTCGGCAAATTCGCAGAGTTCATGACAGCCCCCCTGTTCAGGAAAGCTATGAGGTTGCCGTTCAAGGCTGAGAAATTAGCCAAGCGACCACTTTTTGCCAAGAAATTTATTACATTATGTTGAAACTTTTGTAATATGCGTTAAAGTACTTTAGGGCTTCTCGGATGCACGTGCATCTTTTTACTGGACTGTTCAAAATTATTTTTTGGATGGCAGAACCCGAAAAATTAACGGCATACTGGGAAGCCCTAACCTACTCTTTCTCGTTCCTTTTAATCCGTTGCCTGAAAATGAAAGCGTTGATTGCTGGGGTTCTCCCTTTCGGGTTGGATATCAAAGTAATATCTTAGGGTTTTTGGGGGAACTAATTTTGAAGATCAGTTGAAGATAGCACAACTTTTTTTGGCTAGTTTTTATGATATCTATTCAGGTAGACCTGCTTTGCGAAGTGCCTCGACAAATTTATTCCCAGTTTCTTGATTTTTAAATGGGAGCATATTTGCATAATATTCAACAGAAAAGTTCGGATTTACTCTCAAAACTTCCTTAACAGCCTCGTAGGCTTTTTTCGTACGATTTAATGAAATATAAGAAGCGGTCAATGTTAGATGCGATGCTAACTGATCAGGATTGTCACTAATACCCTTTAAAGAAACTTCTATTGCTTTTTCATATTCTCCATTAACTCGATAAGCCATCGCCAGAATGGTATAAAAATGAGGTAGTGGAATTGGATTAAGTCGAAATGCCCTCTTCATATATTTTATGGCTAATTCTGTTTTATCTGAAAGACAAAGTATAAATCCCAAATGTATGTGTGCTTCAGCTCCATTAGGATTAAGCTCTATAGCACGTTCCCCTTCTTTAATTGCCTCGTCATGTTGTCTCCTAAACACATTAATCCAACCTAATAACATATGTACGACATCAAGAGAATCATTCAAGGCAAGTGCTTTTTCAGCGCATGTTTCAGCTTGCTCAAAGGATTTTATTGGAGACTTACTCCATCCATAAAGGAGATCAAAAATATTTGTAAATCCCAACATAGTGTAAGGCATGGCATAAGCCTTATCGATTTTGATAGCCTCCTC
Source organism: uncultured delta proteobacterium (assembly GCA_963821065.1). Taxonomy (GTDB): domain Bacteria; phylum Desulfobacterota; class Desulfobacteria; order Desulfobacterales; family JAFDCJ01; genus JAFDCJ01. The sequence goes on along the minus strand of CAWGCM010000020.1, from coordinate 15,643 downwards.
ATAAAATTGCTGTGCCTGTTTATTATCTTTTTCGTTGTTGCGAAAGAAGCAATCGTTTCCTCGCATATGTCTATCATAAGCCTGAATATTTGTTGTTCCTCCCACCCATAAACGAGCTTGCTCCCCAAAGGTCAACTTTATTTGCATGATCTCCATGAGTTTTGTTGTTAATTCATCCTGCAAAGCAAAAATGTCTGATAGCTCACGGTCGTAGTTTTCAGACCAAAGGTGAAATCCTGTTTTTGTATCTATGAGTTGGGCTGTTATCCTTACACGATCTCCTGCCTTTTGCACACTGCCTTCAAGGACATATCGTACACCCAGTTCTTTTCCAACCTGCTGTACATTGACTGATTTTCCTTTGTAAGCAAAGGATGAGTTCCGGGCGATCACGAACAGGTTCGAGACCTTGCATATTCCGTTTATGATCTGTTCTGTGAGTCCATCACTGAAGTACTCTTGACTGGGATCGCCTATGATGGGCGATAACCTCTGCTGCGGTATCGAGATGTTTTATGTCATTAATATTGCTCAGACAGGATACAGTACGTGGAATACTCCACTCGTTTTTTTTAACAATCCCCAGATCTTTTTGTAGTATTCAGCGGGGACCTTTCCGGATAGAAACTTTTTAAGCAGTCCCTTGTTAATTGAAACTGGAACCTTCTTCAGATATTTGATGGTGTTTTTGGCCAGTGCATTTGTGCCATCAAGAAATGGTGTGCTTGAAAGACCAATGCCCGCTGCCGATAAGATTGTGACAAATCCATCAAAATTCTGGCCGCCGGTCAAATATTTCCAGCCCTGAATTCCCAGATCCCGGATGTCACCAATGATACAAAGATCCGCAGATATTGCTCCCATGCCAGAATACGAATCATAAACTTGCCCCCGAATGGCACCGTTCCAGATGAACGATTTAATTTTTTCGGTGGCGGTGTATTCCAGCTCATTTTCAATTCTGGCAAATTTGTCCTGATCGGCGATTTGATAATCTTTAAAGAACCGTGCCAGATCCAGTGCATCATCCCGACGGTTCTCCGACTTTAATCTCTGTATTTCACGGATAGGATCAAATGCTGAACCTTTATAATGCATGTAAATGGCCAGTGATGATGATAATATAATAATGAACAACAGCACAAACTTCAGACAACGCCAGCATATTTTTTTCAATAGGCAGCCTCCCTCTTATGTTCTCCATGTTTCCATTGAAATTAACTTATGACCTTCAGGGCATTCATATCCCCTACCTCCAAACATTGATGGTATTTTTCTTTTATTTAATAGCCGGAATCCTCCTTTCTGTTCTTGATTAATATCTAATGGACTTTTTTCATGACCAAAGGTTATCTCTTTAAGTTGGTTGGTATCATAAATCTTTTTGCAAAATTTGCAGGTCGCTGTGCCTATACCAGAGCCGATTAAATTCACAGCGACATGTCCGAAATAATGGTGGTGTATTGAGCTTAGAATAGTTTCATCGCTGTCGGTTGAAATGAGCTCCAACAATCGGGTAACTTCACCAGGGGCATACTCTGAGTGCTTGCAAATAAGGTTTTCTTTCACTTCCTTTTGGGTGAAATTAAATACGGCATTTTCGGTATTAAAAATTACAGTTTTCATGGTGTTTCCTCCAAAATAACCGATCAAAGGCGCACCTTTATGATTTATATATATAACTAATTGATATTAAATTGTTTTATTTAAAAACAGTAGGTGTAAATCTGTGGAAATGTGGCCAAATTCGGGTGATTTGGGGTGGGAATACTCCGATTGGGTCTGTAATCATTGTTATTAAGGATTCGACATTAAATTCAAATTGCTTTTTGAAATTGAAAAAGCAGTTATTTTACGTGCGGAGGTCAAAAAGTTAAAGTTCAAACGGTGATGAGGATGAATTCCGGGTTGCAACTTATCGAGGTTGGAAAGCAGGATAATTCAAGCGTCATGATAATCGATTGGATTAGACTTCGAAATACACTAATTTTATGCAAAATTTTCCAGGTGATATTCAGGCACCTAAAGTCCGAATTGTTGCAAAATATTGAAGAGTTGCGTATGCATAATCAAGCTTTGAGCATTGTAACATTTGTAAAGCACTTTTGAAATGGTCCGATTATTTAAGAACAAATTTGATATTGCGCAGTTTCGTGTTTTTCATTATCATTCAGCGATTCTGGAATCCTAAACATTGCCATACCTTGTTTAAATTTTGAAAATATTTTAATGTCGTGAACCATGAAGCTTTATTTCATTAGATCTTCTTTAATCGTCTTTTGCTTATGGTTTTTTTCATCTTTTGTGTTAGCCACTGAACAGCCATACAGACACAATCCCAAGATAGGTGTGCCGAAGCGGATCGTTTTTGGTGGAGATGAGAATTTTCCTCCATTTATTTTCCGGGACGATGAGGGTAACCTTCAGGCTATCATGTCGACCTAATCAAAGCGATAGCTGACGCTCTGGATTATCAAGTCGAAATTCAACTTAAAAAATGGGACGCATGTAATGCAAGGTTTGTTAGTAGACAAAACTATCGACATAACTTCATTGGCCTATCACAAACGCACGCGAAAAGATTGTTCTCTTTTCAATTCCCCATCTGATTGAATCCAGCGAAATTTATATCCGCAAAAATACACGAGGGATCGAATCTCTCGACGGCTTGAGTGATAAAGAAGTCCTTGTTATGAGAAATGCGACCACTTACATGAACTTAAAAGACCAAGGTTTCAAGGCCCGATTTAAATTTGTACCATTCTGAACCCGAGGCGCTGGTACTTCTTTCCGAGGGCAAGCACGATGCCGCGATAGTCGGGCGCCATATGGGGCTTAGCGTTGTCCAGCGCTACAATCTCAAAAACCTTATAACTGTGGGAGAGCCGCTTTTTCCGAGAGACTACGTCTCTGGCAACTGCATTGGATCGGCAAGATTTAATGGAGGAAATTAATCGAGGATTAAAAATTCTAAAGATCAGACGGACGATATGATGAACTTAACATGAAATGGTTTGGGACAGCTCAGGAGCAAAAGCATCTTCTAAATAGAATTATATATTACGGCGTATTGATTATAGCCCCGCTCCTCTTACTGGCCAGCTTGTCCATTATCTGGAATTGGTCATTGAAAAGGAAAGTGAACGCCAAAACATCAGAGCTTCAAACTGAATTAACTGAGCGGAAAAGACCGAAACGGCATTACTTGAAAGTGAAGCCAAGTTCAAAACACTTTCAAAAGAGTTCAAGGCAATTCTCGATGGAATACCTGGAATCTTAGCTCTATTCGATAAAAAGATGAAGGTAGTTTGGTGCAATAAGAACGATTCGGGCAATGTCAATCACGGAAGACTATTCATCATTCGAAACGGATAGAAGTAATTTAATTGACTCACTGACGTTGCAAAATGATCAAAATCCAATAAGACAATGTTTTGAAAATGGGCGCGAAATTGATTATCTGAATACCGACGAAAAGGGACGAACTTGGGAGATAAAAGGATTTCCCATGAAAAACGCCCACGGCCAAACAACCCATTTGTTAGTTTTGGCCAATGATGTCACTGAGAATATCCAACTTCGTGAGGAAGCAATAACGGCAGGCCGCCTTGCCTCTTTGGGGGAGCTTTCAGCCGGTGTGGCCCATGAAATCAACAATCCAACTGGACTTATTCTTTTATACTTACCGTTTTTAAAGGATTTTTTTAAAGACATATTGCACTTGTTAGACAATGATTTTCAAATCTTCCAACGGAGAAAATACTTGGCGGGTTATCGTATGAAAGGGCAAAAACAGAGATTGATAAAAGTTTAAATGGAGTTTTAGAAAGTGCCAATCGAATCAAACGCATCGTTGATGATTTAAAAAACTTTGCCCGCCAGGACTCAGTAGATATGAGCGAGGTTGTGGTTATCAACAGTTGCGTGCATACGGCCGTCAGGCTGACTAACAGTTTGATTAAAAAATCTACTGATCACTTTAAGGTTGAATTAGATGGAAATTTGATACAGATTAAAGGCAATTTGCAGAGAATTGAGCAGGTAATAATAAACCTTATTCAAAACGCCTGCTATGCGCTTGAAAATAATAAAGATAGCATTTTTGTTAGAACAAAATTAGACAAGAACAAATAATAAGATAATTGTTGAAGTTGAAGACGAAGGATGTGGAATGGATTCAGAAACGTTAAATAAAATAACGAATCCTTTTTTCACAACTCGGCGTGAATCTGGAGGCACAGGTATCGGGCTATCGATTACAGCTCGCATAGTAGAAGAGCATAGCGGCAAGCTTGAATATAACAGTAAGCCAGGAAGTGGCACATTGGCTCGCATCATTTTCCCAGCATGGAGACTGCCATAAAAAATGGATAATAGTGATTTAAAAGCCTTACCAATATTAGTTGTTGATGATGAAGAATTGTGGCTGCATGGTATTTCGTTGACATTAGAGCACTATGGCGGTTTTTATAATATAATTCAATGCCAAGATAGTCCTGAAGTTATGGACATACTGTCTAAAAATAGAGTCGGGTTAATCATGCTAGATTTGGTGATGCCGGAGCTGTCTGGAGAAGAACTATTAGCAAGGCTTGTTGAATCTTACCCTGAGATACCTGTGATAGTTATAACAGGGATGAATCAGGCAGAAATCGGTCTTAAGTGCATGAAACTTGGAGCCTTTGATTTCTTTGTAAAGACTGTAGGGAAAGATGAACTTATCGCAAGCATTCATCGAGCCTTACGTTTATTGGAGATGAGAAATCTCAACGAGAATTTAACAAAACACTTTCTCTCTGAAAACCTTAACCATCCTGACGCTTTTTCAGAAATTATTACCCAAGACCCTCGGATGAAATCGATATTTCGATACATAGAGGCAGTAAGTCAAAGTCACCAGCCGTTATTGATTAGCGGGGAAAGTGGTACTGGGAAAGAAATGATTGCCAAAGCGGCCCATCAAGTCAGTCGCCCAAAGGAACCATTTATTAGCATCAACGTTGCGGGGCTTGATGATAACGTATTTTCAGATACATTGTTTGGACATGTGAAAGGTGCTTTCACAGGCGCTGAAAACGACAGGATTGGTCTGATAAAGAAAGCGGGGAAAGGAATCGTTTTCCTTGATGAAATTGGCGACTTAAGCATTTCATCACAAACTAAGCTTTTACGTATACTTCAGGAAAGAGAATACATGCCTTTGGGAAGTGATAATTCTTTTAAAACTGATGCCCGCTTCTTTTTCGCCACTAATAAAGTTCTGCAGGAACAGATGAATAAAGGAAAATTTCGTAAAGATCTATACTATCGAATTAAAATCCACCATGTAAATCTTCCGTCGCTCAGAGAGCGCCACCGGGATTTACCACTATTACTAAATTTCTTCATCGATAATGCCTCCTCATCCATTGGGAAACAACCGCCCAAATGGACATCTACCATTGTTACCCTCTTAAAACAGTATAGTTTTCCCGGAAATATTCGGGAATTTAGCAATATGGTTTTTGATGCGGTTTGCCAAAACAAAGGAGATTTTTTATCAATTGAAAGCGTAAAAAAAAGTATAAGAACTGGATTAAATAAAGATTATCGTGAATACGACAAGACTGAGGATGATCAGGCGAATTTTGTTAGTTTCTACCAGAATTTGCCAACGATAGGCCAAATGAATAAAATATTGATAGAAGAGGCAATGCGACGTTCCAACGGAAATCAAACTGCTGCAGCTGGACTTTTAGGAATATCACAACCTTCTTTAAGTAGAAGATTGAAAAGGATCAATAAAGAATATGCCCCATAAGATATTTATTGAAAATTGCATAGCCATAGAAAAAAGCATAGGCGTATGAAAACTGCTAAATATCGATAAGTTACCTAACACGGCCTTCCTTTTTCCTATTCATAATTGCATACTACCAAACTGGCCAACTATAGCTCCAATTTTTGAAAAGAATATAATTACAATAGGTTATAAGCATATGAGATTATTGGCAAACAACTTGCACTATCTGTTTATCAATTCTAACTTATTTCCTAAAGGAGGGGCCATGAAACGATTAGTACTTGCATTGGCAGTTAGCATCTTTTTACTTTTACAGGTGCTGCCAAACGTATTTGCGGGAGATGATTCGAAACACAAATGGGTGGATAAGAACAAATTTCAAACTGATCTTCCCGTTCCAGGCTACCGAGAAGGAATGCCTGACATGGTAAGCGATGAAGATTTGCCTAAAGGTGCAACCGGTAAATATCCAGCATGGTACCGTGGAACCGGCAAGGGTAGCTCATATAAGGAAGATTCGACTTACTGGTATACAGCTGCTGTCGGGCCCCCTTCCTGGGTTAATACGGGATTAGAGTCGGCTTACGTTTCCATGGGAACAATGACTTTCAAGCCAGGTACGGTTTATCCAGTACATAGCCATCCCGCTTGGGAAGTCTATTATGTTTTGGAGGGAGAAGGGACAATAAGCAAATATGACAGAGAGTACAAGGTCAAACCTGGTGATTATTTTTTTAATCGACCATACGATGTGCACACTCTCGTTAATGGTTCAGATACAAAACCCTTTAAAATCCTTTGGGTATGGTGGGCAGAAGAAGGCACTGAAGCAGGACTTGCATTTTATAAAGGTGGAATACCCTTAATGATGGATGAATGTTGGAAAAACAAAGAAACTGCGTGTACCTCAATGGAACCGCCCCGTGTTCTCAAAGGATCAGACCGCTACGAATTTATGCGACATTTGGAGCCCAAAAAATAGCCTAAATATACATACACCAAATTTCTATAGGTGCAGGTGCCACCGCATTTCATCTCAGGCGGTGGCATCTAATTATTTAGTAAATCACAGATTCCTTCCTTCACATCTTATAATCCAACGTAAGCGTCAATTAAACCCCACTGACTGGCTGTCGCCGTAACGGCCATGGGATTGGAGGAAATCGGTCGCTATCCTTGGCCGATGACTGCAATGGTGTCGGGATCGATATTTTGCGGCAGCAGGTCTTTTAAATCTTGTTGGGTTTGAGGCACAGCCAGCTTTTCAAAAATATGTCTCAGGTAAGCATAGGGTTCCAAACCACTGGCTTTGGCGGTCTCGATAAGACTAAAGAAAGTGGCACTGGCCACGGCACCATCCGGGCTGCCGGCAAACAGCCAGTTTTTTCTGCCCACCACAAAGGGGCGGATGGCATTTTCGACCAGGTTGTTGTCCGGTTTTAGCCGGCCGTCTTGTATGTAAATGATCAGCTTTTTCCAATTGGCCAGCGTGTAGCTGATTGCTTGGCCTAATAGACCTTTGGGCGGTGTCAGCGGCTTCTTGGTTTCCAGCCAGGTTTTAAACTCATCTAAGAGCGGTTTAGATTTTTCCTGGCGCAATTGACGGATCTGAGCAGTGTCTAATTCCCGGCGCTGGGCTTCTTTTTCGATCCGGTACAAATTGCCGATGTAATCTAAGGCTTCATCGGCAAGGCTTTTGGGGTTGGCCTGCTTGGAGCGATGCTTTTTGCGAACCTTGGCGACTTTGACAAACTTGCGCCGGGCATGTGCCCAACATCCCAAATGCACAATATCTGGCTTTTGATCCAGGTGATCATAACCGCTAAAATCATCACTTTGAATATAGCCGTGGTAGTCGTCCAAAAATTCCAGGGCTGTTTTGCCACTGCGGGTGCGTTGATATTCATACAGCAACACCGGACGGTTCGGCTGACCGCCACGATAGACCCACATGTACGATTTGCTGGTATTGGCCCGGCCCGCTTCGTTTAATACCTGAAGCGGTGTTTCATCGATATTGATCAGCGGACCGCTGCGGATTTGCTCTCCCAGCAGATCAATTAACCCGGTGCAGCTGCGTGCGGCGTAAACCATCCATTTGGCCATCACCGCCCGGGACATTTCAATACCCAAACGAGCAAATATCTTTTGCTGGCGATACAGCGGCAGCCCGTCGGCAAACTTGGATACGGCAATGTGCGCCAAAAGACCCGCAGTGGCATTGCTTTTGGGGATCAATTGCACCGGCACCGGCGCGATTCTGACAGTCGGGCCGTCATCTTCAACACCTTCGCAGTTTTTGCAGGCATATTTATACCGAATATGGCGTTCGACTCGCAGCCGGGCGGGAATGTAATCCAGCTTCTCGCTGACCTCTTCACCAAAACGGCTTAACTGCGCCCCGCAGGCGCACTGCTTTTGATCTTCGCTAAGATCATGGATAATATCGATGCGCGGTAGATTTTTAGGTAAGGGCTTTCGCCCGCGCTTTTTGCGGGCATGGGCGGCAATGACGATTGTGTCATCACTTGCCTGGCTGTCGCCGGCCCCATGCTCATCGTCGCCATTGAACAGCGGTAATTGATCAGCATGCGGCTCATGCCGCTGTTCGCTGGTGCGGCCGAACAGCTCGTTTTTAAACAAACGAAGTTGCTCTTCCAAATGATGAATTTTTTCCTGGTATTTTACTTCGATCTCATTGTGTTTTACTTCGATTTCATTAACAAGAGACTGGACGACATCTTTGGGTAAACTGGCATCATCGGGCAGGCTTTTTAAATCCACATCCATGCCCGGATATGTAGCAAAAACAGATGGTTTTGTAAATACTTTTCTTTAAAAAAGAAGTAAAAATATCACCCCACATGCTGGTAGTAAAGTTGCTGATGAGCACTTGAAAAATCAAGGCCCGCAAGCAGCCAGTTTAACTGTTTTCGATTGATCGTCAGCACCTGCTCGGGCAGCTTAGGCCACTTGAAGCGATGCTCTTCCAGCCGCTTATGCCACAGACAAAATCCGTTTTCATCCCAGTACAAGATCTTGATGATGTTCTGGCGCCGGTTGCAAAACACAAACAAATCACCGGAAAACGGATTGAGTCCCATGGCCTGTTCGGCCAACACTGACAGGCCGTTGATCGCCTTGCGCAGGTCGGTGCTGCCCAGGGCTAAATAGACGCGCATTGAATTTTGCGGGATCATGCCGGCGCCTGCAAGGCAAAAATCAGTTGCCGTAAAAGCTGTGGATCAAAACCGGCGCTGATCTCAATTTTGAAGTGATTATTGACTACCAGACACAATGGTGCACGATCCGGCCGGCAGGGTATATCCAGTAAATGCTCTAATTCGAGCGGTACGAAGGATACGGCTGTTTCGGTCTTTAAAAAGCGCTTTTTCCAATAGACCAGTTGGTAACCGTAGACAGGGTTTATGGGATCAGAACGAAACAGTAGATAAAGTTTTGCATGAAGTGGATGCCTTAAAAAAAGTTTAACGATAACCTTTTGCTCTTTGAGTCGCTTTGATAGTCTACGTAGCCCTTTTTCGTCTTCATTATTAGGTGCACCGAAGGACAATTGGCGGCGGAAATCCTCCGCCAGTTGCTTCTTCATCCGGATAGCGGTCTGGTTGTCGATGCTTTGATCCCGTCTCAACAAACTTAAGAGCTCGCGCAGCTGATCTTGGGGAGGTTTTTGCATGCGGGTACCTAATATCACCACCACCAGGGTAAACGCCTACGTTATGGGTCGCCAGGATGAAGGTGCCGCTAATGCTACGGTCAATCGGGAATTGGCGGCTTTAAAGTGCATGCTCAACCTGGGTGCCAAACAGACACCGCCAAAGGTTGACCGGGTGCCGCATATCGCATTGCTCGATGAAAATAATGTCCGCAAAGGCTTTTTCGAGCACGATGAATTTTTAGCTCTCAGAGACGCCCTGCCCTCATATCTTAAAGACCTGATCACATTCGGATACAAGGTTGGATGGCGGGTTTCTGAAATCACAACACTAAAATGGATCCAAATTGATCTGCTCCAGGGTATTGTGCGTCTTGAGCCAGGTGAAACCAAAAACGATGAAGGCCGGACTGTTTACCTGGATGACGAGCTCAAAGAAACGTTTGAGCGGCTGTGGGATACCCGAAAAACTAATGAAAAATTACTGCCGTGGGTCTTTGTGAATCAGAACAGCACCAGCAGGGTAAAACGGTTTGACAAGGCCTGGAAGAAGGCTTGCAAAGATGCAGGAATTGGTATAAGGCTTTTTCACGATTTCAGGCGGTCGGCAGTTAGAAACATGGTCCGATCCGGTATTCCTGAAAGGGTTGCGATGATGATCTCAGGTCATAAAACAAGATCGGTATTTGATCGTTATAATATCGTAAATGACCAGGATTTGAAGTTGGCTGCACAAAAGCAGCAAGCCTATCTTGAATTGCAAATGGGCAAAGTCTCGGGCAAAGTCGTTGATTTTGAGCAAAAATTAGAGGTTCAAAATGGATCATAACAACCCGAAATCAATTCAAAATGCCCCCGTAGCTCAGTGGATAGAGCAATGGATTCCTAATCCATGTGCCGCAAGTTCGATTCTTGCCGGGGGCACCAATAATATCAATGAGTTAAGCAATTTTAGCGCCCTGCCCTGTTACCGGTTTGCTACCATTCTGCTACCATCTTGAAAAATTGTATCATCTAATTTCCTTGCAGCTTCCGGGTTTTCCTCATCCATCAGATGTGCGTATATGTCCATCGTCACAGATGGCTTTGAATGGCCCATTTGCTTTTGGATATATTTAATGTTTTCCCCCTGGTCGATCAAAAGGCTTGCATAGGTGTGTCTTAAATCGTGAAAGCGTATCCGGGGAAGTTCGGCCCTTTCCAATCCTGGCCAAAAATAATTACGTAATACATGACCATGATCAAGCGGATTTCCAGATTTATTCGGGAATATAAGCTCAAGCTCATTTAGAGGACAGGCGAGCTTCCACTTTTTAAGCTGTTTTATCACTGTCGGGCCCAGATCTATTTTCCTGATAGAGGCTTTTGATTTCGGCCGATACCATGCGCCGTTGTTATATGTCCTCTGTATGTGTAGCTGGCTTGTTTCCCAAAGGATGTCAGACCACTTCAGGCCGAATAATTCCCCTTGCCGCGCCCCGCTCATTATTGCCAGCATGAAAAGCGTATGATGCTTTTCGTCTTCTGTGGCATCCAGTAAACTATTGATTTCTATGGACCTGAGCACGTGTATATCGAACGATTTTTCCTCTCCCTGGTCATTGGGTTTCTCGGCTTCAGCAACCGGATTGTGATCGATAAGCTTGTGTCTGACAGCGTATTTCATCACCTGGCCGAAGGTTATCAAGAGCTTGCGCAATAGAGGCAAACTAACGTCATGTTCTCGGCGGTCGGATATAAATTTTTCAACCTGTTCAAAAACCTGTATTATATAGCGAGACTGTCGAAAAAGTCCAAAAGTCGCGATTTTGGCAATTTCGCATGTTATAAAATCAATAACTTACAAGCACCAAATTCACAGATTTAGGGTTTTCGACAGTCTCAGCAGATATCGGTACATTAATGAGTTTTCCGAATTATTCAAATTAGTCACTGAGAAGCAATAATGGTATCCCTGGCATAGCTCTAATCGGACGGGAATTTGGATCAGTGGGGTCAGAACCGCGTTGAATTTCTTCTGCATTGGAGAAACCATCGCCGTCACTGTCTTCATCTCCGTCAAGTATACCGTTACCGTCAGTATCTGCCAGACCAGGGTTGGTATGAAGAAGTTCCACCTCATCCCCATCGTTCAGGCCATCATTATCAGAATCCGGGTCAAGGAGATTGACAATATGATCGCCATCGGGGTCCGTATTCCAGTTATCCCTCCAGTACGCAGCTTCAATACCGTCATCAAGCCCGTCGTCATCGGTATCCGGTTTGTCAGGAGAAGTTTTATAAAACCAAGTCTCTTCGCCGTTGCTTAAACCATCGTTGTCGTCGTCAATATTTCCACCGCAAGCCGCATCAAAATAATCCACCGTTCCATTGCAATTGTTATCCACACCATCCATACAAGCCTCCGACACTGATTGATTTATGGCTGCGTTATTATCATTACAGTCACCCGATATGGTCGTCAGCTCTGAGGATAGGTAAAAGTCTACTGGCCTATCGCACTGTACAATTGAATTACCGTTTGAAAATCCATCCTTATCCGCGTCTTCATACCATGTCTGGCAACGCACACACCATGCAAGTCCTAGATACCCGCCTTTATCAAAACTGATCGCCTCACCATTGCTCATATCCACATAAAAAGCATTGTTAGAGTTAGCAGGATCTGTTGTTGAAGACCAGTACCAACCCTGATCCACATTTACATTGTTGAAAGGGTGGTTTTCAGGAAGAGCCGGATTTGACCTTGACTGATCAACCAGGCTATTGAACTCGTCAACCGTGGGCAGATGCCATCCTTCTTCGTCGCTTGGGTTCATTCCCTGACAATGGGCGACGGCAGTCGCCCAACTGTCCACCGTTTCCTTCCTTGGAGACCGTTGCCAGACTAAACCACTGCCAGATCCGTTATACTGTACGAATGGATTTCGTATCTGGGGTTATCGCAAACATCGCCAAAACCGTCTCCATCTATATCTGTTTGATCGTTTGGGATTAACGGACAGTTGTCAATACTGTCTGGAAATCCGTCACCATCTGAATCGTCCGTTTCACATGCATCACCCAATCCATCACTATCAGTGTCGGCTTGATCATAATTGTGAGTCAGAGGACAATTGTCTACGTCATCACCTATCCTGTCTCCATCGCTGTCCCCAATTGCCGAAATGTGAATTACAATACTTACTGTCCCCGGATTGCCATCACTGTCAATGGCGGATAGCGTAATTGTGTGGTCTCCAGGAGAAAGATTATTCAAAGAAATCATAGGTCCTGCGCCAAGTAATCCGTCTTTATCAGAGGACCATATTAATGAACTGCCAGCGAGAGGGCCGTCCTCAACATCGATATGCATTCCCTCTGAAAGGTATCATCTTATTGGCAAAAAAGCTTGTGTTGTTCTCTGGTGAGATAATGACCGGCTCCGGAGATTTTTTGTCGACAATGAACGTTGAGTCGGAATCATCCTGAACAGTGTTCACACCATCGGTTGCTATAATCCTGATCAATGCAGAATTACTGCCTGCCGTCCTTCCCGTATCCCACACATAGCTAGTCCCTTTAATTCTTGTAGCAATAGATGACCATTTGTTTCCACCATCTGAGCTATAGAGTATATTGAAGTAAAGGATATCTCCGTCTGCGTCGGTAGCGCTCCAGGTAATAGTCTGTTCCCCGCTTAAGAATTCTCCACCATTCGGATAGGTAACGGTAACTTCAGGTATATTTTCACTGACAGTAACTATTTCTAATACAATAGTGCCTTCTTTTATTTTTATACGTGCAGTGCTCGGATGATATGGAAGCACCTGATTAAAAACCCCTTTGTTATTTACTGCATGGCTAAAATCTAACTCGAAGTTCCTTGTAAATAGGGTATCACCGTTTCCATCCAGCAATTCAATGCTGTAAGGCCCGGTTCCCACTTCATCAGCAGTTCCAACGGGAAGCTTTTTTATGAAGAAAGGATTTAGCTCAACAGTGTTGTCATTATGAATCTTTCCTCCGGCTATCAGGTACTCTTGATCTCCATCCTCACCGGCGGTCTTTGGAAGGGTATTGTCCTCCAATGATGTATATCCTATTATAGTCATGTAATCCAGTGCGTAAATAAGATTCACATATGTATAGGGAGAAATCCATTGCTCATCATAAGGGCAGTAGGACATGAAATCGTAATACCTGTCCGGCTGATAAACTTTTAAGCCCATATATCCATTGAAAACGCAGGTCTCACCAGAAGGACAATCCCAGTCAGACGAGCAAGGGGTAGTGGTAGTTACAGAACATGTAGGAAACCATGTTTCTCCAGTGGGAACGCACGTCTCACCAGAAGGACAATCCCAGTTAGACGAACAAGGTGTAGTGGTAGTTCCAGAACATTCATTTAGACATCCAGCTTGCGTATCAAAAAATGAGTCCGAACAGTATACTAATCGCAAAGTAAATCCGTATTCACCTATACTCCCTTGCGGAAGATTGTTTCCATTTTCGTCTTGATATTGAGGATATGAGTGATCTACACTTTTAGGTATACTACAACCTGAACCTAATACATGATGATCATCAAAAATGCTCGCAATAAAATTATGACCAAGTTCATGAGCCATTATAGAACCGCCAAATGGAAACACAGTATCCATAACCCCCCATGCATTATCATCATTACCATAAAAAGCTGTAGTAACGCCTCCCATTCCAAGAATCCTACCTGTTCCACCAATAGAAGCTACTGGGCATACGAGTCCATAATAATGCATGTCAGGAAGTTCAACATCATTTTCAAAATCTATCCACCAAATATCATCTAGTAGATTGTCCGCTCCATTTTCGACAGTTGGATCTCCATCGAATCTCAGAACCTCATCTTCCCAAGCAGTAATATTAGAAATTGGATAGGTTTTTTTTACATATTCAGCGGCGCGTTCAAAATCATCTCTTGTCGGAGAGCAGTTATTTACCTCAACCGGAACAAACATGATATTGATGGCTACTCCGGCCCAATCATACCCCCAGGGGACAGGTCCGTAATAATTATTTCCCCAAAAGGCCCCCTGATCAATTTCATCATTTAGAGGGTCCTCATTGATAACCTGAATTTTAATATATGGGTCTTCAGTCCGCCGCCCCAATCTCCTGGAATAAAAAAGTTAAGTGTATGAGAAAGTTCGCTCCGGTCTGGAGTTACCTCTGCTGTTATGTAAAGTGGATCTGGGTATGCAAATCCAAGGAGCCGGCCGGAACGAACGCACGTCTCACCAGCACTTACGAAAACGCACGTCTCACCAACGGGACAATCCCCGTCAGAAGAACATGATGCAGTGTTAGTTACCGAACATGCACCTGGACAATCCCATTCAGAGAAACAAGTTTGAGTAGTAGTTACTGAACATGCACCTGGTTCGCCAGTTCCATATGTCGGTATCGGTTGCCCGTCTTTATTGGTGAACCTGAGCCTTCCGGTCACCTGAGTGAGACGGCTTTGTGCAAACCCCACATCGAGGTAAACCCTTATCCAGGTGTCTTTCCCACTCACTAGAGGCAAGCTGTTATTGATATCCTGAATCCCTTGAGTTATTTCTACTCTTTCAATCGATAAATCAAACTCACAATGATCCCCTATTCCATTATTATTGTCGTCTCTTTGATTATCATTGAAGAGACCCGGGCAATTATCAAGAGAATTTGCCCATTCGTCTCCGTCTGTGTCCAAGGCATCATTGCAAGCATCCCCTATTCCGTCACCATCAGTATCTTCCTGATCTATGTTTGCAGTTTGACGGCAGTTGTCCGATACGTCCAAAACGCCGTCATTATCATCGTCAGGATCACAGGCATCTCCTGCTCCATCACCGTCTGAGTCCTGTTGCGCTTTACTGCAATAACCCTCGACACCCCAAGCGTTGCAGTGATTGGGGACTGTACAGTTATTTCCTATGACGGCGGAATGCCCATCAACACAAGTCCCTAATTTTGGGCCATTGGGAGTAGCGGGACAGCTATCACAAACATCCCCAACACCATCATCATCAATATCTTCTTGATTATCTTTATTCGGAACATCCGGGCAATTATCACAAACGTTTCCCAAGCCATCACCATCTGTGTCTGTCTGGTCATTTGCAGTATCGGGACAGTTGTCATTACAATACAAATAACCATCGTTATCTTCGTCAGTATCGGGC
>CAWGCM010000019.1:0-65771 GCA_963821065.1 uncultured delta proteobacterium | reverse complement strand
TCGCCCCGGGCTTCGCTGATGGCCCGATTGCGCGCCCAATTGAGAGCAAAGCCGGGTCTCGGCTGAACATAACGCATCGGTCGGTAGTGCTCTTTCAACAGTTTTTCGGTTTGATCCGTTTAGGGGGCATTGTCGACCAACAGAAGGTCGAGGTTTGGATAGTCCAGTTTTTTAAGTGATTGAAGACAAACGGGAAGATCCTTCGGTTCGATCGCGGGTGCACACAGCAACTGTCACCAGCGGCCATGGGCCGTTTTCATCAGAGAGCGGCATTTTTATTAATTTGTCTAATTCCAGGCCCTCCGGACCGATCGGCTTCATCAAGCCCTTGCGCAGAAGATGATCCAGAATTGCATTGCTGAGCAGAATCCAGGATTTTTCTGCGTATTTCTTCGGCGAGACAGCGGTCGCAGTACACCGGCACCGAGATCCAGCCCATCGGACGGCCATGGTAGCGTACCAGTGCTTTGAGCTTGGCGTAGCCTTCCAGTCCCGTGATGTGTTTTATCGGATCTCCCAGCTCGATATCGGCCACTTTTATTGGTTTAAACTGCATGGCTTTCCAAGTTCCAGGAGTCGATGTAGGTCGAAATTACCTCACTGACGCCGCCTTTCAGCTGAATGCGACCCTGATCAATCCAGACCGCGTGGGTTGCGAGATCAGCGGCTTTTTCCAGATCATGAGTGGCAATGACCAGCGTGCACCCTTTATTTTGAAACGTCCGAATTTTGTTCAGACCAACGTTTTCGAAATTCGGCATCACCGACTGCAAGAATCTCGTCCAGCAAAAGGATATTCGGATCGATGGCTGTGGCCACCGCGAAACCGAGTCTCATCTGCATCCCTGTAGAGTAATACTTCACCTGTGTGAGCATAAATTCTTCAATCTCAGCAAATTTGACAATATCGGAGTAGCGCCGGGACAGCTCATCTTTGCTGATACCAATATGGAACCATAAAGGTATACATTCTCAGCGCCGGTCAGATCAGGATGGAACACGGCATTTAAATCGATCAACGCAGCCAGGCGACCGTGGGTCGTCACTGTACCGCTTGTCGGCCAGTAGATGCCGGCCATTAGCCTTAACAACGTGCTTTTCCCGGCTCCATTTGAACCGATCAGCGCCCAGGTCTCTCCGGAACCGACAGACAAAGAGGCGTCTTGAATGGAAAAATAGGTCAATTCGGCGTCCAGCGTATTAGATGTAAGGGTTTGCACAAATCGTTCACGCAATGAGGTTGCGCGGTGCTCGTAAACGTAGAAACGTTTGGTTACATCACGCACCTCGATGGCGGTATTGTTGGCGATCAAATCTGACGTCTTCAATGTTTGAAATGTTTTCGATGTTTTCATTTAAACCATAATTTTACAAAGATTTAGACAATCTCGGCAAACTCCCTCTTCTTCCGATTAAACACCGTATATCCTATCAAGGCGAAAGCGAGAGACAGTCCGAATGAGATAAGTAAATATCTTATATCCGGCACTTTTCCCCTGTACAGTATATCATGATAGAGGTTGAGCAGCAGCGCCATGGGATTGAAGAGATAAAACATTCTAATGCTTTTGGGGACCAGATCAATGTTGTAAAAAACCGGGGAGAGGTAAAAAAGGGCCATGGTTCCAGCGAAATTGCCTGTATGGCGTCAAGATAGTATACCGCAAATGTAACCACGCAAAGCGATATACCGGTTACCAGCAAAAACAGTATGATAACCAGGGGAACGATCATGATGTACGACAGCGGTATGCCTTTGTGGTGAAAGAGGACCAGGCTTGCCATGACGATGGCCAATTCCCCAGAAATTCTATCATACGGGCAAAGGCCGCCGAAACCACCAGCACTTCCTGAGGGAAATAGGCGCTGCGGCTCAAATACGCATTGCCTACGGCGGCCTGCACGCCGCCGTTGAGTGTCTGCGAAAAAAGTTCCAGACGAAATAGCCGCTGATCAGAAAAGCCCAGTAATGAGTTATGGGAAGCCGCACGACGTAGGAGAACGGCACCAGGACGGCTATGGTAACCAAGGGGTTCATCAGCGTCCACAGGAATCCAAGCCAGGACCTCTGATACTTAACTTTAAGATCACGGGCCGTCAGGTTCCAGACCAGTTCCCGGTAGAGCCAGAGCTCTGCCAACTGGTAGACAAGATTGGGAATGCCGCCACCGTGTTGTTGAATCTGGCTGCGAATCCGACGTTTTGATACATGATAGCTCCCGAGCCCTATGAAGCTGGCTCCAAAAAGTCTCAAAAGAAGACAGCGGGACAGAGGACTGTTGTCTAGCATATCTAGCAGCATGCGGCGGCCTGCTTTTTCGAGCCTGCGCGCTAAAAACAAAATTGCGCCGAATTGCACCAATCCCCGTTCTACAAAAATAATCTTACAATCAACGCAATAAACGCACGCTGGTGGCCGGTCAGCTGCCGAACCAATTCTGCTTCTGTCCGCCGATGCCGGTGTCGGACAACAGCTTGCGGCTCGTAGACCAGCTGATAACCGGCTCGGACAGACCTGTGAAACATATCCAGATCTCCACCTCCTGGCAAGGGTCGACCGGTATCGAAAGCTTCGTCAAAACCGTTGAGCTCTTGTAATACTTCCAGCTTGAAAGCCATGTTGCAGCCAGTGCCTGCATTGCTGGTGTCTGCTATGAGGGGTACCGCATTGCCAGCAAACGCTTGCCGTCCCGGGGCAGGATAAAACGGTAAAGCCGCGCATGTATCCACAGTAGGACTCGAACAGCTCCTGAGCCGGCGTTTCCACTCGATGGGGGGAAAAGACCGGTTACAACGCCGGCTGTCGGGTGTCCGGCAAAGCTTTCTGCTATAGCCTGTACCCAGAACGGATCACACAGCGTCGTCATCCAGATAAGCCAGGATGTCGCCGGTTGAGCGGCAATCGCACGGTTGCGGGCAAAATCAAGTCCTCGACGCTGGGGTATATAGCGGGCCCGGGCAGCGTGCGTTCTACCAGTTCCGCACCTCCTCCTGGCAGCCGTTGTCGATCACAAGGATTTCTTCAGGTTCGTGTTCCTGACAGGCAAGCGAATTTAATGCCGCGGTTAGCTCTTCATGGCGGTTACGCGTGCAGACTGCTACGGTCACCGTTGGAAGGGGCCCATCGGATTGTCGATATGCGGCCGGCGGAGTCAGGTTCTCCAGGAAGGGAGACAGTTGTTCGTGTTTCAAAAAGTCGCAATCGCAGGGAATACGGGCCCGGCCGACAGGGGTGCGCCCGGCACGGAAAAGAATTTCGACCGCTTCATAACCGGCTAAGCCTTCAACACGGTCTGCCCGGTGAATATCTAATCTATTACTTTTATGCTCATTTCTCTCCATATGCTGCGGGGTGTCATTATGGCTGATATTATGCTATAAAATCTTAAAATTCAATGGCACAACCGAATAAAACACGAAACCCATGGATTTTAATTTGTTGTGGTAATGGACTGCAGGTTAATCGCTGCGTTAGAATAATCAAAAAGATCCGGCAGGCCTTATTTAAATTAACCGTGTTTAGCTGTTATCTGGTCGATCGATGCAACCAAAAAAAAGTGCTATTTACCGACAGATATTTTGTGTTTACCTTTGGGATTTTACTCATCGTATTAAACCCAGGCTGTATATGCCGAGACGGTTGAGGGAGAAGAGGGGGAACCCGCCATTAGTCTGCGGTGAGTACATGGCGGATTTAAAATCGGAAGATACCAAGGCTCGCCTGCAGGCCCTCAAAGTCTTGCGTCCGGGGACAGCCCCCAGGCCGTCGACCTTTTGATAGATGCGCTGAACGACAGAGACTTCCAGATACGCGTGTACGCCGCCACTGCTCTCGGTCAAACCGGAAACAGGCGGGCAGTCAAGCCGCTTTTAAAAGCCCTGGATGACTTTACCTTCCATGTCCGTTCTGCCGCAGCGGCAGCTCTGGGAAGAATTCCTGTCAACCAATCGGTCATACCGCTGTTTATCGCTATGGGTGATCAACACACGGAAGTAGCAGAGCAGGCAGCCCGGATTTACAGATGATAGGAATTACCGGGGCTGTTACCTTCTATGATAGTTTAAGATTGTCTGATGAAGCAATAAAAGAATTTGTAAAAGCAAAAGACGGGCGCCTGATCGAATACATTATATCAGCTTATCCCCATTGGGATGCGGATACTCGCGAAAAGGTTATTTGGATTTTAGCTAAAATCAAAGATGTGCGCATAACTGATTTTCTTATTATAAACCTGACCGACAACTACTCTAAAATCCGCGCCGCAGCAGCCTGGTCGCTTCATAATTTTGGTGCTCCCGAAGCAGCTGAAGCCCTAATCCTTGCCCTTGATGATGATCTGTACTGGGTTCGCGAGGCAGCTGCTTATGCGTTGGGAAAGACAGGTGATCTTACCGGAATCGACTCCCTGATCAAATTATTAATTAAAGACGAAAGACCCGAAGTACGGGAAGCCGCCCGCATGGTCATTGGGAGACAAAGGTGACGAACGTGCACTAAAAGCGCTTGCCATGGCTTTGAGAGATGAGACGGAAAAGGTGAGAATAGCGGCAGCAACCGGTCTCGGAAAATTTGCAGACCCTCGCGCCATAAAACTGCTGGTCCAGGCGCTAAAAGATAAAAAACCGCAAGTTCGCAAGACAGCCGCAAGGTCCCTTTATTGGATTGGTGGCGATCACTCTGTCGATGCACTTATTATGGCCCTTGAGGATGCGTCGCCAATCGTCCGTCGTACAGCTGCGAAAAGCCTGGGAAATTTGGGAAACATCTTAGCGATTGATGTCTTGATTCGATCATTGTCCGATGATGATCCGGAGGTTCGCCACACCGCCTCCTTAGCCTTGAAGGAATTAGGCGAACCCCTCGGCCTTTTAATATATGCGAGCATGCAGGGGAATGAAGAAGCTCTGATAGAACTGATACGTGAAAAAGACCATCGTGCCGCTATCCCGATGATTATTGCCCTGAACAGCAAGGATTATCGGATTCAAAGAACAGCTGCCCGGTATCTGGGGGAGACAGGAAATATTCGAGTCCTTAAGGATTTAGTTAAAATGGCGGCCGGCTTTCGCCTCTTGGATCGTTTCAATGGTATGGCTGTTCTATCAGAACTGAATATTAACAGCATTTTCAAATTATTCTATTCAGGTTTTAAAATCCTATTTTCAGCTTGGACCATATTATACTTTCTCTTGATTATATTCTTAATTTCAATAATCATGTTTAAAAGTTCTTCATGGCCCACGAAACAATCTATTTTATTCGGGGTTGTGCTTGGAAGCTTGATATTTGGAGTTTTATTTTCGTTACCTGCGTTATCCTTTTCGCTGAATTATCTCGTATATTTTACCATCGGCTTATTGCCATTTTCAGTTGCGATTCTGATTTACGGTTTACTGAATCATCGTTTTAATTATCGCACCACATCAATAGATCGATGAAAAAGGGCACGCTGCCCGCCAATGGCCATTCCGGTAGCGTAAGCAAGTCTTCCCAAAAGTATTAACGGACAAAATAAGACCGGTTCCAGCTTGCCTACTCGCAGCCAACATAATACAGTGTAGAGGGTGAAAGCGAACGCAAAGGGCAAAAACCCCCATATGAGAATCCACTGGCATCGATATAACAAGGGGAATCTTGAAACCGAGGATCCACTTTTGACCTGTATACTGTTATACCCCCAACGGTAATTATGAGACAGCAGGCTTCTCAGATCGTCTCGATCCTTGTGCCAGACAAAGGCGCGAGGTTCAAACCGAATACGGCCACCTGAGCGCAGAAGGCGTTTATGCCAGTCGATTTCTTCGTGTACCCCTACCCTCGGTAAATCCGCCTTAAAGGATCCAATGCGGTCAAAAGTTAAACGCGAAACGCTCATATTGGCTGCCGGGTGATTCGGCACCCAGGAAGCCGGCAAGCCGGGATTAACGTTATACCATGAACAATAATGGTCGATCCGGGCCCAAAAAGGAGCTCCCGGCTCCATACAAATTGAACCGCCAACAACAAGCAATCCGCTGTAAAACTCGTGGATTGATAGATGCGTAGAAAGCCATCCCGGTGACACGCGACAGTCGGCATCAAGGAAAATCAGAATTTTACCTTTGGCATTTTTTACGCCGATATTTCTTGCGGCTGCCGGCCCCTGTCCGTTGCCGTTAATAACTTTAACGGGATATATATTGGCGATTCTAACCGTATCCTCATCCATTCCGTCATTGACAACGATTATTTCAACATTTTCAATCGAATGTTCAACTAAAACCGATTCAATTGTCCGACCAAGCGTAGCCAATGCATTTCTTGCCGGTATGATAATCGAGACACCGATGTTTGGGGATTCCATTTAATTTATATGCAGTTTGTGTTTAATTTTAAACCACTTATAGAGAATAGAGGAGATGAAATACTTCCAAATTAATATCTCTCAATATTGAAAATACAAAATGGAGTTCAAGTGGACCTTGCGTCCGTGCGAGTTCGATTCTCGCCTCCGGCACCAGAAAAAATAAGGGGGTTGCCAGATCGGCAGGCCCCTTTTTAAGTGGGTCTGATTTATACCGCTTTTCAAAAATAAGTTCCGAAATTTGGAAGGACCTTCATCGTATCCCTTAATTTGTCATAGGGGTTGCCCCTTCATTTTTCCGTTTCTGAATTTCTTCTAAATTAAGACGCGCCTCCACATAGCCCGGCCTGATTTCCAGTGCCCGGACAAAATGTTTCCGGGCAGCTTCAAGCTGCCCCTGGTCCATCAACATAACACCGCGATTAATGAGGGCGCTGACGTGCTGGGGATCGAGGGCCAATGCTTTGGAAAAATGCTGCATGGCAGCATCCGGCTCCCCCCGCTTTTTGAATGCCAGGCCAAGGTTATTGTACACATCGGCGTCTGACGGGTTTAATTTGAGCGCTGTTTGCAAATGGTCGATGGCTTCCGAATAGTTGCCTTTGAGAACCAGGGCGACACCGAGGTTGTTGAGGTATTTTACCCGGTTGGGTTCAATACGCACCGCTGCGCGAAAATGTGAAAGGCCCTCATCCAATTTTCCGGTCTTAGCCAGTGCGTATCCCAGGTTATAGTGTGCATCCGAATACTCAGGCTTGATCTTCAGGGCGCGCTGATACTGCTCGATAGCCTCTTCAAAACGGCCCTGGCGTGATAAAGCCGCACCCAGATTATTTTGCGGCCGTGCTTTGGCGGGGGATTTAGCAGCGCTGTCCCGATACAGCGTAATTTCATCGGCCCAGACTTTGTTTCTCTCGACTGTCCACATACAAAATAAAGCCCCCACCAAACTCAGGGCTATCGCAGCCGGCAAGGCGTGTTTCAAATAACGAAAAGCCAGGGAGACGATGGCCAGGACCACAAACATGGTGGGTAGATAGTTGCGATGCTCAAATACAAGCTCCAGCCCGATGATCGACGATTCAATCATCAGATTGCCGAAAAACCAGATGATGCTGAACGATAGGAGCGGTTCTTTGCGGGCGATCAGGCATGCAAAAGCAATCAAGCCGATAATTATGGCTATTGCAATCAGCGTGGTGGCCGGGTTCAGGAGTGAATATGAGAGGGCGAAATCATGATCCAGATTCAGGCGGGATGGATTCGGCCACAGCAATAAGCTGATGTAAAAGATAACAACCCGGGGTTCGGTCAGCACCCGTTGAAAGGGTGTGAAATCTCTGACCCTGTACCCCCTCAGGATCTTGGCAACCGGATTATAATCCAGATAGACCAGCGCAATGATAATGAAGAGCATAAATACACCGCCCAGTATGAAAAAATTGCGTTTGGCCCATTGCGTGCTCAACTCTTGAAAAAAATACCATTCATATAAAATGATAAACAACGGCAGGGTGGCGGTGATTTCCTTGGTGCCGAAAGCAAGAATTGCGGTGATGACCCATCCGGCAAACAGCGGCCATTTCGTCCGGGACGCTTGGGACATGCGAAATTTTACATAAAACAGCATCGACAGGACATAAAACATAGCTGCCATACTGTTCATACGCTGGACGATATAGGTCACAGACTGGGTCTGCAGGGGATGGACCATCCAGATAAAGGCGGTCAGAAAAGGTATCCAGCCGAATTTTTCATACCGGGAACCCAGGGCCGGGGTTTGCAAAGTGGCTTTTGCCAGAAAATACAGGAAGATCCCGCAGGCTGTATGAATCAGAATGTTTACCACATGATAGCCGACAAAGTTGAAGCCGTTAAAATAATAGTTTAGCGCAAAACTGATATTGGCAACCGGGCGCCTGCCTTCCGGGCTGTTAAAACCGGCCCAGGCGAGGTTTTCCAGACTGAGTGCGGGAACGCGGATATGCGGGTTGTCAAGAATATTGATTAAATCATCGAAAATAAAGGGGGCCGTCAGGGTCTCAGCGTATATCAGGATGACAACAATGGCCAGCAGCGACAAAAGCAAAGTTTCGCGTCTGGGTCCCTGGCTTACCGGGGAATATTTTTTTTGCATGGTGATCAGAGGATCTATGTTTTCAGAAATATTTCCATAAAATTTAGTGCTATTTGTTTGATACCAATGCCAGCAGCATTGATGCCCGGAATATGATTTTTCTTATGATTATTGATCTGCCATTCATTGATTTCATGATAGCGGAAATTGGAGTGAAAAGCAATTTTTTTGAAACCGACCACTGACCGATGGAAAGGCCTTCCCGGGCAACGTTTGAGGGACTCATCAGAAGTTTTTTAATTTGACAGTAACGCGATTTTTTAATATTATTTAAAGGTTACATCTGGTGACCGAGCATGAAGAATAGAAATAAGCTAAAAACCACCCTAATGGATTCGATGGTTGTAACCGGACTCGGTTTGGCCTGTTTTTACTGGGTTTGCGAGTCCTTTATGTATTTCTTTTTGGAGCCGGAAGCCAATTTTATTCAACATGTTTTAGGACCGGATATGTTCCAGACCTGGACCCGGCTTCTGGTGTTATGCCTGTTTCTCATTTTCGGCTCTCACGTCCAGTACACGGTGAATAAGCGCAAAGCGGCAGATGACGCCCTGCGCGAAAGTGAAGATAAATATCGGACCATCCTTGAAAGCATCGAAGAAGGCTGCTTTGAAACCGATATTGACGGCAATCTAACCTTTTTCAGCAATCCAATTTTAAAAATACTGGGCTATTCCCGCGACGAACTGTTGGGCGTAAATACCGGCAAGTACATATCGCCTGACACCGCATCCAAAATGAGACGCATCACCGGGCGGCTTAAAGAAACCGGAAAACCCGAAAATGTGACCGATTATGATGTCATCCGCAAAGATGGCACCATAGTTTCCCTTGAAATGTCTGTTTCTCTGCTCAAAGGTCAAAATGGACTACCGATGGGGTACCGGGGCGTGTTGCGCGATGTTTCCGAACGAAAACAAACGGAAGAAGAAAAGCACAAATTGGAAACCCAGCTTCAACAGGCACAAAAAATGGAATCCATCGGTACGCTGGCCGGGGGTATTGCCCATGATTTCAATAATATTTTGATGGGAATCCAGGGCAATGCGTCCTTGATGCTGCTTAAAATCGAATCCGATCATCCAAATTATGAAAAAATCAAGAATATCGAAAAATATGTTCAAAATGGCACCGAGCTGACCAAACAGCTGCTCGGCTTTGCCCGCCGGGGTAAATATCTGATTAAAGCTACGAATCTCAACGAGATCATTGAAAAGTCCTCTTCACTGTTTGCCCGTACGAAAAAAGAAATCCAGGTTCACACCGACCTTCGCGAAGACCTCTGGACGGCCGAGGTCGATCGCGGACAAATTGGGCAGGTCCTGCTCAACCTTTACGTCAATGCCTGGCAGGCCATGTCCAACGGTGGAGATCTGTATCTGCACACTGCCAATGTCATCCTGGACCGTAGTTATGTCAAACCCTATAAGGTGGAACCCGGCCGATACGTTAAAATCTCGGTCTCTGATACCGGTGTGGGCATCGACAAAGAAACCCAGGAACGCATATTTGAACCTTTTTTTACCACCAAAGAAATGGGCAGGGGAACAGGCCTGGGTCTGGCCTCGGTATATGGCATCATAAAAAGCCACGGGGGTTACATCAACGTATACAGTGAAAAAGGAAGAGGCACGATATTTACAATTTATCTGCCGGCCTCGGAAAAAAAAGTTCCCAAAGAAAATGAAACAGCATCGGCCGCGATTATCAAAGGCAGCGGGACGATCCTTCTGATTGATGACGAGAAAATGATCCTCGATGTCGGCATCGAGTTGCTGGAAGAATTGGGTTATAAGGTGCAGTCAGCCATGCGCGGACAGGAAGCCATTGATGTTTTTCAAAAAGACCGGGGCAATATCGATCTGATCATCATGGATATGATCATGCCCGGAATGAGCGGCGGTGAAACTTTTGATCGCCTGAAAAAAATCGATCCCGATATAAAAGTTTTGCTCTCAAGCGGCTACAGCATTAATAGCCAGGCAGCCAAAATTCTGCAACGCGGATGCGACGGATTCATCCAGAAGCCGTTTAATATGAATCAGCTGGCTGAAAAAGTCCAGGGGATCCTGGCCAATCCATAATCCTGAAACCTCTGATGTCGGAACCATCCCAGCTCATTATTTATACCTTCAACCGGAGTAGTCAATAAGGTTTCAGTGTTCAGTATTTTCTTTCCTGACACCTGATCCGCCTCCGGCGGAACACCTGAAAGCTGAAATCCAAATCCATCACCCCTGGCAACATGCCTTCAGAAAATCGCGATTGTGGCCTAATACACCAACACCGGTTCACGCAGGATCTTATCAATCGCTTCCGCCGCAGTTGCCGCCGCATCGGGAAAGACGTCTTTTAAATTTCGGATGTGCCTCAGGTTGTCTGCGGTTCTTAATATCAGCATCGCCAGGTCTCCCTCTTCCACTTCAGCAATCTTCAGCACGTGCTCCCAGGGTTCCTCCAGGGCCCATGCAAAAACGGCAACCGCTGGCCTGAAGTATAAAGGACGAACTTCAAACCCGCTTTTGATCATCTTTCCAGCAAAAGGCCTGAGTCCTTTAGACAGCTTTGAAAATGCACGGTTCAGCGGATCAGGAACCCATTCTTTTTTGATTCTATCGTCGGTTTCACGCTCATTGACAAACGAGGCAACCATGGCTGCCAGAAGATCGGAATTTTGTTGCGGAAAAATCTCTTTTCGAAATCCCTCTGCAATTAAAAGCGGTTGATCCACCCTCAGCTGTGAGGCCCAATTGCCGTCCGGTGTCAATTCATCTTCAATTGACACAAAACCGGTGGCTTTTAAAAATTTAAGGTGACGCAAAAAATCCCGCCAGAGATGCTCGTGGCTTTCCTGCTCACTGATATCCCGCCGCGAACGCGATAATAAAAAAGTTGCAAATGATTTTTTCAAAAGGCCCTGGATCTGTTCGGGGCGGTGGGACAGCAGCAGGTTCAACACCATCGAAAAATTGATCCTGATCTGGCTGTCGATATCAGAAGCTGGCGAGGATAAAAGCCTTGCAACCAGTCTCACGTCCATGAATTTGTCAGGGATCACAAGGGCAAAACCAATCTTGTCCATTCCCCGGCGACCCGCCCTGCCGGTCATCTGGTGAAGCTCGGTCGCGGTTAAGGCCAAGAAATGCTTGCCGTTAAATCGATCGGAGTTCAGAAATGCCACTGTCCGGGCCGGAAAGTTTACCCCGGCGGCCACGGTGGACGTGGCAAACACCGCATCGAGAAGCCCTTCCGTCATCAATTCTTCCAGGACCAGTTTCCACGACGGCAGTTGGCCGCTGTGGTGGGCACCCACCGCCAGGTGTTCCAGGTGCCATCGTTGACGATGATTGGCAATATGCGGTGTGTGCTGAATATATTTTTCAACTATCGGACCCAGTTGCCAATGGCGACTTTTTTCAAATTGCATTTGTCCCCGGCAGGTGTCCAAGGCCCGGTCGCAATCGGCCCTGGATTTTAGAAAAAAAATGGCCGGCAAGAGATTAAATTTTCTCAAAACCCGCAAAAGGGCGTCAAATGGCGGCAGATCGCGAGGATTCCCGAAATTTTTTCGATTCCTGGATTTGATATAGTGATGAACCTTTTTAGAAATCTGTTGTCGACGGCCCTGCTTGTCCGGGACGGTCAAGGGCAGCAAGGTCCCGGATGGATGAAGAAAAAGGGGGAATAACGGGACCGGACGCACGGTCTCTTCAATGACTTTGCAGGGCTTGGATCGAATCGATGCCAGCCAGCCAGCAATCTGGTCGGCATTGCCGATGGTGGCCGACAATAGCAGCAGGGGTATCCTGACGGGAAGGTAGATCATGATTTCTTCCCAGACCACGCCGCGATCCTCGTCACCGAGAAAATGGGCCTCATCTAAAATCACAAAATCGGTCGCCAGCGATTTTCCGCGGCACATGGCATCGTAAAGCTGATTGCGCAATATTTCCGTGGTGCCGATGATGATGGGT
Organism: uncultured delta proteobacterium; assembly: GCA_963821065.1. Lineage (GTDB taxonomy): Bacteria > Desulfobacterota > Desulfobacteria > Desulfobacterales > JAFDCJ01 > JAFDCJ01. The sequence continues at coordinate 53,316 of CAWGCM010000019.1, read as the reverse complement.
GCATCCGGATTTTCCTGGCGATCACCGGTAAGGATACCGACATTTTCCGACCCGAATATCTTTGAAAATTCGGCGTATTTGCCATTGCTTAACGCCTTCAAGGGAGAGGCATACCAAGATTTGCCGCCGCGTTTTCTGGTGCGGGCAATGGCTTGCTCGGCAATCCATGTTTTCCCGGCACCTGTTGGTGCGGTCACCAGACAGTCTGAGCGGTCAATAACTTCCAGGGCTTTGGTTTGAAAGGGGTCGGGGGTGAATGTTTTACCAGGCGGAACGCCGATACCGGCAAAAACTTTTTTCAAACTAGCATCCGCAGCGGGCCGGATATGGATTTTGGGAGATGTTCGGCCGGTGTGACGTTTTGGCTTTGCACTGATACTCTTCGGTGTTTATGCATCAATGTTCCTGGAAATGTAGATCCGGCTCCAGAGTGCCCGGTTTTGGTTCACCCCGGAGGGTGATATGGGTGATTAGCTTTGCCAGCGGTGTTCAGGTGTCAGCGCCGCCGCCGGCTAAAAATGCAGCCGGTCTAATCGAAAAGAAACTGAAGTTTCATACGATCTGCATAGTACAAGGTTGATGGCCCAGGGCGTATGCATGCGATTTAATCTGATTCTTTTCGACTCGTCCTCGTGCTCGTCCTCGAGGATCAGAATTTTTTCGAGGACGAGGGACGAGCACGAGTACGACGACGAATTCCATACTTTGCTACCGGGTGTGGAATTTCACAAAAAATGACCCTGGATGCATGAAGTTTCATACGAGGTGTCAGCAACTGAAGTCGACCCGCTGGGTCGAAGTTGCTCATGAGATAAAAATCGGGAGCTGAGGGACGCAGCGCTACGGTTTCCCCGGATGAGGACACATTATAGAGTGGAATGCTGGAAAAATGGGTAACGAACTTCAGATAGGTCATTTCTTTTATTATAATAGAATCCAAACCGAGTTAAACCCATTATTTCAATATTCCACTATTCCATTATTCCAAAATAGAGACTGAGAGCAACCCGAAGTAATAAGAAGATTTCCGGAAAGGGTTCGGGAGCGAAGATTAATCGTCTACAATTTTGAGATCATTGCCCCGACTTGCTTCCTGGACGGCGAATCGACATCGAAAGGCGAAACACCGTTGAGGTCCGCTTCAATCAGGGCCTCGTCATAGGGAAGAAAACCGAGAAATTCAAAATCGGGCAAATGGCTTTCAAGAAAATCCTGATCCCGGGGTCCACGAATTTTGTTGCCGACAACGGCGATGTTGTTTAACCCGATCTCAGCGGCCAGTTGGCGAATATGACCGGCCGTATCAATGCTGCGCCGTCCCGGTTCTACAACCACAATCAGCTTATCTACCGCTTTGGCCGTTGCCCGCCCAAGGTGCTCAATACCGGCCTCCATGTCCATCACCACGACTTCATCCCGCGCCAGGACAATATGCATGACCAGTGCGCGCAGCAGGGTACTTTCCGGACAAATACACCCGGACCCGCCCTTTTGGACGCCACCTAAGCGCATGAGTTTGATATTTTCAAAATTAACCGACAGCGCTTCCGGCAAATCATCAACCTTGGGATTGAGCTTGAAAAACCCTCCGATGGTCCCGGGCTGGGCCCCGGTTCGTTCAAATACGAGCTCTTTCATTTCGGCGATGGGCACAATCTCCGCGGCATTTTCAATACCGATACCGGATGCCAGGTTGGCGTCCGGATCCGCATCGATGGCCAATACCCGTTTGCCCAGTTCGTTAAAGTTCCGGATCAACAGAGATGAAAAAGTTGTTTTGCCGACACCGCCTTTACCGCTGACTGCAAGCTTCATGGATCTATCCTTTCTGGCTGGTTCGCTTATTAGTGTTATTCGCATACAATCATATAAATATAAATTCGTGTATTCTTATTCAGATTAAGTCCTGGTGAAAAATACTTCACATATTTCGCAGATCGACTTAGATTGATCTATTCCATCGATTCGTAAATACATGACGGATATAAATCACGCAGGACTTAATGCTGAATAAGCAATTACGTGATTGTTAATTTTCATGTCTTCTGGTGAATTGCGACCGAAGCACTAAGCAACCGCTTTTAAATCTAAAGCAAATCCGGCATCTACCAATATAACACAGGATATCTTGCGGGCAAGAGGAAGGATTTTTTGTGGCGGCTGAAAAAACCAAAAGGCAGCGGTGGTCCGCTGCCTTTTGGTTTAGCCAAGCTTGGATGTTTTTCATGCTGTTTAGAAGATAGTCTCCCTTTTCCGTCTGCCCCTGTTGAGCGGCCTGCCTCAAAATAAGGTTGCGGTCAGAGAACTGGGCCGGGCCGGGGCTATTGTCTGACCCAGACACCCGGCTTATTGCTTAGAGACACTCTTCGTGACAATGTGTATGCTGTCCCCTTAAATGTAACTACCCCCAGGTTAGTGGCACTGGTGGGGACCGTAGTCCAATTGTAATCAGGACCTAATATCTATACTATACTGAGGATAGTTCCAGATAGTGGTATCATCCACCCATCCGTTGGTTGTGGCAATTTTAACATCGGCCCAAACCAGGCTTTCTCTACCGTTTAATTCGGCCACCGCCGCATCGATGGCCCTGATTTTGGCGCTGGATTCCAGATCGATGTAGCGCGGTACGGCCACGGCGGCCAGAATACCCAGAATAATCAGAACGGCAATAATTTCGACCAGGGTAAAACCTTCTTGATTACGTAACGGATTTTTCTTTTTCATCATATTGCTCCTCTCCTTGCGATTTTAATGCTAAAAATGTTAGTCGGTTAAAAAGATTCCTCAAAATTGTTGTTGGTATCTCGAAATTAATGCATATATGGTGCCAGCCGGTCACTCACACGTACAAATATATAATTTTTTATAATAATTAAAATATGTTACATAAAATAAAAAAATGGGGGCATTGATTACCCATCCGGATTTCAATCAGCAATCTACAATTTATGAAGGTTTTGAACTTTTAAATTCATCAAAATTCGGTGTTCTTTAGGCCTTTGACATCGATCTGGTGCTTTTTGATGCGATGCCACAGGCTGCGCTGATTGATCCCCAACAGCTCGGTGGCCCGTACTTGAACGCCGCCCGTTTTTCTCAGGGCTTCAATGATCATGCTTTTTTCAATTTCACCCAGGCGCTCGTCCAGCGGGATATTGGACGGCATTATAATATCCGCTTGATCCGGATGATTAAAGGCGCCGGTAATTTTGCCCGGCAGCTGGGCCGGCTCGATGTAGCCGTTTTCAGCGATGACGGATGCACTTTCAATCGTATTTTGCAATTCACGGATATTACCCGGCCACGAGAACACCATCAGCATTTGAAGGGCCACCGAAGAGATTTCGACTTTTTTGGGTGCATTCTGCAAAAAATAGTCTACCAGAAGGGGAATATCCTCTTTTCGCTCCCGCAAAGGCGGCAGATGAAGGGTAAAAACATTCAAGCGGTAAAACAAATCCTCGCGGAAGGTCCCTTCCTGAACCATTTTTTCAAGATTTTTGTTGGTAGATGCAATGATACGCACATCTACTTTGATGGTGCGGCTGCCGCCGACCCGGTAAAATTCCTGTTCCTGGAGAATCCTCAAAACTTTGGCCTGCAAATTAAAAGGCATGTCACCGATTTCATCCAGAAAAATGGTCCCGCCGCTGGCCATATCAAATTTTCCGGGCTTAAACTTCGTGGCGCCGGTAAACGCGCCTTTTTCGTGACCGAATAATTCGCTTTCCAGCAACTCCTCGGGAATGGCGGCGCAATTCAGTTTAATAAACGGCTGATCATTGCGCTCGCTGTTGTCGTGAATACTGGTGGCCACCAGTTCTTTGCCGGTTCCGCTCTCACCCAGAATGAGAACCGTGGAATCCGTCGGGGCCACCTTTTTTATCAAACTTAACAGGCCCCTCATGGTGATGCTTTCCCCGATAATGTCAGGGAAAAAATGGCGGGCGTCGATACGGCTGAGCACGGACGTTACCTGATCAAACACGTTGGTAAATTGCTGGATTTTGTCGACGGACCACTCTTTTTTCTTTGATTTTTTTGAACCCGCAAATGAAGAGAATTTGCTGGCTTCTTCGACAAATTTCTCCACCGGTTTTAAAATCAGCCGCACCAGGGCAAACCCGCAAATATAGGCCAGACAGCTGATAATGATAATGAACCAAAAAACCGGAGGGGCCGGATCCAATCCATACACCATGCCATATTTAGTCAACCGGAAGGAGACAATGGCGGCAAATATAGTAAAGCCTGTGAAAATAAACGGGAAAATGATATAAAGGCTTATGTAAAAGCGGGAATGTATCACTTTATTTCGCCATCAATGTCAGGTCCCACATGGGCAAAAAGATAGCCAGGGCAAAAAAGCCGACCACCGCGGCCAGGCCAACGGTTAGTACCGGGCCGATGGCTTCGGACATCTTTTTCATGGCATATTCAACTTCGGTATCATAGTGGGCAGCGACGTCCTGGAGCAGGTCCTCAAGATTGCCGGACTCCTCCCCGATGGCCACCATATTGATCAGCATGGGCGTAAAATATTTGGCCGAGCTCAGGGGCCCCGCAATGCCGTGGCCGGCAGCCAGACGGTCTCTGATACCGATCAGTTCATGGGATATCGCGGCATTTCCAATGGTATCGGTTAGAATATCCATGGTTTGGAGAATATCGACTCCGCTGGACTGTAAAATAGAAAAGATGCTGGCAAAGCGAGATATCGCACTTTTTATAAACAGGGGACCGACAACCGGTATTTTCATCATTATGGTAAAGAACAGGAGTTTGCCCTGATCGGTTTTAAGATAATAATACAATCCAACGCCCCCAACCACCAGAATGCCAAGACCCAGATACCAGTAGTGAATGATGAGCTCATACATGAGCATACAGATCTTGGTCGGCAATGGCAGTGTCAGACCCGACGATTTAAATATGTTGACAAAGCGAGGGATGACCCCCGTCAGCAGCACGAAAAAAGCGATTACCAGGAAGCAGACAACAATGATGGGATACATCAGCGCCGACTTAATGTCGGATTTTACCTTGTGTTCATGCTCGATAATGTAGGTCAGGCGATCGAGCACATCGTTTAAAGCGCCGCTGGCCTCGCCGGCTTTTAGCATGTTACAGTATAAGGGCGAGAAAACTTTCGGATGGCGCCTGAAGGCCTCAAACAGGCTGGAGCCTTCTTTAATGTCCCGATGAATGATGCCGAGAATCGTGCGCAATCGGGGATGTTCGGTTTGTTCTTCGAGCACCTTTAATAAGGATAACATCGGCACCCCGGCACGTATCAGGGTGTTGAATTGTTTGGTAAACAGGATCAATTCGGGTGCTTTCACAGGAGAGAAAGCTTCCATGATATTTCCCAGTTTGATACCGGGCACTGCCGGCCGTTCTTCTTTTATCCGGGTCGGGATAAACCCTTGTTCTGCCAGCATTGAGCCGGCTTTTTCAGCGGATTCGGCTTCGATGTCACCCTTCTCAGTCGAACCCCCTTCGGTAATAGCGCGATAACTGAATTTCGGCATATTGGTCTCTGTTTAGAGTTATTTTTTAATCTGGATAGATTGAATTTTATTCATCGATTCATAATTTTATTAAATCGAAATCCGAATTTCGTTATCCGAAACAGTAATTCAAGTGTCAGGATTCAGACAAAAGCATACAGAGGACTTCGATTGTATGCCTGAATCATTGAAATTTTGGTCCTGCAGAACGGATTGAGTTTCGATATTCGAATTTTAGACTTGCCCCGCAATACTGAATAAGTACGGCGATCATGATGTTATCAGATGAATTCTCTTGTTGATTTAAAAAAGAATCAGACACCATACGGCTGGGCTATACCATCACCGCCGATGCCGCTTCCTCAAGCGATGTTATCCCCTGGACGACTTTCTCGGCCGCATTTTCCTTCAGTGTGCTGTATTCGCCGGTCTTGGCCGCAGCCCGGGCAATTTCATGGGCGGATGCATTTTTTAGGATTAAATCTTTGATAAAATCATCGATGAGCAACACCTCATAAACTCCGGATCTGCCTTTGTAACCCGTGTGCATGCAATTGAAACAGCCCTGTCCATGTTGAAAGTTGGCATTTTTGACGCTATCCAGCCCCCAAAATTTTAACGCCTCCACCGGCGGCTTGTAGGGTGCTTTGCAGTTCGGGCAAACGGTTCGAACCAGACGTTGGGCAAAGGCAACGATCATCACCGAGGCCACCAGAAAAGGTTCAATCCCCATATCGACAAAACGTGTGATCGCTCCGGGGGCATCATTGGTGTGCAGGGTGCTTAACACCCTGTGCCCGGTTAGTGCGGCCTGGACAGCGATATTGGCGGTCTCGGAATCACGTATCTCGCCGACCATGATCACATCAGGGTCCTGTCGCAAAATGGACCGCAACCCGCTGGCAAAGGTCATGCCGGCCTTACGGTTTAGCTGGACCTGACGTATTTTTTCAATCCGGTATTCCACCGGATCTTCCACCGTAATAATGTTGATGTCCGGTCGGTTGATTTTCTTTAAAATCGAATACAGACTGGTACTTTTACCGCTCCCGGTGGGACCCGTGCTCAATATCATGCCGTAAGGCTTGGCTATCATAAGCTCAAGTTTCTGGCGGTCCTTTTCGTTCATGCCCAGCAGCTCAAGGGAATAGATGCTGTTGCTGGTATCCAGCAGACGCAACACCATGTTTTCTCCGTAAATTGAAGGAATAGTAGACGCCCGGATATTGATATCCTTGTTTTTCATTTTGACGGTGAAACGGCCATCTTGCGGTATCCTGGAAACGGCGATATCCATATTGGCCAGAATTTTCAGTCGGGAAATAATCGGCAGGAACATCGATTTTGGCGGAGCCGGCACTTCGTGAAGTCTGCCGTCCACACGAAAGCGCACCTGGACGGATTCTTTTTCGGGACTGACGTGGATATCGCTGGCGCCTTCACGCACGCCCTGGGATAAAATGGAATTGACCAACCGGACAACCGGCGCTTCTTCGGCCATGCCCTGCAGGGAACTGACTTCCACATCCTCGGTGACCGGGGCTTTTTCGGTCGATTTGTCGATTTCCATCTCTTCCATGTCTTCCAGCACGCCGCCGATTCCGGCATAGGAGCCGTAAAGACTGCTGAGCAACTGATTCAAATGCGATTCGGTGCAGATGATGGCTTCGACTTCACAATTGGTGTACACTTCGATGGCATCCAGGCCGTTGATATCAAGAGGGTCCATCATGGCAATGGTCAGCAGAAGGCCATTTTTTTGAAGCGGTGCCGCCTGGTATTTGTGGGCAATGTCTGCCGGAAGCAGATTGGCAAGGTCCACATCGATGGTGAATTTATCCGGCCGGTATTTTTCAAGTCGTAACTGGTTGGATACCAGATCGACAATCTGGCTCTCGCTGACAATCCCTTCACGCACCAAAAATTGTCCGAGCTTCAAATTGCTTTTCTTTTGGAAGGGCAAGGCCTCTTGCAGCTGCTTTTGGGTCAGCAGCCCGCCCTCGACCAGAATCTCACCTAATTTCTTTCTTGCTCTCAATTTTATTCTCTTATTGGCCACGTGTTAGTGTTTTTGCCCAAAATAAGGGTCAGCAAAATAAACCGATTTTCCATTCCACGAAGACACCACCTCTGAGTTGGACAAAAGGTCTGCAGGCATAAATGCCAGCTCATTGCGCGCCGTTTGTTCATCCTTGAAAAGCCTTTTCAGCACCACAGAAAACCGTGTGCCGTTTTCAGGTGTCCAATAGGGAATCAAACGCATGGAAGGCAGGTTGTCAGGATAGTTTCTCAATAGAGTATATGCGTCTTCAAGCAGATCGGTTTCGTCAACTTTAACCCACCACACAGGCCTGTCTGCAGGTGCAACCTCAGCAGGTATGGCGGGCAGCGATATAATTTGGCCGACCTCCACCCGATCGGGGTCTTCTATATCGGGGTTGGCCAGAATAAAGGATTTAAAGTATTTGGAATTAAAGTTGCCGTACACCCCTTGAATGATTCTTGAAAGGGTTTCATCGCGCCTCAAGGTTATCTGGCCCAGAATCGATGAGGGGGTGGGCGCGGGAGTGGAGACGGTTTGGATATCATCGGTCACCGTTTCCACGACCGCCGCAATCTGGACCTTATCCTTGATTTCAGGGGCTTGCCCGGCTTTGGGCGACGCATCAGTCTTTACAATTGTTGCGGGGGTTATCAATTGCGAATCTTTTTTCGCCGGTTTCGCCATTGGTGGTTTGGGAAACTCTGACGGTGCCAGCTGGGCCCTGACGGTCGGTGGACTGGCCTGGGGCAGCGGGGTGCTGGTTTCCTGTGCGGGATTTTGTGAAAATAAGGCCCTTATATTTTGGATCCCCCGGGAAGGCAGGGTTATGATGCCATCAAGGGGCAGTAAACTCAGCACGAGAACAGCGGCCGCACCCGCCAGAGCGGCACCGGCCACAATTATTTTTCTGCGGCGGGATTCTTCCGGAAATACCCTGCGTGCACAGGCTCGAACCAGAAAATAACTGCTTTTAGACCGGTTCTGGATAATCATTGACAATATGCTCTGGTGACACAGATTGATAATCTTGCGCGGATACCCTCCGGTGATACGATAAATCGCCCACAACGCCGGATGCGTGAAAAGATTCAATTTTCTGCGGGAATTATTGGATTTCTCCAGTCGGAATTTGATCATCAACCGGGTATCGTTGAAACTCAAAGGTTTGAGCCGGTGATAAAGATTGATCCGATCGGCAAAATTGGGGTATTTGCGGACAGTGTTCTCAAACTCTTTCTGGGCAAAAATGACGATCTGCAGCAGTTTGTATTCATTGGTTTCATAATTTAAAAACTCCCGAAGGATTTCCAGGCAAAAAGCCGGAATTTTCTGTCCTTCGTCAATGATAAGAACGACCGTCTTTTTTTGATCAACTCCTTTGCGGAAAAGGTGCTGTTTGATATGCTCCTTGATTTGCCAGTCATGACTTCCCGCGACCGGCTTTTTGCCGACAAGCAATTTGGTTACGGTTGCCAGAAATTCGGAAGCGTTGAGAAAGTGCGGGTCGAGGATGAGATGGGTTTCAATTTCTTCCTTCTGGGCAAAGCGGCGAATGAGCTGTCGGCACAGTGTTGTTTTACCGGTACCCACCTCTCCGATTATGACATTCAGACCCCGCCGCAGCAGCAGGGAAAGCTCTAATTTTTGCAAACAATCCAAATGCTGCCGGGAATGAAAAAAAAACTCGGGATCCGGAGAATTTGAGAAAGGCTCTTTTTTTAAATTTAGTATACTGAAGTAATCCATTTTTCTACCAACTTTGGATTGCCTGCATTCCGGGAAATTTCAACCTGCGAAGAAAGCAAAATAGATGAATGTGAAAAAGAATGCTTAAAGTGAGCTGGATAGCCTTGTTTAGGATATCTTGAAATACTTACCGCCTGCCCGCCCCGTCTATTTTAGCGCACGGGGTTTTAAAATATGCGGTGTAATAAAAATGATCAGTTCCTCCATTTGATCGGCGCTGCTTTTGCGCTTAAACAGGTAGCCCAGGCCGGGAATATCTTCCAGAAACGGTGTTCCGGTTTTACTGCGGCTTGAAGATTCTTTACTCAAACCGCCGATAACGATGGTCTGGCCGTCATTCTGGATGACATTGGTTTCGGCGTTTTTGGTAATGATGGTGGGGTTCCCAAGGACGGTCCTGGAAAAATCGGGTTCGTCCTTGTTGACTTTTATGTACATTTTGAGCGTTTCCCCGTCAATTACATGGGGGATGACTCGCAACGCAAGCACCGCTTTCTTATACTCAACCTTGACCTCGCCGTCTTCCACCGATTGAAAGGGAACGTCCTGACCGCTCTCAATCAAAGCGGTCTGATTGTCCAGGGTTGTGATCGAGGGACTCGACAGGATGTGGAGTTTGCCCTGATCCTGCAGCGCCGAAAGCTGTGCGCTCAGCAGGTATTCCCCTACCTTGGTGTAAATAAGACCCAGGGTCATCGGATCAAACCCGCCCAGCCCCATGGCCGGCAGGTTGACCACCGAGCCCGAGGTGACATCTAAATCACCTAAATTCGGGTTGACCGGCACTCCACCTGCTAGCCCGCCCTGTTCTCCGGTTACAATGACGTTTTTACTCCCGCTTTTGCCGGAATAGACACCTCCCCACTGGATGCCGAGTTCCCGGGCGACGTCCTTGTTGGCTTCGACGATAATCGCTTCGATCAATACCTGAGGTGTGGGGCGGTCCAATTTTTTAATGATCGCCAGGATCCGGTCCATATCGCTTCTAATCGCCTGTATTATCAATGAATTCGTGTGATCGTCCACCAGAATCGATCCGGTTTTTTTGCCGCCGCGGTCCACCGTCACAAATTTGTCGAGATTGGATTTGAGTTTGTTGGCTTCGGTAAATTTGACGGCCACAATCCTCGTCAAGGGCGTTTGGGTAAGTTTCAAAGCCTGTTCGCGGGTTTTTGTTCTGAGATCGGCATCCATGTCCTCGGCGGTCATGATACGGATGATGTCTCCTTCCCAGGCGTAACTCAGACCATGGGTTCGCAAAATACCGTTAAACACCTGATCCCAGGGGGCCTGGTGAATATTGATGTTGACTTTGCCGGACACTTTCTCGTTGAGGATGATGTTCTGATCCGCAGCTCTGGCAAGGGCGCGCAACAATACGGCGACATCAATATCATTCATTTTAAGGCTGATCTTGCGCGCGGGGAGCGGTTTGGGGACCTCGGGTTTCACCTCTTCTTCCCCTTCCTGAGAAGCGATTTCAAATGGCTTCTCGTCTATCGGAGGCGGTTCAACCGGAGAAGTGCCTTTGGCTTCTTCAGCTTTAACCCGCCATTGCTCATAGAACGGGTCCTGGACATCCTTCAACCCCTTTTTTGGGGAACAACCGCCCATCCATGCAGCCATCAGAAGTAGACACGAAATCCCCACAATAAATATTTTGATTAGACGCTGATATTTAGCCATATACCATTTATCCTATTCAGTTTCTTCCATTGGAAGGATCATAGTTTTCTTTTTCTTGCCCGGTGGCGCCACCACCACTTGTTCGGCTGATATCCGGCGGATAATAAAGCCTCCCGGCTCCAGCCGATCTCCCGCTTCATATTCCATCCCGTTTATAATTGCCAGTCGGGTATCACCCATCTGCAGAAAACCGGTGTATCGAACCCTGGCGTCCAGCACGGGCTCCGGACCGGTATCGACCGCGACTTTTTTGGCCTCAAGCTGAACCAAAGGGTCCTGCTTCCAGGCAGTTTGGGCTTTATTCAAAATATAGGCCTGCTTTTCGGAAAGACCGGACTTGGTTTTATCCGCAACCTTGGTAATAAAGGTGTTGAGGGCTTCCAGTTCCCGGTCGCCGCCGGCAATGAACTTATTTGTCTTTTGGGATGATTCAAAAAACATGACGTAAACCCCGTAAGTCACCGCCAGCACCATTAGACCAACAATTATTTTTTCTCTGTTTGACATAGTTTCGAGTTACGGTTTACGCATTAAAAGATATCAGCAAAAGAATAAAATCGATAACATTCCCTTTATCAATCTAAAATCCGAAATCACAAATCCCAAATCGATTCACTTTTGTGCCATCCATATTTTAATTTTAAATTCCCTGGTGCCCTCGATGGCCCGGATCTGGATTTCTTCAATGATCTCCAACGAAGGGATGGTCCCAAGCTCCACTAAAAAATCACGAAAATCCATAAATGCCCCCGCCAAATTGATACGCATCAGCAAATATCCGCTCTTGCCTATCAGGGCGGAAACATCTGTATTCATGTCTCGAACTTTTAGACCATGCCGAAATGCCATTTCCTGTAAATTCTCTGAAAGTTTACTAATGTCGGCGCGGTCCAGTTTGGCTTTTTTAGTTGCCGGCAAATCGGTTGGGGTTTTACTCTTGGCCCGTTTTAAAAGGCTGTCAAAAACCGGCTTAAGTATTCGCTGCTCCTCAATGTAATCACCCGTCTTTAAAATGGCCTTATCCAATTCGACGGATGTTTTTTGGGTCGGTATGATGATAAGAAAAACAAATGCAAGTATCCCGACACCACATATTAATAAGTAGATCAGGCTCTGGGTCGGCAGAATTGATAAAATTTTTTTCATTTCTATAACAGTTTTAATCGAGCGGTGAATCTCAGTACGTCTTTATCTTTAAAACGCTCAAAAGATTTCTTACTTATTTTGGGTTGATCGAATATGGGCGAATTCTTAAGCTCCATCAAATATCCGGCCAAGGTGGACTCCAGAATCAGGCGGTCACCCTGTACGATACCGTCCAAAACTAAAGTTTTGCTAGGCGACACTTTTTTCTTGCCTTTTTTCTTGCCTGTTTTCTTGGCCGGCGCTCCACCGAGTTTCGTCGCGATACTGATTAAACGGACACTGGATGGTGTCAGATTGGTAATCTCACTGATCACGGCCACACCAAAATATTTTTGGCCGATTTGTTTGATCTGACGGCTAGTAGCCTGGGTCTCACCCACCAGTTTTAAAATTAGATTTTGGTCGACCCGCAGGGTGATATTTTCAAGCTGCCGCTGCAGTTGCTGCAATTTGTATTCTTTCCCCTCAACCTGACGGTCCAGCCAAAATGTTACCCCGACACAAAGCAACATCACCAGTATAAAAGTTGCAAATAGCCCACGATTAAGCCACTGCGTCCTGGCGGCTTTTTGCTTGTCTTTGTAAGTATATAAAAAATTGGGGGTCAGTGCATTACTGGAAAGGGCCATGCCCATTGCCGGCAAATAGGCGCTTTGTTCGGAGGGGTCTTCGGGACTCGGTGCCAGCGAGACAAAATTGGGGCTGTCGGCGAAGGGGTTCAATGTCTCGGTCGGGATGGCAAGCTCTTCACCGATGTAATCCACAATGCGAGGATGAGGATTCACGCCGCTGGAGATATATATCTTCCCCACCCTGGCATTACTATAATTCAGTGAAAAATGCCGCAATGTTCTTTCAACCTGTCGAACCAGCCGTTCAAGCGCCGGTAAAATCATTTTAAATATTTTATCTTCTTTAAGAAGTCGCTGCTGTTCATCCAATCCGGACGGAACAGGGTCATGAATTACACCGAAAAAAAGCTGGCGGGCCTGTTCTAGTTCATTTTTCAACTTCTTTTTTATAGCCCCAATTCTGGCTGAATCTTTGGAGGGGGACTTGGCAATGGAAAGCTCGAACAAATTGCCTTCGATTTCGGTGCGCAACGCTTCGATCATGGTTTTGACACCGGCTTTGATGCCGCGGGAAAGCGTGAGATTTCCCTCTGAGAAGATGTCAATACGGGACCAGTCCCGACCGATGTACAAACTGGAAACATTGGCCTCATCGGTTTCGATCAGACCCGATCTCAATAAAGTCTGGAAGGCAAACGGAACAATTGAAATACCCGTCAGGGGATAGCCGGCCTTGCTAAATTGGTCTTTGAGTTCTTTGATTTCCTGCTGGGGCGCAGTGTAGGCCAATACGTCGATTTTAGGCCGATCCCCCTCCTCCACTTCACCAAGGATGTCAAAATCAAAGATATTCTTGTTTTCATCGAAAGATGAGATTTTTTTATACGACCAATATACAGAATTGGGGATTTGCTTTGGGTTAACTTTCGGAATTCGGATTTGCCGGGTTTCCACCCGGGCCGAAGGAATGGTGCTCCAGAGTACTATATTTTTGGTTTTGCCGCAAAAATCTGTCAGGACCGTTCTTAAAAATTGAGGGAATTGTGGGCTTTGTCGATCAAGATTCTCATCGAAAGGGATTCTTTCATACTCGAGCATCTCATATTTTTGATCGGAGATCCGGCTAATTTTCACCAGTTTGATGTCTTCATGGCCCAGATCCACACCCACCGAAATAGTTTTGCGAAGGGATACCGGATTATTGATAATGTTTTTTAGCTGATGGCCGAAAGATTTCGGTGAATCAATACCGCTGGCAGTGTACTCTGGATTACTATCCTCGCGGATCAGATCCAATAACCGTTCGGTTGATGATACTTCATCGCGTTTTGCCAAAGTTACTCCCCGTTCAACTCAGAAGTTCAATAAAAAAAGCTCCCATCTGCTGCTACAATATTATTAGAAAGATTGATCATCAAAAATTGTCGATTCAAAAATATTCAACTTTAATTAATTCATAAACTGCTTGAAATGTCAACTAATAACGCGCATCGCGCGTGAATCTTTATGACAGCGTCAGTTAATAATATTTCTGGATTTTTATAGTTCTCTGGCTTTGCTCTTCAGGCTCTGATTCGTATATTGGTATATTTCGCAAAATACTTAAGCCGAGAGGGGCATTTCTTGCCGGGCCTTTTCGAGATTGATTTATGCTAACAGATCATGTAGGAAGAATTCTAAAATATAACTTTGCTGAATTTAATCTAGTTTATTGTTGTCAAATGGAACAATAATCGCTAAAATTAATAAAATTTAGTTATGAAACCATAGGGTTATTTTCTTGCTAACTGAAAAGACAAGACCTCAATTCACATGAAGCTTAAAATCGTTGGTGTCAGCAAAAATATCGACAGAATAAAAGAGTTGATCGACCAGGTAGCAGATACCGGTCTCAATACCATTGTTCACGGTGAAACCGGCGTCGGCAAGGAGTTAGTTGTTCAGAGTCTTTATCAAAAGTCCACCCGGGTTGGCAAGCCCTTTGTCAAAGTCAATTGCGCAGCATTGCCGGACACTCTGCTTGAAAGTGAGATGTTCGGCTATGAACAGGGCGCTTTCACCGGGGCCGAACGCCGCAAGCGGGGCAAATTCGAACAGGCTAACGGCGGCCTCCTGTTTCTGGATGAGATTGGAGATATGTCGCTTCCGTTGCAGGCCAAGCTTCTGCATGTACTCCAGGGAGGGGATTTCAGTCCTCTGGGATCTGAGAAAACCGTCAAGATGGGAGCCTGGGTCATTGCCGCAACCAACCACGAACTTGAAACAGATATGGCCAACGGAGATTTCAGAGAAGACTTATATTACCGGCTGAGCACGATCAAAATCCATATCGAGCCGCTTCGCAATCGGCCGGAAGACATCCCGCATCTCATCGAGCACTACGTAAAAGCCTACATCGACCAATTCGAAGGCAAACAGCTGTTGACGCCCAGCCCGAAGACGATTGAGAAACTAACGGCCTACCGTTGGCCCGGCAATATTCGTGAATTGCAAAATGTTTTAAAACGCCTCATGATTCTGGGCAACGGCGAAGACAATCTTGACGACATGCTCATGGGCAACTTAAATCAACCTCGCACAGCCGATTCGCATAGATCCGCCGGCCAACCGGCAACCCCTATGGATATTCTGGGATTTGACAGCAGTGCACCACCGGATCTCTCCACGTTGTCTCTGAAAAAAATCAAGAAAAAGGCGATGGATCGCGTGGAAAAGGAAGTCATCGCCTATGTATTAGAAAAAACCGGCTGGAACCGCAGCAAGGCCACCAAAATTTTAAAAATCAGCTACAAAACTCTTTTGTATAAAATCAAAGATCTGGGAATTGAACCACCACAAGATTCCGAAGGATGAATGGAACTATATTCCATATTTTTGTGTAATTAATTTCACATATTATATAATTTTCCGAATTTTTAGCAGGTAGGATTGCCCATTCACACCGGCAAACCTGCCAGGAAATCTCACAGCCCTCCGATATCACTGTCTAATTTTTTATGACTGCTTCTATATTTTCCATGGATGGCATGGACGGTTGATGGCATAAAAATTGCAGAATTTTACACAGAACATTGCTAACAGCCCAAGGTCCATCTCCTAAACAATAATATTCAAGCTTGGTTCTGGCTATGGGAAAAATCGAAAAGGATATCTTAGAGCAGTTGATAATGCTGGACAACGGTGGAAGACGTTCTGGAGGCGATCGCCGGAATTATTCTTATACCCTGCATATTCCGGAGAGAAGAAGCGGAAAAGACCGTCGCAGCGGTGGTGATCGCCGGAAATTTCCCCGGGCCAAAGAGACCACCCAAAATCAAGCCCCCGGCCCGTGAGCAATAAGCATGCATTAACGCGACAGTTGCAAATCCCACGCTAGTTACCTGGGGATAACCAGTATCTCTATTTTTTTGGCCATCAGCAAACCACCTCCATCTGCCTGCTAATGATTTTCAATCAAAAAATATTACGATTCATGGGACCTTCCAGCCATTGCCCTTGACACCTGATCATTAATTTGGTCATTATTATTTTTTTAAGAAATTCTTGGTAGAACCATGACGTCAACCGGCCTGGCATGCAACTAAACGAACCCTATCCCTTCCTAAAATCTAAAATGAGGAAAAAATGAAGGAAAAAAAGGAAATCCGGGTCCATATTTGGGACCAAATGGTATTAATCGGATTTGGTCTGGCACTCTTTTACACCGTCTTTGATTCTGTTTTGTACATCTTTTTATCCTATGATGTTGATTTTTTTCAACGGCTGCTCGGGCCTGACATTAGCGCCATCTGGAGCCGTATCGCTATTTTATGCCTGTTCATCATTTTTGGATCTCATGCCCAGTTTACCATCAACCAGCGTACAGCGGCTGAGGCTGCGCTGCGGGAAAGTGAGGAGAAATTCCGGACGATTATTGAAACCACCCCTGACGGGTACTACGAGGTAGACCCGGCCGGAAACTTTACTTTTTTTAATGATTCCATGTGCCAAATCGTTGGATATTCCAGAGATGAAATGGCAGCCCTGAACCAACTAGAGTTGCTGGATGAGGCCAATTCCCAAAAACTAAAAGATGTTTTCAGCAAAGTTCGGGGTAGCGGCAATCCGATTACTTCTCTTGCCTGGACCCTTTCCGATAAAAGCGGTTCTTTACGATTTGTCGAGTCTTCTGTATCATTAATAAAAGATCCCAAAGGCAACCCCGTAGGATTTGGCGGATTTATCAGAGATGTCACCCAACGACAACGCGCCGAGGTGATGTACCGCGCCAAACTGGCAGCTGAGGCTGCCAGCAGGACCAAAAGTGAGTTTCTTGCCACCATGAGCCACGAAATTCGCACACCGCTAAACGCCATCATTGGCCTGGTGGAACTGATGCTGGCTTCTGATTTGCCCCCCGACCAGCGGGAAGATCTGGACGTGGTCAAATCCTCGGCCTATTCCCTGCTTTCTATTATCAACAACATTCTCGATTTTTCCAAAATAGAGGCCGGAAGATTGGAATTCGAAAAAACACCCTTCAGCTTCCGACAGTTTATGGACGAGTCATTGAAAATCATGGGGATGAAAGCCCATGAAAAAGGCATTGAGCTGGCTTATCGAATTGCACCCGGCATACCGGACCGCATCCTGGGTGACCCGGTGCGTCTGCGCCAGGTCCTGCTTAACCTGATCGACAACGCCATCAAATTTACTGAAAAAGGAGAGGTAACTGTCATCGCCACCGTTCAATCTCAAACGGACTATGAGATTGTGCTTCACATCTCTGTGGCAGACACCGGTATCGGGATTCCGGAAGACAAGCAGCGCAGCATTTTTGGCGCCTATAACCAGGGCGACCCGTCTACGTTACGCCAGTACGGGGGTACCGGACTGGGCCTGGCGGTTTCAGCACAGCTGGTGGACTTGATGGGCGGAAAAATCAAGCTAAAAAGCCAGCCATCGCGGGGCAGCAGTTTTCGTTTCACGGCCTGTTTTATGATACAGCAAAATGGTGAGCGCTATAAACCGGAAATCGCATACCCGCAACTTACCGGGCTCAACGTATTGGTCGTAGACGATAATGATTCAGGTCGGAAAATAACAACAGAAATTTTGGAAGGCTTACAAATTAAGGTTGTCCCTGCATCCGGGCCGCAGGCAGCCAGAGAGATGCTCGCAACATCGCAGGCTGAAAACGCGCCATTCGATCTGATACTAATCGACTCGGATATGCCCGAAACCGATGGCTTCTCCCTGGCAGAGTGGATTAAAAACCAACAAATATCTGATGCCAACATTATCATGCTGCTGATCTTTCCGCACCTCAAGCGCAAAGCGGAACTCGAGCTGCTGGGAATAACCGCCAGTATCGTCAAACCATTTGGGGCTTTGGAGTTAGAAGGAGTGATTTTAAGAACCCTGGGAATTGATAAACCCGAAACCGGATTATCAGCCAACGCGCTGAAAAAAGCAATCCGAATACCGTCCCGCTCGTTGAAAATCCTGGTGGCCGAAGACACTACTTTTAACCAGAAGTTTATTCAACGCCTGCTCGATCACTGGAATCACCGGATCAAACTGGTCGGAGATGGTCGGGAGGCCCTGGATGCCTTGAAAAATGACTCCTTTGATATTGTGCTGATGGATGTTCAGATGCCGCAAATCAACGGGCTGGAGGCCACGAAAACTATTCGGATGGATGAAGAGCAAAGCAATAATCATATACCGATTATAGCCATGACGGCCCATGCCATCAAAGGCGATCGCGAGCGCTGCCTTGAGGCCGGAATGGATGAATATGTATCCAAACCCATTGATTCTGATAAATTGTTTGATGCCATCGAGAAACTGACCCGAGACCCGGGTAAAAAAGAGAATATACCAGCAGCAATGAATAAGGCAATACTGCTGAAAGCCTTTGATGGCGACTGGGATTTTTTAAAGGAAGTGGTTGATGTTTTCCTCAGTGACTACCCCAGACTGATGGATGATCTTCGTCGGGCACATAAGGAAAATGATCCAAACACCCTGATGCGAGCGGCCCACAGTTTGAAAGGCATGCTGAGAAATTTCCAGGCGGAATCGGCAGCGGAGGTTGCCTTTGAGCTGGAGAAACAAGGCAAAGCGGATAATTTTGACGGCGTGGCCGAAGCCATTGAAAATCTTGCCGGGCAGGCCGCCGAAGTAGACAAAACACTGCAAGCTATCTTGAATGAATAATCCGGCCAGGCCGGAATTGACGAATCAATATTGAAAATTGAATAATGGAGGAAGTCGCTTCGCTCCGCATTTTTTATTAGGTCTTTTATGGTTGAAAAAATTCCTTAAATATTCAATATTCAGTCGAAAATATTCAATCATCTATGGGGAGCTTATTCAATGAAAAAGAACATCCTTGTGGTGGATGACGACCGCGTCATGTTGAAATTTGTCAGCAAACTACTGACGCGCGAGGGACATGAAGTGGTCACGGCTGAGGACGGTTTTGCCGCTTTGAACCTGCTATCCTCTTTTGCGCCGGACATTATGTTTTTCGATCTCATCATGCCCAAAATTGACGGGAGCAAATTAATCCAGATTGTCCGCAGCATGCCGCGGCTCAAGGATTGTTATCTGGTCATCATTTCAGCCGCAGTGGCTGAAATTGATTTCGATTTTGAGCAGACAGGCGCCGACTCTTATATAGCCAAAGGTCCGTTCAGCTCAATGTCCGAGCACATCAAAGAGGTTATCGAGACCTCAAATGACCCCAAAGAAAAGCAGAAAGAAAAAGCCATTCACGGCCTCGACAACGTCTACGCGCGCCAGCTGACCAAAGAGCTGCTTTCCCGCAGTCGCCATCTAGAAACCATATTAGAAAGCATGGCGGAGGGAATCTTGGAAGTTTTTTCCAATAAAATCGTTTATGCCAACGGGGTGGCAGTTTCATTGCTCGGTCTACCACTGGAAAAAATTCTGGCAGCCTATCCACCCGATATTTTTAACAGGAGCGTCGCCCAACAGATCAATGAAATCCTGAAATCCGAATCAAAGGAGCCGGTCGAAATCGGAGAAAAAACGCCGGTGGCGCTAAACGGCAGGCAGATCACCCTTAAAATTCTGCCCGTCAAAGGGGAAACTTCAACGGTTATTATCATGATTACAGATGTGACCGAGCGTAAGCGCCTGGAGATGCAGCTGCAGCATGGCCAGAAAATGGAGGCCATCGGTACGATTGCCGCCGGGGTGGCTCACAATTTCAGAAACACCCTTACGGAAATCCTGGTAAACAGCCAACTGATTCAGATGAACTATGAAGACCAGTCCGGTCTGCACGAAGTAGCAGATCGCATCAATACTTCAGTCAGAAGGGGCTCGAGCCTGGTTGACGGATTGCTCCAGTTTTCACGCAAACAGATCAAGGAAGAATTTAAGATAATCAACCTGTCCGAGATAATCAGTCAGACCTTTCAAATTATTCGAAAATCTTTTGATCAAAAAATTGAAATCCATACCGAATATCCGGATCAGCTCCCGATTATGGGAGATCCTACCAGTCTCAGCCAGGCCTTGATAAATCTTTGCACCAACGCCCGCGATGCAATGCCGACCGGCGGGCAGCTTGTCATAAAGGCCGTGCAGGAGGGTCAGCGAATTTTGTTGACCCTCGCAGATAATGGGGAAGGTATGGCCAAAGAAACCATCGAGAAATGCTTCGACCCGTTTTACACCACCAAGCCGATCGGCAAGGGAACCGGCCTCGGGCTATCCACCACCTATGGGATTGTCAAGAGCCATGAAGGTCTGATTAGCGTCGAATCGCAATCGAAAAAAGGAACCACTTTTAAGATTCAGTTCCCGCTGGCCATGGGTGAAGAGGAGGCTAAACCGGAAGACAAGCCGTCGCTCGCCCGCGGCGATGGGCAACTCGTACTGGTGGTCGATGATGAGCCTGAGATTCTAAACGCCATGAAAGAGTTGCTCGTGTATCTGGGGTATAAAACGGAATTTTCTTCAAGCGGTACCGAGGGCCTTGAAAAGTATAAAAAATGCAACCCCGACGCAGTATTAATGGACATTAACATGCCGGAAATGGACGGCACTGCCTGTATTGAAGAAATTCTCAACTATGACCCCCACGCCAAAATTTCAATTATCTCCGGTTATGAACTGGAGGGTATCAATGGCCTGGGCCAAAAAGCCAAGGAATCTGTTATAGACTATCTGTCGAAACCGATAGGCCTGGGTGATTTGAGTGCCCTGCTGGCCAGGATGTTTGCGAACTGAAGAGATTAACGTCGGACACTGTAACGAACATCGAACGTCCAACTTCGAATTTTGAATGGAAAGAAGTAAAGAAGCAGAAGAATGTATTTGCATTATTAATTGACAGTTTTACAGGAAATGAGCGATTCGACGGCTATGACATTGAATTGAATCGAATACAAATGAAATTGCGAAGCGAAGCGACATCATTATTCGATGTTAACATGCGTTAAAAAAGGATTTCGATGTTCGACGTTCAGTCTGTTCATCTGTTCGATGTTCGATGTTGGACGTTCATCTTTTATAACTACTAGCTCCATTTAGCATTAACCTACGAAAACTCTGAAATGTGAGACCATGCACTATGAAGGCAACATCATCCGTCCTCCCAGCGAAGCAAACAGTATTTTGCTGCAGGTAACCGTCGGGTGCTCCCGCAACAAATGCACATTTTGCGGCACCTATAAGGGAGAACGGTTTCGGATAAAACCGGATTCGATCATCATGGAGGATATTGATTTTGCAGCGCAATATGCCCGCCGCCAACGTCGGGTTTTTCTTTGCGACGGAGATGCATTGATAATTCCTCAAAAAAGATTGTTGAAAATTCTGCAAACCATCGAGACACGGTTGCCTCGGGTTACCCGTGTGGGCGCCTATGCCAATGCCAAGAGCCTGGACATGAAAACCCCTGAAGAGCTGGAATCGCTGAAAAGACACGGCTTGGGGATTGTGTATATGGGTCTTGAAACCGGTGACGACATTACCCTGAAAAAGATCAATAAAGGGGCCATGGCAGGGCAAATGATCGCCATGGGCCGCAAAGCCAAGGCAGCCGGACTAAAATTATCCATCACGGTGTTGCTCGGAATCGCCGGCCGCCAAAGGTCGCAGATACACGCTGAAGAGACCGGTCGGGTACTGTCGGCCATCGATCCGGACTATGTCGGTGCTTTGAGCCTGATGCTCATTCCCGGCACACCCCTTTTTGATGATTACCGGTCCGCTGAATTTAGCCTGATTGAACCCGATGAAATGCTCGCGGAGTTAAGAACGATGTTCGCCGCCACCAACCTCTCCCGGGGGCTATTCCATGCCAACCACGCATCGAATTACCTGCCCATAAAGGCCAGACTGCCAAAGGATAAGGAAACAACCTTAAACCTGATCGATCAAGCCCTGGCAGGCAAGATCACCCTTAAACCGGAATATCTCAGGGCCCTGTAGTGGTAAGGAACTAAAATGAAATATTTGATTTCGGTTTTTTTATTCTCGATAATGACTGTCGCTCCAGCTAACAGTGAAGATCAACACCCGGCAGCGATCACTCAATTTCCCGATCTGATATCCAGGGTGCGCATCAGCGGCCCGCTTGATTTTTGCGGCGAAGCAGTGGAGCTGGATAGTCAGGATGTGCGCGAACGACTCGAAAAGGAACTTCTTCTCACCCTGTGGGATCGGCCCCAGATTGCCCTGTGGATCAAGCGTTCAGCCCGTTATATGCCGATTATCGAAAAAATGCTGCAAGAGCATGACATGCCGCAGGACTTGAAGTATGTCGCCATAATCGAAAGCGCTTTGCGGCCCCACGCCGGCTCCCGCAAAGGTGCCATCGGGTTCTGGCAGTTTATGGAAGCCACCGGCCTTAAATATAAGTTGGCAATTAATTCCGAAAAAGATCAGCGGCGCAATATATTCTATTCCACCCAAGCTGCCATCGCTTATTTCAAGGAGCTTTATGATCTGCTGGGTTCATGGACCCTTGCAGCTGCAGCCTACAATATGGGCGAGCAGGGGCTGCAATCGGAGATTCTGGCGCAAAAAACCGATAATTATTACCATCTTTATCTCCCGCTGGAAACACAACGATACGTGTTTCGCATCATCTCCGCCAAAATGATTTTATCCGAACCGGATGCCTACGGTTTTAGATATAGCCAGGAAGACTTGTATCCGATTTTGCAATTTGATCGTCTCAAACTGCACTGTTTTCAGGAAACCCCGATTTCCATAGTTGCCCAGGCCGCCGACACCAGTTTTAAGGCGATCAAGGATTTAAATCCGGAGATCAGAGGCCATTTTTTAGCTGCCGGAAGTCATTGGCTACTGATTCCCAAAGGGGCGGCCGACGGGTTTCAGGAGAGACTTAAATCGCTTGTCGATCAATGGGAAGCTGAAAACAAAGAACGTGTCTATGTCGTCAAAGACGGCGACAATTTATCCGCTATCGCAGAACGCTTTAATGTGCCGCTGCCCGCTCTGCTTATCTGGAATCGGCTGAAAAAAAATAAACATATCCATCCCGGGGATCGCCTGGTGATATACCCGGAAAATACCGAGTAAGGAAAGCTGATGCAAACCTGTGGCCGCCTGTTTCTAATTGTCGTTAATACCGGTAAGTGAAAAGTGCATCATTCCGGCAGAACGATCTTCCGTTTCTCCAGATCCGGGTGCGGTCTGTAGAGTATGGCGATGTGACCGATCATACCCGCCAGATGGCTTCCTGTACTGCCCTCAAGGGCCCTGGCCAGCTCTGTTTTCTGATTTTTTTCCTTATAATCAATAAATTTGATTTTAATTAACTCATGACTGTCCAAAGCTTCTTCTGTTGATCTGATCATTGCATCCGTAAGCCCCTTTTGCCCGATAAATACAACGGGTTTCAGACCGTGAGCAATTCCACGCAAATATTTCGCCTGGGTACTGGTTAATTCTTCCATGTGACCCCCTAAACCTTTGCGAGAACCCATATCATTTATCGACAGCTGATGCAATCCAGGGCGGTTGAACGCCCAAAAAACTACTTTATAATTTGTAAAATATGAAATATGGGAATATTATTGACTCGGTATATATCAATACTTATAAATTCACCCTATTATCTTGAAGCTATCTTAAAAATAGTAGCTTGCGTCCAAGGGCCCCGCAAAGCGGGATTACATATCTAATCTAAACAGATTAAGGTATGCATCATGGCGTCGATTTGGTTTTAAAGCGGAGCGCACACGTAGTACGTGAGCATTTAAAATCAGATCGGATGCACCTTTAAAAACTAAATTAGATGCTGAATCAGGCTTTGCGTGGCAACGCAGCCACTGGGCGTAAGATGCATTTTTAAGATAGCTTCAGGGCTGACTGCCGCGAGGAGATGTGTAATATGCCAACTGAAAGCTATCCCCAGGAAGCGCCAAAATTTCAGATTCAAGCGTATAAGAAACCCAAAGATATCCGCCTCATGCAGAAAACCCACGTAGCGTTTTCCGGTTCTCCCAAAAAACATCCCTATGATCCGGAACGGGTCGTATTAGTGGCAGATCCCTTTAGCACCAACAATCTATTTTATGAGTTCACCAAAGAAGATATATCTTATGTAGAAGAACTGCCCAATCTTGTAAACCAGGGGGGCGAAACCATTACCATGGTCAGGGTGTGGGTTAAAAAAAGGAGCATTGGCATCCGCTGCTCCCCGTTTATCGTTGAAGACACAAGACAGAGGCCATAATTCGAAGTCGGAAATGGGAATGCGGAATGAACTAGGAGGGTGAATCCCTCGGGGTTAGTTCAGAAGTTTTTGAATCGCATCGGAAAGCGCCTGCAATTCAAATGGTTTTTTTAGCGTCAGAGCACCCAGTTTTTCTGCCATGTCAAAATCAAGATCAGTCCCGTACCAACCCCCGCCCGATACGACGATAACTTTGGCGTCCGGAAACTGTCGCTTGATTTCCATAACCGTTTCAATTCCTTCTTTTTCAGGCATGATTATGTCAGAAATAACCATATCAACAGGATTTTCAAAGAATAGTTTTACGCCCTCATCGCCGTTAGCCGCCTCGACAACCTCATAACCCGAGCTTTCCAAAAATTGACGCAGCATCGCCCTGAATTGATCTTCATCGTCTATAATCAGGACCCGAACGGGGTCGTTTGACCGCCGCATCCGTTTAAAGATTTTTAGTCTGTCGGAGGACTTTGGAGCTACTGCCAGATCAACATTTTCCTGGTCCGGAGGCAAATGTTCGACCAGACCGCGTTCAAAGGTTTCTTTTTCGAATTTTTTGATACGTTCTTCTATCTGATCCTGGGCGGATTGTTTTTTAAACATGTTTACTCCTGTCTCACCAATAAGTTATTTCAGATTTCTGACAACCTCTATGAAGCAAAAACCATACCTGTTGGCAGGATGTCTAATATCAAATTAAAAATACATAAAGATTATAAGATGTTACCTATTATTTAAAATGGGGATACAGTTGGGTTTTTGATAACAAACGGGTGAGAGGGTCAAAGATTTGACTCTTAGGGGGTTGGCATGCTTTTGATAAAAGAATGGACTTCCTGTTTAAGCGGTTCATCGCCTGCCTGTCCGGCGAGCTGAGCGGCACTGTTAAGCCATTTTTTCGCATCCTGAATTTTGCCCTGCTGGACCGCACTGCGACCTGCCCAAAAATAGCGTTTGGCTGCCTCTGACGGCTTACCTGCCTGCCGGCATGCATCGGCCGCCAGCGCCAGGGATTGTGCCATCTCACCGTAATTGAGATTCTCGCGGCGCAGCCTGGCGCTATGGTCAAATGCTTCAACGGCCGCTTCCCAATTACCCTCAGCCATTGCCAATCGACCGGTCAATTCCTCACGATCAGCCTGCCGGCCGGGATTGTCAGATTTTGCCAACGCATCAATTTCCCTGCCGAGCTGACCGGTGTCGCCGCGCTGATCGGCGATTAATCCCCGCAAAAAATGGGTTTTGCTTTCTACAGCCACCGGAGGTTTTTCTGACACCGACAATATCTCATCGGTAATCTGCCAGGCCTTGTCCGGTTTGCCGGTACGAAAAAGGATAGCGGCCTCCAAAAAAAGAATATCCGCGCTTACGCTCTGATCGCCTCGCGCCAACTCATTTCGGGCCTGGTGCACCCGTTCAAGGGCCTTGTCGTAAGATCGCAATCCCAGCATACAAATTGCAAGATTATACTGGGCATCGACGACTGCCCGCCGGTCATCGCGCAGATAGGCACGGTCCAGTGCCTGGCCGTATAGATTCGCTGCTTGTTCAAGTTGGCCGTTATCATAGGCAATTCGCGCTGAACGGTTTAAGCGTATTAAATTTTCGTCGATCCCGGAACTTTTCGGCACGACCCGGGCGGAGCCACACCCTCCCGCAGTCAGCAAACATAAAATCAGTCCCGAAACTACAAGTCGGAATTTAACCCTGGGTCGGAAATGCCGCGTCATGGGCTCACCTCCGCCGGCGATATCCGCCCCGAATTCGGCTGTGTCCTGGCAGCGCCCCCGCCCAGCAGCCAGTGAGACTGAAGCTGCCTTATCAGCAGCTCCAATTCCGCCATCACCTGCTGGGTTTGAAGAAGTAATACCGGAACGCTGTCGGTGGCCTGCCCCACGTTCTCGGCGATTCGGGGGAGCTGAGGCGTCGTGCGGCTCAGGTCTTTCATCACCGCCTGCACGGAAACCAGGACCTCTTTCAGGCTCCGTGTAATCTCCGGCAGATCCCCGGCCTGCTCATTGATCTGGGTTGAAATCTGAGAAACATTTCCAATGGTAGTTTCCAGGTTGTCAAAAAGCGGATCCAGCCGCTGCATGCTTTTGTTAAGCTGCACGACTATCTGCTCTATGTCGTCCACCAGCTTTTCTTCATACAGCAGTCGGCCGACCAGGCCTTCACCCCGGCTGACTTTGCCGGATATGGTATTGAAATTGGCCAGCAGCTGGTGCAGGTCGCCTTGCGGGTCCTGCATATCCGTTACCACCGCCAGGATGGCGCGGATGGCTAACTGGGTGTCGTTGATCATGGGAAATATTTTTGAACGCAGCTCATCGAGGATCTCGCCAACGGATTCGGTGGGCGCACGGTCCGCCGTCGCTGTGATAACCGCAAATTCCCAATCAAGAGGTTCTTTTAAGCCCCGGGAAATATCCAGGAATGAATCCCCGGCCACACCGAAACGCTTGCGGATAACCGCGGACGAATCAACCCGCACAAAACCCTTCATATTGCTCTGGATTTGTACATCCGCATACATCTGCTGCCGGGGATCTATGACAATTCTGCGGACCTGCCCTGCCTTGGTGCCAAGAATTTCCACCATGGCCCCCTCGGCAAGACCGAAAAGCCCGCTTGACGGTAGGATAACCTTCAACCGTGCACCGGGGTCCAGCCACTGGCGGACACGCCCGGAAAACATAAAAGCCACCACAAATATTAGCAAGCTCAACAGCACGATCACCCCGACAAGCTGATTGGCATAGCGAAATGTTGTTTGTCCTGATGTTATTGTCACCGGCTCACCTCCACCAGTTTGCGGCCTGCCAAACGGTACCGGCGGGTTACCGGAATGGATTGATCGCGCCAGATGAATTTATCATAAGTCAACCACATGACCGCTGCACCCCGATTGCGCGCCTCCCGAATGACATCGATCAGGTTGGCCATCGTCTCTTTAAAACATCCTGCGCTCTGTTCTTCAAGCAGAATTAGCGCCGGTTGCCCCAGAAAAGCCCTCACACAGGCCGCCCGTTGAAGATCAACCGGTAGACTGTCATTTGAATATCCCACCGGCACACCCGGCAGACCGAATTTTTCGGCCAGCATCACAGCCTCATCACGAAGCTCAGTTACCGGACGGCGGGTATGGTGAAGCTGGGGGAGCAATACATTCTCAAGCAGCGACAGGTGACCCATCCAACTTCCCCGGGCAAAAACCCGTCCGATACGCCCGCGCAGAGCGTTGGCGGTATCCGACGGCAACTGCGACCATTCTTTTCCCAGGAAATATACCTGTCCCTTATGGGGCAATGTCAGGCCTGCACAGGCATCGCCAAAGGCAGTTCCCTGTCGCTGTCTTTCGATCCGGATCAGTGACAGTTCCCCCCCGAGAAGGTCCAAACTCAGGTCAACACTTTCGCTGCGGCCGTCTGGGGCGGTCATCAGGGAAACATCGTTAAAACTTAAAATTACCCGGCGTTCTTCAATACCTTTGATCATTTTAATGAGGGTTCCATATTCAGGGCTTGTCCGCCTGGCGGGTTAAGCGTTTAGGTCTAAATCAATACTGTCACCAGAAAGGATATCAAAAGCGTTGCAATTACGGATTTCATGATACCGGACGGCAGTAAGTCATGCACATCAGGGGCAAAACCGGAAAAGGACAATCCGGTAGTGCAGCCAATCAATCCCGTCACAAAGCCGATTGAAAGGGTCGTCACCGGTATGGTCATAAAATCCCCGGGGCCCATAGCAGATAAAATCTCAAAAATAAAATCGTAGACTGTTAAATTTGTGCCGGACAGTGCATTAACGGCCACAAAACCTGTCGCCAGTGTCACAACCGTAAAAACGATTGTCAGGCTGAACATGCACACGGAAACAGCCAGAACCCGCGGCACCAGGACGTAGATAAACGGATCAACGCCCTGGGCGTCGAGCATGCCAATTTGTCCGTCAGCCTTCATTATGCCCAGTTCGATCATGATGACCGATACGCTGCGCCCGATAACGATCAGTGCGACGAGCAGCGGGGCAATCTCGCGTATCAGCACCACTACCAGCAAACTGCCCGCGAATTCGGATTGACCGAAGACCTTCAACCAGTAAAGGGTTTCGAAAACGATACCCAGTCCAGCGATTAAGGCGGTCAGCATGATAAACGACAGGGCTCGTGTCCCGACCTGGTGACATTGATGAAAAAATTCAGCCCGTACCGTCCGGCGCCAGGTCAGCAGCCGGCATATTTGCCACAAAGCGGCAGCAGCAATACTTATAAACGCTATAAACCTTTGTATCTGATGGATGGCCCACTGCCCTGTAACCGCGACTACACCCGGGGAAGTCGGCCGGCCCTCAGGCGGTTGATCATAGTAGACAACAGGTTTTTGAACGGCTCTCATATCCGACCCGTCAGCAAATAGGTTGAAATTTCACCAAAATTTTTCAAATAAAAACTGCCCCGTACCTTAAATACAAAACTTTTCCGGAGGGGACGATAGGCGGCTTCGCTGACATGGATGCCCCCGGTCACGCCGTTGTCGACCATTTTTATAGCTGCCCCTACGGCATCGCCCCAGATATTATAAGACCGTTGATGTCGGCCCAGTGGGCTGCCGATGACGGCCCCCCGATCAATACCGATGCGAAACGCCATGCGTTTGTCAAGATCCGCAAACAGGTGGGTGCAATGGTCTTGAAGCTCCAGGGCGATATCGGCAATCATACGGGTATGATCGGTCGCACCTTCACCCAGACCGGCTGCACACACAATTTGATCATTGGCAATATTCCAGTAGTCGAGGCCATAAGCCTGGGCCAGCTCTTCAAAATGACAGACCAGGCTATCCACCACCGAGCGCGAATGGCCTGCTTCAATGCTTTTGGCCAGGGACAGTGGATCAATAAACCGCAGCACAAGTACGGTGACATCAACATAAATGTCAGCATCGAGCACCTTGTCATCGTAACCCCGATCTTTCAATAGATCGGCGAACGAAGCCGGCCTATCGCTATTCGGTGCCGGAGCCGAGTTTGACCGGGTACGGGCGGGCCGTTGAGCAGCCGATGACTCGAGCTCCACCCCCGCGACAGCCTTGTCAGGGGTTTTATGCTTACCATCTACTGGGCCGCTGGAATCAGCACCCCCGTCCGGGTCCATCGCAGGTAACATCTGCTTTTTAGCCGCCGAAAGCCGCAGGGCCAGGAGACCGGCAATCGCCTTCGCAAAAGAAATATCTTCAAGATCCCAGGGACGTGCTTGGCCTTCGTGTTCGAGCCAAAGGGCCCCACCAGTTTGACCGTTGTGAATCACCGGTACGGCCAACAGCGCCCTGCAACCCATGGGCTGCAAATATACCCGATGCAATTCAGAAAAATGCGCCTCCTCGACTGTATCGGATATGACGATCTCCTCTCCATTTTGCAAAAACTTGAAAAGCTGCGGGAAATCTTTACGCTCCATTAAGGTCCCCTGGGTATGTCCTCTGCTTTCCCGATCGTAGCAATCTGCGCAAACCATCTGGGTTCCATTGCTATCAAATTGCCAGAAACTTGAGCGTCTCACAGAAGCCGCCTCCGAAACGGTTTCCGTTAACCGCCCGAGCGAGCCTGCATCCGTGGCATCGAATATCGAGACATCAGAGGCCAGTTTCGAAAATGCCCGGCTCTGGGCCGCCACCTCCTGTTTGCGACTTAGGATCTCCTGGGCATTACGATCAGCTCTTAGCCCCTGAAATACGAGCAACCCGGCCAGAACCGATGCCAGAATCACTATAATGCCTGTCATCAGCAGCGTCCTGCTGAAATTTTCCTTAACAAATCCGACAAAATCCTCTTCCGGCACAACTATCATCACCGACCAATCACGAATGACCGTTGACCGCAGTGATGAAACCGAGTTAAGATATCTCCGGTTGTCGACGGTTAATATTCGGTGGCCGTGACCTTCGATCTTAAACCGGTTATAGGCCCGGCTCAAAACCGGGTCACCAAGTTCGTCCAGCATTACCGGCTTCAAAGTATCGCCTACCCGCTTTAACACCCGGTCGGCCTGGGGAAAGGCCACCAGGCGTCCCTGCCGATCAATGATCAGCGCCCTTCCATTGCGACCGAGGGATAAATTTTTGAAAAAAGTACTTAACTCTTCGAGCTCGATATCGGCCCCGAGCACGCCGTGCAATTGGTCGTTGGCGTCGATGACGGGCATCGCGGCCGTGACGCCGGGTTTTTGGTCGGTAAAAAAAATGTAGATATCAGTCCAGAATAGCCCCCGCGCCTCGACAGCACCAATATACCAGGGCCTTGTACGGGCATCATAGGTGTCATCCGTTACTTTTTCCACCGCAACGACTTTGCCCGACGTATCCCGCCGGATCCATTTAACCTGTTTGGTATTGTCCGTGCGATCGATGACTTTGGTGTCGATGCTGCCTCCCGGCATCTTTTTGGGCATGACAAAATTACCCTGAACATCTGCTATGGAAAAAATTGTCAATTGCGGATAATTTTTCAATATCTGGATAGCAAGCGGTTCTATCTGCGAGCGGCTGGTGATGCCAAAGGACGGATCTTTTACGATGTTAGCGGCCAGCTTGACCATATCCGATGCCGGGGAAAGGTAATTTTGTACTTCGGCTGCAATTTGACGATCCAGGGTTATTAGCAGATCATCGGAAAGGGCCAGGGCATCCTTCCGGTTGTTGTGGTAAGAGTAGATTGAAATGAAAGCAATCGATGCAATCATCAATACCAAAAACCCCACCGGGATTACCACCCGAATGAACCGGCGCCGCAATCGCTGGCGGCGGGTGCGGGTATCCAAACTTATGTCAACTATCTCACGGGCACGCAAGATTCAGCTCCTCGTCTAAGAAGATGAAGAAATATAGCTCCTATTCAAACGCGTGTCAAATGACCGGAACCCGCAGCTCCCCTGAAAAGATACCTCTAAGGGCAGCATTTTCCATCAGCATAAAGAAAAACCTTTTATTATTTTAAACAAGCCTTATAATATTATCTGTTCAGTATGGTTATTCCCCCAAAGTTTCCGGTACTAAAAAAGCCCAGCAACAACGGAGGACAAAATGATTAAAACCGTAATCTATTTGCTTGCGATTTCAGCCCTGTTAACTTTCTCTGCCGGTCCTTCCTTCTCTCTGGATATTTACGCAATGGCCGACCAGTCCACCTGGCGATGTGCGGGGGGTATAGTTGCCATCGGAGATTCGGACAGGGATGTTCGAAATAAGTGCGGAAGCCCCATCGAGGTGGCCCGACTGCAGGATTTCGGCCCCATCTGGATTTATCAACCCGGCCAGGCCAAATTTATGTATTACCTTGCATTTCAAAATGGAAAACTGCAGCGCATCGCCAGCGCCCCCTGCTCAACTGATGATCCTGAATGTTATGATTTAAGGTGATTATTATTAATGCCAAAACCCGCATTATCCGGAACCAAAATGAAATCTAACCACCAACCAGAACACGAAGACGAAAATTGGATAAATTACCTTGTGGTTTCTTCGTGAACTTCGTGGTGATCCGCCTGAGGCGGATTTTTTAAAATGCAAAAAATTCGCAAATAAGAGACCAAATGAAGGAGGCCATAACGATGAAAATCAGTGAATTTCAGGCGTTGCTAAAACCCGTAACCGACCTTATTTCAAGCGGAGCGATAGACGGCACACTGGCCAAAAATCTAAACAACCAATTTCCACCGGGCGGTGAAACTTTCGACGCCATCGAACGCGCGTGTCACCAAGCGATCGCGAAGGGCTGGATGTGTGCCAACGGCGAAGAGGGAGGGCCCCGCTGGGGTCGCGTGATCGAGCCCAGTGAGGAGACAGGCGGGCTCAGCGTCGACGTGGTGGACCTGGCCGATTTAGTGGGAGGGCATCACAGCCATCCCGTGGGGGAGGTCTGCATGGTGATGCCGATCACACCGGGCGCCCAGTTTGATGGCACCGACAGGGGCTGGTGTGTATTCGAGCCGGGGACAGCCCATCACCCCACGGTATCGAATGGGGAGGCGCTCGTATTGTACATGTTGCCGGACGGTAAAATTGAGTTTACCGAGCCAAGAGAATAGGGTCCTGCCCTGATTGATCGAGAAAGGCTTAATCAGGTGTTAATCCGCCCCGGCGGATTTGTTAATCGCTATTTGAATGCGAGGGCCGGTGTCGTTTAATCAACTAAATTTCTCTTGACATAAATCCTATTCTCGATTAATAAGTTTTGTTCGTTTTGATTCCCAGTAGCTCAGTTGGCAGAGTCCGCCCCAGGCGGATTAACCACTGGGCACTGGAACAAACTCTAAGGATTCAAATACTTAAAAACAAACAATTTATTCCCCAGTAGCTCAGTTGGCAGAGTCCGCCCCAGGCGGATTAACCACTGGGTCACTGGAACTGGTGATAAACTAACTGATAATTGTTCCCCAGTAGCTCAGTTGGCAGAGCAAGTGGCTGTTAACCACTGGGTCCGCGGTTCGAGTCCGTGCTGGGGAGCCACTTTATAAAAGGCCCAATCTTTTGATTGGGCCTTTCTTTTTGGAGAATCCAGAATGCCATATTGGGTGTACATTTTGCAAAACGAAACAACCGGCAAACTATACAAGGGTCAAACGTCGGATCTGGAGAGCCGAATAGAACGCCATAATACCTATGAATCAGGATCAATGCGATATACCCATAAACAAAAAGGACCCTGGCGACTCATATATTCCGAGGAGCATTCCACCCGCAGTGAGGCAATGAAAAGGGAAAAGTTTTTAAAAAGTGGTCAGGGTCGTGAATGGATAAAAGATAACATATTGAAATAGTAGGTCAAATGGCAGAGTCCGCCCGCCGCAGGCGGGATTAACCACTGGGTCCGCGGTTTCCGCCTCAGGCGGACTGGGGAGCCAAATTTCAAAGGCCCAATCTAATGATTGGGCCTTTCTATTTGGAGAGACCAAATGCCTTACTGGGTATACATTCTACAGAACGAAACAGCCGGTCAACTTAAAACCCGACCCAAATGCCTGCAGTGGCCATAAAAATTTCGGTTTCATAAAAATCAATGTTCGAGTCGGACACAAAATAGCCGGCTTGGCTGTACAACCGAAATTTATCGATGCCGAAAGGCTTCCAGCCGAAGGGATTCTTCCAGGACCCGAGCGCACCCACGCCATAGCGCGTATCATCCTGGGTTTTGCCGTAAATCGGGTTTTTCTTGTCGTAATCGGCATAACCGATGAAACCATTCATTGACAGACCGAATTTCGGACCGAAGTAGGCATATGTCAGCTGAAAATCGGTGACGTAGTTCTTCATGGCATCGCCGTCAAGGTCATTGTAATTAAAAATGAGTTGGGGACTCAATAGATGCTTTTCGCCTATTTCAAAGAAATAGGCGCCCCTTACCTGGTGTTCATCGCCTTTACGCTTCAACCTGTCTTGCTGGCTGTTGGTCAGGCTCCCGGCAGCCACCAGGGCATCGCCGCTGCGCTCTTTGTCAATATCGATGCTGCGATAGGTGTAATCCAGATTCGAAATTTGAGTTGAACATTCGCTCCCAGGCCAGAAGGACACCGGCCGAGGTGCGATCCGTTCTCTTGCGCCCGTCATTGACGACATAGGGATCTTTCCAGACCTCCGTTGGCAGCGTGGTGAAGACAAGGCTTGCGCCCAGGATGCCGAGACTGTTAAACTCCTGGCGTACCCCGGCCTGGGTGGTGGCATCGAAACGGAAAATATCTTCCAGCCGACTACCGGCAATAAGCTGGGTGCGCGTGCTGGCAAAAGTATATTTTACATTCCAATCAAATTGCGGAACCCCGCCGGATTTCGAATCCGGGCTGTCTGTAAGGGAGCTAATTTTTCTCTGGCCGACGTCGCCCAGGTCGGTCCCGGCAACCATATTGCTCTTAACCCAACTGTAGCCGCCGCCTAACCTCACGAAACCATCGAACCCGGATTCCTTGGGAATCTGCTCAAAAGCACTGACAGGACTGCAAACCAGTGCTATAATGATTCCGGTAACCATAAACTGGACAAATACGAATTTCTTCATGACCTATCTCCTTTGGTTAGACTATTTGTCA
This sequence comes from uncultured delta proteobacterium, assembly GCA_963821065.1. Taxonomy (GTDB): domain Bacteria; phylum Desulfobacterota; class Desulfobacteria; order Desulfobacterales; family JAFDCJ01; genus JAFDCJ01. The sequence goes on along the minus strand of CAWGCM010000019.1, from coordinate 18,803 downwards.
TCCTATTACTAGATTGATACCTGTGTGTCAATCATTGGCCGTCTCACATTCTTGGATTTTTCCAACACATGTGAAGCTTGGGAGACGCCTAAAAAAAGACTGGGCATTTTTGTTAATTATAACCGAACAAGGACTTTAGCTGTTTATCCCGGGTCTTAATTTCAGCTGCAGCTCCTCCAGTTGCTGTTTGCTGGTCGCAGATGGTGCTCCGGTCAGCAGGCAGGCGGCCTTCTGGGTTTTAGGGAAGGCAATGACATCACGGATGGAGGACTCACCGCACAGCAGCATGACCAGCCTGTCCAACCCGATGGCAATGCCGCCATGGGGGGGTGCTCCCGAATCCAGGGCTGAGAGCAGAAATCCGAATTTCTCCTCATAAGCCTTGCGGTCCATGCCCAGAGCCGTGAAAACTTTTTCCTGCATCTCCCTTTGATGAATACGGATACTGCCGCCGCCGACCTCAAATCCGTTGAGCACCAGATCATAGGCCCGGGATTGAACCGCCAGAGGGTCATCCTTTAGCTTGTCGTAATCCTCTTCCAGGGGAGAGGTAAACGGGTGGTGCAGCGCCTGATAGCGCTTTTCGGTCTCATCATATTCAAACATGGGAAAGCGGGTTACCCATAGAAAATTAGACTGATCTTCGTCGATCAAGCTAAGCCTTTGACCAAGATGATTCCTGAGATTGCCCAGGGCCTCATTGACTATTTTAGGCTGGTCGGCCACAAAAAAGATGAGATCACCCGGCTCCATGTCGATTCGTTCGGCCAGGGCCTTTTTTTCTTCCTCTGTAAAAAATTTGGCGATGGGGCTTTGCCATTCGTTTTCTTTGACCTTGATCCAGGCCATCCCTTTGGCGCGGTAAACGGCGACAAAATCCGTCAGATCGTCAATTTCTTTGCGCGAAAAATTGATGCATCCTTTGGCGTTAAGCGCCTTGACAATACCGCCTCTCTCGACGGCTCCGGCAAATACTTTAAAACCGCAACCTTCAACGATATCCGAGATATCCTTCAACTCGAACCCGAAGCGGGTATCCGGCTTATCCAATCCGTAACGGCCCACTGCTTCCGCATAGGTCAAACGATCAAAAGGCCGGCTTATTTTGGTTCCCAGCACATCTTTTAAGAGGGTTGCCATCATCCCTTCGGTCAGCTGCATGACATCCTCTTCGCCCACAAAGGACATTTCGATATCAATCTGGGTAAACTCCGGTTGGCGGTCTGCCCGCAGATCTTCATCCCGGAAGCAGCGCACGATTTGATAATAGCGGTCGTAACCGGAAATCATAAACAGCTGTTTAAATATCTGCGGCGACTGGGGCAGCGCATAAAACTGCCCGGGGTTGACACGGCTGGGCACCAGATAATCCCTGGCCCCCTCCGGCGTGCTGCGCGTTAAAAAAGGGGTTTCAAGATCGAGAAAATCCCGGTTATTTAAATAATTTCGCACCGAGGCGCCGGTTTTGTGCCTTAAAACCAGATTGCGCTGCATCTGGGGCCGTCGAAGATCCAGGTGCCGGTACTTGAGCCGGATGTTCTCCGACACCTCAATATTGTCCTCGACTAAAAAAGGCGGAGTTTGGGCCGGATTCAGGATTTTAAGTTCGCTGACCAGCACCTCAATTTCACCGGTATGCAAATTCGAATTGACCATGCCTTCAGGACGCGGATCCACCTTACCCCGCACGGCCAATACATATTCATTGCGGATGGAATGGGCCTTGGCATGCACGGCCTTGTCCACCTCGGGGTTGAATACTACCTGGGTGAGGCCCTCGCGGTCTCGCAAATCTACAAATATGACCCCGCCGTGATCCCGGCGACGCAGGACCCAGCCCATTAAAATCACTTCATTTCCAATATCTTTGGCACCGAGCTCACAACAGCTGTGAGTCCGCCGCATATCTCCTAATAAGTCAGGCAATGTAATTATCTCCTCCCAAGAAAAAAGCCCTGGTTTTTATCTGTTTAATCCAACCATATGTCACTGGTTCCTGGTTACTGGTCACTGGCTTCTGGTCACTGGATGCTCGATGAAAGCCTGAACCGTTTGACATTCATTATCGAGCATCGAGAATCGAGTTTCCACAGTATCGTGTCGTAAATGCAACTTTACCAGCGGTGACGGGCGGTCAGCAACCAGAGACCAGTTACCAGCGACAAGGAGCCAGTGACCATTAATTATTTACGAAATCTTTTTATAAGAATATCCACAAGATTCTCGAGCGGAACCGGCTCCTGCGCTTTGGTCGCCATGTTACGCAGAATGGCCGTTCCTTCTTTCAACTCGTTTGCTCCAACCATCAAAACACTGGCCACGCCCAGCCGGTCCGCCCGCTTCATCTGGCTCTTCAGGCTTTTATCGCCCAGATCCATCTCCGCCCGGATGCCGGCCTTTCCTAAAGCGCAAACCCATTCAAATGCCAATGCCTGACTCTCAAGTCCCAGGGCCGCCAGAAAAATATCCGGCTTTTTCACCAGGTCCGGTGCATTCAACCCGACGAGTTCCGCGAGCCGGTCAAAGCCGATGGCAAAACCGGTGGCCGGCATATCAGGCCCGCCCAATTCTTTGACCAGGTTGTCATAGCGGCCGCCACCGGCCACCGCGCTCTGAGCACCCAGAGAGGTTGTCTGAATCTCAAACGCTGTGCGGGTATAATAATCAAGCCCCCGCACCAGGCCCTTGTCAACGACGTATGGCACATTGAGTTTGCCAAGAGATTTCATTACCATATCAAAATCAGCGCGACAATCGTCACACAGCGAGTCCTGGATAGAGGGTGCGTCGGCTAATGCTTCCCGACAGGCGGGCACTTTACAGTCTAATACTCTCAGTGGATTGCGGTCCCGTCGGCGATTACAATCCGCACACAGCCTGTCACCGACGGATACCAGATAACCCGTCAAGGCCTTCCTGAAATCAGGGCGACATTTCGGACATCCGAGAGAGTTAATGTGGGCGTTGATATCCTTGAGATGAAGCCGCGAAAACAGGGTTACCAGCAAAAAAATAAGCTGAACATCAGCCAGGCCGGATTGCACGCCGAATATCTCAGCATCGATTTGATAAAACTGACGGTACCTGCCCTTTTGCGGTCTTTCCCGACGAAACATGGGCCCGATCATATAAAATTTCTGGGCCGGATTTTTAGCGAATAATTTATGTTGGATGTAGGCCCGCGCAATCGAGGCCGTTGCTTCCGGCCGCAAAGTGATCAGATCTCCTTTACGATCCGGAAACGTATACATCTCCTTTTCGACAATATCCGTATCTTCACCGATACTCCTGGCAAACAATTCCGTCCGTTCCATCACCGGAATGCGGATCTCCTTGAAACCGAAATCTTCCAGCAGTTCGCGGGCAATTTTTTCAATTTCCTGCCAGATCTCTACTTCGCCGGGAAGTATGTCTTTAAATCCTCTGATTAGCTGTATCATGGGGGTTTCTCTATATTATTAAGGTTCAGAGGTTCTGGGTTCAACGTTCAAGGTTATTCTGGAACACCCGACCCCCGGAACCTCTCGTATGAAGCTTCAGATGGTTGGAACAGCGAACCGCAGAATAATGAATATCGAACCGCAGAATTTCGAAGAGCGTAATCGCTTTGCTCAGTCTTTTTTGAAATAGACAGAATACATTGCTTCGACATGCGATATTCATTATTCGATATCGATATTCGCTTTTTCAAAGTTTCTTTATCGATAAAACTGGCCGCTCCATCGGTCAGCGGCGGGGCTAAACCTTGAACCTTTGAACCCTGAACCTCTGAACCCGGAACCCTGGTCGCCTCCGGCGCCGCCAAAGGCGGATAGACCTCTGAACCTGTAAGCCGTTACTATACCTGGATGATGATCTCTCAAAAATCTGTTAATTTATCCCAGTGTCCACAATTTAGTCAATATTTATATTATATTTCGATGCTATTCTTGGCTGTCGCATCTATTTCTCACTTGACACGCTTTTTTCGATTGCATAAGAGTAAAGTTTCCACCTAATATACTGAAGATAATATGCATATTCAGTCAGAAAGATATCAGGGTTAACCTGCAGGAGGAGTTTTGGTTAAAACGGGCAGATCCAACGGTTTGACGGACATCAAAGGGATACTCGTCGGCCATTACACTGACACCAAAGCGGTCAGTGGTGTGACGGTCGTGGTATGCCCCCAGGGTGCTGTCGCCGGAGTGGATGTGCGCGGCTCTGCTCCGGGCACCCGCGAAACTGATTTGATGGCACCCCATAACCTGGTCGAAAAGGCCCAGGCCGTGGTATTGTCCGGCGGCTCTGTTTTCGGTTTGTCGGCCGCTGACGGTGTGACCCGTTGGCTGGCCGAAGAAGGTTACGGTTTTCCCCTTGATCAAGGATTTGTGGCGCCGATTGTACCGGCGGCCGTCCTCTATGATCTGGGCCGGGGAGTGGATTTCATTCCGCCCATCAGCGCTGATTGGGGACGCTGGGCCTGCGAGGGGGCCGGAGACTATCCGGTGGAAACCGGCAGTATCGGCGCCGGAACCGGCGCTTTTTCGCATAGTATCAAGGGGGGGCTGGGCAGCGCCAGCCTGACCATGGATTCCGGTATCACGGTGGCCGCATTGGTGGCGGTTAACTCTGATGGTTCGGTGATCAATCCGGACAGCGGACGACCCTGGGAGATCGGGCTGGAAGTCGATGATGAATTTGGCGATCAGGGAAAACGCGCTGTAAAGCTTCCCCAACCGCCACAGTCGGAGCCTGCCAAAAACACAACCATCGGCGTCATCGCCACGGATGCGGCATTGACCGCTACCCAGACCCAGAAGGTAGCCCAGATGGCCCACGATGGCATGGCCCGGGCCATAAGGCCGGCTCACACCATGTTTGACGGTGACACGATTTTCTGTTTGGCAACCGGGGAAAAAGAATTGCCCGACGCACCCGGGTTTTTCATAGCCCCCAGGGCTTTGGCTTTAAATGAGCTGGGGCATGTGGCTGCCAACTGCATGTCCAGGGCGATTATTCACGCCATCCTGAGTGCCGGCAGCATTGCCGGTATGACCGCTTTTTGTGATCTGGAGAATCGATAACATCCGTTCGAACCCAATATTTCATTATTCCATGGATGGAATCAGACCTTAGACTTGAAAAAATGAGCCTTATTTTCAGCATGCATGACCAAATCCTAAACGTTATGTAATCAACCTAAAAAAGGAGGCACAATGAAACGATTCGTATTATTTGCGCTGATGCTGGCACTTGTTGCTCCTGTTCAATGGGCCATGGCCGAAACCCCGCAAAAAGGCGGTAATCTGGTCGTCTGCCAACCTGCAGAACCCCCATCAGGACTCGATCCGACAGCAGGTACATCGGCAGCCATTGACCGCGTTGTTTACGCGAATATTTACGAGGGTCTCATCAAAACCAACAGCAAGGGAGAATTTATTCCTGGTCTGGCCACAAAATGGGAGGTCTCACCAGGCGGACAGGTCTATACCTTTAACCTGCGCAAAGGCGTCAAATTCCATAATGGCGAATCTTTTAACGCTCAGGTTGCCAAATGGAACCTGGATCGGGCCAAGGCAGAGGGCACCAAAAATGTTCATCCTGAATATTTTAGGGTGATCGGCAAAATGGAAACGCCGGATGACTATACCCTGGTCTGTTATCTAAAGCAGGTTGATGCTTTATTCATCGCCCATCTGGCCGAAGGTGATGCTGTCATGCTGCCGATGAAAGGTTATGAAAACGCCAACACGCATCCAATTGGCACCGGGCCATTTCAGTTTGTCAAATGGGTTCGCGGCGATAGGGTGGAAATGACCCGCTCTGATGGCTATTGGAATCCCGCCTTGCCGTATCTGGATAAAGTTACTTTCAAATTTATCGGTGATGCCAGCGCTCAAATTACGGCGTTAAAATCCGGTGACATCGATGTCCTCGGTTGGATTTCGGCTCCTGAGTCGGCTGCTGAACTTTCCAAAGATAAACGGTTCAAAGTGTATGCCGGTTCCACCACCGGTGAAGTGATTATGTCAACCAACAACAAGGCCAAGCCCTTCGACAATAAACTGGTCCGCCAGGCCGTGGCCTATGCCATCGATCGTCAAACGGTTGTCGATTTGGTTATGTTCGGTTACGGCACGCCCATCGGGTCGCATTGGTCGCCGTCCACCCCCTACTATGTAGATTTGACCGGAAAGTTTGCGTACAATCCGGAAAAGGCCAAAGAGCTTCTGGCCAAAGCAGGCTATCCGAACGGATTCGAGGCTACCATCCAGCTGCCCTCCATTTATTCCTACTCCAGAAGGGCCGGTGAAGTGATCGCTGATATGCTGGGTCAGGTTGGCATTAAGCTGAAAATAGAAGTTGTTGATTGGGGATTCTGGATCGACAGAATTTTTAAGCAAAAAGAATTTCAGTTGACCATGATCGGGCACGTGGAAGCCTGGGATATCGGTATTTATGCCAATCCTAAGTACTACTTCCAGTATGATTCACAGGAATTTCGCGATGCCTACGCCATGGCTCTAAAGGCACCCAACGAAGAAGAAAAAGCCAAATGGTTTGGTCGTTGCCAGGAGATTATTGCAGATGACGCCGTTAATGGATATCTGTTTTCGGCTCCCAACCTGCCGGCGATGAAATCAAGCGTCATGGGGTGGTGGGAAAACTATCCGACCATTGCCCTTGATTGCACAGAAGTGTGGGTGAAAAATTAATATCAGCCCATTATAAACGGCTGGGGTTTTGGCTCCAGCCGTTTATTTGCTTTCGCCAATATACCCTGTCCACAAAGACGCAATGCAGAAGGTCTCATATTTGAATCGATGTCTCGATATATTGCCAAAAAAGTCCTTACCTTAATCATTCTGCTTTTTTTTGTGTCGATTACCGTCTTTTCAGTTCTCTTTGTAATTCCCGGGGACCCCGCCCAGATCATTCTCGGTATCAATGCGACACCCGAATCCCTTGCCAACCTGCGCAATGAGTTGGGTCTGGATAAATCCTTTATCGACCAGTATCTGGGTTGGATCGGCAATCTTGTAAGCGGTCGCGGGAACCGTTCAATTAATTATGATATGCCGGTATATGATCTGATCCTGGACCGGCTATCCGTCACCGGTCCCATGGCGCTGATGGCCATGATATTGGCCGTTATTATATCTTTGCCGTTAGGAATCTATGCTGCCCGCCACCAAAATAGAAACGGCGATGTCGCAGTGATGTTTTTTACCCAGTTGGGACTGGCAACGCCGGAATTCTGGTTAGGAATTCTTTTAATACTATTAATGTCGGTTAAGCTGGGATTGTTTTCCGCCGGCGGCTTTCCGGGGTGGTCAGCTGACTTCTGCGGGTCATTTAAAGCACTTATGCTGCCGGCCCTGGCACTGGGCCTGATACGGGCCTCAATCCTGACCCGTTTAACGCGGTCATCCATGCTTGAAGTTCTCAGAGAAGACTATGTCCGCACCGCTCGGGCCAAAGGGCTAAAAGAGCGCACGGTTATATATGTCCATGCCTTGCGGAATGCCCTGATCCCCGTGCTGACCATAATGGGGCTGCAATTAGGTCAGCTTTTGGCAGGTGCGATCATCATCGAAAATGTTTATTTCCTGCCGGGGCTGGGTAGACTGGTGTTTCAGGCTATTGGTTATCGGGACCTTCCGGTGGTCAGAGATATTGTGTTGTTTATGGCGATGGCTGTTGTGCTGGTGAATTTCATTGTGGACCTGACCTATGCTGCGCTGGATCCACGCATACGGCTTGAGTAAGCTGTGCCTTGAATGCTGTAACAATTTTAAAATAGGACACGGATTTACACAGATTGTTACACGGATTTTTTTATAAATTATTATCATCTGGGCTAGGTATAGCAATAAATATTTTTTTATCCGTGTTTATCCGTGTTCATCCGTGTCCCAAATAATTCTTTATGAATCGTTTTTTCGGAAATAAAAACTTTACCGTCGGGTTCGTTCTGACGTCGATTGTCGTCATTGCTGCGCTGGTCAGCTTGATCTGGACGCCTTATGACGGCAACAGGATGAATGCGCGCGCCCGACTTCAGGGGCCATCCTTGAGCCATCCGCTGGGCACAGATCAGTATGGTCGGGATACGCTTTCCCGGGTGATGGTGGGTGCAGTGAACTCGATCATCGTCGGTCTGGTGACGGTGGCCATCGGGCTGGTTATCGGTGTATTTCTGGGATTAGCCTCGGCCTATTACGGCCGGTGGGTGGATGAGTCCATTATGCGCTTTTCCGATCTTTTATACGGATTTCCTGCGGTGTTGTCCGCAATTTTAATCACCTCCATTCTGGGCCCATCCATGGTCAACGCCATGCTGGCCATCGGGATTTTCTATATACCGATATTCGCACGCCTGACCCGGGCGGTGTCCATAAGCATCTGGAAGCGGGAATTTATCGCTGCCGCCCGGGCCAGCGGCGTCAGCGAGTGGGCCATTACCTGGCGACATGTAATGCCCAATATTCTTTCCCCGCTTTTGATACAGGGAACCATCCAGTTTGCTGTAGCGATCCTGGCCGAGGCCGGACTCAGTTATCTGGGCCTCGGCACCCAGCCGCCCCATGCGTCCTGGGGCCGGATGTTGAACGAAGCCCAGACCTTTATGAACCTTGCCCCGTGGATGGCGATATTTCCGGGCTGCGCCATCGCCTGGGCGGTGCTGGGGATTAATCTGCTGGGAGATGGGTTGCGGGATACGCTGGATCCGAGGATGGTCAGGGCGAGGTAAGAATGTTGCGGGTTGCGAGATGCGTGCTGCGGGGAGCGGGCTGCGGGGTTTTTGCAAACGTCCTCGTCGTCGTCCTCGTCGTCGTTCTCGTCCTCGTAATCGAAAAAGCTGAGTTCTCGAGGACGAGGACGAGTACGAATCGCCCGCGGGGTAAGGGTTAGAGATACGAGATGATACCAGAAGATACTATAAAAAAAGTTATAACCGAAATTGATGCGGATGAATTAATCTCTCTGACTGCCGATCTTGTCCGCATCAACTCTGTTTGGGATCCGGCAGCAGGGACCAGTGAGCAGGACGTTGCTGACTATATTGCCCGCTGGGCCGAGAAGCAGGGGTTTAATGTTCAAAAAGAAGACGTCGCGCCTGGAAGACCCAATGTAATTGTCACCTGGGATTCTGGCCCCGGTGAGCGGACCTTGATGTTTGAGGGGCACACCGATGTGGTAACACCCGGGGATGTATCCGTTTGGCACCACGATCCTTTTGGTGCCGAAATTGTGGTAGGCCGGATGTTTGGCCGAGGAACCAATGATACCAAAGGTAACCTGGCGGCCATGCTGATTGCCATGGCCGCCCTGAAACGTTCCGGGACCAAATTGGCGGGGACCATCATCGGCGGAGTGCTTTGCGACGAAGAGGATCAGATGCTGGGGGTCAAGGATTTTATTGAACGGGGCCATGCCGACAGGGTTACCGCAGCGGTCATCTGCGAGCCCCAGGATGGCCTTATCTGCACCACCCAGAAAGGAGCGTTGAGAGCGCAATTTACGATCTTCGGTCGTATGAGCCATGGGGCTATGCCGCTTTCCGGTTTGAACACGGCGCCTGCGGTCGCCAGGATAATAAGCCGCTTACATGACCTGGAAGTTAATGCGGTTAAAAATCCGGGACAGGATGAAAATCTGGGATGGCCCAGTTTCACACCGACGGTTGTCCAGGCGCCCGCTTCCGGGGCACGCCAGCTAAATGTCATGCCCGGAGAAGCCAGGGTACTGGTGGATATCCGAACCGTTCCGGGCCAATCCCATCCGGCCATTATCGATGACCTGAGCGCCCTGGCGACAGAAATTGAACGGGAGGTGCGTAAAGGTTACCAGGAATATGACCAACTGCTCGGGCTGGTGCGAAATCATGACCTTAAAGTTGAGTTGGAAATTTTAACCGACCGGCCCTGCACCCTGACCGATATAGATGATCCCGTGGTTCAGGCGGCTGACTGGGCGACCCGGCAGATGAGCAATCAGGAACCTACCTATGCCGGTGTGCCGGGGGCCACCGACGGCACCTTCTTGTGGGCCCTGAAAAACATTCCCATCGTAACAATGGGGGCCGGCGATCGTCAGGTGCCCCATCAGGTGGATGAATGGGTCGATCTGGATCAGCTGGTCGAGACCGCTAAAATTTATGCCCTAACGGCCCTTCATTATTTATGGCCGCTGTCAGACTAATAGCTTAATATGAGACTGCGCAGTCAATATAGATCTATAAGAGGCACTAAGATTGCAGGAGTCGGTTATCAGGTGTCAGAGAACAGAGGTAGAAGTCAGATGCTACAGAGACTGAGAAGTTCAATCAACATATCGAATTCTGTTGTTCTGATCCTCCATCTATCTGTTTACTGAACCTGACACCTGAAACCATGAAACTTTTTGTACTCTGGCACCTGAACATCTGACACCTGAAACCAATAAACGAGAAATTTACTTAGATAGAAGCTCAGTGATGATATGAATGACAAAGCTACTAGACATAGAAGAACTCTGGGTCCACTTCCACATCCCGGAAGGTGTGGCCCGGGCGGTTGATGGGGTCAGCTTTAACCTGGCGCCGGGAGAAACCATCGGCCTGGTGGGTGAATCCGGCTGCGGCAAAAGCGTCACCTCGCTGAGCATCTTAGGATTGATTCCTTCCCCCCCCGGTAAAATTGAATCGGGCAAAATCCGATTCAATGGTCAAAATTTACTTGATCTCGACAGCGAAAGCCTCCGCCAAATACGCGGCCGGGACATCTCGATGATATTTCAGGAGCCCATGACATCCCTTAACCCGGTGCTGCCCATCGGCCGGCAGGTGGCCGAACCACTGATGATCCACCAGGGTCTGAGTCGTGCCAGGGCATACGCAAAAGCGGCCAATTGGCTGAACCACGTCAAAATACCGGCGGCTGACAAACGATTAAACGATTACCCGCATCAATTATCCGGCGGCATGCGCCAACGCGTCATGATTGCCATGGCCATGGTCTGTGGTCCTAAACTGTTAATCGCAGACGAACCTACCACTGCGCTGGATGTCACCATCCAGGCCCAAATTCTATCTCTGATGATTCGGCTGAAAGAAGAATTGGAGATGTCGCTGCTGCTGATCACCCACGACCTGGGAGTGGTGGCGCAAATGGCCTCTCGCGTGGTGGTCATGTATGCCGGACAAATCGTCGAAGAAGCAGGGGTTGCCGACGTATTCGACCATCCTTTCCACCCCTACACCCAGGGACTGCTCAAGTCGATACCACGGATCGTTCGGGCCGGTGAACGGATCCAACGGCTTAATGAAATACAGGGAACTGTGCCGCCGCTGACGCAGGTGATAGTCGGCTGTAAATTCGCCGACCGCTGTCCGCACAACTTTGAACTTTGTCGGGAAAAACAACCGACCCTGTTTCGGATAAATGACGGCCACAGGTCCAGGTGCTGGCTCAAGGAACATCCTGAACGCAGGAGGGATAATGTCTGACGGGCCGTTGTTAAATATTGTCGATCTTGTCAAACACTTCCCGCTTGGCGGCGGCGTTCTGGCCAAACCCCAGGGCTGGGTCAAGGCAGTTGACGGCGTTTCCTTTGAAGTTTCGCGCGGCGAAAGCTTCGGTCTGGTAGGAGAATCCGGCTGCGGCAAAACAACTCTGGGCCGGCTGATCCTGCGTTTGATCCAACCCACCGACGGGCGCATCGAATTTGATGAGCAAAATATTTTTTCGCTGAGCCCTGCTGAACTGATGCCCCTGAGGCGGCGGATGCAGATCATTTTCCAGGACCCTTATTCCAGCCTCGATCCGCGGATGAAAGTAGACGCCATTATCACAGAACCCTTACGGGCCATTCAGCGCTTGACGCGACAGCAACGACAGGAAACGGCAGCCGAACTCTTAGAAAAAGTCGGACTTCAAAAAGCTGACCTTGATAAATACCCGCACGAATTTTCCGGTGGTCAGCGGCAAAGAATCGGCATTGCACGTTCTTTATGCGTGCGCCCTGAATTGATTGTTGCCGATGAGCCGGTCAGTGCCCTGGACGTTTCTATTCAAGCCCAGGTGATAAATTTAATGCAGGATTTAAAGGACGAATTTAATCTCGCCTATGTATTTATTTCCCATGATCTGAGCGTCGTAGAACATATCTGCGACCGCATTGCAGTGATGTATCTGGGTACGATTATCGAGCTTGCCACCACCGAGGATTTCAGCAATGCACCCAGACATCCATATACCCAGGCATTGTTGCAGGCGGTTCCTTTACCGGATCCGCACCGCAGAACAGAACCGTTTGCCATGGATGGAGATGTTCCCAACCCCATTGATCCACCAACAGGTTGTTCGTTTCATCCCAGATGCCCGTATAAATTTGACCGCTGTTCGCTTGAAACACCGCCTCTGGTGGAAGCAACTGCCAATCATTTAGTGGCTTGCTGGCTAAATCAAGGCCAAGGCCTTGGGAATGTCAAATGACGAATGTCGAATGAATGATTAAGGAATTCTTTCAATTTTATATTTAATTACGAAGGTTTCTGCGGTAAGCAAAGGGGACAGCTTACCAAATAAAAAAGGAATGAGCGAAGCGAATACCACCATTCTTTCCGCCTCAGGCGGATCAATCTTCATTTTTCATTCCGGAGTCATTCGTCATTCCAAAAGGGGGTAAATAAATGAAAATAGCTGTGGTTGGTGCGGGCGCTATGGGAAGCCTCTTTGGCGCCATGCTGGCTGAGGCCGGCAACGAGGTCTGGCTCTATGACGTGTGGGTCGAGCACGTAAAAACCATCAACCAAGATGGGCTGACCATTGAGCGAGCAGAGAAAACCCGCACGCTGAGTATCAATGCCACCACCGCTCCGGAGCAGATCGGACCGGCGGAACTGGTCATCATATTTGTAAAGTCAACCCATACTGCCTCGGCGGCTGAAACAGCCCGGAGGTTAGCCGGCTCCGACGGAGCGGTGCTGACATTGCAAAACGGCATGGGCAACGCCGATATCCTGTCTGAACTTATAGACCCGGAAAGGGTGCTGGCTGGAACGACATCCCATGGGGCAACCCTGCTCGGGCCGGGTAGTATTCGACATGCGGGGGTCGGTGCAACGACCATCGGCGCCTGGTCCGAAACCGAACAGGGCCGAGCGCTTGCACGCAAACTATCCGATTTCTTCACAGGGATGGGGATCGAATCGGAAGCTGTTGATGATGTGCGCAGTGTGCTCTGGAATAAACTGCTGATCAACATCGGCATTAATGCCATCACAGCTTTAACCGCAATTAAAAACGGACAGATCCTCAATTTGGAAATAACCCGGGAACTCAGTCGCCATGCCGTTGAAGAAGCAATAAAAATCGCCGGTGAGATGAATATAAAGGTTCGCGAGGATGCGGTAGAGCACGTTTACACCGTGGCTGAAGCAACCGCCGCCAACCGGTCATCCATGGGGCAGGATGTGGACAACAAACGACAGACGGAAATAGGGACGATTAACGGATTTATTGTGCGCGAAGCCAAACGGCTGGGTCTTAAAGCACCGGTCAATGAGACGTTAACGGCGTTGGTGGAAACGCTGCAGTATCACTATGTTTAAGGTTCTGGGTTCAGGGTTCAGAGGTTCAAAGGTTATAGCCTCGACTCAACGACTCGACTGTGCTCGTTGAAATCTGCCTTCGACAAGCTACATAAGGCCTGAGCTCATGTCGAAGGCAGGCCCCGAGTACGCCGAGGGGAGCTCGTTGCCGACTGACTGCCCTTCTCTGTCCTTTGGCATCACCTCAAACCTGTTTCTGCGGTTATTTAACCTCTGAACCTTTGAACATTGAACCTTTGAACCAGACGACTGAATTCTGAAAACAAGAAATATAAAGGAGATATTAAAATGAGTGGAAATAAGGTAACTGTACTCGATGTCCAACAGGCAAAAGAAGAAAACCGCAAATTAACTATGATGACGGCTTATGACTATCCGTTTGGGTTACTGGCCGATGAGGCCGGAATCGATATTGTTCTGGTCGGTGATTCTCTGGGGATGGTTGTTATGGGACTGGAAGGAACCGTCGAGGTCAATATGGAACACATGATCCATCATATCCGGGCTGTCGCTCGTGGGTGCAAAAATCCATTTATTGTCGGAGATATGCCCTTTATGAGTTACAATACCTCGATCCGGGATGCGATTATGAATGCCGGCCGCCTCCTTAAAGAAGGGGGCTGTGAATCTATCAAGCTGGAAGGCGGTGTTGATTTTGCCCCGACCATTGAGGCCATCGTCAAGGCCGGAATACCGGTGCAGGGACATATCGGGCTGACGCCCCAGACGGCCAGCGCCCTGGGCGGCTTTAAAATGCAGGGTCGTGATGCTGCTGCCGCCAAACAGATCATCGATGATGCCAAAGCCCTGGAAGGTGCCGGCGTCTTCTCGATGATTTTGGAAGCCGTACCGGCTCCCCTGGGAAAACTGGTGGCTGAAGCGGTTAAAGTACCGATAATCGGAATCGGTGCCGGTCCGGACGTTGACGGGCAGGTACTGGTAACCCATGACATGATCGGACTGTTTGACAAATTCGTACCGAAGTTTGTCAAACAGTACACCAATATCAGAAAAGTTATCCTGGATGCCTTGAGCGAATACAAACAGGAAGTCGTAGACGTGAAATTTCCGGCACCTGAACACTCTTTCAAAATGCCCGCTGAGGCCTTGGAACAACTTAAAAAATTAATCGGAAAGTAATCCCTCCAAACTTAAATATTCAGGGGTGTTCAGCGTAAGGTTCCGAGGTTCAGCCCCGCCGTTGTCCTGAAAAGTTTACCCGCCCCAGGAGGGCGGCCAGTCTAATCTTAAAAGAAACTTGAAGTTTCATATATGGGCGTTTCAAATGATCGAATCTGATACGTATCGTCCTCGATTTTCGTGCTCGTCCTCGAGACATCAAAATTTCATCGAGGACGATGGACGAGTGCGAGGACGACGACGATATCCCGGTCTATGTACGCCGTGTGGAGGATTCACGTATTCATGCCATTGGCATTAATGTAGTTTCATACGAGGGTTTTCTGATCAGTCAGAACCCTTGAACCCTGCCTGCCGCGCCGTAGCCTTTAGGCGAAGGGGGGAACCTTTGAACCTGGATTAGATTCGATGCAGTTTCAAGGGATGGTCAGCCATGGCCTCATTGGCTGCTTTTAACTGCTCTTCACCTGAAATAACTGCGACTGCCTTCTTTTCTTCATCCCCATCAAAATACTTTTCGGCGGCCTGAATCACCTGCTTGCTGGTTAAATTTAAAAGCCTGCTTTTATACTGTGCCCGCATGTCATCGGTTAAGGAAATGATATCGCGGTAAAAGGCTTTTCTGGCCGCCGGACCGGGCGGATCGGGCTTGTCAATTTCAGAGCACACCTGCAATATGGCTTCATTCACATCTTCCTCCCCGAAACTTCCTGAACGAATAAATGCAGCCGCATTGTCAAAGGCCTTCAGGGTCGCTACAATGTGGGGATCCCGGTAAGAGGCAAAACAAAACAACCCGTCTTCGGGGCTGTACAGGGCGAACCCACCATAGGCACCGCCTTTTTCTCGAATTTCCCGATGCAGATAGATGGATCGCAACATTTTGCTGATAATAGATAAAGCCGCGGCATCTTGATGTTCCATGCGCACTGTTTCAAACGCAAGGGCAACAAAGGAAACGGCCGACGATGTGCTCCAGCCTTCTCTGATATTTCCGGCATCCAGTGTGATAGCGGGAGCTTTAAAACCATCATCCTGGCTGCCCCTGAAACCGCTGTACAGCGATTGCGCCCGTGCACGGGCATCCTCCAGTGTTGAGTCTTCACCGATCAGGGCCATCTTAAAATTATTGCGCCTGAAAAGTATGTCTCCGATGGCGGCCAGATCCAATGAAAACGATTTGAGTTTATCATCGTTGATCCCATCACCCAGTCCTTTGATGGTTTGCAACTGGTGAACCCCATTCCAGATCTCACTCAGCCTGCGGGTAGATGATAAATTCCTGGAAGCCAGCGAAATTGCCAGCCGATGTCCGTTGTGAATAACCATCGATTCGAGTCCGGCCCGATACTCGAGCAGGAGGTTCTTTAACCGGGTCAAATCCGAAAAATCAGACTGATGGAGTAACTCCTGGATGATATCAAACATTTGATCCCGGTTTCGATGGAGACATTTGGCGTTAAAAGAGACAAACGGTATACAATCCCCCGGCCCGTCAAATCGGGTGCGAGCATGGGTCGACAAACCGATACCGCCGGTGTAAGCATCTATCCGCCGGGCCATCTCGGCATAGTCGCGGACGGCAGTTCCCATGCGAGAAGCCGCGTAGCAGAAAAACGGCGCCAGCGGCATCAGTTGGCCGGGCAGCGCGCCACCTCCGACTGCTGCCGCAAAATAGAAAATGCCGGATGTGGCCTGAATATACTGGGTGGCCTGCACGGCATCGTCTGTAGCGGTACTTTGGACACTGGGAACCGACGGCGGAATATCTTTGCGGCCAAGGGTCGGGAGACGGGCAATATTTTCTTCGGTTTCCTGCAATCGCAAGAGCGCTTCGGCGTCCTGCTTAATCCGGTCTATATCTGATGGTGACAGACCTTTTTTGATACGGTCAAGTTCTGCGCGCAGACGATTGTTTTCATTGGACGCCATTTCCTTATCCGGGACCAGTGTTAGCGTCACCCGATGGGGATTATCCAAAAAATACTTTTTAATTCGATTTTCAAAAAATGACCCCCCGGCTAACTCCTTTTGCAGTCTGGCCAGATCGGCGTCAAAATTCAATATTTTTACCGGATCACCGCCATGAAACCAGCTCCCGGAAAAAGTTAACAGCAATTTTATCCCGTAAGGATAGGGCGAATTGGTTATCTCCTTGCGATGAAATTCGATCTGATGGATGGCAGAGTCGATCAGTGTTTTATCGATACCGTTTTCAGCAAGATCGCGCAAAACACCGATAATAATCCCCTCAATTTGATCGGCGTCTGATGACGCTACATCTTTCAGACCACTGACAAACAGCGTATCCCGGTTATCGGCGTCAAAACCGGTACCGTCGCACAGAGCGCTACCAAGCCCTGAATCAATCAGCGCTTGACGCAGGGGAGAAGCTGAGTTGCCGAGCAGAATCTGCTCTAACAATGTCAGCACCAATACCTCAAAGGTGTCTTTAATATCGGCTGTCAGCCAGGCCGTACACACCTGACATTTTTTGGTCGCATCCTCATTTTTGTCGAAGGGGTATGGGAAAAATACGGATTGCGGCTGCATCCAGCGGGGTTGGGATGCCACATCCGTATCAGGATCAATCTGCTTAAAGCCCTTGAGAACCTTGGCTTCGATAAAAGACAGATGATCCTTCAAGGGCAGGTTGCCGTAAGTATAAAAAAATGCGTTGCTGGGATGATAGTGCCGGCGATGAAATTCCTTGAGTTGGTCATGGGTAAGCGATGGGATCTCGGTGGGGTCTCCTCCGGAATTAAAACGATAGGTCGTCGATGGATACAACGCTTTCAGGATTGACCGAACCATCACCTGGTCGGGTGAGGACATGGCGCCTTTCATTTCATTGTAGACGACTCCTTTATAGCTCAACTGATGGGCGGCAGGGCCGTTGCCCTCCGCTTGTTCTTCTATTTCCAGGCGGTAGCCTTCCTGCTTAAAGCTGAGACCGTCCAGGCGTGGAAAAAAGGCAGCATCCAGGTAGACCCCCATCAGGTTGTAGTAATCTTTTTGGTTCTGGGTTGAAAAAGGATACATGGTCCAATCCGAGGCCGTAAAGGCATTCATAAAGGTGCTTAAACTTCTTTTGAGCATAGAAAAAAAAGGGTCCCGCACCGGATACTGCTTTGAACCGCACAATACGGTATGCTCCAGGATATGGGCAACACCGCTGGCGTCTTTCGGCACGGTTTTAAAGGCCACGCTAAAGGTATTTTCAGCATCGCTGCTGCTAATGTGGATGTGTTTGGCACCGGTGCCCGTATGCTTCAATTCATAGAAAATCGAGGAAATCTCTTGGAGGGATTCGATTCGTTCGATTCGGTAATCATTAATGCACCCACCGGCTGCGAGGTCTGGATTGTTAGGATCTACGATGGTGTTCATAAGTTCCCCAGTTGTTCATTAAATATTGCTGTTATGTTAATTTATATCGGATTTCTTGCTCAAGCTGATGCTAAAAAATTTATAGGTTCATAAATTTAGGCATGCTTAAACTAGGATGCAATATAAATCCCTCTCCGTTTGCGCTTAATTTTGCCGGTTTTATTCAACCGGAAAATTATATTGCGTATTTTTTTTTCATCAAAACCGGTTTTGGCCTGTATTTCTGCAAACCCCAGGCCCTGTCTGGAGTGTTTGATGGTGTCCAGAACAATATCGACTGCTGTCAGGGCGGTTTTACGACGGGAATAGAGTGCTCTATAATTGTTGGCCCCTAAAGCTGATTGCTTAACCAGGTTTTCCAAACGATCCAGTCTGTCCATCAGTTTGTCCACATCCTTTTTAGTCGGGATGTCATAGTTCTGCATAAAAAATTTAACCATGGCATCAAAGCTGATCGTTTTTCCTTTTTTTCTTGACATGGGATCCTCCTTAGTAAGCGCTGGAAAATTGGAGGTTATGGGATCAAAGGTTCAGGGCTACAACGTTTCGGTATTTCAGACCAACCATGAGCTTGAACCCCGAGGCAAGCAAGCCCGGAAACTCTGGACCTGTCTTGATACAACCCTGAACGGTGAAACTTGAACATTTACTAAGTACTTGATATCTGTAAAAAAGTCAAGATATTGGAAAAATC
>CAWGCM010000018.1:0-24073 GCA_963821065.1 uncultured delta proteobacterium | reverse complement strand
AGCGACGATGATGAGATCCCCATCTGCGCCTGTTTCATCCTTGCTTGCCGTTGGCAGCACCACCGCAGCGATCGGTGCCCAAGTGAAGAATTCCCCCTTCTGGCTTCCCGGTGAGGTATACGTTAGCAATGCGATGGAAGTGATATCACCCATCCCCGTTACGCGGTTGTCGTTGACTTCTGGCGTCGTGACAATGGGGATCGTGGTGCGGGTCACGATGCCTTGAAAATAACTATCGGCCGATAGTTCGAAGGGGACCACGGTTGGATATACGCAGTGTTCGCATAACCACTGGAATTGTTTGAATCCGGGAAGTAGAGATTTTGCAACTGAAGCTGGATCAGAGCACCCAACGGGTTGGTCGCTTTGGTCGTAAGATCACCGCTGTCATTTTTGGCGTCACCACCTTTAGCCTCCTGTGCATTCGCGGTCACTGGTGGGATTGAGAAAAACAACATTCCGCAGATCAACCAGACCATCATTAATGCATTCAATCGAAATCGTAGAACTTTCTGCGCGCTGCGGTATGCGGGATAGCCTGACATCCACTGAACACTCAATGTAAACCTCCTTTGTGGTTTTGTTTCTATGTTCGACCGATGTCACGCTTATAACGGGACTGTTGGTTGGCCACCTTTAGCCTTTATATTATGCGGTTGGACTCATTGAACGGTTTTGCTGCCAACGGCCTTAGAAGAGCCCTTCGTCGAGACCGCAGAGTATCTTTCCCAGGGCAGTGCGCAAGAAACGAGAAAATTTTCTTCATTTTCGTTTGGTTTGTCCTTTATGGTCCTTATTCAGGTTTTTTATCTGAGGTTAAATGCTAAAGTTAAATGGCAATACAAATTCGGATTGCAGATTTTTTTCACCTTCCCAGCCTTTCACTTTGTTTCCTTTGTTGTCTGTTATCTGCCTTCCGTCTTTTAACCAGGAGCTATCGGTTATAATTCTTTCCCGCTTCCGAATTCTACTTTCTGCCATCTAAGACCTGAAACCCTTAATTTTAGTCGTCGTTCTGACGCTCCACCGACAGCAGCGTTAGGTGCAGCTCGTAAAGACCGTTCAACAAGCCGGCAAGTTCTGCCTGATCTCGCACCTGGCCGAATAGCGTCGTAAAGGTTTTTTTATCCCCTCTCTTGCCTGACGTGACGGAAAAACCAGCCAGCCTCTCAGACCAGCTTTCATCCAAATAGCCTTGAACGCGAATGTGATAATTCCCTGGCCGAGTGAAAGCGGAACCGTTTCTGTTTTCCGACTTTGGCAAATAATTAACCCTTTTTTTTGAGCCTTTTTGTAAGGCTTGTTTAGAAATTATATTTAAGAGCGTTTATAATGCAGTTTACGGCACGGCAACAGCCCTAAAAGAGCGTATAGGACGGCGTATAAATGGGGTATTTTTACGATCTGTGGCAATGGATGGAAAATTGGCAGGGGAAAAAATTGGGCATTAAAAAATCGAACTGCCTATAAGAACAAAAGTTATCCACGTGATATTATTATTTATAGTATCAATATGTCAATTACGCTAGGCTAAAGGGGCAGGAGGATACCCAGCTGCTGAGTTTTTTCAACCGCCTGCAGGCGGCTGCTGACATTGAGCTTCCCATAGATGTTGTCCAGGTGTTTTTTTACGGTTTTAGGTGAAATAAACAATTTGTCGGCGATTTCCTTGTTCTGCAGCCGCTGGGCTAACAGCTTCAGAACATCGAGTTCGCGATCCGTCAGGGGTTCAACCAGGGGCTGGATTCCCAATGGTGGCGAGTGAGCGGTTGAATGATCGAATATACCCGGCTTTGCTCTTTGTTCATCATCCCTAAAAGCCGCGAAGATCTGCCCGACATAATCCACAGAAATGTTTTGTTTGATCAACTGCTTCAGCAGATCGGCCATCTGGGGACCCAGATCCACGAAGGGTCGGATAAAACCACCAGCCTTTGCCAGAGCAAACGCTTCAGTCAATTTTTCCAATGCAGCAGGCGCCTCTCCTTGCTTGTCGTGGAGCATTGCCTGCAGTGCCAACACGTGAATCCGAAAATGATTATGATGGATCGATGCCAGAAATTCGTCTAATTGGTCGAGGAGATCAGCCGCTTGCTGCCTGCTGTTGGTCGTGTTCTCTGCTATCCGTATTTTTATCAGTGCCAATGGCGGCAAATAAAAAAGATATGGCGGCAGGTATGGTTCGGCCTTGAACCGTCTCGCCCAATGTGAGGCTACCGCAAGGTTCCCCTGGCGCAGAGCCAGCTCCGCCTCGATTGCCCGAATGATTAGAAGCACATCTTGTTTGTTACCATCGATTGCATACTTCATAACCGTTTCGCAGACCTCTCGGGCTCTTTCGATTTTACCCCTGGCCTGGTAAACCAGAGCAAGCGCAACAGAACTGTGGGCATATATCACCGGATGAACAAAATAGTAATTCTTGTCTATTGCGGTCAATTTTTCCTCAGCGATTTCCAGGTTGTTTTGATGGTAGTGTGCGATACCCAGAAAGTATAAACTAAAGAACTCTGCCTCAGGCAATCCGCGATCTATTGCGATCTTCAATGAACGCTCGGCGGTCTTCTGCAATGCAATCAAGTCGGCATCGATCCAATAAACAAAACAGAGGTTTGACAGATACGTGGCTCGGTAGCCAGAGCGCAGAGTGGTGTCTTTTTTTATCGCATCATGATATTTGGACAGACCGGTCTCCAAATCACCGACCATCTGATGTGCCCCGGCCTGAAAAACATGCGCAAAGACCCGCGCCCTTTTATGGTGCGCGGGGATATTTTTACATGCAGACTGCAAGTCTTTTAGGGCTCTCTCACCTTCAGCCGACAAAAAGTGCTGGATACCACATAGGGCGTCAAAATGGCCCTTTATTTGTGTTGCGCTGATCGAGGTCTTTGCCGGCAATTTGTCGAACAGCGTCTTTAGCTTTTTAAAAGTCAATAGGTCTAATCCGCCGGTCTGCACATGATTAAGCCAGGCCTCAAGTATGAGTAATTCAGGATTCTGTTCGACCTGATCCCGGGTAAACATACCCAGCCAGCGTTCTATGCGTGGAAACTGTTGGTCATTCATCAGATCGTGTCCATGCAGGGCTACCAGCTGCATCGCCGCTGGGATCTCGCCTCCGGCCAGGGCATGCTGAAGCGCTTCTTCGATCAGGCCGTTTTCGGCAAACCAGGTACTGGCCCGGCTGTGAAGTGCATTGATTTCCGCAGTGCTGAAATGGCGTTTTAATTGGTTGAACAGGAGCTTCTGAAACAAATGGTGAAAGCGAAACCACCGTTTTTCAGAGTCCAGGGGAATTAAAAACAGATTTTCTTTTTTTAACCAGGCAATGAACTCCCACCCTCCGATTTCGCATGCAAACGGTTCACCACCCGGCGCACACACCGCCTCGCACAACGGACCGCAGAATCGATCTAAAATGGCAATAGCCAGAAGATATTGGCTTATTTCCGGAGATTGTTTGGAGAAGACCTCAGTGAAAAGATATTCCATCACATATTGAGCGTCCACATGCGATCCCAGCAACCTGGCATCGATATCGGCCACCTGCCGCATGGAAAGCGCTGCCAGGCGAACACCCGTCACCCAGCCCTCGGTTTTTTCTTCCACATTTGCGGCCGTGGACGGGTCGACCTGAATCCCCAGTAATTGATTGAGTAACGTCTGCGTTTCCGTCACATTAAAGCACAAATCCTGGGTTCGGATCTCTGCCATTCGACTCTGCGCACGTAGCGTGGCAATCGGTAAAGGGGGATCATACCGGCCAACGATTACCAGATGAAAGGATTTCGGGGGATGTTTCAGTATTTCGGTGATCAGATTGTGTACCGTTGTTTCTTTAATGCGGTAATAATCATCTAACACCAGGATGAAGGGCTGCTCTATCCGGTCGAGTTCATTCAGCATGCTGGTGCTTAAAGATTCTGTGGGCGGCAGATTGGGAGTGTTCAGCAGGACCTGAGTTTTCCGGCAGACATTGGGAAAAAGCGTCTCAACAGCGGTGACAAGGTAAGTCATAAACGTCCGCAAATCGTTGTCGCTTTTATCCAGGGAGATCCAGGCCGCGGGATCTTCACATGCCTCCAGCCAGCTGCTGATTAGAATACTTTTGCCGTATCCGGCCGGCGCCGAAACCAGGGTTGCCGACCTATCGCGGTATTGATCAAGCCGTGCTATTAGATGCGGTCGGTGGACAAAGTTCCTGTCTACCGGGGGCCGGTGCAGCTTGGTGCTTAAAACAGGATCAGTGGTTTGTTCGCGTACCATGTAAAGCTTTCTAATAAGAAATTGAATATGTTATAATGATGGCGCAACAATATTATCAAAAAGGAATATAAAATCAATAAATTAATGTTTGGAAAGTTGACAAATAGGGAAAGGGTATAATTTCATAATTTTCGAAGAAACCGATTGGATCTTACTAATTCCAAACTAAACTATTTTGAAAGGTATCGGATTGTGTCTTCCGTGCCTGAAGCAAATCTTTGAAGATACGCGAAAAAGTTGGGACTTGCGGTCGGAATGTGAAGTTTTGCAAGGGTTTAGATGGATGGCAGCAATCGAATTTTTCGCCAATATGGTAAAAGTCGTACAAATCTGAAGAAATCGGTTATCCAAATGTATTTTCGTGATAGCCGGATATATAAAATTCGAAAAAAAGCAGAAAACACCCCTTATTTACAATCCTCATGGATATTGATATAGCATCTATTTAGCGGGTCGGTTCAACATGCCTTTATCCATCATCCCGCTGAAAGGTTAACTGACTCCCATCCTAAATTATGGATCGCTCGCAATCAAAACAATTACTGTTAATTGCAGACGCTAATCCGGAAACCGTTGACGTCCTGAAGACGCTGCTGGCTCCTGATTACGACATCAAAATCGCCGCTGATGGGGAGGAGGCAATCAGGCTCGCCTCCGCTCCGGATACCCCCGGATTAATCCTGCTAAACAACATGATGCCGACTGCAGATGAGTGTACGATTTGTGAAAAGCTAAAAGCCGACAAAACCACTAAGGATATCCCGATTATCCTCCTTGCGGAGACGACCAAGCAAGACACGGAAGCAAAGGGATTTGAACTAGGCGCTGCGGATTACATAACGAAGCCTTTTAAACGATCGGTAGTCCGTGCCAGGATTCGGACCCACTTAGAGCTGAAGCGTTATCGGGATAATTTTGAAAATAGAGTAAAAAACCAGGTAAGCAATCTACATGCGGAAATTCAGGATCGCAGAGATGTTGAAGATACATATCGTGCGCTTGTTGAACATGCAAGGGACGGCATAGCAATCATTCACGATTTTAAAGTCAGATATGCAAATCCAGCGTTTATAAAAATGATCGGCTCTTCTGAGAAAGAACTTATAGGCGCGCACCTTAAGAAATTTATTTCCGAAGAAGAGTTTATCAAAAATACCACACGATATTCCGACAGGATCGCAGGCCTAAATTTACCCCGCATATATAAATCTCAGGTTATTCATTCGGACGGGTCTACCTTTGATGTCGAACTTAATGTTTGCGTTGTACCGTATGGAAGATCACTTGCCGCCCTGGTATTTGTTCGTGATATCCGCGAAGAGGAAGCCTGGAAATACTGCATATGACAGTCAGTAAAACCGAATTTGTGCTTCACAATCCGAAATCCGAAATCTCTGGCCCAGACCTGTGTTATATCGAATATCATTTCTTAACCAACTCCCCGTTCTTAAATTCCCCCTCCACCGTTTTTCCATCCGCATAGATTAGGGTCCCGTGGCCGTGCTTTTCACCGTCTTTAAATTCACCGGAATATTTCTGTCCATCGGGATAGGTCATGGTACCTTGACCGCTTCTGGTTCCGTGTTTGAAATCCCCGACATAGGTGCGGCCGTCCGACCAGGTCATGGTTCCCTTGCCATGTCGCAAACCGCTTTTAAAGGCGCCGTCATATTTTCTGCCATCCGGGAAGGTTAAAGTGCCCTGGCCGTTTCTTTCGCGAAATTCCCATTGGCCTTCATATATCGTCCCATCAGAATTGGTGAATTTGCCTTCGCGAATCTCGTTCTCCACCCAGACGCCGACGATTTTGCGATTGCCCGGCATCAGAAGCACACCTTCGCCGTGCCGGACGCCGTCTTTAAATCCTCCTGTATATTTATGGCCGGTAGAAAAAACCATGGTTCCTTTGCCGTTGACACAATCGCCCTCGACGCATTCATCACCAAATGAAACTGCAGGCACAAAAAAGATGATCATCAGAATAAAAGTCAAAGTTATCTTCATTTTACTTCCTTTCTATTAAATGACACATTGTCAATATTTTAATTAAATTTAGAACCCATCTCAAAAGTGTGGATCAGGGCTCAGGGCAAGGCGCGGAGCGGCGAAAAAGCGGAGCATACACGTTAGTATGTGAGCATTTTTCGCAGCTCCGCAACACAGCCATGGGCCCTTAGACACATGTTTGAGATGGGTTCTATTTTGATCTCCGGGAAACGTGCATCCCCACCAACCACGCAACCAGCACTACGAGGTATATCTGACCGATAAGCGCTTCCAGCAGCACCAGGGCGCTGGCTCTGTTTGTCAGGGGTGTGATATCACCGTATCCCAGGGTGGTAATCGTGACGAAACTGAAATATTCAAAATGCATCATTTCTGCTCGGATGCTCGCCTCCGGGCGGTTAAAAGATCCGGGTATCACCAGTTCCATCGTCATATAGAGGAATGCCCACATCAGGGCAATAAGCAAATAGGCAACGATCGCCGCAAATATGGTTTCTCGGGTGACTTCAGTTGATCGGACAACCATCTGCAAAATGATAATCACCGCATATGCGAAAAAAAGCGCTCCAAAAATTCTCGTTAACAAACCGATGTGGGTGGATTCTATAAAATAAATGGACCAGGTGGAAATGATCAAGGGCAGCACTAGAATTGAGGCAACGATTACATGGGTGCGTTTGGATCTGATTGCGAAAATGATGAAGATAAAGATGACGGTTAAAAAGATGTCCATCAGTATCCTGGTTTCGATAAAGTGATCCAGGAAGGGCGTCAGGCAAATCGTTACCAAAATCAAAATCAGCAGAATAAAAAACCGTCTTTCAGAAAGTGCCTGGAGATAGGTGTCGAAAGTACTTTTAACCATGGATGGATATGCCCTCGTGATTATGAGCCGTGAGGCAAATGCACTAAATATACAAACATTTTCTATGAACGCAAGCTATTTCCACACCGTCAGACATCGCTTTCAAGCTGGCGTATTCTTTCCTTTATGGTCTCTATCACCTGGTCAGGCGTATTATTTTGCAAAATCCCGTGAAATTGAGCCCGGTAGTTGGCCACGGCGTTTATTCCCAGAGCTGTAAGGTCATAAACCTTCCAGGTAGCGCCCTTTTTAATCATTCGCAGCTCAACCGGAACTTCCACGTTTTTCCACAACACCTCTATCATAATCCGCGCTCTGGATTCGCTGACAATTTTCTGGTCGATATAAAAGATTTTTTCACCGTTGTATCTGGTCTGCAATCGGCTCAGATAAAATTTTCCCAGGAATTCGGCAAAGGTTTGGCTGAATTCGTTGCGTTGCTGAGGGGTGAATTTATTATAGTGCAAGGACAGCACCCGCCGGGAGAACTCCCTGAAATCAAAAGTCTGCAGCATGACTTCCCAGAGTTTCTGCTGCTGGTCTGTCTTCAGTGACTCATCTTCATAGCGCGGATCTTCCAGAATCTGGATGCCCTTATCAACCCCCCGCTGCAAATCCTCCAGGGGCCCGCCAGCCGATGATAGAGCCGGCGCAGCAATAAGTAAATAAAGAATGATGTACACAAATTTTTGCATAATTAAGCAACCTTATATAAAATTCGCTGAAGTATCGACTTTAATATTTTAATAAGATAGTGTTTAAAGCCGAGCTATCAAGTGTTGGAGCTGAAATTAAAATAATTTGCCTTTAAAGAGCGTCTGGTATTTATTCTACTTTTGCTCAATTTGCCCGGCTATAGGTTTCAGGTTTAGGTGTCAGGTGTCAGTTTTTTACTACGAGCCGCAGAACCTCAGAATATCCAACCGCAGTCTGCGACAAGCTCAGTCGAGTCGAGGCCCGCCCTACTTTTTCCTGACACCTGACACCTGAAACCTAACAAAAAGGCCGCCGGGTTTCCCCAACGGCCTTTTCGGTTTTTTTGCATTTATTTTTATGAACTACTCGCGGGCTTCTTCCGCTTCGGCGCCTTCCCCGGTCTTGCAGACCAGTGTCGGGTCGGCCAGCAGGGCCAGTTCTTCATAGCGCTGGTTGAACTGCTCAACGAGCAAGGCATGCAGCCTTTCGGCCTCCTCCGGGTAAGTCCGCTTTAATGAGGCGTAGCGAATCTCGCCATCCATAAATTTTTTCAGGCTACCGTCCGGTTTCTTGGAATCGAGAATAAAGGGATTTTTGCCTTCATCCTTCAATCTCGGATCGTAGCGGTAAAGCGGCCAGTAGCCGGATTCCACGGCCAGCCTGGCTTCCTCCTGGGCTTTGCCCATACCGGCCATAATACCCTGGTTGATACAGGGCGCGTAGGCAATGATCAACGAAGGGCCGTCGTAGCTTTCGGCTTCAACCAGGGCCTTTAAGAGTTGCTGCTTGCTGGCACCCATGGACACACTGGCCACGTAAATATAACCGTAGCTCATCGATATGCGGCCCATGTCTTTTTTGGGTGTCTTCTTGCCGGAAGCCGCGAAACGGGCCACCGAACCGGTCGGCGTGGCCTTGGAAGACTGACCGCCGGTGTTCGAATAAACCTCGGTATCGAAGATAAACATGTTAATGTCCTCGCCGGTGGCCAGGACGTGGTCTACCCCGCCGTACCCGATGTCATAGGCGGCCCCGTCGCCGGCAAAAATCCAGAAAGACTTTTTGGTAAACAGTTTGGACTTGCCGGCAATTTTGACCAGCAAGGCGTTATCCTTTTGAGCGGGCAACAGCGCCTTTAACCGGTCGCCGTACTCACGGGAACCTTTGGGGTCTTTCATATTCTCCAACCAGCCGGACATGGCCTCTTTGATATCTGCTGGGATATCGGTTCCCACCGCCTCGCGCATCAAATCGGCCAGCTTGTTGCGCTGCTGGAAGGTGCCCAGCAGCATGCCGTAGGTAAATTCGGCCGAGTCCTCAAACAGGGAGTTGCCCCAGGTGGGACCGAACCCATCTTTGTTCACACAATAGGGAACGGCCGGTGCCGAACCGCCCCAGATGGAGCTGCATCCGGTGGCATTGCCGATGAGCATGCGCTCGCCGAAAAGCTGGGTGATCAGTTTGGCATAGGGCGTCTCGCCACAACCGGCGCAGGCGCCTGAGAACTCAAGCAGCGGCTGGCAGAACTGGCTGCCCTTGACCGTGGTGCGGCCGACCAGGTCGTCGCGAACCGGGAGTGTTTCGAAGTACTCCCACAACGGCACCTGCAGCGGCATCTGGGTTTCAAGGGGTTTCATGACCAGGGCTTTCTTTTTGGACGGACAAATATCGGCACAGTTGCCGCAGCCGTAACAGTCAAGGGTGTCGACCTGAATACGGAAGTTGTATTCTTTCAGATCCTTGCCGACCGCCTTTTTGGCTTCCAAGCCCTCGGGCGCATTTTGCAATTCTTCCTCGGTCAACAGCACGGGTCGAATGGCGGCATGCGGACATACCATGGCACACTGGTTGCACTGGATGCAGTTGTCCATGATCCATTCGGGCACGTTGATGGCCACGCCTCGTTTTTCGTACTTGGTGGTGGCCACCGGGAAGATGCCGTCCGGGGTAAAGGCGGAGACCGGAAGCTTGTCACCCCGTTGCTCCAGCATGGGCCGCATGACGTTTTTGACGAAATCCGGTTCTTCCTTAGCAGCCCTTGACTGTCCGCCGGCGTCGGCCCAGGAGGCCGGATAGTCGATTTCAACCAGGTTCTCAAGGGTCTTGTCCACTGCCGCAAAATTCATCTCCACAATTTTCTGGCTCTTTTTTCCAAACAGTTGCTGGATTTGATCTTTCAGGTACCCCAGGGCCTCATCCACCGGAATCACGTTGGCCAGCTTGAAAAAGGCCGTCTGCATGATCATGTTAATCCGCCCGCCCAGGCCCGCTTGGCCGGCAATTTTCACCGCATCGATGTTGTAGAACTTGAGTTTCTTCCGGGCAATGGTGCTGCGCATGGCGGCCGGAAGCTTTTCTTCCATTTCTTCCAGGGTCCAGGAAGAATTTAGGACAAAGATCCCGCCGTCCTTGATGCCTTCCAGCACATCGTAGACTTCCACATAGTTGTCCTTGTGGCAGGCGACGTAGTCGGCGGTATCGATCAGATAGGTGGATTGGATCGGTTTATGGCCGAACCTGAGGTGGGAGATGGTAATGCCGCCGGATTTCTTGGAATCATAGGCAAAATAGGCCTGGGCATACATGTCGGTGTTGTCGCCGATAATCTTAATCGCGCTCTTATTGGCCCCCACCGTTCCATCGGCACCGAGGCCCCAGAACTTGCACTGCACGGTGCCTTCCGGCGCTACATCGAGGCTTTCGCCGACTGCCAGTGAGGTGTTGGTGACGTCATCGACAATGCCCACCGTATAATGATTCTTGGGACTGGCTGCCTTCATGTTGTCAAAAACCGCCATGGCCATGGCCGGATTAAACTCCTTGGAACCCAGCCCGTAGCGCCCGTTGAGCAGTTGGGGAGTTTGCCCCTTTTCCATAAAAGCCGTACACACATCCAGATAAAGCGGCTCGCCCGGCGCCCCCGGTTCCTTGGTGCGGTCCAGAACCGTGATGGTTTTGGCGGTCTGGGGAATCGCTGCGAAAAGGTGCTCAGCAGAAAAGGGTCGATACAGGCGCACCTTGACCAGTCCCACTTTTTCTCCCAGGCCTCTTTGGTAATCGATAATCTCATCAAAGGTTTCACAGGAGGAGCCCATTGAAATGACAACATTTTCAGCATCCGGATCTCCCACATAGTCAAAGAGCCGGTAGCTGCGGCCGGTTAAATCGCCCACCTGTTGCATGTAGTCGTCGACGATACCCGGCACCTTGAGATAATAGGGGTTGGCGGCTTCCCGTCCCTGAAAATAGATGTCCGGATTCTGGGCGGTTCCCCGCAGTTCGGGTCTTTCCGGATTGGCCCCCCGGGCACGAAATTTGGCGATGGCGTCCCAGTCGGCCAGTTTGGCCATGTCCTCGTAATCGATGACGGCAATCTTCTGAATTTCATGGGAGGTGCGGAATCCGTCAAAAAAATGGACAAACGGAATGCTGGATTTGATGGCGGACAGATGGGCCACCAGCGCCAGGTCCATGACCTCCTGCACCGAAGATGCCGCCAGCATGGCAAAGCCGGTCTGGCGCACTGCCATCACGTCCTGATGGTCACCGAAAATAGACAGCGCATGGGCGGCGATTGCCCGGGCCGAAACATGCAGCACGCCGGGAAGAAGCTCTCCTGACATCTTATACATGTTGGGAATCATCAGCAGCAATCCCTGGGAGGCGGTAAATGTTGAGGTCAGGGCGCCGGCGGCCAGAGAGCCGTGGACAGAGGCGGCCGCCCCTGCCTCTGATTGGAGCTGGCGTACTGTAAGTATTTGCCCGAATATGTTTTTAAGTCCCTGAGCCGCCCACTCATCCGCAATTTCGCCCATGGGCGACGAAGGGGTGATCGGATAGAGGGTGCACATGTCACTCATGGCGTAGCCAACGTACGCGGCTGCCGTGTTTCCATCCATGGTTTTAAATTTTGTTGCCATAAAAATACTCCTTATATTTTGATTTATACGCTATAACAAATTATCGAAAAAATCGTTGCCTTTGTCATCCACGATGATAAAGGCCGGAAAATCTTTGACGGTGATCATATAAATCGCCTCCATGCCCAGCTCCGGATATTCGATCAGCTCAACGTTGGTGATGCAATCCCGGCCAAGCCTGGCTGCCGGGCCCCCAATGGAGCCCAGGTAAAAGCCGCCGTAACTCTTACAGGAATTGGTCACCAGTTTGGACCGGTTGCCCTTGGCCAGCATAATCAGAGAACCGCCGCGGGCCTGCAGGATAGGCACATAGGGATCCATTCGGCCGGCGGTTGTCGGGCCGAATGATCCGGACGGATAGCCCTCCGGGGTTTTGGCCGGACCGGCATAATAAATGATATGATTTTTAAAATAATCAGGTAAGGTGTGTCCGCTGTCGAGGCTTTCCTTTATCTTGGCATGGGCAATATCTCTGGCCACCACTATTTTTCCGGACAGCAACAGCGGGGTTGCCACCGGATATTGACTTAACTGCTGCCGTATTTCATCCATCGGTCGGTCTAAATCCACAGACACGGCTTTAGCAGAAGACACTTCTGCTTGCGGCAGATAGCGGGCCGGGTCGGTTTCAAGCTTTTCTAAAAAAATTCCCTCCCGGGTTATTTTGGCTTTGATATTGCGGTCGGCACTGCAGCTGACCCCCAGGCCAATGGGACAGGATGCGCCATGGCGCGGCAAACGAATCACCCGGGTGTCCAGGCAAAAATATCTCCCGCCGAATTGGGCGCCAATTCCAAGTTCTCGTGATATCTGAAGGATTTCGTCTTCAAGCTTTATATCACGGAAGGCATGGCCGGATTCGCTGCCCTGGGTGGGTAAATCATCCAGGTATTTGGCGGTAGCCAGTTTCACGGTTTTCAGATTGAATTCAGCCGAAGTCCCGCCGATTACAAACGCCAGGTGATAGGGCGGACACGCCGCCGTCCCTAACGATTTCATCTTTTCTTTCATAAACGCCGTCAGGCTTCCCGGTGTCAAAACGGCCTTGGTTTCCTGGTACAGATAGGTCTTGTTGGCCGATCCGCCGCCTTTGGCTATAAACAAAAAGCGGTAGGCAGCGCCCCCGGTGGCGTAGAGTTCAATCTGGGCGGGCAGGTTGCTGCCGGTATTCTTTTCTTCGTACACGTTCAGAGGTGCATTCTGGGAATACCGCAGATTGCCCCGGGTGTAAGCGTTAAAAACACCTTCGGCAAGGGCGGCTTCATCCACGCCGTTGGTCCAGACGCGCTGCCCTTTTTTGCCCATAATGATGGCTGTGCCGGTGTCCTGGCACATCGGGAAAATACCTTCGGCGGCAATGACGGCATTTTTTAGCAGTTCAAGGGCCACATAACGATCATTGGCTGAACTTTCCGGATCATCAAAGATGCCGGCAAGCAACTTCAGGTGAGAGGGTCGCAGCAGGTGGGAGACCTCGTTAAAGGCCTGTTCTGCCAAAAGCGTCAAACCTTCCACGGATACTTTCAAAACCTCGGCGCCATCGAATGCCGTGGTATTGACATGGTCTTCCGTCAACAGGCGGTATTCAGTGGTATCCTCTGTCACGGGAAACATATCCTGGTATTTGAAATCAGCCATTCGCCAACTCTCCATGGACCCGGTGATTCTTTTTGGGTTATAAAAAAACATACCGATATTACAGTGTTTTTTGTACAACCACGCATAACGCAATTCCTTGTTTCGGAACCTCATTATACGAAACGATATAAAAGGATTTATTTACCAAATCAGTAGGAAATGTGTCAAGGAGTTTCACAGGTCATGGCAATGGTGTTTCGGACAGGGCATGATTCTAAAAGACGGAATAAGTGGATGCTAAATGGCAAATTTACAAATCACAAGCACCAAATTTCAAATAAATTCTAAATTTCAATGACTGAAACTAATGGCTCAAATTCTAAAATTGGAATTTGGATTTTTGGTTATTGGATATTATTTGTGATTTGTTTTTTGGATTTGTGATTTGTTTTTGATGGTTTATCCAAGTTAGGTGTTTGAGATACATTCTTGGAACTGAATCCAAATACCTACTCTACTTCCTCTTCCTCCTTTGGCTTCAAATGCTCCGGCACCACAATCATATTGATCAGGAGGGGTTTTAAAAAAGACCATCGGATTCCGATTTTATAAACCTCTTCCAGGTCTCTGATCGCATCCCAGCAATTGTGGCAGGGGGCGATAACCAGCTTGGCACCGGTGGCCAGGATCTGGTCCCGTTTGACTTTTAAACCAATATTGCGCTGCTGGCGATAGCGACCGATACCGTTTAATCCGCCGCCGCCGCCGCAACAGAAATTGTGTTCTCGGTTGGGGGTCATCGGTCTGAAATCCTCGGCAATATAGCTCATGATTTCCTCGGCCGATGTCCGCCAGCCCGGCATTGCGGACATAATTGCAGGAATCCTGGTAGGTTACCGGCTCTTTGATCTTTTTGGCGGGATCAATTTTCAATTTTCCGGTGCGCAGCGCTTCGGCCAGCCATTCCACATAGTGGAAACTTTCAATCGGCGTTTTCCCGGATTCAAGTCCGGCCCAGTATGGCCCTTCAATAACCGTTGCCCGGTAGGCATGGCCGCACTCGGTCACCACCATTCGTTTGGCTTTGAGCCGTGCCATGGCATCATAGACCGATTCGACCTGCATCTTGCAAGCTTCCCAGTCTCCGCCGAACATGGCCAGACTGGTTTCTTCCCAGCCCTCACTGGGAACCGTCCAGTTTTCACCGGCCACGTGAAACAGGATGGCCGCCTCGGCAAGATCCTCGGGATAATGCTTGGGCTCCCTGGCATTGACGGTATATAGGATATCGGCGTTTTCTTTATCGATGGGAATTTTCAACCCCGGCCAATCGTCTTCGTATTCTTCGGCCATCCATTCACAGGTATCCACCCAGTCCTCGGTGGTGATGTCCATCTGGGCCCGGTAAATTCGGTGCATGCCCGATCCGATCTTCATCTCCCAGGGCACGAATCCCTGGGCGAAGAGCAATCCGCGCAAATAGCTGAACATCACCCCGGTATCGATGCCAAGGGGCAGTACATGCCGCAGCGTGTACAGCAGGTGCACTTGGCATAGGCCGTATCCATGCACTCTTGCAAAAATTCATTGTCCACATCCCCTTTGCGCTTGATGATCTGCCCGAGGGTGGATTGAATTTTATAAGACGGCACCTGTTTGGGGTCCTTGTTGTTGGCCAAGTAGTAAAAACAGCTTTCGGCACACAAACCGCAGTGGGAACAGATCTCAAGCCAGGTTTTGAGGCGGGATTTGAAGGTTTTTTGAATCGTGCCCCATAATTTTTTGCGATCCACTCAAGGTGGTTCATTTCTTCGTAATACTGTTTGCCGCTTTTATCCGCCAAAAGCGCCTGTAACTGTTCCTTGGTGTCGACGTTTTTAGTATTGCAAAGTTTTCCTTCCGGCATGGTCTATAATCCTTTGTCTGCTGATATTTTTTTGAAGATACTTAAATTTATTGCAACTGGCATTGCGACTGCCGCCATTTTTCATCAGGCATTCTTTATTCATTCATTGTGCGCAAGCGCCCCTACCACGCAATCCCCTTATTTTTCATGCCGCCGCGCTTGATGCCATAGTCCATACC
Source organism: uncultured delta proteobacterium (assembly GCA_963821065.1). Classification (GTDB taxonomy): domain Bacteria; phylum Desulfobacterota; class Desulfobacteria; order Desulfobacterales; family JAFDCJ01; genus JAFDCJ01. Next base: position 8,653 of record CAWGCM010000018.1, on the reverse strand, counting down.
CAGCTGAGCCCTTGAAAGAAAAACAGAATAAAATGCGACAGTTTGGTCAACGGGATGGCCACCAGGAAAATTTCACCGCTTAAAGCATGGGCAATGATCCAGAAACGGTAATCGGCGGCAGCGTGATAGGCAATAAAGCCGGTTACAAAGGCGCCACGGCAATGGCCAGCAGCAAATAATCATAGGCGGTTGTCATCAGTCTGACTTCCGGCAGGGCGATGCGGCGCAGAACCAGAAAAATCACGCGACACCATCACCATAACGGTCAGAACATCCGCCACCCCTTCGGGAAGTGTCCAGAGGCTGAACCCAAGTCTTTCCCGCATCAGAACATTGTGCCCCAGTAAAAATATTGGGGTCATCAATAGACCGATATGCATCAGAAAAACCCACAGCGTAAACCAGGGATTGTTCCGCCAGCTGCGGGTGCCATAGGGAAACAGCCAGAAAAGAATGGAGCGCACCGCACCTCTGACACCAAAAGCGGTATTGACCGAATAGGTCACCCGGTCTAGCCGCCAGTCGAGCCCTTTGATGTAAAGCACAGCACGAACGATCAGACCAATAAAAAAGATAGCAAATGCCAGCCAGACCAGTGGGCCGGTTACAAATTCATACATGGGTTACTCCTTAAATGTATGATTTTACCGTCATGCAATAAATGATCTGCAAACTTCAATAATATGCTGACTATTGTGCTTCAAATTAATAATTAGATTCACAACTATTTATTCAATCCGCAAACATCCGAAAATCCAAAATCAATTCTCATCGTCATCTCTTTCGGTGAGAAAACGATAAAAAAAGTAATGCCAATCAGCGCTGCCACGATGATAACATAGGTGATGCTTTCGGTATGCAGCATGTAATCATGCAAAGTATAAATTGTGTTCTCCATATCAATATTCCTGAAATAAGTTAGAGGATGGCCAGAAGTGATTTCAAAACCTTAAAGTCCACTTCTCAGTGCTGCCTTCCGGATAATCCGGATGGGCATACATAATCGGCATCCGGGTGCAGAATAAAGCGAAAAGATTAAGTATCAGGGCAGTCACCAGAAAAACGGATATGGCGATTTCCATCCAGTGCGGAAAATAGCGTTCGCTTGACGGAAGATGCCAGTTAAAGGCGATCAGGCCGACATTCAAACGGTTAATAACGATACCCAGCACCGTCCAGGCCGCCGTCCATTTGATCAGCTTAAGGTTTTTTTCCCGCACGCCAATGGCATACATAAAACACGGCAGGGCGACAAAACCCATCAATTCCACCAGATACCAGATACCGTAGCCAGTCCCCAACAGGTGCCAGTGGTTGCCCTCGGATATCCCGATCACCTTGATGATAAAATAGCCGGCCAGCACCAGCGAGGCCGCCTTGCCGAAACCCAGCGCGATGTCATCTTTTTCTTTTAAATGGGCTTCATCCATTTTGTCGGCAAAATAGCGATGGGACAGGGTGCTTTCAAAAATCACCATCGAAAGTCCCGCAATGACTGCTGATACAAAGAAATATACCGCAATATATGGTGAATACCAAAGCGGATGAAGCTTTGATGGTGCAATCAGAAACAACGCGCCCAGAGATGATTGATGCAGGGTGGACAGCACGACGCCGAAAATCGTCAGCAACAGGGTCAGCTTCATCAGGATATTGCGCAATTTTTTCAGACCCAGCCATTCCAGGGCCGCCGGTGAAAATTCAAGAAACAAAACCGTCAGGTAAAGGGCCACACAGGCGGCCACTTCAAATAAAAGGGAAGTGGTTCCCTGCTGCATGATAAAAGGATACGGCAGGCGCCAGGGCCTGCCGACATCATAATTAAGGGCCACCACCACCATGGCGTAGCCTAAAAATCCGGTCAGAATGGCCGGCCTGACCGCTGAATGGTATTTTTTCATACCGAAAATATAAACAGCGGCGGAGGTGACGAATCCGCCGGCTGCCAGCGCAACGCCGACCAGCAGATCAAAACCGATCCAGATCCCCCAGGGATTGTAATCGGATAGATTGGTCACGGCACCCAGTCCCTGGGTAAATCGGAGAACCGTAACATAAAGACCGATAATAACGATGATGCCGGCAACAATATTAAAAGGCGTCAAATAAGATTTGCCGGTGGTCGCAACTTCATCAGACATCAGGAATCCTCCTCGCTTGACTTCTTATCTGCGTCATCAGCAGGCGCATCCGGAAGCCTCTTCTTCAGCCGCCTTGGCCGCTTCTTCAAGTGCCTTGCTGACGGCTTTTTCGATGGCTTTTTCTTTTTGTTTTTCCTCAAATTCCATCGCTTCTGCCATCTTAGCTTTGGCCTCGGTTTCGGCCGCTTCGACTGCTTCGGCCACGGCCTGCTCTTTTTCCTGTTTTTCAATTTTTTCTTTTCTTTTGTTGATGGCATAAATACCGCCCAGCAAAACCGGCCAGAGGCCGACGACCATCGGCACGGCGCTTAAGGCCCCGGAGGTGAGTTTGGGTGCCGGTGTCATCCCGAGATCTTCCCGCATGCCGATTTCTTTAAAAGGAACCGCGGACAAATATAGCCAGCTGGTCCCCCCCATCTCATTTTCGCCGTAGATATGATCCACGTAACGGTCCGGAAACTTGCGGATACGCTCGCGCCCGATTCGCAGCAAATCCTCGCGCTTGCCGTAGGTCAGCGCTTCGGTCGGGCAGGCCTCAACACAGCCGGGCAGCAGCCCTTTTGCAATCCGCGGATGGCACATGGTGCATTTCATCACCCGGGGTGAAAAGGCGCTGTCATATTCGTAGGTCGGAATTTCAAAAGGACAGGCGATCATGCAGTAGCGGCAGCCCACGCAAACCGATGCTCGTAAGTCACCGCACCGCTTTCGGTCTTTGTAAAGGCCCGGACAAAGCAGGCCGAGGCGCAGGCCGGCTCCAGGCAGTGGTTGCACTGGATTTTGCGGTACAGAGGGCCCTGGCCGCTGGCCGGCATCGTCATAGCGGTTGACCACGGTGTAAGCCTTGGCAGTGGTCCGGCGCTTGGTTTCCAGCACGGACAGATCGCTAAACGGCCGCTCCGGTCCCGGCAGTTCGTTGACCTTGTTGCAGCCTTCTTCGCATTTGCGGCAGCCGATACACCGGGTGCTGTCGAACAACACGCCGTTGCTGTCCGGATAACCGTTAAATTGCTTGTTGGAAGCCGCCCGGGCCGTTTTGCCCACGGTGGTGCCGAGACCTGCAGCGCCCAGCCAGCCGAGAAATTTTCTACGTGAAATGGACATAAATCTTACCTTCTTCAGTTGATTTCATCGGACCATGGCTTCTGACCATGGATCCATTTTTTTCTGTGACAGGCTGTACAATCGGTTGCTACCGGCTTTGCAATCCCCATCGCTTTATGGCACTCCATACACTGCCTGTGATAGGCAGCCATCAATCCCGGTTTGAAAGGATCTTTCGCGTTAAACGGTTTGCCGTGGCAGCTGATGCACTTCGGCGGTTTTTTCGCAGCCGGGCTGTTATGGTGACAGCCCTGACAGACCGTTCCGTTTTTCATGATGAAAAAAGTTGGCCAGCTTGTTGTTTTAATTTTGTCGACCATGCTTGTGACGATTTTACGATGCGGCAGTTTTACCGGTTCGTATTTATCCGTCAAGGCATCGATGACGACGGTTTCCGGTATGTCTCATCATATGTTTTCGTAACGGCATCCGCTGGCCGAGAGCTCTGGCGGCCATTATTTTTTCTTCATCTTTGCCCACAACACCGATGATCTCAGATTTGGGAACCGCGTGACAGTTGACACAGGATGCGGTGCCCTGCTGGCTGCTTTTTCTCAAAAGAGATGTGGCAGCCGGCACAGCCTGGTTGGGTTTGTCGGGATTCATGGCAGCCAATACAGCTCTGATTGACATTGGGCCGGTGCATCGCCTGCTCAAGGGTGACACCACCGCCTTCTTTGTTTCCCTGAAGCGGTGACACTGCTGGCAGTCGGATAAATCCGCATGGTGGCAGACCCGACAGCTGTCATTATATTGTTCATGGGCCATGTGATTGAAAGGTACCAGTTTCATCCGGGTCAAGGGATTGGCCCTTTCTTTGTCCGCGGCCGATGTCTTCACGAACACATAGTCCGGCTGATTGCGCTTCATGCGGGGTACGTCTTTTACTTTTTCTATCATTTTTTGCTGGGATGGCTCGTGGCAGCCCTCGCAGTTATAGGGACCGGCGGTCTCATTTTTAGCGGATTTCCCGGTGGCATTCAATGCAGGCCATATGGGAAGCCTGGCGCAGGGAAATCCGGTTTTCTTCGGTCTGCGACCGGTGGCAATAGCGGCAGGTGCCTTCCTTGCCCTTGGCATAGAAAAGCTTTTTGGTATTCGCGTTGTACTCGTGATGGCATTTCTCGCACTTTTTGTCCATGGCTTTGGAATGGCGATAGTGCAAGGATTTATCCATGCCGATGGGTTGCCAGGAGGACATCACGGTAGCCTGCTCCTGATGGCATTCACCGCACTCGAGCGGACCGCTTTTTTCTTTGGCGGCTTTGGTTTCTTTGTGACAGCCGATACAATTGTTGTGGTAAATATCCATCACCTCCTGCCTGGTGGTGTCTTTAAGCCGCATATATTTGGTGGACATCCGCTCTTTTCCGGTTTGAGGGTCTTTTTCGGACAGATGACAGGCCGACAGTCTTTGTTTTTCTTTGCCAGAGCTTCGGTGTGCCGCTGGTGTAAATAGGTCACGGAAGGTCTTTCCAGTTTGCCAAAGACCTTCATCGAATCGATGTCAATAATATCGGCCCGGATTTCAGGCATCACTTTTGGCTGCGCATTTATTCCGAAAACTGCGGGGCTGCTCACTAAAAATAATGTCATGGCAACCGCAACGATAATACCGATCCCTCGCAACAGTGCTCTTCCCTTCTGCATGTCTTTAAATCCTTGTTGATTGGCATTCAATTATTGACAATTTTCCACTTTCATCTCGGTGTCAATTAAGTCCTGAATGGACGTCTCATCGTAAACCTTGTAAATCGCGTCTTTTACTTTGTTCCACATGGGGAAAAAGGCACATTCGCCTTTAAACGGGCAGTTGATTTCCGGCACAAGGGCAACACATTGGCTCTGTTCCTGGTTGCGCTCCATAAAACGCATAATATCACCCACCGCAATTTTATCCGGCTGACGCACCAGATAATAGCCTCCGTAAAATCCGCGTTTGGATTCCACCAGACCGCTGCCTTTTAATTGGTTGAGAATAACTTCAAGAAATTTGACGGGAATCGCCTGGGCCTGGGCAATTTCAGATATTTTTTGAGGGCCTTTTCCGTTGTGTTTGGCCAGTTCAAAGATGGCTCTCAGGGCGTATTGGTTTCTTTTGGTTATCAGCATAAAGCGTCTTTCTTGACCCTTATAGTCGAGAAGTTTCCTGACTCTTATAGTCGAGAAAGCGCCTGGTTGTCAATTTTTTTTTTAAAATTTTTATATTTTTTTTTGTAATTATTTTAGGTGGTTATGATATTTGTGGGGCATCTATTTCATAGTAAAATGGTAGGGAACTGGACGCCCTTCTTCGTCTTGAGGCTTCGGAGAACAGGCGGGTTTAAGCTTGGAAGGCGTCAAGAATTCGGAAGTTGGAATGGGGAATGGGGAACAGAAGGCTTTTTACCGGAGGCACACGGAATAGCATTGAAAAAGGCAGCGTTCTTATTTGAACACTGCCTTGTATGAACTTGAGGTTGATTATTTTGAAATCAGTTTATCTAATTGATGGCTACCTGAAAGGCATCCTCCATGGGATCCTTAAACGGAATGGAAACTTTGAGAACCCCATCCTCGTAGTTGGCATAGGCCTCTTTGGCATTTACCGGGCAGCAAAAGGCTGCGGTCGATACATAGTCATAGTCTGCTCTGGGTGCCGTCAGGCTGAAACTGTCATCAAGCAGTCGAAGGTTGATATCTTCTTTTTACACCCGGGATGCAGATTTCAAGGTTTAGCTTTTGTTTTTCTTCGTCCACGTAGGAACACACATCCGCGGACATTTTAAATTTTTCATCAGCCATTATTGTCACCTCCTGTGTTTGGTCAGGAAATATTGATTCGGGTTTGTTATTTCCAGAAAATCATTCATAAAATCAAGGAGTTTCGGATTACATCGCCAATCATATATTGAAATAAATCCTATTTCGTGGATCAATTTACCCCGCTAAATATTTTCGTAGAAAATTAGTGAAGCGGATTTAACCGGGGCTCATCGTCGATATTTTATGGTAATGCACAAATCCAAAATGGCAAGTAGCGTCTGCAACCCGGTCCAATAAGATTGTTGACAAGCAGTTGGATGCTCGATACTCGATGTTCGATACCGGTCTCGGGCAGCCGGCTACTGGTCGCTGGCCGCCAGTATCAAACCATGGGTGACTGGCAAACCAGGGTGCTCGATGCTGGATGCCCGATACTCAATGATGCGCAATTGCGGACGATTAGAATATCATCGAGAAACGGTATCCAGTATCAAGTGGTATTAGCAACCAAACATCCGGTGACAAAGAGCCAGTAGCAGCAACTGCGCTTAAAAGCCGCCACATACGAGAAACAACCAATGACTCAAGCTAATTCAGATAGTGAACTATCAGACCCCGGTGCAAAAGCTATTTAAGGCTTTCAACACCTACCGCACGCGCTTTAAAGAAATCACCCGATGTGCCCAATCACATTTTATAGACCGCAATTGGCACGCCATGCGGACGGATGCGACCCTGCGACTGGAGCTTTACAGGGAAGCGGTCGACCGCATTGAAGACGGTATCCGTCAACTTCTGGCAGACCGCGTTCAGGACAAGCAGATATGGGCCGACATAAAGCGGCCTATTCGGCCATGCTTGTCGGCAATGATGATTGGGAACTGGCCGAAACCTTTTTCAACTCCGTCACCCGGCGCATTTTTTCCACCGTGGGTGTTGATTCAAATATTGAATTTGTAAATACCGATTTCGATACGCCCGCCGGCCGGACAGCGTCAAAATGCTTTCGCACCTTCAAAAACCAGCTTCCCAACGCTGGCTTGATCAAACGGATCCTGGCCGATTATCCATGGCTGACGCCTTTTCAAAATTTTGAATATGACGCCCGGCAGGCAGGCGCTAAAATTAAGACTCGCCTGCAAAAATTGGGATCATAGGATAAGATCGACCGCATTGATATTGTCCGACATATTTTTTTCCGGGGTATGGGGGCATACATAGTGGGTTGCATTTATGCCGGCTCGGCTCGGATCCCGCTGGCAATTGCCCTGCTGAATCTACCCGATGGGATCGTAATCGACGGCATCCTTTTAAATGAAGATGATCTCAGCATTCTGTTTAGTTTTACACGGTCACACTTCCATGTCGAAGTCGATCGACCGTACGATCTTATCCAATTTCTAAAGTCGATTTTACCGCAAAAACGCATTGCGGAACTGCATATCGCCATCGGTTTTCATAAACACGGCAAAACCGAATTATACCGTGAGCTCCTGGAACATCTTTCGGTATGCTATGAGGATCGCTTCGATATTTCCCGGGGAAAACGGGGGATGGTGATGATCGTATTTAACATGCCCAATGATGATCTCGTGTTTAAACTCATCAAAGACAGGTTTGATACCCCCAAAAAGACGACGCCCCGGGAAGTGATGGAAAAGTATGATCTGGTATTCAGGCATGTACGTGCGGGTCGGCTGGTGGACGCCCAGGCTTTTGAATACCTAAAATTCGACGGGGGTTGCTTTTCTGACCAACTGCTGAAGGAGTTAAAGGAGGGTGCAGGCAATACGGTAAGGATTGAAGCGGATAATATCATCGTCAACCATGCCTATGTTGAGCGCCGGGTAACACCTCTGGATATCTTCTTGAAGGAAGCCGATAAAGCCGAAACTATCAGTGCCGTAATAGACTGGGGTAATGCCATAAAGGATCTGGCAGTCAGCAATATCTGCCCGGGGGATATCCTGCTGAAAAATTTTGGCGTAACACGCCACGGCCGTGTTGTCTTTTATGATTATGATGAGCTGTGTTTGCTGACGACCTGCAATTTTAGGAAATTGCCGCTGCCGTCCGTATATGATGACGAAATGGCCGCTGAGCCCTGGTTTTACGTAGATGAAAATGATGTTTTCCCGGAAGAACTGCAAAATTTTATCGAGCTGTCCGGATCTTTAAAACGGAATTTCTGAAACACCATGCTGATTTGTTTGATGTTGATTTCTGGCAGCAAACCCAGGCTAAAATTCGTGCGGGTGAGCTGCCCCATATATTTCCGTATTCCAGTCGCTGTAAGATAAAAAGAAATTAGACGTCTTACGATTAGTTTCTATATGCCGGCTGTGTCTGTTGGAAGCGCTTATCTACTTCTGAAATTTTTTGCTTTTCAATAATAAGTTTCGAAATACGGTAGGGTAGCACAAGCGGTTTTGGAAGACGAGTTTCAATAATAGCATGCTTTTTTGACAACTAGCTATAACGGGTATATTTTGCCGATTTCGACGCATTGACGAAGAAGAAAATCGGTCTTAATTTGTCAGCAATCCACCGCATATTTTTGGCATTTAGTACTTAAAACTAGATCTGATTGTATTCATCGGGAAGAGCGGGTTCACGCTTATTAGGTGTCAGGTGTCAGTTTTCAGGTGTCAGTCAATACGAAG
>CAWGCM010000017.1:0-160162 GCA_963821065.1 uncultured delta proteobacterium | reverse complement strand
AAACTCTAAATCAAGTGAAACCTCGGTCACCGCTTCTGGTCAATTCCACTGAAGATCTTCCAGAAAAGTTCCGCTCTTATTCTAGATCCCATCGCTTTTAAATCGATTAACAATTCTTCAAAAAACGGATTTCATCACCACTTCCGTTCCGTTTCGACATCGTTCTCCTCAAGACAGGAAAATTCCACTCTCATGGCATCAAGTCATTCAAGAAAGGCTTCCTTTCCCATTCCCATGATTTCGGCAGCTTTGCTGAGACTTATCTGCCGCAGCACCAGAGCACCCACCACTCCCAACAGTTTCTCCCGTTCATTTACCGTTTTGAAAAATGGCAGCTCACTCGCTATTTCCTTCAACGGGGATGATTCCATTTTTTCTTTTCCTTTTAATTTTATTAAACGACATTCATTTTTAAGAAATTTTTAATCGATACCGTATTCAACCGAACATGGAGAAACAAATTGATTGGTACCCTTAAGTTTGCCGGTCTATATACCATTTTGTCAATTTTATTTTGAAATCATGATGCAATTATTTGAATGAGCAAATCTAACGCCCAGGAATATTTATGTTGACAAACGTTAAAAAAATTGTAAATTGAATTTTAAATATTCAATTTGCACAAGATTATGCTAAAAAGAATACTATATAAAAAGCTAAAAGAAGCTGCTAAACAGTATCCGGCGGTTACGCTAACCGGTCCCCGCCAGTCCGGTAAAACGACACTGGTCAAAATGGCTTTTCCAGATTACGACTATATATCGCTGGAAGAGCCGGATCATCGTGCATTTGCTTTGGAAGACCCGCGGGGATTTCTTTCTCAGTTTCCTGAGAAGGTCATACTCGATGAAATTCAGCGAGCACCAGACTTGTTTTCTTATATTCAGACTATCGTAGATACAAAGGATATTTCCGGCCAGTTTATCCTTACCGGGTCACAAAACTTCCTGCTGCTTCAGAAAGTCAGTCAGTCTCTGGCCGGTCGTTGCGCCGTATTACACCTATTGCCCTTTTCTGTGAGCGAGCTTAGACAGCGCCGTCCGCTGCCTGTTAGTACCATTGGTCGACAGCTGCCGGGTAAAAATCGCTCTTTGAATGAGGAGCTTTCATCAGTTTTGTTCAAGGGGTTTTACCCGAGAATCCATGACAAGGGCCTAAATCCTGTCGACTGGCTGGGAAACTACTTTCAAACTTATATCGAAAGAGATGTACGTGATGTCGTGAATGTTGGAGATCTTGAAACATTCAGCCGGTTTGTTCGCTTGTGTGCGGGCCGAAACGGCCAGCTTCTGAATCTATCATCTCTGGCCAACGACTGCGGGATTACCCATACCACTTCAAAGCGCTGGATCTCCATTTTGGAGGCCAGCTTTATAATATTCCTGCTGCGGCCGCATTTTAAGAATTTTAGCAAAAGACTGATCAAAAGCCCGAAATTGTATTTTCTAGATACCGGGTTGCTAAGTTATTTGCTGAGAATACGCTCCGCTGAGGATTTGCGAATTCATGCACTATACGGCGGCATTTTTGAAAGTTACGTTATCTCCGAACTACTCAAAAACTATATGAACCGCGGTGAGGAACACCCAATTTACTTCTGGCGGGATTCCACCGGAAACGAAATCGATGTTCTCATCGATGAAGGGAAAAATTTAACACCGCTGGAAATCAAGGCCGGCCAGACTGTTTCGGCAGACTTTTTTAAAGGTATTCGTCTCTGGAGAAAACTGTCCAACGATATTGAACAGCGGGCGGCATTGGTTTACGGGGGAGATAGGTCATACATTCGATCGGATACCTATGTTTATGCCTGGTCAGTATTTTAACACGTTCAACAGTTAGCCGTTGAATACTGGTTGAAATTATGTGTGATATATATCCCCCGAAGTGTTCGGTAGGTCGTATCGTCCCAAGCTGTTGTTGGGAGAAGCGTGATTAAAAGTCCCCCTGTCTTCAACAACATTCATTGTGATATCATTGACTTAAATTTACAACCAATGTTAGTTGTGCCCGTTTTTGTGCCTATTCAAACAAAAAAAGCACCTACGGAAAATTCCGTAAATGCTTGATTTTATGGTGCCGAGGGACAGAATCGAACTGCCGACACGGGGATTTTCGGACCAAATTTATGAAAATTTAAAAATGTTGTAATTACAAGCAGTTGATTCTATTCCGATTTTTCATCGTATTTTTGGTTTCGTTTGGAATTGTTTGGAAATATTTGACCTTGACGGGCACAATTTGGGCACAATCAAACCAAGGCATAAAAAAAGTCTGAAAAAATGTATTTATCCCTTTTTCACTAAGATATGCATATAATCATGACCGTCCCCATACTCCCAACCGGCGGGGCTATTTTTGGGGAGACCGCTTTAAAATCGTCATTGTTGAAAAAGGAGAAACCCTGATCAACTGCCTGGCCTACATTGATTTAAATCCGTTACGGGCCGGACTGGTGGATCGTCCGAAATAATATCGTTGGAATTCGATAGGTTACCACATACAAACCGTCAACAAAGGCAATTTTTTATCTCTTGATTTTGGTCTTAATGGATTTGGGGTAGTTGATGCCGAAGAGAGGTTAAATCGTTACCGGCGGTATGTTTATGAGGCAGGAGCTGTCGATAGATCGGGAAAACCGGGTGCCGGGATCAATAGTTACATGCTCCAGGGAGTAAAAAAAAGGCGTTACACTATTCACTAGCGTATAATCGGTACCAAAGAATTTGTTTCCAGAAATTATGGTAGATTCAAAGATCTTATTATGTCCAAAAGGGATAAGATTCCCAAGCCGGTAGCGGGTTTGGACGGGATTTATTCTATGAAGAGATTGGCAGAGAGCTGAACCTTAATAAGGCTGAATAAACCTAACATTATATTCTTTTTTCGCATCAGCCTCCATAAAATAGCTGTATTGTGCCGGCAGAGGTTCAATTATTCCTTAATATTTTCTATTTTCAACCCGGCGAGCGCGCCCAGCTTGGTCTGTCTGTCATCCAACGTCAATAATCGATCGGCATTAATTGATAAAGCTGAAGCAACGTGTAGGATGTCCAATGATCTCGAGCCAATACTTGCCGAGTGTTTTTTTGACAAATCAATGGCATGGATAAATACTGCAGACCAATCTAGTTGAGGTCGATAATATATTCCACTTTTTTCGTGTTCTTCGAACCTTGACATTATCAGGCGGGTTTCATCCAAGGTAATTTCAGCCCTGAATTGTTTTAAATGGATGGCATTCTTGAGTTCCAGTTCATGAAAACTCGTCAATGGAATGGCTTCATTGTTCTCCTTCAACCAGTTGGACGTATCCCGAGAATATTCTTCTTTGACATACAGCTTAACAATTACACTGGTATCCACGTAAACCACTTAAAATCTATCCTCTCTTCCTTCAATAACGATCTCGCTAGCAGATTTACCTTTTAATTCGATTGCCTCATTGTAAAAATCAGGCCAATCTATTTCTTTTTTAGGACCCAAAGCAGTTATTTTCGCGACCGGTTTACCTCGCCTTGTAACCGCTATTTCTTCCCCGGTTTTTATCTCTTTTAGAATCCTACTAAAGTTTTTTTGAATTTCTCCAACACTCGCTGTCTTCATATGTGTTTTCCTTTTTTATTTTTACGTATATTTTATACGTAAACCGTGACATGTCAAGGGTTATTTGTTATGTAGAAATAGAAAAAATTTAGAATGAAAACTAGGCCGTTCAATATAATCGGGAAACTGCCGCAAAAAATGAGCCGCAACCGGAGCTTGGATTCCTCTATTTTGGCTCTAATTAAAAAAGCTCCAGAGAAATCTCTCTGAAGCTTTTCAATTCATGGTGCCGAGGGACAGAATCGAACTGCCGACACGGGGATTTTCAGTCAATCACCCCGAGCTTCCTAACCTCCTAAATTCACTTAAGTTATTGAAATTATTGAATCTGAATTTCCACATCTTAGCAGATTTTGTGTGATTTTAGCAGATTTTGGAAAGATTTTCACACACAAAGTCCCACACAGAAAAGAAGATTTGTGCTACGAAATATGGCAACCCATCAGAGCCGGCCCTGCCAGGCATATAAATCAAAAGGGCTCCAGTAAGTCACCGAAACCCAGTGAAAGAGAGCAAGGATGGTGCCGAAGGCCGGATTCGCCAGAAAATCAATGAAAACTATAAGTTACTGAATTTATGTTAGTTTATGTGAGTTTAAACGAGTTTTTGAACGCTCCTGGCCGCATAATCGCATATCAATCGCATATTATCTCCGGAAGCTGTTTTTTCAAATCCAACAAAATTCATTGACTTTTAAGCAAAAATGTTGTTTTGTCAAAACGTCTGCAGATATTTATAAATGAGAACGTTTTGACATGCAAAAATCTTCAAACAATACCGAAAATGCCATTATGAAAATGGCTCGCAAAACGGGTGTGGTTCGTGCCCGCGAAATCAGAAAAGCTGGTCTACATCCAGAATATCTACGAAAACTCTGTACAAGCGGGCATCTGATTCGTACAGGTCGCGGACTGTATGTTCTTGCTGACGGAGATTTTACGGAACACCACAGTCTTGCCGAAGCTTGCAAACGGGTGCCTCACGGTATTATTTGCCTCCTCAGTGCCCTGAGTTACCACGAAATCGGCACCCAAAATCCTCACCAGATTTGGATGGCCATTGATCGGGCCATGCGAAAACCCAAAGTCGATTACCCGCCAATCCGGATTTTCCGCTTCTCCGGTCCATCACTAAAAGAGGGTATTGAAAAAATACAGATCGAAGGCGTATCGATCAGAGTCTACAATCCTGCTAAAACCGTAGCAGATTGTTTTAAATACCGCAACAAAGTGGGCATTGATGTGGCCATTGAAGCCCTAAAAGAGTGTTGGCGATCCCGGCGGTGCACAATCGATGAACTTGTTCACTATGCACGGATATGCCGGGTACGAAATATCATGCAGCCCTATATGGAGGCTATTGTTTCGTGAGTCCTTCGAAAACCAAAAATTATGTTGCTTCAGTTCACCAACGCCTGCTCAATTATGCCAGGTCAAGCGGTCAGGATTTTATTTTTGTCCTGCGAACATTTGCCATGGAGCGCTTGCTCTATCGCCTGAGCCGTTCTCCATACGTTGACAACTTCGTTTTAAAAGGTGCGATGCTTTTCAAGCTTTGGAACGGAGATTTCTATCGTCAGACTCGTGACATTGATGTGCTTGCATTTAAATCCCAAACTATTGATTCCCTAAAAGCCATTTTTAAGGATATTTGCCAGATCTCATTTTTTGATGATGGGCTGACTTATTTATCCGACACGGTGAAGGTTGAAGAGATCCGCGAGGATCAACAATACGGAGGCTATCGCGTAACACTGATAGCCATGCTTGGAAAAGCGAAGATTCATTTGCAAGTTGACTGTGGATTTGGTGATACAATCACACCCGAGGCTTCTGTCCATGATTTTCCGACTCTCCTTGATTTTCCGGCACCCAAACTTCGAATGTATCCCAAAGAAACCGTGGTTGCTGAGAAGTTCGAAGCTATTGTAAAGATTGGTGAGGCGAATAGTCGTATGAAAGACTTTTATGACCTTTGGGTGCTGGGGTGTGATTTTTCTTTCTCCGGGGCTGTCCTTGCCATGGCTATTGAAAATACATTTAACCGAAGACGCACTCATTTTCCTATAGGAAGTCCCGAGGCTTTCAAAGCAACCTTCATTCAAAACCCTATGAAGCAGACCCAATGGCAAGCCTTTGTCCGAAAGACCAGATTTGTCAAAGTAGATAAGGATTTTGGAAAAACCATCGATTTATTGAGGATTTTCCTTCTGCCGCCACTTGAATCAATTCAAAAATCGAAATCATTCAAAATGACTTGGCCGCCTAATGGGCCATGGCAGTAATGCGATTTACCATCCAAAAATTCAGGGAGCAATCTCGTTGTTGCTCCTCTGCCAATCAAGACTATAATATCTGAGAGGATGTCTTGAAGGATCAAAATTCAATCAATGAAAAAATCCGGGCTGCAGAGCAGGAACTGGCTGCTCACGATGCAAAAAGAACAGCGTTGAAAGTGAGAATCGAACAGCTTCAAAGCCTAAAGCAATCAATTGCCGATGAACAGCTTCCGTTTGATCAGTCATCTAAATCCAACGTAACCAATGATTCAACCCAGGAAGAAAAGATTGCTCTTTTCCGGTCTTTGTTCCGAGGCAGGGAAGATGTCTACCCTAAACGCTTTGAAAGTAAGCGTTCTGGTAAAAGCGGTTACCAGCCGGTCTGCCGAAAAGAGTGGATTAGGCCTTTCTGTCAAAAACCCAAAATCAAATGCGGTAATTGTGAAAACAGGGATTTTACGCCACTATCGGATGATGTCATTCGAAACCACCTGATTGGCATTGATCCAGCTGACAGATATCAGCGTGAATTTGTAATCGGTGTATATCCGATGCTTGTTGATGAAACCTGCTGGTTTCTGGCCGTCGATTTCGACAGGGAGACGTGGAAAGAGGATTCAAGGGCTTATCTGGAAACCAGTGAAACGTTTAATGTGCCTGCTGCGCTTGAAAGATCGAGGTCGGGCAATGGCGGTCATATCTGGGTCTTTTTTTCCGAACCTATACCGGCAAAACTCGCGCGTCAATTGGGCGCTTTCATGTTGACTCAGGCCATGGAATCTCGACCTGAAATGGGATTCGATTCCTACGATCGATTTTTCCCGAGCCAGGATACGCTGCCACGGGGTGGATTTGGAAACCTGATTGCCCTTCCAATGCAGGCTAAACCGAGAGAACAGGGAAATAGCCTCTTTGTTGACGAAAACTTCCGTCCTTACTCTGACCAATGGAGCTACCTGTCTGCGGTCTGTCGCATGAGTTTCGCAGAAGTTCAATCCATCGTGGATGATGCTGCACACCGGGGTGGGGTGCTTGGAGTTAGGTTTGTCAGCACCGATGAGGACGATATTTCGCCCTGGCTGCAAAGTCCATCGGGCAAAAAGCCCGAGATAAAAATTGTTGGGCCTATGCCGAACACGGTTGACTTGGTGCTTGCAAATCAAATTTACGTTGATAAAGAAGGGCTGCCGCCGGCACTGAAAAACAAATTGATCCGTTTAGCTGCTTTCCAGAACCCGGAGTTTTACAAAGCACAGGCAATGCGTTTCCCGACCTTCGACAAACCTCGCATTGTTCATTGCTGCGAAGATTTCCAAAACACTTTGGTCTGCCGAGGGGATGTCTTGAAGACGTAACCGAATTGCTCCATTCTTTGGCAATCCAAACAAGAATTATCGACGAGAGATTCGGTGGCAACCAAGTAAAAGCTAAATTTGTCGGAACGTTAAGGTCGGAGCAGCTGATAGCTGCCAAGGCTCTCTTGGGACACGATACCGGTGTGTTAGCAGCATCGACCGCCTTTGGGAAAACTGTGGTCGCTGCCTATTTAATTGCAGAACGATCTGTAAACACTTTGATCTGTGTGCATTTAAAAGAGCTTCTCTATCAGTGGATCGCACGATTGAATACTTTCCTCGATATTTCCCCGGATGATATCGGCCAAATCGGTGGCGGTAAACGCAAGCCAACCGGTATTATAGATGTCGCAACGATCCAGAGCTTAGGCCGAAAGGGAGTAGTAAACGATATTGTGGCTAATTACGGCTATCTCATTGTGGACGAATGCCATCATATTTCCGCAAGAAGCTTTGAGATCGTTGCCCGACAGTGCAAAGCGAAGTATGTTACCGGCCTTTCAGCGACAGTTTCCCGCAAAGATGGTCACCATCCGATTATTTTTATGAATTGTGGAGCGGTCCGGTATAAAGTAGATGATAAGAAACAGGCGGCAGAAAGACCATTTGCACATAAGGTCATTGTCAGAGAGACGAACTTTAGGATGCCCCCATCATTTGAGGCAGACCAATACACTGCCATCCATGAAATTTATAAAGCCTTGTTACGAAGCAATGAACGTAACCAAGTTATTGTCGAAGACGTGATGAACGCCATTAAAAGAAATCGTTTTCCGGTTATTCTAACCGAACGTATCGAGCATCTTGAAACGCTAAAAAGTCTGTTCGAAAACAAAATCAAGGATCTAATTGTCATGAAAGGTGGAATGGGGAATAAGCAACGAAAGGCCGCTTTAGACGCACTTGAATCTCTTCCAGATGATGCTGAGAAAGCTGTCCTTGCTACCGGCCGGTACTTAGGAGAAGGATTTGACGACGAAAGGCTTGATACCTTATTTTTGACTTTGCCAATTTCTTGGAGAGGTACTCTAAATCAATACGCCGGTCGTTTGCACAGAATCCGCGACAGCAAAAAGAAAGTAGTGATTTACGATTACGTGGATTTGGATGTACCGGTTTTGGCAAGAATGTACGATCGGCGAATTAAAGGCTATCGCTCCATAGGCTATGAAATTGAGGATGACCAATCTTAAAGGGTGACTGATTTCCTATTTACGTGGTGCGAAAATCGGGCCTAAAATCGCATATTGAAAGAACAAAAAATATCGAACTGGTGACACTCCACCTAAAATAAAGTACTCATATTATCAATCATGCTTTTTACATTTTCGACCAACCAGTCAGGCTTTATAATTTTAGCCTCATCCCCAAATGATAATATCCACGAAACTAATTCTGGCTCCGATGAAGCGCAAAAGGTCAAGATTGTTTTGCCATTCTTTTTCGTTTGAGATGCAATCCACCCAAAAATAAAAAAGCTCAAGCGCTATTTCTCCTGAACTTTTCTATTTTACTGCCGAGGGACAGAATTTTAATCCCCTCGGGCGATCGAACAGCCGACACGGGGATTGTCGGTCACCAGTTCCGAGTTTCCCGACCTCCTCATTTTTTTATTATGCTGAAATTATTACATATAAATTCACAATCTTTTGTATTTTTTTCACATTTAGTGAATTTTGGAAAGCTTTTCTCACATGGATTCACACACAAAACAAAAAAGGAGCTATGGCTAATGCCGTAACTCCTTAATTTTACTGGTGCCGAGGGACAGAATCGAACTGCCGACACGGGGATTTTCAGTCCCCTGCTCTACCGACTGAGCTACCTCGGCGGGTGACAATTGGTACCAGATTTAAAATCAAACTTACTATTCCAACCCTAAACCTTTGTCAAGATTTTTTTACCCCATGTCGCCGAACAAATATTGAACTATGGTCACGGCGGCGATGGTCGCGGTTTCGGCCCGTAAAATCCGCGGGCCCAATCCGGCGGATATAAATCCGCAGTCCCGGACCATACTTATCTCCTGATCGGCGAACCCGCCTTCAGGTCCCA
The DNA here is from genome assembly GCA_963821065.1 of uncultured delta proteobacterium. Lineage (GTDB taxonomy): Bacteria > Desulfobacterota > Desulfobacteria > Desulfobacterales > JAFDCJ01 > JAFDCJ01. The sequence continues at coordinate 150,868 of CAWGCM010000017.1, read as the reverse complement.
GCATCACCATGATTTTTTGGGGGCGATTTTCCCCAGAGGCAAGTTCACCGGTAAGCCGTCCGGATTCATTTTCCCAGAAAACGAGTTTCAAATCACAACTGTGGCTGAAATCCAGGACCTCATCAAAAGAAAGCGCATCCCCGATCCTGGGCGTATCGATTCGCCGGCACTGCTTGACGGCCTCGGTCGCGATTCGCTGCCACCTCTGGGACCGGACTGCCAATCGCTGGGCGTCGGGCCTTGCGATGGAGCGCTGCGAAAAAAAAGGAACCCATTGGGTCACGCCCAACTCACAGAGCTTGCGCACCAGATCGTCCATCTTTTTTTCTTTTAAAAAGGCCTGGGCCACAATGATCTGGACGCCGGGTTGGACTGCGGCCTTGAGCCTGCGCTGGATCTCAACGGCTACGTCCTTGGCAGACACACTGATAATAACCGCGTCATACTCAAAACCGGTGCCGTCAAACAGCTTTAGGCCGTCACCCGGTTTCAGGCGCAGCACGTTTTTTATATGATGGACCTCCGCTCCGGTGATCGACACCACCGGACCCGTCACTAAAGAGGGCTCGATGAAAAAATATCGCATACGCTTTTTTATATCCGATATATTAAATCCTGCAAATGTTTTTTTAAAAGATGCCAATCAACTCATATCGTCTCAAAATTCCGGCTGCCGCAATTCTTGGTGCACCAAATTACCACAGGGCTATGGTGGATCCAAATTCGAAACAGCCGTTTGCCACCCGCTCAACACCTGAATAACCCCGGGGGCCAGCTTGTCGCAAACCGACTTCAAACTCCTTGACACTGCGGGTGCCATATGATAATTTTTCTAAAGATAATAATAATTTGAAAATTATTTCGGCCTTTCAAAAAGCGTCCCTTTTATCCCATGGTGGTGAACATGCCCGAGAAAAAAGATCCCCATCCAAAAATTAGCCCGGTCGATTATGATGACGATATCATCGAACTCACCGATGAGGTCATCACAAACCCCAAAGGCGATGACGAAATTATTAATCTACAGGACACCGGCACAGCTGTCCCCCAAAAACCCTCTGACATTCGAGGATGATATAATCGATCTGGATGAAGCGGTTGCGGATGATGAGAGCACCATGGGAGAAGACGACATTATTGCCTCGGCTATTGTGGATTCATTGGACGTTGACGATGATGATCTCCAAGAGGATCGGATCAGGCTGGCCGATGAATCCGAGATCGCTTTCGAACAAGATGACGATGTTATCATGTTGAATGAAGAGGATGAAGGTCCGGCTGCCGTATCCAACCATACCGAGCCGGAAACGGAAAAAGATGAGGCGGTTTTTGATAGCGAAGAAGAGATTGTGCTTGATTACGAAAGTGATGAAGACGAATGACGATTTTTTCGGCATAGAAGACATGAAGACCATGGAGGAGTTGGAAATCATCACCATGGATGACGAAAATCCTGATGAGAGCGTGGATGAAGATATTCTCTTTGACCCGGCTGCCAGTCTCGACCTTAGCCCCGAGAAAGACGAATGACATCATTGCCATGCATGACGATCCCCAAAAGGGGCCCGATCTTATCGCGTTTGATGATGAGGAAACCCTGGAATTCGGGGAAAGTGATGACCTGCCCGACTTGACTGACGAACCGGAGTTTGAATCCACCGAAGACGGCGATATCATCGCTGAAGACGACGAGCCGGCAGCGGCAGAGGATCTGGCGGCAGCAACTCTGGAAGAAATACGGGAACTGGCAGAAGAAGATGCTCTGCCGGATATTGACGACGATATGGACCTGGAATTTGAAGACGACGAAGGTCAAACCGGCATCGATGATCTCAATGATCTCGAGTCCGAAGATGACATCATACCCCTTGAGGTTTTAGACAACAGCGCGGTCGATGAAGAGGACGACATAATTGAAATCACTGAATTTGATGAGCATTTTCTTGAGGAAGAAGAAAATCAATTCGGGCGCGCCGGCGTTTTGGGTGCATCAGGACCCGATGAAGACGATTTTCTGGAGCTGATTGAAGTAGAAGAAGACGATCCGGCCGTAACTGGCGAAGTCGCAGAATTCAACAACTCTGACGGGCAGATCAACGATGATGAGATTGATAACTTCTTCAGTCAAACTTTGGAAGATGAGCCTGTATTGGAAAACGATGAGAGTGAACCTGCCGAAGAAACACCGGCATTAAGCACCGGTATAGCAATGGCCGCCGCACTCTCGGCCGACGAAAACGGAGAATTCGACTTTAGGTTTGGTTCCAGCGAGATCTCGGATCAGGTCGATCGGCTGGACTCGGTTTTATCTGAAGATTCAACCACAGAGCCTGAAATTGCTTCACTGCATGAAAAGCCGCCCGCTGAGGATGAAACTATGGAAGATGTTCGGTCGGCGGTTGAAGATACACCCGAATCGTTGCCGGTAACATACGATCAAATCGATTCGATTCTTGAACGCGTCATCAAAGATAAATTCGGCGGAAAGATTGAAACCATCATCTATGAGGTGATTGAAAAAGCGGTTTCCAAAGAGATTGACCGGCTGAAAGGGGCCCTGCTTGGTAGTACCGGCTCCGGTGACGATGAATAGAAATGGCTTCTTGAAGTGACCGTTGAAACGCGGCAATTTTCTGCCGGTTTTGAAATATTGGTTTAAATCCTAAATAGCACTGGTAATATTCCGGGGATTTGTTTATAATCCCCTTTTTTATTTTGGGCTGGCGATAAAAAAGATGATCCGTTGCTGAGATAAAGGACAACAGGTTTAAGATAAAAAAGGGGACGAAGGAGCGTTAGGTAAATGAGTAACAAGCAATTTGACAAAGGTTATGAACCGCACGAGGTCGAAAAGCGCTGGTATGCGTACTGGGAAAAAGAACACCTGTTTGCCGCCCAAGACCAAAGCCCTCAGGCGGGCTATTCCATTGTTATTCCGCCGCCGAATGTTACCGGTGTCCTGCACATGGGACATGCATTGAATAACACGATGCAGGACATTTTATGCCGCTACCGGCGGCTGAGAGGTGATAACGTCCTGTGGATGCCGGGTACGGACCATGCCGGAATTGCAACCCAAAACGTTGTTGAAAAAAAGTTGGCCCAAGACGGCACCGATCGCCATCAACTGGGCCGGGAAAAATTTATCGAAGCCGTATGGCAATGGCGGGAAAAATACGGCAGTGCCATCATCAATCAGCTAAAGCGCCTGGGGGCTTCCTGTGACTGGAAGCGGGAACGCTTCACCATGGATGAGGGCCTGTCCCTGGCTGTTCGCAAGGTGTTTGTCCAGCTTTACGACGAAGGCCTTATCTATCGCGGAAATTATATCATCAACTGGTGTCACCGGTGTCATACGGCACTGGCGGATCTTGAAGTTGAACATGAAGATCATGACGGACACCTGTATCATATCCGTTATCCTTACCCGGGGGGGTCCGACGGCATCGTGGTGGCGACGACCCGACCGGAAACCATGTTAGGTGATACCGCGGTGGCGGTTCACCCCGAGGATGAACGCTACCAAAACATTGAAGCCGATACGGTCATCCTGCCTCTGATGAATCGGGAAATTCCCATCATCAAAGACAGCTATGTTGACATGGCATTCGGCACCGGGGGACTGAAAATTACCCCGGCCCATGATCCCAACGACTTTGAAATCGGCGCCCGCCATAACCTTGCCAGCGTTAAAGTTATCAGCGACGACGGCGATATGACCGCTGAAGCCGGCCCCTATGAGGGGCTGGATCGATTTGAATGCCGCACGGCAGTGGTAAATGACCTTAAGCAGCAAGGACTGCTTGTAAAAATTGAACCCTATCAGCATAGCGTCGGCCACTGCTACCGGTGCAAGACAATTGTTGAACCCAACCTTTCCAAGCAATGGTTTGTGCGCGTTAAACCCCTGGCGGAAAAAGCGATCGCTGCGGTTGAGAACGGTGAGACCAGAATCATACCGGAGATGTGGACCCATACCTATTATGACTGGATGAATAACATCCGGGACTGGTGTGTATCACGCCAGATATGGTGGGGTCACCAGATTCCGGCCTGGACCTGCAGTGACTGCGGCGAAATCAAGGTGGCCATGGAAGCCCCACAGGCTTGCCAGGCATGCGACAGTAAAAATCTGGTGCAGGAAACCGATGTTCTGGACACCTGGTTTAGTTCAGCATTATGGCCGTTTTCGACCATGGGCTGGCCGGAAGAAACGCCGCTGCTGAAAACCTTTTATCCTACATCGGTGCTGGTTACCGGATTCGACATCCTGTTTTTCTGGGTAGCTCGCATGATGATGATGGGCATCCATTTCATGAAGGAAGTCCCGTTTAAAGACGTCTACGTGCATGCCCTGGTGCGGGATGAAGCCGGCAAGAAGATGAGTAAATCAAAGGGCAACGTGATCGATCCCTTGAGTGTCATCGAGCGCTATGGTACGGATGCTTTCCGCTTTACGCTGGCGGCTTTTGCCGCCCAGGGGCGGGATATCAAAATGTCTGAAAAACGCGTGGACGGCTACCGGCATTTCATCAACAAACTCTGGAATGCCGCCCGGTTCGCCTTGATGCATCTGGATCGCGGGTACAATGAGATCGATCTTCAAAACCTATCCCTGCCGGACAATTGGATTTTATCCCGTCTGCAGAAGGCCACCGCCGATGTCACAGCGGCCCTGGACAGCTATCGCTTCAATGAAGCCGCCGGAGCGATCTACAGCTTTGTGTGGCATGAATTTTGTGACTGGTACCTGGAAGCCATTAAACCGGCCCTTTACGCTAAAGAAGAACCGGAAACGTCCGAGGCAACCCGTGCTGTGCTTTGGCGAGTATTGCGTGACACCCTCGTGCTTCTGCACCCCTTCATCCCCTTTGTGACCGAAGAAATCTGGCACCATATGCCCGGTACCGACGGCTCGATCATGGTAGCCGCGCATCCGGCGGATGCCTCTGAGGACTTCCAGAGCCAAAGAGCAGAGGCCGAAATGACCCTTTTGATGGAAGTGATTACCGGAATCAGGAATGTGCGGGGTGAGATGAACATTGCACCGTCTTTAGCGCTGCAGGTACAGGTCCAATCCGAAGATAGTCAAACCAGGCAGACTGTCGCGGACCACCAGGGCCTGATCATCAACCTGGCACGGCTCAACTCGCTGGCAATTGAGAATATCGGGCAGAAACCCAAATCATCGGCCACAGCGGTGGTCAAGAGCGCCTCGATTTTTGTTTCCCTGGAAGGCATCATCGATTTTGCCAAAGAAGCCAATCGCCTGGAAAAAGAAATTCAAAAATTGGCCGCCGAGTTAACAATCGTGGCAAAAAAATTGGGGAATGAGAAATTCTTAAGCAAAGCGCCGGCGGATGTGATCGAAAAAGTAAGACAGAAGCAAAGCACTTTGCTTGAAAAACAACAGAAAATTCAAGCAAATCTGGACAAGATAAAAGAAGTTGAGGGATAGAACGAATTACGCGTTGCGGGTCACGGGGCGCGAGTTGCGGGTTTAAGGATTGAAGAATTACGAATGACGAATGACGACTTAAGGGATTCTATAATTTGTCCTTCGTCATTCTTAAGGGGCGGGTGAATCCGAGGGAGCCTCTGGTTACAACATGGATACCATGTTGCGGCCTTTTTGTTTGGAGCGATACATGGCCCTGTCGGCTCGTTGAATGAAGGCGGATAGTTCTTCTTTGGGCTGATATTCGGTGACACCGATGCTGATGGTAATGGTAACCTTCTTACCGGCTTTCGGCGTAAACTGCTCGGCCTCCAGCGCAGCTCGAATACGTTGGGCAACTGTTCCGGCTTCTTCGACGCCGGTTTCGGGCAATATTACCGTAAACTCTTCGCCTCCGTAACGGTAGGCGGTATCATTGGCCCGCAGGCAGGATTTTATTATCTGGCTGAAACGGACCAGGACTTTATCCCCTTCAAGGTGCCCGAAACTATCGTTGTACTCTTTGAAGTGATCGAGATCCAGCAGTAACAGTGCCAGAGGATGTTTATAGCGATTGAAGCGATCAACTTCTGTTTCCAACTGAGAGTAGAACGACCTTGAGTTGTAAAGTTTGGTAAGACCGTCGGTAACAGCCAGCTTTTGCAACTTTTCCATCATGCGGATTCGTTCTTTGGTAAGATCGCGCTCCTTTATAACGCGCTTTAATCGCAGCAATAGTTCTTCGAGACGAACCGGTTTTATGATAAAATCGCTGGCGCCAATATTTATCGCCTCTTCATAGGAATAATCGTCGCCGTAGCCGGTCATTACGATGACATCGGACGTTTTGTCCTTTTTGATAATTTTGGTCAAGTCCAAACCGCCCATGGAGGGCAGAATGATGTCAGTGATAACGACATGAAATGATTTCTTTTCCAACAGTTCGAGGGCTTCTTCGGCGCAGGAAACGGTCTCGGACTGATAGCCTGCAGTGCTGATGTATTCATTCATGGTGTTACGCACGGCAACATCGTCATCGACGATCAGGATTTTAACTTGGGTCTTCGCTAAAGCCATAGAAAATTCCGGTTAGAATTATCCGAGATGAAGGCAGACTTGACAGCAACTCTAAAAAATTGATAATATATTAAATTTATTGATTATATTGGTTAAGTATATCTGGAAACAGCCCCGGTGTCAACCGTCTTTTATGATAGCAAAAAGCGCATTCTCACTAATGAACATTGGTATTTGGGGTTCAGGGTTCGAGGGCGCTTAAATCCTTAGGTTCCGGGTTAGCCTGTCGGACTGTCCATGCCGTGTTAAATTAATATGTATTTTCCTGCAAGCCAAAGGCTCAACGGTCCTGAATCCTTGAGCCCACAACCCGGAGCGTTGAACCTTGGACCTTTAAACGACCACAAACAAATGCAAAACATAAGAAACTTCAGTATTATCGCCCATATCGATCATGGAAAATCTACCCTCTCAGACCGCCTGATTCAAAGCGCGGATATCATATCAGATCGGGAATTCCAGGATCAAATTCTCGACACCATGGATATTGAAAGGGAACGGGGCATCACCATTAAAAGCCAGACCGTATGCCTGCCTTATACCGCTGAAGACGGCCAGACCTATTCTTTGAATCTCATCGACACCCCCGGCCATGTGGACTTTACTTACGAAGTGTCCCGGTCCCTGGCTTCCTGCGAGGGCGCCCTGCTGGTAATCGATGCCAGTCAGGGGGTTGAAGCCCAAACCCTTGCAAACCTTTACCTTGCCATGGAACATGATCTGGAGATTATCCCCGTCATCAATAAAATCGACCTACCATCGGCCGATATCGATCGGGTTAAAATGCAGATCGAAGAGGATCTGGGCCTCGATCCCGAAGACGCCATTCAAATATCCGCCAAAGAAGGGATTGGTATCGGGGATGTGCTGGAGGCGGTTGTGAATAAATTGCCGCCCCCGACAGGGGAGCCATCCAGCCCGCTCAAGGCGCTGATTTTTGATTCGCACTATGATCCCTATCGGGGCACCATCGTGTACTTTCGAGTTTTTAATGGAAAAATCAGCGCAGGAGATGTCATCACCTTTATGTCCAACAACGCGGTCTATAAAGTGGAGGAGGTTGGAATATTCCAGCTCGAAATGATCAAGCAAAAACAGCTTTCGGCCGGGCAGGTAGGATATATGACTGCCGGGATCAAGACTGTCAGCGACACCCGCTGCGGTGACACGATTACCTCAAAAAAACAGCCCTGTGACGCACCCAAGCCCGGCTTCAAGGAAGCCAAGCCGGTCGTCTTCTCATCCATCTACCCGGTGGCCTCAGATGGATACGAGGATCTGGTTATCGCCCTTGAAAAACTAAAGCTAAACGATGCCGCCTTAATCTATGAAAAAGATACTTCGGTGGCACTGGGGTTTGGTTTTCGCTGCGGCTTTTTGGGCCTGCTGCACCTGGAGGTCGTCCAGGAGCGGCTTGAGCGGGAATACGGTCTCTCTCTGATCCTTACCGCCCCTTCGGTTCAGTATGAATTGACCATGAGCGATGGTACGGTGTCGATCATCGACAACCCGGCGCTGTATCCTGACCCGACCCTGATCGTATCGACCCGGGAACCCTTTATTCGTGCCTCCATCATCGTGCCGGACCGCTACATGGGTGCTGTCATGAAATTATGCCTTGATCGGCGGGGGGTTAACAAGAATTATCAGTATCTAACCAGTGACAGGCTTGAAATGATTTTCGAATTACCGCTGGCGGAAGTTATCTATGATTTCTATGACAAACTCAAATCAGTAACTCAGGGATACGGTTCTTTCGATTACGATATCATCGATTTTCGGGAAACCGACCTGGTTAAGATGGATATTCTGATCAATGGAGAACGGGTGGATGCTCTGTCTCAGTTAGTGCACAGGGAGGGTGCCGTGGCAAGAGCACGCATGGCCTGCGAAAAACTACGTGACGAAATTCCCAGGCAGATGTTTAAAATTGCCATTCAGGGTGCCATCGGCGGTAATATTATCGCCCGCAAAACCGTATCGGCCTTTCGAAAAGATGTTACCGCGAAGTGCTACGGCGGAGACGTGACGCGCAAACGAAAACTGCTGGAAAAACAGAAAAAAGGGAAAAAACGAATGAAGATGGTCGGACAGGTCATGATCCCCCAATCCGCTTTTCTGGCAGTGCTCAAGACAGATACGGATTAGAAGCCGTCTCAAAAATGCATCTTACGCCCAATGGCTGCGTTGTCCTGCAAAGCTGGATTCCGCATCGATCTTAATTTTTAGGTGCATCGCGATCCGGTTTAAAATGCTCACGTACTAAAGTGTACGCTCCGCTTTTAAACCGAATCGACGCCTTGCCCTTGAACGTAAGCTACAATTTTTTAGATGGCTCCTACTTTGGATATGGCAATCCGAATGCGGATTGCGGAATTTCGATTGAATGGGCGGGTATTGTGAGTGGTTAAATAATTTGCCTCAATCAATCCCTGTCAACTCAATACACCTATAAACTCAATCAACTTAATCAACCCACCATACAAGGACTGGATCGGACATTATGAAACGAATTGCAATTCTTCCCGGTGACGGTATCGGTCCGGAGGTCATGGCCGAAGCGGTCAAAATACTGGATGCGGTTGGCCAAAAATTTAACCTTGAGTTGGAATATCAATTGGGTGATGTGGGTGGAGTCGCCTACGATAAGCACGGCACGGCCCTTCCGGATCAGACCTTAAAGCTTTGTGAAGCCAGTGATGCGATATTGTTCGGCTCTGTCGGTGGGCCCCAATGGGAAGCGCTGCCTCCCGCAGAGCAGCCCGAAAGGGCCGCCCTGCTTCCGCTGCGCAAACATTTCCAGCTGTTTTGCAATCTGAGACCGGCCAAAGTCTTCAAAGCCCTGGTGCAATCCTGTCCCCTGCGTCCTGATATTGTGGGCAGCGGATTTGACATTCTCTGTGTCAGGGAACTGACCGGTGGTATATACTTCGGCCAACCCAAGGGCCGGGAGGGTCAGGGAGCTGAAGAAAAGGCTTTTGACACCATGGTTTACAGCAGGCAGGAGATCGAAAGAATTGCCGAAGTGGCCTTTATGTCCGCCCGAATCAGGCGCAAACGGGTCACATCGATTGACAAGGCCAATGTGCTGACCTCCATGGTGCTGTGGCGCGATGTTGTCACCGAGGTCGGGAAGAAATACCGCGATGTAGAACTAAACCACTTATATATCGACAACGCCACCATGCAACTGGTGAAAAATCCCCACCAGTTTGATGTTTTGCTATGCGGTAACATGTTCGGAGACATCATCTCGGATGAATGCGCCATGCTGACCGGATCGATGGGGCTGTTGCCGTCAGCCAGCATCAACGAAAACAGCTTCGGGCTGTTTGAACCGGCGGGAGGCTCTGCTCCTGACATTGCCGGACAGGGAATCGCCAACCCGATTGCTCAGATCCTGTCCGCCGCCATGATGTTGAGATACAGCTTTGGATATGAGGATGCCGCCCTTGCCATTGAGCAGGCGGTTGCCGGGGTACTTGATGCCGGCCTTCATACGGCGGATATCGCCGTGGATAAGAATAAGGTCATCGGAACCGCTGCGATGGGAGATGCGCTGGTAGGCCTGATTGAGTGATAACTCCCCGACCACTAAATCAACTCATCTCCTGGGTCCTTTTCCTCTTCTTCAATCCGTCCTCGTAACATTTCTTCCCATACCAGTTAACCTGGCGGCATATCCCCCGGATTATCTGCACCTCTTTGGCTCTGAGCTGCATGCGGATGAAAAAATGGCGCAAGTTGTTCATAAAATAATCCGGATTATCCGGGTTGATAAAGCTGATTCGCATCAGCACATCTTTTAGCTGGTCATACATGGCGTCGAGCTCATGCTGGTTAGCCAGTCGCGGAGCAAATTCACCGGGCTTATCCAGGCTGAAGCGAAACAGCTCATAGCAGGTGACCATAACCGCCTGGGCCAGGTTGAGTGAAGAAAATTCAGCCGTGGGTATGTTGACCAGGGTATGGCAGGAGCGGATATCCACATTGGAGAGACCGCGGTCTTCAGGACCAAACAGGACGGCAATACGATTTTGTTCGGACAAAGGAGCAAGCTTTTGGGCCAATTTGGCAGGTGAACTGATGATCTTGCGCTGACCGCCCAGTCGGGCCGTGGTGCCGACCACGTAATTGAAGCCGGCCAGCGCCTCTTTTAAGGTATCATAGACCTTCAGCCTTTCAACCACCACTGAAGCCGCATGGGTCGCCATCTTATTGATTCGGGCCAGGTCATAATTTTGAGGACCCACCAGAATCAGCCGCTCGATTCCCATGTTGAGCATGGCCCGGGCCGCGGCCCCGATATTTTCGGGATACCGCGTGCCCTGCAAAACAATGGCGATATTCTTGAGATTTAGTTTAACGGACATCAACGAATAATTTCAAATCGATTAAAAAAATAGGACATTTCAAAAGAGGCTGTCTCCGGGGCATCGGAGCCGTGAACGACATTTTTCTCGATGTCGGTGGCAAACGCCTTTCTAATCGTTCCCTCGGCGGCTTCCTTGAAATTGGTGGCGCCCATCAACTCGCGATATCTGGCAATTATGTTTTCTCCTTCCAGAATTATAACAACCGCCGGACCTGAGCTCATAAAATCGGTCAAACTCTCAAAAAATGGCCTCTCGCTGTGTACCGCGTAAAAGCCCTCGGCCTGCTTTTTGGTCATATGCAGCATCTTCATGGCAACGATGTCCATATTGTTCTGTTCAAGCATCTTAACGACTTCGCCGATAAGACCGCGTTTTACCCCATCGGGTTTAATAATCGATAGTGTTCTTTCCATGATACCAAAAATCCTTTCGTTTTAGTTTCCGGTGGCATAGCAGTTGACAAAGATTTAGTCAAATTTTATTATTTGGATGATACTGTTCACGATAAAAACCGATTTGTCTATCATCAAGGAGATCCTATGCCGATTTACGAATTTTACTGCCAAGACTGTAATATGATATTCAACTTTTTCTCAAAGAGTGTTAACACCACCAAAAAGCCGAAGTGCCCGGCATGCAAGACCAAAACACTGTCCAGGCAAATGTCGGCGTTTGCGTTTACAGGCAAGGCCAAAGAAGACGGTGATATGGACGACCTGCCCATTGACGAAGGCAAAATGGAAAAGGCCATGAATATGCTGGCTGGTGAGGCTGAAAAGGTTAATGAAGATGACCCCCGTCAGGCTGCCAACCTGATGCGAAAACTGACGGATATGACCGGCATGGAGCTGGGGCCCGGAATGCAGGAAGCGCTCAAGCGCATGGAGGCCGGCGAGGACCCTGATGCCATCGAAGCGGAAATGGGGGACCTGCTGGAAAATGAAGAGCCTTTTCTGATGCCCGAGAAAGCAGGCGGTGCCAAAGGGGCCAGGCGGGCGGCGCCGCGGAGGGATGAGACCCTTTATGATTTATAAAAAGAAGGTTTCAGGTGATCGAATCTGATACGTATCGTCCTCGTCCTCGTCTCGTGCTCGTCCTCGAGAATCAAAATTTCATCGAGGACGAGGGACGAGTACGAGGACGACGACGAATCCCGATCTATGTAACCACGTGTGGAAGTTCACGAGAATGACATTGGATTCATGTAGTTTCATATGAGGTTTTAGTTGAACGGTAAGCGACGGAGGGGCCATCATGGGAAAAGAGATCTTAGACAAAATCCAAATCCAGCAGGGGGACATAACCCAACTCGATGTGGATGCCATTGTCAATGCGGCCAACACCTCTCTTCTGGGGGGCGGCGGGGTTGACGGCGCCATTCATAGGGCCGCGGGACCGGGTCTTCTCGAAGAGTGTCGGACTCTGGGCGGTTGTCCGACCGGTGAAGCCAGAATTACCGGAGGTTATAATCTCTCAGCCCGTCACGTTATCCACACGGTGGGACCGGTTTATAGCAAAAAGCCCCGGGACAAAACCCTTTTGACCGGTTGCTACCGGAACAGTTTGCAGCTGGCCGCTGATAACAACCTCACATCCATTGCCTTTCCGGCCATAAGCTGCGGTGTGTACGGATACCCCATCGAAAAGGCCTGCAAAATTGCGGTGGATACCACCGGCGCCTTTTTAATGAGCCACCCATCCATCGCCAGCGTGATATTTATGCTATTTTCGCCCACGAATTTAAAAGTCTATGAGGAATATATAAAAAGCCGGGGGGAAAAGGACCATTTTAAATTCATCACAATGAGATTTGTGCCCGGCTCATTGGCGCTGCGCCCTAAATCTTAATGCATTTTGCTTATTGACAAAACCGGCCTCCGTTATTAACATTAAACTGTTTTTGACGATCAGATCCATTCCTGCAGATTGAATTGCGCTGATCATATTTTAGTCCAAGGAGGATGTTATGGTAGAAGTTACCGAAGCAGCTAGCCAGCAAATCGCGGAATATTTTAAGGATCGGGAAGCCGCGCCCATCCGAATTTTCTTAAATGACGGGGGATGAGGCGGTCCGTCATTGGCAATGGCTCTGGATGAGCCCAAAGATACAGATGATGTACATGATGTTAATGGATTTCAGTTTATCGTGGATAAGGAATTTTATGAAAAAGCCAAACCCGTGACGGTGGATTTTCTGGGCTATGGCTTTAAAATCAGCTCCAGCATTGATTTCGGCCCGGCATCGGCCTGTTCATCCTGCGGCAGCGGCAGCGGCTGCGGTTGATTTACTAAGAACAATGGCATAAAAAAGGCAACACCCTCGGGTGTTGCCTTTTTTTTCGGCCATCATAACCAATAGCCTCCGAAACGCAAAAAATCAGCGAAATTGCACACCATGACACCTTCTGATGTGGAAAACACTGCAAAAGAGATTATTCGCTATCACGAAGAGACCAAGCACCATTATGATCGCTACGCCCGATCGGCCGACTATATGGATTGGGATAACCAGCCCAATCCATTTCGCTTTTATAAAGACACCCAATCTTATGGCCTGCCTTTCCTGAAGAAAGATCCTGCTGCCCGGTATGCGGACCTATACCGGCGAGACAATAATTTCGCCCGGGGGATTACCCCGGCAACCATCGCAGGCTTTCTTGAGTTATCGCTGGGATTATCGGCCTGGAAAGCGGCGGGAAGCTCGAAATGGTCCCTGCGCATAAACCCGTCCAGCGGCAATCTGCATCCCACCGAAGCCCATCTGATTCTGCCCCGGGTCGACGGGCTTGAAGGGGGAATATATCATTACAATCCGTTGCTCCATGCCCTGGAACAACGGGCGGCCCTTGCTGAGAGTGTCTGGCAAAATATTTGTTCCCACTTTGGGTGCGAAGGCTTTCTCATCGGTCTTAGCAGCATATTCTGGCGCGAATCCTGGAAATACGGGGAACGCGCCTTTCGTTACTGCAACCACGATGTCGGTCACGCCCTGGCGGCGGTCAGTTTTTCGGCCAATTTATTCGGCTGGAAAGTTTCTTATTTAAGCGGACTTTCAGATCAGGAGCTGGACACCATGCTGGGTTTTGACAGAACCGGGTTTGACGCCCTGGAAGAAGAGCACCCGGATCTCATGTGTTGGGTGCATCCCTATCCCGCCCCGGATATTCCCCGCAGGTTGTCGGACACCCTAATTTCTGCTTTTAAGGATGTTTCATTTAAGGGACATCCGAATAGCCTGAGCAGGCAGCCCGTTAACTGGGAAATTATTTACCATACGGCAAATTTGACACGCAAGCCGGCGACCGCTGAGCAACGCTGCGAATTCACCGATCCATGCGGGTTCCGGCAGGAATCCGATCGGCATGGCGGCTGCTAAAATTATCCGGCAGCGAAGAAGCGCCACCGCCTTTGATCGTAACGGATCGCTAACCAGAGAGCAATTTCTGGCAATCCTGGATAAAACCCTGCCCCGCAGCGACTGCGCCCCCTTTGACGCTGGACTCGGGGTTCCGTCACTGCATCTGCTCATTTTCGTCCACCGGGTTGAGGGGCTCACACCCGGTCTTTATTTTTTCATCCGCAATGACAAAGCGATCGCCCCCATCAAGGGCCTGACACGGTCTAAGTTTGTGTGGGAACCGGTAGAAGATAATTTTCCCCTGTTTCTGCTTGAAAAAGGCACCTTCCGACAGCAGGCCATGATGGTCAGCTGCCACCAGGAAATCGCCGGACACAGCGCCTTTTCATTGGGAATGATTGCCGACTTCAAAGATCCGGTTGCCGCCAACCCTTTTACCTACCGGCAGCTTTTCTGGGAAAGCGGTATGATCGGCCAGGTTTTATATCTGGCCGCAGAAGCCCACGGGGTCCGGGGCACCGGCATCGGGTGTTTCTTTGATGATGCTGTTCACGAAATAATGGGATTGGCAGATAATCAATATCAGAGCCTGTACCACTTCACCATCGGGAAGCCGGTGGAGGATCCGCGACTCACCACCCATCCGCCCTACCACCACTTAAAGGATCGCTAAAATTTTGTTCATTGCGCAGCGTTGGTATCATACCTATATTACCGAGATGGGCAAGAAGCTGGCAGGCTATCAGGCTGGAAAGCATGAAAGCCAAGCTTGAAGCAGTTTTAGCAGACTTGCAGCTTACAGGCTTTCCAGCCTCCAAGCATCCTGGCCAAATGGCCCGAAAACTCAACCGAACTTAACACAGGACAATTCCTACCAGGTTAAGAATTATATTGTACTGACAAAGGAGTAAGTTATGTCCCCCAATCACCTCATAAATGAAAAAAGCCCCTATCTTATCCAGCATGCTCACAATCCGGTGGACTGGCATCCCTGGACCGATGCAACCTTCGCCAAGGCCAAAGCGGAAAACAAACCGATTTTCCTTTCCATCGGCTACGCCACCTGCCACTGGTGCCATGTCATGGAAAAAGAATCCTTTGAAGATGAAGAAGCCGCAAGACATCTCAATGATACCTTCATCTGCATCAAGGTGGACCGCGAGGAACGCCCGGACATAGATGCGGTCTATATGGCCGCCTGCCAGATGCTCACCGGAAGCGGCGGATGGCCGCTCAGCATTTTTATGACCCCGGAAAAGAAGCCATTTTTTGCGGCCACCTATCTGCCCAAAAACAACCGCTCCGGACGCGCGGGTTTGATCGATATCTGCGGGCAGGTAAAAAAACTGTGGGTGAACGACACTGCCAAAATTGAAACTTCGGCCGCCAGTATTGCCGCAAACCTTCACAAGGCATTTGCCTTTAGCGCGGCCGACCAACCCGATGTCACCCTTCTCGATGCGGCTTTCAAAAGCATCAAGGCCGGATTTGATCCCCAGTTCGGCGGGTTTGAGCCGGCCCCGAAGTTCCCGACCCCTCACCGGTTGCTCTTTTTGCTGCGCTGCTACCACCGCAACGGTGACACCCAGGCCCTGGATATGGTCGAAAAAACATTGACTGCCATGCGGTTGGGAGGAATCTGGGATCATGTCGGTTTCGGTTTTCATCGATATTCCACAGACAGCCGATGGCTCCTGCCGCATTTCGAAAAAATGCTCTACGATCAGGCCATGATCGCCACCGCCTATCTGGAAGCCTTCCAAATTACCAAAAATCCCTTGTTTGCAAAAACAGCCGAAGGTATCTTCACCTATGTACTGCGAGACATGACCTCCCCGGAGGGCGCCTTCTACTCCGCTGAAGACGCCGACAGCGAGGGGGAAGAAGGCAAATTTTATGTCTGGACGACGGATGAATTTCGCCACGCACTGCAAGGCATGGATACGCAAAGGTGGGAGACGATTTTACGGTTGAGCCCGGAAGGAAATTTCACGGATGAGGCTACCCGGCAAAAAACAGGGACCAATATCATCCATCTGACCGCATCCCTTGAAAAATGGGCTCAAAATGCCGGATTGCCCGAGGCTCAGGTTAAAGCCGAGTGGGTCCAGATTCGCGATCAACTCTACCAGGCGCGGAAGCAACGGGTTCATCCGCTAAAAGACGACAAAGTCCTCACAGATTGGAATGGCCTGATGATTGCGGCCTTTGCATTGGGGGCCCGGATTTTAAACAAACCCGAATATGAGACTGCCGCCCGCAGGGCCGCTGACTTTGTTCTGCAAAAAATGAAGGACGAAAAAGGCCGCCTCTACCATCGTTTTAGAGACGGCGAACTGGCGGTTCAAGCCCATGCCGGAGATTATGCGTTTTTAATCCACGGACTTTTAAGCCTCTATCAAACAACGTTTGATCTTAAATATGCCGAACAGGCTCAAAAGCTTCAGAAAGAAATGACAGCCAATTTCTGGGATGAAGCAAACGGCGGTTTTTACTCCACAGCCGGGGGAAGTGTCGAACTTCCTGTGCGCCCCAAGGAGCTATATGATGGCGCGATTCCATCGGCCAACTCGGTGGCACTCCACAACCTTTTGCTCATGTCCCGATTAACCGGTGATCCGCAATTCGAAGATCGGGCCCAGGCTCAAATCCGCGCCTTTGCCGGTACAGTTAAATCTCAACCCTCCGCCTTTACCTATTTTCTGTGCGCCCTTGATTTTGGCTTGCGCCCGGGAGAGGAAATTGTTATCACGGGCGAACCGCAGGCAACCGACACCCGGGAACTGTTAACGGCCCTGAATCTTAATTTCTCGCCCAATAAAGTGGCGATCGTAAAGACGGAGCAAAACGCCGAGCAGTTAAACAAATTTGCCGGATACACCGACGGCCTCGAGGTAGTTAAAGATAAGGCCACGGCCCATATATGCCGCAACGGTTCCTGTACCGGCTCGACAACGGACACCCAAACCATGCTTGATAAAATCCTGGGAAAACCAAGATGATTTGGGATTTTGGATTGTGGATTTCGGATTTTGGGAAAGTATTGACCGATTATAATTTTAGGCACTTTAGGCATTCTTGTCCGCCAAGTATATCGGCGGGTTAGTGCATTTTAGGCAAATACATATATGGACAATCTGGAATTTGAAACCCTGTCTGCAGAAGAATTAAGGGTTTTTATAGAAAATCAAAAGGAAAAGAGTTACCTGCTGATCGACGTCCGTCAGCCGTCAGAATACGAACAGGGGCACATCCCTGGGGCGAAGCTCATGCCCCTTCCGGAGGTTGAAGCCAGGTTGTTCAGCCTGCCCTCCGATCGTGATTTAATCTTTTACTGTCAAAACGGTGGACGCTCCCAATGGGCCGCTTCCCTGGCCGGGGAGGGTGAAGTCAGTGAAAAAACCGTTTACCATCTGAGAAACGGAATAGTGGGCTGGCAAGAAAAAATCCTGCCGGGTTATCCCAGGGTTCAGATTTTTGAAAAAGATCAGAATCTTGAGCAGCTGCTGAAAACTGCCATGGATCTTGAAAAAGGCGCCTGGCGGTTTTATCAGTATGTCATCGATCGGTACCCGGACGACCCCCTTCGCCCGATTTTCGAACAAGTTTCCATTGCTGAAAAAGCCCATGCTAAACTGATTTATCGATTCTGGAAACGATTTGAAAAAAGCCCGCCGCCTTTTGATCGTTTGTACCTGGACCTGAAAGGAAATATTTTAGAAGGCGGCCAGAGCTTTGAGGACGCCTGCCATCTTCTGGAGGCCACCGAAATTCAGGGCAGCCTGGCTGTCATCGATCTTGCCATGGCCATCGAATATTCCGCCTTTGATCTTTACCGGACCATGGCAGAGAACACCGAAAACGCTGAGGCCAATTCCACCTTTCTATCAATTGCCCAGGCAGAAAAAGCCCACATGCGGGCCCTGACCCGGGCCCTTCAGGAACAAACTTAAGTTGCTCAAAAAACTGATGCACCAGAATGCTACACTCAAAAGAAATTCAAACTTTTCGTAAGGCCTTAATTGAATGGTATCAGGCCAATAAGCGGAATTTGCCGTGGAGAAATACAGAAGACCCTTACCGTATATGGGTTTCAGAAGTGATGCTGCAGCAAACCCAGGTTGCCACGGTGGTGCCCTATTACCATAGGTTTCTGCAGCGCTTCGAAGATCTCGAATGCCTGGCCCGGGCCAATTCACAAGCAGTGTTAAAAGCCTGGGAAGGTCTGGGATATTACGCCCGCGCCCGAAACCTGCACCGGGCGGCAAGCATTGTTTTAAAAGAACACCGCGGCGTTGTTCCCAACCGCTGGGCAGAATTTCGCCGGCTGCCCGGAGTCGGGGATTACATTGCCGCAGCGGTAATGAGCCTGGCCTTTGAAAAACCCTACCCGGTTGTGGATGGCAACGTCAAACGCGTGCTGGCACGCCTGCTGGTCATCAAAGATCCTGTCAACAAGGCTTCCTCAGCTAAAAATTTCAAGGAGGTGGCCGGCACGTTGCTGGATCAAAAGAGGCCGGGAACATTCAACCAGGCCATGATGGAACTCGGGGCGGTCGTGTGCAAGCCTCAACAGCCGCTGTGCGGAAACTGCCCGGTGCAAAAAAATTGCCGGGCGAATCAAGCCGGTGAGGTTTTAAATTACCCCATCAAACTGAAAAAGCGGCCAACCCCTCTATATCGCATCGCTGTCGGGGTGGTTTTTAAAAACGGCCGGGTCTTGATCACCCGGCGAAAACCATCAGGGCTGCTCGGTGGATTGTGGGAATTTCCGGGAGGAAAGATCCAAAAAGGTGAAAGCTCCGAGGCGGCGTGTATCAGAGAAATCAAAGAAGAAGTCAATCTGGCCGTCCAGGTGGATTCGCACCTGAGCCCGGGTCAAACACGCCTACACCCATTTTAAGATCGTCATGGATGTCTTTTGCTGTTCTTATGTTTCCGGCAGGGTAGCACTAAGCGGCCCTGTTGATCACCGCTGGATCAACCTGCAAAAGCTCGACGACTTCCCGTTTCCCAAAGCCAATCATAAGTTTTTTGACGATCTAATAAAATATAGATCCTTACGAGTTTCGGATTGATCCGATTTGAATTATTTTGATTTCGGATTGAAAGCGCACGGCGCACGGCACAGAGAGCATAGCGACTAAGGGATAGCGCATCTCTGAGATTTCCGAATCATCAATCTGTACGCTATACCCCATGCGCTATGCGCTTTGCATCCAATATCCAGCGACCACTAACAAGTGACAGGCAACGACCAGCATCGCATATCGAGTATCGAGAGCCATGCCCGACATTCTTCTCATCCAGCCGCCGATCAGGGACTTTTATCTGACCGCCAAACGAACCATTCCCTATGGCCTGACCTGCATTGCCTCCGCACTTATGGCGGGCGGGTTTTCAGTGGCAATCCTGGATGGACTGGCAACGTCGAAATCGCGTATTCGTGAACTTCCTCCAGAACTGAGCTATTTGCATCCCTACTACGGGCGACCGGACCTGTCACCATTTGCGCTGTTCCATCACTTCAGGCACTATGGCTACAGTTTCGACACCATCGGTAAAAAAGCCGGCAAATCCGGTGCATTTCTGGTTGGTGTTTCATCTTTATTTACGCCCTATGCGAGGGAAGCCATCCGCACGGCTGAAGTGGTCAAAGCCTGCCTGCCGGACGCTAAAATTGTCCTGGGCGGTCACCATCCCAGTGCTATGCCGGAATGCAGTGATGGCTTCAGTGGCGGTTGATTTTGTTATCCGCGGAGAGGGTGAGGTCGCCATGCCGCTGCTGGCAAAGGCCTTATCAAAGGGCAGGGGGTATGATGCCATACCCGGTCTTGTATTCAGAAAAAAAGACGGCACCATCCAGAGCAACCCTGCAGCCCGGATCCAAGATTTGGATGACTATCCGCTGCCGGCAACCCGGCTTATAAATCAAAAATTCTACGGTCGTAAAAATGGTGCGAGTACGGTGATTGTTGCCAGTCGAGGCTGCCCGATGAAATGCAGTTACTGCTGTTTCGGTGATCAGTCGGACCTACGCTATCGCCTAAAAAGCGTTGATACCGTTATCAGGGAAATCGAACAGTTCGCCGGCCAAAACAATCCTGGGTTTATCGACTTTGAGGATGAAAACCTGTCTTTGGACCGCCGATGGTTTTTGAGGCTTTTAAACGAGATTACCGGCCGCTTCGGCGAAGCCCGGTTTGAACTCAGGGCCATGAATGGACTGTATCCGCCATCGCTTGATGAAGCGGTCGTCAGCGCCATGAAAACAGCCGGTTTCAAAACCCTCAATCTCTCTTTAGGCTCAACCTGCAAGCAACAGCTCAATCGATTTAACCGGACGGATGTAAGATCCGCCTTTGATCGGGCACTAAAATTGGCGGAGCGGTATAAATTGGGCGCGGTCGGATATGTGATTTGCGCAGCCCCATTTCAGTGTGTTGGAGACTCGGTTGCAGATTTGCTCTATTTGGCCGGCAGGCGGGTGCTGGCGGGTGTGTCCGTCTACTACCCCGCACCGGGCAGCAAGGATTTTGCATTGTGCGAAAAGCACGGGCTTCTGCCGGATCATTTTTCCAGCATGCGATCAAGCGCCCTGCCCGTGTCCCACACGACCAGCAGAAAAGAGGCGGCAACATTGCTCAGGCTGGCGCGAATCCTTAATTTCATGAAATCCTTGCTGGATGCGGGAACTTCCATCCCGCACGCATCCCCTGCAAAAATCCGGATAGATAGCCCCGGCAGCCGCATTGAAATCGGCAAACAGCTTATCGGAAGATTTTTACATGACGGCAGGATCAGAGGGGTTACGCCACAGGGCGAGGTTTATGACCATTTGATTTCCGATGGCGTCAGTCACGATTTTTATTGAGGGATTAACTCAGATCAATATGCGGGGAACTAAATGAAAAAGATAACTGATCCACGAATGCATTCGGTCGAACACATTCTCAATCAAACCATGGACAGAATGTTCAAATGCGGCCGGTGTTTTAATGCGCATATCGAAAAGAAAAAATCCAAATGCGATTACCGTTTCGACCGGGAGTTAACCCGGCAGGAACTGGAGGAGATCCAGACCCGGGTCAACCGGGTTATAGCAGATGATCTGCCGGTCACCGTCGAGCATGTTTCCCGCTCTGAGGCTTTGAGAAAATATAATACCGATAAATTGCCGGAAAATGCCGGTGACAGCATACGGATCATCCACATCGGAGACTATGATGCCTGCCCCTGTATTGGAACCCATGTGGAATCTACCGGTGAAATAACAGGCTTTAAAATAACATCCGCAGGTTTCAACAACGAGGTAATGCGAATCCGGTTTAAACTAGAATCACCAATTGAAGCATAGAAGTGGGGTTGAAAAATCCAGTTTTAGAAGCATATTGCATGATCAAAGTCGAACATTATTGAATTCGTATTTAAATTTAAAAGGCGCCCCGCGGATTGAAAGCGGAGCGTACACATCGTGGCTAAAAGCCACTCCCACGACCCACCTGCAAAAATATGTCACCACCAGCGATATACCCGTTATAGCTTGTGGGAGCGAGCGATTTACCCGCCGCAGCTATGGAAATTTAGCCGCGATTTCCTTTTTATTAAATTGCAACGCAGCCCCTGGACGTAATATGCATTTTTTAGACAGCTTCTAAAACAGTTGGAGCCTCTGCCGATAGACATCCGTCACCGTTTTCGGATCATCGGTAATGACGATGTTATCCCTGATCCAGGCCGGCGCCCTGCCCTGTTCGATCATTTCATTGATTTGTTCGTCAATCCCGTTCCAGTAATCACCGTTTCCCTCGGTGTCGAATAAGATAACCGGCACCGGATCCAGGATCGCAAGCTTCATATTGCAAAGTGTGATGCCGAGTTCTTCCAGCGACCCCAGGCCACCGATGTTGAAAATCGGAAACGAAGCAATTTCGAACCACTTCTGGCGGCTGTGGCGGCAGGTTGCCTGAAAAACCTGGCAAAAATCCACATCGGTTGTCATTGACTGGTCGGTAATATCCAAAAAATTTGCGCCGGAAAGAATACCGCGTTCCCGGGCCAGCGCATTGGCCTGTTCCATCACTCCGCTTCCGCCGCCGGTGACAATTCCAATATGCTTTCCCCAGAAGTCAATAAGGGAATCCATCAGAGCGCCGAGTCGTTCTTCTCCCCCCCGGGAAAGCTTCTGGTTCGATCCGTAAAAGGCAAACAGCATGGATTTGTGAAATGCTGCATTCCGTTCCGGCGCCACAAAGTATCCCATGCCATCGCGCATGGTGTGTTTCATGAGTCGTCCGTTCAACCCCGAAACCCAGTATACTTCAAGTCCGAAGGCATCGTATTCTTCCAGACGATGGTGATCCTGCTGTGATAAAAAAGGACCGTGTTCACAGGAAGGTTCATAAAAATAAAGTGCTTTGAGTTTACCTTCACAGGTCAGGTTGATAATGTCGCGATGCTCGATGATATTGGGAAAATATTTAAATGCCGCTACAGCCGGACCATTGTTGACAACCGCCTCAATTTTTGAAGTTGCATATACATGGGCACATTCGCTGGAGGGTGAGAAATCCCGTCGGGCCAGAGCGCACATGGCCCGGGTTACTTCGCAATTTGGGCCGGGACCGTTTAAAAAAATCTCGGCTTTATCCAACGCTTCCGAATCACCCTGGATAAGGGCTACGGGTTTGTCAATGAAGTGGCAGGTGGACGGGTCAAGACTGTTAAAGTGCTTTTCAAATTCGCGCATCTGACGATAAGAATAAAAATCATTTTTCCGCGCGTCTTTTTGAGGCTGTCGCCCGTTGCGTGACCTGGCGGCATGATAAATCTTGGCCGATATCAAGGGATTGACAATGGGATGATCACTCTGATTAACAATTTCCAGATAAATTCGAATGCCCCTGGTTTTGATCGGGTCCAAGACCGTGGCCGGCAAATTGCGGCCCATGGCAAAGCCGCTCTGCAATACAACAAAGTGCTCATTGAGATACATCGAACAGGTGGTTACAACGCCCTCGCCCGGCGCAATGGTAACCGCAGGCACTGTTTCGCGAACCTGATAACGGTTGAGAAGTTTACGACCATCTTTGCGGAGCAAAATTCGACCGAGTGTTTTTTTATCCAATGGCTCTTTAAAGCGGCATACGACCTTATGGGGAGCAATGACGATACTTCCATCGCTTGAAATGGTCGTCGAAGCCGGCAGCTTCAACTCGGCATGTTCAATCGCTTCCAGAACTTCGTCGGAACTCAGCAAGGCTTCAGGGTCACAGAAAACCAGCCGCCCGACAGGCAACCCCAGGGTAAATAAATCTTTCATCTCCTCCAGGCCCGGATATCCGGCAATAACTGCGGATGCCACCAGGGTCAAAGTGATCTTACTTCCTTTTATAGAGTCCGCACTGGGTGGATCGCACTTTATCTGTATGCCGAGCCGGGCGATCCTGGAACGCTCACTGAATACAATATGCTCCGGCTGGTTTTTGAGTTGGTCGATCAATTCCTCGCTGAGCCCAAAAGTGGTTTCGAAGGTCATCGACTGGGTATTCACATCAAGAACTCTGGAAATAACCCCGTCTTCAGATTGTAAAAGTCCGCGAAACATATGGTTGTTTTTATGTATCCTGGCCATTGGCCGCCTCGTATCGTATCCCGCAAAAAACCGAATTGGGAGTAGTCATCATTCGTTTTTAGTCAATGAGTGCTTCGATTCGCAATTACAGTGACTTATAAACATTATCATTTATTTGAAAATTACAAACGAAAAAAAAGCAGGCCTGCCCCACAACAACACATCAGCCGGCATATTTGGTGGAAATAGGGAGGGGATTTTGCAGAAATTTCGGCTCAGTATAAGGCAGCCCGGGCTCAGATTTCTATAGCTCATGAACAAATAGTAACGCGGTTATGAGATCAAACGCCATGTGCGGAAAAAGCCCTGTCAGGCCCCCGAATTTTCCAGTAGATTCTCAATTATATTGATCAACGATTTGTTGACAGGGTCCCCCTCTTTTAGGTGACACAATTTCATCTCTTTGGCCATCATATTATCGAGCACCCACCCAAACCCCAATTTATCAAAGAATATGATCGTTTCCTTATCCATTTCCCGATTAGCCTCCGTACGCAAGTTTCTTCTCCTTTAAAAGATACAATAAGCTGCTTATAATACGCTAACCTTTCTGACAAATTTGCTGATTTAGTCCTGGCGAATACGTTTTCAGCGGTTTTTTGCGCCGATATTAATATATCGTCACATTGGGTCATTTTCTTTAGCGATAGTTCAAAACGAAGTGCAATGGGGGCATGTCTTGTCAATATCGATTTTAGATAATATATTAGAATTCATGACGAAATCCCGGAATCAAACCCCAGATCAAGCCACTGAAGGCAGGGTGCCAAACGGCCTGTTTATTATGGATCTCGACGGCACCTTGTTGCAATCGGATCGGACGTTTGCCGCTTCTGATCTATCCGCTCTGAGAAAACTCGGCGAACTGAATGTCGTTCGAACTATCGCCACCGGTCGATCACTGGCCTCTTTTAACACTGTGGCGGTGTCGGATCTTCCGTTAGACTACCTAATTTTTTCAACGGGCGCGGGTGTTATGCGATACAGCAGCGGCGAGATTATCCGCAAGGTAGGCCTCAAAACCCAGGAAGTAAGGCGGGCCTGCGAGGTCCTAAAAGGCTGTCGACTGGATTTTATGGTTCATCGAACCATACCGGATAACCATATGTTCGCTTACCTGCGCTCAAATGATGGCAATACGGATTTTGAGCGGCGAATTGAGCTTTATAAGCAATTTGCCATCCCTTTAGAGGATGCTGCGGGTGATTTCGGTCCGGCAACCCAGCTTCTGGCGGTTGTGCCTCCCCGGAATGCCAAATCCGTCCTTGATAAAATTCGCGCCGCAATGACGGATTTTAACGTGATCCAAACGACGTCACCGCTGGATGGAAAATCTACCTGGATCGAGATATTCCCCTCCACAGTCTCGAAAAGCCAGACAGCGGCCTGGCTGGCAGATACACTGGGGATTGACCGTCGATCGATCGTATCGGTGGGAAATGATTACAATGATCTTGATTTGCTCGAATGGACTGCGAACAGCTACGTGGTAGACAATGCACCGGCAGATATCAAAAGCCGTTTTGCCCGTGTTGCCTCCAATAACAACGGCGGCGTGGCGGAAGCCGCCAGATGCTGGATGGAACAGCAGCTCAAAGCTCACAGCTGAAGCTGATAGTCAAAATGATAGAATCCTTTTTTACTACTAATGCGATCATATTAATTTAGACATAGCCAAGCTCCGAGGGGGTGTCCGCTGTGGGGGCAACAATGAAACCGTGGTCCCCACAACGGCAGCAGGCCCGTTGAGACCAATCCGAACAGCCCCGGAAAAATAAACTTCGCGGCAACGCTGATCTTCTCTGCCTGTCCGGAAATGATGCCAAGGTTTGGGGGCGTGGCAGAAAGCACCTGGCGCATTTGTTGCCCCCACAGCGGACACCCCCTCGGAGCGCGCAACTGCGCAGAATAGTTCTCAACCCAATGTCTACTTATTTTCGCTCGCATTAGTATGAGCTTTGAGCTTTCAGCTATGAGCTATTATTTCCGAAATCCGCAGTCCCAAATCCCAAATCGAGTTATCCCGCCACGTCCTTCAACGCTTCCTCGAATATGGATAAACAGGTATCGACTTCCCCTGGCTTTACGGTTAAAGACGGGCAAAACCGTATGCTGTTCTCACCGCAACCCAGCACCAGCAGGCCTTTTTCAAAGGCTCTTTTGATGATACGAGGTCGCATAACGGTGGCCGGCTCTTTGGTTTCTCGATCTTTTACCAGTTCAACGGCTACCATCAGGCCTTTGCCACGCACATCGCCGATGCATTCAAAAGTTTTTTGCAGCTCAAGCAATCCATCCATCAAGCGCTTGCCCTGTTTTTCGGCGTTTTTCATCAAATTATTCTCAAGCAATTCAATGGTTGCCATGGCTGCCTGGCAGGAAAGGGGATTGCCGCCGAAGGTGGATGCATGGGATCCGGCCTCCCAGTTCATAATTTTGGTTTTGGCAATCATGGCCCCCAGCGGCAGTCCCGAAGCGATGCCTTTGGCCAGGGCCATAATATCTGCGGTAACCCCGAAGTGCTCCATTGCAAACATCTTGCCCGTGCGGCCCATACCGGACTGCACTTCATCAGCGACATACAGAATACCGTACTTCTTGGCGATCTTATACAATTGTTTATGAAACCCCGGCGGTGGGACGATATAGCCGCCTTCCCCCTGAATCGGCTCCACAAAAATCGCGGCCACTTCCTCGGCCGGCACTGTGGTTCTGAAAAGCGTATCCTCCACCCAGTGCACACAATACAAACCGCATTTAGGGTAAGTGAGGTTGTAAGCGCAGCGGTAACAGTAGGCATAGGGAATATGAGTGATGCCCGGCACCAACGGGTTGTAGTTTTTTTTCTGGACCGTTTTACTGGCGGTTAAAGAAAGGGCCCCCATGGTTCGTCCATGAAAGGCACCGAAAAACGCAATATTCAGTTCCCGTTTGGTGTGCCAGCGCGCCAGCTTAAAGGCGGCTTCCACCGCCTCGGCCCCGGAATTGCCGAAATAGGCCCTTCTGGCCGACCGGCCGGGGGCCATTGCCGCCAGTTTTTCCGCCAGAATGATCTGGGGCGTGTAGTAAAAGTCAGTGCCTGACATGTGTAGAAGCCGATCTGCCTGGGACTTAATGGCTTTAACCACCTGGGGATGACAGTGACCGGTGGAATTGGTTGCAATGCCGGCGGTAAAATCGAGAAAAATGTTGCCATCCACATCATGGACCCAGAGCCCTTTGGCTTTATCAACAACGAGAGGATAAACCCGGGTGTAGGAAGGAGAAACAAATGTCTTATCCAGTTTGATGAGCTTTTGGGCCCGGGGTCCGGGTAACGATGTTTTTATTTGCGGTAATTTCATATTGATTCCTTTCTCGCATAAAATCGCGATTGGCTCTACCCAATGTTTTACAGATTTAATTTATGACTAAAATAATCAGTATAGTCTCTAAAAACAGCAGTTTATCGCGATTTTAAATTTAGGTCAAGGATTGAATCGACTACAAGTTCCCTGCACCAAATTGCAGCAGGTTTAAAAAAGCTTCCCTGGCGTCCGCGCAGCCTTGGTCCAGGGTAGAAGTATTGCTTCCAAAGCAGCACAAATTAAAGCTGAAAGGCTGGGATTTGATGTGAACCCTGAATCTCTAAACCCTGAACCCCTGAACGGTTACAGCGTAAAACTTATGTAAAACCTCTTTCGGCGTGTTGACAGTCAATCACGTATCTTTATAAGATACGAATAGAAGCCGAAAATAGCGTTCAAAGGCGGGACGCGAAACCTCTATCCGTATTTGGGAGTAACGCGATGAAAGTTGTCAAAATTATTGGCCTTTTTACCATAATTGCGTTGGCGGCCGCCTCTGCGGGGCAAGCCCAATCCAACCATGAAGTCATCCGCAGACAGGCACAGAAGGCCTACCAGGACGGCAACTGGAATGATGCCTATCAGTTGTTTCGCCGATTGGGCCTTGAGGTTGTCACCGATCCGAAATTGGTCGGCCGTGACTTTGTGCAAGCCTGGCAGTGCCTGCGCAATCTGAACCGAATAAATGAGCTGGATAAATTTCGCGAAGCGGTGATTGAAAAACATATTGGCAACTGGCGCTTGCTGCAGGCCGCCGCCGGCAGTTACAGCCATAACAACCACTGGGGCTATATGGTGGCCGGTGAATTTCACCGTGGGCAACATCGCGGCGGCGGCAAACACGTCAACGCCGTTCAGCGCGATCGCGTCCGGGCTTTGCAATTGATGGAACTGGCACTGACGTTGACCGCCCGTGATTCCTCGAAATCCGAAGTTGCCAATTTCTTACTCGAATTTGCCCGCATCCTTGTTCAATACAGCGGCCAGACCCAGTCCTGGCGGCTGCAATATTTAACCGATCTGACCCGGCTGCCCGACTACGAACCCGGCTACGGGTACGGCAGTGGGACCCAGGGTGCCCCGGTGGATGGAAAAGGGGACCCGGTTTTTTACAAAATCCCGGATACCTTTCCATCCGCCGGATCAGATGGTGAACGCTGGCGATGGTTGCTGGCTAATGCTGCCAGAATAAACCCTGAGCTGAATACCCATGTCAAATATACCCTGGCCACTTTTCTTCACGGTCAATTCGGCGTCCAAACCCTGTCATCCTACGGTCATTTTTTTGCCCGCAGCGCCCCGGCAGCAGATAAGGAGGCCCTAAAGGATGAGCTGCGCCCCTATGAAGTTCACACGCTGACCGACAATGAAACCCTTGCCCGGTTGGCAGTCGGTGTGAAACGTTTCAGCCTGCCGGATGAATTTAATTACATCAGTCTTTTTAAACAGATCCTCCAAAGCCCGAACCAGGGTTATGCGGATGATGCCGCCAGGAATCTGGCCGGGATTTATGAAAACCGCAGATTGTATGACCGGGCGGTGGATTACTGGCGACAATATAAAAAATATGATTCCAGCCGTGCCCAGAAGCAAATTGATCAAATCCTGGATAACTGGGGTGTTTTTGAGCCCATCGGAAACCAGCCTTCCGGACGCATTCCGACGGTTGAGTATCGCTTCCGTAACGGATCGCGGGTCAATTTTAAAGCTTACCGCATCCGGATAGCGACCCTGTTAAAAGACGTTAAAGCTTATATCCGATCCGGTCCTCGGCGGCTGGACCGTCGCAAGATGGAGATCAATAACATCGGATGGCGCCTGGTCGAGGAAAACCAGACCCGCTACATCGGCAAAAAGGCGGCCGATTGGGACCTGGAGCTGAACCCTGATGAGCGACATTGGGATCGGCGTGTCACCGTCAAGACCCCCGAATCACTGTCCCGGGCCGGTGCTTACCTGCTGGTGGCCAGGCTGCAGGACGGCAACACGGCCCGCATTATAATCTGGGTCAGCAATACGACCATCATAAAAAAGCCCCTGAACAAACAGGTATTGTATTACCTGGCCGACGCCGTCAACGGCCAGCCGCTGGGCAATACAACCGTTGATTTTTTTGGTTACCGCACCGAAAGAATCAAAGGAACCAAACGCTATCGAATCCTTCATAAGAATTTTACCCGCCAGACAGACCAAAACGGTCAGATCATAGCGGGACCGGCCGAAATGGAAAATAACTATCAATGGCTGGCATCCGTCAGCACCCATGACCGCCTGGCATACCTGGGATTTAGAGGTATCTGGTACCCGAACTATCACGACCGTGAATACAACCAGACCAAAACCTTTGTCATGACCGATCGGCCGGTTTACCGGCCCCAGCAAAAAGTCCGTTTTAAACTGTGGGTGCGCCATGCCAAATACGATCAAACCGCCACATCCGCATTTGCCGGTCATCAGTTTACCGTAATGGTCACCAATCCGAAAAACGAACAAATCCATACGCAAAATCTCCAGGCCGATGCCTATGGCGGACTGGAGGGGGAGTTTAAGATTCCGGCGGATGCACCCCTGGGCGTCTACCGCATTTCCCACGGGTCCGGAATCGTCTATGGCGGAAACACTTTTCGGGTTGAAGAATATAAAAAGCCCGAATTTGAAGTCAACGTGGAGGCACCCACAGAGCCGGTGAAACTGGGTGAAAAAATCCCGGCGGTCATCAAAGCCAGCTACTACTTCGGATCACCGGTGACCCAGGCGACCGTAAAATACAAAGTTTACCGGGCCCGAGAGGATGACCGGTGGTATCCCACCTCTTATTGGGATTGGTTTTATGGACCGGGCTACTGGTGGTACGGGTATGACTATTCCTGGTATCCCGGCTGGATGCGGTGGGGCTGCAAAAGGCCGATCTGGAGTTGGTGGCCCCGGCAGTCGAATATCCAACCGGAAATCGTTGCCGACGGTGAGGTGAAAATCGGTGAGGACGGTACGGTACGGATCGAAATTGATACCGAACTGGCCGGCTTGATCCATCCGGATACGGACCATCGCTATACCATCACTGCCGAAGTCCGCGACCAGTCCCGGCGAACCATTGTCGGCCAGGGACATGTGCTTGTGGCCCGTCAGCCGTTTAAAGTCTATACCTGGACCGATCGCGGGCACTATCGCGTGGGCGATACCGTTCAGGCCGGTTTCAAGGCCCAGACCCTGGCGAAAAAACCGGTCCAGGGGCAAGGGTTAGTAAAACTGCTGCGCATTACTTATAAGAATAAGGCACCCCGGGAGACGGAAGTCGCCCGCTGGGAACTGGATACGGATCCCGAAGGCCGGGCCGACATAAAAATCCAGGCCAGCAGGGCCGGGCAATATCGATTGTCCTACCGGCTAAAGGATCAAAAAAACCACGTCATTGAAGGCGGTTACATCTTCACCGTGCGCGGTCAAGGCGATGACGGCGCAGACTATCGTTTTGCCAAAATCGAACTGGTACCTGATAAACAGGATTATGCCCCGGGGGACCGCGTCCGTCTCATGATCAATACCGATTATCCGGGGGCCGCCGTCGTTCTGTTTGTCCGGCCGGCCAACGGCATTTATCTGCCCCCCAAAATTATCCATATGACCGGCAAAACCACGGTTGAAGAAATAGCAATCACCCAAAAAGATATGCCCAATTTCTTCGTCGAGGCCCTTACCGTTTATGACGGCAAAGTTCACAGCGAGACCCGTGAGATCATCGTGCCGCCGGAAAAGCGGGTGCTCAATGTCAACATCGAGCCTTCTAAAAACGCTTACCGACCGGGAGAAAAAGCCGGTTTTAAAATAAAACTCACCGATTACAGCGGTGAACCGTTTCAGGGAACCGCCGTGATGACCGTTTATGATCGTGCCCTCGAATATATTTCCGGGGGCTCCAATGTTCCCGAAATCCGCAGCTTTTTCTGGAAGTGGCGGCGTCAGCATTATGCCCGGACGGAATCCAATCTGACCCGCTGGTTCTATAATCTGATCAAGAAAAATGAAATCCCCATGGGCCATATCGGTGTGTTCGGCCACCTGATGACCCAGGATATAGCTGCCGGCAAAGGGGCAGATTCAGGTGAAGTTTTGGCGGAGGAATCCGCACGGTCTGATATGGCGCGGGCCCCGGCTGAGACTATGGCTGCCGCTAAACCGGCGGCATTGAAGAAAGCCAGGTCCTCCGGTGTTGATGACAAAGAAGGGGGCGGCCGCGAACAGGAACCGGCTGACGGTTCAACGACCGCCCCGGACCTGGTCAAACCCCACGTGCGCACCAAATTTGCCGATACTGCTTTTTGGGCGGGAACCCTTCAAACCGATGCCGCCGGTATGGCTGATGTAGGTTTCGCCATGCCCGAAAATCTGACCGGCTGGAAAGTGATGGTGTGGTCCATGGGCCACGGTACTAAAGTGGGCCAAGGTTCGGTGGCGGTTGTTACCCGCAAGGATTTTATCCTGCGCCTGCAGGCGCCGCGCTTTTTTGTGGAAACCGATGAAGTCGTGCTCTCGGCCAATGTTCATAATTATTTAGGAGATAAAAAGACCGCCCGGGTTCAACTGGAATTCGAGGGCGGCTGCCTGGCCCTGATGAAAGAAGATAAAAGTGAAAAATCAGTCATCATCGAACCAAACGGTGAAAAGCGGGTTGATTGGCGTGTTACGGTCGTCAAAGAGGGCCAGGCCGTCATCCGTATGAAAGCGCTGACCGATGAAGCGTCCGATGCCGTTCAAATGCAGTTTCCGGTCTATGTGCACGGCATGACCAAGCAGATACCGCGCAGCGGTGTCATCCGTCCCGGGGCAACCGAAGCGTCCGTCTTATTCAAGGTGCCGGCCGAGCGCCGCGTTGACGAATCGCGACTTGAACTGCGTTTTTCACCCACCCTGGCCGGCGCCATGGTCGATGCCCTGCCCTATTTGACCGCCTACCCCTATGGCTGCACCGAGCAGACCCTCAATCGCTTTCTGCCGACGGTGATCACCCAGCGGATCCTGATCAACATGGGACTGGATCTGCAGGCCATCAAAGAAAAGCAAACCAACCTCAACGCCCAGGAAATCGGCCACGACCGGCAAAGGGCCGGCCAATGGGCGCGCTATGACCGCAATCCGGTGTTTGACAAAGAAATGGTGGCTGATATGGTCGCCGCCGGCATTAAACGGTTGGCCAATATGCAGTTATCAGATGGCGGCTGGGGCTGGTTCAGTGGATATGGTGAAAAATCATACCCTCACACGACGGCATACGTGGTTCACGGCCTTCAAATCGCCCGGGATGCAAAAATAACGCTTCCCGGCGGCATGCTGGAGCGGGGATTACAATGGCTGCAGAACTATCAGGACAAAGAAATCGGACGCCTCAAGCGAGGAGAGCGCAAGAAAACTGACGGTAAATCCCGCGCCGACAACCTGGATGCCTTTGTTTACATGGTATTGGTGGATGAAGGTATCGATCGCCGGGAAATGCGTGAATATCTTTATCGCGATCGCACCCATCTGGCGGTTTATGCCAAGGCCATGTTCGGCCTGGCGCTTTATAGATTGGAAGATGCCAGCAAACTAGACATGATTCTGCAGAACATCGAGCAATACCTGGTGTCCGATGATGAAAACCAGACCGCCTACCTGAATCTGCCCCACGGTTCATACTGGTGGTATTGGTACGGCAGTGAATACGAGGCCCATGGATACTATCTCAAGCTCTTATCCCGGGTTGAGCCGAAAAGCCCAAAAGCATCCCGGCTGGTGAAATATTTGCTCAACAACCGCAAACACGCCACCTACTGGAAAAGCACCCGGGATACGGCGGTGATCGTTGAGGCTTTGGCCGAATATCTCACCGCCAGCGGCGAAGACCGTCCGGATCTGACCCTGGATATTTATTTTGACGGCCGTATGGCCAAAACGGTGAAAATCGACGCTGAAAATCTGTTCACCTTCGACAATAAATTTGCTCTGGAAGGCCGTGATATCACCACCGGAGATCACCGGCTGACCCTCAAAAAGAACGGCAAGGGTCCCATCTATTTCAATGCCTACCTGGATTATTTCACCCTCGAGGATTTTATCACCCGCGAGGGTATGGAGATTAAAGTCAATCGCCGGGTTTACCACTTGAAGGAAGTCGATCAGAAAATCAAGGATGCGGGTAGCCGGGGTCAGGTGGTGGATCGCAAGGTGGAAAAATATGAACGGGTGCTGCTGGAGAACCTGTCAACCGTGGCAAGCGGAGACCTTGTCGAAATAGAGCTGGAAATCGAAAGCAAGAACGACTATGAATACCTGGTGTTTGAAGATATGAAAGCCGCCGGGTTTGAGGCTGTCAATGTTCGCAGCGGCTACGACGGCAATGAAATGGGGGCCTACGTGGAATACCGTGACCGCAAGGTGTGTTTTTTCGTACACCGCTTAGCCCGCGGCCGGCACAGCATCAGTTACCGATTGCGGGCTGAGATACCGGGAAAATTCAGCGCCCTGCCCACCCGGGCCTATGCCATGTATGCACCGGAACTCAAGGCCAACTCGGATGAAATTAAGATAGTCGTTATGGATAAATAGAAATGCCTAATCCGCCGGCGGACTAAAGTGCCTAAATTGCCTAAGTTAAGATATCGCTTCGCTCTGTCTTATATCAATTAAGAGAAAGAATTTCACATCTTCAGGCATCATAAATGATCTATACTGCTTTTCAAAAATAAGTTCCGAAATACGGAAGGGTGGCATAAGCGGTTGTAGTAAAAACCTTCGATTAACGGAACGTTTTTTTGACAACCGCTATAAAAGGTAGGAAAAAAAATGGCTTCAACAGTAAACAATCGAAAAATTGTCTACCGGGGAAAAGTATTCAACCTGGTCAGAGAAAATGTCATTCTGGAAAACGGCACAACCACCGATGTGGAGTTTATTGAGCACCCCGGCGCGACGGCCATCATTCCTTTTCTGGACGACACCCGCATTGTTTTGCTCAAACAATACCGTCATGCTTTGAAAAAATATATCTGGGAGATTCCAGCCGGGACCCTCGACCCGCAGGAAGATATCATCAGCTGTGCGAAAAGGGAATTAATTGAAGAGACGGGTTATTCAGCCGGGCAGTGGCAGACGGCTGGGAGAGATTACACCGGTGCCCGGCTATTCGGATGAACGCATTCATATTTTTCTGGCAACGGATTTGCAGCCGGCCGAGCAGAATCTTGATCCAGATGAAGTCATCCAGGTACAGGAGGTTGATTTTTTTAAAGCACTTGAAATGATCGGGGATGGTGAAATTCAGGATGCCAAATCCATTGCGGGACTGTTTTTGGCATCTTCCTGGTTAAAAGGTGAACTCCTTAATCTGGATGCTAATGCCTTGCCGCGCACAACGACCCTTTCGGTTTGTTCGACCTGCGCATGCTCCATCGCCGGCATAACAACCATGATACCCGCGAAAAACCAGAAAGGTTCCATAATACGAACGATGATGAAGGTGTTGGCACCTAAGGCGTGAACGATAAGCCCCACGAAACCGGCAAGGAAACCGAACCCCAGGCCTTGAAAGTAAGGCGTTTTTATTTCTTTCAAATTATTCAGGGTGACTTTGAATATCGAAAATAAAAGATAACAAAAAGCAATTAAGCCTAAAATACCGGTCTCGACCAGCACCCGGGGAAACTGGGCGTCCACAAAGCTATAGCCGGTAATCCCATACCCCAGAAAAGGATGTTCGGGAAAGTCCTCTAAGGCCTCTTTCCAACTTACCAGCCTTGCGGAAGTTGAGGTATCTAAACGGATATCCCCGATTTTAACCTGTCCCTTGGCCTCAGGCTGGGTAAAGGTATACATGATTCTATTTTTGACTGCTGTTGGAAGATAGAGTGGACTCACCAAAAAAGAAATCATTAAAACCCCAACTATAATAATTCTGCGGTCTGCCATAAAACCCAACGCCATCAAAGCCGGGATTAGGGCCAGATATGAGGTTCGGGATTGGGTGAACAAAAACGGAGGAATGATGCAAAGGAGTAATAGGACCAGAATCTGCTTGGTTCCTGAATGATCCGTTCTGGCCAGCAAGCCGGCGGCCACTACCCCGATAAATAACAGATACCCGCCGAAGGTATTGGGCTCTCCCATTTCCCCTTCAAAGGGCGCGCTCACCCGCCCCCCCGCGGGGATCTGCAGGATACCGATAATTGAGGCGATAAAACAGGTTAAAAACAAACAGAACACAAAGCGCTTGATTTGATCTGTGCTGCGAACATGATTGACCATCATAAAAAATATGATGAAATATTCAATGTATTTTAGGACAAACAAAAAGCCGGTTTTCATCTCCACCCGGCCGGCCATGATCCCGAAGCCGGTGGATAAAACACAGACCAAAACATAAAACAGGATGGCCTTGTTTAGGGGGGTTTTTAAAAGCAGACCCAGCTCTTTTTTAACGGCATTTCTGGCAAACCAGCTCAGACCGATCACAGCCAGCAGGAAATCTTCCAGCCGCAGGGTAACGCCTCTTCCCAGTGATGCCCCACCTGTCTCACCGGTTATAATCTCAGGTGACAACAGCATGGAAAAGATCAGAAGGTAAAGACCCAGTTCAATTTTGATAAAAGAGACGGTGAAGATAATCAGGGCCAGTACACCGAGAAACATGGTTGACGGCGGGTACTGGGTAATGAAGTATCCTGTCAGCAAGGCAACTAATAAAAATAATACTATAAAAAGAGTTGACCGCACCCTTTACCTCTGGTTAGGCATGTTCTATTTTTGAAAAGTTTATCAAATACATAGGGGATAGTTGAAAACTAAGATGTTACCTCATCATTGGAATAATGGAGGTTGGGCTTTGCAATGAATCTTACTTCGATACGAAAAAGCCTTTAAACGCCGAAAGCCAATCGGGAATAGAAAAATTTAAATCCTGCCAATAAAGGCCGAGGGACAGCAAAATCAAGGCGGTCAGTACTATGGTCCCTTTTATATACTTACCTTTGATACTGAATCCCTCGGGTTGCGGAAACCAGCTATTAAGCTTTTTCTTCTTTTTATCTTCTTTAGTTTCCGGCCCGTAATAATAATGCGAGTGGTATCTGAAGTATTCGGGACCGGCTTCCGGCTTGACATTATTTAAAACAACACCCAGGACCCTGGCATCCACATTATCCAACGTAGACTTGGCCCGTTTCAAAACCCCGCGGCCGATTTTGCCCACGGTATAAACCAGAAAAACGCCATCCATCAAAGGCGCAATTTCAGTCGCATCGGCAACCGGCAATACGGGGGGAGCATCCACAAAAATAAAATCATATTCCTTGCCGGCTTCGGTCAAAAACTCCTTGAAACGCGATGAGCTGAGTATTTCCGTGGGGTTGGGAGGTTTGGTGCCGGCGGTTACAAAATTCATGTTGTCCATGCCCGGCGTTTGAAGAATATCATCAATTCCAAAATCGCCCAGCATGACATCGGAAATAGAATTGGTCACTTCTTTCCAATGGTAATTGCCAAGCACATAGTCCGTAATGCCGGGTTCCCTTGACAATCCGAAAACTCTGTGGACCAGCGGTTTGCGCAAATCCGCATCCACCAGCAGCACCTTGTTGCCGGCCTGGGCCATGCTCAGGGCCAGATTGACAACGTTTAAAGTTTTACCCTCTTGAACAAAAGCAGCTCGTAAACAAAAAGAGCTTACCCTTCATCTCCAGGCGCAAAAATTGGAGGTTGGTACGCAAAGCGCGGAAGGCTTCCGCTCCCATGGACTTGGGTGCGAAATGGGTGACAAGGTCCTTTGATCGGTTCTTTTCCTGTGTCCCATCGGAGCGTTTTTTCCCCTTGGTATCACTGCCAAGCTGGGGAATGACGCCCAGTACCGGTACATTCAACAACTCTTCCACATCTTCGATGGTCCCCATGGACGTGTCCAA
This sequence comes from uncultured delta proteobacterium, assembly GCA_963821065.1. Classification (GTDB taxonomy): domain Bacteria; phylum Desulfobacterota; class Desulfobacteria; order Desulfobacterales; family JAFDCJ01; genus JAFDCJ01. The sequence goes on along the minus strand of CAWGCM010000017.1, from coordinate 113,710 downwards.
CACCTCTGCCAGAAAAGCAAAAACAACCCCGATGATAAGTCCCATCACGATGCCGGTCATCACAATTATTAATTTGGATGGTATGTTAAAGGGCTCCACCGGCACCACCGCCGGTTTGACCACTGTAACTTCTTCGACTTTACCGGATTCCTGGATAAGGGTTTCCTGGTATTTCTCCTTTAACTGGGAGTAAAGGGATTCTTGCAGTTCTACATCACGCTGCAGCCGTACCAATTGCAATCCCTTTTCCGGTAAACTCATATTTTCCCGTCGAAGCTGCCCCATTCTTTGCAGCAGAGCAGTTTCCCGGGCGCTATAGGAATTGACCAACGATTGAAGTTCCTTTGTTGTTTCGTGCAACAGGGCCCCAATCTGGTCGTCTATTTCAATGACCTTGGGGTGTTTATTGGTAAAATTAATCAACAATGTCTGCCGTTTCAACAGCAATTCACTCAACTTGGTTTTTAAGCCATACACTGGAGAATTCGGCGAAGCCGTAAAAAAACTCCCTTTTAATTCAGTCGATTTGTTTAGATTCGCAGCCTCGATCATCCGAAGTTGGGATTTAGCTTCTGCTTTGTCAATTTTAGCTTTTTCATACTCGGTCTCAACTGTGTATAGCCGGTTCAACGTATTTTGAGTTTGTGCATCCAGAGATATCAAGGCATAGCTTTCTTTAAAGGCCTGAAGCTCCTGTTCGGCCAATCTGAGCTGGTTGGAAGTCAGCCGGAGCTGCTCTTCGATAAAGGTCTTGGTCTCGAATGTTTTCTTGTTCTTTTCCCGGATATTATATTGGCGGTAGGATTGGGCAAAGGCATTTGCCACCCGGGCCGCTTCCCGGGCATCCTCGGATTCCAGCCGGATATCAATGATATTGGTCCCTTCCTGATGTTCGGGCTCCACCATGGATTTTAGGTGCCGGATGACCGTCAGGTATTTTTGAGACTTTTGAATCGCTTCCTCGGATACGCCCTTCGGAAGCCACCCCAGGGATTTGGCGGTCTCGCACAGGACCGGAAAGCTTGTAATGATATAGGCATGGGTCACCATGTTCTCCGACTGCCGCCAGTAGCCGCCGGTTAATATGGATGCCAGGTTTGAAAATCGGTCAACTTTAATGGCGGAGGTGGCTTCAAAAAGCGGGGTCGGTTCCTTGAATTTAGCAAATCCGTAACTGCAAATCCCCACCAGCAAAACCATCAAGATAATAGAGGTTTTTCTTTTTTTAATGATCCGCCAGTAATCTCTTAAATCGACATCATATTGAGCCATTGCGATAATTCCTTGGACCGAGTGGACCATGGGTCATGTCCCTCGGAACATTATCCCCATATCTGAATATGAAATGGTACTGAACCAAAATGAACTAATTCTAATCGATGGAACCGGTGCTAATAATATCAGCCGCATTGTACCAGTCTATTACGGTGCGTGCCGGCCAGATTATTAATTCAAACAGCGGTCTGATGCGCTGGTTATATAGATTTATATTCCCCCAACCGCTGCGCGGCACGTAAACCATATCGCCACTGGCCAATACAACATTTTGCGAAAGATTTCCTTCTTCGATCAAACTTTTCAGATCCGCCGTAATAATTTCGGGACTGGCAGGATCCCCGCGCACCACCCTGGCGGCATCGGTTGAAGCGAATACCGTGGCACCACCCGCCTTGGAAATGGCATCAAAGAGGCGCATATCGGATCCGGCGAATGTGTATGCTCCGGGATTTTCAACTTCGCCGAAGACATAGACGCGATTGCCGCCTTCCTCCAGGGTCGGCACAAAAACCAGATCACCATCATCCAGCACCAGATCCTGGCTGAGATCTCCCTTATTGATGGCCTCAAAAAGATCCAATGAAATCGATTGGCCATTTTGTCGCCGAATTCTTATATCGCCCATATCGGCATCTTTTGTCATCCCGCCATATTGGGTAATCATTTCCAAAGCGGTAGCTTTACTTATCAATCGGTACTTACCGGGGCCTGATCCGGGGCCATGATAGTTGATGGCCCCCATCAGATGTACGAATTTGCTGTTATGCTCTTTGACGATCACGTCAATCCGGGGGTTTTTAACGTATTGCCTTAAATTGGTTGTCAACAAACGGTCAAGGTCAGAAAACGTCATCCCATTGACGGTCAAGTCTTCCACAAAACCGAAAGATATCTTGCCGTCCTCGCGAACCAGAATCTCCTCTCTTTTCGGCGTGGTGCCTTCCCACAGGGTAATTTCCAGGGTATCACCGGGATCGATCTTGTATTCTGCCACACCGTTAACTGTTTTAAATACATCATTTTCTGATGGCGTTTGCCCTTCATTGCGATGTTCAGAAGGCTTTAATTCCTCGACCTGGTGTTGCCGAACCATTTTAAAGGCCTCTTCTTTTCCAGGCCATATTTTAATTCCCTCTCCAAAACTGGCAGCGCATAAATCCATTTGATTATCATCATCCAAATCATTTAGGGCCATCGCGTAATAAGACCCGGTGGAAGGAAACAGGCCCTCAAACCTTGACCAGCGACCTTTACCCCGGTTGCGCCAGGCCTTGATGCCTTCCGAATCCAGGGAGCTGGCGACAATATCCATCAAACCGTCTTGATCCAGATCCATCGCAAGTACGGTCCAATAGCTTCTGTCTTTTTTGGGTGCGGGGGTTTCCCCGACACCGGATGCCGTTTGAGCCTGGGTTTTGGCCTTGCGCTTCAAATACTCATCAGGCGTCATGATGCTGGAAAAATTTCCCCTGCCGTCCCCCGTAAAAATCCGGATTCCTTTTTTATAGGACCCGGCAAGAATATCGAAATTGCCGTCTTTGTTTAAATCGCCGATACTTAGTCCGTAATAACTGCCTCTTTCCAAAGGCGGAGTTGATGACCAGTTGCCGGTCCCATCGCCCAGCCAGACCCTCAGTGCACCATAAGTCCCCCAGCCTGCTCCTATCAGGTCCAGATGGCCGTCATGATTGAGATCAGCCGGAAGAACATCCATATATACACCGCTGATGGTGGGCCCGGTCTCCACCGGCCACCGCCCTCGACCGTCACCCAGCCAGATCTGGATGCCGCCCTGGGTCGCTGATGTCGAATTGGCGGCGATAATATCCATATGTCCATCGCCGTTGACATCGGCTGTTTTTATCCCTTCGAATTTATTAATTTCAATCGGACCCTTACCGATCTTCCATTGGCGCCTGGATTGATTCATCCATACCTTGATTCCTGAAGACTGCCTTTGAACAGAAAAAACGATGTCTGCCAGACCGTCCTCATTAATGTCCGCCACGGCAATGTAACGAACATCCCCTTTAACCGGGAGGTACTGGGGTTGGGATATGCCGCCCTTGCCATCGCCGTAATTGACGGTAACCATACCGGGAGAAGACGCCCCGCCGACGACATCGAGGTTACCGTCGTTGTCCAGGTCGTGAATCGTCACGGCGCGAAATTTTCCGGCTAAAGAAAGTCCGTCTGCTTTGGGCATAGCCGGTTGCGGTGAATAAGTTTCCGGTGGGCTTGCACAACCGGAAACACCGCCTAGAAAAGCCGCTGCCGCCAAAAGCAGCAGTATCTCCCTCAAAACGATTCTCTTATGGATATTAAATTGTTTCACGATCCGGTTCATGGTCATGATCCTAAATCTTCAATGGCATCCTGCACCACCTTGCTGTCAACGATTCTGGCCTGACGCATCAGGCCGATGAGCAGACAGCGGTCACACAGGTTGTTGATACGCAATGGTATCCCGCCGGTGTAATTGGTAAAGCGCTTCGATAGCTTCCCGGGAAAATATGCCCCGGGCTGCTCCTGCGCATTTCAAACGGTGGACGACATAATTCAGTGTATTTTGAATGTCCAGCGGTTCAAGGTTGTATTTTATGCTGATTCTTTCCTTTAAGGGTTGCAGTTCGGAAATGTTTTTCAGCAGCGGCGGCTGGCCGAGCAAAATCAGGGTGATTAAAAAGTCGTCATCAGATTGAATATTGAGCAGCATCCGCAGTTCATCCAGTGTGGCCGAATTGTCGATTACATGGGCCTCATCAATGGCCAGAACGGTGTTGATTCCCTTTTCTGCGTTCTGATTCAATAACCGGTGCATCTGATCCATCAGAACCGTCTTGGAACCGTTTTCTGCAGTTCCGCCCAGTTTTAAAACGATCGCTTTAATCAGATCGATCGGCTGCAAAGCGGGGTTGGAAAGGGTTTGGAGCTGATACTTGTCCTTGTCGAGATGATCGGATAAGGCTTTGATGACGGCGGTCTTGCCACAGCCAACCTCACCGGTCAACATGGCGACCCCTTTGCGGTGTTCAATCACATACAACAATCTACGCAGCGCCTCCTCGTGCTGAGGCGACCGATAGAAAATATGGCGGGTCGGCACATTCCCAAAAGGCGTTTTTTGAAGGTCCCAATGCTCTAAATACATAAAACACCCATACTCTAATCACGGATGAGACCGCCGCATCATCAGACGATTCATCCACTATACTATTTGTTAATCACTCCTGCATTTTGAGGATTGTTTAGACAAAATTTTATACCTCTCACACCGGTTGAGCCTGCGATAGTGCCTGGATTTCACTTTCGGAAACCGAATCGACAATATTTAAAAGCGGGTTATCCGGCAGCGCAATAATTCGTTCCGTTAAAACCTGGCGATTCTGTGAATCGTATATGATTTGCAGTTTCGGTCGCATGGGTTGTTCCGGATAGGTTGCAATCACCTTTCCAATGGCGTTAGAATTCAGCCGCACAAAGCTGTAAATCGGAAAGGCGGTAAATATACTCAACAGCGATTTCAAATGTTTGCGCTGAAACCGATTTTTACAGGTATTGATAATCTCTTTTACCGCAGTAAAATGGGTCAATTTCTCCCTCTGGGGTCGCGAATGGATGAGAGCCTCGTACATATCCAAAAGCCCGATAATCTGAGCGTACTCATGGATCTCGTCTCCCTTCATTGCCCTCGGGTAACCTGATCCATCGATTCTTTCATAAACCTGGGCCGCACTTTCGGCCAGATACGCAAACCCGTCGCCAAACGACCGCAGGATTTTATAGCTGTAGTTGGGTCGTTCCCTGAGGATATCAATTTCCTGCTGGGTCAGCTTTTCCTGCTTGTACAGAATCTTATCCGGAATAACCGCCATTCCGACATCATGCAGCAGGGCTGCCATGGCGACTTCCATTTTTTGGTTTTTACTGAACCCAAGATCTTCTGCCATTTTAAGGCAATATATCGCAACGTTGACGCTGTGATGAATTACATACTTAAATCGATCATCTATATGAATAGCTTTAATAAAAAGCTCATCCCGCAGTTGATTATGCTCTGCCATATTTTGCAAAATCCGGAATCCAGGATCCAGTGCGAAGCTCTGGCGATTTTTAGCGGCCTTCAGCACCTGGTCTAGATATAGGCAGGCTTTTTCATATAGACCCTCACGATCATTGCTGTTATTTTTGGCACTGGTTTTTAGATCAGTGGTCTGTGCAAGGCCTTGACTATCCTGTGCGGCAGCCAATTTTCTGAAACTTAGTTTCAGGTCCTGCTTGGCTTTGGGGCTGCCTTTTTTCTGTGTTTCAGAATTCAGATTTCGAAATTTAACCTGTTTCATGATTCGCTCGATTCTTTATTGTCCGCTGTCAGCAGTGGTATGGCCGTTTAACAAGCGACCCCTTCTTTCCAGAAATGTGATTAAGACCACCATGATAACAGCCTGTAAAATAAGCAAAATTGCATCAAATATCCGGGCATTACGCAGGGCCACGGCACTCATGCCCCAACATAAACTGAGCAAATAGATAAAAACGACGCTTCTCTTGTTGCTCCCCAGAACATTGGGCCAGACGGTGGTGGAGATGATCTTTTCCCACGTATTCGATCCACTGGCGAAAATTTAATACTTTGCCGGTCAGAATCCTGTCCACCGTGATGTGCACCATGTCAAAAATGAGTATCCAGAATATTAAAAGGGGCGATATCAGGGCCACAATCGGGTCGCTTTCCGCCCAATCTCCATAAACAGCCACACAGGCCAGAATAAATCCAATCACCGTGCTTCCGGCATCTCCCAGAAATATGGCCGCGTTGCCCCTAACTTTGAAATTAAACGGCAAAAACCCGAGACAACTGCCCATCATGGCCACCGCTATCCAGCCGATAAAGGGCTGGGCAGTCTGAAAGGCCACCACACCAAGAAAAAACGCGATCATCGCTCCCAAACCGGCCGCCAATCCATCCATGCCGTCAAAAAAATTCATGGCATTGGTGATCCCGATAATCCAGAAAACCGTCATCAATGCATTGCCCATCTGGGCAAATATTCCGAAATCGGTGGGAATTACCCGCAGCACAATTCCGCAACTGATCACTAAAACCGCACAGATTAACTGGGTAATGAGCTTTATGCCGGCCGATATCTCCCTGTAATCGTCAACAACCCCGACCGTAAACAGAAGCAAAAGAGGCGATCAGGATAGCACCCAGCTCCTGGGAAAAAATTCCGTTGATCAACAAGGCCGCTAAAAAGCCTGTCAATACGGCAGCGCCTCCCAGCAACGGGGTGGCCTGCTTATGAAGCTTTCTGGGATCGGGACTGTCAAGCATGTTCAGGTTATAAGCTATCTTTGAAAATAGTGGATTCAGGCTGAATGAAATCCCGAATGACAGCAACATCACATAGACCCACCGCCATCCGGCCCTCAAGAAAAATTCCCTGGCCTGGGGCAAAAGCAGGGCACAGGTCAACACCAGCAGTGGCAGAAACAAATACCAGCGTAATGCCAAGGGGGTCTGGTTTCACCTGAATTTCTTCATCCTTGTTTTCCACCACAAGGGAAATCCGGTTGTTTTCTGTTATCCAATTATTGGCAAATGTGCTGGATTTCATAATCGCAATTAAAAATAAAATTTTCAGAATTTGATATTTCCTGAGTCTTTACAATTCGAGGTTGCCCTCCACGAAAATCAAACAACAATACGGATAAAACTCAACCATCCCGAATTCTGTCACTCGGGATAATTTTGCCATCAATTTATTTATCGGCAACTTTTTTAAAATATTAAGAAAAAAATCAATTGCATCGGAACTGCCCACTTGTGAATCAAGACAGGCAAATGGGCTCTCCGTATGATTGTTGCATAATCTATGCCACTTTTCATTAAGCATAGAACGCATGTAATTATCTGTTAATATTTGTAAATTCTGGGAAAAGCGATAAAAAGAGTAGGATTAAGGCTGTCAAAAAATGCCAATCGAATCAATAAAAACGTCAATTCCTGGACACAACTTTTTTATTGCAAACAAGGCCCTAATTTATTGAAATATAGACATAATATATTTTTTCGCAATATCATTTCCCAAATGCAATCGGGATTGCAGGATTAATTTTGTGAGCTGAATCTTTAAATATCGTGGAAGGTGGCAATGACAGCATCAATCACGGTAGCGACCTCCGCATCGGTGAGAGATGGATAAATGGGAATGGATAGCGAATTTTTCCATGCTTTGTCTGAAACCGGGCAGCCCTTTTGTTTCAGTTGTCGATGGAGGGGCAAAAATATCGGTCGATTGCACCCGACACTTTTATTTGCGAGAGTCTGAAAAAAGGAAAAAGAATCTCTATCTAAACCAAGCACATAGCGAAAAAAAATACGTCCGGGATCTGCCGCAGGAAGATTTAAACTCAGGACTTTAAACGCCCTGGTATATTGCTCGGCAATGGCCCGGCGGCGCCGGATGGCAGAATCCAGTCGCTGCAGTTGGACCAATCCCAGTGCCGCTTGAATGTCGGTCATTTTATAGTTAAAACGAATTCTATAATCATCTTTTTGATCATAGGTTTTCAAGTCCCTGATTCGGTCGGCAATATTTTTGGAGTTGGATACTACCATTCCGCCTTCACCGGTGGTAATCACCTTGGTGGCATAAAATGAATAAATGGCCGCATCCCCAAAGGTGCCTACCGGGCGCTGAGCATATTCGGACCCCAGCGCCTGGGCACAGTCTTCAATGATAGGCACATTAAGCGCCATCAGGGAGTCCAAATCGGCTGCCAGTCCGAAAAGATGGGGGACGATAATCGCCCTGGTCCGGTCGCTGATTCGTTTCTTTACATCATCCGCCTCTAGATTGTATGTTTCAGGACAAATATCCGCCAGAACCGGCGTCGCTCCCGTATAATTAACGGCATTGAGCAAAGCGCAGCAAACATAGCTGGGAATAATCACCTCATCCCCCGGGCCAACTTCCAAAGCGAGCAGTGCCAGGTGCAAAGCTGAGGTTCCGGAGTTTGTTGCCACGGCATGCCGGACATTTAAATAATCCACAAATGAATTTTCAAATTTTTGAACGGCGACGCCTTCGGCAATATAACCTGATGAGATAACATCGGCTACCGCGCGCATCTCCTCCGGTCCCAGGGTCGGCCGCGAATGGGGAATGAAATGGTGCTGTTGCTCACGTTTATCTGTCAATACAATACCTGCAGTTTTTATATGTTGATGAACAGTCTAAGGGCCTGAAACGCCTCGGCATACTTGACCCTTCCCTGAATACCCCGAAAGTTGGCACTGGAACGCGCCACCTCAACAATGGATAAATCTTCGATGTGGGTTTTCATAACCTGGGATCGGTGGGCTTCCAGGGCGGCAATTTTTTGGTTCAGGGTATCTGAAATATCCACAAATACCTGGGGACCAAAATTTTGGGTGGTCGGCCCTTCAAAAAATAGCACGTTTCGAATATATCGGGTCGCAGACATGATTGCCTGGGAAAGATGCCGGTGATCCTGGTGGGTGTCGTCCGGATAATTGCAAAAAATAAAATCCGGCTTAACTTCAGCGATGACCGATTCAATTTTACCGATGAGTTCGATATCCATGATGAGGTGGGTATCTTCATAACCGCCCCAGTATATTTTCTCGGCACCCAGAATTTCTTTAGAATTTTCCTGCTCTTTCATCCTGACCGATGACGAACCTCCCATTCCACCGCCGGTAATTACCATTAGAAAAAGCAGGTGACCTTTGCGGGTATATTTGATGAGAGTGCCGCCACATCCGAATTCAATATCATCCGGATGGGCACCAATTGCCAGAATCTTTGCTTTGTTCATAGGGAGATTTCCTTCCGATCATATGCCGTGCGTCCTGAGCTTTGAGCCTCTAGTCTACCCGCTATTTACTTCTATAATCTTCTCCAAACTCCCAGGCCCGCAGTTGAAAAGCAAATCCACAATCGACATATGTGACTGAAAACCTTTAAACATTTGGGAATAAACAGGGTGTTTGAAATCCTGTATAATGACCTTAATGCCATTTTTCTTAAAGCGCTCCAGGTCCATATAGTTAACCCCGTCCTGTCCCGACAGGTAAGTGTCGGCCTTCACTGCTTTGCATATATCAATCAGCCGATCCGTGGGGTCCTCACGCAATTCCAGCTGTGAGGAATTAATCGTAGGTTTCTGGCCTAAACCCAGGGCTTCTTTTAACTGCTCGATGAAATAAATGTTTAACTCGCACACATACTCCCATTCTTCGGAATAGATCCGCTCATAGACATCGATGGATTGCTTAAAAAACGGCGCACGATGATAATTTGTGATCAAGGCCTGGAGGTGCTTTTTATGCCATTTTGCGGTCGGATTAATTTTAACCTCATAAATCTTTTGCGGGAATTGATAACGAACCGGTACCGTTATCCATTGCCAGCCCTGAGAAGTTTTAATTCGATTGCGGTTTTGCCAATCATTTTTCTTATACTGCACATTGTCCAGGTAACAGAAGATATCCGCCTGGCGTATTTTGTCGAAATAGCCCAGCCAGGGAAGGTACTGAGGCTGATGAACCGCGACGATCAAAATGCTTACCCTTTTCCGTAAATAGATCCGGTCTGTTAGGTTATGGATACCACCTTTGTTTTTGGAGGCAAGACGATAGGTTTCTCATTTCTCAGAGTCCTGCTTGCCAGGTGGATAATTGCAAAGATCATACCATTGCTGCTTTGACAACCTGCCACAGCCTTATGAAGGCAACAGGGGTTAAACGGAAATTTTAAACGCCCCAAGGGGTGGGGAATTAAACCCTCGTCTGCCGCAGGCGGATTAAACACTTCTATTCTCGCATCACAAAAATCGGATTCGACAGCAGCCTTCCGGCTGCTTTCCCGCTGACATCCAGCCGGTAAAATGTCTTCCCGGACCACTGAACAGGGTCAACAAATTGGAACTTCAGGGGCGTTTCACCTTCAAAAATCCAGTTCGGTTTTCCACCCCGTATGATCGATACCGCCACACTGTAATGGCCACCGTCGGTTGCCGATAGGCGGCCTTCGACAACCGGTGATCGGCCGACACGCAGCTCTTCTCCCAGGGTGGCCCTATCACCGGTTTCATCATCCTTTATCTGAAATTGATCCAGCGACAGCCGGAATCCCGCAGTTTTTCTGACGGCATAAATTCTGCCCCGTTCAAGGGCCGACAGGACGTCCTGGTGGCCCCTGTTTTCAACAAGAAATACTGTTTGGAAGGTGTCCAGATCGACGCCGTCCCCCTCTGCATGAAAGTCAGACCCGGCTATTGCCCAAACCGGTTCTGCCCGGTTGCCACTGCAATAATCCATTAAAACCCGATCCCAATGCATGCCGGCCCTTGTAGCCGTTATGCTGTCTCCGTAGATAGCGGCAAACCCGGTGTACCTCTCCGATTGGATTAATGTATCGGGATAATGTTCCGTCATCAATTTGACGGGTCCCATTTCGACACCGTTTTTGGAATAATTCGATTCCGGGTGTGCCCAGAAAACCAATCCGCCACGGCTTTGCGCGTAATCGATGACATCCTGAAAAGGCGCCTCACCCCTGTCCCCATGGTAGGCGTCAAAACGCGAACTTTTAAAGGGATGCTGGTCAACCATTAGTGCGAGGCTAAATATTGCTATCAGAATGCCGCAGACTCTCAGGCGTCCTTTTTGATGGATGAGATAAATTGCTAAGAGAAAAGCTGCCAAAAAGAATAAAAATCTGGCCAAAAGGTCCTTTACATACCGGGTGGAACTCCGGCCGTGGAGCAAAGGCAGATCGTAATAATCATCCGGGTTGGACATCCCGACAATGAGCATCTCTTTACGGAAGTCATGGGCCGTAAGCCCTTGGCCGAAGGGGTTTCCGGTCCAGTAGTAAAAGGGAGAGGATTGAACACCCGGAAAAATCAAAACGGATTGTTGCTGTCGATTCAAGCGCTCTATTTCGGCAAGATAATTTTCCGGTCCGGTCGTCAGGATCGACTGCCTTTCTTCTCTCTTCTTAATAAGGTTCCGAAACGGAAACAGTCCATATTCCATGACCACCTGGTCATGATCGGTTAGAATCAGCACCTCAAGGCCTTTATTTTCCGCCCTGACAACCAGTTCTCCAATCGAATACTTACCGGAACTAACGGTCGAGTGGACGTGAATAACCCCGGGAAGCTGCATATACTCCGCGGCAGATGCCCTACCGCCGCCAAGTCCGAACAATACTAAAGCAAAACCGATAAATAGAATGTGTATTCGATGCATTTCCAATTTGAGGGTGTTTATTTGCGAAAGCGGCTTGCCAGCCGCGATCAGCGTCGCTGCATAGTGGCGGAATCGCGGCAGGAAAGCCGCTGCCACAATGAAGGGAAGCAATTTTGATTGTCGATATGATAAAAATATACTATATTATCTGTGGTTTATCAAATTTTCACACCAATGCGCGGCATGAATCTGTGCTTGACTCTTTCCACATAATAAGAAAAAATAATACTTTAGTTTATCGTAACGCAAACGCAAAATAATGAGCGAGCTAAATCCAACAAAAGCCTATCATCCCGCGGGCATACTATTAGTCGGTCTAGTGTTAGCCCAGGTTCTGGCCACCATCCAGGTCTATCTGTCTAACATTGATCTGTATCATACCGTTTCAGCGCTGGATGATGCGGGCTATCTTGCCATACCCAATATGATGGTTTCAAACAGCCTGCAAAACTTTTGGCCGGCTTTTTGGGGAGGGCTCTTTTTCACTTGCAGTATCGGGGCCGGCATCGCCCTTGGCAGTATGGCAGCAGGTTGGATTTGGTCCCGTCTATTTTTACGGAATAAATTTGTCTTATTCGTTTTTCTATCAGTCTGGGCCGGACTCCTGCTGGTTTCAAATTTTCATGGATTGACATTATTTCCGACCTTATACTTTCTGTTCAGCGCCCCGGCCCTTTTCATACTTACCGCCAAATGGGTGAGGCATGCCGCAATTCAATCCACCCCAAGACTGAGATGGCTTCATTTAGTCCCCATTTTTTTGCTGGCGCTTTCGTGGTTTACGCAATTTAATACTGAGTTGTTTATTGACTTAAGGGATAACCTGTTATTAACCAATTACTTTGGCAAAAAGTTCAGCCATTTCTATTATAAATATACCCTTTATCCGGCGGAGTCCTTCAAGTCATTGGATCAGCGGCTTATCAGGACATGCCGCCTGGAAAATATTTCTAGGCCCAGACTCCAACTGCAACTAGTGAATATACTTCTGGCCAATGACTATTTACCACTGCCGGGTATTTCCAGGGTGGATTTGAAGATAGTCCAGATGGACGATATTCTTGTCTTTAGCGGCGATGACCGGCAGGTCTTGCAAACCAAAGTAGATCATTTTTTGGCAAAGCCACAAAAGACGCTTCAAAAATATTCAGAGGCAACAGATCGCCATGGGGCCTTGCGCCAATTTACCTATCTATCTTTGCTGATAGGCTTTCCTGTTTTGATCTATATTATTCTTCATTTTGTCCTCTATTACCTGACAGCATTGTTTTTTAGTCGAAAAAGTGCGTCCCTAACTGCTTCGATGCTGTGCTTGATGGTCGGGTTTCTTGTGCTTATCCATTTTCATGCGAATAGGAGCAGTCCCAATCAGATTAAGAATATCCCAGAAGCCTTAGCGTCAGAAAATCTGTCGATACGAATAGCAGCTTTAAAATCTATACGGCAAAAAAAGCTGGATATTACAGACTACCGTTCATACCGCCAGTTGCTAAAAAGCCCTCATCCCCAGGAGCGTTATTGGCTCGTGATTGCGCTGGCGGCCGGCCGGAGCCAGAAATCCTTTATTGAACTGCTAAAATTTTTGGAAGATAAAAATACCAATGTCCGCTCCATGGCTTTTCAGTCATTGGGTTTGCAAAAAAACCGGCAGGCAATCAGGCCTATATTAGAAAAAATATCATTATCCCATGACTGGTACGCCCAGTTGTATGCTTATAAAGCCTTAAGGTCCCTTGGATGGAAGCAAAAAAAATTGCCTTGAAAACCTTAGTGGCATCAATTGCCGCTGTATTGATTTCAGAAATATTTTTCCGACCAATCATTACTGCTGTATTTATCTCTCCTCTGCCGGGCCTCGGGTTTACCCGGATATTAGAAATTATTCTGCTGATTCTCATTGTTATTCAACTTGAAAGAAGCGTGGACGCCATCGGCCTGGCTCCCGGAAAAATATCCGCCGGATTCAGAAAGGGCATGATCTGGTCTGCTTGCTTTGGGATCGCAGCAGGTATTCTGATTCTTGTTTTATACGCTGTCGGTATTAATGCACTAGGGCTTTTTTTTACGCCCCTGCCCTACTCCAAATTGCTTGTTCTCATTTACCTTGTTGTAGGTGGTGCCATCGGTCCGGTTGCAGAAGAAATATTTTTTCGTGGTATTCTTTACGGCTTTTTCCGGCGATGGGGTGTTTATGCCGCTGTCGCATTGAGTACGTCTTTATTTGTTCTGCCCCATCTGACCGGAGGCAGTCTCCCCTTTACTCAGTTCGTCGGTGGCATTGTGTTTGCAATAGCCTACGAGAGAGAAAATAACCTTCTGGTTCCGATCACCATTCATTGTCTTGGAAATCTTGCGATCTTCAGTATAACCTTTCTATTTTAAAACATGAATTGGCCTCTTCCTACTTAACCCGCCGTTATCGGTTATTTACTGTTAGTAATATTTAAATTGACAATTTTTAGTTTTCCCCCTATACTTGTTTGATATAATTGAATTTTTCGCGATAGAGATAGAAGGAGATACGGTTATGAGGCAATGCATTACATTCTTTTCAATCCTTATTTTAACTATTTTTGTTTTGACTGCACAAAGTCAAGGAGATACGGTCTTGCTACACAATGGAGACCGGCTGATCGGGACTGTGCAGAACAGCTATTTTGCATTGCAAAGCCCATACGGGCAAATCGTCATTAAAAATGATTTTCTTAAAAAAATCTCGCTGTCAGATAACCAAAAGCTTGAAGCCAAACTGCAAACCATTAACAATGATCTATTCAACGGTACTGTTCTGAATGAAGATATTCAAATTGAACTCCAGACCGGGACCAGCGAAACCCTGGGATGTAGAGACGTAAAGCTTATCACGCTTGATACCAGCGGCCCAAGTTATCCCATCATAACCACCATATTTACCACTCAAAACAATGATCGATTTTCCGGCAAATTGATAAATTCTGAACTCAGGCTTGAAGCCGAGTATATGACCACAACCTATCAAGCGCAAGATTTTAACCGTATTGCGTTTACCGGTGATAAGAAAAATGAGGTTAAAGTTTTGTTGGCCAACGGGGATATCATCGAGGGAGTATTAAAACTCGATGATATATTGATTGGGCCGGATTCTTTGTCCCGGCTTACGATAGCCAAATCCGGTTTAAGTTTGATTCAGTTTAATGCGCGCAAAATGGTATTAAAGGAATATGACCGTCTTTCGGCCACCGAAAAAGATGGCGACGGTGACGGGGTGCCAGACCCTTTAGATAAGTGCCCGGATACCCCCTGGGGATCTAAAGTAGATAAAATCGGCTGCTCCAAAGGGCCGGTGATCACCAGATTGATTGGTAAAAAGGACTCACTGGATGCGGACAACGACGGTGTTTTGAGTCCTTTGGATAATTGCCCCCAAACTCCCCTAACGGCTGATGTGGATGAAAAAGGCTGCTGGGCAACACCGGATATTTTATTTGATTTTGACAGTGCTAAAATAAAACCCCGCTACTACCCTGCGCTGGAAGTTATCCTTGCCGTGTTAAATGAGAACCCCGACTTGAAAATTGAAATCCAGGGCAAGACCGATAATATCGGCCCTGAAAGTTACAATCAAATGCTGTCTGAAAAACGCGCCCTGGCGGTGAAAAAATCAATGGTCGACAAGGGAGTAAATCCCCAAAGACTCAAAGCGGTGGGATATGGAGCGACCAAAAATATCGCCTCCAACGAGAACGATGCCGGCAGGGCATTGAACAGAAGAATTGATTTTGTTCCGATTCATTGAGGGATAGGGGAGTTATTCAATCGCCGGTCCCTTATTTAAAAAAGCCATGGGGATTAACGGGGTTTAGAAATCACTTCTGCGAATTCCAATCACCTGCAACACCCTTTTCCAGTAAAGCTGCGGCACGCTGAGTTGGGGGGTATTCGCAAAAACCTGTCTTAAAATCTGCGGCCTGGGGAAAAGGGTTTCACAAAAAAAAGAAAACCGTTGTCCAAATTTCCTGCCGTTGGATATTAAAATTAATTGAGCCCAACTGGGAATCGACCGGCCGTTGATCCTTCTGTGCAACATCACTTTTTCCAGGAAACCCGGTTCCCAGTTATTTAAAAAATTAGATATTCCGACGGGCAGCCCCATATCAAAAATATTTTTCAGGAGATAAAGAATGTAAAGCAGCGTCTCTCTATGACCTAAATCATCGGCCCTGTCAATCAGCGCGGCCCAATCTGGCTCTTTCCATTCGCCCACCAGGAACTTTATATCCACCAACCATATCAAGCGCTCAAAGTTATGTTTAAGGGCATGCAGACCCAGGTATAAAAATTGGTCTTGCGGATTCAGGCACAAGGTCTGGCGGCCATTCAAATTAACTTCTACTGTTTTATGAAAAATTTCATCCTGATTCATGCTTAGTAAATGGACCCTGGATTTGATGCGGTCCGCCCATAAAATATGCGTGTGAACATCCAGTACAGTTTGGCCCTTTCGAAAGGTATTGGGATACAACGGGTCCCTGCTAAAACCCTGGCGGGCCAGAGTGGCAGCCAGGCGTTGATAACCTTCGGGTAAAACCCACAGGTCAATATCCTTCATGGGCCTTAGCCCAACATCCCGGTACACCCCATGCAAAAGAGCCATCCCCTGCAACAGGACAATATCAATACCTTCCTGGTTGAGATCCTCCAGAACAGCATTTAAGGCATGCAGAAACCTGACGTTGTTGCGAACCGTGAGGTAGTAAACAGTGTACAGTTTTTGTTTGTGCCGGGGGCTGATGGTTTCTAGCAGGCCTGCTTTCAGGAAATTTTTATACAGAAATCCTCCCATTCCATCCATGGTCGCCTGGTCGATTAAACGATCCATATCAACCGAATCAGACATATACTGGCGGACTTTTTGCAGCTGATCTCTATCCGAATCAATAACGGCGCAGCAGTTCAGTATTCTATTTTCGATTGAGAGCACATTAAATTCTGTCATTAAATTAACATCCTTTGATTATTTGTGAATATAGGAAAAAAGCAGGTGTCTTTTCAGGCGGGCGGCCCAGCGGTGGGCCCAGCAGGCGAGCTTATGCTTCAAGCTATAAGGATTGACAATTTTGCCGTTTCTTTCAAGAGAGATAACTTTTCCGAGAACCTGTTCAGAGGTAGCGGGTTCATCAAAGGTTCGGGCAGCATCTCCGCGAAGAATAAAGAAGAGTGATTGGATGGATTTGGAGGCACTTGGTCCTTGATCCGGG
Source organism: uncultured delta proteobacterium (assembly GCA_963821065.1). GTDB lineage: Bacteria > Desulfobacterota > Desulfobacteria > Desulfobacterales > JAFDCJ01 > JAFDCJ01. The sequence goes on along the minus strand of CAWGCM010000017.1, from coordinate 96,910 downwards.
CAGAATGATTTCAATAAAGTGGAATATTCATTGGCCTTATCATCCTTGACAATACCCATGACCCGATGGGCGACAAGGCTGCCATTAAAACGGAATAGTACGATATCGCCTTTGCGGACAGCCGATGGCTCCACCGGCCCTACCACAACCGTTTCATTGGCCATAATCGTTGGATACATGCTATGGCCGGGAGCGTTAAAGCTTACCTTGTAGCCATCTTTTAAGAGATCTGTTACTAGTTCGGGAAACATGGTCAATGCCCGGATCCTATCGCCTAGCGCCCTACGGAAAATTTTAAACGCCCCAAGGGGCGGGGAATTAAATCCTCGTCCGCCGCAGGCGGACTAAATCCTCAACAGTGTTCATCATATCCTCATATCTACTACCATCACGACAGTATTCGCAATCCCCGTGAGGCGCAATATTACAACCCAAGACGTGTGCTCTGAGGTGAGCCACTTCACATAAAAAGTCGACCGGGGCTTCGGCTTCCCTGCATTCCAGCTCGCTGTTGGCCGGACACATACCGCACATGGACTTGATCTGGCAATTTGAACATTTTGTCTCGTGGGTTATTTTCTTCTGTCTCAGGCTAAGCAAATATTTCTCCCAGCCTTCTTTGAAGTTACCCTTGCGCAGATCATAAGTATTTCCCGACAATACACAGACCGATAACCGCCCGTAAGGATCTATGGCAAATGATTGAAACCCGCCGCCACATTGATACAGCTTATCGGCTCTTTCCTGATCCACCAACGGTTTGTTAAAGCGGTCGGCAAATTTCTCCCATTCAAAGAGGCGGCCGGTATCCTCAAGGTCTAATTCCACAACTTCCCGTGGCGTCAGACGCACCTCAAGGGGAATTTTAGAGCAATCCCGGCGGGGATTCACCATGGCGTCGAACTTAAACTCAAGTTCAAGTTCTTTTTCAACAAATCGCTTCATATCAAAAATTTCATGCTTGTTTTGAACAATGGCCATGGTCTTTAGTTTAAGGGGTAGTTTGCGCTCCATTAAAAGGCCAATCCCCTTCATACAACGATCGAAGGAACCTGGGATACCTGTGATGGATTCATAAGTCTCTTTGGTGTTGCCATACAGCGTGCATTCAATGGAGAACGGAGGAAACTGCGCCAGATAATCGACGATATCAGGCGTGATGAGGGTCCCGTTGGTAAACAGGGTGATGATAAGTCCCTTTTGTTTGGCGTAAGTATAAATGTCAAGGAAGTCCTTGCGCAAAAATATCTCCCCGCCGGTTAGCAGCAGCCACAAACAGCCAAATCCTGTTATTTCATCAATAATTCGGCAGTGCTCATCAAGCGTAAGCTCTTTTACCCGGGCATCTTGATCGCCGGCAGCAAGATTGTTGTAGCAGTGAACACACTTGTTGTTGCAGCGCTGGGTTACTTCAATAGACCCGCCGAGGGGTATTCGCCTGCCCGAAAGTCTTTGGTGAACCCCCAAACTCCAGTCCCCGTATTTTTGTTCTTCCATGATCTAAATCTATCTAATTTTTTTCACCACCCGCTTCGGTCTTCGCTTTACAAGCTACGACCCGACAAGTCGCTCGAGGCACCAAGATCGCAGAGCGATATTAATATTCTCTGTGGACTCTGGGTCTCGAATGAGACCTGAGAAGCAGGTCGAATGGGTGGTAAGGATTTTAAAAAGAGACTCCCTCCACTACACTGAATGTTTTCTGATAATCTACCATCGCCCGGTAGTAGTCATTGGATTCCAGCAGCGATTGGTGGGTTCCGATATCAGCTACACCACTTTCATTTAACAAAAGAAGTCGATCCGCTTGCATAAGGGTCGATATTCTATGGGACGCCACAAGCACTGTTTTGTCGTTGACGTGGGAAGGCAAAGCATTAAAAATGGATTTCTCTGTCATGCTATCCAGGGCGGAAGTCGGTTCATCCAGGATGAGAATATCCGGGTCCTTAACCAGGGCCCGGGCAATCGAAAGTCGCTGCGTCTGCCCTTCGGACAGATTAATGCCCTTTTCTCCAATGCCGGTTTCATAACCATCCGGCAGCTTTTCAATATCATCATGAATGCCGGCTATTTTAGCAGCTTGAACGATTTGTTTCTTGGCGGCATCAGGATTTCCATAGCACAGGTTGTCCAAAACGGTGCCGGAAAATATTCTCGGGTTTTGGGATACATATCCAATACGTTGTCGTAACGATACGGAATTATAATCCGATGCCGGTTGACCATCGAAATAAATTTCTCCAACTTTAGTTCGATAAAATTGCAAAATCAAACTGATCAGAGTTGTTTTCCCGATACCGCTGGGGCCTGCAAGGGCCAGCCGTTCACCCGCACGAATGTGAAGCGAGATGTCTTTAAGAACCAACTCAAAACCATTGTAGCCAAAAGAAACGTTTTTAAATTCTATCTCACCTTTTAATCGATCAACTGTGCGGCCGGATTCATGACTATTCTCCGGTGCAATGTCGAAAAGAGCCGAGACGCGCTCCAGCGCTGCCAGAGCTTTTTGAAGTTGCAGATTAGAAGAGGCCAAAAATTGGGCCGGGCCGAAGACATAGGATAAATAGGCCTGGAAGGCCAGCAAAGACCCGATGGTCCACTGCCCTTTTATAATCCAGAAAGCTCCCACAGCCAGTGTGATTATGCGTGCTACCCCCGGCATGGAGTTAATGGCGAGACTTGCAAGAGCATTTATAACCTTTTGTTCCAGGTTAATTTGAAATACACTTTTTATCGATGACATGAGCTGAGATCGGACACGATCCTCGTTGGCATAAGCCTTGATAAGAGAAGCTTCAGACAACGATTCCTGAACGCAACCGGATACCTCAGCCCTGTGCTCCATGGCTTGATGACTCAATAGGTGAATTCTGCCGGAGAAAAACCGAACCATCCACACAAGCCCCGGCATAAGTATCAAAACAGCAATGGATAGCTTCCACTCCAGATAAAATAAAAAAAACATGCCCCCTAAAAATCGCAGCGCATTGCCGATAGCATGAACGATCGTACTGGAAAAAAACCAGCGTATTCCATCGACATCTTCGATGAGCCGTGACTGCAGATACCCTGTCTGCTTGTCATCAAAAAATGATTTCGGAAATCGTAAAATTCGATTAAATAAATCTTCCTGGATTTCCAGGGTAACTTGTTGCTCGAAGCGTGCAAAATAAAAGTCTTCCAGTAGACGGGCTATCTTTTCCGCCACCAGGCAGCCAGCCAGTAAAAGGATTGCTCCGGCCAGCAGCCCGATATGACGGCCCAAAATGACATCATCCACCAGGTAGCGGGTAATCAATGGTGTTGGAAATGAAAATAGAGTAGTCGCTGCGATAAGCAAACACCCGAGCAAACCACGGCGCCAGTGATTTGTAAAATAAGGGGCCAGGTTTTTCAGATTGGCTTTAAGACCTCCATAGCCGCGACTGCCGGCGATACGGTCTTTGGGCATCTTGCGCGACAGTCCTTGCTTTAAATATGTAAACCAGGTCTTCATTTTATACTTTTAGTTAACCACCCGCTTCGCTCGAGTACACTGAGATCACAGAGCACTATTTTACTGATTTGCCGGGAGTCTATGGCAAATCAAAACCATCAGAAGCGTTGCTTCAAGGAATTTTAGTATACAACTATCAGTCTCCTATATGAATATCTGGCAAATTCAAATATAGCTTCAATTGTTCTTATAATTTTCTTGCCCGGAGGGCTGAGATGTCTCCCTGGTCGGTACCGCCCGATCAGGGGAAAATATTTTTTCTCTGTGTTCTCTGTGTCTCAAGCGAAGCGGGCGGTGAAATTTGAACAGCTCCTGATATAGATTATCTATTTTCTCAACCATTGCTTCCACGCTGAATTGATCACAGAGCCTTCTGCCGCACTGACCCATCATTTTTGCTTTTTGCGGGTTGCTTATGAGCTGCTTGATGCTTGCCAGCCAGAGCTTTTTCATCTCCGGGCGGCACCAGCAATCCGTTTAGGTCGTGCTTGACAAGGTCAGGAATTCCGCCGACGTTGCTAGCCACTATTGGTTTGCCGGCGGCCATGGCTTCAACTAACACTCGGCCCATACCCTCATTGAGCGATGGCAGGACAAAAATATCGAATAGCGGCATGATCTCATCAATATCGTTGCGCCAGCCCAGAAAATTAACCCTGCCATTCGCACCGGCCTTGAGGGCCTCAGCTCTCAAATCGACATCCAGATCGCCTTTTCCGATGAAAACCACTACTGTATCAGCATAATCGAGCCAGACATCTTCCATTGCCTTGAGCAAATGCATGGGACCCTTAATCGGCAGCAGCCATCCAATAAACCCCACAACCAAACCATTCTGCTCCAGCCCTAAAGAGCGTTTCTTTTCAACCGCACAAACCGGGACCTGCTTGAATTTTTCAATATCAACACCGCTGTGAATCTGAACAAGTTTATCTTCGGGATAGACATTAAGGTCCGTGTAATCTTTTCTTTCACCATCGGTAAGAGCGACAACCCGATCTGTTAGAGGCTCAAAAAGCCTTTCGATCCACATAAATATTCTGGAAAGAATCGGGCCGAAATGGCCGAAGAAAACATGTCCGTGGGGCGTATGGACAATGAGCGGAACCCTGATCGATTTTAGCCGCAATCCGCCCTAATATGCCGGCTTTAGAAGTGTGAGTGTGAACGACATCAGGCTTTTCGGTTTTTATTATTCGAACGAGATCATACAGGGCGCGAATATCATTCACCGGACTGATTCGACGCAACAAAGAAGGAATCTGGATAATCTTGACCCCATTTACCCGGGCATCATTTATTTGCCTATCAACAGCCTCTCTTTCCGAGTCGGTCATATTGGACTCTTGCGAAAGGCCGCAAACCAGAACCATCTCGTATTTTCGACTCAATTCAAGGCAGGTTAACAGGGTATTCTGAGCCGAACCGCCCATGTCCAGGCGGGTGATGATGTGGAGGATTTTCGTCATTTTATTGCACGACTATTTTCTACCCAACTCAAAAATAGACTGACTTATTTCCAGTGAGAAAAGAACACAAATACTTAAAGAAAATAATTTTCATACCAACTCTGGAATACAATTAAATTCCAAAGCATCCAGGATGTATCTGTTTTACCGCTCAAGTGTTGTCCCACAAGTTGTTTGATAATTTTATGATCAAATATGCCTTGGTTTTGAATTCTTTTTTCGGCGAGATATTGGTCGAGTAGGAATTTCAGCTCGTTTTTCAACCACCGACTGATCGGGACTTCAAAACCGGCCTTTGGGCGTCGATATATGCTTGGCGGAAGGAGGTCCTTAAATGTTTCCTTGAGGATATATTTGGTCTTGCCATTTTTAAGTTTCAAGGCTCCAGGCATCTGAAATGCCATTTCCACTAACCGATGATCCAGAAAGGGGACGCGAACTTCAAGGGAATTTTTCATGCTCATCCAATCGACTTTGGTAAGCATATCGCCCGGCAGGGAATCTTTCAGATCAGAGTATAGGATACAATTTAAGCTATCTCCTTGATAGTAATTTAATAATCTCTCAACCCATCTTTAGAGCTGGATCATTTAAAGATTTATCATATGGGGCTTCTAATAGGATTTTTTGCCTGATATCTTTAGGGAAAACCTCTTTCAGCGAAAGAACTCTTTCCGGAAAAGATCCTTTGGTCCCTTTAATAAATTTTTTCAACCGCCGGATGTATTCCAGGCCTTTGGTATCTCTTGAATCCGGCAGGGCATTCATAATTTTTTCGAATAAACCCTCCCTGAACAAGCCGGGGACCCTCATATATTTTGCAAACCAATATTCTGCGAGATAGGAGCGATACCCTGCGAAAAGCTCATCGCCGCCGTCTCCGGATAATGCCACAGTGACATGCTTTCTAGTTTCTTTGGAGACAATATAGGTTGGAATCGCAGATGAGTCGGCAAAAGGTTCATCAAAGGAAGAAATAATATTCGGCAGTGCCTCCAGCATATCCTTGTAAGATAGCTTAAATTCATGGTGCTCGGTATTGTAAAGATCCGCAACCTCTCTTGCATAACCTGTTTCATCATAGATTTTGTCATCTTTATAACCGATACTAAAGGTTTTCACCGGTTTATCGGTGTGACGCGACATTAGAGCGACAATAATGCTGGAATCAATTCCGCCGCTCAAAAATGCGCCCAATGGAACATCGGCCATCATCCTGGCCTGAACGGATTGATCTAAAAGCTCATAAAGATTTTCTTTATAAAGCTTCTCCTGATCTTTGAAAGATAAATTTTTCCTTTCAGGATCATATTTCCGGGGTGCATCCCAATATTTCGTAATTCTCAGATTTCCATTTTCGATTACCAGAAAATGACCGGGTTCTAATTTTTTTATACCTTTGAAAATGGTATAAGGAGCCGGCACATAGTTAAAGGTAAGATAAAAAAAGAGGGCCTCATAGTCTATTTCTTTCGGTATATTGGGATCAGTAAGGAGTGCTTTTATTTCAGAGGCAAATATAAAATGATTTCCATCCCAAAAATATACTAACGGCTTTATACCTATACGATCGCGCCCCACCCACAATCTTTTTAACCTATTGTCCCAAACAGCAAAGGAAAACATTCCATTGAATAGGTCAATAGCCTGCAGGCCTCGATCTTCATATGAGTGGAGGACAACCTCCGTATCCGAGTTACTTTTGAAATGGTGGCCCTTCCGTACCAAATCGTCCCGAAGTTCCTTGAAATTATAAATTTCACCATTATAGGTGAGCCAGATGGTGCTGTCCACATTTGCCATCGGTTGATGGGCGCTCGCAGATAAATCGATAATGGACAATCGTTTATGCCCAATTCCTATATTGATATTGGCAGCCGCATTGCAATTGGACGCAACAATATGGGTACCCTCATCATCCGGTCCACGATAAGAAAAGGTATTGCACATTGACCTGAGAAAATTATGATCGAGGGGTGTGTTATCGCAAGTTATTTTACCACAAATTCCACACATATGCTTTTTAATTGGGTAGAGTCAAGGAGTTAACCCGTCTAGTGTTCTCAATAAAAACCTTTTCAAGAGCGTCAACATTATTTTCCCATGAATAGTTTTTTTCCACAAAAGCACGACATTGTTTTGTCATCTCCGCCCATTTTTTAGGAAACTTTTTCTTATTAAAGTACAGTTTCAATATTAAATTTGCTATAGAATTATTATCTGTATTATTAAACAAAAAACGAGAATCAAATTTTTTTAGTATTTCCTTCGTTCCGCCAATAGGCGTTCCAAGAACAGGAATGCCACTAGCCAGCGCCTCAAGCGTTACCAACCCAAAGCCTTCAAGTTCCCTTGTGGGTAAAACAAAAATATCCGCCATACGATAAAAATCAGGAAGTTGGTTTTCAGGAATAAACCCAACAAAGTGTATAAAATTATTTAGCCCAAGAGTATTTGTTAAAGTTCTTAAATTTTCCTTCAAAGGCCCATCTCCACCTATAACCAAATATATATCACTAATTTCTTTTACAATATCTTTCATTGCTAAAATTAAATTTTTCAGTCCCATTCTAGGAACAAGATTACGAACAGTGAATAAGAGCACTTTCTCAAGCGAGATACCTAAGTGCTGTCTAATATTTTTTTTATCCTGTACCGGTTGAAATCTTTTTAAATCAACTCCTCCAGGGATAATCGTCATTGCTTTTCTATTGAGGCCAAATTGATACTTAAGTTTTTCGACTGTGAAATGGCTAAGTGCTATAATCTCATCAGATCTATTTATAACTTTTTTTCAATCAATTTCCTCACGGAACAATGGATCAAAAAAATTATTTTCCCAAGTAATTTCGAAGGCATTAGATTCCTTGAAATAAACTCATCAATTGATAAAGAATGACACGTATAAATTTTGGCTAAATTTTTACTGAATTTTGATTGATTCACGCCAAATGCAGAAAACGGTTGGTGAAAATTGATGCAATCGAATTTATATTCACTATGCAGATTTTCAAATAATTCTCTGCTGTTTTTTATTGTATTTAAAATAAACCTTATTGGATTATCAGCTAATCCAACATCGTACCGCCATTCGTATATGCCGTCTTTATAACTACGATTGTTCTGATGACTTCGTAACATACGAGTTAAAATATGTACGCTGTGTCCTCTCTGGGCCATGTGTTTGGTTTGCTCATACAATACTCTCTCTGCCCCTCCAATCACTTTAGAAATAGAAACATCGGACACAAATAAAATATTTAAGAACATTTTTCTCACTCTGCCAGACATATTTATCTTTTATAAATCTACAATCTAATTTGCCTTCCCTTACTCTTATATTTTGGCTTTTCTGCCCAAATTAACAGAGATGGCCCAACAATTAATTTACCGAAGCTAAAAAAGAATATAATTTCGGATATATATTTCGGTGAAATTCTTGGTCACATTAACTATTCTATTAATTTTAGTATAATTATACGGATCTCCCTCTGACAAGGGTGAATTTTTGATTGCTATATTTGTAAATCCGACGCGAACTAAAAGCAAAAAAATTGCTTTACGATTAAAGGAAAATTGGTGGAATACATACGGTTTCTTTATTTGGTATTTATCTGCAATTTTCTTAAAACGTAAATATAGTTTATAGATTAACCTTTGAAAAAAGCTGTTTCGCACTCGAATTCCTATTTTACCACCTTCTCGAAGGATTCGATAACATTCCTTCAATTCTTCAAAAGGATCATCAACTTCAACTAGAACGTCCCAGAAAGTGTTTACATCAAAATAATTATCATTATACTTTGCGTCTATTAAAGTCCCATGATGGACATTTGCCTTACCAATTTTCTTTTCTGCACATTTAACTGCCTTTTTTACAATTTCAGTACCGTAAGCATCCCAACCTTGTTTTGCTGCCAAATCGATAAAATACCCATATCCACACCCTATATCTAATATCGATTTCTTCGGCCCATTTATCTCTCTATTGAGAAACTCAAGAGTCTTTTTAAAAAAATTCTGTTTTGCAGCCGCAACACTTTCATGAGGATCAGCACTCGAGTAATGGCTAATCAGCTCATTTTTTCTGGTATTGCCATCGTGCTTTTCTTTAAAAATAAGACCGCATCTTAAGCATTCTCTATAACCAGTAAGATTTAGTGGGTGGGGGATAACTTTATCCGAGTTGCAGCAATTGCAATTCATTGGGAATAACATTAAAATCGTAAATTAAACATTTTTTCTTAAACAATGATTTAGGTCATATGTATAGCAAGGCTAATTTTTCGAAGAAAAATTTTAAATACTGCTCTTAAGGAAAATTAAACGGAAAAAAATTGAGATGCGCATAAACAATCTGTAAAATTGACTATTATATAATACATTTACATATATTTTAACCTGATCCTGGTTATATGGTAATTATCCGAAATATTGTTAGATCTGAAGCATTTCATTTAAAGTTTCAATGACCATGGAAGGTGAGATTAGACGCATACAATCATGCGTCTTTCTGGTGCAGCGCCCTTGATTGCAACCAATACAGGGCAAACTGTCAACTCTCAGAACATGGTGTTGGCTGCCAGCAGGCATCCAGTGATTTTTATCGGTCGGACCCATAAAAGAAATTGAAGGAGTGCTCAATGCCACAGCAAGGTGCAAGGGCCCCGAGTTATTACATATCAGAATATCACATGAATCTACCAGAGATATGAATTGGCGAAGATCCTCTCCCAAAAATGTAAGGACTTTATCGAAAATCAACGATTTAATGTTATCTATCAAATCTCGATCCTCGGCCCCCCCGAAAAGTAAAAAATCAAATTTATTGCCTTGGTTTGCTTTATTAACGAGTTCAGCGTAATAATCAGGTAGCCATCTTTGACTTTCATAATGGGCACCAGGATGGATCCCAACAATCGGTCTGCCTCCTATCTTATTCTTCAAAATCCAATTTTTAGACCACTTTTTTTCTGGTTCCGACAAAAATATTTCCGGTGTTCGATTTCTATTTTCAATTCCAAGAGGCTTGAGAACATTTAATGTCGCTTCAATAAAGTGTTGATTAGATTCTATCTCCGGAGCCGTTATATTAAAAAAAAATTCCCTTCCATACGAAGCATACCCCAGCCGGTTTTCTGCGCTACTGAGCGCCGCAATTAAAGCGGTTTTCAATTCAAGTACTATAAGGATCTACAACAAGATCGTAGCCGTATTTTCTTAATCGCAGGATTGTTGACAGTTTTTTAGTGATATTCTGGTTATGGTCATATATAATAACATGATCAATATATGGCAGGTTCAATAAGACCGGGTGATTGGTTTTGCTGGCAAGGACGGATAAGCTCACTATCAGGAAAATTTTGTTTAAATGCTTTTAAAGCCGGGGTTGAAAGAATAAGATCGCCGATTCTATCAATACGGATGAATAAAGCTTTTTTAATTTCATCATATAAATTTTCAGTGCTAAATGCTTTTCGAGACAAAAAAATGGATAAAAAATTTAACACCCATTGTCGAACATACAGGTAACATTGTTTAATGAACTTTTTCATGTATTTTGAGAATCTACTTGCGTGGCATGGCAAAGGTTTCAATTGCGTTAAAAAATTTAAAATCGGCATATAATATGGTATCACTGAAATCCAGTTAACTATTTTTTTGGGGAATTGAATAATCCCGTAATCCGGCGACAGTTGCAAACAATCGAATCCGGTTTTATCAAAATACAAGCACAATGTTTCCGGTGAAAAATGATAAAGGTGGACTTCTTTGCCATTTATCGAAAACAACTTAAGGCTCCGCCCCTTAAAAATCCTGTAGGCAAATTTCATGAGCAAGTCGTTAACGTTTGGTACTGCTAAAACCAATAAACCTTCTGGTTTTAGTATGCGATGAATCTCTCTTCAGGTAGCTTTTTAGGGCTCTTTACGTGCTCCAAAACATGCCACATTGTCACAACATCAAATGAATTTTTTGCGAACTTTGCCTCATCGAGTTCTCCGCAATATATATCCGTTTTTAAGGTATTGGCTGCTAACTTCGAAGCGAAGGAAGATAGCTCTGTTCCACTGATGCGCCATCCATTAGCCTGGGCTAATCTCAAAAAAAGACCTTCACCGCAACCCACATCAAGTAACTTACCGCTCGAACGTATCCTTTGTATTTTATTTAACCGATTCTGCCACATCCAGGAATCGCTTGTTCTTTTGTTTGTTCATCCATTCCGAGTAATAATTTTCACAATAATGATCTTTTAATGCAACGGAATCAGGTTGAGGATCAACAAACACCAGCGTCGCAGTGGTTGCATCTCAATACCAGGAAAGAGATTCCTCTTTTTCGATAACCCTGAAATCATTATGCCCACAAAGATTGCAATTAATTCCGAAAGCAGTCATTAAAAATTTTTAAAACCTCGATAATATAGCTTCTCGGTTTTTTTGACATTATCTTGGATATCGAACATTTCCACTGCTCGGTGCCTTGCCTCGATCCCCATTTTATCTCTCAAATTTTCATCTTTAGCCAGCAAAAATATTTTATTTGCCATTGCATCTGAATCTTTGGCCGAAACAATAAATCCAGAAACATTATTTTCTACGGCTTCAATACAACCCCCTACGTTTGTGACTATAACCGGCTTGCCGGCACCCATAGCTTCGATTATTGATCGGGGAAAGGCTTCGAAAAGAGAGGGCAGGACAAAGATATCAGCTGCATTCAGTATCTGGTCGACATTATTTATTTGTCCCACAAAAAGCACGCTGTCTTTGATACCGAATTCGGCAGCTTTGTCTTGACACTCTTTCAAATACGAAGAATCAGTAACTTCGCCTGCCAGCAGAATCCGAAAATGTGGTATTTTGTTTTGTAATTTACTGCATGCTTCTATAAGGTATTTTTGTCCTTTCAGCTTTTCGATTCTTGCTGTCACCGCGATTAATAATTCATTTTTTCCAATTTTATACTTTTTTCTTATAGTTTCATTTTGTTCTTGGGGTCTGAATTTGGACAAATCAACTCCATTGTGAATTGTTATAAACTTCCTAGCGTGGTTAGAGAATTTAAACCGTGATCGAAGAGCATCGGCCACAAGAATGATTTTGGATGACAGACTGTACAAAATTTGATCATAATGGTCTTGATTTGAGGCTCTCACATGCCAGATCATCGGAATACTTTTTAGCTTAGCAACTATTCCGGCATAAAATGTGTTGCGGGGCCCATCTGTGTGGATAATGTCTATTTGGTATTGGCTCACCAAATTAAATAGTTTCCAAAATGCCTTGAACTTCGATATTACACGATAATCAATAACTTTCGGAAATCCTATCACACTTAATTCAACACCACGAATTTTTAACTTTTTAGCAAGGCTACCATTTTCCGCTGGCACAACGACATGAGCCTTAAATGCTTCTCTGTCTAAATTAGAAATCAAATTTAAGAGGCTTTTTTGGCCACCTCTTCCATCATCTTCAAAACTTGACAAATACAATATGTTCAGATGTTTTGCGGTCATTCCTAAACCGCTTTCCCCAGTCCATCGTACAAAAGTTCTATTTGTTTAACCATTTTTACAGCTGTAAACTTCTGCTCATACATTTTTTTGCCCTGCTTGACCATTTTTTTTCTTTGATCCTTATCTGAAACCAGTCTTTGGATCGCAACGGCCAATTCATGTGAGTTTCCGGGACGAACCAACAAGCCATTCTCTTTGTTTTTAATCAATTCTGGTATACCGCCAATAGATGTCCCAATAACCGGTAAACCCATTGACATCGCTTCGATAATTGATAGCCCCAATCCTTCTCTTTCAATTGTAGAGAGAATAAATAAATCCGCTAAATACAATAAGGCAAAAACATCTTTTCTTATGCCGACAAAACGAATATGTGACCCAAGCTGACAGTCTATCACATATTTTTCAAGACCATTTTTGAGTGGACCGTCACCGATAATTAGCAATTTTATGTTACCATTATTTTTTACGACGCTTTTGATTGCATCAATAATTACAATATGCCCTTTGTTTTTAACTAATGATGCAACCGTTACTACAACGAAATCAGCTCTGGAAAAACCAAAAGAATTTCGGTCCACCGTCATTCTTTTTTTTAAGATATTTCTTGGACCGGCGCCGTTATAAATGACACATACTTTTTTGGGATGGATCCCCTCAAAATTGCAGACAAAATCTTTTGTGGCTTCAGATACGGAAATAATTTTATTGGTAAAATATGACAAAATTTTATCAACAAAAATATTGCGTTTCTTGAATCCAAAATATGATGTATGCACATGTGCGAATATGGCCGGGGTTCCAGCTAAAATTGCTGCCAGCCTTCCAAAGGTTCCTCCAAAATATCCATGGGTATGAACGATATCAATTTTCGATAGCCTTAATAATTTGGAAAGCTTTATTATTTGAATCGGATTGTAATAACTGCTCATCCTAAGTATCTTGACTGATAATTTTTTTCGAATTAATTCTTCTGCAATAACACCTCCTCGGGCTAAGCACCAAACTTGAACTTCATACTTATTTTTGTTCAATCCAAGAGCAATTGATTCAACAACTCTTTCCAAACCTCCAACCTCAAGATCCTCTACAATATGCAGTACTTTTTTCCTGATCATACCTAAGCCTAAATTTGCCTAACAACAGAAAAGAGTTTTTCGATCCGATTGACATACTTATGGTTTTTTAAAACTTCTTGTCTACCGCAATTTGCTATCTTTTCTCTCTCCTCTGAATGGTTAAGATAATATTTAATTTTTTTTATAAGTTCAGCTATAGTTTTGAAGCCTACAAGGTGCTTTTCATCCTTAAATAGCGAGAATACGTCCTTTTGATAATCTGAAATTACAAAAGCACCGCATGCCATTGCTTCAAATATTCTTGGACTGGCTTGATATACAGGAAATCGGTTTTCTAACTCTTGAAAGTGAATTGACAAAACAATTTTACTGGCACTGTAAATTTTTACCCACTCTGATTGTGGTGTGTGCTCACCCCTAATATGGGTTTGAAAGTTTGATGGCTGTATTATGTTCCCCCACCCAGGGCCCCATATTCCATAATCAAAACCTGACAATTTTTTTAAAAGTCTATATCTGTTTGGATAATATGAACCAACAAAAGCAATATCATTCCCATACTTTTCATGTTCTTTGTGAGTTAGTTCTACCGGATGATGAAAATTAGGATCGCATGCCATTGGGAGCCAATGAGCATTTTGTATTTTTACTTCGCTAAAAAGCTCTATCGCTTCGCTACCTTGACAGAAAATATATTTATATGCGGAACCAACTTCCGACATTTTTTTAAAATTTTTTGGAACGTCAGTTGTCCAAAGAACTGTTTTAATACTGTGATTATTTAAAATTTTGATACTATGCAAATTAATTCTATCACCGCCGCCTATTAAAGCAATATCAGGCTTTTTTTCCAAAGCAAGTGAAACAAACTGCTGGTTAATATGCCTAAGGTCCAATTCATTTAACCATTTTATATGTTTCCTTATTCGACCGGGTATTAGGTGTTCTCTATCATCGAAAACAATAAGGTCATTTCCAAGGCTTTTTACTGCCATTTCAATATATTCAGTAATAGTAATGAAATGCGGATTGTGATAACTGGAAAAAAGAATCCTCATTATCTAAACCACTTTTTTCCCAAATCCCAAACAGGCTTGTATGCTACTTCGGTAAAACGATAACTTTTGGAGAGTTGCTTTGTTCTTTTTGTCCAAAAAATAAATCCCCTTCCATTTCAAAAATGATAAAGCAGCTGAGGAAAAAACCACCATTCGTAAAAGCAAAGTCAGTAAAATTCCATAATACTTTTCATAGAACAAAAATCTTGAATTTGTGCCTACTCTGAGAGCATTTACTCTCACTTGCTCTGAAGATTTACCCTGAAGATGAAGTATGGTTGCAGTAGCTACATAAAAAATTTCTCCATTTTTGTTAATTCTGCGACACCAGTCATCATCTTCTACATAAAGAAAATACCTTTCATCCAACATTCCGACCTTCTCAACAACCTCTCTTCTGACCATCATACACGTGCCTGGAATTCTGTTGACTTTTTGCGTTCGACTGAAATCGACATTACCTGCTTGTTTTCGGCAAAAAGGAAAAAGTTTTCCGATCAAGGTATCCCTCAATAACTCATCTCTAATTGTTAATTCTTTAGTTCTAAAGCGAAATAGCTTTTTTTCATTATCGAGTATTCTACAAGTACAGGCCGCCGCATTTAGATGTGAATCCATAAATTTTGACATATTCTCAAGGGCTCGCGGGTAAACCATAGTGTCCGGATTTAATAGCAGAACATACCGTCCTTTACTTAGAAGCATAGCCTGATTATTAGCCTTGGCAAAGCCGACATTAGTTTTATTCTCAATTAAATAAACACTGGAAAATTTTTTTCGCACCATCTCGCATGTCCCATCAGAAGAATGATTATCAACGACATATATTTCAATATTTAGATATTTAGTAAAATCCTGTATTGATTGGAGGCATTTCTCTAACTCACCTCGTACGTTCCAACTTACAATAATTATAGATAAATCAATCATAGTAACGAGTTTAAAAGTTCAATTGTAAGTGAGCCGTTTAGAAGTCTATTTTCGTTTGATTCTATTAAAGAGGCTTTCGCGCTACAGCAAAAATTATTTCGCTTCCTCGAAGTAAGGCAAATGCTTTTACTATAAGTCGGGTAACAAAGTTTGTGGCTTTACTACTTTTAAAATCATAATTAATATTTCTGCCTTCAAGCCAGTAGAAGAAACTTTTCATAATAGTTTTCTTGCAGAGATGATTAATCTTAACTTCCTCAAATCCGGCCTTCAGTAGCATTTTTTTTAGTGTTCGAGGAGAGAAATGATAAAGATGTCTTGGAATCTCCCATGGGAACCAATTCTCCTGAAACAAATATCTCGCGAAACTTTCGTTATTGGGCACCTCAACATAAATTAAACTTCCTTTTTTCAACAATTTATATATCTTTTTCAGCACTTTTAACGGTTGATGAGTGTGTTCGAGGGAATGCCACAAAGTTGCTATATCAATAGAGTTGTTTTCATAATTAGAAGAATCAATACTCCCAATAGCTACAGGAATATTTCGATCTGATAAATGCTTGCTTTGTGCTTTTGCGATATCGAACCCCACAACACTCCATCCCAGTTCCCTTAGCATAAGCAAGTACGCTCCTCTACCGCATCCGAAATCTAATGCCCGACCCTCTTTAGTCCAGTAGGGAATCCTGTAATATACCCTTTTAAAATAAAAGAATGACACTCGCTTTAGAAATTGATAAAGCCATCTTATTCGTGGGTAACTGATTGAATAATCCAGAGAATAGTTATACCTATGTTTTAATATGATAAACTTTATATCATTTTTGACTTTATTAAAAAGCTTGGTTTGCTCTGAAAATACTTTTATGTATCGCCAACCCACGTTATCTTCTTTATAGGGGTCATAGTCTGAAGGATAGAAGTACTGGATCGTTTCTTCTGTAGGTCTCGGATTTGTGTAAACCAAACCACAGTGATTACACTGTACTACTTCAAACGATCCGGTTTTGTTAAATAATTTATCCTTACCCGTAAAAATCAGTTTTGTATCGTCTTGCCCACATAAATTGCATGCAGTGTAAGTTATAGAGAAAGATTCCATTCACTTTTCCCGTCGTAACGCTTTAACAGCATTTTTTAAAACAAGGACATCGGTTTGATCAAAATGCTTTGAAATCGAAAGGGTTCCTATATATACTAATATAAAAATTATAAACTGAATTACGAAAAAAATGAAGTAAACAATTCTAGTGCTTTCCCAAAGTGAAGTATCAAGTAAGTTTACATTCTGTAGCATAAGAATTGCTATTGTCCCCAATCCTGAACCAATAATCGGCTTCATAAGTATATTTATCAGGAAGCCAATAAAAGGCTTTTTAGTTAACTTATTAAATTTGTAAAAATACCAAATATAGCCCATGCTCATTGATAAAGAAGTGCCAAGAAGTGCTCCAACATACCCCACTTTCAAAATTAGAACTGTACTCAGTACTAAATTTGCAATCGCAATAAACGAGCAGGCCTGCATTTCATACTGTGGTCTGCCGATGCCCCTGAAGATGGGTGTGACGATTCCCGGAAGAATATTGAAAAAATAACCAACTGACAAGATTCTTATTGATAGAACTGAGTATTCATATTTATCCGTACCCATCCATAAAAGCATAATTGTTGGTGCTGAAGTTATTACGAAAAAAGCAATTGGAACTGCTAATAGTGATATATACTTTGACCCTCTATTATATAGTGTTCGTAATCTTTCTTCGTCATCGAGCGAATAAAGCTCAGAAGCGGCTGGCATAAGCGGTGGCAGCAATACCGCTGGTATGGATTTGATCAACGTTGCAATTTTAGATCCTAACTCATAAAGAGCTACTAACTCCCATTCTCAAAAAATAGCCTATCAATAATTTATCGAGGGATGAATTAATCAACCCTGCAATTCCTGCCACTTGCAATTGTATTCCATATTTGAAGAATTTATAAAACATCTTCATATTAAAACTCTTTAAGCCGTTCTTAACCTCAGGGATAATTTTAAACACCAGTACAGATTGTACTGTAATTAAACATATCCGCAAAACCGCGATCATGACTATCATTCCCCTAAGACCTAATCCTGCTTTGAGAATTATTACAGTTCCAGCCGCATTCAATAATGAATAAGTTGCAGCGCAAGTACTTGTTATGTCCATTCGCTGCAATCCGATAAGCACATTTGTGAAGACACCAAATACCAATGAAAGAGCAAAGATCAGTATCGCTCCAGTCAATACAAACACTGCCTCTGGAAGGATATCTCGAGAAATTCCGAAAAATTCAATAATCTGGTTTCTAAAAAAAATGGGTACAAAAAAGACCGGCAAGAGCATTAAATGGAATAAAGTAGATGTGGTAATCACCTGACCAATTCTAAAAACGTCATTTCTTGCATAATATTCTGCTGTATATTTAACTCCTGCGGCTCCAAATCCAAAATCAAGAAGGTTAAAATAGTTTAGAAAAGCAAAGATAGCTATCCAAATACCATATTTTTCTGTTCCTAACACACTGATAACAAAAGGAATAATCACTAAACTTGATAAATTCGCTACAACTGTGGCGATGATGCCGAAGGTGATATTATTCAGAATTTTTTTTTCAATGATACCTTTTGACATTTCAGCCCGCTTTTCTTTCGCCCACCTTATCGACATTCAATAAGTTGCTCTGTTATACAGAAACAGATTATAATTTTGATAAATCGCGCCACCAGAGAAAAGGAATCAGCTTTAGCCCTGGAATTACCCCTGGTGTTTATCGATTTCAGAGGGTTCATATAGCTCCGCCTTGTCGATTACATCGATAAAATAAGATGTAATATTCTATTATTATTACTAATTTTTACAAAAACCCCATCATATTGATTTTTGCAATTCCCAACATTGATTCATTTAGCAAAATCAACACCGGAATTATGAATCTCTTTGCCGTTATAGGAGAATCGGGGTTTCATGGAAAAACGGCATTGAAATTAACTACAAATCACAGAAATTATTGCAAATTGCATGCCTATTCACAGGTGGGATCGTTATAGGCTGGCTGATCGGCAAGTCCGGATTGTTCAGAAACAAAAATGGTTTATAACACACTGAATTTTATTATTTTTATAGGAAAATGATCCCAATTAAGAATTACCCGTCGGAATTCTCTCTGCTTTAATTTCCGGGTCCACCGAGAACCGAGAAAATTTATGTGGTGCTCTTAGCCTTAATTGAAAAACTTAACCGCACGAATACCAGATAAAATTCGAAAGATCATAAAAAAGCGGGATCATGGCTGATATACAATTTTATCTAATTCTTTTTGTTACTTACAATAGGGATGAATAGTTAGACTAAAATAATGAATAGGTTTTAACCCTTTAAGAAACGATTGGGAATAAGTTCGGAGGAGTTGCCGACAGATTATTGACGGTTTTTGCTGAAATTGGATGTTATGGCCTTGTATCCAGGAGTCTTTTTCAGAGTTGAATTCCAATTTAAGATGAAAAAGAAAGCTGGGTTATCCTAAAAATGATTTCAATTATATTCTTTTCCAATCAAATTCAATAGGTTAAACTTATTTTGCAAATATAATCTCATTAACCTGCCCTCGCCCACCCGTTTTAAATCCTAAAATCTCATCCCAGGACTTCCTCCTCCACATCTCTCCCTTTTTTTTGCCAAGTATTAAATCTTTTAACACCTGAGAATTATTTTAGAAATCAATGAATTTTTATCAAATTTTACTTGACACTTCCCGCGATCTGGGGTTAAATGGGGAGCAAAGTGGATAAATGTGGATAATTGTGAATTATGTTTAGAGGAAGCTCCTTTCATACCATAGACGCCAAAGGGCGTATCATCATCCCGGCCAGGTTCAGGGATGTCATCCGGGCCGATGATGCCGACGGTCTGATGATCTCTCGCATGGACAGCTGCCTGGTGGGGTTTCCCTTTAATGAATGGCGTAAAATAGAAGCCAAAATTCTCGCAATGGCGGAAAAGAATGATAACATGCGCCGCTTCAGACGGGTGTTTATTGGTGGGGCATTTGAGTGCAGCTGTGACAAACAGGATCGCATTCTCGTACCGCCGAGCCTGAGACAATATGCGCAGCTTGAAAAAGAAATTGTTCTGGTGGGGGTACTCGATCATTTTGAAATCTGGTCACGCGACAGCTATGACAAAGAAACGATGATCCTGGAAAAAGACATGAAAAAAGAGGAGGTCAGAAACGAAATTGCCAGGTTAGGAATCTGATTTTATGTCATATCGACATATCCCTGCAATGTTGAACGAGGTGGTCAATTACCTGAATTGCCGACCCGGCGGCGTCTATGTCGATGGCACCCTGGGCGGCTGTGGCCATGCCCGGGCAATTTGTGAGAAAATTTTTCCCGGTGGAACGTTGATCGGAATTGATCAAGACATTGACGCCATCTCCAACGCTGAATCAGTTCTTAAAAATTATTCGTCAAGTATCCACCTCTTTCACGGCAATTTTGATCTTCTCCCGGAATTCTTAAAACAATTAGAGATTGATTCCGTCGACGGTATCCTGCTGGACCTGGGATTATCACAGCATCAAATTGAAGACAGCGGCAGGGGGTTTAGCTTTAGAAAAGATGAACCATTGGACATGCGGATGGATATTCAATCTCGGCAAACAGCGGAAAAACTCGTCAACAAATTATCGCAGCAGGAATTGCAAAAAATTTTTAGGCAATACGGCGAGGAACGCCGGGCCAAACAAATCGCAAAAAATATTGTTCGAATTCGACACCGGGAAAAAATTCGAACCAGCAAACAACTGGCACAAATCATCGTCGGTTCGATCCCGACCAAAGCCGCACCCAAACAAAAAATCCATCCCGCAACCCGGGTGTTTATGGCACTTCGCATTGCGGTTAACAGGGAGTTGGAAAGGCTTGAGACCTTTTTGGAGCACGCGGTGGATTTATTAAAGCCCGGCGGCCGGCTGTGCGTGCTGTCGTTTCATTCTCTTGAAGACCGCATCGTCAAACAGCGATTTAAAGCCCTGGAAAAAGGATGCACCTGCGCGCCGCAGCTGCCGCAGTGTGTTTGCGGCCAGGAACCCCAGCTCCGTATTTTGACAAAAAGAGTGGCGCGCCCGACCCCAGAAGAAATTGCCGCCAACCCCATGGCCCGCAGCACCCGGTTGAGAGCGGCAGAAAAATTATAAATTGGGACACAGATGAACACGGATTAACAGGATATTCAAATTGTCAAAGGTTAAAGAAAATTTATGCAACCCAATTCTAAAATTTTGGTTCCTTTAAATATTATATCTTTATCTGTGTGCATCTGTGAAAATCCGTGTCCAAAATAATTATGAAGAAACCCAAGAAGCGCAAACAGCGCAACCCGAAAGTGACCATTGCATGTCTGTTGTTAATGTTCGCTTTTATGGCTGAGCTGCTTTTTTATACCTGGTGCCGGGTACAATATGTGCGCGTTAAATATGAAATCCAGGAACAAACCACCAGGATAAGAAAGCTGTCGGCCATGCAGGATAATCTGAAAATTGAACTGGCGCGTCTGAAGTCACCCCAGCGGATCGCAAAAATTGCCCGAACCCAGCTGGGCCTGGTGACACCGACACCGAAACAGATAATCGTAATACCTTAAATATAAATGGATAAATATATCAAATTTCGAATTCTACTGGTGGGCGCCATCTTTATCACAGCGTTCGCAGCCATTGCCGCCAAGGCGATTCACCTGCAGGTATACCGCAGTGCCTGGCTGTCACAGAAGGCTTCCGACCAGTACGAAAAATCACTAACAACATCCGGTCATCGCGGCTTTATTTTTGACCGCAACTTGAGTGAAATGGCCGTCAGTATAAACGTGACGTCAATTGCAGCCTATCCGGCCCAGGTGGAAAACCCCGGAGCCACCGCCAAATCCCTGGCCAGGGTTTTAAATCTTGATGCCCGCAGTCTTCATAGCAAACTGGCCAGCAAAAAATCATTTGTCTGGATCAAGCGCCAGTCTACCGCCAAGGAAACCAGTGCGGTTAAAGAACTTGAGACACCCGGCATTGAGTTCGTGACAGAATATAACCGGTTTTACCCGCACACCACCCTGGCAGCCCAGGTCCTGGGGTTCTCCGGAATAGACGGTGCCGGCCTGGAAGGCATCGAGTTTTATTACAATCAGCATCTCAAAGGAGCTGATATAAATTATAAGGTATTCAAAGACGCCCTGGGCAATGGGTTCAGTTCCGTGGCCGGGCAGTCAATGAATACCAGCGGCCATAACCTGGTCCTGACCATTGACAATAACATTCAATATATTGCGGAAAGTGCATTGAAGAAGGCGGTTGACGAGTATTCAGCCCTCTCAGGACTGGCGCTCGTCATGAATCCGCAAACCGGTGCCGTACTGGCATTGGCCCATTATCCGTTTTTTAATCCCAATTCTTATTCGGACTCCGAAAAATCTATCTGGCGCAACCGGGCCGTAACCGACACTTTTGAACCCGGCTCTACCATGAAAATATTCAGTGCTGCCGCCGCCCTGGAGCATGGCAAGATCTCGCCCCATCAGATTTTTTTCTGCGAAAACGGCTCCTATAGAATCGGTAAAAATGTGGTGCATGATATCCGCAAACACGCCTGGCTGTCACTGCAGCAAATCGTCAAATTTTCAAGTAACATCGGGGCGGTAAAAGTCGGCGAGGAGGTGGGGGCCAGAAAACTTCACCGTACCTATAGTGATTTTGGCTTCGGCCAAAAAACAGGGATCGAGTCCCCCGGCGAAACGTCCGGCAGCCTGTCCCATTATTCAACCTGGTCGAAAATTGACACCGGCGCTATTTCCTTCGGCCATGGCATTTCCGCTTCGGCCATTCAGTTGATTACGGCGGTATCTGCCATCGCAAACGGCGGCAATCTAATGAAACCGTTTCTGGTGCGAGAAATTGTTGATCAAAACGGCAACCTCATAAACATATTCAAACCGCATAAGGTTAGAAGGGCCATATCCGCCCGGACGGCCACCATCGTCAAAAATATTTTAAAGACGGTCATCACCGAAGGCGGCACCGGTGTAAATGCTGCCCTTGACGGATATACCGCCGGCGGCAAGACCGGCACCGCACGCAAACTCGATGAAAACGGTCAATATGACAAAACCAAGCATACGGCATCCTTTGTCGGATTTGCACCGGCCGACAATGCGGAGATTTCGGTTCTGGTGATCATTGATGAGCCCCAGGATAAATATTACGGCGGCATTGTAGCAGCCCCTGTCTTTAAACAAATTGCCCAGCAAACCCTCAACTATTTGAATGTGCCCCCTGATGGCGACACAATCAAACTCAGGGTATCCCGGGACGATGGAGCCAAAGGGTGAAGCTTTCGACACTGCTTGAAGCCATAGATTCAATTAGCGTAAATGCCCTACGGCCAGAGCACTCAGGGCAGAGCGCCAAGTGCGACAATAAAGATAAACCCGATGCGCCAGGCGCCGGTCACCATGCGAACCTGCCGGATTTGGTTATTGAATCAATTCATTACAGGGCCCAGGAGGTTCAACCGGCTGGCATGTTTGTAGCCATCGAAGGTCAAACTGCCGACGGTCATAGTTTTATACATCAGGCATTGCAAAATGGAGCCGTTGCGATTGTCACTCAAAAAGAGCCTCCTCAGCCCTACCTAAAAGAATGCCTGGCCCAGGCGGTGCAAAGTCAACCGATTATTATCCGGGTGGCTGATACCCGCATGGCCATGGCCGATCTGGCGGCCCGATTCTTTGGAGAACCTTCAGAGAACCTGACCCTGATTGGAATAACCGGAACAAATGGTAAGACCACCGTGGCCTATCTAATCGAAAGCATTCTGTTGCAAGCCGGCTTGAAAACCGGGGTCATCGGCACCATCAATTACCGTTATGCAGGTAAAACTTTCAGCAACCCGATGACAACACCCGAATCTTTGGATCTTCAAAGAATTCTGGCACAGATGATAGACGAGGGTGTCACCCATGTTGTCATGGAAGCCTCCTCCCATGCAATGGATCTTTACCGGATTAGGAACTGCTGGTTTGATGTGGCTGTTTTTACAAATTTAAGCCAGGATCATCTCGACTTTCACGGCGACATGCAATCGTACTGGTCAAGCAAAAGACGGCTGTTTACCGAATACCTCGCCCAGGGTCCCAAAAGAGAAAGGGCGGTTGCAGTGATCAATTACGATGATCCCCGGGGCATGGAGTTGGCCGATAGTCTGCCCCTGCCCGTTATCACAACCGGATCGAGCTCTGGCTGTAGAATTAAAGCTGAAAACTTCCAGTGTAAACTGATTGGCACCGCAGGGAAGGTTGCCACCCCGGAGGGGAGTTTTGATTTCAAAACTCCCCTCGTGGGGGTCCACAACGTGGAGAACATCCTCAGTGCTGCCGGAGTTGGAGCGGCGCTAAACATAGCGCCGTCGACCATTAAGGCCGGCATTGCGACATTGTCAACCATACCCGGCCGCCTTGAGAGTATTGCCAATAATACCGGGAGATTTGTCTACGTGGACTATGCCCATACACCGGATGCCCTTGACAATGCGGTGTCAGCTATAAAAAAAATTGCCCCAGCCCGTATCATTTGTGTGTTTGGATGTGGCGGCGACCGGGACAAAAAAAAGCGGCCGCTGATGGGCGAAATCGCCACGCGACTGTGCGACCTATCCGTTGTCACCTCCGACAACCCCCGCTCCGAAGATCCGCTGGCTATCATCGAACAGATTTTGCCGGGAGCCAGACAGGCCAATGGGGTTGAATATTCGGGCCGCGATCTGGAAGAGGGCTTCGAAGAAAAAGGATTTGTGATTGAACCTGATCGCCGGCGAGCCATTGAGCTGGGAATAAAAGCATCCCGACGCGACGATGCCGTCCTGATTGCCGGCAAGGGCCACGAGACCTATCAGATACTTGGAAATGCCACTATCGATTTTGATGATCGCAAGGAAGCCGGGAAGATACTCAAGAATATGAATAGTACATAGAGGTAAAGGTATAAGGTTATTCTGCATGGCAGCTCATAGCTCTCAGTTCATAGCTCAAAGTAAATTGGATATGATCCTTTGACTATCAGCTATCAGCTCGGCAGGGCAACCTCCGGAATAAATATGCAGCAATGGTAATGAACCATAAGTTATGACAGACCATAAGCCCATACCCTGGACGACGCAAGAAATCATTGAAGCTACCCGCGGGGAGCTTTTGTGTGGAGATCTGCGTCGTCCGTTTTCACGGGTTGGCATTGACTCGCGAGAAATTTCTTCCCAAGATTTCTTTTTGGCCATTATCGGGGAAAGCCATGACGGCCATGAATTTGCCTCTTCGGTGATCGATCAGGGCGTGCGCGGTCTAATGATTGGCCGTCAAAAGTCTGAGCAACTTCCCTTAGCAGCCTGGGAAGCAAAAAATGTTGCGTGCATCGCGGTTGCAAACACAACCAGGGCGCTGGGAGACCTGGCAGCATTTAACCGCCGGCGTGCTAAGGTTTCAGTGGTGGCCATTACAGGGTCAAACGGAAAAACGACTACCCGCAAATTGACTGTCGGTGTTTTGATCCGGCAGTTCAACACACTGGCAACCGCCGGAAATTTTAATAACGAAATCGGATTGCCGTTAACCCTTCTGGGGCTGTCTCCCGACCATCAGTGGGCGGTGGTGGAACTGGGCACAAACAACCCCGGAGAAATCGCAAGATTGGCCGAAATATGCTCACCGGATATCGGCGTACTCACCAATATCGGTCCGGCGCACCTGGAAGGACTTGGATCCCTGGATGGGGTCATGCGGGAAAAAGGTGATCTGATCAAAGGTCTCGGCCGGGAGGGCAAAGCCGTTCTTAATGCCGATGATCCGAGGGTGTTGCAGCTGGCCCGGGAAACACAACATGAGGTGCTGCTTTACGGGCGGTCACGGGATGCAACGATCCGGGCGGAAGAAATTTTAGAAGATGAGCAAGCCATCTCCTTTTTACTGGGATTTGGCCGGGAACGCCTTCCCATTCAGCTCAAGTCGCCCGGCCGCTATATGATTTCCAATGCGCTGGCGGCTGCCGCCGTAGGATACCTGCTGGGCATCTCCGCCGCAAAGGTTAAAAGCGGTCTTGAGAGTTTCGAGCCGGTTTCCGGGAGAATGAATATCTGCCATATGTCCAACGGCGTCCACCTTATTGATGACACCTATAACGCCAATCCGGATTCGATGAAAGCCGCCCTGGCAACCCTTAAGCGGACGGGCGCCAGAGGCCGAAGAATTTTTGTGGCAGGCGATATGCTGGAACTCGGCACCCAGGCCCCAAGGCTGCATAGTCAGGTCGGTGCCCTGGCCGCCCGCGCCAGGATAGATCGGCTATATGCCAGTGGTGACCATGCCGCCGCAGTGGCTGCCGGCGCTCAAAAAGATGGCCTTGCAGCGAAGAATATAAAGACAGGTTCCCGTCAGGAGATCATTGAGGACCTGAAAGGCTGGCTGCAGCCTGGCGATTGGGTTTTGGTGAAAGGTTCCCGGGGAATGGCGATGGAGAAGGTGGTCAAGGGCTTAAACCTGGGCAGAAGAAAAGAAAAGTTAATGGTTATCTGTTATTCGTTAATGGCAATTCGTATCATAAAAATGAGTAACATCCTTAATTTTAGGCATTTTAGACAATTTAGGCACTAATATGCTCTACCACCTGCTATACCCTTTGCATACGACGTTTTCGATATTTAACGTATTCCGCTACATTACGTTCAGGACCATTTACGCCAGTTTGACGGCATTTCTCATCTGCTTTCTGCTGGGCCCCTGGATGATCCGTAAACTGTCGGAAATGCAGATCGGACAGTATATCCGGGATGACGGTCCCAAGACTCATTTTGACAAGGCCGGCACCCCGACCATGGGCGGAACGCTGATGATTTTATCCATCGCGCTCTCCATTCTCCTCTGGAGTGATTTGACCAATTTTTTTGTATGGATCACCCTGTTTGTGGTCGTCGGGTATGGGTTGGTCGGATTTATAGATGATTATCTGATGCTGGTTAAGAAAAGAAGCAAAGGTCTGGGGGTTCGCAGTAAACTGGTTTTGCAGGCCATCATCGCTCTGATCGCCGGTTTTTTGGTTTATGTCAGTCCCGACTTTTCAACCACTATTACCATACCTTTTTTCAAAAATGTTACGCCGGATTTCGGTTGGGGCTATATCATTTTCGCAGCCTTTGTCATTGTCGGCGCCTCGAACGCCGTAAATCTCACCGACGGTCTGGATGGTCTGGCCATCGGTCCCGTTATTATTGCTGCAACGACCTATATGATTTTCGCCTATGTTGCCGGTCATGTCAAAATTGCCAATTACCTGCAGATTAATTACGTGCCCGGCAGCGGGGAACTCGCGATTTTTTGCGGTGCCATCGCCGGGGCCGGACTTGGTTTTTTATGGTTTAACGCTTACCCAGCGCAAATTTTTATGGGCGACGTCGGCTCCCTCTCACTGGGGGCCTTTCTGGGAACCGTCGCTGTCATAACGAAACAGGAAATTTTGCTCGCGCTGGTCGGTGGCCTGTTTGTCATTGAGGCCTTATCCGTTATTTTTCAGGTCAGTTTTTTTAAAATGACCAGTGGCAAACGGATTTTCAGAATGGCACCCTTGCACCATCATTTTGAATTGAAAGGCTGGCCGGAACCCAAAGTGATCGTGCGCTTTTGGATAATTGCCATCGCACTGGCCCTGCTTGCCATGAGTACGCTGAAACTTCGTTAGTTTTCACCGTTCTGGGTTCGGCGTTCATAGGTTCAGGGTTCGTGTTATTTCAAAGGTTTCTCCAAAACCTGACCGCCTTTGCTCTTTCTCTGGCCCTGCCCTCCTGCCAGGAAAGGCGAGGCGGTCAGTTTGGGAAAATAATGAACAACCCCGCCCCAGGGGGCGTGGAATTAAACCCTCATCCGCCGCAGGCGGATTAAATTGGTCAATTGATTGAAAATGGAGCTTGCTGGAAAAAATATTACCGTTGTCGGTCTGGGTAAAACCGGGATGGCCCTGGCCCGCTTTCTAAAAAAAGGGGGGCTACGGTCGTTGTGACCGACATCGCCGCCGAGGAAGATCTGGGACCCCAGGTGCAGGAACTGCGTCAGATGGACATTGCTTTGGAATTGGGCCGACACCGGCCGAAAACTTTTCAAAAGGCTGATCTCATCGTATTGAGTCCCGGAGTCCCGCACACCATCGCCCCCGTCATCCAGGCCCAGAAAAATGGCATTGCGGTCATGGGAGAGATAGAACTGGCTTCAAGATTTATCGAGGAGCCGATCGTAGCAGTCACCGGCACCAACGGTAAAACCACGACCACCGAACTTCTGGGCGACATGCTCAAACGTTCCGGGTTGGATGTATTCGTGGGGGGCAACATCGGCAATCCATTAATCGGCTATATCGACGAAGGCCGCAGGGCAGATGCGATTGTGGCCGAGATCAGCAGCTTCCAGTTAGACACCATCGATAGTTTCAGACCGAAAATTGCCGTACTTCTGAACATCACAATCGATCATCTGGACCGCTATCCGGATTTCGAAGCCTATGCGGCTTCCAAAATGCGGTTATTTGAAAATCAGCAAACAAGCGATATTGCTGTATTAAACACCTCGGATCCCCTGGTGCGATCTCTTACCAGGGAGCTGAAAAATAAAAAGTTGATTTACCCCCAAACCAGCGAAAATGAGGATGGAGCCGTTATCAACGGGAGCCATATCCGATTTCACATAACCGACCCCGACCCGCTTGATGTTACCGGAAACAGTCAATGGTCATTTGAGTTATCCCACATAAAACTTCGGGGCCGACACAATCTGGAAAACGCCTGTGCTGCCGGTCTGGCCGCCATTGCCGCCGGGGCCCGGCCGGCGGCCATCCAGAAAGCACTGAACAATTTCAACGGTGGCGCCCATCGGCTGGAATATCTCTGCACGATAGATAATGTCGAATTTTACAATGACTCCAAGGCAACCAACGTGGATGCTGTAATCAGAGCGGTGCGATGTTTCAGCAACCCGGTGGTCTTAATCATGGGAGGCCTTGATAAGGGCGGGAACTTTGAATACCTCAGGGACATTTTTCCCCGATATGTAAAAAAGCTGATCGTCATGGGCAGGGCAGCAGGCCTCATCCAGAGCGCCCTGGGAGATTTGACGCCCACAATATCGGCAACATCCATGACAGATGCCGTCAAAAAGGCCCGTCAGGCAGCTTCCCCGGGCGATGTTGTTTTGCTGTCGCCCGGCTGTGCCAGTTTTGACATGTATGACAGTTATGCCCGGCGCGGTGAAGACTTTCGCGAAGAAGTATTGAGCCTTAAAGGTAATAGGACACTGAACCCAGGGAAATCATGAGCCCTAAAAACCAGACATCAACTGCCGCGGCCTACGACATCCAACTGTTGTTTCCGGTCCTTTTCCTGGTAGGCATCGGGATTGTAATGGTTTACAGCGCCAGTTCGGCGGTTGCCTTAAAAAAATTCGGCTCGGATTATCTTTTCTTAAAAAAGCAGGCGATTTTCGCCTTTATCGGCATTATCGCACTGGTTGTCTGCCGGCATCTTCCGTACCAGTGGTATCGACCATTAACCTATCCGTTACTGGCACTGGCTCTTTTGTTTCTGATCGCCATTCAGGTTACGGATTTTGGTTTTTCAGCCGGCGGCTCAGCACGATGGTTGCGGATCAGTTATTTAACATTTCAACCGTCTGAATTTGCACGATTTGCCCTGGTCGTTTTCCTGGCCTATTCACTGGAAAAAAAGCGGGAAAAAATCAAAGAGCTATCCATCGGTTTTTTGCCTCACATATTTGTATTCGGCGTATTTGCCTTATGTATTTTTCAACAGCCCGATTTTGGTTCGGTGGTCATCCTGGGGACCCTGACCTGGTTGATGATGTTTGTCGGCGGCGTTCGCTGCACGCACCTCTTGATGTCGCTTATCGCTCTGCTGCCGGTGGCCATCTACTATTTGGTCAAAGCCGAGTATCGGGTAAAAAGACTTTTGAGCTTTCTCAACCCCTGGGAATACCCGGCAAATGAAGGTTATCAGGTCGTGCACTCCCTAATGGCCTTCGGAACAGGGGGATTGTGGGGTACCGGGATTGGCAAGGGCTTCCAGAAATTATTTTATCTGCCCGAACCCCACACAGATTTCATCTTTGCGATTATCGGCGAGGAGTTCGGCCTGGTCGGTGTTTTAATTATCATCGGGCTTTACGGGCTGATTCTTGTCAAAGGCATCCTGATAGCGCGCAATGCCCCGGACACATTTGGGTCACTGATGGCCTTCGGCTTGACATGCGCCATGGGTCTTCAGGTTTGCATCAACATGGGTGTTGCCCTGGGCCTGTTGCCGACCAAGGGACTCACCCTGCCCTTTTTAAGTTACGGCGGTACATCACTGTTGCTGAACATGGCATCCATTGGAGTTTTGATGAACATCAGTGCATCACGCAAGGCGTGAGTTGATGGTTAATAGTTATTGGTTTTTAGGTGAAAAACATGCAGTCCCACAGCTCACAGTTGTTAGCTCATAGCTCAAAGCTCATAGCTCATAGTCCAAAAAGGATAGCTTCCTTTAGACTATCAGCTATGAGCTATCAGCTATCAGCTATTGGGCAACCCAATAATCAACCAGAGAGCACTACAGATGGTACTGAAGGCAAGATGTTTAGAGCACTCAAGATTGTCATAGCCGGAGGCGGAACCGGCGGCCATTTGTTTCCCGGAATTGCAATTGCCAAAGAATTTATGGCCCGAAATTCTGCAACCCGGGTCATCTTTATCAGTGCCGGCAACCAGCTTGAAAGGACCGTTCTGTCAAAGGCCGGTTTTGACCTCAGAAGTATTCAGGTGGCAGGAATTAAAGGCCGGGGGGTATGGAACCAAATAAATTCGGTTTTGAAAATCCCCGGAGCAATCCTGGCCGCCATGGGGCTCTTAAAAAATTTTTCACCGGATTTAACCGTCGGCCTTGGAAGCTACTCAGCCGGACCGGTGGTCACCGGCGCCTGGTTGATGAGAATTCCCATCGTCATTCATGAACAAAATATATTGCCGGGAATTACCAATAGAATTTTATCGCGTTTTGCGGATCGGATATACATTTCATTTGAAAATACCAAATCGAGTCTCAACCCTCACAAGGTCCATTGGACCGGCAATCCGGTAAGGCCGGAACTTTTAGAATGCGCCGTTGGACCGCCAGAAGCCACGGCACAAGAAACCCGCCCGGACCGGTTTACGGTTCTGATAATCGGCGGCAGCCAGGGGGCACACCGGATTAACCGGGTGATGATAGCGGCGCTGGGACACCTCCAGAATACTGAACGACTGCATGTCGTCCACCAAACCGGTGAAGCCGATGAAGCGAACGTCAAAGACGCCTATCGGGAAAACAACGTCAGCGCACAGGCGCAGTCTTTTTTCGATAATATGGCCGAGCAGTATCGCCAGGCCGATTTGATTATTTGCCGGGCCGGCGCGACCACGGTGGCGGAAATCACGGCCCTGGGAAAAGCGGCGATCTTCATCCCCTTTCCCTATGCTGCCGACAACCACCAGATGCTAAATGCCGCCGATCTGGCCAGCGACGGTGCCGCTGAAATTATTGTAGAAAAAGAACTCACCGGCGAATTGCTCAGTGAAAAAATTGAACATTACATGCATCATCGGGATGCTTTAGAGAAGATGGCCACCAGGGCCAGGCGTTACGGCAAACCTGAGGCCGCCAAAAATATCGTTGATGACTGTTACCGTTTGTTAAATGCGTGAAGTTGGATATTCGATTCTGGATACTGGATGCAGGGCATAGGGCATGGCGCATAGCGTACTGGTTTATAATTCGAAGATTTCAGGGCCACTTAGCGCTATGCCATTAAACCCGGAACTTGTAAAATGAGGCCAGCGACCAGAAACCTTGAACCCTGAACCGCAACCTTGAACCTTTGACACGAAAATGTATCTTAAAAAATATCATATCCATTTTGTTGGAATCGGTGGCATCGGAATGAGCGGAATTGCCGAATTGCTGCTCAATCTGGGCTATAAAGTATCGGGCTCCGACTTGAAGGCTTCGGATATTACCGAAAATCTGAAAACATTAGGCGGTACCATCTTTGTCGGCCATGGCGCCGATCATATCAGCGGCGCCGATGTGGTGGTTATGTCGTCGGCGGTCCAACATGATAATCCTGAGGTGCTGGCAGCCGAACAGGCATCCATTCCGGTCATTCCAAGAGCGGAAATGCTTGCCGAACTCATGCGATTAAAATACAGCGTGGCGATCGCCGGCGCCCATGGCAAGACCACCACCACCTCCATCGTCGCCTCTGTCCTGGCCCAGGGAGGACTAGACCCGACCGTGGTCATCGGCGGCAAGCTGAAAAGCATCGGTACCAATGCGGTGTTGGGGGAAGGAGATTTCATTGTGGCCGAAGCCGATGAAAGCGATGGTTCCTTTCTAAAGTTTTCTCCTGCCATTGCGGTGGTGACCAATATTGATCGTGAACACCTGGATTTTTATAAAGATTTAGATGCCATCAAATCCGTTTTCTTGGACTTTATCGATCGGATACCGTTCTACGGTCTGGCTGTCCTTTGCCTGGACAACGAATCGATCCAGGACCTAATTCCCAAAATCAAAAAACGCTATACCACCTACGGCATGAGCTCACAGGCTGATTTCCAGATCCGGGACGTAGAATTTGAAAAAAGGCGCAGCCGTTTCAGTGTTTACAAAGAAGGCCAAAAACTCGGTAATATAATGCTAAACCTGCCGGGTATTCACAACGTCTATAATGCCACTGCCAGCATTGCCGTAGGTATCGAGCTGGATGTGCCGTTTGCCGCCATCAAAACCGCCCTGGAAACCCTTGAAGGAGTTCAGCGCCGACTCGAAATTAAAGGTGATGTGAACAAAATTACAGTGGTGGACGATTACGGTCATCATCCGACTGAAATTAAGACCACTCTGGAAGCCATCGAAAAATGCTGGCCGGATAACCGTAAAGTCGTGGTGTTTCAACCCCACCGTTACAGCCGGACCCAGGCGTTGTTTGATGATTTCACGCGTTCATTCTATCAATCCGATGTCCTGCTGGTATTGCCCATCTATGCCGCCGGAGAAAAAAAGATTGAGGGATTGTCGGGCCATGATCTCTGCGAAGGAATTAAGGCCCATGGCCATAAAGAAGTCTTTTGTGCAACGGATGCTGCAAAGGCACTCGCCTTTTTAAAGGATAACTTAAAGCCGGGGGACCTGCTGTTGACCCTGGGTGCAGGCGATGTCTGGAAATTGGGTGAGCAACTGCTGAAGGCGTTGAAGCAAAAATGAAAATACAGCCGGCCATGACAGGAGCGTTTGAGGTTAAAAGCGTTGCAACGTAAAAACCCGCAAAAAAATGCCCGTAAGGGCCACAAGGGCGCCAGGCGGTTTAAATTTATTGACCGTCTCATCATGGGTTTCAAATTTACGATGGCTATCGCAACCGTGATGGCCGTAAGCGGGTTATTCATTCTGGTGCATGATCTTTTGACGCAATGCGATTATTTCGGCGCCCGGCAGCTGACCATCGAGGGGATGCAGCGTTTGACCAAAGAACAGGTCGCCCAACAGGCCGGCGTTCATACCGGTGTTAACATTCTGTCAGCAAATTTGACCCTGGCCAGGAAGCGCTTACGGGCCCATCCCTGGATCGCTGAAGCTGAAGTCAGCAGAGAAATTCCGTCCGGCCTGACCATTGTGATCGAAGAGCACACCGCACTGGCCATGGTCGATTTCGGACAAAAATACCTGATGAATACGCGCGGTGAAATATTTAAAGTATGGAATCCATCAGATCCAAAAGATCTGCCGGTGGTCAGCGGCCTCAACTTATCGGACCTGACCGTGTGCGGCCGGCCTGAACTGTTGCAGAGTAACAGCGACAAAGAATGCTCGGCACCGTTTAAAGCCGTGATGCAAATTTTACAGCTGGGTGAAAAAACTGGCAGTATTCTGCCGAATCGAGTGGTTCGGCAAATCCATGTGGATCGGCAAATGGGTCTCAGCGTTCATGCTTTTGACCGGGGCCAAACCATAAATCTTGGGTACAATGATTACGCCGGCAAGTACCGCATGCTGTCTAATTTGTTTTCATATTTAAAACGTCATCGAAGCATATCAGATTTTGATCGCATTGATCTGAATAATTTGCAGCGAGTGGTGGTTAATCCTAAAAGGATTCAGTCCCCAACCAAGGGATCATAAGGAGGGCAGTATGCAGCGACAACAGGACGTTATCGTGGGTCTCGACATCGGAACCACCAAAATCTGCGCTGTAGTAGGGGAAATGTCAGGGTCCGATATTAACATCATCGGTATCGGAACACATCCTTCCATCGGATTACGCAAAGGCGTCGTCATTAACATCGAGTCAACGGTGGAGTCTATCAAAAAGGCGGTGGAAGAGGCGGAACTCATGGCTGGTTGTGAGATTTCCTCGGTCTGCGCCGGAATTGCCGGCGGGCATATTACCGGTTTTAACAGCCGAGGAATTGTTGCCATCAAAGGATCGGAGATCACCGAAAATGATGTTGAACGGGTTATCGATGCCGCCCGGGCAGTGGCGATTCCCATGGATCGTGAAGTGATCCATGTTCTACCCCAGGAATTTATAGTCGATGACGAGCCGGGGATTCAAAACCCGGTTGGAATGGCCGGAGTTCGACTGGAGGCAAAAATTCACATCGTCACCGGTGCCGTGGCCTCGGCCCACAATATCGTTAAATGCGCCAATCGTTCCGGCCTCGATGTCAGCGATATTGTCCTGGAGTCCCTGGCATCCGGTGAGGCCGTGCTGACCGATGAAGAAAAACAGCTGGGCACCGCCCTTCTGGATCTTGGCGGAGGGACCACCGACCTGGCAATATTTTCCGGCAAGAATATCAAACACACCTTTGTTCTGGCTTTGGGCGGCAACAACCTGACCAATGATATCTCTATTGGCTTGCGGGCGCCCCAGGCCGAAGCCGAAAAAATTAAAAAGAAATTCGGCACCTGCCTCACCAGCGATATCAGCAGTGATGAAACCATCGAGGTCCCGGGCATGGGGGGCCGTGCCCCCCGCAAGCTGCCACGACAGATCCTTGGAGAAATCCTGGAACCTCGATTGGAAGAAATTTTTGAGTTGACTTCCCGGGAAATATATCGTGCCCGGATGGAGAATATGATTAATTCCGGAATTGTCCTGACCGGCGGGACATCGCTGCTGGATGGCGTTACCGAGGTTGCCGAATCAATTTTCAACCTGCCCACCCGCCTGGGAAAACCCCAGGGAATCAAGGGGCTGGTGGATGTGGTCAACAACCCTATGTACGCCACCGGCGTAGGACTGGTTTTATTCGCCGCGCGTAACAGGGATTCGAAAAAGTTCAGAATTCGGGATAAAAACATTTTCAATCGGGTAATGACCCGGATGAAGCGGTGGTTTCAGGAGGTAGTATAAAGAAAAATGCCTAAAGTTAAAAGTGCCTAATCCACCAAAAAGCAAGGCGGACAAGAATGCCTAAAATAATTGTATTCTATCTATTTTCTAATTTGCAACTTGTGTGGCTTTTGCCAATAAACGTCCACTTGCATGGGCGAAAAACAATAACCAATAACTGTTAACCATTAACTAAACCTGGTAGGAGGGCAAAAAATGTTTACCTATGTTGACAACGAAAAATCGGCGAAGATCAAAGTAATCGGTGTCGGGGGTGCGGGCGGAAATGCCATCAACAACATGATTGCATCCAATCTTCAGGGCGTAAAGTTTATAGCAGCCAACACGGATGCCCAGGCCCTTGAAATTTCCAAAGCCTCGATCCGGATTCAACTGGGCGAAGGGATTACGGAGGGTCTGGGGGCCGGTGCCAATCCCACGGTCGGCCGGGATGCGGCTCTTGAAAACGAAGAGGACATCAGAGAGGCGCTGGCAGACAGTCATATGGTGTTTATTACCGCCGGATTCGGTGGTGGAACCGGTACCGGTGCCGCCCCGGTCATCGCCGAAATATGCAAAGACCTGGGTGCCCTGACAGTGGCGGTGGTAACCAGACCTTTTTCCTTTGAGGGTAAAAAACGCTCCCAGCAAGCCGAAAAGGGAATCGACGCTTTGAAGCAAGTGGTCGATACGGCAATTACGATCCCCAACGACCGGCTCAGAGGCCTGGCATCTAAAAAAGCGACCCTGATGGAAATGTTCGTAAGGGCCGATGAAATCCTGCTGCATTCGGTCAAAGGCATCACGGACCTGATCATGATGCCGGGTGTGGTCAATCTCGATTTTGCCGATGTGAGAACAACCATGTCCAAGGCTGGACTGGCATTGATGGGAATCGGCATCTCATCCGGTGAAAATCGAGCGGTCGAAGCTGCCGGAAAGGCCATCTCCCATCCGCTGCTGGAAGACGTACCCATCACCGGCGCCCGGGGCGTTTTGATGAATATTACCGCCTCCAGTGACATGGAATTTGAAGAGGTTGCCGAAGCTTCCGAGTACATTCACAACGAAGTGGGTGAAGAAGCGGAGATATTCTGGGGCACCTCCGTGGACGATAAGATGGGCGATGAAATGCGCGTAACCGTGATCGCAACCGGAATCGGCAAGGAGTCCGAAGAAGTAGAACCGCTGACAGAGACACTCAGAGGTAAGATCAGAGACATCACGCCCAGCGATCTGGACAAAATCATAGACTACGATGAGCCGACATTCATCCGTCATAAAAAGGCTGTCGGGGAATCCTCAGGAGCAATTTACAGAGGTAACAGTGGCACAATCGTCACCGAAAGTGCGCTGGATGTTCCCACGTTTTTAAGAAGAAAAGCGGATTAGCATATCCAGCTTATATGTGAAAGAATGACTTGACCCGGGAGTGGGTCCGGGATCGGTTGCCAAACCCTGTCTGCAGGTATATATTTCTCAAAGTAGGGCTCGCCTCAGGGGCGTCGCCCGGCACCTGTCTGCAGCACCGATTCAGACCGGTGGCTTCTAACAGCGGTCAACCCACGGAAGAACCGGCAAAATGGTGGGGAAAAAAAAGAACGCAGCCCGGCAACTGGTTGATTCCGAGATCGGTACCATTCGAAAATCCTGGCGTCAAAAGATCAGTATCGCTTTGGTGTATCCGAATCGCTATCACGTCGGCATGTCCAGTCTCGGGTATCAGACCTTATATGATCTTCTAAACGGATGGGATCAGGTGGTATGCGAAAGAGCTTTCCTGCCGGATGACAAGGGGTCGGAAACCGTCCGGCCAACCACCATTGAGTCAGGCAGGCCCATCGCCGATGCGGATATCATCGCCTTTTCTATTTCCTTTGAAAACGATTATCCCCATTTGCTGACAATTTTGGATCAAGCCGGAATACCCATGAGATCGGGCGAGAGAGGCGCCCGGCATCCGCTGGTGATCGCCGGGGGCGTCGCCTGCTTTCTGAACCCCGAACCGATTGCGCCGTTTATCGATTGTTTTCTCCTCGGCGAAGCCGAGGGCATCCTGCCCCGGTTTTTCCAGGTCTTTGAACCCGGTACCGACAAACAGGAATTATTGAAAAACCTGGCACGCCGGGTCCCGGGTGCCTATGTACCGGCCTTCTACAATGCCCGCTACCATGACGATGGCACCCTGGCGGCTTTTGACCCCCTGGAGGATGTACCGCCAAAAATTAAACGCGTCTACCTGAAAGATCTGAATCAGATTTCAACATGCAGTGCCGTGGTGACCCCCCATACGGCCTTTGATCGGTCCTTCTTAATTGAAGTCGGCCGCGGTTGTCCCCATGGCTGTCGTTTTTGCAGCGCCGGTTTTATTTATCGTCCGCCAAGATTTCGGTCCCTCAACCGGCTGAAGCAAACCATCGACGGGGGTGTTCGGCTGACCAGTCGTATCGGCCTGGTGGGTGCGGCCGTATCCGATCTGCCGCAATTAGAAGAATTGTGCAGCCAATATAATGATCAAAACATCAGATTTTCATTCAGTTCCCTGCGGGCCGACCGGCTCACACCCGGGTTGTTGTCGATTCTGAAAAACAGCAGCGTCAAAACAGCCACCATCGCCCCGGAAGTCGGATCCGAACGAATGCGCCGGGTCATCAACAAAGGAATCACGGAACAAGATGTTTTGAGGGCCGCTAGGATGCTCGTTGAAAACGGCATACCCAATTTGAAACTGTATTTTATGATCGGTCTGCCCGGCGAAACCGGAGCAGATATCGATGCCATTATTAAATTGGTCAAACAGATCAAACATTGCTTTTTAACATCCAGCCGGGCCCGCAAGCATATCGGCACTATTACGGTCAGTCTCAATTCTTTTGTTCCCAAGCCGGCAACTCCTTTCCAATGGGCAGCCATGGATGAGGTCAGGACATTAAAGGAAAAAATTAAAAAAATTAAAAATGAATTAAAAAAAGTCGCCAACCTGCAAATTAATGCCGACATCCCCAGATGGGCCTATCTGCAGGCAATGTTCTCAAGGGGCGATCGAAAAGTCGCCGACATTCTGCTAATGGCCCATGCCAACAAGGGCAACTGGGCCCAAACCCTCAAAACGGTGTCCGTCAACCCGGATTTTTATGTCCTGCGCGAACGCGATCCGGACGAAATCCTGCCCTGGGATTTCATCGATCACGGGGTTAAAAAATCTTATCTGCGTAAAGAATATCAGCGCGCGAAACAAGAGCTGACAACACCGGACTGTCAGGTGGAAACCTGCCGCAATTGCGGGGTCTGTTAGTTCGGGGCCTCTGATTTTGGATTTTGGATTGCAGATTTCGGATTTAAATGGGAATAAATCTTATTTTTATCCTTGACCTATAAGCTTTGTGGCATGAGCTCATTTTAAACCCTTGTCACTGATTGCTGCAACTATGCTTTGAAACAGCACTGGATCCCGGGTCAAGCCCGGAATGACAATACAGCAACATATGCAGTTTTGCCAATTGTGGCAAAGCTTCTAAAGCTTGAGTGTGGCCCGGCAGGTAAGGCACAGGGTCTATAAATAGATATTTTCCTTATTAAAATCCGCAATCCCAAATCCCAAATCCCAAATCCCAAATCCCAAATCGAGAAAATCCCAAATCCCAAATCGAAAACCTCTGTTTTTAAGCTTGAAATCAAAACGTCAAAGTGATAGGGAAATCTCTTTCGAGAAAAAATCAGATATCTGAGGAGTGGCTATGATCGAAGGTTTATTCTTTATGCTTGGACTGGGGGCTGTTTGCGGAATAGTTCTAGGAGCGGCGTCACGAATATTTTATGTCTGGGAAGATCCTCGCATCGCCCAGGTGGAATACACCTTTGCCGGCGCCAACTGCGGTGGTTGCGGGTACGCCGGCTGTTCGGCAGCGGCTGTTGCGGTGGTCGGCGGTAAAGCGCTTCCCAGTGTCTGCATCGTGGGCGGGCCGGAGTCTGCCCAGGCGGCGGCCGAGGTAATGGGCATGGAGGTCGGGCTGGCAGAACCGCTGAAATCCTATAATACGTGTACCGGTGGCGATCGTGCCGAAACCAAATTCCTGTATTTCGGCGTCAATACCTGCCAGGCCCAGGCCAACCTGTCCGGCGGACACCGGGTTTGTGGTGTCGGCTGCATCGGGCTGGGCGATTGCGTCCGGGCCTGCCAGTTTGACGCCTTAAAAATGGGGCCGGAAGGCTACCCGTTGGTCAACAAAGACAAGTGCGTCGGTTGCGGTATCTGCGAACAGGTCTGCCCCAAAGCGATAATGAAGGTACGGACGCCGTCCCAGCGCATTTTGCATTTCAACCAGTTCGATGATCGTCTGGCTCCCTGCCGCCAGACCTGCCCGGCTGAAATCGACATCCCCAAATATATCGCTCAAATAAGAGAAGGCGACTATGAAGGTGCCGTCGACACCATCCGGGAACGAAATCCCCTGCTGCTGGCCTGCGGGCGGGTGTGTCCCCATCCCTGTGAGGTCAACTGCCGGCGGGCCATTGAAGATGAGCCCGTATCCATCAACCAGCTCAAACGATTTGCGGCCGATTATGAAATGAATTCCGGCAAACGTCTGCCGGTGCCCATAGCTCCGCTGACAGACAAACGCATAGCGGTGGTGGGCGGTGGACCGGCGGGGCTGACCTGTGCCTTTTTTCTGCGCCGGTTGGGCCATGAAGTGACGATATTTGAAGCCATGCCCAAAATGGGGGGCATGCTGCGCTATGGCATACCGGAATATCGCCTTCCCAAAGAGGTGCTCGACTGGGAAATAAATGGCATTCTGGAGCTTGGTGTTGAAAGCCGCTGCAATGTAAGATTTGGTACTGATTTTGATGTGGAGTCTCTGAAAGCGGAAGGTTATGATGCCATTTTTCTGGGCATCGGGGCCTGGAAAGATTCGTCCCTGCGCGTGGAAGGCGAGCAATTGCAGGGCTGTTATACCGGCATCGATTTCCTATCGCGCCTGGCCGGCGGTGAGCCGATTCCCACCGGTCGATCCGCGGTGATTATCGGCGGTGGAAACACCGCCATCGACTGCACGCGCAATTTGCTCCGGCTCGGGGTTGAGGAAGTCAACCTTGTGTATCGTCGGACCCGCAATGAGATGCCGGCCAATCCGGTGGAAATTGAAGCGGCAGAGGAGGAAGGGGTTAAATTCACGTTTCTGGCCGCTCCGGTTCGGGTCGTGGGAGATGAAAGCGGGATTACCACCCACCTGGAATACCTGAAGATGGAACTCGGAGAGCCGGATGCCAGCGGAAGACGACGGCCGGTGCCCATTGAGGGATCTGAAACCTTGATGGAGACCGATATGGTGATTACGGCCATCGGCCAATCGCCGGATATTTCCTTTACCGAAAAGCTGAAACAGCAGCTGGCCGAGTTGAAAACCACCCGGTGGAACACCATTGAAGTCGATCCGGCGACCTTGCAAAGTGATGTGCCCTATGTGTTTTGCGCCGGAGATGCGGCCACCGGGCCAAGCCTGGTCGTAGACGCCATCGGCGGCGGGCGGCGGGCGGCACGCTCCATCCATCAGTACGTCATGGAGGAGGAAGTAAAAGCCAATCCCGGAGAGCTGCAAAAAAATCTGATCGATGAAACCCTGTTCGAATTTGTCGAAGGCCTCGTTAAGAGCAAACGGGCCCCGATGCCGGAGCTGCCCGTTGCCGAGCGAATCAAATCATTTATTGAGGCAGACCAAGTACTTAGCGAGGAAGCCGCCCTGGGTGAAAGTATGCGCTGTCTGTTTTGCTGCCTGACCTGCTACAATCGGGACCAGGCTGCCGACGAAATGGTGAAAATTACTGATTTAAGGAATAAAACCGAAGTCGCCTGACTTGAAGTGGTTTCAAAACCTCAGATCACGTCCAAAGATCCGCCTGAGGCGGACGAGTTGATGAGAAAGCGCAGTCCGCCGGAGGCGGATGAGCTGTCCATTTCGAAGAAACTCGCAAAGCAGTAATTGGCCGTTAGATGAGGTTTTGAAGCCACTTCTAAAAATTGCTTGAAAGGTTGGCTGCATTATGGTAGTCGAAGCTTGACTTTTAGCACGCAGAACATCCAGCAAGAAATACAAATGGGCTCGGCCTATTCGGAATAGATACTTTAATATATATAAGGTACGGTTAACCTATGTTTTCAAAAATCGAATTGAAACTGGCGTATGGCCTGGCAATTTGGCTGCTGCTGGTGGGTGTTATATGCTATGCCGCTTTTCCGCCCGAAATTCCTGATCAACCCATCCGATTACTATATACCCCCGCGGCAGGCAAGGTGTTGTTTGACCACCAGACCCATCAGTCGGTTTCCGGATACGGGATCTCATGCGGTGACTGCCACCACACCCTTGCCGAAGATGAATATGACCAGGCACAAGCGTGCGTTGAATGCCATGACCCGACGGAAGGTGATGAAGAAGTCCCCAAACGCGCTGATGCTTTCCACCAGCAGTGCGCCGGCTGTCATGAAGCCTTTGGCGCCGGTCCGGTCGAAAAAGATTGTTCCGCCTGTCATGTCATGTAAAACGATAGGCTAACGGGTGCCGGCGTTGTGTGGCTGTTAATTTTTGCTGGTTAATAAAAAAGGTTGTGTTATGCTAAAAAAATCGTTTCTGGGCTTGACCAATTTTCGAATTGAATATGAATTGCTTCCGGTTAAAGTGCCGGAACCTGAAAAAGTGTCTGCTTCCAAAACGGTTACCCTTTTTCACCCAAAAAACGGTGATCTATCCGCTGCACCAGCATTTCAAACCGGCGACAGGGTCAAAACCGGTCAAAAAATTGCCCTGTTCGCAGATGACCCGGCCTATGTCATCTCCAGCGTCACCGGAAATATATCCTCCATTTCACCCTATACCGGTGATTTCGGTAAGCAGTTCAACGCCATTAGCATCAATATTGATGAAAATGAGGAAATAGAAGAGCCGTTTGACAATCAAACCGCAAATTTAGACACCGCCGTCGCCCATCTGTCTTATTTGCCGGGCAATCCCGCCTATTCCGCCTTAGCGGAGCCTGAAAAAGCCATAAATACCATCGTAATCACGGGCGCGGATGACGATCTTCTCATCGGCACCAATCAATATGTCGTAAGTTCCGCCCTCAACGACATCAAAAGAGGTATCGGCATCCTGAAAGAAATTTCCGGCGTGGAGCGAATTGTCCTGGTCACGGCCGGGGAGTCCGTGCAGGGCTACGGACACATCGGTGCCGAGGTCAAGGGCCTTGATACCGGATATCCTGCAGCCCTGCCCCGGATGATTATGAAAGATGTTCTGGGAGAAGTTGTTCCAGCCGGAAGTAACTGCGAAGATATGGGTGTCTGTTTCATGAGTGCCGAGGCGGTGGCGTCCATCGGTAAAGCCTTCGTTAAGGGTCAGATACCGGTTAACAAAATCCTTACCCTGGTTTTAAAAGACGGAACCCAACGACTGATTAAAACCACCATCGGCACACCCATCAGAGATATCCTTGATAAATACGGCGTTTCCATCAATGAAGAAGACCGCATTATTTTAGGCGGTCCGATGAGGGGTTCGGCAATCTACTCCCTGGACCATCCGGTTTTGCCCGATACCAACGGCATCGTCATCCTGGACCGCAACGATGCGGCCTACGCGTCCGATTATCCCTGCATAAACTGCGGTGATTGCGTCAGGGCCTGCCCGGCCCAAATACAAGTCCACATGCTGGTAAGATTTCTGGAAGCCGGGCAATTTGAAGAAGCCGCGGACAGTTACGATTTGTTATCCTGTATCGATTGCGGTATTTGCAGCTTCGTGTGTGTATCAAGGATACCGATATTGCAGTACATAAAATTGGCCAAATATGAACTGGACCGGGCTAAAGCCTCAGAGATAACGGAAACAACGGAAACGACCGAGGTGACAGAAGCAACAGAGGCAACGGAGGCAACGGATGCTTGACCAAAAAAAGTTGATCGTTTCGCATGCGCCTTTCTGGCACAACGGAAGCCGGGTTACCAATCGCAGTTATCACACCATGCTGGCTGCTTTGCCCGCCCTGATTGCCGGTGTTTATTATTACGGCATTCCGGTTTTCGGCGTCGTCAGCCTGTCGGTGGCAACAGCCATGCTATGGGAGCTGGCGATTAATTATCTAACCAAAAGACCGGTCACCATCGGCGACGGCAATGCGGCGGTGATCGGTTTGCTGTTTGCCATGCTGATGCCGGCCACCATGCCCTGGTGGGCCGTGATCACCGGCACTTTTATTGCCGTGGTCGTCGGCAAACAGATTTTTGGCGGTATCGGCAGCAATCCGTTTAATCCGGTGGCCCTGGCAGTGGCCATTCTGATGTTATCCTGGAAGGATCTCTTCAATTTCGACGGGATGCTGTTGAATTACAATTTTAGCTTCGCCGCCGTTTATCCCCTGGCAATCGCCAAAAGTTTCGGGGCCGATGCTTTAAAATCGATCCAGATCGGCGACTTGCTCATGGGCAAGCAAATTGGCGGTCTCGGCGCCACCTTCGGCCTGGGTCTCATCGTGGGCGGATGCTATCTGATGCTGAGGGGCTTTATTCGCCCGGAAATATCGCTCACATTTATAGCCGGGGTATATCTGACGGCGTTGATATTTAATGTGGCCGATCCGGTCCGGTTTGCCGAACCCGGGATCCATATTTTTTCAGGCTATACCCTGATCGGGGCCTTTTTCCTGGCCACCGAAGATGGTTCTTCGCCGGTTAACGTAATCCCGATGCTAATCTATGGAGCCGTCGGCGGAATAATGACCGTTTTGATTCGCAACATCGGCGCCTATATCGACGGCGTGATTCTGGCAATTTTACTAATCAATCTTATCAGTCCGCTACTGGACAGAATCAGACCGCAAGCTTTGGGAAAGGTTGTCTAAAATGCGTGAAATGATAAAAATGGTGATCGTGCTAACCATTCTGAGCTTCTTTTCGGGAGGCGTGCTGGCCTATCTGCGCAACAGCACCCAGGAACGCATCGATAATCAGGTACTGGAGTTCGTCAAAGGCCCGGCTATCCGAACCATTTTCGAAGGCGCCAGTAATGACCCGATTGCCGATCGGTTTACCATCAAAGACGGAGATGTTGAACGGACCGTTTTTGTTGGCGTTTTCGACGGCGAGCCCCGGGGGATTGCCTTTGAAACCTCGGGTAAGGGCTATGGCGGAGATGTCGGCTTAATGGTCGGTATCGATGTTAAAGACAATAAGCTGATGGGCGTGGGCGTCACCACCCATGGCGAGACTCCCGGCATGGGTGCCAAAGCAAAAAGTGATCCGAGCTTTGTGGCCCAGTATAAGGGTCTCGCTCTGGAGCAGCCGATCGCGGTCACCCTGGATGGGGGATCTATCAGTGCCATCAGTGGGGCGACGATCACATCGCGAGCGGTGTCCAGTGCAGCCACAGACGCAGATAAAATATACCAGAAGCTGAAACCCCAATTTGCCGACAAT
The DNA here is from genome assembly GCA_963821065.1 of uncultured delta proteobacterium. GTDB lineage: Bacteria > Desulfobacterota > Desulfobacteria > Desulfobacterales > JAFDCJ01 > JAFDCJ01. The sequence continues at coordinate 52,349 of CAWGCM010000017.1, read as the reverse complement.
TTAAAGGAATTCAAAAAATAGGGTGAATTAAATGGCGAAATCTCTGACCCAGGAATTTGTGAAAGGCTTGTGGGATGAAGTCCCGCCGTTTCGGCTGGTGCTTGGCCTCTGCCCCGTATTGGCGGTTACCAAGTCAGTTGAAAACGGGATCGGGATGGGGGTTGCGACCACATTCGTCCTGATCTGCTCGAATATGCTGGTTTCATCTTTGCGTAAAGTTATTCCGGCCAAGGTTCGGATCGCCTGTTTCATCGTCATCATCGCCACCTTCGTCACCGTCGTCGAGCTGGTGATGCAGGCATACGCCTACCCGCTTTTTCTCAAACTCGGCATATTTATTCCATTGATCGTTGTTAACTGTATTGTGCTGGGCCGTGCCGAAGCCTTCGCCTCCAAAAACGGTGTATTCCGATCCCTGCTGGACGGTCTCGGAATCGGGATCGGATTTACGTTATCCCTGATGGCCCTGGCCGCCGTTCGTGAGCTGATCGGGACCGGCTCCTTGACTTTCTGGGTAACCCCGATCCAGATTTTTGGCCCGTCTTATCAGCCATTTGCCTTTATGGTCGAAGCCCCCGGCGCTTTCGTGGCGCTGGGTCTGATGCTGTGTCTCATGAATCTGGTCGGGAAAAAATAGGAGAAAACCATGGGTGATTTATTTGTCCTTGCCATCAGCTGTATCCTGATAAATAATATTCTGCTGGCTCAGTTTCTGGGTAATTGCCCGTTTCTGGGGACCTCCAAAAAGATGGAAACCGCCATCGGCATGGCCATGGCGGTGGTCTTCGTCCTGGTGATGGCCGGTGTTATCACCTGGATCACCAACAAATTCTTCCTGGTAAAATTCGACCTGGAATACCTGCGAACCGTGGCCTTTATCCTGGTAATCGCATCTCTGGTGCAGTTTGTCGAAATGTTTCTTAAAAAGAGCATCCCGGCCCTGTATGCCGGCCTGGGAATCTTTTTGCCCTTGATCACCACCAACTGTGCGGTCATGGGCGCCTGTCTGATCAACGTTAATGAAGAATACACTTTCTTGCAGGCCCTGATCGCCTCGTTCAGCTATGCCGTCGGGTTCGGCCTGGCATTGATTCTGTTTGCCGGAGTCCGGGAAAAAACCCTTCTGGCCCGGGTGCCCCGCCCATTGCAGGACACCTCCATCGCCCTGGTCACCGCCGGCATTCTTTCGCTGACCTTTATGGCCTTTAAAGGGATGGTGTAGGTGCTACGCGCCTAAGGTTTCAGGTGTCAGCTTTTCGTATCCTGGCTGCTGGTCTTTCGATACCCGATTCTTGATCCTGGACAAATTGGAATCAGGGCGCAAAACTGAGATATAACTGAACTAGATGTCATAGAGATAATGACACACATTGCACCCCTGCGGTGGGTCGGGCATCGCCTCTTTGGCCTTCTGAAGGGCTTTCAGGCGGTTCGATCCGGAAGTGTTCAGCATGCCAGTGACGATGGCCTCATCGTGTTTTTTTGCGCGTTTTTCGAACTGATGTCGGTAAAATTTACAGGTCTCCGTTTGCCATAAAGCCATCAAATCGGAATCCGGCAAGCGCCCGTAGTGCACGTTTGGTATATGAGCTTCATTACCCAGAAAAGTCGTTGGTCCGCCGATCGCAAGATTAATGCAGGGAGCTGCCAGACCGTCATATCTGATAAAAAGTGAATCCCGGGGATCCTGTTCGCATACCGGCCGTTCCTCCGGAGTGAAAGCGAAGGCCGTGGTTGCGATATTTACTTTTTTGGCCAGGCGTCGGGCTTTATCAAGAGATTTTTTTAACCGGCGAATACCCTTTGTTTCTGAAGCTCCGAAAAGACCATGCCCTTTTCCGCTTTCACCGCGGATGACTTCGCATTGCTTGAAATTAAGTTGATCAACACCCAATCGCGATGCCAATCGAACGATATCCTCTACCTGGTGAAAATTAAGACCCATTAAAACGAAATTAATCATGGTCTTGGGCACTTTGCCGGTTCGCATTTCGGCGATATTGGCCACGTGACCACACACCCGCTCAAAGTCTGAGCCGATTCGGATCTTTTCATACATTTGCGCATCGGCACCATCCATCGAGATACAGATCCAATCCACGCCGGCCTTCAGAATCTGCAGCAACTTCTCTTTTGTTAACAGCAACCCATTGGACAAAAATCCTGTCTCACAACCGGCGGCATGCGCCTCACCGATCCACTCAGGCAAATTGGGCTGAAGCAGGGGTTCGCCGCCGCCGGTGAAATCAATCGATTTTATTTCAGATAGATGCGGCCGAATAGATTCCCAGATCGCCTGGGACATCAGCCCGTGATTTTCAAGATTTTGGGCCATCTCTCTCCAGGGGCACATGACGCAGCGAAGATTGCACGCCAGTGCGGATTCAACCTGCAATAGACGCCAGCGTCGCTTCTTGGCCTTATTGGCGTCAGATTCGTGCGTTCCCTCAACTTTCCAAGTAAACAGGCGGGAAATGAACTTTTTCATTATTTATTCCAGTGTCACACTATTGGTTGGGAATATGATAACCATCTTCATTTTTGAAAGCAAGACTCGCCTTGGGCGATTGTCGGATTTTGGATTTGGGGATTTTGGATTGATCTGATTTTCACCACGTAACTCCGACAGAATCCAACACGCAACGCGTAACCCGCAACACGGAGTTGACATCAAACGGCATTTTCTATAGGTTGCCTGCCAAGCAAATGATCTCTTTAATCAAAATTTAAAACGACTACAATCCTGCGAAGCTTTATGAAATCCGTCAACGCGATAAAAAAATACGAAATCCGTCAAACCGGCCGAATCGCCGACGCTCTCATCGATATGACAACATCAAAATTCAACTGGAGAATCCTTCTCTTTCCCTTTTTTGTCTATGATTTCATCCGGTATCGCAGACGGTTGCAGGTGCTTCGCAAAAACCTGTTTTTCACCAAACAATTCGCCCTTGAGGCGGCTAAAAACATCCATCAGGGAAAGGAGCGCGCCTGGGAAATCCGGCAGATAGAAATTAAAACCCAGAGACATTCTGGACAAAGAAAAAAAAGGCTTTTATACCGAAAAAATTCGAAATAGACAGTTGCGAGAAATTGAATTCCTGATAGACCACTTCCTTGACTGCTAAGGCACGAATCAACCCGGCTATAAAGATTCACTAAAAGCGGCATACACTTCCAAAGGCAGTTTTCTGAACTTCCTGAACAGCCTGCAAAAAGTTGAAGAAGAAGTCATCCAGGCCGCCATCGCCACCATGCGCAAAGGGACCAAAAAAGAAAGGCGCCTGTGGTTTGATAAGGTCGGGCAGCAACCAAAAAACTAGGATGAAAGAGGCTAACAGGATCTATGCTGAATGATGACAGAAAAGGAACCTTGAGCATCAAACTGATTGAACATCGAACGTTTGAAGTGAAAAGATCAAGAAACAGACATTTAAAATTGGACATCGGGTTTATAAAAATAAATTATTTTGCGGAGCGGAGCGACATCATTATTCGATGTCCGGTGTTGAACGTTCGATGTTGGACGTTCATTTTTTCAACATAGCCGTGTGGCATAAATACAACCCGTGACTTTTTTTAAATCTGCATTTATAGCTTCTTCGCCAACCCACCTATATCAACCGATCCTCTGCGGATCATCGCCGAGGCGTATGGCAGAAACGGTACCCCACCCCACTTTTCCTTGAAACGGCGTATACCGGCATTGACCCCCAGCCCAAGATTGACGGCCTTTTTGCCTTCGGTTTGGGCAAGGTTCACCATCTCTTGAAATAGCAGGTCCGAAGCGCCGGGTACATTTATTTTACTGGATCGGAAACTAAATAGATAAAATGCATAATCCGCGGCACCCAAATCCACAATGTTAAATGCCGCGAGCTCCTTAGCCCTTCTGGCTTCAAACAGCACGGCACTATCGCTGGCCTTTAAATAGTGAGGAATGCGCTTAAAAAGGTACTTTTGCTGGCGCGTAAAGTTATGGCCGGCCACAAATGCCTTGATTAGCCTCTTGTGTTCTTTGCCAAAGCTGCCACGTGTCACCTGAAGCTCTTTTTGAGCGCGTCTTAGCATGTAGGCTACTGCCGCATCAATTGGTGTTATTGGCAAATCAAGGCGATAATAGCAATCAGTGGCCTGAGGCTCGTATTGTTCGGCCGGCAGCCAGATAGCTGAAGCAATCACCGCCACCGTAGCAGGTTGGCAGCGCTCGCAGACAAAATTATAAATTTGTGCGGGAGGATCCGAGTCTGGTTCCAGCGGATAGCTGTTAAAGATAAGATGCTTTTTGCTCAGGAAATAAAGATAGTTGCGGTGGAGAAAAGGCTCGGCGCCTGAAACGGCCCTGACATAATCGGGAAGGTGTTCCGGGAGATAGGCATGGCGAAGGATCCACTTAATTTCTCGATCGTTGAGCATTTTAGTATTTCTTTTAGCAAACCTTAGGTGCAATTTTTTTGCATTTTATGGCAAACAAATTAGGCCACCAAGACACAAAGGTGAATATTTTCCAACGGTTTCCCATTGTGCCCATGTGGCAATTGGATCTCCACCTTTGGCGATTCAGGTATTATTAAGAAAAACTAAGACTGGAAAATCTTTTCAATCCGCGCTTGCCTGGTTTCTTCGGTGGTTTTTTCAATTCTCAAAAGCGCATCGACGTCAGCCTTCGATCCCAGGGTCTGCCTGGCAGCGGCGGATACCTTTTTTTCGGCTGATACTAACTGCTGGTGAAAAATAAGGTAGTTTTGCCGGCTGCCATAGGCATGGCGTATGAGGGCATCATAATCATGGCCATCAGCACCCAAAAGCTTGTAGTAGTGATCAAACAGCAAGTCGATCTCGTCCATCTGCTGCTGGCGAATGACCTCTGAGTAGATTCCCTGGGTTTCGGGAGCCGTCAGCAAGGCCCGGGTCTTATCCTCGATTCCGGATCGCACATCTTCTCTGCTGAATCCCTTTTTCAGCATTTTGAAGGCCGCATCCAGGGCCTGTCGTTTGGTAAACATATAATTCTGAATAAAGACCTCCCTGGATTGTTTGTTGCGCATAAAATGAAGGATAAAGACGACCGGAATGAGGAATTCCCAGACCCCGATCGGTTGCCCTTTAATAACCCTCATGGCCACCGAGTTACCAATGGAACGTTCAAAATTGTATATATGATTAAACTTTTTTCTTAGTTTCATATGAGTATTTAGCGACTCGCTTTCCTGACACCCGAAACCTGACACCTGAAACCCATAATATTGCCTTAATGGCACAATCGGTGCACCAACCGGCTTCACTTCTTCAAAGCTCGGTCTTTGAATACGCCTAGAATACTTCTTCCAGTATCTTATGCCTTCGTTTGGCTATCTGCTGCTGTTCGGCTAGTAATTTTTGCCTTAACTTTTTCATCACCACCCAGTTGTTCAATTACCTGACGATCGACTTCATTTTCAGCCGAAGTAACTGTTGTGATGAATTGTTTAAAATTATCGCTATTCTGATAGGCCTGTTCTACCAAAAGATCAAAGGTATCGCCGTCAGCGGTTAACAGTTTCAGATAATGCGCTGCCAGGACCTCTATCAGTACTACATGAGCCTTAATCAGATCCGGAGAATAAAATTTCAGCGATTCCAGCCAGATCCTGGTGTTGTCCTGAATATCGGATCTCATGGATTCTTTGTTTTCTCCCTGTATCTCTGCCACAGCAGCATCCATAGCAAGCTTGCGGGGAAACATGAAATGCTTGGTGTATTGCCTGATCGCACTGCCACGCCGCAGAAAATCAACAATAAAAAATCCCGGAATGATGTAGTGCCAGACTGTCAACGGACGCGTGACGATAACTCCCAGCGTAACTTCCCTGGCAAATTGCTGCTCGGCCTCCACAATAATGTCGTATTTTTCCATGATTGCGCTTCCTGGGTCGAAGAAAAATGGGGTGGGATAAGAAGAAAGAAGAAAGTTGGAAGGCATTCCGCTAACGGAATGCCCCCCAGTTTTGATACATTTCCTGAATTTTGCAGGATTCAGGTATTAATCCGGCAAAATAGCCGGGGTGAAAAAGGTTCCCGACCACAGAATCCAGGCAATAAATAGTGTCCAAAACGCATTGGCCGTCTGGGACAACCAGTAGGCAATGGCCGGACGGCCGCCGCCCACTGAGATCAGCTCTTTAAAATCGGTCTCTAGACCGATGGACACAAAGCAAAGGGCAAACAACCAGCTGCGATAGCTTTTGCAGGCCCTGCCGACGGCTTTGGCGGCTTTGGCACCCCAGACCGGCTCGATCAGAAAAGATACCACGAGCGAAGCAATCATAAATCCGATCACGAATTTGGGGAAACGGTACCAGACTTCCATCAAGGACGGCTTTTCACCGCTTTCCTTTTTCTCAAGGCTCATGGTGGCCCACAGCGCCATCAGAAACGCAACGATACCGATCATAACGTTCTGGGCCATTTTAACCATGGCGGCCGCATCCACTGCTGCCTGGCTGGGATTGCCCTGGGAATCCCGATAACCTCCCCGGCGGCAATGACCGCGCCGGTGTTGTCGATAACACCGCCCAGCCAGGCACCGGCCATATTGGACGGCAGGTCCAGCCAGACGGCGATGGGCGGCATGACGATGATCAGCACCACCGCACACACCAGCACCCAGGCAACCATGTAGCTGACTTCCTTGGGGTCACCCTGCACGGCACCGCCGGCGGCGATACTGGCGGATACGCCGCAAATGGCGTTGGCCGTCGCGATGATGCTGCTGAACCGTTCGGATATTTTAAATTCCCTGCAAATCTAATAGGTCCCGAACCAGACGACGGTCGCCACCAGCACCGCCTGGGCCACACCAAAAACACCGGCTTTCAAAACGACCGAGAACATGATCGTGGCCCCCATGCAGACCAGACCGATCTTGACAAAAAACTCGGTCTGGCCGGCTGCTTTCATGATTTTAGGCACCTTAAAGACATTGCTGATAATCAATCCAAACGCCAGGGCAAAAAGCACATACGAAATGCCCCACTTGGCGATAAAGGCCTGTTTGGCGATCACCATGGAGATAAAGGCGATGACAAAGATTATCAGGAAGCCGGGGATGTAACTTTCAGATCAAATTTTAAAAAGTAGCCGGCAATTAAGGTCAATACACACATAAAGGCCCACATAATAATGCCGGTTCCAATGGTCGCACCGAAACCTTTGGGAAAAGCAGCCGATAACCCGGTCCATTTACCCAGTTTGGGAGCAGCCGGCAGTATGGATACCGCCCACTTTCCAGCCGAAACTTCGTGAGCCCCAATGATGGCAATAAGCAAAATAAACCATCCAATTAAACATGCCCACCAGTCTTCGTTTTGCAAAACGGGTGTCCTATCATTTCCGTTAGCCATAAGATCTCGCCTCCTTACGTTAGAATTTCAAATAAAACCTGCAAGTTAACACCTTGATATTGAATTCAGGAAAATTTCAACTTTCTGTTCTTCTCCTCCTCCTCAAGACGAAAATGATAACCGAACTCACCTCCTTTCAAATAGAATGGATACTCATGCGTTCCATTAGAAATCCGTTTCTTTCTGTGATCCGTTCCCTCCTGTAAGAATCCAATCACTATTTATTAAATGATATTCGGAAATGCAAGGAAAAACATCATTTTTCATCCAAAGGTGTTGGGAGCGTCGACGCAATACTCAAGGTTTTAATACTCTTTACGATATTTCCTTGACACCCATGGTTGTCTTTTCTATGATCCCTCACCAAAATCTGAAAGGAAACTGACGCTATGGTCCTGTATATTGTGTATTGCCTGGTGGGATTTGTATTGCTGTATTTCGGAGCGGAATGGCTGGTCAAAGGATCTTCCAGCCTGGCTCGCAGTCTGGGTATCACCCCGATTGTCATCGGTTTAACGGTGGTGGCCTTCGGCACATCGGCGCCCGAGCTGGTGGTCAGCCTGGTTTCTTCAATAAAGGGCAAAAGCATGATCGCGGTGGGAAATGTTGTCGGCAGCAATATCTGCAACATCGCCCTGGTGCTCGGATTATCGGCCGTGTTTCATCCCATAAAAAGTGACCCGACGGTGGTCAGGCGCGATATTCCGATCATGCTGGCCATATCTGTGTACCTTCTGCTGCTGACCTTCAATTCCACCCTGGGCCGCATTGAAGGTGCCACCCTGTTTATCGGAATTATCCTTTATACCTTTATGAACTATTACCTGGCGAAAAAGGAGACGGCCGGAGCAGCCGAAATCGAATCCGAATTGGAAGACATCGGTTTTGTTGCGTCCAGACCCAAACAACTTCTGATGATTGCCGCCGGCATTGCCGGAGTGGTGGGCGGCGCCCAGGTGGTGGTAGACAACGCCGTGATCATCATGACCATTCTGGGGGTCAGTGAAAAATTTATCGGCCTGACCATCGTCGCCTTTGGAACTTCGCTGCCGGAACTGGCCACCTCGGTGGTGGCTGCCATGCGAGGCGAGATGGATATCAGCATCGGCAACCTGGTGGGCAGCAATGTGTTCAACATCATGAGTGTGCTGGGAGTCGCCTCCCTGGTGCGGCCGATTCCCATTCCCGGGCGGATTTATCGAAAGTGGACTGTGGATCGATTATCTGGTGATGATGTTTACCAGCTTTTTGCCCTGGCTGATGATGCGAAAAGATTTTACCGTTAAACGCTCGGACGGGGTTATTCTGCTTCTATGCTATGTGGGATATCTGACTTACTTAATAATAAAGGCGTAAGGTATTATATTTAGCAATTGGGGATTTTAGATTGCGGATTTCGGATTTAAATAGGGAGAATACCGAATTTTATACCTTGACCCGTGAGCTTCATGCCATGTGCCAATTTATATCCAGTATCAAGCATCCAGCGACCAGAGGCCGGTGACCAGAAAACACAGAAGCCATAAATTAGAAAAGATCTAATAATCAGTTTAAATAAATCCGAAATCCAATATCCGGAATCCCCAATCGAAACAATCCGAAATCCGAAATCTCAAATCCGCAATCGAAAATCCCGCAATTTAATCACCAGTTCCTCCATATCCTCCGGTAGGGGCGATTCAAAGGACATAAACTCATCTGTGCGGGGGTGACGAAATCCCAACTGCCAGGCATGCAGCATCTGTCTTGGTAACTTTTTGAGCCGGCCGCTGACAGCCGGCGGCAAGGTTGGATTCCGTTTGATTAAACCGGTCAGTGCCTTCGGCGGACAATAAACGGGATCGCCCGCAATGGGATGTCCCATGGCCGCACAATGCACGCGAATTTGATGGGTTCTACCGGTTTTGAGGGTCAGTTCAAGTAAGGCAATCCCGGGAAATTGCTCCCGAACCTGCCAGACAGTTTCCGCTTGGCGACCTTTGCGGGTGGTGGTGGACATCAGTTTTCGATGAACCGGATGCCTCCCGATGGGTAAATCGATGGTTCCCGCATCTTTTTTGAATTCCCCGTAAACAAGGGCCACATACTTTTTACGGACGGTGCGGTTCTTAAACTGTTTGGCCAGGGCCTCGAGGGCTTCCGCATTTTTGGCAACCACCATGGTTCCCGAAGTATCTTTATCGAGTCGGTGAACAATGCCCGGCCTGATCTCACCGCCGATGCCTTCAAGATCCGGGCAATGATAAAGCAGGGCGTTCACCAGAGTGCCGCTGCCGTGACCGGGGGCTGGATGCACGACAAGTCCTGCCGGTTTGTTGAGCACGACGATATCGATATCCTGGTACAAAATATTTAGAGGAATCGGTTCGGGCCTGTATTCAACCGGTTCAGGAACCGGTATCCGACCAAAAATTTTTTCTCCGGCTTTGACACGGTAACCCGGCTTTTTGGGATGATTATCCACAAGAATTTTATGACTGCCTATCAAATTGGCAGCCAGTGAGCGGGAACATTCAGGAAGGTGGGCGGCGACAACGGCATCAAGCCGCCGATTGTGGTCGGCTGCGCCGGCAAAGATGGTAAAGGTCCCAGTGAAAGACATGCGGCAGGGCAGTGTTAATTCTCGGGGGTATCCGCAATAAATAAAGATTCCAGTTCTGATAATATGGCGTCTTCATCCTTGTTTTTAGCGGTCGACAGTTCTCTTACCAGTAATACCTGGGCGGTGTCATAAAGCTTGCGCTCTCCAAAAGATAAGTCTTTGGTAAGTTTGAGCAGAAATAGATCTCTGAAGACCTCGGCCACATCGTACAAGGAGCCGGTTTTTATTTTATCCATATATTCGCGATAGCGCCGGTTCCAGGTCTGGTTGTCCGGCAACCCGTCTTTGCGAAATTTCATGACTTCGTATACTTTGGGGACCTCTTTTTTGTCAATAATGTTGCGCAGGCCGACGGATGCGACATTGCTGGTGGGAATCATGATTACCATTCCGTTTTCCAGGACCTTCATGATATAAAAATCATGTTTTTCCCCATTGACCACCCGACTTTCAATGGCCTGAATTTTCCCCACACCATGGGCAGGATAAACGGCCAGGTCACCTATCTGGAATTCCCCGTCCCCTGGTTTCACACTGCGGCTGTCCTCTTTTACTTTTTTTTCTGTCATTTTCCCACCGATCATCGCTATTTTTCACATCATGCAAAACAGAACCCTTCATAACACACCTTGAGTCAACAATCAATAAACAATCAATAAAAAAGGATTGGCGTAAAATTACGCCAATCCTTTAGGTTAGATCGAGATCAAGATGAGATCTTACAGCAGGAAGGGTACCATCAACAGCGCCACAACGTTGAGGATCTTGATCATCGGGTTAATAGCCGGTCCGGCAGTGTCCTTGTAAGGATCGCCGACGGTGTCACCGGTGACGGCAGCTTTGTGGGCATCGCTGCCCTTGCCGCCCAGATGGCCGTCTTCAATGTACTTTTTGGCATTGTCCCAGGCCGCCCCGCCGGTGGTCATGGATATGGCCAGGAACAGACCGGTGACGATACTGCCGATCAGCAGTCCGCCCAGAGCGATTTTGCCCAGAATCAGCCCCACCAGGACCGGGACCACCACCGGCAGCAGGGCCGGTACGATCATTTCCTTCAGGGCAAACTTGGTCACGATGTCCACACAGGCGGCATAATCCGGTTTGTCGGTACCTTCCATAATGCCGGGCTTTTCACGGAATTGGCGCCGGACTTCATCGACCACCGCCCCGCCGGCTTTACCGACCGCGCGCATGGCAATGGAGGCGAACAGAAACGGCAGCAGCCCGCCCAGAAAGAGGCCGATAATCACGTTAACGTCACTCAGATCAAAGCTCAATATCCCTTCTGAGCCATGCAGGGCAAATTCCTGGGTATAAGCCGCAAACAGCACCAACGCCGCCAGGGCGGCCGAACCGATCGCATAGCCCTTGGTAACGGCTTTGGTGGTATTGCCCACTGCGTCCAGAGGATCGGTGACAGCGCGCACGCTTTCATCCATTTCCGCCATTTCCGCAATCCCGCCGGCATTGTCGGTAATCGGGCCGTAAGCATCGATAGCGATGACCATACCGGTCATGGAAAGCATCGACATGGCGGCCATGGCAATCCCGTAAAGTCCGGCAGCGGCATGCGAGGCCCCGATGGCGAGACAAATGGCGATGACCGGCAATGCGGTGGCTTCCATGCTGACGGCCAGCCCGGCAATGATATTGGTGCCGTGCCCGGTGGTGGAGGCTTCGGCGATCAGTTTAACCGGTTTGCGGATGCCCGTGTAATATTCGGTAATCATGACGATCACAACGGTCAGAATGAGCCCGATCAGTGATGCGAAATAGATATCTAATCCCGGAAATTTCCGCAACACCGGCAAAGGCCGAGGTACAGGCCACCAGAAACGCGATGCCCGCCAATATGGCTGCCCCGAACATACCCTTGTAAAGCGCCCCCATGATGTATTCATTCTTGCCCAGTTTGACAAAGAACACCGCGATCATGGATGCAACAATCGAAATGGCACCCAGTACGAGGGGAAAGTCAGTGGCGATAGCGATCGCCGGATAAAGCAAATTTCCCAGGAGCATGGCGGCAACCGCCGTTATCGCGTAAGTTTCAAACAGGTCGGCTGCCATACCGGCGCAGTCACCCACATTGTCACCAACGTTGTCGGCAATGGTTGCCGGGTTACGCGGATCGTCTTCGGGAATCCCGGCTTCAACTTTACCCACCAGGTCCGCCCCCACATCAGCACCCTTGGTGAAGATCCCGCCGCCCAGCCGCGCAAAAATGGAGATCAGGCTTCCGCCAAATCCCAGGGCCACCAGCGCAATCACGGCATGCCTGGAATCGACCCCGGAAGCCAGCAGTATCGTATAAAAACCGGCCACAGACGTCAGCGCCAGGCCGGCAACGATCATCCCGGTAACGGCACCGCCCCTGAAGGCCATGTCCAGCCCTTTTGCCAGGCCGCCTTTGGCCGCCTCGGCGGTGCGCACGTTGGCGATCACCGACACCCGCATCCCAATGTAACCGGCGGCAAACGATGCAATCGCGCCAACTAAAAAGCCGATGGCGGTCGTAAAGCCCAGGGAAAAAGCGATGATGACAAACAACACGATTCCGGCAATGCCCATGCTTTTAAGCTGACGGTTCAAGTAAGCAATGGCCCCTGTTTTGATGGCGTCGGCAATATCGGTCATTTTCTGATCACCGGCCGGGGCGCTCTTGACCATGACGGCAACAATAATGGCAAAGATCACGCCTGCGATCCCAACCAGTGTGCAAATCAGTGGTATTAAGTAATTCATCCTCTCCTCCAAATAAATAGGTTTTCGGTTAACCTGTGATCAACAGGTCTTTTCGATTAAACGCGTTCATACCAATTCTCATACCTTCGCAAAGCACCGTAACAGCGGCATCCCGGGCTACTGTAATGACTCTGGCTACCATTTCCGCCTTATCGTCGGAAAATCGACCCAGAACATGATCAGTGACATTCCCCTCAGCCTCGGAACGCCCGACGCCGATGCGAAGACGCACAAAATCGCCCCCGCCGAAGGCATCCATTATGGATCTTATGCCATTGTGTCCTCCATGCCCTCCTTTCTCTTTTATTTTTAATCTTCCAAAGGCAAGGTCTATGTCATCGTGGATGACCAGCATATCCTCGCCTGATATTCGAAAATAATGGGCCAGTTTCTGCAACGGTGGCCCGCTGCGATTCATAAAGGCCATGGGCTTGACCAGAATCACATCGACATCTTCGATAAAGCCACGGCCGAAAATGGTGCCAAATTTGGTTTTATTAAACGAAATATTGAAATCCTGCGCAATTTTATCGGCAACCATGAAGCCGGCATTGTGCCGGGTGTCTTCATAGGTATTTCCCGGATTGCCGAGTCCGACGACCAATCTAAGTCTATTTGCGGGCATATTGTCGGTGCGCTATTTTTCTTCTTCAGGTTTGGCTTCAGGTTTGGCTTCACCTTCGGCGGCCTCTCCTTCTGCGCCTTCTTCACCTTCCTCGAGTCCTTCTTCCTCTTCTTCAGCGACCTCTTCTTCTTCGATCTTCGGGCTGAGTACGGTGACAACCGTATAATTCACATCGGTCGCGACTTCCACATTCTCTCCCAGCGGCATATCCTCTAAATGAATGGAGTCTCCAATGGCCAACTCGCTAATATCGATTTCGAAGGATTCCGGAATGTCGCCCGGCAGGCAAAATACCTCCAGTTCGCGACGGACGATATTCAGCATACCGCCCTCTTCGACGCCGACGGATTGCCCCGTTGTAACCACCGGAACCATCACCTTGATTTGACGCTTCATATCAATTTCATACAAGTCGATATGGATCAGATGCCCTGAAACCGGGTGGGTTTGGAGCTCTTTGATCATGGCCGCTTTGGTCATCTTCTTACCGTTCTCAATGACAAGGTTTAAAATAAACTGGCCAAAACTACCCTTTTTGAGAATCTGTTCAAGATCTTTAGTATTTACGGACAATAAAATCGGCTCTGTTCTTCGGCCGTATAAAACCGCGGGTATTTGACCGGTCCGTCTCAGTACCCGCGCCGGGCCATTGCCCACGGATTTTCTCACAGTTGCTTGTAGATCTATTTTTTCCAAAGATATAACCTCCTAAATTTTAAAAGGGTTCAGGGGTTCAGGGTTCACCGTTCAGCGTTAGCCTGTCTTTATACCCTCAATCCTAAGTTTATTTGATTCTCAAGCCTTTGCCCTTCAGAGCGAAAGAGAAAATGGTTCAGAATCGTCGTGAACATCAACCTCTGAACCTTGAACCCTGAACTCTGAACCTTACATTTTACACAAAAAGAGAGGTAACCGAATCCCCTCTGTAGCTGCGGATGATCGCCTCACCCACCAGCTGTGATATGGTAAGCACTTTTATTTTGTCACAGGCAACGGCATTTTCGGCCAGCGGTATCGTGTCGGTCACCACCAGACTTTTGAGAGCCGAGTTGGATATTCGGTCGATTGCCGGACCCGAAAGTACGGGATGGGCACAACAGGCGTGAACTTCACGGGCACCTGATTTTATGAGAGCCTCTGCGGCCTCCGTCAATGTGCCGGCCGTATCGGCCATATCATCTAAAATAACCGCTACCTTATCCGTCACCTCGCCGATGACGGCCATGGCTTTGGCCTGATTGGGGGCCTCCCGTCGTTTGTCGATAATCGCCAGATCCGCATCCAGGCGTTTGGCAAAGGCCCGGGCTCTTTCCACCCCCCCGGCATCCGGTGATACGATGACCAGACCATCCCTGAAATGCTTTCGAATATGATCTATGAGAACCGGCGCCGCAAAAAGGTTGTCGACCGGAATGTTAAAAAATCCCTGGATCTGGCCGGCATGCAAATCCATGGTAATGATTCGATTGGCGCCGGCAAGGGTGATCATATCGGAAACCAGTTTGGCACTTATCGGGACCCTGGGTGCGACTTTTTTATCCTGCCTGGAATAACCAAAATAGGGAATGACCGTTGTAATCTTTTTAGCAGAGGATCGCTTAAATGCATCGATCATTAACAGCAATTCAACCAGATTGTCGTTCACCGGAGCGCAGGTGGACTGGATAATGAAAATGTCTTTCAGACGGACGTTTTCGTTGATTTCAATCTGGATTTCTCCGTCACTGAACTTATTGACGGTGGCCCCGCCCAGGGGCATACTTAGAAAATTACTGATTTTTTTTGCAAGCTCAGGATTGGAGTTACCCGTAAAAATCGCCACACCTTCCATAGAGGTCACCGTGAAAAAAGCTAATAATATATTTAGTTATGGGTGATTTAACCTGCTCCCGGATAGACCGGCTAATAATTTAATATTAACGATTGATTAATTACTATTCTCGGAAGTCGCTTGCGCAGCGCAGGCGCTCCCGCTGCGTCAGGCGCCTGCGCGACGAGTGCGCCGCGTGATACTCCGTCAATTTAATCTTACATCAGCAGCATTCCCGAATTTGTCAATATTCAATCTTCAATATACATTTTTCAATCTATTGTGGCTGGGGCGGGAGGATTCGAACCTCCGAATGCAGGAACCAAAGTCCTGTGTCTTACCACTTGACGACGCCCCACCATGGAACCTGTACCAAACGTCACTATCGAAGCAATGTTAATAATCAGAGATAACAGGAAACGCTTCACAAATGATATCAGCAAGATAAGCATTTAATCGGATGTTGCGCCCAATCGCCTGCCTTGCTTCGTCGGCTTTGCGGGGGTCAGAAAAAAGACCGAAAACGGTCGGCCCACTCCCTGACATCAAAGCCCCCAATGCCCCAAGCGCAAGAAGTTGCTTTTTTAAAGACTCGATCACCGGATGTTTAGATATCGTCACGGTTTCAAGGTCGTTGCATAAGTGCAGCGATGCATCAAAGCCGCTTTGCTTTAAAAAGGGTTTTGTAATTATTTTTTTACATTTTGTCAATCTTAAATTCAGATTTTGAAAAACTTCTCCAGTATGCACCTCTATCCCTGGATGAAGCAATACAACATGATAAGGCAAGGACCCCGGATATGCTTCCAATTTCTCACCAACACCTGAGGCAAAGGCCGGTTTTTGGAAGAGGAAAAAGGGAACATCCGCACCAAGTTCAAGCCCCAGGGACATCAGCTCGTCCCGGGAGAAGGGAAATCCGTAGTGCTGATTCAAACCGATAAGGACGCTGGCGGCATTGCTGCTGCCGCCACCGAGGCCGGCGGCGACCGGTATGGACTTTTCAATCCGAATGTTTACTCCATCTGTGGTTTTTTGTGTTTTGAAAAACAGAGTTGCCGCTTTGTGGGCAATGTTGGTTTCATCAGCGGGTATCTGCGGGTTCGAAGATTCAATCTCTATCTCTTTACCGCCAAATTGAAGAAAAATAATATCAAAAAAATCCAGGCAGCACATCAGCGAAAATAATTCGTGGAGGCCGTCCGGTCGTTTTCCGGTGACCTGCAAAAACAGGTTGATTTTAGCGGGGGATAAAATCTTCATTCAAGCCACCAGCCGGGGGTGGACGGCAATAGACACAATCGAAACCCTGAACCGGTCAATCATCCTTTTTCTTTGACATAAATTATCCTCAAATCATAAAGGATGTTTTTCAATAAACCCTCTTCGTCTTTGGATAGATTACCGGCTGTTTTTTCCTGGAGCATGCTTAGAATATCGATGGTCTGTTTGGCCATCGGCAGATTTTTGTCTATTTTACCGGTGGTGGGGTCCTCGATGGCGCCGAGATGCAGCAGTGCTGAAGCATTTAAGGAAACAACGAAAGTTGCAAAATTAATCTCCGGCATCGGTGGCGATGGATCAGACCCATCGGCTGGTGATGTTTCTGCGGCTTCAGATTCCCGGGTTTCTTCGGTTGAAGAGGCGGCCTGTTCTTCTTCCTTGGGAGCAGCAGGGGGTTGCTCGTCTGCAGGCTCTGTGTTCTGGTCATCCTGGGAAAATATGCGGCGGTCTTTGACCTCAAAATCCTTTTTTTCCTCTGACATAAGTGCCTCCTGGAATAAAAAAATGAATAATGACAAATGTCGAATGTCGAATTAAGGAATTCTGCCCATCAAGAGCCTCAGAGTCTTACGACAGGGTCGAACGATCAATTTTAAAAAAGACGGTGGGTAGCGACACCACCATTTGTCATTCATCATTCGACATTCGTCATTCCTAAGTCATTCGACACTCGTCATTCTCTATAATCGCGCTTATAAAATACTAAGTTACCTGGTTTTGTCAAGAAAAACGAATCCTGAGATCAGGTTTTTCAAGATGACAAGAGGTAACATTGGTGGTATCCTGTGCGCAAAAAATGAACCATGCTGGAATGATGGGAAAATGGCCCGGCCCGGCGCAACCCGAGTATAGCTTTCTAACTCTTGTGTAATATTTGACCTCCATTGGTAAAACGAAAACGTCTTGTAAGGTCTGGGCCAGGGAATACTGGCTATGAAAAGCGGATGATTTCATGATCAGGGTAGAAAATCTGACGAAAAGTTTCGGTGACCGGCTCATTTTTGATGGGATCAGTTTTTCTCTCACTTCAAAGCAACGTGTCGGCCTGGTCGGACAAAACGGACACGGCAAAACCACCCTTTTTCAAATGATCAACGGTGATGAACAACCGGATTCCGGCTCAATTGTCATGCCGAAAAATTACCGCATTGTTTATGTGCAGCAACTCCTTGAGTTTACCGCCGATACGGCCCTGGAAGAAGGGCTGCGCGCCTTGCCGCCCCAGGAACAGGGCCACTCCTGGAAGGTAGAGAAGGTCCTTGCCGGATTGGGTTTTTCAGAGGAGGATTTTCAGCGGCATCCCTCGCAATTTTCGGGCGGCCTCCAGGTACGCTTAAATCTTGTCAAGGCCCTGGTCTCAGAGCCGGACCTGCTGCTTTTGGATGAACCTACCAATTTTCTGGATATTACCTCCATTCGGTGGATTGAGCAATTTTTAAATACCTGGCCCCACGAGTTGCTGCTAATCACCCATGATAGAAGTTTTATGGATGCAGTCGTCACCCATACAATGGGAATCCACCGTCGGAAGGTACGCAAAATATCAGGCAATACGGCCAAATATTACAATCAAATTGCCCAGGACGAAGAGGTCTATGAAAAAACCCGGATCAATGATGAACGCCGCCGCAAGGAGATCCAACAATTCATCACCCGTTTTCGAGCCAAGGCAAGACTCGCAAATCTGGTACAGTCTCGCATCAAAACACTCAAAAAAATGGAAAAAAAAGAAAAGCTCGACCAGATGAAATTGCTCGATTTTTCTTTTCGATCCAGTCCTTTTCCTGGAAAACGCGCCCTGACCGCGCGTAATCTGGCTTTCGCTTACGGGGGCGGTAAAAATCTGATCAAAGACTTTAACCTCACCATCGAGGCCGGGGAAAGGGTCTGTGTGGTGGGCAAAAACGGAAAGGGTAAAACAACGCTGCTCAAACTTTTGGCCGGGGTGCTTTCACCGCAGGCCGGCGAAACCGTTTATCATCCTGCAATTGACAAAGGTTTTTTTGAACAAACCAATGTCAAGAGTCTGGTGGGTGCCCGTACGGTTGAAGAGGAAATACTCTATTCACACCCGGATATGGATCGACAGCGTGCCCGTAATATTTGTGGCGCCATGATGTTTTCGGGTGATGATGCCCTAAAGAGAATCAGTGTACTTTCAGGCGGTGAAAAAAGCCGGGTGATGCTGGGCAAGCTTTTAGCCACACCCATGAATCTGCTGCTCCTTGACGAACCGACCAATCATCTCGATATGGAATCCTGTGACGCCCTGTTGGCTGCCATCGACTTTTTTGAGGGCACGGTAATCATGGTGACCCACAATGAGATGTTTTTGCATAGCCTGGCAGAAAGGCTGGTTGTATTTCAAAATGATCATATTGAGGTATTCGACGGAAGTTACCGGGAGTTCCTTGAAAAAGACGGCTGGCATGATAAAAACCCCTCCGCCAGGCATTCGGGGACCAAAACGCCTCAGGGGGAGACCACTGTCCGGCTGACCAAAAAAGAATTGCGGCGCAAAAGATCTGATATCATCAAGCAACGATCAAAAATAACCGGCCCTCTCGAAAAACGGATTGCCCGACTGGAAGATGGTATTGAAACTCACGAGATTGAACTGGACCGTCGCAACCAGGACATGCAACAGGCGTCGCAGAAACAGGATGGACAGTGGATAGCCGAACTTTCCCGTGCCATCCACGCCAATCAATCGGCCATTGATAACTATTTTGATGAACTGGAAAAAATCACCCATGAGCTTGACAGCCACAACGCTGATTTTGAGAAGCAGTTGCAGGCACTTGACGCCGAGTTGGAAGCAGCAAACAGGGGTTCTTGAATTCGGAATTGGGAATGCGGAATTCGGAATGAAAGAGGTTGGGGATTATACCGCTTTTCAAAAATACGTTCCGAAATACGGAAGGGTGGTATAAGTGGTTGTAGAAAAAAACCTTCCAGTAACGGAACGTTTTTTTGACAACCGCTATAAAATGAGATTACGGCGGTCAGACCGCAGATATCCGGCTTGTCTATGTTTGACAACCTACGATTAGGCAGACGGACTGAAGGGAATCTCCAGGTGATAGACGCCGCTTTCCAGGTGTGCTTTTACCGGCAGCTGACCTTTTCTAAACACCTTCATCATCCCGATATTGGAGAAGAGAACTTCAGCCACAAAACCCTTGATGCCCCGCTCTTTGGCCAGGCGCACCAATATCTCGTACATTCGGGTGGCGATTCCAAACTGCTGGTATTTCTCGTCCACAATGAAGACCACCTCTGCCAACGGGCTGCCTGGGATCTTGATATAACGCGCCTCGGCGATAATGCGGCCTTTACCTTCTTCTCCGATCAGCCCGACGACAGACATCACCTGATTCCAGTCGACATTGACATATTCCTGCATTTTTGCATGAGGCATGCTGCTAACGGAGTGAAAATATCGGGAGTACACCGCTTCATCTGAAAACCGGTAAAATAGATGCCGCATACCTTCTTCATCGGAAGGCCTGATGGCCCTGAACCTTATTTCGAAAGCCCCTCTGGTTGCAAATCTGGCAGCGATGTCGGCCGGATAGAGGCGCGCACTGTCCTCCAGGAAGATTTGGTCACCGTATAGAATCTTTT
The DNA here is from genome assembly GCA_963821065.1 of uncultured delta proteobacterium. Taxonomy (GTDB): domain Bacteria; phylum Desulfobacterota; class Desulfobacteria; order Desulfobacterales; family JAFDCJ01; genus JAFDCJ01. Next base: position 32,274 of record CAWGCM010000017.1, on the reverse strand, counting down.
TATCTTTGGCCTTCCGCACCAGACCGGCCCGGTCGTCAGGATGGGCAATATCAATCAGGGCCTGGGCCCGCTCTCTGACGGTGCGCCCTTCCAGATAAGCAACGCCGTATTCAGTGACCACCGCGCCCACCGATTCAAAGCCACCGAACTGATTGGGGTGGGCCGCGATGGACAGCAAAATATTCGGCCGTCCAGCTCGGTCCCGACTGGTCAGCGCAAAGATGGAGCGCCCGCCTGCTGATAGTTCCGCACCAGTTATGAAATCCATGACCTCGGCCGGTCCTGCCGCCACGATTCCCTTGCCGGTATGAAGTCCGATCCGGCCGTACAAATCCACTTTTCTGGCTGCAACGATGGTGACAAAATTTGGATTACGGCCAATCACCAATGGATTGAAAACTTTATCAATTCGCTGGAACTCGACAAGGGGATTGTTGTCCAGCCATCTCATCAGCTTCCAGGTACCGAAGGCATAAGAGGTCAGGGCTTTTCCTCGATAGGTCTCCTTGCGCCGATTTGAGGCCGCTCCGCATTTCATCAAATCCATCAGCGGATCGGTAAAAAAGGGGGAGTGTATGCCCAGGTGGCGTTTATTTGCCAAGCTCTTGGCCAGCGCTTCATAGAGAGGACCGATCGAAAATGCCAGACAGCTTTCATCTTCAATTAAAGAGGCCACGTGCAGCGCCACCTGATCCCAGACGTCATCGGTTGCCCAGCGCTCAAAATATATCAGTGGATCCTTGGAGCGAACTAAAAAATCAAATTCAGATACATGAACAATAGTGTCCCCAAAGGTTCGCGGAATTTGGGTGTTGATCTCTCCCACGCAAATGGCGGCATGTTCGAGGGCTTCGTGGGCTACATCAATCGCAATCCCCAGACTGCAATAACCGTCCTCGTTGGGAGGTGTAATCTGAACAATGGCGACGTCAACCGGCCTGAGGAGGGATGCAATCAGCTGGGGAATCTTTACGAACCGGCTGGGTATTAAATCCACCCGGCCTTCTGCAATGGCGTCGCTGGCCACCCAGCCGGAAAAGAAGGTTTTCAATCGGAAATTCTTGGACTGCAACGAATGCAGTGAAACAGCATCTCCGAAACTGACCAGTTGGATCAGTTCCAGATCTTCCAGATTTTTGGCATCCGATGTCATCAGATGCCGGACCATGGTCCGCGGTTCCGCCACTGCAGTCCCCAGGAAAATGCTCATCCCGGGCCTAATTTTCCCAATCACCGTTTCCGGAGGAACGACCGCGGATTCCCAGTTGCCGGAGGCAGTTTTTTCCATAGGTCCCTCACAGGAAAAAAATTTTGATTTGAATTTATGACAACAACTTAAATCCTTTTTCCAGTTTTTCTGCGAAATACCCGCCAGATACCAAACGCTATGACGGCGCTGATACCGCCCTGCAGCAGATTCGGAATAATTTCAGCCAGCGCGGCTTTAGCGTCGGTGACACCGAAAAACCGAATGGTTTTGGCAAGCAGGGGATAAAGAAAAGCTTCAAAAACAAAGTATCCGGCGACCAGAATAATAATGCCGACCACCAGGGCAATGATCACCCGTCCCGCCGAGGTGCTTTTGGTTTTGCCGCCGATGGCACCGATAGCAGCTCCCTCCAGTCCTTTGACGATGGCGGTTGCCAAAATAAACTGGGGGAAACCAATCGCATCGGCCACAGCGGGACCAATTAAACCCACCAGGCCGCCAATTAAAGGCCCGTACAAAAGTGCGGCAATCATAACAAAGGTATCACCCAGATTAAAATATCCCCCGGTTGCCGGTATTGGAATGCGAATAATCGTCGTACCAACGAAGGCTAAAGTTGCAAAAGCAGCGACGATGCCCACATTAACGAGCTGTTTGACTTCTGATAAATTTGACATATTTATCTCCCTCCAACTATGCCGCTATTTAAAATCGTGGTCGTTCAGGGGTTCAGAGTTATCTAAAATCCGTGTCCTTAACAACTTTTTTTCTTCGATCGATCCGGCAGCTGCGAAATTTCGACGGCCCAGAGCGGGATATACTGAATTGATGCGCAAATTCCTTCAACACCGACCTGGGTCATATCTTTGATTAAAGTGGCAACCTTCCGGCCAAGCAAACTGAGTTTACCCTGCACCGACACTGCTGCTGATGCTTTGATCGAGGAATCGACCCATTTTTTATATTGGGCCTCCTCTCTCATTGTTTCAACTATTGTTGGTATAACAAAAAATACAATATGGTTAAACACCCTTAGAAACATTAAAACCCATTTTTCAATTTTAGAAACACCGGTGGTTGTGTTCAACATGTTTTGTTCGAAATCCTGGAACGGAACTATAGCCACCAGGCTTAAAGCCAGCGGAATAACCGTCAGCATCGTAATGCAGAGAGAGACATAATGGGCGCTGTACTCCGCCGGCCCCGAAGGATAGCCCAACCCAAACAAAAAAATGAGATAAGATATTCCGGCACCCACAAACACCACCGGCATCGCAATCAGAACCGCAATTGTCACAACGTTGGGGAAAAACTGCTTGCCGGTGATGATCAAAATGCACAAATTGACCACCAGATAATAAATAACCCACCCGTAAGTGACCCCGGGCAATATCTCGGCCTCAAAGGAAGCCACCGGATAGCCCGTAAAAGTCGGCACCGCTATCATTATCAGGATGAAAAATTTCAGTTTCCAGTTCATTCGCAACTCAAATGAATCTCAAATGCCGATTGTCCCGTGCCATCAGTCGTTTTAGGAGTCCGGTCAACCCGGATAACGCTCTTGGCTGCAGGCCGCCACCAGGGTTTATGGGATATCAACAGTATTGGAATCCCGTATGAATGAGCCACCTTAACAAGAGCGGCCACGAGTGCCACGGCTGAGGCCCGGGGCAGGCCCCAATCAGGCTCATCCAATATTAAGGCCCCCGGCTGACCGCAAAGTCGGACGGCCAGCAGCATGGCCTTAACCTCCAGCAACGAACGGAACCCGGCCATGCCGGTTACCGGTTCCTGGATGACTTCTTCGCCCACAACGCCCATAAGGGTCCTGTATTCGGTCAGCAGTTTCCTGCATAATTCAACCGGCTTCAATCCACTGGCATATGGGGCTGAACCCGCTATCGATTCGAAAGAACGCAACAGGGTCTGGGTGATAACATCTTGAAACAGTAATCTTGGCGGTCCGGATTTTTCGGCGCGTGTTAAAACAGCCTGTCCGTCAATCGAAATCGCACCCGCCAATATTCTGGCAATTAAACTTTTCCCCCGGCCGTTTTCACCCACAATCAAACAGGGCGAATGTAGCGAAGTCTCAAAGTCAGCCACCCTGGCATAGGTCTGCCGGGAATATATCGGGTTGAGGCTTGACCCCAGCGGAATCCGAAGACCTTCGAAAAAAAGGCTAAAATCAATGCAATCCCTTAAAATGCTTTCCGGAAACTCTGCGGCTGTTACCGGTTTATCAGAATCTTCTCCTTCCAGTGCCAACAACTGCACCGGAAGGTCCGAACAACGGTAGCGGTCAAACAGCTTTTGAAAAAAGTGCGTATTATCCCGGGAGAGCCAGCTGAACGGGCTGGCAATGATCAGCTTTTCCGTGTAGGTCGAAGCCACCGATGCCTTGGCGAGAGCCAGCTTGACGGTTTCTCCCCCTGACAGTGTTCGGATGGGTTGATCCAAAAGATCGACCAGGTCGAACTCCCGGGCCACATCTTCCACGGTCGGGCTAAATGTTTGATTCGCATCACGGGCACACAGGGCGGCTGCTCTTAAGACCTGCCAGGGTGTACCGAATGCAAGACCGTCCCGGGGGTTACTGGTGATATAGGCCAGCCGGTGCCTGATAAATGCTGCAAGTTCTTCAAACGAAATATTTGTAAAGTCTTTCCAGAAAAAACGAGGTCCTGAATATTTACGGGGAATGAGCGAAAAGACACTATCTCTGAAGGCCTGCTCCCGTTGCTCATAGCTATTAAAATATTCGGTTGCCAATTGAGTGGTAACGCTCATCAAATCTGTCACTTAATACCTGAATTTTGCACGTAAATCTCCCCTACAAACTCTTCAAGATTGGTATATCGTAATTGGACTCGGCCGATGTTGGTTGTTTCAAAATTCAGGTAATATATGCGACGGAAAAGGCCAGCAAAAATTGCCCGGTATAATACAGGGGTAATCCAAGAAGGCGGTTGGAAAATTCCGTCTTTAAAAACCGATCCCGGGCCACGAACAGATCCGAGATATAAAAGCTCACAGCACCGAATATTACCAGAAATCGTCCCGTCGAAGGGAGCCTGGTATCGCCAAGGACAGTGAAGGCCCCAATAACCATAGCCGTAATAACAATAATGTAAGCTATCACAGGTACCAACATGGTACCCAGATGAGGTCGCAACCAGAAAAACACCAGGCCGCTGATGGCCAGACCGATAGCGCCGCCACCCCAGGTCCATGGATTTAAATCCGCCACATAGAAAAAACAGATGACATAACACACATGGCCCAGCAGAAAAGATACCAGACCGAACAGGAACATTCGTTGCTGGGGCAGAGCTAGAAAATACATCTCCGCCCAGGCAAAAAATTAGCCCAATCAGTAGAATATAAAAATATTCGGAGAAGAGATGGGGTTGGAGCAAAGCGGTTAGGATAAAGAGGCAGGACAGGATCGTCTTGGTCGGGAGCTTGCCCTTCTGATTTTCATTTTTTTCAAAAAACAGAAGCCCGGCCAGCAATACCGCTGCAGCTATGATGATGACAGTGTTCGGCATAAAGTTGATTAAGTTAATTGGGTTGATTGGTTGGTTGATTTGAATAGCCCCAATCCTGCCAACTTATTCAACCATTTCAGCAACCCGCAACGCGTAACGCGCAGGGGATTCGTACCCGTCCTCGTACTCGCACTCGTCCTCGACGCCCCCTACCTCACATGGCTTCCCATATTCAGCTATTTCAATTACGAGGACGAGAACGACGACGAGGACGATTACAGCACCCGCAACTCGTAACCCGAAACCCGCGCCTCAGACGAGACCCTGATCCAGCATCGCATCCACCACCTTAACAAAACCGGCGATATTGGCACCGACCTCGTAATTGCCGGGCTGTCCATACTGCCCGGCCGCATCCACACAGGTGCGGTGAATGGTTTTCATGATGAGTTTTAAGCGGTTATCCACCTCTTCACGGGTCCACGATAAACGCATGCTGTTTTGGGTCATCTCCAGGCCGGAAACCGAAACCCCGCCGGCATTCGCGGCTTTGCCCGGACCGTACAGAATTTTGTGGTCCTTAAAAATATCAATGCCATCGGGCATCGTCGGCATATTGGCGCCTTCGCAGACCAGGAAAACGCCGTTATCGATTAAATTCTGGGCATCTTTGGCGTTAATTTCATTCTGGGTGGCACTGGGAAAAGCGCAATCGGCTTTATGGTCCCAGATGGGATTGTAATCATTATCAGGATTTACTTCGGTATGCACCGCAGAGGAAAATTTTTCGGTGTATTCACTGATGCGACCCCGGCGTATGTTTTTAAGTACCTTCACATATTCAAGCTTTTCGCCGTCAATACCGCTTTCATCATAGATGCAGCCCGAAGAGTCTGAGAGGGTGACGACTTTGGCGCCCAGTTCAATGAGTTTCTCGGCGGTGAACTGGGCCACATTTCCAGAACCTGATACCAGGCATGTTTTGCCGTCGAGGGTTTCATTGCGTGTCGCCAGCATCTCGGCGGCGAAATAAACTGAACCGTAGCCCGTGGCCTCAGGACGGATCAGGCTGCCCCCCCAGTTCAAGCCTTTACCGGTCAATACCCCGGTAAATTCGTTGCGCAGCTTTTTATACATACCGAAAAGATATCCGATTTCCCTGGCGCCTACACCAATATCACCGGCCGGTACATCCGTGTTCGGTCCGATATGACGGAAGAGTTCGCTCATAAAGCTCTGGCAAAATCTCATCACTTCGTTGTCGGATTTACCTTTGGGATCAAAATCGGAACCGCCTTTACCGCCGCCCATCGGCAAGGTCGTCAGGGCATTTTTAAAGACCTGTTCAAAGGCCAGAAATTTTAAAATCCCCAGATTGACCGATGGATGAAACCGCAGTCCGCCTTTGTAAGGCCCCAGAGCGCTATTCATTTCAATCCGAAAACCCCTGTTCACCTGAACAGTTCCCTGATCGTCCGCCCAGGGTATCCGAAACATGATCACGCGCTCCGGCTCTACCAGTCGTTGTGGAATCTTGGCCTGGCGATAGATCGGATTCTGATCCAGTACCGGCTTAACGGATTCCATGACTTCGCTGACCGCCTGGTGAAATTCCCTCTCCTGGGGGTCTCTTCCCTTTATAACTTCCATAATATCAACCATATAACCTCCTGTTCCGGACAAGCCGGGATTGACTATTGATTGGGATGCTCAATATCAATTTAGGCCAACGGATACAAGCATAATCTTAACTGACAGGTCAAATCAGGAACTCGCAGAATTAGGATCGATTTTTTTAATGATACCTGCATTCAGTGCAAATTTCAAATTAGTTTCACCCCGCTTTCCATGAATATGTTCCGAAAGACGGAATTGCGGTATAAATGGTTGTAGAAAAGGCGAAGGGGACAGGTAGGATCCGGCTTGCTTTCAGGGATAGGATGCGCGGCGGGGTATTGGAGAATGACTTTTTTATTCCTTTTGGCTGTAAATTCGTCTGCTTGATCCTTCGTCAGCACCTGGTCCCCAGAGAAATGGAGTGTGCGGCATCACTATAATTCGGTTTCCGCCGGAAAATTTTATGGCAATTACATTGATGCTGGAATACAGTATTCCCACCTGGTTCCCCTCTGGATCTAAAATTTGAGCCCCGTATCGGGAATAGCCGAAATCTTCCCAAATCCAAGTCAACATATTTTTAAATCGTTCGGTATCAGCCTCGATTTCGCGCCACATGTTGGAACCCGCTTCGTATTTGGATTCAACGCCGATGACAACATAGGGTCTGGTATCAAATCCGTAATAAAAGTACCGATAATCAGTCGGCACCTGCTTGTTCTCAAATGCCTGTAAAACTTCAGTATCTCGCTTAAGGCGGCCATAACTTCCCATGCATCCCGTGACCAATGCCATCACCAGAATAGATGCACTCACCGGGATAGTCCAACCGCGGAACAGTCTTGGTGTTTTCATAAAAACGTTCTCCCCAGTTCTATTTGAACCAAAGATATATACTCAACTCCCGGGTGTCAACGTAAGGCAACCCCCGTTGGAACCCTAAAATTCAAACCGCTAATTCAAGAAGTGCGTTTGCCTCGGCGCAATCTGGTTAAAAGTAGTTGTATGCGTTGAGCAAAAAGATATAACTTCAATGATCTTTCTTTTCCGGTTTGCCTGAGAAAATACAATCCAATGCAGGCCATTACAAAATTCGGCACCCACATCCCGATCGCCGGTGGATAAACACCACTTTTGCCAAAAGAATACCCCACCGTTAACAGCAGGTAGTAAAGCAAAAAGAAAAATAGGCACAAAATTAAGCCGAAAGAACGTTTGGTGGATTTTGATTGTATCCCCAGCGGAAATGCGAGCAATCCCAGTGTCAGGCAGGCAACGGGAATAGAAAAACGCCGGTGCAGGACGATTTTGGCTTTAAAATAATCTTCGTCTTTGTTAGCCGAATCATCGATAAACTGGCGCAGTTCCGCAATGCTCATTTCTTCCCGGTGCTTTTTCTTGCGCCTGGCCTGGCGCATCTCTTTTTTGAAATCAAGGCTCAAGGTATACGTATCAAATTGAATGGAATTCGCCGATCGTTCTTTAAGGTTGGTCTGATGGATTGAACCGTTGGATAAAACCAGGTGATAGATAGACTTCTCAGATTCACTTATCAATCTGCCCTCGGGTGCAATCACTGTGCTGACAACATCCGGTTGTCGTTTATCCTCAATAAAAACGTCAATCAGTTTCTTATTTTTTATATCGATTTTATTGATATAGAGCATAACGCCTTTAAAGGTGTCATTGAAGGTTCTTTCCTTTAAGCCGATATCCGCATTGGAGGCGGCCACCTCCAGGGCCATTTCTTCAAGGGATGCTTTGGCCCGCGGCACGCCGTAAAGCGTTATAAAACTAGTAAACAGAAATCCGATCAACGCAAAAATCAATACCGGCGGAAGTAATCCATAAATGCTGAGACCACATGACTTCATCGCAATGATTTCATTATCGCTGGATAGCCGCAGGAAGGTCAGCAACACTGCCAACATGACAGACATCGGAATAATGAACATCAAAAACCATGGCAGGGTGTAGAAAATGAACGCTAACACGGACCAGATGCTGAGATTATAATTGACGATCCAGTTGGCAATCTCGACCATTTCAGTCATCAGGAATAAAAAGCTAAAGACGAATATATTGATGCTGAAAGGGATGAACATCTCCTTGAGGATATAGCGATTTGTGAGGGAATTCAGCTTCATGAATCGGATCTTTTATTGGTAATAATCAGCTTGTCTCCTACCTGAGCAACAATCTGCATGGCACCATGCAGGCTCTCAACATCTTCCCAGTCATCATGCTTAAAAACACAATATACCCTTTGCCCGCTATTCATATAATCCTTTAGCTGTTGAGGATTTTGCAGCAGTTCAGCTTTGCGATCGGTATAAAATAAAAAGGAGGATCGGGCTTTAAGGTAAAACTTAATGCTCTCACCGGGTTTCATAAGACTGTCCAATTGCAGGGCCAGTTCCTTGCCGGAAATACTAGGGCCCAGTATGGGTACGATAAAGATCAAAAATAAAAGAAATATACTTGCTACCATTCCGGCAAGGGAGCCTATAAAAGCCTTGTATTTCCGTTTTATGACCAGCCCGAACGAGAACAAAGCACATCCCGCAACCCAGATGCCTAAAAAATAAATTAGCGGCCGATTTATTGGCGCATCAGTCGTCAACGAGCCGGGTGGGAAGAGCAGCACATAAATAAGCACCAGCGGCACAATGGCTGCGAAGGGTAAATAAGAGTAAAAAACGCCTTTGTGAAACGCGTGGTTTGATCCGTAAAGAAGGTCATACCAGAGAACACCCACCAGCAAAGATGCAGCCGGGAATAATGGTAGAATGTAAGTGCCGAGTTTCGAACTGGCCATCGAAAAAAAGATAAAAACAACACCGAACCATATCAACGCAAAAATCAGGCCATCGCTGTTTTCAGCGCTTAGTTTCCGAAACGCGCGGTATACAGCCAGGGGCAGAAACAGGCTCCAGGGGAAGAGCCCGCCCATTAAAACTGGAATATAGTAATAAAAAGGTTTCGGGTGGCGTGATTGCTGAGAAAAAAAGCTGCCGACATTCTGTTTAAGAAAAAAATATTCCGTGTAGTCGGGATTTCGCAGGCTGATCAGAATGTACCAGGGTGCTGCAACGACCAAAAAAATTAAAGCGCCCCACCCGATCTGCATTTCTTTTAAAAAACCCAGCTGCCTTTGGCAGATCAGGAACAGGCCGATGATCATCATCGGAATGGCCAAGCCTATCGGCCCTTTGGCCAGAACGGCCAGGCCCAACGCAGCGTAGCCGATTAAGAAAGCAGGCTTTCGATGTTGTTCGCTCTTATATCCGATGAAAAATAGAGTTAGGGCGAGGGTATCGAAAAAAGCCAAACTGATATCATGCACAACCACCCTGGAAAGGATAATGTACTCGGCACTGGTTGCCAACACCAGCGCACTTAAAAACCCGGCCACCGGACCGAACATCCGCCTGGCCAGCCAATAGGTGACCATTACACAACCCGTTCCTAACAGCGCTGCCGGTAGCCGTGCTGCAAACTCGCTGAAGCCGAAAACTAAAAATGCAATTGCAACCAACCAGTTATAGAGGGGTGGTTTATCATAGAAATTTTCGCCGTTGTATCGGGGGGTTATCCAGTCTCCGCTTAACACCATGTCCTTGGAGGTTGAGGCATGCATCGCCTCATCGACATCCCCCATCGGCCCGGTACCCAGACCGAAGAAGTAGAGGACCAGGCAGGTGCCGATCAGGATAAAAATTAAAAAGGACTCTTTTTCCCAAATCTTTTTTTCAGGCATAACATTACGAAATATAATGAAATCCGACTTTGGTGTCAACATCGGCAGATTGCCGCCCGTTTATTTTGCTCTGGAAATAAGATTGGAAAACATCGGGGTAAACCACGCCCCTATTAATTTGCCGACCAGAGAATGTCCGACACATCCACCTCCTTTTCAATCAAACCGTATTGAAGGGCGAAATCAGCAAATTGCTGCCAGCGTTTTACGTCCAGCTTCTGATCGGAGGCATAATAGGGCAATGTCAGTTTAAAGGCCCCGGTTTCGGTCTTGCTGTCGGCCTCGGGCAATTCCTTAATATAATTTTTAAGGGCGGTCTCGGGATTTTTGCGAACATATTCGATAGCCCGGGCAATCACCCGGTGAAAAGCCATCATCGAGGCCTGCTTTCTATTTAAAGTTTTTTTACTGGTAACAAAAATCAGCTCATCGTAATCCGGTATTCCCCACTTTTCCAGCTCGAAATACCCGACCTCGTAGCCTTTTTGGGCCATGACGACGGTTTCATAGGTCTTAAAAGGACCCATCACCGCATCGACCTTGCCCGCTGCCAAGGACTGCACAATGGCAAAGCCGACATTGATTGCTTCATACTGTTGGATGCCATTCAGTTTGGCAAAAGCATCCAAAAGCACATCCATCAGGCCCGGTACGGTATAACCGATTTTTTTGCCTTCCAAATCCTGGGGCGTTATAATTCCATGGCCTTTTAAAAACAGGAGCGTCGTCAATGGGTGCTCAATTAATCGTCCGACGACAACAATATCAAGACCCCGGGCGGCGGCGATTATGGTCTGGGGTTCATACGAAACGGCCAGGTCCACCTTACCGGCAGCAGCAAGCTTGAGCGCATCGGATGTCTCCGAGGGACTGATGATTTCAATTTCAAGTCCTTCGTCGGCAAAAAATCCCTGGTGTCGTGCCACGAAAATCGGCAGATGGTCAACATTGGGAAACCAGTCCAGGATCAGAAGTCATCTTTTGAGCCGCCATACCGGATGGCACCCAGATAGTAAGTCAATATTAGAATTAATATTACTATCATATTAAGCTTTTCATCATTGCTTCCCCCTGTTGCTTCAGAAAAATTCGTTTTAAAGACTGAATGTATTAGAAGTGTAATCAAAGCCTAGATTAGATTCAAGGGCAAGGCGTCGATTCGGTTTTAAAGCGGAGCGTACACGTTAGTACGTGAGCATTTAAATACCGAATCGCAACGCAGCCACTGGGCCTAAGATGAGGTTTCTGATTGCAACTTCTACTATTTCCATGTGATGATCTTCCTCTCCAAATACCCTACAAAAATCCACAAAGACACTCCCATAACCGACAGCCACAATATGGCGGCAAATACCAGGTCTACTTTCAGCCTGGCATTGGCCTGAATCATCAGGTAGCCAAGCCCCTGTTGCGCGCCGACCCATTCGCCGATCACCGCCCCGATGGTTGCAACGGAAACGCCGACCTTCAACCCGGCAAAAAACTGAGGCAGTGCCCAGGGCCAGTATAACAACCGCATGGTTTTCCAGAATCCGGCACCCATCAGTTGAAAAAGAACCCGGAATTCAGCATCGCAGCTTTTAAAGCCTTCCAGTAAACTCACCGTAATGGGGAAAAAAATAATAACGGCCGCCATCAGTACCTTGCTGGCAATTCCGTATCCCAACCATATTACCAGCAAGGGCGCAATTGCAAAAACCGGCACCGCCTGGGAAGCAACCAGAAACGGTGCAATCGCGTTTTCCACCGCCGGACGGGCAAACATTATCATTGCCAGCGGCACCGCCACCATCAAGGAGAGCAAGATGCCCACCAGCACTTCCATGGCCGTTGTTGCGGCGTGGGGCAGCAACATGGGTGCCTGAAAGACCGCCACCGTAATGATGCGCGATGGCGGGGGCAGGATAAAATCAGGAAGATTGAATCCTCTGCAGGCCGATTCCCAGACCCCGAGTATTATAAAAATCAGGGCCCCGGAAAAAACTGGCGCGCGCTTCATTTTGCTAATTCCTCCTGCAGGAGGTTTAATACATATTCCTTGATCCGGATTAACTGAGGATCATCGAGCCGCCTCAGTTTGGGTCCCTGCAGGGGAAATCGATCCAGCACCCTCATGGGACGTCCGCTTAAAACCAGAACCTCGTCGGCGAGCCTGAGAGCTTCCTCGATATCATGGGTAATCATGAGAATGCTTTTTTCAAATTCAACCTGCAGCATCAACAGCAGTGACTGCAAACTTCTGCGGGTAATGGCATCCAGAGCAGACAGGGGTTCGTCCAACAACACGATTTCGCGCTCAAACATCAGGGTTCGAACCAGCGCACAGCGCTGCCGCATGCCGCCGGATATCTCGCCGGGCAGATAGGATTCAAAACCTTCCAACCCCAGCTGCCTGAACAGTGATTGCGCCTTTTTAGAGGCCGCTGCTATATTCTCACCGGCAATTTTAGCCGGCAACAGGGCATTATCCATCAATGTAAACCAGGGCAGCAATAAATCCTTCTGCTGCATGTAGGCGGATGTATCCTTTAAGTATTCTATTGTCTTTCCGCACCATGATACGTTGCCGCCGTCCCTGGTCGCGACACCGGTAAGCACATTGAATAACGTGCTCTTGCCGCAACCGGATGGTCCGATCAATACCGTGAAGCCCCTGGCGGGAAGTTCTAAATTAAAGTTTTCGAATATAGAAAGATCGCCGAAGCGTTTGCTCAGGCTTGAGACACTTAGCATGCAATGAATCCTTTTGGAGATCTTTGAAAAATGATCATTTTTATTCAATTTCGAGAAAGGCTAAAATTTTATCCACAGGAATACATGAAGTATTTTGAGGGTTAAAATTTTAGTCTGACGAAGAAATTGGGCAAAAAGGGACGTTTTGCAAAGGTCTCGCCGATATGGATAAATACCAAAGGATAGGGGGGCGGAAAGAATTCGAGCGTGCAGACACCCACATCCCTGCGCCGGCATTATCCGGATCAGGTTCCAGGGGTCGAGGCCATCCGCCTCCTCTCAGCCAATGGTGTAGGGCTCCCCCAGCGTTTGATTATACTGTTGCTATCATTTTACCACTTCAATGTCAAAAGAGATCGAACCGGTGCTCCGCCCCGCGTGGAATGATGGAATAGTGGAATATTGGAATAATGGATTTCGACCTGCGGACACGTGGAACCTGCACCTCAGAAAAGCGACTAAAGCAGCGGGTATATAGCCCGCATAAGAGGGTGACAAAGATAGCCCTTAAAAAGGATTCTTGCCTTTGAATACCCAATTTTCCAGCATTCCACTATTCCATGATCGGGGCCAGCGCCCATGGCTCAAAAAAAATCTTCACTACCATTTTGTACGAAACGTTCTTAATCGTTTAATTATTGGTTTGCGGTTGTATTTGACAACTGCTTCAGGATGTTTTCAAGCTTTTCCAATTCGCGACCGTACCCGGCCCAGTCTCCTTCCCGCAAGTATTCCTTGGCTTTATAGTAATATCCCAGAGCCCGGGTACTGAGATCCGATGTTTTACCGGTTTCCGGTATAACAGCGGAGACTTCTCGCCTTGGGGCTATCTCGCCACCCAGGATGCGATTCAGGGCCTTATCAAGTCTTTCCTCCATGACCACCCGGTTGCCGATGGCCACAATCACCCGTTTTAACTCCGGCAGCGAGGCTGTGGTTGTGCTGCCTTCTCTGGCAGGCCTTGCGGCCTGTTGCTTTTGGGGCTTGACACCGGATTGGGATTGGGGCACCGGAGCCGGCCGCTGGGCTTCCTGTTTGGCTTCCAGATAAATCGGCTCCACGTAAATAAAAGCATCACTTATCGGAATAGCCAGCAGGTTGCCCCGGATGACCCGGGAGCCGCGCTGGTCCCACAGACTGAGTTCACGTGAAATTTCCGTTTGTTGATCGATCCGGGCTTCAATCTGCATGGGGCCGTATACCAGCTGGTCCTTGGGCAGTTTATAAACGATGAGGTTGCCGTAGTTGGGAAAATCGCTCCTGGCCGCCAGCCAGCCGATCATGTTGTCCTTTTTAGACGGGGTGTAGGGGAGCATCAGGAGAAACTCCTCCTTATCCTCTTTGGGAAGCTTTATGATTATGTAATAAGGCTTCATCAGCTGCCGGTTGTCACCGTAAATTTCATCCGGCGGTTCCCACAGATCTTCCTGATTATAAAACACCTGAATGTCCTGCATGTGGTACCGGGCGTAAGTTTGTACCTGGATTTCAAATTTGTCGATGGGATAGCGCAGGTGCTTTTTTAGGTCCGCCGGCATCTCGGCCAGGGGTTTGAATAGATCCGGGTATACTTGACTGTAAGTCCTGAGAATAGGATCCTGTTCGTCGATCCTGTAGAAGCTGACATCTCCGTCATAGGCATCGATGATTACTTTGACGGAATTGCGGATGTAATTGAGCCCGATACTTCTGAAAGGATTTTTGGATCGTTTCGAATAGGGATACATGTTGGAAATCGTATAGGCATCCTGGATCCAGTAAAGCCTGCCCCCCGAAACCACCATATAGGGATCGGTATCATAAGCCAGAAAGGGCGCGATTGCTTTCACTCGCCGCTTGATCCGGCGGTTGAACATGATCCGGCTTTCAGGTTTCAAATAGGTCGTAAACAGTATCTGGGGATCCTGAAATTCAATGGCAAACAGAAGCCTCTTCAGGAAGGAATCGATGGCAACACCGCCCTTGCCCTGGTAATCGGTGTAGACGTTCTTATCTCCCTTGGGATAATCAAATTCCTGGGCACTGGTTTTGACCAGGACGTATTCGTCGGTCTTTTCACCGTAATATATTCCCGGTCGATCTATCTTGCGGTCTATATCCACCACCGGCGGCAGGTCCTTTATCATGAGCTGAGGGAGACCTTCGCTGGTTACCTCATTGACGGGGCTCATGGCCAGACCATAGCCATGGGTGAAGATCAGATGCCGGTTGACCCAGGTATTGGCCTGGGGCGGGAGTTGGTTGACAACCAGCTCCCGCGCGGCCAGCATGACCTGCCGGTAAGTGTTGTCAATCATATAGCGATCCACATCCACGTTGTTAAAATCATAATAGAGCCTGATAGCCTGAATCTGCCGGTAGGTCTGCAGCAGCGGGCGTTCATCCCAGACCCTGATGTTCTGGATGGTAACATCATGGCCTCTGATTTCCTCTGCGCTAAGCTCTTCATTGATCTCGAAATCGACCTCTTTAATATCATTTAAATTATAGGCCTTGCGGGTAAACTCAATATTGTGGGCAATAAACGGGGATTCCCTAACCAGTTCATTGGGCTTGACCACAACTTGCTGAACCAGGACAGGAAGACCGTTGGCCAGGATCAGAATTGCTGCGACCCACACCCCGCCGCTTATAAGAAGCAGTTTCAACTTCGGCCGAAACGCATTGTAAATCAGGAAAATACTCCACAAAAAGGATATCACCATCAACACCCTGAAGACGGGTATTCGAACGTGGACATCCGTATAGCTGGCACCGAAGGCCGGCCCCTGGGTGGAGTAGAGAAGCCCGTAAACTTTCAGATGATAGCCCACGGCCACCAGGAGGACCATGATACCGGCAAGCACGAGAAGGTGATTGCCGACTTTTTCCGCAATTTTAACCTTGGGCAGCGAACTCGGTCTATCGTCCGCCAGCAGCACTTCCCCGACAAACTGGACCCCGCCGTCCTTTATGTACCAGATAACCGTCACCAATCCGGCAAACAGCAGCATAATCAACGACTGCTCCCGGATAAACATATAAAAGGGCAGTGAGAATACATAGAACCCGATGTCCTTGTTAAATATGGGATCATTGGTACCGAAAGGCTGTTGATTTAAAAAACTGAGAAGCATATTCCATTGTTCGGAGGCCCTTGAAGCAATGAAAAAACTGACGATCAGAATAGCTGCCAGAATTATGTTATCCAGGGTTGCGCCCGAGATCGGGAAACCGCCGATTTCAGCGGTTGGCCGTTTCCCGCCGGCGGGATTTAGACGCTGGGCGATATAAAGATTGACGGCCAGGATGACAATCATAAAAAACCAGACAGCCGCGACAAGTCCGAATTTTCCAACAATCATGGTCCAGAACACCGAGGCGAAGTCCAGGTTCTTGAACCACAGCCAGTTGGGATAAACAGCAATAACCGCCCCTACAAAAATAACCACCAGGATTGCCAGTAAAATAAGTGACCGCTTTATATTCATAATTTTAGACTCCGAAAAAATGACCCCGATTCGTCAGAACACTATGGATGTTACTTGTTATTGGTTTATCGTTTTGAGGCAGTGATCATAGAGCGTATTACTATTTTATGCAAGCACCAAAAAAAAGCTGTAACAGCCCAACCCCGGAAGGGCGAACTGCTACAGCTTTCCACGATATCAATGCTGAAAAGAGTTCATTCAGCAATCAAACGATTTAGGCCCTGCCCGCCAGAACGTCCGCGTCATCCGGTATTTCGGTGATGACATGGTGCTTGGGCGGATGGGATTTCTGGGTCATCAAGCTCACCGGTACCATCACCAGCAGCGACACCACCGGTGGAATCATGGTATCCAGACCCGCCAATGCCTCGGGAATCGTGTAAAACAGATACAGGCGCAGAACAGAGCCGACAATAATGGCTGCCAGCGCCCCCGGTGTATTGGCCTTTGACCAGAAAATACCCAGGGTCAGCGGAACAACGACCCCGGCAAACACGACGTCAAATGCCAGGACCAGCAGAATCCCCGGTTCGGGCTTGACAATGGCCAGCCAAATCGCAAAGGCTACCACCGGTATGGCCATGATCCGGCTGATGACCAGCAGCTTGCGGTCGGAAATTATCTTGGCGGCATCCGATTTGTCAACCGCATTTCCTTCAGCAGCTTTGCGCCGCGCCATCGGCATCAGGATGTTTCTTTGGATCAGGTTTCGGCCGATAACGGTCGATACGCCTAAAATTCCGCCGTCAGCCGTAGAGGCGC
The DNA here is from genome assembly GCA_963821065.1 of uncultured delta proteobacterium. Classification (GTDB taxonomy): domain Bacteria; phylum Desulfobacterota; class Desulfobacteria; order Desulfobacterales; family JAFDCJ01; genus JAFDCJ01. Next base: position 15,231 of record CAWGCM010000017.1, on the reverse strand, counting down.
CGGCGCCGATGATACCGCCCAGGACCAGCAGCCCGAATATAAAGGGCACATGTGCCTGAGCAATGTTGGGCAGAATCATGCGCGGATCGGCGATATCCGGAAAGAGGGTCAAGCCCATCAATCCCATGAAGGAACAGACGATACCGGTGATAACCGTACCGCCGGCACCGTAAAAGCAACCCCTTCTGGGCGACTTCCGGGGATTTGGCAGCAAAAATTCTTTCCATAAAATCCAGGGCTACAATATCACCGATACCCAGGGCCAGAATGCCGGCCCAGTTCAGCAGGGCGCCGTCGGCAATGGAGGTCAAGCCTGCCAGGTTGACAAAGTTGTCCGGGATGGCGGCTGAAAAATGGCCCCAGCCGTAATCGGCCAGCAGGTAGAAAAAGCAGCCGATAAACCCGATCATGGCCGGGTAAATCTGGACGATGTCGGTCGCCGCGCAGGAGTAAAGCCCGCCGGACACCGTATATATGAAAATGAAGATCGCAATGATGATCAGGGCCGTGACATAATCCATTTCGAATACAATGGATACGATCCAGGCTGAACCGGCAAAGTTGCCCGCCACCAGGATGGCAAAGCTGAAGGCCATCAAAAGAGAAACGATGATCTCCACGAACCAGTTATACCGTCGAAAATAAAAATCCGGCAGGGTCATCAAATTCATCCGGTTCAGCGGTTTTGCAAACCAGATGCCGGTAATCAACAGGCAGACCGCCAGACCGAAGGCAAACTGAAAACCGGCCCACCAACCGCCGCTGTAAACCCCGGCTGCATTGCCCATGGTGGCGTTGGCATCCAGAGATTGTGCCAGAAGCATGGATCCGATCAGGAAAAATGGCAGGCTCTTGCCGGCAATAATATACCGTTTGCCGCTTCCCTGTACCATGAAATACATGCCGACTCCCAGCACAAAGAAAAGTAAGAATAAAAATAATAAGACCAATTCCCATAGCTGACATAATGAAAACCTCCTTTCGCTATCGATTAGCGCGCTAACAATAGCACAGGCTGAAATGAACTTCAATATTATTGGTCGATGGTCACTGTAGTAATGTCGTGCAGCTGCATATACTTTACTCCCGCTATATGGTCGAGAGTACAATCTGAAAAGCGGAGGCCAGGGTGGGGTGAAATCAGCAGGACCCTTACAGATAAAGGATTTACTGAAGAAGCGGCGAATATGAATGATCAAGACAAGCCTATCCACCGGTACCCGGCTCCCGTTTCAGTCAGATGGACAGTACTCGTAAAAATGAACACCCATTCGAGCTATTCATCCGATGGTCGCCGCAATTAAACCAGAGGAGGGAGTCTTGCCTTCATATACTTCTCCTTTTAGAGAAGACTTCTCTGAAAAATATCCACCGGCAACGGGATTCATCCCCTAAGCCCCAAGGCAGCAGACGTCAAACTTAACGTCTGCTGCCAAAAAGGCTACTGGGAAAAATCCCTGTTTACCGGTGCGCACAAATCGACTATTTTGATTTCAAAGCCGATCCGTCGCAGGTTCTTAGAATCCCTCAACCTGGTTCGGGAAGAAATCTTCGTACTCCCCTCTCTCGCCCTTCTCGCCGGTGTCTCGCTCGATATCGAGCGTGGTGCAGTGCAGGGCGCCGCCGAATGGGATCACCTTTTCGTACGGAATCGGAACCACTTCCACGCCCAGCTTGTCGAGCTGTTCCATGAAAGCTGTTTCGCCGGCTTCCACACACATCACGTTCTCGTCAATACTGAATGTGTTAAGGGAGATCCAGGATTTACCCTCGTACAACCCGGTCAGGTAAATGTCGTTCTTGTGAACACGGGTTGGCCGGGCGCCCACCACGACTTCCCAGTCATTCTTTTTGAAGAGCTGGGTGAACCCTTCATCAGCCGGGGGCCAATCCTCGTTGATGAGGCACAGACCAGGCCGCGGCGTACACATGTTCACGTCGATGTGCCACGGGTGGAAGTTGGTCGGCCGGTCACTGTTGACCGGCGAATCAAACTTAACGCAGTGGAAACGGAATCCGTGCTCTCTGCAGAACCGCTTCAGCCAATCTGCGCCCGCATGGTTGCCGACTGCTGAGGGCTGGTAGAACATGTCTTTGCCCATGCTCCAGATGTCAGCACCGTCCCAGAGGGATTCCCAGGGGAATTCCCCGTTTTTTTGCTGGAACTGGGCCGCCAGCAACAAGTCCCGCTGTTCTTCATCAGTTCGACTTGTCCGGTCGTGATAGTAGTCCATGTCGTAGGATTCATCTGTCAGCATCGGGAAGGGAGCTGACGTGTGATAACAGCTGGAGTCTTCCTTGGCGAGCAGGTTGAAGTACGGCCGCAGGTTGAACCGCTCATAAACGCGGGTCCGTCGAACCGTTGGCGCGTCGACAATGACGTGGCCGTGAACCAAACTTACGTCACGCACATTGTTGACCCCGTGCATGTTATGCTGTACCCAGCCGATGGGACTACTGAACGGTCGGTTCATCATCATCGGCAGAATCGGGATTCTGTCAACGAGAATTCCCCGGTCTTCGAGCGTTTTCACGAAATAGTCCATCTGCTCGTTGGCTGCATCCACCATCTCTTGGGGAAAAGGCATATAACTGGGCAGCTTGCAACCAGGAACATCGTACCGCCAGGCCGGTTCGGGGGCCGGCATGTTGGTTCCCTCCGGTCGGCCGATGAGGACCCGCTTCAACTTTGAGAACTCATCCGGAGACCATACCCTGAATGCTTCCCCCTCCCGCTGTGATACAACCATCGGCTTAACCGCTGGTTGTCCTTGGAGTACTACATCATACTCTTGTTTCGTGACTTTCTGTGACATTACGGTACCTCCTTCGTTACCTCTTGTTGTTGTTGCACCCTATGGTGCATTGTTACATTAGATTAAAAGCCATGGTGATTACCTTTCATGAATAATTGCTTTAGAAAAAGCATCACTGGGAGCAGGCCCGCAAGCAGGCCGCTCCCATATAAGAAAGGGTTATGACTTAAGAAAGATTGTGTTTTTTGACGAAGTCTTCCAGCACCTGGTCAAAGTTCGGCCGCCCGATTTCCTGCAGGTTGTAGTAAACCCGGGTGTTGGGCTTGTCGATTTTGATAATCCGGTTCAGGTCGATGGGCGTGGCGATGACCACCGCATCACACTCGGTGTTGTTGATGGTCGTCTCCATGTCTTTTAACTGCACCTCGCCGTATCCCATGGCCGGCAGCAGCGTTCCGATATTCGGATAGATCTCAAAGGTTTCCGTCAACCGGCCCACCGTGTAAGGTCGCGGGTCAACCAGCTCGGCGGCACCAAATTTGCGGGCCGCAACCACGCCGGCACCGATTTTCATCTCGCCGTGGGTCAGGGTCGGCCCGTCTTCGACCACCAGGACCCTCTTGCCCCTGAATCACCGAGGGATCATCCACATCCAGGGTCGAGGCGCCGTCGATAACGATGGCATCCGGTGCCTCGGTGGCAATATTGCGGCGTACAATCTCGATGCCCGCGGCATCCGCACTGTCCATCTTGTTGATGACCACCACATCGGACATGCGCAGGGTGACGTTGCCCGGATAATAGCTCATCTCATGACCGGGCCGATGGGGGTCGACAACGGTGACATGCAGATCGGACTGGTAAAACGGGAAGTCGTTGTTGCCGCCGTCCCACAAAATTATGTCGCAGCCGTCGGGATCTTTCTCGGCCGCCCGCACGATGGCTTCATAATCCACACCGGCGTAAATCACATTGCCGCGCACCACGTGCGGTTCGTACTCTTCCATCTCTTCGACGGTGCAGTTGTGCTTTTCCAGATCGGAAAGCTCCGCAAAACGCTGCACTTTCTGGGCCGCAATATCACCGTAGGGCATGGGGTGCCGGATAGCCACGACCTTCAGGCCCTTTTCCATCAAAATCTCAATAATCCGGCGCGAGGTCTGGCTCTTGCCGCAACCGGTTCGCACGGCCCCGACCGAAATCACCGGCTTGGTGCTTTTAACCTGGGTGTATTTGGGTCCGAGCATGACAAAATTGGCCCCGGCCGCATTGACGATGGCGCCCACTGACATCACGTGCTGATAGGATACGTCACTGTATGAAAAAACGCAGTAATCGGCATCCAACTCCTTGATCAGTCTGGGCAGATCTTCTTCGGCATAAATCGGAATCCCATCCGGGTAAAGCTCGCCGGACAGTTCCGCCGGGTATTTGCGGCCTTCAATATCCGGAATCTGCGCCGCCGTAAAGGCCACCACGTTGTAGGCATCGTTGTTACGGTAATAGGTGTTGAAGTTGTGGAAATCCCTTCCCGCAGCTCCGATAATGATAAGGTTCTTCTTTGACATAATTTCCTCCATTTTTTAATTTTTGGGACACGGATTTTCATGGATGCACACGGATTTATAATTTTTTTATTCTTAGTTAAAACATATCAGCGTGATCTGTGTTCATCCGTGTTTATCCGTGTCCTTTATTAATTATTCGACAATCTCGGTGCCGGCCTCCCCGGCGATGGCTTTTTCAATATCCGCCAGATGACAGATGACACCCCGCTTGCCGGTGGCTTCGGTAAACTGCATCACTGCATCCACCTTAGGGCCCATGGATCCGGCCGGGAATTGACCCTCGCCGACGTATTTTTTCATTTCTGCCAGCGGTGTTTTGCGCAGCATTTTCTGGTCGGCCTGACCCCAGTTGATAGCAGCGCCCTGAACATCGGAGGCGATCACAAAGATATCGGCCTTGATTTCCCGGGCCAGTACGGAACTGGCCAGATCTTTATCGATCACGGCCTCGACCCCGCGAAATTTCCGCTCTTTACGAATGACCGGAATCCCGCCGCCACCACAGCAGATGACGATAAAATCCAATTCAATGAGCTTTTTGATCTCGCGGTCCTCCACAATCGTCAACGGCTTGGGCGATGCCACCACCCGACGCAGCCCTTTGTCCGTTTTGGCCAGGGTGTATGATAGCCCCCTGGCCTCTTCTTCTGTATAAAACGGGCCGATGGGTTTGGTGGGATTCTGGAACCCCGGGTCGTTTTCATCCACGACCACATAGGTGATCAGGGTTGCCAGATGCTGCTCGATATTTCCCCCGATTTCCATCAAGGCCGTGTCAAGGGAAGACTCGATCATGTAACCGATCTGGCCCTGGGTCATGGCCCCGATAATCTCCAGGGGCATTTTGGGCACTTCATCACAACTTTCCTGCTGCAGCAAAAGGTTGCCGACCTGGGGCCCGTTGCCGTGGGTGATGACGATTTTATATTTTTGAGATAGCTTGGCAATTTGGCCCATGGTCAGTTTGAGATTTTCAAATTGCTCCTCGGCGGTTCCTTCCTGCCCGCTCTGGATCAAGGCATTGCCGCCAAAGGCAACCAGCATAATCGGTTTTTCGGCCATATTTTTAATCTCCTCAGGTTGTGAGTCATCAGTTTAACGAGCATCGAGATACCCGTATCAGCAGCCAAGGGTGGCAACCATGACGGCCTTAATCGTATGAATCCGGTTCTCGGCTTCATCCCACACGATGGATGCCGGAGACTCAAAGACTTCCTCGGTGACTTCCATGGCCTCCAGGCCGAACTTCTGGTAAACTTCTTCGCCGATTACCGTGTCACGGTTGTGAAAGGCCGGCAGGCAGTGTAAAAATTTCACATTCGGATTGCCGGTTTTTTTCATGGCCGCCGCGTTGACCTGATAGGGCTTGAGCAATTTGATTCTTTGTTGCCACACCTTTTCGGCCTCTCCCATCGATACCCACACGTCGGTGTAAAGAAAGTCACAGCCCTTGACACCTTTATCCAGATTGTCGGTAATCGTAATCTTGGCGCCGGTGCTTTTTGCAATCTCTTTGGCCTGGGACACAAGCTTTTTATCCGGGTGAACACTTTTGGGGGCCACGGATCGAAAATCCATGCCCATTTTGGCCGCCCCCACCAGCAGGGAATTGCCCATGTTGTTTCGGGCATCACCCAGATAGGCAAACGACACCTGGCGCAGCGGTTTGTCGCAATGCTCCATCATGGTTAAAAAATCCGCCAGCACCTGGGTCGGATGGTACTCGTTGGTCAAACCGTTCCAGACCGGTACACCGGCATATTTTGCCAGCTCTTCGACGATGTCCTGGCCGAATCCCCGGTACTCGATGCCGTCGTACATCCGGCCCAGCACCCGGGCCGTGTCTTTCATGGTTTCCTTGGTTCCCATTTGAGAACCTGACGGACCCAGATAAGTCACATGGGCGCCCTGGTCATAGGAAGCGGTTTCAAAGGCGCAGCGGGTTCGTGTTGAGGCTTTTTCAAAAATCAGGGCGATGTTTTTGCCGGTTAACCGTGGTTTCTCAAGACCGGCGTATTTGGCCTTTTTTAAGTCCAGGGAAAGGTCCAGTAAAAACTTGATTTCCTGGGGGGTAAAATCCAGAAGTTTCAAAAAATGTCGGTTTCTCAGATTAAAAGCCATTCCTACCTCCTTGATAATATGGGTCGAAATTTTTTTCTGTTGATGGTGATTGCAGTACCTAACGATCAGGTTTAATGCCAACTGATGACGCATGCGGCATTTATTGTAAATTCAGAAGGGGCGTTCCGGTTCTATCAACTGTTGCAATTGATGGTTCAATTGCCCAAGATAACATAGAATAGCAAATAGAATGCCAGAAGCTATGAAAAGGATAAAAAACACTTATTTCAAGTGTTTTTAATTAGTTGTATGATAATTCAGATAGAATAGCCTTCCCTTAAAGCAGCAAAAAGTGTTGCAAAACACATGTATGTAGCACAACAAAACTGTGCGGTGCTACATGTCAACGCTGGGTCTGCTGATATTATATTTCTGAAATCGCCGATACATCGTCCAGCGGCTGATCCCCAGCAGACGGGCAGCCTTGGAAATATTCCAATCGGTTTTCTCCAGGGCATTTCGGATTGCCTCGGGGTCATCACCCCTGCGGTCTTCCGGTAATCGCCGGTTAATACGGGCAGGCGTATAATCCCGGATTTCGGCAGGAATATGCTCCAATTGAATCATAGGGTCTCGACACAGCACAAAGGCCCTTTCGATGGCGTGTTCCAGTTCGCGGATATTACCCGGCCAGGGATAGTTCATAAAGGCCTGCAAAACTTCATCCGATACCCCGCTGATTTTGTTATCGTAACTTTTTTGGAAGACTTCGCAGAAATGGCTGATTAACAGAGGGATATCGTCGTACCTTTCGCGCAGCAGCGGAAGGTTAATTTCGATGACATTGAGGCGGTAATAAAGGTCTTCCCTGAATTCGCCGGTTCTGATGGCCGCTTTTAAATCTCGATTGGAAGAAGCCAGGACCCGGACATCCACTTTGCGCGGATTCGACTCACCCACCCGGTCAAACTCTTTCTCCTGGAGCACCCGTAATAATTTCAACTGGATCAGAGGAGAAATATCACCAATCTCATCCAGCAGGATGGTTCCGCCATCGGCCGCCTCGAAACGGCCGATTTTATCTCTGTCGGCACCGGTAAATGCCCCCCTGACATGACCGAAGAGCTCGCTTTCCAGCAGACTTTCAGCCAGCGCTGAGCAATTAACGGTCACAAAAGGACCGTCTGCTCGCGCACCGCCGTAGTGCAAGGCTTTAGCCGCCATCTCTTTGCCGGTACCGCTGCTACCCGTTATCAAAACGGTCGTTGTCTGGTTGGCCAGAGTTTGCAAAAGATAATAGACCCGTTGCATTTTCTCACTCTTGCCGATAATATTTTGAAAATGATGACGCTCTTTTAATTCCTCTTCCAGGTGGGTCAAACGAGTGATGTCCCGGATAACCAGTACCGCCCCCATAAAATTTTCCCCGCTGTCCAACAGCGGAGAGCAGTTGACCATGGCAATCATCTTGCTACGATCCCGGTGGCCGCATTCAATCTGGTAGTCCTGAATGGTGCTTCTGGTTTTTAAGGTTTTCTGCAAAACTTCAAGGCATGACTGATCGCACCCGGTGGTGCAGTCGGTAAAAGGCTGACCGGTATCTAATTGGAACCCGCATATTTTCTCCGCCGCCTTGTTCGCCTCGATCACATTCATTTCGGTGTCAACCGTTATGATGGCATCCTGGACACTGCTGAAGATCGACTCCAGGCGGCTGCGGTGTCGCTCCAATTCTTCTTCAAATTGCTTGTTTTCAATGGCCCGGGTAATAATCTGAGCCGCGGTGGTCAGGATATAAACATCCTCATCGATCCATTTGCGGTGGTAGCGACATTCATCAAAACCCATAAACCCATAGAGGTCACCCTTGATGAACAGTGGAAAATTTAAAGTGGATTTGACATCAGCGGCCAGCAAACGTTCGCGGTATTGATCGCCCGGTATACCCCGGGTATTCTCAAAATTGATAATTTTGCCGTCTTTAAGATGTCGGGTCCCCCAGGGGATGGTTATCTTCAGCTCATCCAGTGCCGCCAGGGTGGTGATGCCCCTGGCCACCCATTCGCAAATGCATGAAAATGTATCAGACACCGGTTGGTAGGTAAAAATAAAGATACGACTGACATCCAGAATATCTCCCATGCTCCCCAGGGAAGCATCCAGAAATACGCCCAGGTCATCAACCGAAACGGCACGCTCCGAAATGCCGGCCAGCATCTTTTCATAAGCAATGCGCTTTTTCAGTTTTTCATCTGTTTCCATGGGTTAGGCCTTCGTCATTTAATTCCGGCGACAGGGCGCAGCTGTAACGCCAAGCCCTGCCAATTTTGAAAGAGCGCCTGAGCCGCCCTCTTGGTGTCATCGCGTCGCCTCTGCAGGCTAAGACTCGAGCTCAAGGAGATGATTCTCGAGAATCTGGTTCTTGTAATCCCAGGGTCCGTTAATCCCCTCGAGTTGCAGGTACCACTCGGCAGTCTGGACAAGCACCTCCGCCTCAATCGTGCCACATATCTGCGATGCGATGACATTAACGCCATACCGGGCGGCCTCGGCCTTGAGCAGGTTGTAGACGCGGTGAAGGGGTGTCTTCAGAGGGTTGGTTATTTCGCAGGACACCTCCACGCAAGCCTTGCCCGTCCGACGATGCGTCTGAGGGAGACCGATCACGCCCTGGATGTTGGTGAAGCCCCCGTGTTTGCCGCGCACATAACTGGCCAGCTTTTTCGCGATCGATAAATCCGTCGTGTCCAGCACCACGTTGAAATACGCGTCGTGTTCCTCCAGGGCGCCGACGATGGTGGCTCCCGCCGTCGGATGCAATTTCGCCGGCCCGATGTCGGGAGCCCGCTCCGAATCCACGAGGACGGCCTCTTTGAGCCCCTCGTAGTTGCCCTTGCGGATGAAGGTCAGGCCCTCGTTCTCCGGACGTCGTGCGTTCTTGCCGGTGAAATAAATGGGCACGTCGTAGCGCTTATACAGCTCCTGGCCAAGGTCCTCGGCGAATTCCCTGCATTCCTCAATGGTAATGTCCTTGGCCGGGTAGATCTCGATAGTGTCCACGGCCCCGATACGCGGGTGGTGACCGTGCTGCTTCTCCATGTCAATGAGTTCATAAGCCTTGCCGGCCGCCTCGAGCAATGCCTCTTTCATCGCATGGGGGCGACCGATCACCTCGGCCGGCAGGCGGTCGAAGTCGGGATCGGGGTCGTACCCGATGAGTTTCATGCCGTCGCGTCCCCTCAGCGGATCTATGATCGCTTCTATAACCTCTGGATGGGTGCCGTCACTAAAATTGGGATCCGAGAGAATGTAACTTGCCATTTACCTACCTCCTTTCGACATTGGATGTATGTATCTTTAGTTACTGATTTGAATCTACTTTAATTCTCTTGCCTGTTGGCAGCCAGAACATAAAGAAACTCAAGCCCCAAAGTTGCTGCAGCCAATGATGTGATGTCGGTATGATCATAGGCGGGACAGACTTCGACAATATCCATACCGACCAGGTTAAAGCCTGTCAATCCCCGAATAATCTGCAACGCCAGAGCAGTAGACAACCCACCGACCACCGGCGTTCCGGTTCCCGGTGCGAACGCAGGGTCCAGACAGTCAATGTCAAAGGTCACATAAGCGGGATGATCTCCAACCACGCGCTTGATAGTGTCTAAAATATCACCGGCACTATGCGCCATCACCCAATCGGCATCAAGTACCGTAAATTGATGGTCGTCCCGGATATACTCGGTTCGAATGCCGATTTGAACGGATCGCCGGGGATCGATAATACCCTCGTTCCGGGCATGATAAAACATGGTGCCATGATGGTGTTGATCCGGTTCTCTTTCCGTATCCGTGTGGGCATCAAAGTGAATTAATGCGATCGGGCCGAATTTTTTGGCGTGTTCCCGCAACAACGGCAAGCTGATAAAATGGTCTCCGCCAAATGTCAGCATGGTTTTTTCGGATTGCAGTATTTTGGACGAATGTTGCTGGATCTGAGACAAGATCTGATTTCTATCGGAGGGGTCAAAATCCAGATCACCGCAGTCGACAACCCCGAGAACGTCAAACACGCTAAAATCCCACGGCCAGCGCCGTAGTTCCCAGACCAAATTGGCCGATACTTTGCGAATACTTGCCGGACCGAAACGGGCTCCGGGTCTTCCGGTAGTGGTCTGATCAAAGGGAATCCCACTGATAACTACATCAATATCCTCATCAGCAATATCCCGGGGTGCCTTACAGTTCATGTAAGTCGAAGAATTTGACACCGGTGGTTCACATGTATTTTGGTTAGTATCCGGCATAAAGATTCTCCATTCTGGAGTCCTCTGAAGGTCTAAATAGGAAGAAGCAAGTTATGGACGTCACCCGGTTGGAATAGAATATAAAAATTAAATGCGCAGCATGAACTAATTAATCCGCCGGAGCTATGGTCCCAGGACTTTTTTCAGTTTGGAAAGAAATATCTAGCACCCTGAATATGCTATTTTTCAGGGCGGATTAATTAAGGTCTAAAACCATTCCGACTTCATCGCACTGGAAATATTTCGGACAACGACTGCATTCGCCCCAGACCTTGGGCGGCAGATCCTTGCGTTTTATTTTGTAAAAACCCAGCATTTTAAAAAAATCTTCCGTCAACGTAAAGGTAAACAGCCGGTGAATACCGATTTGTCTGGCTTCTTTCTTCATATATTCAACGATCTTGCTTCCGAGTCCCAGATGCTGGTAGTCCGGATGAATCGCCAGGGCCCTGACCTCCGCTATATCTTCCCAGAGGACATGAAGGCTCCCACAGGCCACAATAAGATTCATGACCTCTCTGGTATCCGTCAGGGTGTACACCGGGACATCTTTGTCGCTGGCGATGACGAAATCCCTGATGTTCTCATATAAATATTGAGGACCCCGGGGAAGCATTAAGTTGGATGCCGCAAACCCGTTGACCAGTTCGAGGATTTCTTCAACATCCCTGATTTGCGCTTTCTGGATGACAATCCGGCTGTCTTCTTCAGGCTTTTTTATAACTTTCCGAAATTTTTCTTGAGGTTTCTTTTTATCCGGCACCCTTTCCGGAGGTGGTTCGACGTATTCCATAATTGCTTTCCTGCAGGATTAGAATTTAACTTTCGGCTATTTTTTGTGCCGGGTATAAACGGAAAATTTTCCGGCAGACTAAAAAATATGTCCCTAATCAGGGCCGGTGTCAAGGTTAAAGATAAGAGCCGGAAGGTGGTTTACCGGGAAGCAGAACGAAATTTGATCTTTGACAGGTAGATTTGAGAAGAAATTTGGTGCGGCGGATTAACGCCTCAATGAGCGTTTTGCACTCAATGAGAGTTCTACTCTATGAGATCGTAAGTTCGTGGGAGCGGCTTTCCAGCCGCGATTCGCTTAACTGAGACTTGTGATCGCGGCTGGAAAGCCGCTCCCACATTATAAATCGCCTATCGCAACGATTAGGAAAACTCCTCAAATATAACCTGCTCCACGCCATATATATAGGCGATCAGCGCTGCCCGGATCCACATGCCGCAGCGCTCCTGACGCCAGTAGGCGGCCCGCGGATCTTTATCGATGCTGATGTCAATTTCGTAGCGCCGGGGCAGCGGATGCAAAATGGCACAGTGGGTTTGAATCATGGACATATGTTCTTTTTTCAAATGAAAATTCGGATAGGTTTCCGCTTCGCTGGTGGGATTTTCGGAATATTCATTTTGAATCCGGGTCATGTAAATGGCGTCGACCTCCGGCATGACGCTCTCAAAATCCTCGGTTTCAACAAAAGGGATCTGGTGCTTGCTTAAAAACTCCTTGATGTCATCTTTCATTTTAAATACTTCGGGGGCAACATACACCAGCTCAACGTCTTTATAGTTTTTCATCAGATAGCTCAGAGAGCGCACGGTGCGGCCGCGTTTTAAATCCCCCACCATGGCAATCTTTTTGCCGTCCAACCCGCCGATGGTTCTGAACTCCCGTTCCAGGGTGTAAATATCCAGCAGGGCCTGGGTCGGATGCTGGTCGGGTCCTGAACCGCCGTTTAAAACCGGCACGGGGTGTTCGGTCTGATTCAGCACCCAGGCGGTTTTTTCGGCAAATCCGGCTTCCGGATGTCTTGAAATGATCAGGTCAACATAGCTGGCAAAGGTACGAATGGTGTCCTCCGGCGATTCTCCCTTGACCTCAGAACTGGTAGAGGTACCCCGAATTTCTGATATGGTCAGCCCTAAAATATGGCAGGCATTTTGAAAAGACAAAAAAGTACGGGTGGACGGCTGAACAAAATAAAGCATGGCCCGCTTGTGGGGCAGGAGGTGTCTGAGTTTGCTCTGTCCCACTTTGGTTTTGGCAAGCAATCGAATCATGTCGGCCAGATTACCCAGAGAGTCCAGGAATTCTCTATCAAACTGCTGGGCATAAATGACATCAAAGATACGTCCGTTTTGCTTAAAGGCTTCCAGTTTTTCATCAACGGGTTTGCTAATAAATTCGTCCCATCCTTCGAATTCCTGTTGGGTCTGTTCGGCGTATTTCTCCATTTTTTTCTCCTGCACGGGTTGTTAGGGGTTACCGACGGTCGCCAGTCATCTCTTCTGGCCGGTGGATGTAATGTGGGAAATAAGAGATGAAATCCGATCCTAACCGGTAATTATTACAAAAAAAATATTGTGTGTCAAGACTGGAATAACCACATTATATTGTGGTTTTAGCCGATATTTTGCCAAAAAAAGAAAAGTTGCTGAAATTTCGACGACTTGAATTATAACCGGCCTTGTTTTGTGCAATTACGTTGGCACCATTCGGTGCAAATCGATTCTACTTGATCGTCTTTTGTTTTTCTGTCATATCACCAGGGTTTATTATCCCCGGAAAATAGCCGGGACGGAAATAATCAGTGGAGCTTGTTTCTGTTTAAGTGATTGCAAGAAGGTAACCTGAATGCCTGTTAAAATACTCCAAGAATCGCTGTTAGAAAAAATTGCGGCTGCAGCACAAAAGATTTACAATCAACTGCCGGACGGCCTTGAGATTGGATTTCCTCCCACCACTGACCTGGGCCATTTTGCGGTAGGGTGTTTCCCGCTCGCAAAACAATTCCGTAAATCTCCGGCCGAAATTGCCCGGAAATTAGCCGAAAATATGGCCGCCGATGATGTTCTGCAAAAAGCCATTGCAACCGGCCCCTATCTCAATTTAACCGTATCGCCTGCGATTCTGTTCGGTGACATTAGTTCAGAAATTATTTCAGCAGATAACACCTACGGCGAATCCTCAGCCGGTCGTAACAAGCGGGTTATGGTCGAATATTTATCGCCCAATACCAACAAACCGTTACACCTGGGTCATCTTCGCAATGGTGCCCTGGGCATGTCGGTGGCAAGGCTGTATGAATCAACCGGCCATTGGGTTGTCAAGGCTAATTTGATCAATGACCGCGGTGTTCACATATGTAAAAGTATGCTGGCCTGGCAGCGCTGGGGAGATGGATCAACACCTGAATCGGCCGGAAAAAAGGGGGACCACTTTGTTGGAGAATGGTATGTGCGCTTTGCCCGGGAGGCTGACGGGGATGACGCCCTGGAAAACCAGGTGCAGCAGATGCTCCAGCAATGGGAAGCCGGGGACCGAAAAACGGTGGATCTATGGAAAACCATGAATACCTGGGTCTATGATGGATTTTCCAAACCTATCATGACTTCGGCTTGAGTTTGATGTGCTATATTACGAGTCAAACACCTACAAACTCGGCAAAGATGTCATCCAGAAGGGTCTGGAAGCAAAGGTATTTGCAAAAGACGCCCACGGTAATACTGTCTTTGACTTACCGGCCAAGGAATTCGGCCAGGAGAAAAATGGCGATGCCAAAAAGGTCACGGTTCTAAGACCCGACGGCACCAGTCTTTACATCACCCAGGATATCGCCACCTCGATTCTTAAAATAGAAGAGCACAGCCTTAATTTTTCAATCTACGTGGTGGGCAGTGAGCAGGAATATCACTTTAAATGCCTGTTTCAAATTCTGGCCGATCTGGGATATCAATGGGCCAAAGATTGCTATCATCTGTCCTATGGTATGGTCTATCTGCCCGAAGGCAAGATGAAATCCAGAGAAGGTAAAATTGTTGATGCCGACGATTTGTTGGATGAAATGAAAAAACTGGCAGAAGAAGAAATCCGCCAGCGGGATGCAGATAGAAAGCTTTCTGACGAAGAAGTCAAAAGCCGGGCAGAAAAGATTGGCATTGGGGCCGTTAAATTTTATCTGCTGCGGGTCCGCCCCACCCAGAGCATCAATTTGATCCGGCCGAATCGATTTCATTCGATGGTTTACCGGACCCTACTGCCAGTATGCCTATGCCAGAATTTTCGGGATCCTCGAAAAAGCAGGATCCGCCGAATTAAATCTGGAAAATGCGCCTTTTTCTCAACTCGGCAACACTGAAGAATTGCAGCTGTTGCAAAAACTGATCGAATTCCCCGCCGAAGTCGAAAACGCCGTTAAGGAACTCAATCCGTCGCGGGTTGCCGTGCATGTCTTAAATAGGCCAAATCCTTTAATCAGTTTTACAATCAACATCAGGTTATCCAGGCCGGCGGTGCGCAGCTGGTCCGCTCCCGCCTCGCGCTTATCAAGGCCACCGCAGTCGTGTTAAAAAGGGGCTTGATTTGCTGGGGTACAGGTTATGGAAAACATGTAGAAGTGAGTTTCAAAACACCATCTAACGCCTGAGGGCGGCGTTGTCACGCATAGCCTGATTCGGCATCGATTTTATTACATTGAGGTGCATTTCCCGCGGATTGAAATACTCACTTACTGGCGTGTGCGCTCCGCTTTCAAT
>CAWGCM010000016.1:0-174899 GCA_963821065.1 uncultured delta proteobacterium | reverse complement strand
TCAGCCCCGATGGTCTGAAGCCCGGCACTGTCCTGGGCGCCAGGAACGCTGTCGCCGTTTTCATCAACGGCAAAACTGACATCAGCCGTGTTCAGGGCCGGGCTGCACTCGCCCGTGACTGTCAGAATCACATCCAGGCTGGTGGAGGCGCCGGTAGCCAGAGGTCCAAAGTTATTCCAGAGCAGTGATCCGGCCCCAATTCCGTCCGGCGCCGGCGCGGGTGGGACGACCGACTGAAACTCAAAGCAGGCCGCGCTGAAGGTATCGGCCAGCGGCAGGGTAGAAATTTCGGATGTTCCGGTATTATTCAGGGTAATGCGAAAGGTCACCGGATCGCCCACATAGGCCGGGCCCGGGTTGGGGCTGATCAGGGTCTTGGTGACACTGAGCTCAGGCCGGGTGATGATCACCTGGGCTGCCGCCGGTCCGGCCGATACAGCTATGTTGTTTTCATCGAAGCCGTCGGCCAAAACACTGTTGGTGGCAGGGGCACAGGCCGCATCGGCTGTAAACCAGATGCTGATGGTCACGCTGCTGCCCACGGGCAGTGTGCCCAACTCGGCTTCGCTCCAGGTGATTTCGTTGCCCACAACGCTTTCAGGCGCAATGTTGGCCGCATCGTAACTCAGGCAGGCGGCATCGAAGGTGTCGGTGACCGTAAAGCTTGTCAGATCCGTGGGCCCCGGACTGCCCACCACAATATCAAAGCGGATCACATCGTTGACCAAAGCGGTGCCGTCAGCCGGATCGATGAGCCGCTTGGCAAGGGTCATGTCCGGAGACGGAATGTTGACCAGGGCGGTATCATCGGAAGTATCGGAAGCATCGTCGGGATCGGTGTAGCTGGCCACCAGCACATCGCCCGGCAGGGCATGGAGGCTGCCGTTCTCTGGAACAGCTGGAGGTGTGGCGGACAAGGCGATACAGGCCCTGAATATACCCGTGTCTACATCGGTTTCGGTCAGGGTCAGGGTTTCGCTGTCGCCCTGGGCGCTGGTGACAACCGCAGTGAGGGTCTCGGCCACTGCCGGGTTGGTGTTCTGATCCATGTCGGTGACCTGCAGGCAGACCTGCGTGTCAGCGTCGTAATTGTCCACAGGATTGCCGGCGGCGTCGGTAAAAGCGGTGATGCCGGCCGTGCCGGTATCGGTGAAGCTCAAGGTGACCCGTATGGCGGCGCTGTCGGTGATGCCCTCAGTGCCTTCGTTGGCCACGGTAACAATATCATAGTTGCCCTGGCACATGGTGGTGTTCCAGACATACTCATAAGTCTTGCTGCAGCCCGCGGTGGCGACCACGTCGCCATCGTCCAGGATGACGTTGATGGGCCCGCCGCCACAGGGATTGCTGATGGATAAATTCAGATTGGTAATATCATCCGTACCAAAGGGATCGCTGACCGTGGCCCGCAAATAAAGGGTAGCGCCGTTTTGGGCGTCGGTGACCGGGCTGCCGCCCGGATAGGGGGCGTCGTAGGCTGCCAGGGTATCCACGTGGATGACGATCACCGTGGTGGTGGGCAGCAAAATTTTGGACGGATAGGTGCTGCTGTCATATAAAATCTCGAAGCTGACGCCGGGCTCGGTCGTGGCGATCTCCAGCTCGACCTGCTCGCCGGCCAGAACGGTGGTGTCGCTGGAAATGACATCGGTCCAATCCAGCTGGTAAACGCCGGCGCCCAGATCTGTCACCGCGGGGTTGGTCAAGGTCTCGATGGTGGTGCCGTCGTGTTTGATTGTGGCGCTGATGTCCGGATTGGCCGGCATTGAGTCACTCGTATACTCGATGGTCAATTGCGCCGGATTTGACCCGGCATTATCCCAGGACTCCGCCGTACGCGAGCCGGTTCCCTTGACGATAAAGACCATGCTGTTGCCGCTAGCCCAGCCGCCGCGGTTCACCAGCTCCTGGGCGATGGCGGAAAGATCCGGTGTATCGTAGTCGCTGCCCGTCGTCCAGGCCGCCGGGCTCCAACCGGTCGATGCCGCCGTGCGCGGGCGGTTGGTGATGTCATAGGCCGTGCTGGTGAAGGTGCCGGGGTTGTCGGCCGCCTGGCCCTCGATGGTCAGGCTGGTGGCGCCGCTGTTGGTGTTGGGCGCGTGCGGCGCCTCCGCCCGGAACGTGATATAGGCATTGGTGATGACGGCCCCCGGGGGCACAGTGATATTGTCGAAGCGCAGGCCGACCTGCTGGTTGCCGCTATCTGGCGCTTCCAAATCAGCCACCAGTTCGGTATCCGAGCTGTCCAGATACATGAAACCGGGATCGCTGCTGGGCGTTCCGAACTCTTCGGCATCGTCGTTGCTGGCCGCAATACTGCGGGTCACCGAGCCGTTGTTGGCAGCCACAATGATATAGTTGGTGACCGTGACTGCGCCGCCCGCGGGCATGACAAAGTCTTTGCACATGGCCGGCGTCTGGGTAAATGTGGTGGATGAGCTGGGCGGTGCCGCTTGCTTGTCATAGAGGAATACAAACGGCTGATTCTTCGTCTCCTGGGTATTGGTGTCCAGTTCGTTGGGGGTGTGCCATGACAAGCCATTCCACCATACATAGTTGAGATGGCTGGTGAAATCCTGCACCGACAGCATGATCCCGTCTGAGAGAGGATCGCTGTCCAGTGTCATCGTATTGGGTACGGCACCGATGTTGGGTCCATCCGTCTGTTCACCCGACCAGCCCCCTGCGCTGCTCCAGGTACGGTAACGGACGACGTTTTGGCCATTTTGGCCGTAAACCGCCAAGGCCTGACCAGACTGACTTTCGAAGGCCACTGCCACATTGGGAAATATGGAACCGGTGGCAGTGGTCTCCGCCAGTATCGAAGTTCCCCAGGATGAGCCGTCCCAGACGTTCAACCAGATGTCGGCGGCCGTCCCGCCATTCGTCAGGACACCCAAAACAATCCGATTACTTTGGGGATCTGATGCCAGTCTGATCCAACCGATTTGCGAACTCACTCCTGTCGGTGCGGTGATGGTGCCCTCGCCAGGCTCCCAACCGGAGCCGTTCCAAATTCGGTAGTATCCGTTGGCATCGCCGTCTTTGCCGTACACGACCAGGGCACGTCCACTCTGCTGCTCGTAGGCTACGTACAGGGCCGATTGATCACTTTCAGCGGTTCCCGAGGTATCCAAAGACAAGGCATTGCCCCATGTCGAGCCATTCCAAACCAGGGTGTAATCGTCGGCATTGATGTCATTGACCACCAGCACCATTTCATCTGCCCCGGGTTTGGCCGCCATGTGCATATCCTGGGGCTCGCCGCCGGTATAGGCCCCTATACTCGCGGCAGCGGTCCAGGTACTGCCGTTCCACACCTTGTAACGCAACTGCCCGGCGCTGGTGTTGCCGCCGTTCCACACCAACACGGCATCACCGCTTTGCTGCTCGTAGGCGACATCTGCTCCCCACCAATAGGTCTCGTTGACGAAGTCCAGGGAAGTGAGATTGCTGGTGCTCCAGGAGCTGCCGTTCCACAGCTCACCGCTGATTTCGCCGCCATTTTCGATGCCCACGACGATCTTTTCATGGCGGGTGGGCGCCGCGGCGCCGGCCATGGTCCGCCAGCGCGTCGCCTGGGAAACGGCATTCTGCGTTGTTCCGAAGTTATCTCCGTCCCAGACATTGTATTCAGGAATTCCCGAAGCCGACCACACTGCCATATCCGTTCTGCCGCTGCCGCTGTAAGACAATTCCACACTGGTCGCGGTGGTGCCATCGGCGGTAGCCACCGGATCCACGCGGTCCATGCCCTGGCCCGGCTCGCTTAAATACAGCGGCTTGATTTCGGTGGGTACGGTGATCCCGGCTGTATCGCTGCAGGTATCGCCGAACACTGGATCCGTGAAGGCAACCTGCACGGTGTTGCCGGCCACCGCATAAAGGGTGCCGTCCTCGTCCGACAGACCGCCGGTAACAGAAGATGGAAGCGCGGCAGTGTTGCGGAACACACCGGTGTCGTTGCCGGTTTCGATCAGGGTGATGGTCTCCGTATCGCCGCTGTCGGGATTGACTACAACTACCGTAAAGCTCTGGATGGAGCCGGCGTCAGAGTTCTGGTCATTGTCGTCCACGGTGACGTATATGTCGCTGTTTTCCAGGTAAGTGGCCTGCGAAGCGCCGCCGGCATCGGTGAAATCCAGATTGCAGGCGGTCACATCAGGGGTGTTGACGTCGATGGTGTCATCGGTGGTCAACACCTCCTGGTCGGTATTGATGCTGACACTGTTGGTAATGGTGGTCGTGCCAAAGTCTACGGTGACGCGGAATGTAATGGTCGTAAATTCCGTGGGCGGAATGACCGGCATCGCAAGCCCGCCCTCGTCCAGGGGATATGGGGTGGCCGCCGGCGACAATCTCGTCGGCCACCGGCGCGCCGTTTAAGGTGGTGGAGCCGGGCACGTATGTCGACCCGGTCGGCAGCGGGTCGAAGGCCACCACGCCACCCAGCACCATGACCCCATCGTTGTTGACAGTGATAGTATATTCGATGGTGTCGCCCCAATCGATTAGGCCGTTGCTGTTGTCGTCCACCACCAGGGCGGAGGTCTTTTCCACCGAGGCAATCGGAAACGGCAAAACGGTGGTGCCCAGATCGAGGAAGGGAGAACCGCCCAAGGAGTTAGCCGGGTCCTGGCCCCAGGCGGCCGTGATCAGGGTGCCATCCAGGGTGTAAAGCCGCATACCGGTCTGGTCGTTGTCGGTGTTGTCGTAGACCCGCGCCGATTCAAGCATTGCAAGGTTTAAGGCCACGTTGTAATGGTCGCCGTTGGCATCGATCAGAGGCCCGGTGGCCGGATCGCCGTCATAGTCCACATAAACGGTGGTGGCCGCAGCAGCGGTGACCCACACGGGGCTGCCGTTTTCAGAAAGATCATCACTGCCCGGTCCCCAGCCGACCACGGCCATGGGTGTCAGATAGTTTTCGGGCAGCAGGCTAAAACCCCAGTCGTGCACCAGGTTGGCGCCCGGATCGGCCCCCACGGTGGCGATGGCAAAAAAGGGGCTGCCGTCGCCGGTAAAAAAATGGGCGCCTGACTGAGACGGCATCAAATAGCGATAGGAACTGCCGGCTGCCACCGCAAAAGAACCGCTGCCGATCCGGGTTTCATAATTGACGGTAATGGCACTGCCGTTGGGGTTGTATACGAAGACATAGGTTTCATCGCCGTCGGCTGCCGTGCCCACCGGGCTGTAATAGCTGTCGCTCCAATTCTCGACCGGATACAGGGTGTAAAATCGCGACTCGAAGCGCGCCCCGATGTCGCCGGTGAAAATGTGGGCCTGGACGGGCTTGGAGGCCGTCACCGAAGCGCCCGTATCGATGCCGCCGTCGACCTGGTAGCTTTCGCCCTGGTTCAAGGTTTGGCTGATATCGGTTGAACCGTTGCCGTCGATGTCAATCTGGATGTCGGTGCCGTCTTCGGCGGCCAGCACAAACAAAGATGTATATTGAAACATCTCATCGGAGCCAAGATCCTCGCCCACCGGCACTTCAAATTGCAGGCCGTAATCGCGCAGGGGATAAACCTCCACGGCACCGGCCAGCACTACCCCGGGATCCACCGCCCATGAGGCCCGCGTGACCGCCACGGCCCGGGTGCCGCCGAACTTGTCGCGGCCATCGTAGCGAATTTGGGATGGGTCGCGCGGCAAAGATACGTCGTTTTCAAGCGTAATGACATCACCGGCATTGATCAGATCGGTGGCAAAGCCGGGGGGAATACCGTTTGCCGGGTCGTTGTCGCCCCAGATCTGGGTGCTGGCCTGGACGGGGTTGGCCAGATCCGCCTCGTAGCCGTCCTCCCAGTGGTCGTAGTAAATGATGGTATTATTACCCGTAGCCACAATGGAGATCATGCTGCGCATCACATCGCCGATCTCATCGGTCCCGGTATCCACTGCCTCCAACGAGGTCTGCACCTGCAGCTCGGGCAGGGGCACAAAAAATGTTTGAATAGGCGCCGGACCGGCCTGGACCGGGGCTGCCAAACAACAGACTGCCAGGGTTATTAAAAGCGCAAAAACGAAGATGGACTTTATCTTCGTGGATGCACAGCGCATGTTCTGATCAATGGGTAGAAGTTTCATTTAATATGTCCTTTTCAGGAATTCATATAAAAAACTCAGCGCATCGGGGTGCGCTGGGGGTTGTCTATAATTTGTTACCTTAATTTATATGCAATATTTGTGCCGATAGAAATATTATTTTAACCTACTGAAATTATATAGATTTCAAATAATAATGTCGGGGCATCTGAAATCAAAAATGGCAAATTTTGTCGGAATCACTGACAATATTTGACAGTATTGATTTATGGCATTTTGCAATAACTTCTGTAACTTACTTCGCACCTTCATAAATTCCCGAAGAATTTGGGTCCTATTAAACAGCTTATCAGGATTTTTTCCGCAATATAAAGTGTATAAGTGGTTGAAAAAAATTGGTCTAAATAATGGGCTGTTTTTGACTATCCACCAGTTATCGATGATTTTTTACAAAAATTGAGCCTTAATTTGTAAAGCCTTGATTTAATGCAGGGTTAAGTCCGCGAGCCGGGTCATGCAGGTATTAAATGTATTTAATATGCGGGTATTAAATGATTTGGGAGTGGATTATAGGTTCACGGTTGTGGGTTCTGGGAATTCGGAATGCGGATGTCGGAGAGAGGTTGGGAAGCTTTAAGGCCTGGAAGCCTGGAGGCAAGGAAGCGCGGAAGCAATAAGGAATCTTGCCAAGGTGCGGCGTACAAGTGATCATGAAGCAAGTGGTGATAAGGAGGCAAAGATAAGCGTCGAATTCGTTGACGAAATTAGTTGGATTTGTTATTAATTATTTACTTGTAATTTCAAATATTGCTTTCAGTTATGGAGACTTAAATAATGACCTTTCATAGAATTACCGTAAACCCTGAAATCTTTGGAGGAAAACCGTGTATACGAGGCTTGCGCTTTCCTGTTTCACGGTTACTTGGCTTGCTAGCTGAAGGTGAAACACCGGAATCAATTATAGAATCATACCCTTACCTGGAAAAACATGATATTCAAGAAGCACTGAATTACGCAGCTTACCTAGCCGATGACCAGATTATCGAGTTCGCCCAATGAGATTTCTCTTGGATATGCCGGTTTCGGTACTACTTCTTGATGTGCTTATTACCCACGGGCATGAAGGCATTCATGCTTACCAGATCGGAAAAGATCGTGCGTCGGATATCGAATTATTAGAGATTGCACGCCGTGAAAATCGAATTATAATAACCGCAGACTTGGATTTTCCTCGGCTCTTGGCTCTCAGCTTAGCAACCGGACCGGGTACAGTCTTGTTTAGGGGTGGGAACTATTCAGATGTTGAAATGTGTAAATTGCTGGAACGAGTTTTAGAAAAAGTACTACCGGAAGTGTTGGAAAGCTCAATTTGTGTTGTCGATAAAAGCCGAATACGTGTTGCTCGCCTTCCCATAGACCATAGTAAATAGGTGTCAAGATCATCATCGTGGTAGAACAGGCGGTAGCGTGAAAAAGAAACCTTTGTGAAGTATTAGCTGCGGCTGTCGTATTCCCCCTTCAATTGCCGCAATGTTTCTTCAAGCACAGGTAGGCGCTGCTTGTCTTTAAGATTTGTCGAAGCTCTCTTGAGTTGGATCAACATTTTAAGATCCAAAACACGAATGGTGTGGTTTCTGAACCCAATTGCCACTGTGTGTTCAAGGAGGTCTCCGTAAGCTCTTCCCTCCTCAATTGCCGCCAAGACATCTATAGGTCCGAGGCGAGTCGTAAAAAGCGCATGGCCCATCCCGGAGATGTCGCCCTCTTGCGGCTCGATCAGCTTGTCGTCTGGACGACGGTGAAATGCTCCAATCGATTTAAGAAATGCAAGTAGCTTGGCTATATTTTCGGGGGACTGGTTGTGAACGATATCCACGTCCATTGTTGTGACAGGTGCTCCCTGGACAACGGCGGCAAGGCCACCGACTAAAATAAAATCGACACCTGCCTCTATCAGGCCCTCAAGAATTGCGCCTAGGTCTACGCTCGTTGGTTCTCCGCTGTCTGTAGGCATGTCTTAACTCCAAAATTGCACGTAACGCATTATCGTTGGCCCGCAGGCGCTCCTCAGGTGACATCCTTAGGAACATGGCGACCAATCCCTTATCGACACCGTATGGATTATCAGCTTTTGTTTCCTTAACCATTTGATCTCATAAAAGTTGTTCGTTCAAATCCTGGCAGCCGAACGATGATCAAACCGAAAAAGAGCGTCGTATCATTTAACCAAATCATGATTGACATTCACATCATTCAACTAAGCATCCACTAATACAACAATCACCTGAAATCAAGGACAAGTTATGGGTAATCGGCCGCTAAAACTTTTTTAGGGTTAGGGGTGGTTAGGGAGGTCGGGCCACGGTAAGCGATTGAAAATTTTAGATACAAGGGATGAGAAAGGGTTACTGAAAGAAATGATTGACAAAATGATAAAATAAGTTATCATAAGTTTTATCATGGAAACATTTTACAAACCACCGTTTAAAAAATTTATTAAAAAACAAGCACGACCGTTGCAACTTTCCATCGAAGATGAAATCGAAAGTATTATCGAAAACCCTGCTGTGGGAGAAACAAAGAAAGGAGATCTGCAAGGATTTCAAGTTCACAAATTTGCATATAAAAAACAGAAATTATTGATTGCCTATCGAGTTTCTGAAACTGGGATATTGTTTTATATGGTCGGCACTCATGAAAATTTTTACCGCAATCTAAAAAAATATTTAAAGGAAGGTAATTAGCCATGATTACGGCAGAGAAGATTTATAAAGATATTGTAAAAATGCCCGTACCGGAAAGGGAAAAATTATTTGCTACAATAGCAAGGATAGGATTTGAAAAGGACCTTTACACCCATGACGAAGTATTTGATGACATTAGAAGGTCCCCGTTTTCGCTCAAGGAGGCTGCTGAATATTTAGATGTTGCAGAAATTACATTAAGGAGATGGATAAAAGCCGGTAAGTTGAACTTTAACCGGATCGGCAGAAACTTTGTTTTCGATCCGGACGAACTTAAAGCTTTTAAAAGGGCAAGGCTAAGCTGACACCCGAATTGAGCGAATATTGATTTAGCTTGCTATGTATAAGGCTTTTTGCGCTTCCTTAGTCAGTTGGACGGTAATGAAATAAGATTCTGGATAAAGGTAATCTTCCCCTGACTCGTCAATGACCCTCACGTATCCTTCTTTCGAAGCCTCACTGTCAAGTAATACCTGATATATCTTCCGCCGTTCAAATCTTCACAGTCCTTATTTTCTATGCAAAGCATAAATATCTGATTTTCGTTATTTTGTCCCATAATTTCAATCCAATAACCGTTTAATTTTCATTTTCTTTCTGCCTATGCCGTGGGTTTCATACCAGTGCAATTCAGCCTTACGGATATTACCGCTCTTTATATTTAGCGTACACACTTTAAAATTGCAAGACGCTTCACATGTATACGAAAAATTAACAGGTAACCCCAAGAAGCAGCTGTTTGCCTCCCACAGCGACTATTTTTATTTTGTGGGGAGAGGAATTGAGGTAAAAATTAAAATTTCTGGAGGTTGGGAGGATGATTTGTGGGAGCGGCTTTTAGCCGCGATGGCCTCATGCAGGCGACAGGTATAATCGTAGCTGAAAGCCACTCACACCAACCAGAAAAGTTGAAATTTAAGATAGGGAATTGGAAATAGGGTCCTTTAGACACTAAAGCCAGCTTTTAGTTTCAATGTCTTTGATTCGTTCAAAATGGCGAGAATAATTCTATTGACATATATGCAGATTCAATTTATTTATATATATAAATAGATTAATATTATATATATACTTGGAGAGTTATATGAGAACACTTATAGATATACAAGATGACCTTCTTGCGGATTTATTAAAAGAAGCTCAAACCAGTGTGAAAAAAGATGCGATTGTTTTAGCAATTAAAACATTTCTGGATGTCAGGAGAAGAGAAAAATTGTCTGATTTAATCGGGAATTATGATTTCGGCTATTGCCTAAAAGAACTGGAAGAAATGAGAAAAGATGGATAAGGTCATTATCGATACATCAGCCTGGATCGACTCCTTCAGGCCAAAAGCTGATCCTAATTTCAGTTTGCTGGTAAAAGATTTAATCCTAAAAAATCGGGTTCTGATGCCCGGTATAATCAAGACAGAACTGCTGCGTGGGACCAGGACGAAAAGTGAATTCAATCGGCTATCTGATCTATTAAAAGGAATAACCTATTTACCTGTGGCAGAAGCGTTTTGGGAAAGATTATCTGAGTTCTCGTTTCAGCTGTTCCGAAAGGGTATCAGTGCCCCTTTAACAGACACATATATTGCTCTATTGTGCATTGAAAATAAAGCCTCCCTCTTACACCATGATAAACATTTCGAATTGATCGCTCAGAAAGCTCCGCTAAATATTATTATATAGCATCTAAAGTGCAATCGACTTTTAGACTTAGTGAATTTATGGGTGCAGGAAAAGTTTTCAATACCAGTCTTCTAATCGCAATCCCTCTATTCTTTTAAATTCTTTTATGTTATGCGTGACCAGGATTAGATTATTGGCTTTGGCACAAGCCGCAATTAATACATCGTACGCTATAATTTTCTAATTTCTATCAGCCCCAAAGCCGGAGCCGATTTCCGGTATAATTCTTAGTAAACTTAAGATTCGCT
The DNA here is from genome assembly GCA_963821065.1 of uncultured delta proteobacterium. GTDB lineage: Bacteria > Desulfobacterota > Desulfobacteria > Desulfobacterales > JAFDCJ01 > JAFDCJ01. The sequence continues at coordinate 164,180 of CAWGCM010000016.1, read as the reverse complement.
TGTATATGGGCACTTGTGTATTGACACCAAAGTAATACTGTAATACCGTAATATCAAAAATAACGATATTAGGAATAGAGGAATACAAAGATGAGAGCAGCAATAACTAGTAAGCTTACCACTAAATGCCAGACTACGATACCGGAAAAGATCAGAGGTGTTCTTGGCCTCCACCCCGGAGACTCTGTTGTGTTTGAGGTTGCGAAGGACAAAAAAGTATTTATTCGGAAGGCCACCCCGATTGATTTTGAATTCGCCCAGGCTTTAGAGGGAACACTGGTGTCGGAATGGTTGTCGGAGTACGATGAGGAGGCCTACGGTGACTTATAAGGCATACGATGTTGTGGTCGTTCCGTTTCCTTTCACGGACATAAAAGCGGACAAACGCAGACCGGCACTAATTTTATCAAGCGATGCGAAATTTAATAAGAGAAGCGGCCATGCAGTGCTGGCCATGATAACCAGCCAAAAAAATCCTGAATGGTCCCTTGATACTCCAATCATAGGTAACCACCAGGCCGGTTTGAAAGCACCTTCAAAAGTTCGCATGAAACTCTTTACGTTGGATAATCGATTGATTGTAAAAAAAATTGGAGAACTGACAGGTCGAGACAAAAGGGCTGTCAAAGGAGCGCTACGAAGTTTGTTGCTTATTTAAACAAAAAGAACATTTCGCTGATTCGTGGAAAGGGAAGATCCTTGACCAGCACAGGGGTCATTTATATATTAACTGTATATAAACATCTACACTTGACATATACACTTCATAGAGTTATTGTAAATCCCAAAAGGAGCATCGCTAATGGAAGAAGTCAACGCGCTCAAGCTTCGCAACAACCTGGGAGAAATTCTGGATCGCCTGCGCGATAAGGGGGAACCCATACTGGTCAGCAAAGGCAGGAAATTGCGTGCAGTATTGGTGACCCCCGAACAGTTCGAAAGACGATTTCTGGATTGGCAGGCCGCAGAGCACCGAATGCGCTTTTTAAAAAATGTGGCCCGGTTGAAAAAGAAAACAAAAAGCAGGCTGGACAGCCTGACCGTATTGCGGCAATTGAGGGGATATGATCAATGATATGGGTAATTGATGCTTCTGTTGCCGTGCGGTGGCTAATCGAGGATGAAAGCCATCATCATGCGGATGAAGTGCTGAAAAAGGCGGTGGAATTCCCGCAAAACTTTGCGGTACCAGAGCTTTTCGCATTTGAGGTTTATTCGGTTTTACAGCGCATTCACCCCAGCGGTCTCCAGGCTTTTACCGGTGCCATCATCCCGCTGCTGCAAGGAGGACTGTTTCGACAACCGATGACAAAATCCATGGCCGTGAGCGCCGAACCTTTTATCAGACAGGGGTTGACCGGTTATGATGCCTGCTATGCCGCTTTAGCAAAGAAAATGCGTGGCAAATGGCTCACATTCGACCGAAAGGCCCATAGCCGGATCCGAAAATCCAATGTGTCCTTTCTTTTAGGAGGCAGGGCCATGCCCCAAAAATGGTTCTGATCCCACCGAAGTTGCCTCTTGAAAATATCTGCCTTCCCACAATTTTTCCAGAAATGAATGCCATGGCAGTATGTCGATACCATCTGCGGTTTTTCTGGGTTTGGGATCCATCGAAACCATGATAAAATGACGGGCAGTGTAAATAATATATTTAGATTATCACCTGAATCTTGCATGAAAATTAATGAGAAGTTTAAATAATAATAAATAACAGTAGGGTGAGTGAATGAAAGCAGTACAATCAAATTCTTAATCAGTAAAAAGGATGATGGTCGATTTTATCTCATTAATTTTCACCCTGCGGGCGAGCCGGAGGCTTTCATATGCTGTGTTATTAAGGGCTCAGCATAGTCCACTATAGCTTCGCCCTTAAGTGCCTTGCATATGAAAGCCTCCGACTCGTGCAAAATCCAGGTATCATATCAAACTGAAAAGAGAAAAATTGTCTGACTTAATCGGAAATTGTGATTTTGGCCAGGGCGAACAGATCCTCACAATCATTCAGCGCAAAATAGCCAGCTCTCCTATCCGCTGCGGCCGGATTGAGACAGATAAGCCTAAAGTTACAAATTGTTTATCCGATAATCAATATATCGTGAGATATCAAAAAGTTGTTTTCCTGGCTGACTTCATTTTTCTGTTAATTCATGCAATTGACTTAGAGGCTGGATATTTGACATGAGAAAATCTTCCTTTTTTTGGATCGGTTGTTTAATCATTGCAGCATTGCTGATCCCTATTAATTCACCTGCAGATACCCATATCAAGGTCGGTGTTTACCAGAATAGACCACTTCTTTTTACGGATACGGACGGCGAAATAAAAGGGATTTTTCCTGACATTCTGAATCATGTAGCTAAAAAGGAAGGCTGGACCATCGAATATGTGAACGGAACCTGGATCGAATCCTATGAAAATTTGCGAGCCGGGAAACTGGATATTTTGGGGGCTATTGCATTTTCGGATCGACGCAACCAGATTTTTGATTTCACCTATGAAAATGTCCTCAGCAATTGGGGACAAATATATGTTAACGGACAATCAGGGATTAATTCGATCCTTGATTTGGACAGCAAAAAAATAGCCGTTCTCCATAATGATATATATTACAGCGGGTTAAAAGGACTTATTAAGCAATTTGGAATTGAATCAAGGTTCATCGAAGCGTTTGAATATGATACGGTATTAGAGCTGGTCGAAGCCGGCAAATGCGATGCAGGACTTGTTAATTACTTATACGGGCATCAAAACGAACAAAAATACCATATCGATAAAACTTCCATAATTATAAGCCCTCAAAAAATAGGCTTTGCGGCTTTAAAATACCAAAACAAGGAAATAATTAACACAATTGATCTGCATTTAAGAGCCTTAAAAGGTGATAAGAAATCGCTATACTACCAGTCTCTGAACAGTTGGATGGGTGTCGACGCGGTGCATACGAATCCCATCTGGCTAATTGGGATTTGTGCGGCAGCTATTTGCCTAATTTCAACCGTCCTGGTTTTGAACACGATATTAAGGAGGCAAGTCAGAAAACGAACCCAGGAACTTAATGCCAAGAATCAAAGTTTAATCTTAGAGATAGAGCGCCGAAAAACAGTTGAAGAAGCCCTCCAAAAAAATGAGAGGGAATACCGCAGTGTGTTTGAAAATACCGGAACCGCGACGTTTATCATTGAAGAGGATATGACAATTTCGAAGGTCAACACAAAAGTTGAGGATATGACCGGATACGCGAAGGCTGAAATTGAAGGCCAAATGAAAACAACCGAATTGGTTGCCATTAAAGACCTTAACCGAATCACGGATTATCATTATGCAAGAAGAAAAAATGCGGGCGAATACCCATCTGAATACACATTGGAACTTACTGATAAAAAGGGCAATATTAAAAAGGCGTTTATCCAAATTAGTGTGATCCCGGGATCCAAAAAAAGCATCGCCTCCCTGATTGATATAACATCAAGGGTTGAAGCCGAGGAGGCGTTGAGGCGCAATGAAGAAAAGTATCGCAGCATTATTGAAAATATCGAAGAAGGATATTTTGAATTAGATCTAAAAGGCAACCTGATATTTTTCAATAATTCCCTGTGTAAAATAACAGGTTATCCTCCCGAAGAACTAAGGGGTTTAGGTTATAAAAAGTATTCTAATCAACAGATGTCGAAGAATATGTTTAAAGTATTTAACCAGATTTTTAGTACCAAACAACCTATGATGGTTGCTGATTTTGACATCATTTCAAAGGATGGAAATGATTTACGAATAGATCTTTCAGCCGGTCCGATAACGGACGAGAATGGTCGGGTTATCGGATTTCGCGGCTTGATGCGAGATGTTTCCGAGAGAAAAAAGGCTGAAATAGAAAAGCGGAAGTTGGAGACAAAACTCCAGCATGCTCAGAAAATGAAGGCGATTGGCACCCTCGCGGGAGGGGTTGCCCATGATTTGAATAACATTCTTTCCGGAATTGTGAGTTATCCAGACCTGATCTTGATGGATCTGCCCAATGACAGTTCTCTGATAGAACCTATACGCACGATTCGCGAATCTGGTAAAAAGGCTGCTGCGATCGTACAGGATTTATTGACACTGGCACGGCGGGGCGTCTCGGTATCCGAGGTTATCAATTTAAATGACATCATCTATGAGTATCTGAACAGCCCGCAGTTTGAAAAAGTAAAATCATATCATCCCCACGTTACGGTTGAATCCCATTTAGATTCAGCCCTATTGAATCTATCGGGTTCTCCCGTCCATCTCTCCAAAACAGTTATGAATTTAGTCTCTAACGCGGCTGAAGCCATGCCGGATGGTGGAACCATAGCGATAAAGACGCAAAACAAATATATTGACCTGCCGATTGCAGGATATGATGATGTGGAAGAAGGCGATTATGCCGTGCTGACGGTATCTGACACGGGCATTGGAATTGCCCCTGAAGAAATAAATCAAATCTTCGAGCCCTTTTATACGAAAAAAGTTATGGGTCGCAGTGGGACCGGCCTGGGCATGGCGGTCGTATGGGGTACCGTCAAAGATCATAAGGGCTACATCCATATAGAAAGTAACGAGGGTAAAGGGACCACCATTGAACTGTATTTCCCGGTGACCAGAAGGCCTGTCAGGAGCCATGATATGCCCATTGCCATTGAAAATTATAAAGGTGAGGGTCAGACAATTTTAGTGGTTGATGATGTGAAAGAACAACGTGAAATAGCGGCCAAAATATTGACCCAGCTGGGTTATTCAGTTGAAACCGTCAGCAGTGGTACGGAGGCATTTGAATATCTTGGGTCTAAATCGGCCGATCTGATTGTACTGGACATGATCATGCCGCCCGGGATTGATGGGCTGGAAACTTTTCAGAAAATAATTTCGAAATATCCGCAGCAAAAAGCGATCATCGCCAGCGGCTTTTCGGAAACCGAGCGGGTCAGAAAGGCCCAAAGACTGGGTGCCGGAAGATATGTCAAAAAGCCTTACACAATCGAAAAAATTGGACTGGCCGTCAAATCCGAACTGGAAAAAAAACAGAAAGCGGCTTGACTTTTATTTTTTGATATACTGGAAAAAACCAGGTATATTGGACTTTGCGGGAGCGGCTGAAAGCCGCCTTCACAGGTGTCTTTTTAGTAACCTGGATTTACCGGATAATCATAGGGTGATGACGATTGAAGGACCTTGAAAAAGTTGAAAACTTAATCCTTGCGTGCGAAAATTTACCGACTTTGCCCGGAATTGCGCTTAAGATAATCGAGGCCTATCAGAAGCCCGAGCCGGATATCCAGGAAATTGGTGACCTTTTAACTACCGACCCACCGTTGACGGTTAAAATACTAAAGATTGTCAACTCCTGTTTTTATGGTTTACCGACTAAGATAACATCAGTTCATCACGCAATTAAACTGCTGGGTGGCAAAGCGATAAAAAATCTGGCACTCAGCTTTACTCTCATCAAGACCTTTCAACCAAATCAATATGAATCAATTGATTATAAGCGCTTCTGGAAAAATTCCCTGGTTGGGGCAACCGCAACAAAACGGCTATCAGAAAAATTGGAACCCGGTCATGCAGATGATGCCTTTATCCTGGGCTTGCTCCAAAATATCGGGATACTTATGTTAGCCTATTGCATGCCCCGACCGTATGCCCTTGTTTTAAACGAGGTTGGCAAAACCGTCAATATTCACCCCCGGATAGAGAGTCAGGTCATCGGGATCAATCACCAGGAAATCGGTGAATATTTGATCAAGTCATGGGGACTGCCCAATACCTTCTACCTGCCCATCGGCTACCACCATAGCCCGGACCAATTGCCCTCCGCCCAATCAAGCGTTATCAAATTGACCCGAATTCTTCATTTGTCTTCTCTTTTTGTTGATTTGTTAAGTGAGCATAACCGTGCGTTGACCCTGTGGGAACTAAAAGAAACGTTAGAAGATTTTGGGTATGCAACCCAAATCGATGTTAACGGAATATGGGATGAAATCTGTGAACAGATACAGCAGATATTTCCAGTGTTTGATATTGAAGTCGATCAGGATGAATATCTTAGAATTATAGAGGATGCCAGAGCAGCGCTGTCAAAGCTCTCGGTTGAAATGATCCATAATTCTGTTCAACAGAACAAAGAGGTGGAGACCCTAAAACAGCAGGTCGTTCGTGACGGTATGACCCAATTGTTTAATCATCAGCATTTCCGGCAGTTACTTCAAAGCGAAATTGCGCGGGCTGAGCGCTATAAGAGGCCCTTGTCTCTGATTTTTGGTGATATTGACCACTTTAAGGCTATTAATGACACCTTTGGGCATCTTGCAGGTGATCGGGTCATTAAGGCCCTGGCGACGAAATTAAGAAGGGAAACAAGGGAATCAGACCACGCCGCTCGTTACGGCGGTGAGGAATTTGCGGTAATTTTAACAGAAACAACCCTGAAGGGCGCGAAGGTGATCGCTGAAAGGCTTAGATCAGAAATTGAATCCATGGAAATAACTTTTGAAGGCCAATCAATTTCGACGACATTGAGCTTTGGTATTGCCGGTATGGGTGATACCAAGAACGCAACGATCGATGAGTTAATCGGCCGGGTGGATAAGGCGCTTTACCAAGCGAAAGAACAAGGTGGCAACAGGTGCATTATCGCTGAATGAACAGCCCCGCCGCAAGCAGCGGGGAATTAAACCCTCGTCCGCCGCAGGCGGATTAAATTTGGTGGTTTCTAAATCACAATCTTGTAAAATCGTCTTGATAGTATAATATAAAGGGTGATCCTTGGCAGAGGGTCACCCTAATTTGTTTTTGTAGTAGTTTTGTAGTCAGGATTTAAGGCTTGACTAAGAAGATAACTATTTGATATGAATAAAAATGTTGGCGGAAGTGCATGGGAATCGAACCCACCCGGGACGGTATTAACGCCCCACACCGGATTTGAAGTCCGGGAGCCGCACCAGCCAGCTGCGCACTTCCATTAAGAATTGATTATACCTAAAGTCGAGCTCAATAAGGTTATCTGGAAAGAACCAGTTTTATTGGTTGTGGGAGCGGCTTTCAGCCGCGATCATTCAATCGCGTCTCGCGGCTCGAAAGCCGCTCCCACGGGGTGTTTTTATGGTAACTTGGGCTTTCCGGATAAGCGCCTTGGGTTATATTAACTTCGCATAGTGTTTTGTCAATGTTTTTGTAATACTATCATTTGGTGTGAGATATATAAAAGAGTAGATTAATTTGTGTTTTCGTGATGGAAATAAATTTCAAATATTTAAAAAGGTGCGGTTAAGGTTCTTATTTGGCAGCTTATGATAGCATATTTTGATTGTTTTTGCGGAATCAGTGGCGATATGACCCTGGGCGCTCTGATCGATAGCGGGGTCCCGGTTCAGTGGCTAAAAGATCAGTTGAGCCGCATTCCCCTGGCAGGCTTTGATATTGCCGTGAGTCCGGTCAGTCGCCACGGCATCCAGGCAGCCTCGGTGCGGGTGGATATTACAGACAACCATAGTTCCCGCAATTATTCTGATATCCGTTCTCTGATCGAAGGCTGTCCACTTCCGGAGGCGGTCAAATCAAGAAGTTTGAATATTTTTAAACGGCTTGCCGAAGCCGAGGCCCGCATTCATAATTGCCCCGTCAATCAGGTCCACTTTCATGAAGTCGGCGGTATCGATGCCATCGTTGATGTTGTTGGAACTGCCCTGGGCCTGGATTATCTCGGTATCAAAAAGGTCCTTGCCTCGCCTATCCCCCTGGGAAGAGGGTTTGCCACCTGCAGCCACGGCAAACTTCCGGTGCCGGTTCCAGCCACCCTGGCACTCTTGGAGGGGGTGCCGGTAACGGGTACCGATATCCCCCACGAACTGGTGACGCCCACCGGTGCGGCCATCATCACCAGCCTGGCCCAACGGTTTGAACCCATGCCGGCGATGGTTATTGCCAAAATCGGTTACGGGGCAGGGCAGCGCGACATCGAGGATAGACCCAATCTTCTCAGACTCATTTTGGCCGCCGGCCCTGAAACATCAGCGCATTCAGACGGTGGGCTGCAGGAAGGTCGAATATCCATAGTTGAAACCTGCATCGATGATATGAATCCGGAGCTGTTCGGTTATTTGATGGAGCGCCTGTTTGCAGACGGGGCCCTGGATGTTTACTGGATACCCGTTTACATGAAAAAAAATAGACCCGGCACCATGCTTCAGGTCATATGTAAAGAGGACGCCCAGGCAACGGTTATTGACCGTATATTATCTGAGACGACCACCCTGGGGGTCAGATATTACAGCGCCCACAGGCGGTTGCTGTGGCGGGATGAGCTGGAAGTTGAGACAAGCTTCGGCACCTTAGCGGTAAAGCGAGTCAAAGACCCCCGGGGCCACATTCGCTATGTACCCGAGTATGAAGTATGCCGGAAAATAGCCCTTGAAAAAAATATTCCCTTAAGATTGGTTTATGATACGGTAGCCAGGGAAGCCGAAAAGACATGACGATTGACAGAGCTTGACAAAAGCGGAGCCAGATTATAGACACGGGCCATGAATTTTAGAGAAAAAACGGCCGTATTTCTGGCGACGGGCTTTTACGTCGGAAATATTCCGTTTGCGCCCGGGACTTTTGGGTCTTTAATCGGGCTTCCGCTGTGTTTTTTATTGGCCGGCATTCAATTATCTGCGGCAATGATTGCCGCAGTGCTTATTATCGGCCTGGCCGTCTGGATCGCCGGGACGGCCGAAAAGACATTGGGGCGCAAAGATCCCGGTTGCATTGTTATTGATGAGATTGCCGGGATGGTGGTAACCTTAATCGGGTTGCCCTTTAATTTTACCACCGTTGTGACCGGTTTTATCCTTTTCAGAATTCTGGATATCCTAAAACCCTTTCCGATCCGGGTCCTGGATAAACGGCTGTCTGGCGGCCTGGGCATTGTTGCAGACGATGTGGTTGCCGGTGCTTTAGCCAATATATCAATAAGAATATTAATATATATTTTAGATAGATACTAAAGAAAGGTCACTTAAAACTTGAAAAAAAACCACTCAGCCAATAAAGACGAACAGGCCCCCAAACGAGGTCATATTCGAGAGAATGTTGAAGCCATCCTGGTGGCAATTTTAATTGCCCTGTTCATACGCACCTTCGTGGTCCAAGCCTTTAAAATACCGTCCGGTTCCATGAAGCAGACCCTGCAAATCGGTGACCATATTCTGGTCAACAAATTTATTTTCGGCGTTAAAATACCCTACTGGAACAAAACCATCATTCCCCTTAAGTCGCCCCAGCGAGGTGATATCATCGTATTCAAATATCCGGTGGACCCCCAAAAAGATTTTATCAAGCGGGTTATCGGCATTGGCGGTGACGTCGTCGAGAGTCGTGACAAACAGTTATACGTGAACCACAAACTCGTCAATCATGATTTTGGCGTTCACACCGACCCGCGCATTCTTTCCGGAGAAAACAAACCAAGGGATAATTTTGGTCCTCTTACCGTCCCTGAAAATTCGCTTTTTGTCATGGGAGACAATCGGGATGAAAGCTATGACAGCCGGTTCTGGGGATTCGTAGATATTAAAGCGGTTAACGGAAAAGCCTTTATAATTTACTGGTCGTGGGACAAACTCAATTTTGGCGTCAGGTGGAGTCGCCTGGGGCAGATTTTGCGATAATGGCATGTTTGTTGAAATAATTATTCAAAACTGTCTTCGGATGGATTTTTTGGTTCTCCGGAACCGGCGCCGGACCGTTTCTTTCAGGCTGTTGGGAGAGGGATAGCATGCAGATCCGAATAAACGGCGGCAGATTGGTCGATCCCGGACATTTTGACGGTATTGCCGATATCCTTATCGAAGACGGGAAGATTGTAAAAATTGTTGAAATTGGGTCCGGGTCCGACTCAGATCCAGCGTCAAACACTCAACATCCTGAACATCGAATAATTGACGCATCCGGCAAAATTGTGACCCCCGGTCTGATTGATATGCATGTTCATCTGCGGGAACCGGGTCATGAATATAAGGAAACCATCGAGTCGGGTTGCCGGTCGGCTGCCTGGGGTGGTTTCAGCGCTGTTTGCTGTATGCCCAACACCAGCCCCGTCAATGACAGCCGCCAGGTGACCGAATATATCTGCGCCAAAGCGAAAGAGCTCAATCTGGTGCGGGTCTTTCCGGTTGCGGCCGTCAGCAAGGGGATTGCGGGCAGGGTACTGTGCGACTATGATGAGTTGAAACAGGCCGGTGCGGTGGCCCTTTCCGATGACGGCCATCCGGTGATGAACAGTCAAATAATGCGCAGGGCAATGGAAGCCGCCCGGGACCTGGAACTAAAGGTTATTTCCCACTGTGAAGACATCAGCCTGGCGGCGGACGGTGCCATGCACGAGGGGGCGGTCGCCAAAGAGTTGGGTTATACGGGAATTCCCAGTGCCAGCGAGAGTATAATGGTATTGCGGGATATCGCCCTCAGTGAATTGACCCATGCGCCGGTTCATATTGCCCATGTCAGTGCGGCCGAATCGGTGCGCGCCATCCGTGATGCCAAAGCCAGGGGGGTAAACGTTACCGCTGAAACGGCGCCCCATTATTTTACCCTTACGGAAGAGGCGGTTAAGGACAGCGGTACCCATGCGAAAATGAACCCTCCGCTGCGCACCGAGGCTGATCGGAAGGCCATTCGCGCAGGTCTTGCAGATGGGACGATTGATGCGATTGCCACCGATCACGCTCCCCACTCGAACAAAGAAAAGGATATTGCCTTCGGTTCAGCCGCTAACGGCATCATCGGATTGGAAACAGCCGTGTCCCTGAGCCTGAAACTGGTTGAAGACGGCGTACTCTCGCTTACCCGTCTGGTTGAAAAAATGTCCACCCATCCGGCACGGATCCTGGGACTGGAGAGCGGGTTGAGGGTCGGGCAGACAGCGGATGTTACGATCATCGATCCTGATTTATCTTACACGGTAAATTCAGATAAATTTCAGTCGCTTAGCCGCAATATGCCCTTTGAAGGCTGGCAGTTGAAGGGTCGGCCGGTATTCACCCTGGTTGGCGGACGCATTGTCTATGAATATGCCCCAATGGGTAATTAGCTTCACCTGTTTAGGTCGAAAGTCACCTAACCCGGATCCGCCGGCGGCGGAGAACAAAAAAAGATTCAATCACGATTAAACGCCTAAGATGTACAAATTCTTTCAAATTAAAACCATGCCGGATAAAAAACAATGACAGAAGACACCCCGCATATCCTGGTGGTAGATGACGAGCTGAGCATGCGTGAAGTGCTCGAGTTAATGCTGACCAAAGAAGGCTATCAGATCACCTGTGCCGAAAATGGCCGCACTGCGATTGAATTGCTTGAAAAAGACCCCTATGATTTGATGCTGTGCGACATCAAACTCGGTGATATTTCCGGCCTTGATGTGCTGCAGGCCTCTAAAAAATGCAATCCGGATACGGTCGTCATCTTGATTTCAGCATACGCGAGCACCGAAACTGCCGTGGAGGCCATGAACGCCGGGGCCTATGACTATGTTCCCAAGCCCTTTGACAAAGATGAATTGATGCAGACGGTGGCCAAAGCACTGGATTTGAAGACCATTGAGCATGAAAAACAACAGCTTAACGATCAATTAAAAGAACATCTGCATTTTGGACTGCTGATCGGCAACAGCCCATCCATGAATCACATCTACAAGCTGATCACCCAGGTGGCCAAAACCACAACCAATGTCCTGATTACCGGCGAAAGCGGCACCGGCAAGGAGTTGATCGCCCAGTCCATCCACCAGGAAAGTGACCGCAGCGATCAGCCTTTCGTGGTCATTAATTGCGGCGGCATCCCTGAAACCCTGATGGAAAGTGAGCTTTTCGGTCATAAAAAAGGATCGTTTACCGGCGCGACCCAGGATAAAAAGGGATTGTTTGAAATTGCCGATAAAGGCACGATATTTCTGGATGAAATCGGGGAACTGAGCCTGCCGATTCAGGTTAAACTGCTGCGGGCGGTGCAGGAGAGGGTGTTTAAACCGGTGGGGGGCAATGAGGACATTTCGGTTGATATCCGTATTCTTTCGGCCACCAACAAAACTCTGGAAAAAGAGGTGATTGCCGGCAATTTTCGGGAAGACTTGTTTTACCGCTTGAATGTCATCGAAATCAAGGTTCCGCCCCTGCGGGAACGAAAAACGGATCTAAAGCTGCTGGCCCAGCATTTTCTGGAAAAATATTCCAAGGAAATGGGCAAAGAGATCAGTAAATTTTCATCCTATGCTATTGATTTGTTAAACAAATATGATTTTCCCGGCAATATCCGCGAACTGGAAAACCTGCTGGAGCGCAGTGTCGCCCTTTCCACCACCAATATCATCCTTCCCGACAGCCTGGCCTTGTCGCTGCATAAACGCCGCTGGATCGAAGGGTTTAAAGATCGGCGCTTTGACCTGGATGAAGTTTCCCGCGGTGTATCCCTGGACGGCATCCTGGAGGATATCGAACGCGGTTATCTGCGAAAAGCACTGGACTGCAGCAACGGCAGCAAAAACAAGGCCGCCGAACTTCTGGGCGTCAGCTTCCGTTCTTTGCGGTATCGCCTGGATAAATTGGGCATTGAGAAGTAGTTCCTTATTGGTTTAGAACCCGGTTTCTTGCCGGTTTGATCCCCAAAAGCCTTCCCTATTCCTTTCTATACCGAAACATAAAAATACCCATTCGTTTCATTAAGGTTTTTTGATCACTGACCGATACAATAAGCAACCCGGCAAATGAGCAAAGCCTGGAAGTGGTATTGTGTGGCGATGATCAAAAAAACCCGGGATGACAATTTTTGTCAAATAAAGCGCAATAATTGTAATTGGTCAAAACTTGTCAGCTCTGCCACCAGGGGGAATAATGTCGCGTCAAGTTATTTTTAATATAATTACAATAGCTTATAAAATTATTTCTGGAAAATCTATTTTTGGCATGTCAATTGCTTCTACAATCTGCAAACAATCATTCAATCATGCAAATTAAGTTGAATACACAATTAACCAGAACATTGAAGGAGGTGAAAACGGAATTTTAAAAGCATAAATAATTCAGATTGCTTGATATTAAGGGACGAACAGATTTTAACCAATTCACAAATCAACATAATATACAAATGGGAGGTTTTAACATGTTACAGAAACTAAGAGGCAATTCAAAAGGTTTTACACTCATCGAGCTGATGATCGTTATCGCGATTATCGGTATCCTGGCCGCCATCGCCATTCCGAACTTTATTTCTTACCGCGACAAGGCTTACTGCGCCAAAACGGAGACAGATGCCCAGAACGCGATTGCAGCCATTTCCAGTTATTTCTCCGAGCCGGAAAATACCAGCCTGGACGGCGGTTTTGCCACCCTGGCTGATCAAGAAGAGCTTATCCTCAATGACGGCAACCAGGCAACTATTGATGAAATTGTAGTTGGAACCGGTATGTTTGAAGTAATCGTTTCCGACGGTAGCGGAAGGTGTCCGCGTGCCAAGGATGATAGCGGTAATACTGTCTACGACTATTATGCCTACATGGGAACAACCGCAAGATCGGCCACCGAGGGTGGCGGTTGGAGATAAAACTTGCGGTTCTTTTAAAGCCTGACTATAAAAAGGGGGGGATGTAGAAATTGCCCCCCTTTTTTTATTTCAATATAGAAAACCTGATCCTGTGGACCAGGATTCTTTATTATGATTGCATTCTGATTAAATGTGTTCTGAAATGAAAACATTCAGGTCTAAGAGGTGCTGGTTTGGATTCAGCCTCCTTTTGGGCCTAATTTTTTTAATATATAGCAATACTTTCAACGCCTCCTGGCATTTGGACGATTATGCCAATATCACCCATGACGCGCGTCTCAGAATTCAGGACCTTTCCATTGACACCCTCTGGCAAACAGCGGTCTCCTTTTCAGAAAAACTCAGGGATGCACGACCCCTGGCGCGGCTGACCTTTGCCCTCAACTGGTATTTCGGCCACGATGATCCTTTTGGCTACCATGTGGTTAATATTGTTATTCATGTTCTGGTAGCGTTTTTTCTTTTTTTAACCGTAGCACACCTGCTAACCGCACCGAATATTAAGGATAGTTATCACCGGCATAGATATTTCATCGCATTATTGTCAGCGGTTCTGTGGTCCATTAATCCCATCCAGACCCAGGCCGTAACCTACATCGTTCAGCGCATGGCAGCCCTCTGCAACCCTGTTTTACATCCTGGGCCTTTATCTGTATGTCAGGGGCCGGACCGCCGAGGTTTCTTTAAACAAAATACTCCTTTTTGCCGGTTGTATCATCAGTTTTTTAGGTGGGATTTGCATCCAAAGAAAATGCAGCGACCTTACCGATCGCCATATTGTAGTGGAGTTTTTGTTTTTTCAGGATGTTGGCTGCAAAAAATCGCGCTGGATTTTATTCGGCATTACCATAATTACAGGTCTGGCCATCTTAGGTCTGGGACTGTTGTTATTTTTTAAGGGCAATCCCCTTGGGATCCTGAATTATCAACTTCGCTATTTTTCGCCGGCCGAGCGTTTGCTGACCGAACCTCGCATCATACTTTTATACCTGTCCCAGATATTCTATCCGCTTCCGGCACGTCTTTGCATTGAACATGATATTGCCGTGTCGATGTCTCTTTTTAGTCCCTGGACGACGCTGCCAAGCATCCTCATTATTATCGGGCTTATCGGCATTGGCCTGGCGTCAATCCGGAAACAGCCGATCCTGAGTTTCGCGATTTTCTTCTTTTTTTTAAACCATATGATCGAATCTTCCATCATCGGGCTGGAACTTGTTTTTGAGCATCGCAACTATTTGCCGTCCCTGTTTCTGTTTTTTCCGGTCGCAGTCGGGATCCGATGGCTGCTGGATTATTACCAGAAAAAAAACCGATATATTTATATAGCGCTTATCGTCGGTGTCACCGGCATTATAATTGGCTGGTCCATGGGGACCTATGTCCGAAATTTTGCATGGGCAACGGAGAAAACCCTATGGGAAGATGCCATCGTCAAAGCCCCGCTATCCAGCCGACCGTGGCACAACCTGGCCATGACCTATTATGAGCGGACCGGTCAACCCGATAAGGCTATGGTGTTATATCGCAAAGCGCTGACATTGGAGAATAAAAATATCTTCCACAAGTCGGTGATTCTGAGTAACATGGCCGCTAACTATTACTATCGAGATGAATTTGAAAATGCAGTTAAATACTGGAAGAAGTCCCTCGATGGACATCCCCGAAACCCAAGAGTATCCTACCTGCTGTCTCTGGGGTTAACCCGGCTGGGAAAATTCGATGAGGCCTCAGGATACCTGGATCAACTTATTTCCAGGTATCCTAAAAACCGGGATGCGCTCAATCTCAAAGGTATTCTTTTCATAAAGCAAAACCAATACCGGCAGGGGTTAAAATACTTTAGAAAGTGTTTGCAGCTTAGACCGATGAGCCGATCGACTCTGATCAATATCGGAGCAGCCTTCAGTTTAATGGAAAATTTCCAGCGTGCCGATCTCTATTTTAAAACCGCCCTGGTGCAACGACCGGAGGATAAACTAAATTTGTTATGGCTCATCCGCAATGCAACCCAAAAAGGCGATTTGACAGCGGCAGACAGATTCATTGAAAAACTGGTTAACAGCACTTCGGTAAATGATGTCATTAGTTGGCTAAATTGGATTTCTCAGAACTGGTTATATAATGACCACCTGTTAACGCCCGCATTAGACCAAAAGATTCGTGATAGATTTAAGTTTTATATATTTGGAAAAAATTGAAGCTATTATCAATTAACTAATGCGTTTTTGTGGTAAGTCCAATTATTGAAAAAGACACCTGTGGGAGCGCCTTTGCCGCGTTCTTCCAGCTATCCGGGCTAACTAAATAATATATTTTTTTGCCTATTGTGGTATAATTCAGGTTCACCTGTCCAAAAAAAATTCTATTCGAATTTCAAAATAAAAGTAAACATTGGTCGCCTTTTCACTATGCGATTTTTTCAGTCCCGCAATGACCCCGTTAAACCGTTACCGTTCAGAGTATACTATCTTGTGGTGGTATGCCTGGCAATTTGCGGATTGATCGCCTCTTTGTACCTGTCGATCTCCCACTACAGGGTTTATACGGATATCGGCTACCGCAGCTTCTGCGCAATTACCCGGGCGATTAATTGTGATACCGTTTCACAAAGCCCGTATGCTATATTTTTAAATGTACCGGTACCGGTCTGGGGCGTTTGGGGATACCTCTTGTTATTATTGCTGCTGTCGGTTGCCCATGGTCGCACAGACAGCAAAAAATCGAATTTGGGCCCTTGCTTTCCTGATATCCATGGCATTCAGCCTTTACAGCTGCATCCTGGCCTATATATCATCTTATTATATTCAGTCCTATTGTATTGTATGCATCGCTACCTATGCGGTTAACTTTTTGCTGGCTTATTTTTCCTGGCTAATTAGAAAGAGATTTGACTCGCACAACCTGAAAGAGGCGTTCAAAGGGGACTTCCAATATATAACACAGACACGCAAACAAATTCTGGTTTTAGGTGCTATATTTGTTGCTATTTCGATATCTTTAATTGCTTTTTTCCCGGACTACTGGAACCTTAGCCTGTCGCATCATTCCAATCAACTGCCTACCGGAGTTACTGAGGACGGGCATCCATATATCGGGGCTGGTTCTTCGAAAGTTGTGATCACGGAGTATTCGGACTATCTGTGCTTTCAGTGTAGAAAGATGAATTTTTATCTTCGCGAATTTATAGTTCGGCATCAGGATAAAATAAAACTGGTGCATCGACATTTTCCCATGGACAGTCGCTTCAATCCCATCGTAAAGGCACCATTTCACGAGGGG
This sequence comes from uncultured delta proteobacterium, assembly GCA_963821065.1. Taxonomy (GTDB): domain Bacteria; phylum Desulfobacterota; class Desulfobacteria; order Desulfobacterales; family JAFDCJ01; genus JAFDCJ01. The sequence goes on along the minus strand of CAWGCM010000016.1, from coordinate 147,302 downwards.
GCGGGCATCATGTCGCTGGTCGCCATTCATGCCGCAGAAAATGGAAAATTTTGGCCGCTCAACGATTATTTCTTCAGCATCGCAGGTGATGGCGCTCGCATTGACTTAAACGAATTAGCCACCAAATTGGGGCTGAATGCAAACAAAATTGAAAAAGCGCTTAACGATCCTAACCTTCGCCAAAAACTCAGGCGAGACATCCAGCAAGGGCTAAAGCTCGGCCTAACCGGGACACCTTCTTATGTCATCGAAGGACGGGTTTACCACGGTATGATTCCTGCGGAAGTTTTCAGCAAGCTACTAAATTGAAGGAGCTATATCGATCCAGATGTATGATAAAGAGAAGATTCGATACCGAAAATCACGCATAGCTCATTGGGATAGCATATCGCCCCTAAAGGACAGGCCTAAACGCGCCGGTGCATTTTATCATTGGCTTTTGCAGCGCTACTATCAATTTTTTATACCACCGGGGCTGCGGGTCTTAGAGCTTGGCTGCGGACATGGTGACCTGCTGGCATTTCTGAAACCGTCATTCGGGGTCGGCATCGATTTTTCAGGAGAAATGGTTCGCGTTGCCTCTAAAAAGCATCCGGGTTTAAAATTTATTCAAGCCGACGTACACGACATCGACTTCAAGAAAAAATTCGATATCATCGTTCTCTCCGATTTAGTGAATGACCTTTGGGATGTGCAGCAAGTATTTGAAAAAATACGAAATACGTGCCATTCCGGGACGCGCCTGATTTTTAATTATTATAATAACTTATGGCGCGTTCCCCTTGCACTAGTGAAATTTCTCGGTTTAGGCGCTGAAGTTCTGGAGCAAAATTGGTTCTCTCCGGACGATATTTGCAATCTTTTAGAACTTTCCGGATTTGAGGTGGTTCAAAGCCGATCGCTGATTCTCCTGCCTTTGAAAATTTCTTTTTTGTCCAGCTTTTTTAACAAATATCTCGTGCATTTGCCGTTCTTCAACTGGTTTGCCATGACGAACACTGCGATCGCCCGGCCTGATCCTGCCCGAGACAAAGTTAATGTTAGGAAAACACCATCGGTTTCCATAATCATTCCGGCCCGCAATGAAGCCGGAAATATCGAAACGATCATCAACCGCATACCTGAACTTGGTTGCCGAACCGAACTTCTATTTGTTGAAGGTCACTCATCGGATAATACCTATGAAACCATCGAAGAAATGATTGAAAGATTTGATCACAAAAACTGTAAACTATTCCGTCAGACCGGAAAGGGCAAGGGCGATGCCGTGCGGTTAGGATTTGCCGAAGCGGAAGGGGACATTCTTATGATTCTGGATGCTGATATGACGGTGCCGCCGGAGGATACTCCCCGGTTTTATAATGCAATTGTTGGGGGAAGGGGAGAATTCATCAACGGGGTACGTCTTGTATATCCGCTTGAAGATCAATCCATGCGATTTTTTAATATCCTCGGCAATAAGTTTTTTAGCCTGGCCTTTTCCTGGCTGCTGGGACAGCCTATCAAGGACACTTTGTGCGGCACTAAAGTCCTGTGGAAAAGAGATTACAGGAATATAACCGAAAACCGTGAATACTTCGGCGATTTCGATCCTTTTGGAGATTTTGATCTTCTATTCGGAGCCGCCAAGTTGAATCTGAAAATTGCTGAGATGCCGATCCGTTATCGTTCACGGAATTACGGGAACACCAATATCGATCGTTGGAAACATGGCTGGCTGCTACTTAAAATGGTTTTATTTGCCGCAAGACGCATCAAATTCATTTAGCTCGCCTGGCACCGATCAGAGGGATTGACGATCACCTGAACTTTATTAGGGGTTCTGTTATCATTTCAATGTTGATCCGAATAGGTAGGTATTGAAAAAATTACTACAGTCGTATTTGGATTATCCTTTAGCCCGTGGCATTGAAATTGATTCACCGGATGCAACGGCGACTAAAAGGCGAATTATCCAGAGCAAACTATTTCTAAAGAATTTCTATAAAGATTGCTACCGTTCTATCATCCGGCGTATCCCGGAGGATGTTGATGGGACTGTTGTGGAGATTGGATCAGGCGCCGGTTTCCTAAAAAATTATCTGGCAGATTTGGTGACTTCAGACATCTTGAGTGTGCCATCAGTAGATATCGTTTTAGATGCCCAAACACTGCCTTTTCGAAGTAGCTGCCTGCGTGCCATCGTAATGGTCGATGTCTTTCATCATCTTCCTGATGTGATATCGTTCTTAAGGGATGCAATCGAGTGCGTTCAACCCGGTGGCAAAGTTGTCATGGTTGAACCATGGATAACCCGATGGTCTTACTTTGTTTATCGATTTTTTCACCACGAGCCGATTAACCAGAGGGCTGAACGGTGGTCATTCCCCGGGAAAGGGCCCTTATCAAGCGCGAATAGCGCTCTTCCGTGGATCGTATTTCAACGCGATCGAGATAGATTCAAAAACGATTTTCCAGGATGGCATATTGAAGAGATTAAATTGGATTATCCTTTCTCATACCTTGTATCTGGTGGCTTATCCTACCGCAGTTCAGCCCCCGGTAACATGTTTGGAGTATTTCGCCGATTTGAAAAGCTGTTTCAGCCAATTATGGGTTCGGTTGCGATGTTTGCGAAGATAACCCTTCGCCGTGTCCCAAAAAGCTGAAAGAAAACGGCCATGAGGCAAGGACCGAATTGGAAAAATTGACAGATATTTTATGATATAATATAATTAATTCAATAGGTTCTAATTAATTTTTTTTTATTCCACTTTAGATAAAATATATGGATATTCTGAGTCCTGATCCCTCAATAAAACATATTACGCTCGTTTCTTTTATTATCGTTCTGATTACGTTAGCTGCTTATGGAAATGTCAGATTATATAAGTTTATCAATTTTGATGATGATATTTACGTAACCGAAAATCAGATAGTCAAGAAGGGGTTGACTCTTCATGGTGTTAAATGGGCCCTTGGTTTTAATGAAAGCGGCTACTGGCAGCCGCTGACCTGGCTCTCCCACATGTTGGACATGGAAGTCTATGGATTAGACAGCGGCGGACATCATATAACCAATCTAATAATTCACCTTGCAAACACACTGCTTTTGTTTTGGGTCCTTTTCCGGATGACCGGCAGTGTTTATCGAAGTGCTTTCGTGGCAGCCTTGTTCGCCATCCATCCACTGAATGTTGATTCCGTTGCCTGGATCGCTGAACGCAAAAATTTGTTAAGCACTTTTTTTTGGATGGCATGTTTGTTTTTATACTGCCGGTTTGTTGAAAGGCCTGTTCTATCCCGTTATATGCTGACTTTAGTGATTTTTGCTCTGGGCCTAATGGCTAAACCAATGCTTGTGACCCTACCTTTTGTATTCTTACTGCTCGATTATTGGCCTCTTCGCCGTACTTCGCCTACTCAGTTGCGGTACACTCACATTAACAAACCCGAAGAAGATCAAGCAGCAGGCCATAAAATTGATAAGTTTAAGCTAATCATAGAAAAAATTCCGTTTATAGTCCTTTCATTTGGATCGGTATGGCTGTCTATTTTATCCACCCGGCACATCAACAATATGGTTTCAGAAAATGCCGTGCCCATGACGCTTCGCATCGCAAATGCCCTGGTGTCCTATATAAGCTATATCGCCAAAATGGTCTGGCCTTTTCAGCTGTCTGTTTATTACCCCTTTCCACAGAGCGTGCCCTTGTGGCAGGTTGTCGGATCAGGAATTTTGCTGCTGGCGGTGACGTTGCTATTCCTTTTGAACTTAAGTCGCAGACCCTATTTTGCAGTTGGGTGGTTCTGGTATCTCGGCACGCTGGTACCGGTGATCGGTATCGTGCAAGGCGGGCTTTGGCCCGCTATGGCGGATCGCTGGTCCTATATTCCCTTGATCGGTCTGTTTGTTATCATCGCCTGGGGCGCATCCGATATGGCGGCACGATGGCGCCACGGGAAAACCGCTCTTACTGTCGTGGCGGTGTCGACTATTTGCTGTTTGAGTCTAGTCACGCGAACCCAGCTTCAGCACTGGGAGAGCAGCCTGACACTTTTTCGACACGCCCTTGAAGTTACCGAAAAAAATCCGGTGGCGCACAATAATTTAGGAAATGCACTGCTTGAAAAAGGTAACGCGAAAATCGCCATTAAACATTTTGCAGCAGTGTTGGCCTTAAAACCGAATGACGCTAAGGCGCATAATAATCTCGGCAACGCGTTTATGAAGATGAAAAGAGTTGATGAAGCGGTCGGCCATTACCGCGAATCGATAGAACTGGCTCCCGATGTCGCCAGGACCCACAACAACCTGGCGGTGGCCTTTTACAGGCAAGAGCGAGTGCCGGAATCTATCCGCCATCTTCAAAAAGCCCTGCGTCTTAGGCCTGATTATGCAGATGCCTACAACAATTTGGGCGCAGCTTATCGTAAGGCAGGGCAGGGGGCAAACGCCGCCCGATCTTACCTTAAGGCGATCGAGCTGCGTCCTGATTTCGCCGAAGCATACAACAATTTGGGAATCTTGCTGTGGCATCAAGGCAAGCTGAAAACCGCGTCATCTTATTTCCAAAAGGCCTTGGCTTCTAAGCCTGGTTACAAAAAAGCTCAGGATAATTTAAAAAAAGTAAGGGCTGCTCAAGAACAATATAACTGAGAGGACAATAGTGGGAGCGGTAGATAAACCAGCGGTTCGTCTCAACTTATTTTTAAAGCCGCAAAATTTAATTTATATTCTCACGGGACTCTTAGCGATTTTAATTGCTTCTATTGTAATTCTTTCCTGGGTGCCGCCGGTCAGCCGTGATGCGCTCACCCATCATCTTGCCGTGCCAAAACTCTACCTGAAACAGGGTGGAATTTACGAAATTCCTTCCATTAAGTTTTCCTATTACCCCATGAACCTGGACCTTCTTTACATGGTGCCGCTTTATTTTGGAAATGACATTATTCCCAAATTTATTCATTTTATATTCGCATTGCTAACCGCCGGCCTCATCTATAGTTATTTAGGAAAAAGACTCGGCTCAGCCTGGGGTCTTTTAGGAGCGCTTTTTTTTCTTTCCCTGCCAATCATCATCAAGCTCTCCATTACCGTCTACGTGGATCTGGGTCTTGTTTTTTTTTCAACGGCCTCCCTTTTGGCTTTCCTCAAATGGATCGAAAGCCGTTTTAGGATCAAGTATCTTTTATTGTCTGCCGCGTGTTGCGGACTGGCGCTTGGCACCAAATACAATGGTCTGATCGTACTTTTTATCATCGCCGTATCTGTGCCCTCGGTCTATTTGCTGGAAACCAAAAAAAGATTCGTTAAGGAAAAGTCGGACAACGGGGAAGATTCTCTCAATCATCACTGGAAGGCCGTCGGGTATGGCGCCATATTTGTGCTTGTTGCCCTGGTGATATTTTCACCATGGATGATTCGAAATTATAGCTGGAAGCAAAACCCTGTTTATCCGCTGTTTAATAAAGTGTTTAATTCCCCAAAAAAAAATCCGAATCAAACGGTGGATGGGAAGACAGACCAGATCAACCCGGGCAACCAGTCTCAAGTATCCAAAAAATCTTCCACACGGTGGGGTCCGTTTGCATTAAGAAAAGTCATCTATAAAGAATCATGGTGGCAGATTGCATTGATTCCGGTGAGGATTTTCTTTCAGGGACAGGATGACCAGCCGAAATATTTTGACGGCCGCCTCAACCCCTTTCTTTTTTTACTGCCGCTGTTTGCTTTTTTGGGGTTGAAGTCCGACCCCCCGGCAATCAGGACTGATAAAATGATATTGGCCTTTTTTACGATTTTTTTCATCCTGTATGCTTTTTTACAAACTGATATGAGAATTCGGTATATTGCTCCGACGATCCCACCCCTGGCGATCCTGACAGTATTTGGGTTCAAAAACTTGACTGCGCTGGTCACCAAGCGATGGGCGAAGGCGGCCGGGTGGTTTGTTCCGGGTTGTACGGTATTGCTGGCAACCCTTATGTTATCCTTGAATGCGGCCTATATTGTTAAACAGTTCGAATATGTTGATCCTTTCAGCTATTTGGGGGGAAAGATCGACCGGAATGAGTACATTGCCAGATACCGTCCTGAATACAGAGCCTTTCAATATGCCAACCACAACTTACCCGGATGATGCTAAGATATTGGCCATTTTTCTTGGAAATCGCAGCTATTATAGTGATCGAGAGCTGATTTTCGGCGACAATTTATTTAAAAAAGTCGTCAAAAAATCGAATTCTTCAGATATGATAAAGGCAGAAATCCAAAGGTTGGGAATTACTCATCTTCTTATCCGTTATGATATTTTCAATCGCTGGTCCGGTGTACAATTCAACGAAAAGGAAAAAGAAAGGCTGAGTTCATTCCTGGAAAGAAACCTGAACCCGCTATTTTCCCAGTCCGGTTATGGCCTGTATGGACTTAAACCAAAAATCTAAAATAGTTTCCATCCATCTAAAGTGTTAAAGGATTTATGATGAGTTATTATTTATAGCGGCGATGGCTTTTTTAAGATGGTGTCGAGCTGATTTAAAGTCAGGATCTGCACGCAAGGCCGCTTTAAAATGGCCGGCGGCTTCCGCATAATTTTGTTTTGCCATAAAAACCAATCCCAGGTTGTTATGGGCTTTGGGAAAATTTGGCTGAAGATACAACGCCTTTTTAAAATAGCCCATCGAATCGTCATATCGACCTTTGAGCATGAGATAGGTCCCAATATCGTTATAGCATCTTGCTGATTTCGGATTGATCCTAAGGGCCGTCTTAAAATGCCCCAGGGCCGCATCCAATTCTCCGCGATATGACAGCGCCAACCCAAGATTTCGATGGGCCAAAAAATTATCCCGGGTGACTTCGATCGCGTGGCTAAAGAGACGAATACTGTTGGTCCAGTAGGCGGTTTGAGCCCTCGCCCCTATCATCAGAGCCAAAAGTATGACTGCCGTGGCTGAAGCCAGTACGACTTTTTTATAGCGCCAATTGCCCAGTAGCTCGGGAATCCCCCAGGCGATCATGATGTAAAGCCCGATGAAGGTGATATAGGTATACCTGTCCGCCATGGGTTGGGCCCCGAATTGAATGATGCCGATTACCGGTACCAGGGTCCCCAGGTACCACAGCCACCCGACGATCAGATAGGGATGCTTTCGAAAATATTTGATCACCAGCCCGGATAGCACTCCCAGCATCAGACAGGAGCCGGCCACCTGCCAAAAGGGCCATGCATTAGGATACGGGTACAAGACCGTCAAATCACGCGGCCAGATCATGTTGGCGATGTATTTTACGTAGGATATAAAAGCATTGGCAAATCTATCAACAATCGGGGATGTTTTTAAAGAAGTTATATCTCCGAAGGATCTCTGCTGGGTGTAGGTAAGAATACTGACGAAATACAGCCAGAATAAGTAGTGGGCAGTTTTTCCAAAACAAGATGAGTAACCGGTATTACCGGGTTGATGGTATTCGGTTGGCCGGTTTTTTGGATCTGAAGCCGTTTTAGGGGCCAATAGTCGAGCAACAGCAGCACGAAGGGCAAGGTCACTATCATCGGTTTGGCCATCAGACCGGCTGAAAAAAACAGCAAAACCAGCAAATAGCGTTTGATTCCAGGCTGTCTAACGTAATGAAGGTAACCCCACATCGTCAACAGCCAGAAAAAGGCAAACAAGAGATCTTTGCGCTCTGCCACCCAGGCCACCGACTCCACGTGAATGGGATGAACAGCAAACATGGCCGCTATAAAGCCGCTGCGCCATAAATCGCCGGTCATTTTTCGGAAGACAGTGAACACTAACAGGGTATTTAGGATGTGAAAAAGGATATTGGTCATATGATAGCCACCCGGCTTCATTCCATACAGCTGGCTATCGATCATATATGACACCCACGTCAGCGGAATCCAGAATCCACCATGTGCTTGTGAAAATGCCTGTTTAATACCTTCACTGCGCAACCCTCTGTTAAAGTGAGGATTGTTGGTGACGTAGACATCGTCATCAAGAAGAACAAAATCAAAATTTATGGTCTGCGAATATATGACCAGTATCGCCAGCACCATAAAAAAACTGACGATGAATTCAGGCCTGACTTTAGCAACGAATTTTTGATAGATAGACTTTTCAACCATATCCGCTTTTCATACCCAATACATATCATTATTCCAATGGCAACCTAACGGTAAACACCATCCCCCTGGGGTGAAATCACCGGCCCTCTGGGGCCACGATTCTCTACTCATAATTGTCTCACAGTTCATGGCTGAAATCAATTCAGGATAAACCAAGACAAGCACAATTCATTAAAATTATTAAGTTTTTTTCACATGCCGGATGTATTCGCTTGACATCAAAGCCAATTATTTCTTATTATCTAAAACAGCAAAGGTAAATTCTATGAGCAATATGAAAGTTTCTGTTATCATACCGGTCTACAATGAGGAAAAAACCATTGAAGATCTGGTGGTAAGAACTAAATCTCTATATCCGGATTATGAAGTTATTGTTGTTAATGATGGCTCCAAAGACGATACAGCTGTTGAGGCCCAAAAGGCGGGGGCGAAGGTATACAGTCATCCCTATAACATTGGTAACGGGGCGGCCATAAAAAGCGGGATTCGTGTGGCCTCAGGCGATATCCTGGTTTTAATGGATGGAGATGGACAGCATAACCCGGAAGATATAGCCAAATTAATCGCCTATTTTCCTGAATATGACATGGTGGTGGGGGCGCGCTCATCCAGCGACCAGGCTTCCCTGGGGCGTGCGCTTGGCAACAAGGTTTACAATTGGTTTGCATCCTACGTTGCCAAATTTTCCATTAAAGATCTTACTTCGGGATTTCGTGTTGTGAAATCAAAGGTTGCGCGCAATTTTTTATACTTGCTGCCCAACACCTATTCCTATCCCACAACGCTTACCCTGGGCACCCTGAGAAGCGGGATGAGTGTGAAATATGTGCCGATTAAGATCAATAAAAGGGAAGCGGGTAAAAGTAACATCAAGATGATACAAGACGGGGTGCGATTTTTCATGATTATTACCCGAATTTGCACCCTGTATTCTCCCATGCGTGTATTTCTGCCGGTCAGCTTTGTGATGTTTTTGCTGGGATTGATCAACTACCTTTATACCTTCATCATGCGCAGTCGATTTACAAATATGAGTGTCTTTTTATTCGTGACCGCTATCATCATTTTCATGATGAGCCTCATATCCGAGCAGATCTGCCAAATGCGCTTTGAAAGAAGGGGGGCGGATCGACCCATAATAAAACCGGAGTCTTCTGAAATAACATCACAGTGATTTTTTTTAGATATCAAAATATGTATTTTTTATTTAAGCCGCCGAACCATTGGCACAAGTTATAATAGAGGTTGAAAAAATGAGAGTTGGATATACATCGGGGGTGTTTGATCTTTTCCATATCGGTCATCTGAATGTATTGAGAAACGCCAAAAGCATGTGTGATCATTTGATCGTAGGGGTTTCCACAGATGAGCTGGTCTATAAGTATAAACAAAAGTGGCCGATATTCCCCCATCTGGAGCGTATAGAATTATTGCGCCATATTACCTACGTTAATACGGTTGTCGCCCAGGAAGATATGGATAAAATGAAAATGTGGCGACGCTTGAAATTCGATGTCATGTTTGTGGGTGATGATTGGCTGGATACGCCCGAGTGGCAGCAATTCGAAACCGACTTTAAGGCAAACGGTGTCGAAATAATTTTTTTCCCATATTTTAAAGGAACCTCATCGACTAAAATTAACAATATTTTGGATCGACACGATATGCCAGAATAGAATTGACAACCTATTGGTTTACGCACATCGAAATTATATGAAAAAATTGCAGCGTGAAGCTTTGCAAATGCAATAAATTGCCTAACAGAGAATAGGTACGCAACAACATTCCCCAATTTCTTCCTCAAGTTCTCTTTTCATCAGCCAGATAATGGATCCGGCCCTTAAAACGTATTGTATTCCTTGATAAAAATCCCTGCGATTCCCCAAAAAAATTGACTTTCATCCCTGCACATGATATGAGTAGAATAGTTACTCATAAAAGGAAAATCACGATGGATAATTTATTTGCGGGTCTCATATCGTCCAAAACTCGGATCAAACTATTGGTCAGATTTTTCTTTAATCCCCAAACTCAATCTTATTTGCGAGAACTGGCCAAAGAATTTAATGTTTCCACGAACTCAGTTCGCGAAGAGCTTAACCAGCTTACGAAAACCAAACTGTTGAAATCTCAAAAAAGCGGCCGGCAGGTCCTGTATACGGCCAACACGAAACATCCACTTTTCTCGGATCTCAAATCCATGGTGGGCAAGGTCATGGGTATTGATCAAGTGATCGATGGTATTGTCAATCGCCTGGGGGATCTTGAAAAAGCCTATTTGATCGATGACTATGCGGAAGGCAAAGACACCGGCATTCTTGATCTTGTCTTGGTGGGCAACATCGATGAGTACCACTTGAACGATTTGAGCAGAAAAACGGAACGATATATAAAACGAAAAATTAGACCCCTGGTATTAAGCCGTAAAGAGTACCATAAACTGCTGCCTAAATTAAAGGGTCGACCCCGGGTGCTTATATGGGAAGCACCGGATAAAAAATAGATCTGTAAACAGTAGGTTTGGTATACTTATTGAATGATTTAAGCCAATTATATCGGGATATGGATGAACGCGGATTCAGCGGAAATTTCTTATTATTTCAAAAAGATAGAAGAAGCCAAATTCTTCGATGATAATTTATTGCGTACAGTGTAAATCTGTATCCTGACTTAATCTAAATTTATAAAAATTACGGTATGTTATGTTAAAATTCGATGTAACCGAGAAGGCGGAGCTGTATGCTTAAACTGCTTTTTCCTGTATTTTCTAAACAAATATAGCCAATTTAATGACAGTTGATTCAAAGAACACGTTCGGTAAAGATAAGAGAAGAGCCATGATCCAGGCTTTCATAAAGAAAATTTTTGGCAAGCATAGTAGCCGAATGAGTGAATGCCAAAAGGAAAGCGATAGTCTCTCACTATCTAAATCAGCCTACCGGGGGAATTCGATTGGAAAGTTGCGGTCACAAATGACGCAAGATCCGTCGAATCCAATATTGCATTGCCAATTCGCCGAGGAGTGTTTCCAGAAGGGTAAAACAAGCCTTGCATGGGCCGAACTTAAGACCGCTTTAGCCCTGGGAATCGATCGCAAATCTATTGAACGGCTCGAAGACAAAATCAGCTCGAGACTGCCCAAAAAAGAGGAGATGGATCATAATCAGTACTTCAGATTTTATACCTTATCTTCTGCGATTAGAAAAATGACCCATCGAAACCCTGTATCCTTGCTCGATGTCGGTGGTGGTCAAGGGCAGCTTGCCCAGTTTATCCCGGAAGCTTCCTATATTCTGGCAGAGCCGACAGAGAACGGAATCTCTGGAATGAATCTTCCTTTTGTTGATGGCTCAATTGACTATGTAGTTGCTTGCCATGTTCTGGAACACATTCCCAGCGACAGCAGAGACCAGTTTTTGGACCATCTGCTGTCAAAGGCCAAGATCGGTCTTGTTATGCTGAATCCATTCCATAATGAAAAAACATTTGTTGACGAGCGCTTGAAGTTGTTCATCGAGATAACTGGTGCTGATTGGGCCAAAGAGCACCTTGAATGCACCCTGCCCAGAATAGAAATGATTCAAGAATATGCCAGCACCCGCCGACTTGAGTGTGCTATCGAACCCAACGGAACTTTGGCGGCCTCGATGTTGATGGTTTTTGTCAGTCATTTCGCCCACCAAGCAGGACAAATAGAGGATTTGAAAAAGGTTAACCGGTTCTTAAATCTGCGGTATTCAGATATTTTGAACTTCGAGAAATACCCTAATGCTTACCTGGTAATTCTTACCCATAGATCTGAAACGTCAAAATTTCCCTGAGTTTCTGCTTAGAGGGGGTGCAATAGGTCCATACAACCAAGTTTTAACGGTGTGTTATAATACCGACTATCTATCGGTACCCTTGCGATATGAATTTAGAGTTATCTGAGACAAATCTGAGAAATTGAATATGAATACAACAAAAATAACTATCTACTCGCCTGATTCCTCTCTGCGAAATCCGAGCCGCATGTTGGTTGATATGTTCAGAGACTTGATTGAAGGGCGTGAACTCGCCTGGCGGCTGGCTGTTAGGGATATTCGCGCACAGTATCGTCAGACGGTTTTAGGGCTTTTGTGGGCATTTATCCTACCGCTCGCACATACGATCACCTGGATATTCCTGAATGGCTCAGGCCTCGTATCGGTACGTGATACAGTCTTGCCATATTCGGTGTATGTGTTCACCGGCACCATGATTTGGGCTATCTTCTTAGATGCCGTCAATGCACCCTTACAGCGAACCAGTGCGGCCAGGCAAATGCTGGCCAAGATCAATTTCCCTCGCGAGGCGCTGATTGTTTCAGGAATCTATCAAACACTTTTCAATAGCGCGATAAAGACAGTTCTACTTCTATCCGCTTTAATGCTATTTGGTATCTATCCTGGTTGGACTTTAATCTTCTTTCCGATAGGCATCATATCACTCATCCTGGCCGGCACGGCTTTGGGATTGCTGCTTACACCGATTGGAGTACTCTACACGGATATCGGCAAGTCTATGCCGCTGTTAATGCAGTTTTTGATGTATCTGTCCCCTGTTGTCTTCCCAATGCCTAACGGCGGTTGGGCCGCCATTTTGTTCAAACTCAATCCAGTGACACCTTTAATTTTAACCACCCGAGCCTGGTTGACCGGGTTTTCACCCAAGTATTTAGGATATTTCTATATAGTCAATGCGCTCGTTATCGCCCTCTTGCTATCAGTATGGGTCATCTATAGAGCCGCCATGCCCATCCTAATTGAAAGGATGAGTGCTTAAACACTATGGGTAGGTCTCTGGTAAAAGTCGAAAACGTGTCAAAGAAGTTCTGCCGGGATCTGAAACGTTCCTTATGGTACGGGATCAAAGATCTAAGTAGCGAACTGATGGTTAGGTCGCGCGATTATAACACTCAATTGCGTAAGGACGAGTTTTGGGCGATAAAGGATGTCAGTTTCAAATTAAAGCGGGGAGAATGTTTGGGATTGATCGGCCCCAATGGAGCGGGAAAGACAACCTTGCTACGGATGTTAACTGGACTGATAAAACCCGACAAGGGCATCATCGAAATGAAGGGCCGCGTGGGTGCCCTGATTGCATTGGGCTCGGGATTCAACCCGATTTTAACCGGTCGGGAGAATATCTACGTGAATGCTTCGGTGCTGGGACTCAGCAAGAATGAGATAGATGCGAAATTTGATGAAATTGTAGCTTTTTCGGAACTGGACGATTTTATCGACGCACCAGTTCAAAGTTATAGTTCAGGGATGGCGGTCAGGCTAGGGTTTGCTGTGGCAACGGCGCTTAAACCGGATGTTCTTATAATTGATGAAGTGTTGGCGGTGGGTGATATTAGTTTCATCCTTAAGTGTTTTAACCGTATAGATAGAATATTATCCAATACAGCCGTCATATTTGTATCGCACAATATGCCACAGGTAGAGCGTATTTGCACTAAACTTTTATTAATGAAGAGTGGAAAGATAGTTCATAGACATGGAAGCGTCCACGAAGGAATCAATAAGTATTACAGTATGTCTTATCAGAATACCCCAGTTTATACCAACTCTTGTCGAGCGAAGCTTAAAGAAATAAAGCTGGGATGTGGCTCTCGTCTTTCTGCAGATAATGCTAACAAACCATTCGCAATAGAATATGGTGCAAATTTAGATATTTATTTGCATTTTAAGATCGACAACGATTTATCAGATGTATTAGTTAACATTACCTTTTTTGACCAAAACCAAAGCGTATTTGGAGCGATTTACAGTACAAACAGCGATTTGGCGATAGAGAATAGAGGTGGTTTGATATTTCTAAAAGTGAACGTTCCGAATATTACTTTTGCACAAGGACTATACTCTTTATCCGTAATTTGTAAAGAGGCAAATACGGGACAAATTCTTTTACGTTATCAGTCGGCGGCAAAGTTTCAGGTTGTTGGAGAAATACACGGTTGGGCGCCTGTTATATTTTCGGCAAACTGGCAGCAATTCGATTCGGCTCCTTAGAAACCGTTACTACCATAATAGTATGAGTCTAATATTATAAAATGTGAAAAGAGACCTTGAAAGAAACAAGTGTTCAGACGAAAGAGAACAAAGATATTTGTTATTGGACGCAATAAAACTGGCACTACGTCAACAGGCTTTGCTCTATCTTCATTTGGCTTTCGGATAGGGAATCAAACTGAAGCAGAACTGTTGGTGGAAGACTGGTTTAAGCGTGATTTTCGCAGAATTGCTAAATACTGCAAAAATGCCGATGCATTTCAGGATGTTCCATTTTCCCGTAATTATACCTATCAAATAATGGACTACGCTTTCCCTGGTTCCAAGTTCATTCTTACAGTTAGGAACAGCCCCGAAGAATGGTATGACTCACTTACAAGATACCATACCAAAATCGTCGGCAAGAACCGCCTTCCATCTGCAGGTGACCTGAAACAATTTTCTTACAGAAGCACAGGTTGGCTGTGGAGACAACAACAAATTGTTTATGGCATAGATGAGACTTCTCTTTATGACAAAGAAATCTATATCAATCATTATATCTCCCATAATCAAAATATTCTCGAATATTTTCAAGATCGACCTGAAGACCTATTGGTATTAAATCTTTCGAAACCGACCGCGATGCAGTCTTTATGTAATTTTTTGAATATCACATTTAACAACCAAGTTATGCCGCATCTGAATAAATCAAAATATATATCCAATAACAATGAAATGACGATATCATGAAAAATGGAACGAATAATCGAATTTATGTCACTCAGCCATATCTTCCCCCGCTTGATGATCTTATCCCCTATCTCGAGAAAATCTGGCAAAGCAAATGGCTTACCAATGCCGGACCGTTTCATCGGGAATTCGAAAATTCCTTAGCTGATTATCTTGGTGTTGAACACCTGTCGCTCTTTGCCAATGGCACTCTCGCTCTTGTTACCGCGTTGCAAGCACTCAGGATTACAGGCGAAGTCATCACTACACCTTATTCTTTCGTTGCCACGGCGCATTCGTTACTTTGGAATAACATCAAACCGGTATTCGTCGATATTGACCCGGTAAAGCCTCAACCTTGATTCAAACAAAATCGAAGAGGCCATAACCCCACAAACTACGGCCATCATGCCGGTTCATGTTTATGGTCGACCTTGCGATGTGGAATCCTTACAAAACATCGCCGACATTTATGGCTTAAAAATAATATTCGATGCAGCGCATGCGTTTGGCGTAACCCATCAAGGTGAGAGCTTGCTCAAACATGGTGATTTATCCGTCCTTAGTTTTCATGCAACTAAAGTGTTTAGTACATTTGAAGGCGGCGCAATTGTCTGCCCGGATGTAAAGACTAAAAAGACGGATAGATTATTTAAAAAATTTTGGCTTTGCTGACGAAGTCACGGTAGTTGCCCCGGGCATAAATGGCAAAATGAATGAGTTTCAAGCGGCGCTGGGTTTATTGCAATTGAAGCATATCGATAACGCTATTGAGCGTCGGCGGACGATTGATACCTACTATCGCAAAGCGCTCAAGTGATTGCTGGTATCCGGCTATTGCCGCTGCCTGCCGATAGTCACCAGAATTATTCTTATTTTCCCATTTTGGTTGAACCCGATTATGCCTTGAGCCGAGATGGGCTGTACCAAAAATTAAAAGACAACGGCATTTACGCCCGGCGTTATTTCTACCCGTTGATCAGCGAATTTCCAATGTATCGTGGGCTTTCATCTGCAAAACCCGCAAACTTACCTGTGGCAGGCTCAATATCAAATCGGGTGATCTGCCTGCCAATTTATCCTGATTTGCGTGATGACCAGATTGATTTAATTATTTCTCTTTTGGATGTTAGTACAATGAGCCATGGTAAAAAAAATCATGTGGATGCTATATGAAACTCGCAATAGTACAGCCCTATTTTTTCCCTTACATCGGCTACTGGCAACTGATCCATGCTGTGGATCAATTTGTTGTCTATGACGACGTTGATTTCATTAATCGGGGGTGGGTCAACCGCAATCGCATACTGATTAACGGAAGACCTGCTTATATCACTTTACCTTTAAATCATTCGTCTCAAAACAAGAAAATTTATGAAATATCATTAGATGGTTCGCCGGGTGTGCGTGAAAAATTGATAAGAAAGATTCGTTTTACTTATGGGAAAGCCGCCTTCTTCGGTGAGGTGTTTCCAGTTATCGAAAAACTGATTCGCTATGAAGTCGACAATCTGTCGGATTATCTTGTACACCAACTGCAAACTCTGGCGGTTTTGATAGGTATCAAGACCGACTTCATTACGACCAGTCGATGTTATAAGAATGACAATTTGTCCGGTCAGAAACGGATAATAGACATTTGTAAACGCGAGCAAGCAAGCACCTACATTAATCCACAAGGTGGGTTGTCCCTTTATCAGGCTGAAGCATTTCGCAGAGCTGGTATAGATTTGCGCTTTATTGTTATGCGAACAATTCCTTACGCGCAAAGAATCGATGGGTTTGTTCCTTTTCTTTCGATTATTGATGCGCTGATGGAAATCGGTTTTTTAGCCTTGAACGATCACTTCAACGCATACGATTTAATAACAGTGGAGGACTTCGATGCAAAATAAGCCCGAAGAAAAAGGGCGTGTTGCTTCGTTCCAAAGAAATCTTCAACTGGAAAAGTTGTTGAATACTATGAATATAGCCTTGGGGGGTGCGGAAGAAAAATTATTAGAAATTTCTTCCGGATTCGGACCGGACTACCCTATCATTTTTATTATGGGGCCATTGCGAAGCGGTACTACTTTGTTCATACAATGGCTGGCCCAAACCGGCTTGTTTGCGTATCCCACTAATTTGCTCTCCAGATTTTATGGTGCACCATTAGTGGGTGCACATATTCAGATGCTTTTAACGGATCCACGTTACAATTTCCGAAATGAAATTCGCGAATTTAGCAGCCCTATTGAGTTTACTTCGGAAAATGGCAAAACTAAAGGCGCATTGGCGCCTAATGAATTTTGGTATTTTTGGCGAAGATTTCTTCCGTTTGAGGATTTAGATTGGCTACCCGACGAAGAATTATTCCGTAAAGTTGATAAGGAAATACTGGTTGGTGAGTTAACCTCTCTGACGCGACTATTTGGCAAACCATTCGCGTTGAAGAGCATGATCCTTAATTATAATATTCCTTTTCTTGATGCGATTTTCAAGAAAGCTCTTTTTATCCAGATAAAGCGAAATCTAGTGACCAATGTTGCTTCCATCCTTGAGGCAAGGAAGAGACAATTTGGCATAAAAAAAAGTGGTATTCCTTTAAGATACCCGAATATTATGAACTGAAAAAATTTGACCCAATTACCCAGTCTGCTGGGCAACTTTCTTTACATCGACAAAGCAGTTACGGAAGGAATGAATCAGTTAAAGACCTATAGAAAACTGGTAGTGCAATATGAGGATTTTTGTCAGAATCCAATAACCGTTTTCAAAAGTTTGGTTAAAAAGTTGGGAATTAATAAGAGTGCTGTACCCTACAGTGCACCTGAAAAATTCGAATTGACTCGGAATGTTGAGTCACCAGACAGAGAAGCAATTGAGAAAGCGCTGGCGAAGTTTTCAGATAAACAAAAGTCAAAATAAGTATTTTTACTTCCTCAAAATATTAAAAAAGTTGAGTCCTATTGCATGTAAGATAAGAAAAACATGAATCCTAAAGTCAGCGTTTGCATTACGGCATATAATCACGAAAAATTTATATCACAGGCACTGGACAGTGTCCTGATGCAGGAAACTGATTTTGATTTCGAAGTGCTAATTGGCGAAGATGATTCCGAGGACAATACAAGAGAAATAGTCAAAGGGTATCATAAGCAGCATCCTGATACGATTCGATTATTTTTAAACGATAGAGATCATGTTATCCATATCAATGGTCGACCAACCGGCAGATGGAATTTTATCAACAACATAGAAAATGCCAGGGGTAACTATATTGCTTTATTAGATGGCGATGATTTCTGGACCGACCCCAAGAAGCTACAGGTGCAGGTAGATTTGCTTGAAAGCAATCCAGAGGTTGCCATTTCTATTCATAATGTAGCCGTATCCTATATGAATCAGAATATCGAATCACATCCTTTTTATGCTCAAGACCCCTCCGGATCTAATATGCGCCATAAACCTGAAAGCATTTCTACCTTAGAAGATTTGATTGCCGGCAATTTTATTCAAACGCCTTCTGTTGTTTTTCGGGCGCATCTTTTTCAAAGATTCCCGGATTGGTATTGCAAAAATGGACCGAGGTGACTGGCCACTGCATATCTTAAATGCACAGCACGGTAATATCCTGTACATCGATAAAATTATGGCCAACTATCGCGTACACGACGGCGGAATCTACTCCGGACTCACCATTGGCAACCAGCTGGCAGGTGCCGCGGACATTGCCATAACCTTTGATAAACATTTAACCTATCGCTATCATGACATTGTTTTTAAACATAATACCCAGCGATTTCTAATGATGATACAGTTTTACTTCACCAATCGAAAGTATATCAAATCATGTAAAAGCCTTGTTAAATATATACAAACCTATCCCTCTGAAAGTCTGCGCACTGGTTTCAGATATTTGCTTAAACGCGTTTTTCACTTAGCTAAAAATCTAAAGAATTAGATTTGCGTCTTCTAAATATTAAGCTTTTAAAATCATTTCTGGTTCAATGAATAATTCCTTGTTGGAAAAACAACCTGAAAAAGAAGAAAAGACAACCACTGAGCATCGTGCCCGCCTGATTGCTTTTATCTTCCTCAGTTTCATCCTATTCCTGAAAATGATAAATGGTGGGGCAAAGGGTTCACTGAATGGAACGTCGTCGCCAACGCCAAACCGTTATTTAAAGGCCACTATCAGCCGCGCATTCCTGCTGATCTGGGCTTTTATGACCTGCGGCTTCCCGAAATTCGAAACGCCCAGGCACAATTGGCGCTATCGCACGGTATTGAAGGGTTTTGTTACTGGCATTACTGGTTGGGTCATGGCCGGCAACTATTGGAAAGACCATTTGAAGAAGTCTTAAAAACTAAGGAACCTGATTTTCCTTTCTGCCTGGGCTGGGCCAATCATTCCTGGAAAGGTGTTTTTTTCGGAGCTGGTGGAAGAACACTAATAGAGCAAGAGTATCCAGGGACTGATGATGATATCAACCATTTTTATTATCTGTTGCGAGCATTCAGCGATGACAGATACATAACTGTGGATGGAAGGCCGCTGCTATTTGTTTTTGCCCCCGATGCCATCCCCGGGGTCGAGCGTCTGGTCAATTTATGGCAGGAAATGGCCATTAAGCAAGGTCTGAAAGGTATCTATTTTGTGGGCGGGAATATAACCCAAAAGTTTGCTGCCGAAATTGGATTTGACGCCGTTCACCTTATGGCACAGAATTGTCCAAAATCGGTGGCCTTCGAATAAATACTTTCGCAAACTAATACAAATTTATAGGAGCATACTCAATATTCCCGCAGTTTACAGTTATAAAAGAGCTATGCAATTTTTTATTCAATACGACGTTTATTCAAAATCTCATATTCCAGCCATCGTTCCCAATTGGGATAACTTCGCCCCGTTTTGGATCTAAATCAGTTATTTTACACGATTCAACACCTGAACTGTTCAGGATTCATGTTAAAGACGTATAAATCGTATTGCCCATAAACCATATGAAAGCAGGCTGGCCTTTATTAAATCATGGAATGAATGGGCCGAAGGCAATTATATCGAACCAGACCAAAAATACGGCAGGGCCTACCTGGATGTCATAAGGGGTGAAAACAAGAATTCCGGCACAAACCGATCAAGACGTCGATTTAAACGAATATGCAGAAAATAACTACAAAAATTAGAAGACTGTTTCCGATTAATCCATCGGAAGTCAAAATTGCTTTTCATGTCCTTGATGCCGCGCAGCAGCCCGGATTAATGATTGATGTCGGCGCCCATCATGGTGAATCAATCTCGATGTTTGCAGAATCAGAGTGGGAAGTACACGCACTTTGAGCCCGACGCCGATAACAGAAAAATACTGGAAATGCGACTGGGCAGCCACCGGAAGGTTGTGATTAATGCCAGTGCGGTTTCAGATAAAAATGAAAACCAAGTTGATTTTTATACCAATGAAATTTCAACGGGAGTCAGTGGATTGTTGGCTTTTCATTCAGGCCATGTGCATGCCGGCACCGTTAATACGATTACTTTGGATAAATATATTCGAGAGAAAAAAATTGATGCCATTGACTTTCTAAAAATTGATGCCGAAGGATATGACCTGTTTGTTTTAAAAGGTTTGTTTAGCTTCAATGAACTTCGTCCGGAAATGATAATGTGTGAATTTGAAGATTCGAAATCATCGTTGCTGGGATATACCTTTCATGACCTGGCCCAATTTCTACAGAAGCAAAAATATAAATTGCTGGTGTCGGAATGGTACCCAATATTGGAATATGGAGCCCAACATTACTGGAGGCGGTTTATTGAATATCCATGCGAACTTTCAGATCCGAGGGCATGGGGAAATATTTTTGCTGTCAAAAACAGTTCTATATTTGATCAGTTGAAAAGAAAATGTATTAACATTAGCAAACGAAAAAAAATCAGCAGGATGTTTATGGGAGGATATAAGGATAATCCCAATCCCAGTCATAGTAAATAATCTTAAAATGGGTAATCATCAAATTGCTTCTCCAGATTGTTCAATTGTAATCCGGTGTTACAACGAAAAAAAACATATCGGCAGGCTTTTGCACGGTCTTATGCAACAAACCGTGAAGAAGCTGGAGATCATTGTTGTTGATTCGGGTTCAGCGGATGGCACCCTTGCGATTGCAAGCCGCTATCCAGTAAAAATTCTGAATATTCGTCCGGAAGAATTCTCCTTTGGTCGCTCATTGAACCGAGGATGTGCCGACGCCAGAGCACCATATATCGTAATAGCAAGTGCCCATGTTTACCCGATTTACAAGGACTGGGTTGCACAATTGTTGTCCGCTTTTGATAATCCCCGGGTCGGGCTTGTTTATGGCAAGCAACGCGGCGGCGAAACCACCAAGTTTTCTGAGCATCAGGTATTCGCCCGCTGGTTTCCGGAAAAATCGGAAAACGCCCAAGACCATCCCTTCTGCAATAACGCCAATGCTGCGATTCGCAGTGAATCTGTGGAAGCAATTTCAGTACGATGAAGAGCTGACAGGACTTGAAGATCTGGATTGGGCCAATCGAATCGTAAATGCCGGCCATCAGATCGCGTATCAATCCGAAGCCGTCGTGGTTCATCTGCACGACGAAATGCATTCGCAGACTTACAATCGCTATCGACGCGAGGCGATGGCCTTTAAACGAATCTTTCCCGACGAAAATTTTTTCATTAAAGACTTCTTTGCGGCTTTTTGTTACCAACACTATTAGCGATTTATAAAAATGCGTTTACGTAACGGCGCACGTTCCCGCGATATATACGAAATCCCGCTTTTCCGGTTTATGCAATTTTTTGGAACCTACCAGGGATTCAAGGAAAGCGGATCGATTACAAGCCAGCTGAAACATACCTTTTACTATCCAAACAGCAACAAGCCCAAGCCGCTTCCTTAAAAAAAGCCGCCGGAGGAACCGCTGCGGATAAACTATAATTCCGAAAGGCGCTACTTATCGTGAAAATCGTTGACGTCTCACTTCCCCTGACAACGGACATTGCTGCATGGCCCGGCAGCATCGGATTTGAGCTTACCTGGGTCGATCGGATGGAAACCGGACATGAATGCAATAATTCCCGCATCGCATGTGACACCCATATCGGAACTCATGTTGACGCGCCACTCCATTTTGTTAATACTGGCCGAACCGTCGATCAAATACCACCAGAGCTGCTAATCGGCCCTTGCCGGGTGGTTTATTTGCCCGGCCTGCAAAAGATCGACGCCGAAACGCTATCTTCACTAAAGCTTGCGACCGATACCAGACGGTTACTGCTGAAAACCGACAATTCTAATCTGTGGATAGCAAATGAAAAAAAATTCAAGAAAAATTTTGTTTGCCTCACCGAAGGCGGTGCGCGGTGGCTTGTTCAGCGTCAAATTTCTTTGGTGGGTATCGACTACCTTTCAATCGGCAGTTACAGCAATGGGGTTAAAACACATCAAGTTTTATTGGAGGCCAATGTTGTCGTTCTCGAGGGACTGAATTTGTCGGAAGTTGTAACCGGTGAGTACGAATTGATCTGTCTTCCATTGAAGCTCGTTGGGGCTGAAGGTGCTCCGGCACGCGTTCTACTTAGAAAAATGGTAAAAACTTATTGAAAGCTCAAAGATCTGTATGAATTCACATTCTTCAAAATCCGATTCAAAAGTTGTGGCGCTAGTTCCGATGCGGCATACCAGTGAAAGGGTTCCTGGTAAAAATTACCGACCCTTTGCCGAGAAACCCCTATATCAGTATATTATCAATAGTTTATCCGAATGCCCACTCGTTTCGATGATTGCCATTGATACCGACAGCCCTCTTATTCGTGATGACGTTAAGAGGTATTTTCCAAAGGTGAAACTGATCGAGCGCCCGGAGCATTTGAGGACCGGTACGACGCCGATGAATGATGTTTTGCTGTATGATGTGGAGCAGATCGACGCTGATTTTTTTATGCAAACCCACAGTACAAATCCATTGTTGAAAACCGAAACCATAACGCACGCTATTCGACACTTTTTTAATAACTATCCCCGTTTCGATTCTTTGTTTTCGGTGACGCGATTGCAGGTGCGGCTCTGGGATTCTTTAAACCGGGCTATCAACCACGATCCAGCCATCCTGATGCGAACCCAGGATCTAAAGCCGGTATTCGAAGAAAATTCCTGCCTGTACCTCTTTTCACGCCAGGGCCTGCAATCGGCTCAAAACCGCATTGGCTCCAAACCATTAATGTTTGAAATCGATCGGTTTGAGGCAATTGATATCGACGAGGAATTGGATTTCAAACTAGCCGAAATTTTATATCAAGAAATTAATCAAAATCTGGAGTAGCAGGATGACACATAGAGTTCTAATTTCCGCACCCTATATGCTTCCGGCCATTGATCGATTCCGACCCCTGTTTATAGAGCGCGATCTTGAAATTGTTATCCCCCAGGTGAACGAGCGACTGGAGGAGGAAGAACTTCTTGAATATATTGGTGACATCGATGGTGCCATTTGCGGCGATGACCGTTTCACTTCAAGAGTTTTAGAATCTGCTCATAAATTGAAAGTGATTTCCAAGTGGGGTACCGGCATTGATTCGATTGATCAAAAGGCCTGCCGTAAGCTGGGAATCCAGGTTCGTAATACCCCCAATGCGTTTAGCATTCCGGTGGCCGATTCCGTAATTGGCTATATACTATGTTTTTGTCGCAATATTCTCCAAATGGATCGTCAGATGCACGGTGGCCTTTGGGATAAGGTTCCGGGTAGCGCCATCCACGAATGCTCCCTGGGAATTATTGGTGTCGGTAACGTCGGTAAAACTCTTGCTAGGCGAGCCATACGTCTGGGGATGTCTGTTTTTGGCAATGACATAAAGGAAATACCGGAAAGCTTTCTTGCTGATACCGGTATCAAGATGTTGTCAAAGAAGGAACTTCTGCGTCAAGCTGATTTTGTGAGTCTCAATTGCGATTTGAACCCAACCAGCCACCATCTTTTGAATTATCAGATGATTTCGTTGATGAAGCCCACAGGCATTATTATCAACACCTCAAGAGGCCCGGTTATTAAGGAGACTGACATGATCAGAGCGCTTAGGGAAAAAAAGATCGGTGGCGCTGCCCTGGACGTATTTGAACATGAGCCTCTCTCGGCTGATAGTCCCCTTTTGTCGATGGATAATGTCCTGCTATCACCGCACAATGCCAATAGCAGTCCGGAAGCCTGGGAAGCTGTTCATCGGAATACACTTAAAAACCTGTTCGATGTATTGGATGGAGAAAAATAATGAAAAAGGTTGCTTGTATTACCGGTGTGGCCGGGGGCATTGGCTCAGCCAGCGCTGATATATTTGCTCAGGCCGGCTGGTACGTTATAGGGGTGGATTGTATTGAAAAACCCTCCTTGGTTGATGGGGTTGAGCATTACATTCGCGCCGACATTAGTGATCCGGAAGCTTCAAAGGCGATATTTGATGAAATTTCTCAACAGGTAGGCAGATTAGATGCCTTAATAAACAATGCGGCGGTTCAGGTCGTTAAATCCCTGGTTGATACGGAACCCGGCGACTGGGATATGCTTATGGGTGTAAATGTTCGCGGAGCCTATTTGGCAATTAAGCATGCGTTTTCGTTGCTGCGTCGACAAAGCGGCAGTATCATAAACGTGTCATCGGTCCACGCCATAGCAACCTCGAGGAATATGTCTGCTTACGCCACCAGCAAGGGAGCCTTGGTGGCCCTCACTCGTGCCGCCGCTGTAGAGCTTGCTCCTAACAATATTCGCGTCAACGCTGTTTTGCCAGGTGCCGTAGATACTAAAATGTTGGAGGCTGGTTTGTCGCGGGACAGTTTTTCCGGAGAAGACACCAAACATCTCAAACAATCGTTAGGGCTCAAACATGCCCTGGGCCGAATTGGAAAACCTGATGAAATCGGCGAAACAATTTTGTTCCTGGCTGATAATCGACGATCGGCTTTTATAACAGGGCAATCATTCATCGTTGATGGTGGTGCAACGACCCGGTTAAGTACCGAATTAATATGAGTACGCCAAGAAATTTAACAAAGACTCTTCGTAAGATGCTGCCGGGGGACATATGGTTGCCGCTTGCTTCGCTATCTCCATGGTGGCATCCCATCCAATTTTTTAAAAGTATCTATGTGCAACTCATCGAACAGAATGTCAGGCAGGCCAGTACTAGGTTGAAAAAATTGCAGGGCTATTACCGTGGAAAGCGATGTTTTATCATGGGCAATGGACCGAGTCTGAACCAAATGGACTTAGATCTATTTAAAAACGATTTCGTTTGGGCTTCTAATAAATGCTATTTATTATTTAATAGAGTTAGCTGGAAACCGTCTTTTTATGTGGCGGTTGATAAGCGGGTTGTTCCTGATATCAGCGAAAAAATCAACAAAATGATTTTAGATTTACATAATACTGTTTTTTTTTTCCCAGTGCAGTTTAGAGTAAAAAACAGGCTGCCCTCAGCTTCAAATGTCTATTGGTATCGTGAAGTCGCATCGCATTCCTATATTTCGTCACCGGAGATGTTTACGGTTGATGCTTCAAAATGGGTTTCGGGCGTAATGACAGTTACAATAGCCGCATTGCAATTGGCCGTGTATCTTGGATTTGACCCTATTTACCTGATAGGATGTGATACCTCATATTCCATCCCTGACAGCGTTAAAATTGAAAATGATAATCAAAATTTATTGGTTTCAAGCGAGAATGACGATCCAAATCATTTTGATCCTGGTTATTTTGGAAAGGGAAGTAATTGGCACGCTCCTCATACCCAGGAGATGATTTCGCATTATATAAAAGCAAAAAAAATATGCGACGGTCTTGGGGTAAATGTTTATAATGCGACCGTCGGAGGAAAGTTGGACATTTTCCCAAGGGTTAATTATAAAGATTTATTTTAAACGGCATGAACGTCCATTGGGGGCCAGAAAGTCACGGTTTGGTTTTCTTCACGCGGTTGAGTTTCCGGAAGGTAACCCTATTCAACTATGCAAAGGTTTTCTTTAAAGATAATTTAGAAGAAAAGCATAACCGTTGAGTGTTTTCTGGTGGTTCTGCAAAGGTCTCATTGAATTATCTGGATATAACTTTAAATTTACTTGCTTTTTGGTGGAGAATTAAAAAAATGATGATTTCAGTCGTAACCCCATCACTAAACCAAGCCAAATTTCTAGAAAAAAACATCCTCAGTATCTTAAATCAAAATTATGAGAGTTTCGAACATATCATAGTAGATGGCGGTTCTACCGATGGGTCGATCGAGCTTTTAAAAAGATATAAACACCTAAGATGGATCTCTGAGAAAGATAACGGACAGTCCCATGCAATAAATAAAGGTTTCAAACTTATACGAGGGGATCTTATCGGTTGGTTGAATTCTGACGACACCTATATGCCGGGGACTTTCAAAAAAGTTAAGCAAATTTTTTTAAACGATGATACGGTCGACCTCATTTTTTCTCACTGCATACGAATAGATGAGAATGACAACATTGTGGGGTTCAGCGAAGCAAAGGATCCAGATAAATACGATGTATTGCTATATCCTAACTTCATCCCGCAGCCGACCGTTTTTTTTAGAAAAATTGTATTAGAAAAGACAGGGAATTTAAACGAGAATTACTTTCTATCCATGGATATAGATTTTTGGAGGCGCATTGCACAACGCCATAAAATTAAATTCATCAAGGACATTTTCGCATGTTTCCGTTTTCATAGTGAATCTAAGACAACAAGATATTTGAAATCGTTCAAATATGAAAGCAAAAAATCATTTTTTATAAATGGGGGCTCAATTTACTCTCCTTACTATTTCGAAACTTTTATAAAACCTTGGCTTATAAGCATTTTTATCTATAATCCTCTTGTTAAAAAGATTTTTTTTTAAGACAAGCCTACCCATATTCTTTATCTAAATTATTACGATCAATGGAATAAGGACGGTGTTGCGAAAAATTTTTGGACAACTGATACTAAATACTTTTTATACTTATTTTAATTATGACTCAAAATACTCCACTTGTTAGTGTTGTTGTTAGGACCCACAATCGAGCTGATCTTCTAAGAAATGCCTTGGAATGTCTTTTTAATCAAACATGGTCCAATTTGGAAATTTTTGTAGTAGATCATAATTCAACGGATAATACAGCTGAAATAGCCAAGGCCTTTGGTGATATCGTTACATACTATCTGCATAAAGGAAGTTTCCGAGACACTTTTAATGTATGGCGTGACAAAGTCAAAGGCGATTTTATATCCGTCCTCGATGATGACGATTACATCAAACCCGATTGTATTGCTAAGTTAATGCAGGCATTTCTAATAAGATCAGACATTGATGTAGCCTTTTCCAGATATTGTTTTTATATCCAGGAAGAAGATCGCTGTAAAATAGAGAAGGAGACCGGAAGGGTTGATATTGCAGATTTAAAAAAACATATTTTATTCGGAAATGTCATACCGTGGAATGCGGTTGTTTTCAGGCGGAAATGTTTGGATGGTATTCCCAAAATAGAGGATCCAATCGTTGGCGGTTTTGACTACTATTTTTGGATGAACATGGTTTTGGCCGGTTTCCGGTTCTACCAACTTGATGAAGTTCTCGGCTACATTCAAAGAAGCCGGGACTCCGTCCAATTTCAAACTGAAAGAATGGTAACCGGCGGTTTGCAGTGTGTGGAATTCTTTGGAAGACATTTGAGTTTTGCTGAAAAGTTGTCACTGGACTTTTACCCGAAATACGGATTTCGTTTGATCACTTGCGGAATATTGTGCCTGGAAAACGGTCGGATTTCATATGGGCGAGCTCTCCTTTGGAAAGGTATTCTTTTCTACAGTTTTGGTATTTCTAAACGGGAGACACTAATACCAGCAATTCTCATATTGTTTTCGGCTTTGGTGTCACGACCAGAAAAGGCGAGACTGAGGATAGAAAAGCTTTTTGGTGCTTACCTGTTCAGAACATACCATCAAATGAGAAACCAGCACAAAAATCCATTTAAAAAAACACTCATGGCGCCGATTGTCTCCAAAGTTATTTCGAGTTTGTATAAAAAGGAGAAGGCCTCCATCTCTTTATGGAATGATTGGGGCAAAAAATCAAGAAGAGAAAATCTTAATTAACACCTAAGAGCCAAGCATAATAAAAATTCCAAGAAGATGGAACTAACAAAATGAAAGAAGGAATCATACTAGCGGCGGGAATCGGTTCTCGGCTTAATACCGGGGCCAATTTGTCTATCGCCAAACCGCTGGCTTCGGTCGACAGTTTGGCCTTGTTATTGCGGACAATCCACAGTCTGGAATTAGCAGAATGCACCAATGTCTTGATTGTATTAGGTTATCAAGCAGATTCTATAAAAAAATTTGTAACCGCAAATCATTCGGGTTCCGCTGTAATAAAATTTGTAGAAAATGAAAATTACAAATTAAAAAATGGAGTTTCAGTTTTATGTGCTCGACCGTTTGTTGGTAAAGAATATATATTAACCATGGCGGATCACATATTGGATGATAAAATCATGCTGCAACTCGTTAACCACAAGCCTCCTGATGGCGGGGCCACATTATGTGTGGATTATAAAATCAATTCAGTTTTTGACCTCGAGGATGCTACTAAAGTTTTAACCGACGGAGCGCTGATAAAGCAAATCTCTAAGGAAATTACTCAGTACAATTGTATTGATACAGGCGTTTTTATAGGTACGGATGGTCTTATGAATGCAATTGATCAGATCTATAAACAGGAAGGTGATGCTTCTTTGTCCGAAGGTGTGCAATTGCTTGCCGATGAAGGCTTAATGGAGACACTGGATATTAAGGATGCCTACTGGCAGGACGTGGATACTCCCGAAATGCTAAAACATGCAGAAGCGCTCCTGAGCAATCATTCAGAAACCAATTTTAAATCGGAAACCAACGAAGAAAGGTTCTTGCGAGAATCTTAAATCACAAGGCGCCTTCACGGTTTGGCCGGCAGGAGCTTTTTTGAAGCCTGAAAAGTTAAGCCGGCAATGACAAGCAAGAACACCAACACTATTTGTATTTTAATGAGACCAAGGGGAGCTGTTACAACAAAACCGTAAATAACCGGTTCCATGATACCCCATTTTACACGCACGCTTTTAAATTTCATACTGCCAATATTTTGCAGTGGTTTTGAAAGACCCAGTGCTAAGGCTATGTCCACGATATAGTAATACAGGGCAAGCAGGATTGCGTCGACTAAAGTCAATAATATCCATAATTCAGAGGCCCCCGTCTTAAAAAAGTAAATGCTGACGCCTATAAATACTATTGCTTCCGCAAAACGGTCGCCGAACATGTCCAACCATTTACCCAAAGGACTGAACATTTCTTTAATTCTGGCAAGGTTGCCATCAGTACAGTCAAGGACATGAGAGATAAACAGCAACAGGGATCCGGTAAAAAAATTGCCAAACGCGTAACAAAGTGCACACCCAATACCGCATAGGATGGAGGCTATCGTCACCTGGTTCGGGGTTACATGGGTTTTTGCCAATATCCAGGTTAAAAAAAGGGATACTTCATTAGTAATAAACAGTGTGATAATATAGTCACTTTGGCGTCTGCATTTGTTTCGAAGTTCAGACCAGGTCATAATAGTTTACCTTTCAATACGATGAGTACAAATTTTATTCGAGTGATATATATTAGTTTGTTTAGCATTATTTATCTTATCACATCTGATCAAGCATCTCAAAGTTCATCGGCGATATTCTCGTCGAAGCAATATGGTTAATTGGTTAAGTCATTTTTCATTAAGTTTACCTCAACGTTGCATAAATTTTAGATTTTTTACTTCCTGATAATCATGCTGCTTTTTGCAACACATCGAGAAAACCCAAAAGATCCTTGCGCACAGCATGGTTGGCACTCATGGTGAGGGTCAGTTCACCTTGAGGCCGGGTAAAACGGCCGGCTCTTTGGATGATGCGATGGCGCAACGTATCGAGTTTTTCAAATCTCCAGGCGGCCGGACGCTTGGGACGAGCCCTGGAGGCCGATGGAGCCGCAAGCATCTGTACTTCACGTGACAGATTATGAGCGATCATCGAACAAAGGGTAAAAAGCTGATTGCCGGCCAGGCGTCTGGAAGGAATCACATCCAATGCGGCATCATTTTTGGCATCGCCAAAGACGCATTCCTGAGATCCGCGGCCATTATGGAACAAGACGACATTTTTAGCCGACTGGCTTTTATTGGTAACAATGACTTTGTAGTCGAAATTAAAATCACGTGGCTCAAAAAGGTGCAATTGCAACGGGCCTTTGCGTAGTTTTTTGGTTTTCTTTCGAGTGAAGATAAACCGATAGTGGCTATCCCAGGATTTGGGTTTCCATGAGGTCTCAAAATAAGACCATTGCCGGTCTATTTTGCGCCAGCGTTTTCGGCTTTCGATCATTTCTTTTAGCTGCGTCAGTCTTTCGAAGGGAACCGAAGCGGTAAATTTCACATGTTTGCTGTTAAAGGTTGTCAGGATTTTCTGGCTGAAAAAAGCCGAGTCCATTCGTGATTCCAATACGGTACCCGGCAGCTGTACTTTGGCTTCCGACAAACAGTTGAACATGAATCGTTGGGCACCATTAGAATCATGCACATTACCGGGGCGATGGTGAAGGTCGAAAAATTGACCGGTTTGGGCCACGGTACAAAACAAAGGATAGTAACTGCGGGCACCTTTCTTGGCCTTGTTAAAACCAACGGCGGCACCCTCCGCATGCCCTTTGGTAGACTGCACAGAACCATCAAAATCCAGTGTCAGACGAGACAGGCGTTCGCGTTGCAGCCCTTCTATTACCATTGATCGGCATAGCTGGCGCACATTCTCGACTCCGTCTTTTTCCATATGTGAAAGAGCCCTTGAGATGGTTGAAACATCAGGCAGCTTTCGTAAACCCATTAACCGCAGTACGATTGGATCATCGCGGTAGTAATCAACTTCGCGCAGGCGTCGGAAACCGATAAGCAAATGAATAATGAGCAGCAATACGATCAGGTGGCGACCAAAGATTGGTGAAATATTCAAATGCGAAAAGCATTTTTTAAGCCGCTGCTTCAAATTGAGTCGTTTAAAGAGTAGCTGAAAAATCAGCAAACCGGAAAACGATGTTAGTTGTTGGTCTTCGAAACGGATGACTGGAATTTTATGGAATTTTGCCGTAATTTGTGCTTTACTGGATTTCACTTGCGGTGGCCTCCTGGTTTAGGGTGATTGTTTGGTAGACAATCTGTTTATACCCATATTCCATGGGGCTCCGCAAGTATTTTTACTGCCATTTTAGCACTTTTTTATGCAACTGTAGGGTTTAACCTAAATTTTCTACAACGAGGCATAATCATATGGGGAAAAAAACTGAAATCAAACCGGCTATAGGAAAACTTGGCATATTAACACCGGGAATGGGCGCTGTTGCGACAACATTTGTCGCCGGAGTTTATGCAGTTCGTCAAGGGCAGGGAAAACCGATTGGTTCCCTTACCCAAATGGGAACCATTCGGCTTGGTAAACGCACGGATAAGCGTATACCATTGATTAAAGATTTTGTTCCGCTATCCGAACTTGATGATCTGGTGTTTGGCGGTTGGGATATTTTTGATGATGATATGTATGCGGCGGCAGTTAATGCCGGTGTGCTGGAAAAACAATATCCTGGACGGTATCAAATCCGAACTGGAAAGCGTGACGCCCGATGCCGGCCGTGTTTGATCAGAACTATGTGAAACGGCTCAGCGGCACCAACGTTAAAAAAGGCAAAACCAAAATGGATCTGGCCGACCAGCTTCGCGAAGATATCCAAACCTTCAAGGCGAACACATGCTAAACCGATTGGTCATGATTTGGTGCGCCAGCACGGAAGTGTATATCGAGCCAAGCCCTGTACACTTATCTCTGGCCGCGTTTGAAAAAGGCCTAAAGGAAAATGATCCGGCGATTTCGCCGAGCATGATCTATGCCTATGCCGCCCTGAATGAAGGTGTGCCGTTTGGCAACGGCGCACCTAATCTAACCATAGATATTCCGGCTCTGCTTGAGCTTGCGAGCCAAAAAAAGGTGCCCATTAGCGGCAAGGATTTCAAGACCGGTCAAACCCTTATGAAGACCGTGCTGGCTCCGGCATTTAAAGCCCGCTTGCTGGGGGTCTCCGGCTGGTTTTCTACCAACATTCTCGGCAACCGGGATGGCGAAGTTTTAGATGAGCCCATGTCGTTTAAATCAAAAGAGGTAAGCAAATTAGGGGTACTGGAATACATTCTGCAGCCGGAAATATATCCTGATTTATACAAAGATTTATATCACAAAGTCAGAATAAACTATTATCCTCCCCGAGGGGATAATAAGGAGGGGTGGGATAATATTGATATTTTTGGATGGTTGGGTTATCCGATGCAGGTCAAAGTGGATTTTCTTTGCCGGGATAGTATCCTCGCAGCCCCTATTGTGCTTGATTTGGCCCTGTTTATGGACCTGGCGGCACGGGCCGGATGGAGCGGTATTCAAGAATGGCTGTCTTTCTATTATAAATCTCCGATGGTGGCCAAAGGGCTTTATCCGGAACACGATTTGTTTATTCAACTAAAGAAGTTGAAAAATACACTGCGCCATTTAAAAGGAGAGGATTTGATTACCCACCTGGGTCGCGAGTATTATGAATAATATTTTTAAAGTCTTTCCATAAATACAAGACTATGATTAACGAACACTAAGAATTCGGATACCTCATTTCCGGTCCCTTTTTAAAATAAAGATCCATCATGTCGCCCTTGGGGAAGGGCAGGGGATAAAGGTTTCCTTTAAGAACCAATCGGCGAATCCAGCTGAGCAACACAAGCGGATCCGCCTTTTTTTTTATTCCAAATTCCGGTTGGCTTGTCTGATCTTGATTGACTGTTGATTCGTCTTTGCGTCCCAGTCGAATTATTCGTTCGGTGTTAAATTGAATCGGTAACAGGGAGGCAACACCTTGCAGGAGACTTTGCGCTTTTATGGTGTGGTCTGCCCATTGAAAGTGCATATTTCTTTGCTCATAATATGCTGCACATACGGTAGGGTGAAGTAACTAAGATGGGTGATACATGACGTAACGCCAATTTCCTCGAAACAGGCGGGCCGGATATCCCGAGGCATTGGGGATTGACAGGGCCAGAAGGCCATTGGGAGCCAGTAATCCGATGCAACGCTCAATAAAGTCGATTGGTGAATGAATATGCTCCCAAACATCCCATATGGTAACGACATCGAATAAATTGGGCCCAAGATCAATTTCTTCAATGGGTATAACATAGGGTTTTATCCCTAAATGCTGCCGGCAGTATTCAGCGGCACTTTCCTGCGGTTCGATGCCGCTTGCCTGCCATCCACTTTTTAATGCCAGGTTTAAAAAAGTTCCCAAGCCGGAGCCAATATCCAACAGGCGACCCTTGACCAGGCTCGAGTTTATCAATGCGCTGAATCCGGCGCCCAAACCCCTGTTCCTTCTCATGGGTGCCATGAATATTATAGGTTGGGAATTGATGATAATAATATCTGATATCGGAAGGTGATGGGAGGGGATGTTGCCAGCCAAGACCGCAATCCTGGCACCATAGAACCATTTTGCTGCCGGGTATCCGCCGTGTCGGCCAGCGATCAGCGATGCGTTTGGATCTGCAAGACGGACATGCTGCGAATTGCATGACCGAGCTTTGAGATGAGGCCGGGGGCATGTTCTACCTTATTTATCAGGTCTGCTACAATAATTAATTACGGCTGCTAACGCTTGCCGAGCACATAAAAAAGATGACTCATCGGCAATTTAAACACCCCTTTACGAAAGGTCATATCCCATCTACCCAGCAGTTTCATCCATCCCGGATATTGACCGGTCTTGGCGTATTTATGATCGGCACTTCCCACATCGGGTTTCGCCTTTGGGCCTGAATAGTTTCGATGCAGGCGCACATCCCGGGGTCCGCTGGGGTCCGGCCAGCCCGGGGTGTCGATAGCGCCGTATTCGACAACCTTCAGGCCCGTATCGCGGAACATTCTTCGGACTTTGGTCATATGATTGTATTTGACCTGCCCGTGGGTCCACGGGAAGCCGTAAATCTTGTGCAAAAACCGATGCCAGGGGTACCCCGGCTGGAAGTTGTTGCAGGTGACCAAAAAAACGTAGCGGTTTGAAATCCGTTTCAATTCCCTCAGATATCGGGCCGGATCTTCCAACTCCGTCCAGGTTACGAAATTCCAGGCCAGATCAAATTCTCCATCTTTGAATCCGGAGTGATACACATCAATATCCGGATAGGTTTCCGCTCGTTCTCGTATCCCTATTTCTTCCCAGCCGTACATCATTTCCATCTCCGGATTCGCCAGTGCGACCCGGCATCCGGCCAACCCGAACCCGATGGAATAAAGAGACCCGGCAGCCTTGGCACCATGGCTGGGCATTTCCAGCACCCGCTTGAGCCCGAGTTCATCGGTCATTATTTTATGCAGTTGCAGCAGCACATAGCGGTCGTAGGTGACGCCAAAAACTTCGACTTCTTTTTTCATTTTTGCCTTCTTATTTTTTTATCACCACGGAGGCACCGAGAACACGGAGTAAAAATGCTTTATCCAAACCCAATTAACTTCAATCAACCCAATCAACTCAATAAACTTCCGTTTACACCCATCCCTGCTCCTTATACCATCTCACCGTCTCTCTTAGACCTTCTACCGGATCTACCTGGGGATTAAACCCAATCTCCTCACTTGCTTTTTCAATTGAAAAAACCCGATCAGCCAGAGTAGATTCAATATTTTTGCGGGAAACCGGTGGTACTTTGCCCTAAAAGGGGGAAGATATTTTCGGCGACGGACGCCATCGCGAGTGCCGCCCATTCCGGCACATAAAATGGTAATCGTTTGACCCCCAGGGCTTTTTGAAGAATTTTCCTTATTTCGTCAAAGGGCAGGGAGTCCCGGTTGGTGATCAAATATATTTGACCCGGCCTGCCTTTTTCAGCCGCCAGCAACAGCCCTTTAACCGCATCATCAACATGAATCAGCGGCGTCAGCTTCGGCTTGTTGCCAACTTTGGGAAACAGGCCTTTTTTTGCCATGCGGGTCAGTTTGAGAATATCGCGGGCATCACCGGGACCGTATACCATCGAAAACCTGATGATGACGGCCGGGAGATTTTTTTCCTTGATCATGGTCAAGACGTTTTGTTCGGCCTGCAGTTTACTGCGGCCGTAAGGATGATGCGGATTGCAGCTGCTTTCTTCGGTTGCCGGGACATCATGACAGATACCCATGGCGGCAACCGTGCTGCAGTGGACAACCCGTCGAACGCCGGCCCGGACTGCTTCTTCCATTACGTTTTTGGTACCCTGCACATTGATGGCTTCAAACATGGATTCGGTCACCGAAAAATTGCTCATGTGGCCTAAAGTGGCCATGTGAAGAACCCTGTCCATACCTTCGGCGGATGCCTTTTAAGGTATCCGCCCGGGTAATATCACCTTCAACCAATTCAACGCCCAATTCCTGCAATGCATCCGTTTTGCTGTTGTTTCGTACCAAACAGCGGCAGGTGTGCCCTTCACCCACCAGTTTCTTGACAAGGTGCGGCCCGATAAATCCTGTAGCGCCTGTTATTAAATATTTCACTTTAAATCTTTCTATTGATGTAAATTATTTGCTTTTTTGGGGACACAGATTTTCACAGATGAACACGGATTTTATAAAATTAAAAGTTAGAGTTCTGTTATTTCTTTCCACCAGTAATATATCCAGGCCCCATATTCAGCAAGTAACCAGCGTATTTGACGGCCATCCTTCCACCAGGTATCGGGATCATAGGGATCCGTTTTGGCGGAAACCATAAATATCGTCATTTGATTTTGATACATCTGCTTCCAGATATATTTTGCACGCCGGGTGTGATATTTACTGGTCGTAAGAATCAGGCTTACAAATTTTCTTTTGATTAATTCCAGCGCCGACGACGTCCGCTTCGCTGACCGTGTCATAGGCATCTTCATCACTGATCCAAATAATTTTTTCTTCAGGCACGCCATACATGCCCAGAATTTTTACAGCGTCTGCATACCAGGGGCAGCATCTTTTAAAACCGCCGGCTTCGAGCTCCCGCAGTGTGTCGTTTTTGCGATTGCCGTTAATGACGACTGTATCAACCAATCCCTGGCGATAAATGTCGGCCGCCTGGATCAGGCGGGGGTAATATTCGATGCCGCTGTTGAGGACCACAACCGCATCAGAGGGAAGCGGCTGTTCGTCTGTAACGACCAAATTTCCCATCATCCGCGGAATGACTCCGGAAACAACCAGGCTGAAAAAAATCAGAACCAAAGCGATCAGAATCCAGGGCCAACAGCACAAGATATTTTTTCTTTTGAGCATCGATAATATTTTTCAGGGACGGATGAACACAAGATTTTACGGGATAAATAAAAAACTTTGAAGCAATTTTCTAACACGCTATTTTTTATCTGTGTTTACCTGTGCAAATCCGTGTCCCAATTTTATAATGCTTGTTTTCATTTGGTTTTTATAATTTCACGTACAACCCGAAAAAGGGAAGGGCCGTGCATTAATATGTTGGAATAGGTCTGGTTGGCCATGGGGCAATTACAGTGTCCTTCACGGATATAGGTCCGCACTTGTTTGGCCTGGTCACTGTTCCAGAGCAATTTAAAATCATAATTATAATCGCGCAGATTTCCCATGGGTTTATCATAACCCAGGGTGCAGCAAGCCCAAATATCACCATAGGGCGTCATGTGCACATTGGAGATACCGGCATAGCAGGGAATCACCTGTCGATTTTCTTTTAAAATTCGAATGGCCAGGCTGTAGTACACCAGGCGAAATGCATTCGTAATCCTCTGGAACAGGCTGCGGTTTCGCATGTTTTGCCGGATTTGGCGCACAAACATGCCAATGGCCTTCTCATATTGCGCGGGATCCGGGGTGATATCATTTTGCAGGTTAAACATCTCGGATCTCTGTTCGGCAATTTCGTTGCGGTAGCTGTCAACACCGAGATGGGTCACATATTGCGCGATTTCATCCACCGCTTCAACGTTCCAGCGGGAAATGACCGTTCCCAGTTCCACGTGGAAGTTGGGATAATCGGATTGAATTTCCTTGAGACGCTGAAATAATGCAATTACTTTCTTAAAGTTGCCCGGCACGCCCCGGATTTCATCATGTTTGGACTCGATGTGATCCAGGCTGGGCTTGATGGTGAGCTGGGTTTGTGAGCAGTTGTTCTTGAGAATATCAAGTATAGCCACTGTCTTGCGTTCGATGCGCTCTTTGGCGATGGCGTTTGTGGGAATATGAACCACACCGGGCGATAAATACCGACAGGCAGAATCAATGATTTCCGTGATGTCGGATCTTAAGAACGGTTCGCCGCCGCTGATATTAAATACGTAGATGTGCCCCATGGAGCGAAATATCTTTTCGATTTCTTCCAGGGCCAATTCTTCCTTTCGTTTTTCCGGGTTCTCCTTGTAAAGTTCCCAGATACTGCAGGTTTTACATCGTGACTGGCAGACATTGGTTACCGAAAATGTCAGATTTATCGGCATTCCGGGCCCCACCAGCCCCCGTCTTGCCAGGCGGTAACGCATCATCTTCGGCAGCAATTCTTTGATGTAGGTTAACATATTTCCTGTATTGTTTAGATGGTTTAGATCGTTTAGATTGTTACGATAAATCTGTGTAATCCGCTTTTATCCGTGTCCAATAATTTGCGATTATTTTCCGGTAGCCAGCAAAGTATCGTATATCGCACAGGTCTTTTGGGCAATCGATGATCGGCTGATTTCAGCCGCCACGGTTTCGGCATCTGCGGCCATGGCAGCCAGCCGGGATGGATCCTGCAAGCACTCTATCATACATCGGGCCAATGCTTCCGTATCTTTAGGTGGAATCACATATTCGCGATTTTTGACCAGATCGGGCAATCCCCCCACATCACTGACGATCATGGGTTTGCGAAATGACACCGCCGTGCCGCCGATACCGCTTTGACTGTCAAAATGATGATAGGGCAGGATGACCAGGTCCGCGGCTTCAAAATATTTATAGACTTCACCGGATGGAATGTATTCCAGAAAGGTCTTTACGGAATCGGCAATTGCCAGGGTGCTCATTAACTTCTGATACGGTTCCCACTTTTGCCACAATTTCCCGGCAACCATCAACAGGGCTTCCGGCACCTGCGGCAAAACCCTCGAAAAGGCTTTCAAAGCGGTGTCGACCCCTTTATAGGGACGCACAGCCCCAAACAGGAGAATGACCTTGTGTCCGGAATCAATGCCGAATTCCTGTCGGATCGTATCACGATCCATATGATGTTTAACATGAAAATCGAGACTGCCATGAGGTACCACGCTGATGCGATCCCGCGCTATCCCGTAACTGGCCTCCATTTGGCGGCGGTTCTTTGCGGTATGGACAATGAAATGATCTCCCAGCTTGAATAACCAGCGTGAGACAATTTCATATAGCCGGGATCGTTCATGGCTCAACACATTATGAACGGTGAAAATAATAGGTTTGCCGCGAAGTTTAAAAATTGCACCTATACAAGCGTAAACGGCCGCCAGGGGCAAGCTCCACCACTGGGCGTGGAGTAAATCTGCTTTGGTGAATACAGCCTCAGTAATCCAGGTGAGGGGATTATACCAGGTCAGACGCCGCGGACCATATTCAGCATTCGCCAAACCGGTTCCCAGGGCGCACTTAAAAGAACGCCTTTTTCGGCTACCCGCGCTAATTCAACCAGACCCCGCTGAGGATATTCCAAGTGCTCCAGGACTTCACTACAGACGACCAAGTCAAAACTGTTGGCGGAATAGGGCAATTCATAAATGGATGATTTTCTGAATTTTATCAGCGGGTCATTCTCTGCCTTGAGAGCGTCGAGGCTGAGATCGCTGGCCTCAAAACTTTGCGGACGCTTTGAGGAATGCTCAAGCAGATAATTGGCAAGGGCGCCCTCGCCGCAACCGACCTCCAGCACACTGGCGGGTTCTATAAAATTATAGAGTTCTGTAATGCTGTTTAGAAAACCCCGCATCAAAAACCGCGTCAAGGGGATTATCGCTATTATATTTATTGTAAACGTTACCAACTATATTATCCATTAAGTTTCACCGGATGAACGCCATGAACTTGCCGAAGTCTTGTAAACATCATCGAATCGGTTTGGTGTATCTTTTTCTAACGGCAAATTTTGGCGAACCGCGGTTGCCTCCAGCTTCTTAACCCGGCTTAAAATTTCTTCCGTGAGACGGCGGTTTGAAGCCAACAAATCACCCAACAAGGCAATTAAACCAACAATAAACGCCAATATGATGGCACCGACCCCAACTTGCAGGGATTGTACGTGTCCACTATTATTTGGATTCTGGACGAAATAGTAAAGAAATCGCACCACAAATAGCAACCCGAACATAAACAGTGCCAAGCCAATATAACCGAAAGTTTGAACCGGCCAATACATGGTATAGGAACGAAAAATAACCGGGCCATTGCGGCGCAGATAATCCATTATTGAGCTTGCTAACCGCGATTTGCGCTTTGCCGGATTGGTCCTGATTTTTACATTCTTAATATTTAATCCAATACTGCCGGCCTGGATAATGGTTTCAAGGGTATATGTAAACTTGTTATGAACAAATAAGTACGACATTGCTTTAGAATTTATGGCCCGAAAACCACTGGCGGCATCCACAACCTCGGTTCCGGACGCCCGTCGCACGATGCGCGATCCCCATCTCTGAAGTAAGCGCTTTAGCAGTGAAAAATGCTCAATGGTATCTGTCTGGCGATCTCCAATCACAATATCGGCTTGTTGGGCTAAAATCGGTTCAACCAGCTTGGCGATGTCTTGGCCCTGATACTGATTATCCGCATCCGTATTTACGACAATATCGGCTCCAAGCCGCATACAGGCATCCAGACCCGCCTGGTAGGCAGCCGATAAACCGCGATTTAGCGGAAAACGTACGATATAATGAACGCCCAATCTGAGCGCTTCTTCGAAAGTGGCATCAGAGCTGCCGTCATCAATAATTAAGACTTCAATTTCATCGATGCCGTCTATGGCCGGAAGGAATGATCCTCAAATTTTAAATCACCGAGGTTTCCCTGATATTAAAACAGGGGATTCTGGATAATTAGTTTTTTGAACGAAATAAATTCCTTATCAGTTCTTTGAATGTATTTCGCGCCTTCTGTTACCATCAACCAGATCTCCAACACGGATAATCCATAAATAAAGGGCTGCAATGAGACCGAATACCGCAACGGTGTACCGACGATATGAACCAGAATAAAATATATCCCCACCAGTGCAATAAATCTGGCAACTTTTAAACCCTTATGAGAGGGTGGTTTTTGAAAGGGAAACCATAAGAAAACCGAAGTCACCAAAGCAAGCATGGTCAGCAAGCCGTGTATCGATTTCATCGCACGGTGGGATAAACCGAAAAAACCATTATTTTGATGGTAAGGCGAAGTCGATACGGGGTAGATAAAAACATCTCCCATGCCCACAATCATATCCCATGAAAAAAACATCGACGGTTTACCAATAATGTACCAGCGCATATATTTCAGGGGCTCATTTCTAAAACGACGGCCTATTTCTCTAAGCACAGATGAGATATCCCGGCGTTGCGCCCATTGCGGATCAAACGGTTCGAAAAACCACAGTCCCGGAACGTGGTTATATATCAGGTTGGGATACATTCCTTTGTGGATGGTCGCAATGGCCAAGGTACTTTTCTTTGGGTTGACCCGCTTGTTACGCAGCACCCACGGACCATAGGTCAGGCCAAAGCCGATGATCAAAAATACGGCCAACACCCATGCTTTTTTCTTTTGGAAAAAAACGAAGAAGGCCGGAATAAGAAAGGCTATAAAATACAGCATGGTCGGACGAATCAACAGTGAAACCCCTAAGACAAGACCTGCAATCAGGGCATGCCGCCGACTTTTGTTTTGCGCAACGGCGGACATGGACCAGCCAAGCAGTACCAAAAAAAAGGTGAATAACGATTCGGTAAGCATATAAATATTGAAAGCGATCAGGTGCGGGCTGATGGCTACCAGAACTGCACCGCCCAGGGCCCATGGGCCCTTTAGAAAGGATCTGAAGAAAACGAAGGCCGTCAATATGGTCAAGGCACTGATGATGGCCTGGGTGACAACGACAACACCGACCATTTTAAGCGGAGGGGAAATCTTGATAAAAGGTAATAAAAACAGGGAATAGCCCGGGGTCCTGTGAGCATCCGGCGCGGGTGTGTAATTTTCAATTTGACGCGGGTATTGCCGTGAATAAACTCCATATTTTAATAAATTATAAGCGTATAGATAATATTCTTTTGCATCCGCCCGGATGGGCTGATAAACCACGGTTTTATTCGCCATCTCGAACCGAAGGTAAAGCCCGGCTGTAAAAACACCGATGATGATGAGGGCCGTTAAAATTTGTCTCATGGATGCGCTTGAAATAATTTTTTTCTCATTCGGCATTATTTTTCTTCATCGCCACATGTGATGGCCGACTGTCAAAAATGATACGATAAATTGGGAATTTGGCAAAAAAAATAAAAAAATTGTTCAGCGTCTGTGCTAAAAGATAAGGTAAAGCAAACCAATGAATTTGAATCACATAGAGGGTCCAGTCCGCCATCCGGAAGAGGGCCAGTGCCGCAAGATATCCTGAAAACGTTTGAAAAAAATTCCGCTCGCTATTCTCAAAAATAACATAGCGGTTGAGAAAAAAACAAATTAAAATTTGGGAAGAAATCACAAATAGATAGGCAATTTTTTTATCGGCATGCAACACTTCGACCTTGAAAAAATTTAAGAGAAGGCCCCATGTAAAAACAACGCCACCGAAAAGAGTAAATTTGATAAATTTTATCTGGGTTTCGCTAAACCGCACTAAATCTCATAATATACTCATTCGGACGCCTGGGTCTGACCTCCAAAAAATAGTTGTCTATCAAATCTGCCATTTAAGCCATGCGAAGAATATAGGGATCAAATAGGATTGAATCTTTGATAGGATGATTTGAATCTGATTATATCAGGCGCCCTGTTTTTTGTCCACTTTTCCGCGGCCAAATAGCGTATTTAAAAATAATAGATAAACCAGAGATAGGCATTATCCGGCGCC
Source organism: uncultured delta proteobacterium (assembly GCA_963821065.1). GTDB lineage: Bacteria > Desulfobacterota > Desulfobacteria > Desulfobacterales > JAFDCJ01 > JAFDCJ01. The sequence goes on along the minus strand of CAWGCM010000016.1, from coordinate 105,201 downwards.
TTGTTGCGTAAGTCAGTACCCGGCAATTTAAAGCCACCGAATTCTGTGCCTTTGTCACCGTAGGAAATATTGAGCCCACCGGTCATTTGAAGGTTTTGGGTGATATCCCAGACAGCATAGGGTTGCAGTATACCCGAGGGATCTTCGATGTTGTTAATCGAGGTTAGGGAAACTTTAACCAGGGGGTGCAGTTCAATCTGGAGGTGACCGCTTACATAATTTTGACCGAGGACAAACAATTCGCCCCGTGCCAGGCGTTCGTTGATATTTGGATCCAGCAAAGCATCGGCGTAATCATTTTGACCCAGGCCATTATAGTAGTATTCAATAAATCCGTAAAAATTTTTTTTGAACCAAACCCAGGAATAGTCCATATTGGCGATCAAAGAAAGGTAGTCATCACCATCATCCAGAAACGTCCAGGTAGCATCCAGGCGCCAGGCAGTATCCCCCAGATATCCCCGACTGCCGGCGCCGATCACATGGTCCTCGAAATGCTTGGAAACCATAGCGTCAAATTCATTGGTTCCAAGGGCAAAATGCAGTTTGCCTGCCAGTGAGGCCTGATCGAATTCGACCTCGTCGTTTTCCGGATTCCGGCGGGCGACGTAAAGAGTCTGTAAATCCCCGAATTGATTCAGCGAATACTGGGCGTTGATCATATCATCCCCGACCTTATAATCCCGGTCGATGGCGGTCGGAGAGAAGGGATTAAACAGGTCCATAGGGTTAAAAACAAAACCGTCTCCCCAGGTAATGGCCTGTCGGCCGACGCGAAGTGATCCCTGATCGCCCAGCAGCGCAAAATACAGCCGGTCCAGTCTTTGCGCAAGAAACCAGCTGTCTTCCTCTTTTATGATGTCGGTAAGGTCCATTAAACGCCGGTCATCTGTCAGGGGTGCTCCGCGAAGAAGGACGTTGTCGGGAAGGTTGGGAAAAATGTCGCTCAATTCATTTTGTTTCCGGATAGAGTCGCCGCCGAACCATAAAAGCTCATAGTGAATTTCGGTGAACACCGCATCGGTAAAAAAGGTTTCATTGGTCAGTCGGAAGTTGGTGCCGGCGTCATAGTAGGTTCCGGTCCCCACCGGTTCAAATAGGGTGTCATCCGTTACCCGTGATGCCAGCCCGGTGGCTCTCAACCGTCCGCCCCAGTGGGTGGTAATTTTTTTGTACCACGGTTTTGAAGAGGGCTCTGCACCGCTGGAAGAAATCGGGACAGGGGAGGCCTCAACCCCCGAAGGGCTTTGGCCCAATACGACACTTCTGTGTAAACCGATAAAGGCAAGAATAAAAAGGAATGTAACAAATAAGTTTTTATATTGGCCGTTCACGTTTTTCGCCCTGGTCCTGCGCGGTTTGCATCGAGCATCCAGTATCCAGTCACCTGCCTCATTTCACCCGATCTTCTTCCAACCTCCCATCATGCAAAAGGATGAGTCGCCGGGCATAATCCATAACCATGTTGTCGTGGGTTGAAAAAATGAAGGTCACGTTTTTTTCGGTGTTCATTTTTTTCATCATATCCAGCAGACCGGTGCCGGTTTTAGAATCCAGATTGGCGGTGGGCTCATCGGCCAGTACGATGGAGGGGTTGGATACGATGGCCCGGGCAACCGCAACACGCTGCTGCTGGCCGCCGGACAACTCGGACGGTCGTCGGTTGTATTTGCCTTCCAGGCCGACATCGTCCAGAATAGCCTTGGCCCGCTCACGCCGCTCCATGGCCGCAACTCCCTGAAGCAACATCACGAACTCCACATTTTCGGCTGCTGACAGCACCGGAATCAGGTTATAGGCCTGAAAAACAAATCCTACCTTGTGAAGTCTTAATTTCGCCAGCTGCGACTGAGACATTTGATCAAAGGCATTACCGTCGACAATAATACTGCCGGCGTCGAAACCATCCAATCCTCCGACAAGGTTCAAAAGGGTGGTTTTGCCGGAGCCGGATGGCCCCGCCACAGCCAGAAATTCACCTTTAGCGATGGTTAAGCTGATATCTTTGAGCGCATGTACTTCAATTTGACCCTGGTGATAGGTCTTCTGCACATCGATACATTCGACTATTTTCATATTCTATCTCCAGTTTTATGCATTCTGAAGCAAGATGCATTCAGTCCAATGCTTCTCTTATGAAACTACATCTCCATGTCCCAAAATCAAAGGTGTTCCAATCGTCCCCGTCATCGAAATCGGAAAAAGGACAACGGCGTCGAGGACGAGGACGAGGACGAGCACAAACACACCGAGCTAATTCCGCTCCCTGCAACTAAAAAATTTCTTTTTCGATCAAACTGGCCGCTCCGCGGCCAGCTGCTGGCCTTACACCCGAAACCTTTCTCAGGTATGAGCCAGTGCCTCCACCGGTGTAAAGCGTGCCGCCTTAACGGCTGGATAAGCACTTACCAGAATTCCCAGAAAAAGTACGATCATATTAGACAATAATACGTCCTTAAGTTCGACAGCCGGATAAATTATCCGGGTCATGCCGGCATATTCCGCTCCGGCGGCCAGGGCCGACAGATCGATGCCGCTGCCGGACAGGGCATAAACACATAAAAAGCCCAGGGCATTGCCGACGACCATGCCGGTGATCAGCAGTAAAAAGGATTCGGTCAATACTTCCCTTAGAATCCACCAGGGCTTCATTCCCAGAGCCTTTAGCAGTCCGAATTCCCGCATACGCTCAAACACCGCCATCAGGGTTGTGTTAACGATTCCAAAACCCATGGCCACAAACACCACCAGATACCAGATCCACATAAACCCATCCAGGATTTTTAAATACGCCATTTGAAACGGCAATAATTCGCGCCAGGTATGAATTTCAAACTGCCGGGAGGGCAGGGCGGCATTCAAAGCATTATGGACCCCGGGGTTATCCGGTTTGCCGGATAAAAGGATCGAAAACTCGGATAGGCCGTCTTTCAGCTTCAGCATATTCTGGCTGGCTTGGCGGGTGACGAACACGTACTGCTTTTCCGTGGCCTCCATTTCCGCCCTGAAGGTCCCCACGATCCGGAAGGCCCGGGAGGCGATTTGACGGTCTGTATCCTGGGACATGATCACCAGCTTGCGGCCGAGCTTGGTGTCAAATTTTTCAAGCAAGGCTTCCCCGACAAGGATACCGTTTTTTTCGTCCGGTTTTAAATACCGTCCCTGGGATATGGCGCTGCCGATGAATGAGATCCTGGCTTCGGATGCCGGATCAATACCGACCAGGGTTACACCGCTGGAGTGCCGGGCATTACTGGCAACGGCATTTACTCTTACCCGGGGGCTCCACAGGGCATCTGGCGGCAACGCCTTCCTTAATACATCTTCAACCACCCGGGGATTTGCAATACTATTTTCGATAGCCGGGTCATTACGATAACCTTTGTGATGGATCTGAATATGACCGGTGAGGGTTGAAATACCGTTTTTTATCATTCCAACTGCCATTCCCCGCATCAGCGAACCGAGCAAAATCATGCTCCAGACCCCGATAACCACCGCGGTCAGGATGATGGCCGTCCGCCGTTTATTGCGCCAGATGTTGCGCCATGCCAATTGTAGGTACATAGTGATATAAATGCCTAAATTGCCTAAAATGAGCTAAAATGCCTAAAATAAAGAATTGGATCGAGCCAAATCGAAAAATCGCCAAGTCTATCCAATTCAAAATCACCGTTGATCCCTTTTAAATCCGCCATCCGAATTCCCAAATCCCAAATCGAAGAAATCCGCAATCCGCATTCCCAAATCCCAAATCGAGGAAATCCCCATTCCTCAAGTGGTTCGCATGGCCTCTACGGGTTGCAGCCTGCGAACCTTTAGGGCCGGATATAGCGCCGCAAAAAAGGTGATCATTAATACGGCCAGAGGGCCGCTGATCGCGGACAACCAGGACAGTTTGGGATACATGCGACCGGTAATGCCGAACTGGCTGAGCAGTTCCGATGCCCCTGAAAAATCAATGCCATGGACTTGAAAATATAAGGTAATCAGGCTGCCGACAATTATTCCGGTCACAATTCCAATCAAGGTCATGGTCATGGATTCGATCAGGAGCACTTTTGTCAGGCGCCCGGGGGTGGTTCCGATCGCCATCAGAACCCCGAATTCCCTTGTTCGCTCAAAAATTGCCATTAAAAATGTATTTAAAATGCTGAATGCAACCACCAGCACCAGAAGCAAATAGAAAATCAGCCCGCTGATCAAATCCATTTCGATACTCTGCCGTAATCCGGGCATCAACGCATCCCAGTCAAGGACCATTAATGGTTTTTTTAAGTTCAGCGATGACAGGCCGGCTTCAACGTCGGTCTTTATCGCATCTACATTTCGCAGCGAATCAGCGATGACGACCACTTCGTGAACAGCACCCTGCATTGAATATACTTCCTGGAAGGTTGTCAGCGGTATGTGAATGGCGGCCCGATCAAAATCACTGATGCCTGAGCTGAAAATACCTTTTATTTGCACCACGGTGGCGGCAATGGAGCCGTCACGCCCCTGTCCCAACATGGTCAATTCGTCTCCGAGCTTAGCGCGCAGGTTTTGGGCCAGCAGACTGCCGATCAGGGCCTGGTCGGTGTCTGCGGCTGTTAAAAAATCTCCTTCACGGATGAGGGATTTTAATCTCGAAACGTCAGCCTCTCGATCAGGGTCAATTCCGCTTACGGCGACCCCGTAAGTGCGCTCGTTTGATGAAACCAATGAAAAGGTCTGACCCCTGAAGGTGTAAGCCTCGATATTGGAAATTGTTTTTAAAATCTCTGCAATTTTTTCAGGCTGTGGCACCACCTCGCGAATGTTTTTTTTCTCCTGAAATTCTAGTGCCTGTATTTGCAAATGGCCGGTTTGGATTTTAACCGACGTGTTGATCATGGTCTCATAGCTTCCGAACTGGAAGGAGAGCATGAAAACCAGCAGTAGACTGGCAAATGCAATGGCACAAATCGTTAAAATCGTTCGCCTGGTATTACGCCAAATATTGCGCCAGGCCATTTTGGCATCGATAGACAAATTTTTACCTCCGAGCTTTGCGTAAACTTGTCAGTGTAAACAGGCTGTCCGGAAGATCGGATTTGAAGATCAGGGATGAATAGGTTAACTGGGTGTATTGATCTTCTTTTTCGGCTTCCTGCATTCGCCATACCCTGGGATACAGCTTGCCGCCCATCATCTGAATTTCTAACGTTGTCATAATTTTTACCGACATAAGATCCTCGTCAAAAAATTCCTGGCTGAGCCAGATGAGATCTTCCCGGATTTTGAGCATCTGCATTCCCCAGATCACCGGAGCATCCGGTTTGGGCATGGATTTAATCACATACACCTTTTTGCCTTCATGGCTCTCGGTTCCAACAATGGAGTGGCTATAGTCATTGACAAAACTGTCACTTTTGGCCAGATCGTTGTTGGAAAAATCGGATCCCATCCAAGACTGGGACATCATTGACGGCGGGACCTTGATGACCCGGTTGACTTTGGGATTGTACATCCACATCTCCCGCGACTTTTTCAAGGTGCCGTTGCCGTGATCCTTGGGCGGGGACTGGATGTAGAAAAGACTGTCTTTTTTGCCCCGGGTCCAGGATTTAATCGTCATTTGACGCTCCCAATCCGGCCGGTGGATCGTCATGATGACGGTTGCAATGGATGCGTTGCCGCGGGTATACTTAAAGCTGTCTTCGACAAGTGTCGGGGCATCGGGACCATCCGCAGCTAAACTGTGCAGGGGTAAAAAGATCAAGACAAGCCAAGATAATTTTAATAAAATTTTATCAAGCATAATCAACTCCACTAAAATAGATGGGCACTGACCTACCCATATCCGCAACATGATTGTTACACTAACAAAACACCAAATACAAAAAAACTAAACACTTCTTTATTTTGAAAGTCCTTTGATGACGATCTCCAAAAAATCCCGGGCAGTTATTACAGGATCAAAGTTTTCCTCAAACCAAGCCTGCAGAAAGAGGGCATCCCAGGTCCCAACCAGGGCAGCGGCGATGGATTCCGGCCTGGTGCCTGAACGAAATTCACCGCGCTCAATGCCTTCACGAATCAAGGATATAATTATTCCCCGAAATTCTCCATACAGTTTGCGAAAGCCGGGCTTGAATCGATCATGCATCTGAGAAGAAGCTGAGGCCGCCCAGAATTCCATGGTAAGGGTGAAGGCATCTTTAATTTCATCCCACAGGCCCATAATCGAATCGCTGAGGGCCATGAGACGCTCGGATGCTGATCCGCCCAGGGCGGAAATGCTGACACGGGCCTGTCTGCTGGTGCTCAGCAGGTACCATTCGAATACGGCAAAAAACAAATCTTCTTTGCTGTCAAAGTACTCGTAAACGGTTCCCTTGCCGATGGCGGCACTAACGGCAATGTCGGCTACACTGGCACCGGCATACCCTTTTTGGGCAAATACCCTGGCAGCCGCTTCGATAATACGAATATTTTTGCCATTGCGTGCTTGATCACGGTTTCGCAATTTTGGCTCCTCCGATATGAAACTTTTTGGTCGGTTTATAACCATTTATAATATATTGTTATATAAAATTATTAATTTAAAAATAAATTAATGACTGACCGGTCAGTCAGATTATAATGAACAGAAGAATCGTTGTCAACCCGGTTTGCTATAAAGGTCAAGGTTCAGGTAAAATTTTAATTGCCCAAGTCGCTTTTATCATATATAAAAATTACTATACCCGGTGGCGAACGGAATATTGAACCAGAAATCCAAACCGGTCATCATAGAAAAGGATCTAAACTTGAAACCAAAATCCCGAGTGAAATCCGACCGCACTGCCAGGATTGAAAAAATAATTAATAAGGGCGTCAAAATTGCCAACCCGGCTGCCATCGAAATTGGACCCGAAGTCAATATCGATCGGATTTCAGGGGATGGGGTTGTCATTTACGCCGGATGTAAAATATTTGGTGAGAATACCCTTATCCTTCCCGGTGTGAAACTGGGATATGAAGCGCCGGTTACGGTTGACGATTGTCAGATCGGACCTCATGTTGAGCTAAAGGGGGGATACTTCAACCAATCGGTTTTTTTGGATAATGCCAAATGCGGTCTGGGGTCTCACGTGCGCGAGGCGACCGTTCTGGAAGAACAGGCCAACATTGCCCACACCGTGGCCCTGAAGCACACCATCCTTTTGCCCTTTGTTACCCTGGGAAGCCTGATTAATTTTTGTGATTGCCTGATGGCCGGCGGAACCAGCCGCAAGGATCACAGTGAAGTCGGCAGCTCATATATTCATTTTAACTTTACACCCAACCAGGACAAAGCGACCGCATCGTTGATCGGCGATGTGCCCCGGGGGGTCATGTTAAACCAGCGGCCTATTTTCCTGGGTGGCCAGGGAGGATTGGTGGGTCCGTGCCGGTTGGGCTTTGGAATTACCGTGGCGGCCGGCACCATCATCCGTAAGGATGAGACAAGGTCAGACCGGCTCATTTTCGGCGGGGCAGGCAAGGGCGGTAATGTGCCCTATGGGCCGGGAAATTTTCTCACAGGCAAAAAAATTATCATCAACAACATTATTTATATTGCCAATTTGATTGCTCTGAAACATTGGTATCAGCAGGTGCGGAGATTGTTTGTGGCCAAACGGTTTCCCGAGGCACTGCTAAACGGCTTAAATGAAAAAGTGAACCTCGCCGTTGCCGAACGAATAAATCGGCTGGCAGCCGTGTGTTTGAAGAAATCGGAAGCCGACTGGTCCGAATTGAAAGGATTTCTCAACGACCAACTTACCGACCCGGGAGATGCCAAATCCAGGGACACCTTCCTTGAAAGCGTTCATAAGGGCATTGCAGCCTGCGGCAAAGATTACATCGGGGTGATCCAAGGGCTTGAGCCGGCTGATTCCGATCGAGGCACCCGTTGGCTGCAGGGGATTGTGGACCATATTACGGCGGAGGCCCTCAGGGTGATGCCCGCGCTTTCAGGTGATCGAATCTGATATTTTTCGTACTCGTACTCGTGCTCGAGAATCCGAATTTTATCGAGGACGAGGGACGAGCACGAGTACGACGACAATTCCGTAGTTTGTACCCGCGCGTGGAAGTTTACAAAAAAGACATTGGATTCATGAAGGTTCAAATCCGGACTGTCCGGCTTTGAGATGGGGGATATATAAAAATAATGGGCAAACTATTTGGAACAGACGGTATTCGTGGCAAAGCCGGTGAATACCCCATGACAGAGGAAATGGCTGAAAGGGTTGGACGGGCGGTTGCCATGACGTTTAAAGGAGCCGGCAAGTCTTCCAAGGTTATCGTCGGACGGGACACCCGTTTGTCGGGACCGATGCTGGAATCAGCCCTGGTTTCAGGTATTTGCTCGGTCGGGGCGGATGCCGGCCTCGCCGGTGTGATTCCCACCCCAGGGGTGGCGTTTTTGGCATCCTTGCTGAAGGCCGACGCCGGGGTCGTTATCTCGGCTTCCCACAATCCGTATTATGACAACGGGATTAAAATTTTCAACGGCAGCGGTTACAAACTTTCCGACCAAAAACAAGCGGAAATCGAAGGACTGGTGCTGAATACCCCCTCGGCGAACCAAATTCAAACGGTTTCAAAGTCCGGCCGGGATTTCATAGATAGCGAAATGCTAAAGAGCTATTTTTCTTTTCTTAAGAATACGTTACCATTCCATCTATCATTTAAAGGATTCAAAATTGTTTTGGATTGTGCCAATGGTGCGACTTGCCCGATAGCGCCTGACCTGTTTTCCGAACTCGGTGCTCAAGTTGAAGCCCTGGCAACCGAACCGGATGGGAAAAATATCAATGCGGGATGCGGCTCAGAACACCCCGAGGCATTGATTGAGCGGGTGCTAAAAACAAAAGCGGATCTCGGCCTGGCATTTGACGGCGATGGTGACCGGCTGATAGCTGTTGATGAAAAAGGTCATGTTTTATCCGGTGATCAGATTCTGGCAATTTGCGCCAAAGATTTGAAACAAAAGGGACGGTTAAAAAATGATCTTGTTGTCAGTACCGTGATGAGCAACATGGGCCTCGGTGCTGCGCTTAAGAACATGGGCATTCGTCACGAAACCTCCAAGGTCGGAGACCGCTATGTCATGGAGAAGATGATTGCCTCCGGGGCTATCCTGGGAGGGGAGGATTCGGGTCATATGATCTTTGCCAGTGAACATACCTCGGGTGACGGGATTTTAACCGCTATGAAGCTGATCGAAGCCATGCAGTCAGGCAACGAAAACCTGTCGGTCCTCAGAAAAGTAATGACGGTTTTTCCCCAGATGCTGATCAACGTGGAGGTCCATACCAAACCGGATATCAATACCGTGCCCGCCATAGCGGGTGCCATAAAATCCGTTGAATCCGAGTTGGGGGAAAGGGGCAGGGTGCTGGTGCGCTATTCCGGAACCCAGCCCCTTTGTCGGGTTATGGTAGAAGGGCCGAGTGCGGCCGAAACCCAACGCTATTGCAAACAACTATCTGAAATAATAAAAGAAAAAATTGGTTCGTGATTGTGGATGTACAGGCGAATGAGAAGCGGGGCCGAAGACACAATAAGAAAACCGGAGAAGCGGCGAAAATCTTTACCTGCCGTTACTCCGGTTCATTGATTTTCTGTTTTTTTCTAATTCCGGTTGCCGCCTAAAATCCTAAGCAGCATCAGGAAGAGATTGATAAAATCCAGGTACAATTTAAGGGCGCCTAAAATAGCGCCTTTTCTGACAACCCCGGCTTCAAGGTCGTCAGGCTGGTTGATGGCCATGGTTTTAAGATGCTGGGTATCATAGGCAGTCAGCCCCACGAAAACAATGACACCAATGTAGCTGATAATCATGCTCATCGCTGAACTGCGGAAAAACATGTTCACCACCGAGGCAATGATGATGCCGATCAGCCCCATGGTCATAAAGCCGCCCATGGAGGTCAGGTCCCGCTTGGTGGTCCATCCGTAAATGCTGCAGGCAACGAAGGTTGCCGCACAGATAAAAAATGTTGAAGTAATGGATGAAGCGGTATACACCAGGAAAATAAAAGACAGCGTGGCACCGTTTAAAATCGAATATACGACAAAAAGTGCGGTCGCTGTAGAAGCCTGCATCTTCTGTATCCTGGCGCTGATCATGAAAACGAGGGCAAGTTCCCCGATGATGAGGCCGAAAAACAATATCCGGTTTCCGAAAATCGCTTGGACCAGGGCAGGTGTGTTGGCAACGTAATACGCCACAAAGCCGGTAAGCGCCAGACCGACTGCCATCCAGTTATACACACTGCGGATAAATTCGTTGACGCGAGTCTGAACTTGCGTCTGCTGCTTAAGGGGTACGGATTCCATTATTGCCTCCTGAGATTGGTTTGATTCAATTACAACATCACAGTTGCGATTTAAATATTATTATAATGATGTAAATATAACACAAACATCGGTTTTTTCAAGATCTGGATTTAAACACGAGGATGCTATAATTTTTCGAGAGTAACATGAAACCGGAACAAATATATCAGGAACTCAAGGATCTGGCTGAAAAATTGGCGGTGACCGTTTCCGAACAGAATCTGCGAACAGCCGGCATTAAGGTAAAAAGCGGCCTGTGCACTGTCAAAGGCAGAAAGATGTTCATCATGGCCAAACACAAATCCATTCACAAAAAAATCGAAACCCTGGCTGCCGAAGTTGCCAATTTGCCACATGAGGACATTTATATTATACCAGCTATTCGGGAAATGCTTGATAAATATGTTGAAAAATCAAAATCCGAATAAAGGGACAGGGATGGGTGATTTTGGTATTGTTGCTATTTTGAAGTCCTGTTATTAACGAGTTTGCTTTAAAGTTTACATAATATATCTTATCAGACGTTATATGAAAGGATAAATCACGAAAACACGAAATTTATTTTTTCTTTCGCGTTTTCGTTCTTTCGCGCTTTCGTGATAAGGTATTTTTTTAACGAGCAAGAATTCACTACTGCGACTCCACTTAGAAAGTTTGTGATGTTCGAGAACAAGAATCCAATTCACAATCAGGACAATGCAATCAAACGGAAAATATATTCTGTTTCCGAGTTGAACGCCAATATTAAAGATTTACTGGAAGAAAGCTTCCCTTTTGTCTGGATTTTCGGTGAGGTCTCCAATTTTCGCATCCCGGCCTCCGGTCATTATTATTTTTCCCTAAAAGATGCGGCTTCCCAAATCAGTGCGGTGATGTTTCGCGGACAGCAACGTAAACTGAAATTCGAGCCGGAAGATGGGCTGAGTGTGACCGGTATGGGGCGTATCAGTCTGTATGAGCCCCGTGGGACCTATCAGATCATTCTGGAGTATCTGGAACCCTCGGGCATCGGCGCGATGCAGGTCGCCTTTGAACAGCTAAAAAACAGGCTGGCCGGCGAAGGACTCTTTGAGCATGAAAACAAAATCGAATTACCATTTATTCCTAATAAAATCGGAGTGATAACATCTCCCTCCGGTGCGGTTGTCCATGACATCCTTCAGATAATCGATCGACGCTATCCCAATATCGCCATTCAGATTTTCCCGGTTAAAGTACAGGGTGAAGGCGCTGTCGAGGAAATTGTTTCCGCTGTTGATTTGCTCAACACCTTGGACGAATGCGATGTCGCCATACTGGGTCGCGGCGGCGGGTCTATAGAGGACCTGCAGGCCTTTAATTCAGAACCGGTCGCCCGGGCAATCTTCGCTTCCAGGGTCCCAATTATTTCGGCTGTGGGCCATGAAACCGATTATACCATTGCCGATTTCGTGGCCGATTCCCGGGCACCGACACCTTCTGCTGCAGCTGAGATGGTGGTCCCGGAAAAATCAGCTCTTAAACGCCGCTGCAAAGAGATTGAAGCTCTCCTTCAAACAAAAATTTCATATTATTACGATGATTTAAAAATTAAAATTCAGCAAATATCCAAACGTCTGACTGATCCCCGCCGTAAAATTGAAGATTTGCGTCTTCGTATTGATGATCTATATTTGCGCTTGAATCGAACCTTCGGATATCGAATTCGGCGTGACCGTGAGAATCTTGCATTCCGGGTGGAAAGGCTCAGCGCGAACAATCCCCGATTTTTAATACAAAAAGTTAAAAAACAACTTGAGCAAAACTATAACAACCTTATTAAATCATTTGTAATATTAAACAGCTCAAATAAAATTCGAATTCGTGAACTGACAGCCAAACTAGGGGCCTTGAGTCCTGTTGCCATTTTAGCCCGGGGATACAGTATTACCCGCACCATCCCGGATGCAAAGGTGGTTAAAAATTCACAAACGGTTACTCTGAACCAGGATCTTGAGGTAATGGTGGCGCAAGGTCGACTTATCTGCCGCGTAAAAGGAAAATATGCCGATGGCTAAAAAGACGTTTGAACAGGCAATAAAACAGCTTGAACAAATTGTTCAAGATCTGGAGTCCGGTGACATGCCGTTGGAAAAAGCCGTAAAAACATTTGAAGAAGGCATTCAGCTTGCTAAATTTTGTTCCGAAAAACTGGACGAAACCGAGAAACGAATTACTATTTTAATGCAGGACTCGGATGGGCAGCTATCCGAAAAGCCTTTTGGCGTTGAAAATGACGATCTCGATGCCAATGACGAAACCGGATGATGCTTAAGCGAACTAAAATGAATATAATCGCTTAGCTTGCTTGCTCCTTTAATAAAATCGACAGAATTCATCTGCTTTAGGCATTTTAGACATTTTGAAACTTTAGGCATTCCTTATACGTATGTTTGAGCTAACATCTTATATCAAGCAAAAAAAACAGATGATTGACGCATCTTTAGAAAAGATGCTGCATGATTCGAATGCCTCTAAAACCCTCTTTAAGGCCATGAAATATTCATTAATGGCCGGCGGTAAGCGCATCCGACCGGTGCTATGTCTGGCTGCCTGTGAATCGGTGAGCGGTGTGCCGGAAGATGCTTTGACCGCAGCCTGTGCACTGGAGATGATTCACACTTATTCGCTCATTCACGATGATTTGCCCGCCATGGATGATGATCAACTGCGTCGGGGAAAACCCACCTGCCATATTGCCTTTGACGAAGCTACCGCCGTTCTGGCAGGCGATGCTCTGCTGACCCTGGCTTTTGAGGTGCTTTCCTACGGTGATTTCGACAAGAGAAACCAGGCTACCCAATGGCTCCAGGTTATCCGTTTAATTTCTGTGGCAGCCGGCTATCAGGGCATGATCCAGGGCCAAATGCTGGATATTGCTTCAGAGGGCCTCAATCTTTCCACCGCTGAGCTTGAAACAATGCACCGTTTAAAAACAGGGGCGTTGATTGAGGCATCACTTGCTTGCGGCGCCTTGCTGGGGGGTGCGGACGACCGGCAAAAGGCTTTGCTCCGCGACTATGCCTGTAAAATCGGTCTGGCCTTTCAGGTAGCTGACGACATATTAAATGTGGAAGGCAATCCGGAGTATATGGGTAAAGCGGTGGGGACCGACAGCCAACGGGAAAAAAGCACCTACCCTTCCGTCCTGGGTATTCAGGCGGCCAGGGAATTTTCAAAAAAACTTGTGCAAGGGGCATTGCAAGCACTTGAAACTTTTGATAAACAAGCAGATCCCCTGCGCGGTATTGCCAGGTATATTATTGAAAGAAAACGTTGAACTGGCTACCGGCTGGATGGGACCCGGTTTGTTTTAAGCACAGACCCTGAACCTCTGAACATAGAACCTTTGAACGGTTACATACAAAGGAGTTGTCCGAATCTTGAGTTTTTTGGATAAAATTGAATCACCGGCAGATTTAAAGAAGCTTGACAGAAAAGATCTTCCGGTGCTGGCCGATGAAATCCGCAAGGTCATTGTCGAAGTGGTATCCAAGACCGGTGGTCACCTTGCCTCCAGCCTTGGTGCAGTTGAGCTGGCGATTGCCATCCATTATGTTTTTGACACACCCGATGACAAATTGATCTGGGATGTTGGACACCAGTCCTATGCCCATAAATTGCTGACCGGCCGCCGCGATACTTTTCATTCCCTGCGTCAGCATAAAGGCCTCGCCGGTTTCACGCGAATTGAGGAAAGCCCCTACGATACAGTATCGACCGGCCACAGCAGCACCTCCATATCGGCCAGCCTGGGTGTGGCCCATGCCAAATATTTGAAAAAGGAAAAGTCAAAAGTAATCGCCGTTATCGGAGATGGGTCCATGACAGCCGGCCTTGCTTATGAGGGCCTTAACCAGGCAGGAGATAAGTTCAAGGATCGCGAACTGATTGTCATCTTAAACGACAATGACATGTCGATTTCGCGCAATGTGGGCGCCCTATCCTCTTTCTTAAGCCGTACCCTGTCCGGCAAGCGGCTCCAGGAGGCCAGAAAAGAATTTGGGGAATTTTTAAGATCGTTGCCGAAAATCGGCGACGATGTTTATCAATGGGCCAAGCGCACGGAAGAATCTTTTAAGACCTTCACGACACCGGGGATGCTGTTTGAAGCCTTTAATTTCGAATATTTCGGCCCCATCAACGGGCACAAATTAAACCATCTTATTGATATTTTAAATAATATAAAATACTTAAAAGAGCCTGTCCTGCTTCATGTCACGACCCGCAAAGGCAAAGGATACGCGCCTGCCGAAGAAAACCCGATATATTTTCATGGGTGCGGGTGTTTCGAGGTAGAAACCGGCACCTGCATCGATACCAAAAGCACGACACCATCCTATACCGAGGTTTTTGGTCAGTCAATGATCCGGCTGGCGGAAAAGGATGAACGCATCGTAGCGGTAACGGCTGCCATGCCGGAGGGGACCGGTCTGGCCAAATTTGCCCAGACCTACCCGGATCGCTTTTTTGATGTTGGCATTGCCGAGCAACACGGGGTTACCTTTGCGGCCGGTATGGCCACCGAAGGGTTAAAGCCCGTGGTGGCTATCTATTCCACTTTTCTACAGCGCGCCTATGATCAAGTCCTGCACGATGTGTGTCTGGATCGACTGCCGGTGATTTTTGCCATTGACCGTGGGGGGATTGTCGGTGAAGACGGCTCCACCCACCATGGACTGTTTGATATGTCCTACCTCAGGTGTCTTCCTAACATGGTCGTCATGGCCCCCGCAGACGAAAATGAGTTGCAGCACATGCTGGCCACAGCCATCGAGCATGACGGTCCCATTGCCTTGCGGTATCCCCGGGGGTCTGCCACCGGCACCCCTCTGGACGAAGTGATCAAACCATTGCCCCTGGGAAAGGGACAAGTACTGGAAAACGGGGACGATATTCTCATTCTGGCGATCGGCAAGTCGGTAGGTGATGCCCTTGAAGCCGGCCGCTCATTAAAAGAACGGGGAATTTCAACCACCGTGGTGAACTGTCGATTTGTCAAACCGCTCGATGTCGAGCTGATATCATCCCTGGTTGAAAAGATCCCGCGGGTGATCACCGTGGAAGAAAATGCCCGGCAGGGTGGATTCGGAAGCGCTGTCCTGGAGGCATTAAATGATGCCGGGATAAATGACCTGCACCTTGAGCGTATCGGTGTGGCCGATACCTTTGTTGAGCATGGACCCCAGCAACTTCTGCGATCTATTTATGGCATTGATGCAGCTGCCATCGTTAAAACAGCCGTAAGGATGATGGATGGTGCTTGATGCCGGTCGCTTGTTTCTGGTCACTGGCTGCTGGTTACTGGCAACTGGTCGACACTGAGTCCGACCCTACATGCTGCGGCTGATGGTTATCTGCAGGGCGGGCTAAGTGCCCGCCGGGATGTTTAAAGGTCTTGATTTAATATCGGGGTTCATTAAGCCAGAAACTCGTGACCAGAAACCAGTTGCCAGAAAACAGAGACGAGCTGCCAGCAGCCAGTGACCAGAGACCAGCTGCCAGAGACTATTAGACAGTATCGAGAAGTCCGGTGACCAGGAGCCAGGGTTTTGAGCAAGATCAAACGCAGACTCGATTTGTTGCTGGTTGACAAGGGGCTGGCACCGAGCCGACAGCGCGCCCGCGCGTTGATTATGGCCGGCAAAATACTGGTCAACAGCCTGCCTGCCGCCAAAGCGGGTACGCTGATCTCAGCAGATGACAGCATTGAATTAAAGGGCGGAGATATCCCCTATGTCAGTCGAGGTGGTCTGAAACTCGAAGGGGCTCTAAATGAAATAAGCCTCAACATCACAGACTGCACCTGTCTCGATGTGGGTGCCTCCACCGGGGGGTTCACGGATTGCCTCCTGCAAAATGGAGCGGCATGCGTATACGCAGTCGATGTAGGATATGGGCAACTGGCCTGGAAATTACGGCAGGATCCTCGCGTCGTGGCCATTGAGCGCACCAACATTCGGCATATGCCCTTGGCAATGATTCCTGAAGCCGTCGATTTGGCCACCATCGACGTATCATTTATCTCTTTGAAGATTGTCGTTCCGGCGGTGATGGCCTTTCTGAAAGCAGAAGCATTTATACTGGCGTTGATCAAGCCGCAATTTGAAGTCGGTAAAGATCAGGTGGGAAAAGGGGGCGTCGTCAGGGACCCTACCCTTCACAACCGCGTTATCAAGGATCTATCCTCATTTTTTAGCGGAACCGGTCTTGGGTGCGAAAATGTGATTCCGTCGCCTATCCTCGGGCCCAAAGGTAACCGTGAGTTTTTCATTCTCTTGCATCATAAAGACCCCGGGAAAAATATTTCTTCATAAAAATCTTATTTCGCAGGCCCAAACTGTCCGGGTTGATCTTATTTTGGGCTTGATTTTTTCCAGTTTAACAGTTAAAAATGTCCTTTTATAAATTTTTCAAACAGATCAAAATATATAGGGGTATTAACAAAGAGAGGAGCTTAAATGAGTGAAAAAGTCGAAAGCTTGAGAAACATAGCATTGGTGGCCCACTCAGGCGCCGGGAAAACGTCTCTGGCGGAGGCCATGCTGTACGACAGTGGGACGATCAAGCGGATGGGCCGCGTGGAAGACGGCAACACCGCCCTGGACTTTGAACCCGAAGAACTCAAGCGAACGTCAAGTATCAGTTCCGGGTTTCATCAACTCAACTGGAAAAAGCATACCGTCAATCTCATTGACACTCCGGGAGATCAAAACTTCTTTTCTGATACCTTAAGCTGTCAACAGGCGGCCGACGGTGTGGTTGTGGTAATCGATGCGGTGGATGGGGTGAAGGTTCAAACCGAGCAAGCCTGGGAGTTTGCGAATGATTACAAACAGCCGTCTGTAATTTTCATCAACAAGCTCGATCGGGAACGGGCTGATTTTTCCCGTGCCTTTCAAGATGCAGCCGCCATTTTTGAACCCAAACCGATTATCCTGCAACTTCCCATCGGTGCGGAAAACGGCTTTAAAGGGATAGTCGACTTAATCAGCGGCCAGGCCTATGTTTACGCTGAAAACGGTAAGGCCCAGAAGGCCGATGTTCCGGCTGACATGCAGGAACTGGTCGAAAGTGAAAAAGAAAACCTGATTGAAAATATAGCCGAGGCCGATGACGAATTGATTGAACGCTATCTTGAAGGCGAAACCCTTTCCGACGAGGATTTAAAGGCTGCCCTGAGGGCCGGCACCCAGAACCGCACCTTTGTGCCGGTGGTGTGCGGCAGCGCTACCAAAAATATCGGCATCGATCTTCTGATGGACTTAATTGTCAGTGCCCTTCCCTCTCCCCTGGACCGAGGCCCCAAAATGGGCACGGACCCTGGAAATGGCAATGAGATTGAACGTGCCCCGGATCCCGAGGCACCTTTTTCAGCCTTTGTAGTCAAAACCCTGGCAGATCCCTACGCCGGGCGTTTGACCATATTCAGGGTGATTTCGGGCACTATCGGCAGCGACGGTACCTTCTACAATTCAACCAAGGAAGTAAAGGAGCGTTTTAATCAATTGCTGACGATTACCGGCAAAGAGCAAAAGCCGGCAACCGGTGCCGGTCCCGGTGCTATTGTTGCCGTGGCAAAGCTTAAAGAAACCGTTACCGGCGATACCCTTTGTGATGATGCCGCCAAGATCGTCTACGCATGCGCCCAACCCCTGCCCTCCCTGATATCTTTTGCCATTGCGGCCAAAAACCAGGGAGATGAGGACAAAATATTCATCTCGCTGACCAAACTGTTGGAAGAAGATCCGGCCTTGAAGCTGGACCGGATTTCTGAAACCAAAGAGATCCTTTTATCGGGTTTGGGACAGATTCATATTGAAACCGCGATCGAAAAGCTTAAAAGAAAATTTAACGTCGAGTCTGTTTTGAACACCCCCAAAGTGCCTTACCGGGAAACGATAAAAAAGAAAGTCAGGGTTCAGGGCAGACATAAAAAACAAACCGGCGGCCATGGTCAATTCGGCGACTGCTGGATTCAGATGGAGCCCTTGCCCCGGGGCAAGGGCTTTGAGTTCGTCGATGCCATTGTAGGCGGGGCGATTCCCAAAACATACATTCCGGCGGTTGAAAAAGGCATCGTCGAATCTGCTCAAAAAGGTGTTCTGGCTGGATTTCTCTGTGTTGATTTCAAGGTCACCCTGGATGATGGTTCCTTTCATGCTGTTGACTCATCGGAAATGGCTTTCAAGGTCGCCGGCTCTATTGCCTACAAAAAAGCATGTGAAGAGGCCCAGCCCGTTCTCCTGGAACCCATTATGAACGTTACGGTTACAACACCGGAAGACTATATGGGAGATATAATGGGGGACCTCAACGGCAGACGGGGTAAGGTTCTGGGCATGGACAATGCCGGAAAAAATCAGGTCATCAAAGCCCATGTCCCCATGGCGGAGTTTTTAACCTATGCGCCGGATCTGCGATCCATGACAGGTGGCCGAGGAATGTATACCATGGAGTTTTCGCACTATGATGAGGTACCGACGCACATCGCAGAAAAAATTATAGAAGCAAAAAATAAAGAGAAATAATTGTTCATTAAGGTCGGGGAGAAATCCCCCGACCTTATTTACTTTTTGACCCATAACTCCAAAATTCCTTAATACAACCACCTGCCGGGGCATAACCGTCCTTGAAGGCATTCCATTTGGTGGAAAAATAGGTCCTGTTGTTCCGATTGATACTCCGGGCATTGGGGCAGTTTTCCATATGAAATCGCCTGGAATTTCGATTTCCGATATAGCGCTTCTTTGGTTCGCTCCAGTTATACCATAAACCCTTTCGGGCTTGCATTGCCTCCCGCTGGGCCTTCAACAGTCGCTGATGATATTTTAGATTCGGTTTGCGAAACAGAAAAAAGGCATATCCCTTTTGCAGCATGTACTCGTTTAAAAAGATGCCGTCGGGTAAGAAAATATACGCCAGCAGTCGCCCGTAACGGTCCCGACGCTCCCGGTCAAATTCGAGGCGAATCTTCCGGTTTAGTACCATTTGTTTGTTAAAAGTTCTGGCAGCAAAGCCAAAGGGTTGCGCCTTTTGTTTGGCATGGTCTATTTCCGGCGAATTAATGCCGATGTAGCGCACCCGCTCTCCATTGGTTAAAACAATGGTGTCCCCGTCATTGACCCACTTTACAGTAAACAAGTTTTGGGCTGAGGCATACCCGGCAGTCGCAAAAAAGGTAAGAAAGATAAAACAGACTGAACATCCAACATCGAACGTCCAACGTCGAACATTGAATAATGATGTCGCTGCGCTCCCCAATTTAATTTCATTTGTTTTCATAATTCTGCTTTTTCTCAGCCCCAATCTGGCGCTTCAATGATTTATAAGACCACAATGCTTGATAGCCTGCTCGTCCAGCAAATGGTCGAGCCCTCCGCGTTCGGACGCAGTATAGCCCAGGCATTTGTGCCATACCTCATCGTCTTCCATGCAAAAATAGATAAACGTCTGTGGTGCCTGATCCCGGATGCAGGCGATGATTTTTTGATATATCTTCATTCGCATGGGTTTAAAATACCGGATTTTGCCGTCCAGTCCGGTGATAAACTCACCATAAACAATCTTTGACTTAGGAAAGCGTTTTTCAACCAGTGGCTTTAAGGGCGGCATAAAGCGAAAACTTCCGAGACTGATCCAAACAATGTTATCCGGCGCGACATAGGAAAATATTTTCTTTATCGTGCGTTCGTAATCTTTTTCGCAGCCCTCGTATAAGACGATGGGGTCAAAATGAAAAGCCAGCGGATAGCCCCATGATTCACATTTTGCGGCAGCTTTGAGTCTGGCTGTGAGTGAGGCTGTACCCCGTTCTTCTTCGGCGATAATCTTTGGGGTATTAACTGACCAGGATGTGATGGTTTTGCGGTTATGGGGCAACTGCTCCAGGTTTTGAATAGCGGTGGTTTTGCTTTTGAGTTCCAGCACGGCATGTTTTTGGGCGCCGAAAGCCGGAACAAGATGGGTTGATAGATCGGTCCACAATTCCCAGATTAAACTATCGGTGAATTCACCGGTCCCGATTCTATGGATTTCTTTTCCGGCAAAAACGGCGTTGAGTTCTTCGAAAAGATCATTGTGATTAACAAAATACTGAAGCACGGGCGGATGGAAATAGGATTGCAGGATACAATAGGAGCAGTCCATCTGACAAAAGGATCCAATGTGCAAGATTTCATAACCACAGCATGTATAAGCGCGCGTACCGGGACATGCTTTAATAAAGGAGCCCTTGTTGCGGGTAAGAAACAAAACTCTTTTTCCCTGCCGCACTGGATCTGCTGTCGCTGAGACGGCGTCATAGACTATTTGGGCGTCCGATACAATGTCAACCGCCAGGCCAAGCCGTTTAGCGATGAGACGGACGTGGGGCGAATCAGCTATTTGGCGGTCAATGTAAAGCTTCTGAATAGACATGGGAAACGATCTATATCAGAAAAATCCTGTCTGTTCAAATATGTTATGGGAGATGTCATAGAGCGCCTCTTTAGTCGATAATTTTTTTAAGTCCGGGATGCTGAAGTATCCGGTGTAGTTTGGTGTGAAGCTCCTTGAGTTGGGCAATGCTGCTAAACGACATGTTTACGGTGTAGGTGGCGCCTTCGAAATCTTTGGGGGGAATTAATTTGATGTCATTGCCAAGGTTAAGTTGTTTGCGCCGATATTCGAATACAGCTTCAGCTTTCACAATTTGAGGAAAGCGACGCTGCCGTAAATAGGCGCGTAATTCACGTGTTTTTTGGCCACGGTCAAGATCCGGGTCAATCATAATATCCTGCAGTTGCGGGTCTTCTAAGACCTTTTGCTCCGAAATACTGTCTCGCCGGGCGATTTCTTTGACCAGGATCATGATTTCTCTTTGTTTGTTAAGGCTTAATTTGAATTCGCTAAACAGCCGCCCAAAAGCCACGGCGCAATCCGGTGCCAATTTTTTTAGATCCATGGCGATGGAAAGTGAAATGAGGTTGGCCAGAATCGCGCCTTGAATACTTTCGGGCAGCAGGCAGAGGTCTTTGATCTTTTTTATAACAGATGGATTTGACGGCAGGCCGAGTGATGATGCTGATTCGATGAGACGTTTGCCGGTGTTTAACTGGGCCGAAAGTTTGTGCAGCGCCCGGGATGTTTCAACCAGATTTAAAGGCCTTTGGAACGTGTTGTCGGCAATGGCATAACGCAGATATTGCAGGGAATTTAGACCCGGCTCCAGAACACGGACCGTGATTTCTTCCAGGCCCATTTTTTTGCAGGCGGCTGTGCGACGAAACCCGCTGACAATTGTAAAATCGGATACCTTTTCGATTACAACGGGTGGATTCAGCAGGCCTTCGTGCGGGATGGATGCCAGCAGGTCATCAACATCTGTTCGGGTCGTGATGCGAAAGGTATCGTCCTGGATATCTATCCGGCTCAGAGGTACCGATTTCAATTGAGCAGATGGCGGGTTTTTTGTTGGCATACCGGTGTTTGGGTTTCAGGTATCAGTTGGGAAATAGCTTAGAGCAACTATAGCGCCAAATTCATCAGTCCAAACCATGGCTGTCGCCGGTGAGTTGGGTGAGTGCTTCCAGATATTTCTTCCGGGTATTTCGAATAATATCATCTGGCAGCTCGGGTCCGGGTGGTTGTCTGTTGTAATTTATGGATATCAGATGATCTCTGACATATTGTTTGTCAAAACTTTGCTGCGGACCGCCCGGCTGGTAGGTTTTTTTAGGCCAAAATCTGGATGAATCCGGTGTCAACACCTCGTCGATGAGAATTAGGTCGTCACCCGCCAGGCCAAATTCAAACTTGGTGTCCGCAATGATGATTTCCTTCTTACTGGCCATCTCAGCGCCCTTTTTATAAATCGCCAGACTTAAATCCCTGACCGCTGATGCATGCTCGTGGCCGATTCTTTTTACGGTTTCTTCAAAATCGATATTGATATCGTGGGCGCCAAGTTCCTCTTTGGTTGACGGGGTAAATATCGGCTCAGGCAGCTGGTCGGACTCCTGCAGTCCAGCGGCCAGGGGTATCCCGCACACACTGCCGGATTCTTGATAGGATTTCCATCCTGAACCGGATATATAGCCTCTGACAACGCATTCGATGGGCAAGGGGTTTGTCTTTTTAACCAGCATGCTGCGACCGTAAAGGGTTTCGGCGTAAGGCTGGCAGACAGCCGGATATTCATTGACGTCGGCGGAAACCACATGATTTTCAATAATCGGTTTCATAATCTCAAACCAATACAGTGAAATCTGGGTTAGAATCATTCCCTTATCCGGAATAGGGTCCGGCATGACAACGTCAAATGCGGAAATACGGTCCGTGGCCACCATTAACAGGTTGTCGCCAAGGTCGTATATGTCCCTTACTTTACCCCTCTTAACCAGGTTTAAATCTTGGAAATCAGTTTCGCTGACAGGCGTTTGCATGGGGCAAAATCCTTTTCTGATGGCAGATGTTTGTTAATTAATCGTCATCGGTGGCAAAAGTATCTTTTGGAAAGCCGCCGCCACTGACAAATTTTTTTAAAAGGTCGGAAGCCTTTTGATCCAGTTCAACAAACTGAATTCCGACTTCATATTTACCCTCGTCGCTGGACCGGACATGAACTGGTTTTCCCTTAAGGTCGAGCAGCTCCTCTTCCAGGCTAATGGTCAGTTGAACAACATGTTTGGGTTCGACCGGAAAATGAGTCTCCAGCAAAATCCCCGATTCGGAAATGTTCAGTGTTCGGCCCATACCCTGTTTGACTACGTTATCGTCCTCATCCAGACAAATATAGGACAGATTGAGGGAATGGATGCGCTCGTGTTTTCTTTTGTTATCAGAAGTCATGGCATATCTTTTTTTTGGGGATTAAAATTATAAACCGATCTCTATTTATTGGAAATTGCAACCGGGTGAAATTCACCCGGGTCAGGGTCTGGATTAGTCGGCTAAAATCTTTTTGTAATATTCACAGGCGATCAGTGTCGTCACGGAAATACTGGTTGCCAGATGTGCTAAAATGTTTTGTAAAGTCGACGAAAGCATTTCATGTTCTTTCTGCAATTGCGCGGGGTCAAGGGCTGCTAATTTAAGATTGGGAGCTGCAAAAACCGATGCCGCCTGCGGTTCATTGCCCATGTCCAGAAAGGACACACGGCCAAAAAAATCTCCTTTTTGAAGGTGGGCCAGGGGCACAATACCGCTGGCGGTTTCCCTGGCAACAATGGCATCACCGGCAGTTATTTTAAACAGTCGCTCTTCAGTCTGTCCCTGTTTAACAAGCGGTTTTTTGCCTTGGATGATTTCAATTACCTTTTTGTCCTCTGAATGAATATCAACGGCCATCCTGGTAATTTGTTTTAGTCGTATATCAAGGGCCCTGACAAATTCTCTGTAATCTGGTGACATACCCGCCAGCTCACTGGTCATCAACTGTGCATCCAGCATACCGAGCTGAACATTTCCTAACGCAGTAACCGTAGAATCGCGAACATTGTCAGCATTTAATAGCGAGGCAACGCTGCCCAGAAAAGCACCGTCCCCAATCCTGAGAATATTTAGACTTCCCTTGGAGGTTTCTTTTGAGATTTCGGCAATCCCTTCCAGTATCACCCAGATCCAGTTGCCATGATTGCCTTCCTGGACAATTTCATCACCGGCGTAAAAGCTTTCCTCATCAACCACATAAGAATAGTCCACCAGTGGGCCTTTAATCAAAGGCAGTGACCCTGATTTAGCTGCCGTGCCGGTGGGCTTTGATCCTGCGGCAGGCGGTCCAAGGACCTCGACCTCGCCCTCGTCGAGCAGACGCATTCCATCCAGAATGATTTCCATTCGACTCTTGGTGATGGCTTTTTCGCAGGTGACCTCTTCCTGGACAAATTCGAACTGGCCGTCTAACCAGCCAAACAGCGCGAACAGGGCATCAAGGCCGGTCTTGGAACCGTTGGCGGCATTAATCGGGTTACCCTTGTCAATGTAAATGACGCCGGGTTGAACGGCGTGGGCGTTGTGTATCGATACAGTGCCGGAACTTCCGGTTGTGCCAAGTAACTGCAACAACTCGCCCAGATTGAGAAAACTTAAATTGCCTGCAAATGCCACATCACCTGACATATCGAAAAATTAACCTCCCAAATTAAGTTCCTTTTGAAGTGATTTTAGTACCAACTTCAAGCAGGCGTTGAGGGTTTTTCCAACGCCGTCACCCTTCAAGGCACTGGCCGGAAAGGAAGGGACCTTTAACTGCCGATTTAAATCCTGCTGCAATTTTTCAAGCGGCATCAGGGTAATATTGGCATCGGTGAGGTCGCGTTTGTTATATTGCATCACCAGGGGTATCTTAAAAATGCTGAGACTGTATTCTTTTAGGTTCTGCTGGAGGTCTTTTAGCGCAAGCATATTTTTTTCACGCCGGACCTCGAGGGAATCGGCGACGAAAACAATGCCGTCGGCTCCCCGCAAGACCAATTTCCGAGTCGAAGCATACCGCACCTGTCCCGGTACCGTATATAACTGAACCCGAACATCACATCCCTTCAGCTTCCCGAGTTCAAGGGGAAGAAAATCAAAAAAAAGGGTTCGGTCGCCATCGGTGTTGATAGAAACCATGTCCCCCTTGACTTGATTTTTAAAAGCCTTGTGAATATATTCTAAGTTAGTCGTTTTACCGCACCGACCAGGGCCGTAATATACGATTTTACACTCGATTTGTCTTTTCTTTAAATTAACTATCGCCATCTGAATTCGCTCTTTACATCCAACTTTCTATAATATCACATTCAAACCGAGTCTTAAAGCCAAATTATAAATCTTGTGTAATATCGAAATACTTATACCATTTTGATATCCCCTGTCAACAAGCACCGATCCTAAAAATTAGGTTGACAATACAATAATTTGTGTTCACAATTATTTCCTTTTTTTAGACCGGGGAGAACAAAATATTAAATCGAGGAGGAGATTGTAATGGACAAGAAAGTTACCGTAATCGGCGCCGGAAATGTGGGTGCAACTGCGGCTCAGCGGTTGGCTGAAAAGCAGTTATGTGACGTTGTGCTGGTGGATATCGTCGAGGGCATTCCCCAGGGAAAAACGCTGGATTTGAGCGAGGCGGCTCCCATCGAAAAGCATGACTGCCACCTTACGGGGGCCAACAGTTATGAGGACACAGCCGAATCGGATATCGTCATCATTACAGCCGGTATACCCCGAAAGCCGGGGATGAGCCGTGATGATCTTATCAGCACCAATGCCGGCATTGTAAAAGCGGTTACCCAGGAAGTGGCCGCCCAATCTCCGGAGGCCATTCTTATTATCGTCAGCAATCCGCTGGATGCCATGTGTCATGTGGCATTTGATGCATCAGGCTTTCCCAAGCAGAGAGTCATCGGCATGGCCGGCGTGTTGGATTCTGCTCGCTTCAGGGCGTTTATTTCCATGGAACTGGATGTTTCCGTTGAAAACACCCATGCCTTCGTTTTAGGTGGGCACGGGGATACCATGGTGCCTTTACCACGATACTCAACTGTCGCAGGTATTCCAATTACCGAACTAATGGCCCCGGATCGCATCGATGCACTGGTTGACAGGACCCGTAACGGTGGCGCTGAGATTGTAGGTCTCCTGAAGACAGGCAGTGCCTATTATGCACCGGCATCCGCCGCGGTTGAGATGGCCGAGTCGATTTTAAAGGATAAAAAGAAAATCCTGCCCTGTGCAGCCTATCTGCAGGGAGAATATGGCCAACAGGATCTGTTTATCGGCGTTCCGGTCAAGCTGGGTACCAAGGGCATTGAGGACATCATTGAGATAACTCTGACAGAGGAAGAGAGGCAAGCCCTGCAGAAATCAGCTGATGCCGTTCAGGAACTCAAGGATTTGCTGAAGACGCTAGCTTAGCGCGGTCGAGCACACAAGATAAGAAAGTAAATTGGCCCAATATTTTCTATGGTGCCAATGTCAGGATTAAGGGTTCAAAGGTTCAGGGTTCACCGTTCAGGGTTATGGTTAGAAAGTGCCAAACGGTGGGAACATTCCAACCTTTGAACCCTGAACACGGAACCTCTAAAATCTAATGAGTGGACAGTGCTTCTATCACTGATTTTGCTGTGCTGCGATTAAGTCCGGGCAGTGAACTGATTTCATCGAGATCGGCTGCCCGGATATTTTTTATGGTCTGGAAATGTTTCAGCAGGGTTGCCTTTCTTTTTGGGCCGACCCCCGGAATCGTATCTAACGCAGATTGCAGAGATTTCTTGGTGCGTCGCCGGCGATGAAAGGTGACGGCAAAGCGGTGGGCTTCGTCCCGGACGCGCTGCAAAAACAGCAGAAGATCCCCTTCCCTGCCAAAGCTTAAAGGATTGGCCCTGCCCGGTTTAAAGATTTTGTCCCGCTTCTCACCTTTTCTCTCGTCTTTTTTGGCGATGCCGACAACGTCGAATTGTCCCCCTAGCCCCAGATCTCTGACAACCGCCATTGCTATGTTAAGCTGCCCTTTGCCACCATCCACCATTAACAGGTCCGGATACGGTTTCGAGTGGTGAGCCCGGCCGAAACGACGCTTTAACACCTCATCCATATAGGCATAGTCATCGTGTTCACTGACTGTTTTGATCCGGTATTTGCGATAGAGGTCTTTTTGGGCACGGGCATTTTCAAACACGACCATGGCCGCCACAGGCTCGGTTCCGGAGATGTTGGAGTTGTCAAAGCATTCTATTCGTGAAGGCAATTTGTTCATTTTTAGTTTTTTTTGAAGCCGCAGCAAAAGACCCATTTTAGCGGATTGTGACGCAAGTAAATTTTTTAATTCATTATCCGCATTGTGGACGGCTAAATTTACCAGTCGTGCTTTTTCACCGCGTCTGGGATAAATAATTTTAATCTTTTTTTTCTTAATGTCCCGCAACCATTCTTCGGTCAGGTGGGTATCTTCCAACTCGATGGAAGTCAGCAATTCATCCGGTACAAAGGGGTGGCGATCGTAATATTGTCTGATGAAAGCAGCCAGCATTTCTTCCCCTGTGGATATGGTCTCGGAAAAGTTGTAGTGTCGTGTTCCGGTAAGAAATCCATTGCGTACAGCTAAAACCGTTATCACAGAAAATTCCGGAGACCGGGTCAGGGCGAATACATCCCGGTCTTTAAAATCGGTTGTAACGGCTATTTGTTTTTCTATGGTTCGTTCCAGGGAGAATATCTTATCTCTCAATCTGGCTGCTTTTTCGAATTCCTGGATCCGGGCGGCGTCTTCCATCTGTTTTTTTACCTTGCGAAGGAGATCCGGCGTTCGGCCTTTTAAAAACATAACAGCTTCATCAACCTGTTCATGATACACTGCCGGATCGACATCGAGACAACAAGGGGCCAGGCATCCTTCCATCTGGCAATGGAGGCAGGGCCGGGTTCTGGTTTTAAAATCTTTGGCCTTGCACTTGCGCAGTTTAAAAGTTTTATTGATGGTTCGCAGGGTTTCACGAACCGCTTGGGCGGATGCAAATGGCCCGAAGTACTTGGCGTTATCAACGCCTATTTTTCTGACAATCGAAAAATTAGGGTATTTTTGGTTTAGATCTATTCGAAGTGACGGATAGCGTTTATCGTCTTTCAGGATGACGTTGTAGCGGGGTTTATGTTTTTTAATGAGATTGGACTCGAGGATGAGCGCTTCTTTTTCCGTTTCGGTGATGATGGTTTCGATATCATCTATTTTATTAACCAGAATGACGGCTTTAATGTCCAGACGCCCGGATGTTTTAAAATAGGAAGATAACCGCTTTTTTAAATTCCGGGCCTTGCCGATATAAATTATCGTTCCGGCGGCATCCTTCATCAAATAGACACCAGGTTCGGTGCTAACACGGGTTAGCTTATTTAGGATATCATTTGCTGGGGGCATGGGTGGTTTTAGTTGAATAAAATTGCTTTTGAATGTTGGACGTTCGATGTTCGATGTTCATCTTTTAATCTTTCTTATACCTCCAATACGATTAACTTCTGCAGCGCTCTGATCTGGTCTCTTAAATCTGCAGCTTGCTCAAATTCAAGGTTTTTGGCCGCCTCGTTCATTTGTTTTTCCAGGGAAGTTATGGCTGAATCAATATCATCCAGCGATTTATAAGCTTCGATGGCTTCCGCCACATGATCGACGGCGGTGGTTTCCTTTTCATTTCCAAAATTAAAAATATGGGTAATATCCTTTTGAATGGTTTCAGGCGTAATCCCGTGGCGTTTGTTATAAGCCTTTTGAATTTTGCGACGGCGATTGGTTTCATCAATACATTGCTGCATTGATCGCGTCACTTTATCCGCATACATAATGACCTTGCCCCGTACATTTCTGGCCGCGCGACCGCAGGTTTGAATTAAGGATCGTGCTGAACGCAGAAAACCTTCTTTATCCGCGTCCATGATTGCTACCAGAGCAACTTCGGGAATATCAAGCCCCTCACGCAGCAGGTTGATTCCCACCAGGACATCAAACTTGCCCATTCTCAGGTCTCTGATAATGTCCATGCGTTCGAGGGTGCCGATATCGGAATGAAGATAGCGTATCTTGATCCCCAGATCCGAATAGTATTCGGTTAGATCTTCGGCCATTCGTTTCGTCAGGGTTGTTACCAGGACCCTTTCATGGCGCTTTTGATGGATAGAGATTTCTTCAAGCAGATCATCCACCTGGTTTTTGGCACTGCGAACATCAATTTGCGGATCAATCAATCCGGTGGGTCTGACGATCAGTTCTGCCAGGGCCCCTTTGGTTTTTGAAATTTCATATTCCGCCGGTGTGGCCGAGACATATGTCACCTGTGATATTCGTGCTTCACTTTCTTCAAATTTAAGCGGGCGGTTGTCCAGCGCAGATGGTAAACGAAATCCATATTCAACCAGGGTTTGCTTGCGGGATCGATCGCCTCGGTACATCCCCCTTATCTGCGGCACTGCGATGTGGCTTTCGTCGATAAACAACAGAAAATCTTCCGGGAAATAGTCCAGCAGGGTTGGCGGTGGTTCTCCGGGTTTGCGGCCGGTCAGGTGACGGGAATAATTTTCAATTCCGTTACAGTAGCCAAGTTCCTGTATCATTTCCAGATCGAATTGGGTGCGTTCTTCAATTCGTTGGACTTCAATCAGTTTGTCTTTCTCACGCAAGTATTCTATCCGTTCTTTCAACTCTTCGATGATGGAGGCCATGGCCTTTTTGAGGGTTGTCTTCTGGGTGACATAATGGCTGGCTGGAAATATGGTTACCTGATTCAATCGTTTGGAGACCGTGCCACGCAGAGGATCTATTTCTGAAACGGACTCAATCTGGTCCCCGAAAAAATCAATGCGGATGGCTTTGTCTTCTTCGTAAGCCGGAAAAACTTCGACCCGATCACCCCTTACCCTGAATACGCCCCGATGAAAATCGACATCATTGCGCTCATACTGCATGGCGACCAGTTTGAAAAGAAACGCATCCCGTCCGATTTCCATGTCGGTCTCAATGTCAACCCGCATGCCCAGGTAATCTTCGGGCGCACCCAGTCCGAAAATACAGGATACACTTGCGACAACGATGATATCTCTGCGGGACAATACCGACCGGGTGGCTGAATGCCGCAATTTGTCAATCATTTCATTAATTGACGAATCTTTTTGAATGTAAGTATCGCTGGATGGAATATAGGCTTCCGGTTGATAGTAATCGTAGTAGCTGACGAAATATTCCACCGCGTTGCTCGGAAAAAGCTGTTTGAATTCGTTATAGAGTTGAGCCGCAAGGGTTTTGTTTGGGGCGATGACCAGGGTCGGTTTATTGGCCTTGGCGATAACATGGGCCATGGTAAAGGTTTTGCCGGAGCCGGTTACCCCCAGCAGAACGTTCTGGCGTTTTCCCGCCAGCAAATTGCGGGATAATTTTTCAATCGCCTGGGGCTGGTCACCGGCTGGTTCAAAATTGGAAATTAACTCAAACTTGGACATAATTCAGTTATCACTATGATTAGGCTATGCAAAGTTGTTGATTATTATCGCTTTTTAAATACATTACATTCCTAAATTTAAGGTTTCCGGTGTTTCGCCGCAGGTGGATCGTGTGTCAGGGTTAAGCGCGGCCTTCATGTTTCTAAGTACTGACACCAGAACACTGAAACCTGACACCATGAAATGGATAGTCGATTCGGTTTTTTCCTGAAATTAGGAAGGCGCAGGTGAATCCAGACGAGGGTCATGAGACCAGGACCACACTCATGGCACCGATGCCCTCTCCCTTTCCGATGACGCCAAGTCCTTCGGTCGTCGTTGCTTTAATATTAATACAGCCGGGAGTTAGTTCAACGGCGTGGGCAAGATTCTTTTGCATGGTTTCTCGATAGGGACTGATTTTAGGGGCTTCTGCGAAAATAATAGTATCGATATTATGGATGGCAAGACCCTTTTGACGCACCATCGCATGGGTTTGGGCCAGGAGCTTTAGGCTGGAGATATCTTTGTATTTGGGGTCGGAATCCGGGAAATGCAGGCCGATATCACCCAATCCGACCGATCCCAGCAGGGCATCACAAACCGCATGTACCAGAACATCCGCATCCGAATGCCCCAGCAGTCCTTTTTCAAAGGGAATGACCGCACCGCCGAGTACCAGTGGGCGTCCCCTCACCAGTCGATGAACATCATATCCTATCCCGATCTGCATTGTGTAAATCCTTGTAATTTTATATGATATTTTGGTATCTGTTCCGCTTTTCATATCACAAACTGGTATCAGCGTAAAGTTAGAGTTGATACCGGCATTGAAAATACGCTGGGTCCTTATCGTCATCATTCATAAAACTTGACCTCCTCTGAGGGTTGGGTATATGTTTTAATCCGCCTGCGGTGGACGAGGGTTTAATTCCCCGGCCCTTGGGGCGTTTAAAATTTTCCGTTTGATACCCCGTTGCTTGCGGCGGGGTTGTTCATTAATACATTTACCATACTGGAATTTCATAAAAAAACCGCTGCCTAAGAAGGGAAGATACGCTTTGGAGCCAAATACCGATAAAATTGCTTTAAACGACAGCCAGGCTAAACTTCTCCTTAAAGAGTTCGGCATTGCTGTGCCCCCTGAACGATTTGTATCGCGACGCGAAGATGTTGTTCCTGCGGCCGACAGCCTTGGATACCCGGTCGTATTGAAAGGGATCGGTGCAAAGTTGATGCACAAAACCGAACGGGGACTGGTGCACCTTCATCTTTCAGATTCCCGGTCCGTAGCAAACGCCGTCCAGTCAATCATCGCTGGGGCCGGCGAGGACCTGGATGGTTTTCTATTGCAACCCCACATTCAAGGCCGCCGGGAATTCGTGGCCGGATTGTTTCAGGACCGCCAATTCGGTCCGGTGATCATGTTCGGCATTGGCGGGGTGTTCACCGAAGCCTTTGCGGATGTCGCTTTTCGACTGGCACCACTATCTGAAACCGATGCCGAAGAAATGTTCAAGGAAATTAAAGGTAATGCACTGCTGGGTGATTTCAGGGGCGAAAAAGCTGTCCGGCAGGACGAGCTGATTCAAACACTGCTGGGATTGTCCCGTATCGGTGAAACGCATCCGGAGATTTCCGAAATTGATATTAACCCCTTGTTGGTAACCCCGGCAGGTCGGGTGAAAGCTGTGGATGCACTGGTGGTCACCGGTGGTGGAAACGAACAAATCGAATTTCTGCCGCCCATATCTCCGGATGCGATCGGCTCGCTTTTTTATCCCAAAAGTGTTGCCATCGTAGGTGCCTCGGCTCAGATAGGAAAATGGGGCCACACCCTGATGGCAAATACCGTCAGTGGTGGCTATAAAGGTCCTATTTACCCGGTCAACCCGAAGGGTGGCACCATCGCGGGGCGAAAAATTTTTCGATCCGTGGCCGAGATACCCGAAAAGATTGGCCTGGCAGCTGTAACCATACCGGCCGACAAGGTCCTGGATCTCATACCTGAATTCAGGAAAAAAGGGATTCAGAATATGCTGCTGATTACGTCCGGTTTTGGCGAAGCCGGAGAGCGCGGAAAGCTTTTGGAAGCAGAACTGGTCAAAACCGCCCAGGAGGCCGGTGTCCTGGTGCTGGGTCCCAACACCATGGGTATCTGTAACCCCCATAATAATCTGTATTGCACCGGCTCACCGGTTATGCCCCGGCCCGGCTCGACTGCCATGGTTGCCCAATCCGGTAATATGGGGATCCAGTTACTCGCCTTTGCCGAGCAGCAGGGTATCGGTATTCGGGCTTTTTGCGGTTCGGGTAATGAGGCCATGATGACGATTGAAGATTATCTGGATGGGTTTGAGGTGGATACCTTGACCCGCACGGTGATTCTTTATGTCGAGAGCGTTAAAAATGGGCGGCGCTTTTTTGAAAGCGCTCGCCGTGTCGGCCTAAAAAAACCAATCGTACTTTTGAAAGGGGGCCGGAGCGACGCCGGCAACCGGGCTGCGGCCAGTCACACGGGCGCCATGACGTCCGACATTAAAATATTCGAAGCCGTTTGCCGGCAGGCCGGTATTGTGTTGGCCCAAAAACCCATGGATCTTCTCGATTTAGCGGCGGCCTTCTCTTCTCTGCCCTTACCCGAAGGCAGACGGGCCGCCATTGTTACCCTGGGCGGCGGATGGGGGGTTGTCACGGCTGATTTGTGCGCCGACTGCGGTCTGGAGGTACCGGAACTTTCATCGGAGCTGGTGGCCAAAATGGATCGGATGCTGCCGGCCTACTGGAGCCGATCAAATCCCATCGATCTTGTGGGGGACCGCGATCACTCCATACCAATGATTGCCATAGAAGAACTGATGAAGTGGGACGGCTGCGACGCCGTCATCAATCTCGGCATAATGGGCCGCAGGATAATGGTAAAAAGATTCGGTGAATCGGTACTAAAGTCCGATCCCCAATATGATAAGGACTTTATTGCTCAGATAAATCAGCAGTTTCTCAAATTTGAAAAAGACTATATCGAGCACATTGTCCAATTAATGGAAAAATTTCAAAAACCCATATTTGGCGTCAGCTTGCTGCCCGACGAAAAGAATCAGACCCTTTACCGGGTTGCCGGCAGTGAATATAAAGGGGTGTTTTACCCAACCCCGGAACGGGCCGTGAAATCATTTGCCAAAATGGTCGAGTACAACCGCTTTTTAAAAAAGTTTTAGACTTGTGAGATTGAAAATCATGTGATAGAAGTCCTATCTTTTCTTTCGCACAAGGTAGAAATATGACCAAAAAGAACTTTAAATATAAATACGATTTTGAAATCGGATATCTTGTTAAAAGTCCCTGTAAAAATTGTATCCTTAAAAAAACGTTGCCCAAATGTGCTCCTAAATGCAGCCTTCTTGAAAAAATTCACTCGACCTTATCCGAAGCGGTATCCTGCACCCGGCGAACCTGATCTATATTCCTGTCGAAAATTTTCCATATAGGGCTTGTCAAAAAAAGTTCCGTTACATTGACACCATTTTGCGCAAACTCATTATTTAAACCCTCAAAAAGTAATAGCACATAGGCCTTTGATGCGTAATAAGTGCTCATTAAAGGACCGGTCTGAAAAGCTGCCGTTGATGCGACATTGAAAATGCTGCCGCAGCGCCTTTTAACCATATTTGTGCCGAACAGCTTACATAGCAGGGTTAATGAAACGATATTAAGTTGTATGAGCTCCAGGTGCTTATCTGCGCTAAGGTTAATGACTGACATCTAATTTGGCTCTATATTGAAAGAAATTTGTGTAAACCTGCTGATTCCAAACGTAATTTGAGCCTTTACGAAATGTCATATTCATAACATGTAGTTCGATAATTATCGAAATCTATGTTGATATAAATCAAGTATCACACGGCCCATGAAATTTGGTTAAATCACAAATGAATCGTGTGTGGTAAGTTGCCACTCCTCCGCCTTCAAAAACCGCCAAACCCCTTCTCTCGCCGAGCATCAACGCATGTCCTTCAACATCGGGCACCGGTATTAACTCAGCCTAGTAATGTAGCTGGTAACGGTGAACTTCACGTCTTCTGCCCAAGCCTGGCTAAACGCAACACCAAAGCCCGCTAAAATCATCAATTACATGAAAAATAAGCGGAGTAGTGATGGTTACGCCTATTTTATGATGTTAATTCATTAATCATCAAGCAGCAGCAACGGTATACCTGGCATGGCCTTAGGATAACTATATGTCGAGCAGAACTTAATTTCAATATTGCTTACATCCCAATAGGCTATTGCTGGCCAACCATTTCGATCAAAGGCAAGGGAGCTATGCTCTCCCACAATATATGCACTATCTACGATGGTAATTTCATCTGAATCAGCAAAGTCACCATCTCCATTGGTGTCATAGGCAAATTTGAGATCATCATTGGACGAATCTTGATAGCTTATTGCTGGCCTTCCACTCCCATCAAAGGCGAGGGAGCTGTAGGATCCTGTATTATATTGACTATCTAAGATGATTATCTCACCTGGATCAGCAAAGTCACCATCTCCATTTTTGTCATAGGCAAACTTGAGATCGAAATTGTCCCGTTCTTGGTAGCTTATCGCTGGTCTATCATTTCGATCAAAGGCGAGAGAGGTGTAGAATCCTGTATTATATTGACTATCTAAGATGATTATCTCACCTGGATCAGCAAAGTCACCATCTCCATTTTTGTCATAGGCAAACTTGAGATCAGCATTGCTCGAATCTTGATAGCTTATCGCGGGTCTATCATTCCCATCAAAGGCAAGGGAGGTGTACCGTGCCCCATTACCTGAACCATCTACGATGATTATCTCATCTGGATCAGTAAAATCACCATCTCCATTTTTGTCATAGGCAAACTTGAGGTTTTCATTGGTATAGTCGAGGTAGCTTATTGCTGGCCTATCATTACCATCAAAGGCAAGGGAGTTATGGTGTCCCACATTACCTGCGCTGTCTAGGGTGATGCTATCACCAGAAAAGTGACCATCTCCACCTCTGTCATAGGCAAGCTTGAGGTCACCATCGTTTCCATCCCAGTAGCTAATTGCTGGCCTTCCACTCCCATCAAAGGCGAGGGAGTGATATTGTGCCCCTGTACCTCCGCTAACGATGGAGATCTCCCCTGGATCAGCAAAGTCACCATCTCTATTTCTGTCATAGACAAGCTTAAGCGCATATATGCCCGAACCACTGCAGCTTATGGCTGGCCTTCCACTCCCATCAAAGGCAAGGGAGATATCAGTTTGAAAATAAGCATATGGACCACTAGCCGCAGTTTGGCATGTCCAATTGAACTTGGCATCAGCATTAGCGGGAACCAGCATTATAGAGGTGAGAATTATTACGATGAATATATACCTCATGGTAATATATCTCTTGCCGAGTTCCAAAACGGCTCTACCTGCAGCCACTGTCTTCATGAAACCCTTTCTATATATCGATATCGCTAACACGATTTTCTCCTACTTTTGAGGTTTCACAACACCATGGTTATCCCCAGTAAGCCATAGTGGCTTAGGCCAGGTTCTATGCCGGAAAAATCCGGCTTCCTCTTAATTTTTTTTGCAAGAATCATGCAAAATCAAACAGTTATGGAACAACGGTATAAATATTGAATAGTTATACCAATCAAAAGGATAGGATTGGCAGGAAAATTTAAGAAAAAGATATGTAGTTATGAAGTGAATTACACAAAAATTATGAATTATATTAAATAGGTATATTACATATTTGTTTTAGATTAAATTCGAATACTTCAGCTATCCTGATTCTGACAAATCCTTTGGGCAGGCTGGGCTGTGAAGCAACAATCTTCGGATAAACTCCACCGCGCTGATGGTTACGGGCTCTATGCGGTTTTTCTTTCGGTTTATGGCAGACATGCTTAGATCTCTCATTTGGAGCAAATGAAATATAAAACGGAGATCCTATTTCACATTTTATTTTCCTATGATTTAAACATCTGCTATGATCCTTTTAGCCATAATTTCAGGATTGAAGTTTATAAAGGAGTTTTGTTTTGGAAGAAAACCGTATTATTCGTTTTGCAAGCCGTATGGATCAGCTGCCTCCATATTTGTTCGGAATGATAAACAAAATGAAAATGGACAAGAGGCGCAACGGAGATGATGTTATTGACCTTGGTATGGGGAACCCCATGGATCCGACACCTGATGCCGTGATTGAAAAACTGGTTGAGGTCGCTAAAGATCCTAAATCGCACCGGTATCCGGAAACTTCCGGCATTCCGCATTTAAAAATTGAAATCGCAAAATATTACAAGCGACATTATAATATTGATCTTGATTCTGAAACAGAGACTTATTTCACCATTGGTTCCAAAGAGGGGATATCCCATCTTTGCCTGGCCATTATGGGCCCGGGAGATTCCGTGCTTGTACCCGCCCCTGCATTCCCGGTGCATATTTATGCAGCTGTCATTGCAGGAGCCAATGTCATGAAAATACCCATAGCACCTGAAAAAAGCTTTATTGACCGCATCATCAGCATTTGTGAAGCTTGTTATCCCAAACCCAAAGTTCTCATGCTCAATTACCCTCATAATCCCACAGGCGTTGTTGTAGACAGGGAATTTTTCAAAGAAGTGGTGAAACTTGCCAAGCGCTTTAAATTCATGATCATTAATGATTTTGCCTATTCGAAAATCACCTTTGACGGGTATGAAGCTCCAAGTTTTCTTGAAGTGGACGGTGCAAAGGATGTTGGGGTAGAATTTGGGTCTTTTTCAAAATCGTATAACATGGCAGGGTGGAGAATCGGGTATTGTGTGGGAAACGCTGAGATTGTTCAGGCCCTTGGAAAAATCAAAGGTTATTTTGACTATGGCATTTTTTCCGCCATCCAGGTGGCCGGCATTATAGCGTTGCGCGATTGTGACGACACTATTCCCGAGCTGGCAAACATATACCAAACCAGAAGAGATGTTTTGTGTAGCGGCCTTGAAAGAATCGGATGGGACATTAAAAAGCCAAAAGCCGGTATGTTTGTCTGGTCAAAGATCCCAGAGCCATTCGACAAAATGGGTGCCATGCGGTTTGCCATTGAAATGATGGACAGGGCGAATGTGGCGGTGGCTCCCGGAACAGGATTCAGCGAAGAAGGAGAAGGATTCCTGCGTCTTGCCCTTGTAGAAAATGAAGAACGGCTAAGACAGGCAGTTCGTCAAATGAAAAAGGCTATGGAAAATCTAAGTGTTTAATTTAAGTTGATATAATTCGAGTATCACACGGTTTCAGCCGGATTGATATGTTGTTTTCCATAGCAGAAGTACATGCATTTCAGCACCGGCAACTGGAATTGATGATATCACAGGTTTTTTTGGCACCTCATTTTTTCCGATTTGTTGCATCTGTAATTTTGAACGGGACGATTTCCATTTCATCATAATCCCGGCAGTCCAATGAAGTCCTTTCGCATAGATTAAATCTTCAGCATAACTTTGAAGACTTGTAAAAATCAAAAATAAAAGGATTACCTCCACGGCTATAAATGTTTTCCTCATTTGTAACCTCCTCTCTCCAATGAACAACCCCGCCGCAAGCAACGGGGTATCAAACGGAAAATTTTAAACGCCCCAAGGGGCGGGGAATTAAACCCTTGCCTTGTCCGCCGCAGGCGGATTAAATAAATCTAATCACCGATTAGTTACTGCTGCCGGAGGCTGCAAGGATAACCGGATTGCATTTTCCTCGACCAGCTTTACACTTCCCAATGACACCGAATAGGCCTGATAGACAATTAACCCATAAAGCTGGATATCGGGGCCCCATATCCCTTCGACTCTTGAAGTACCACCGGAATAGTCTCCAGGCAGTTTGAAATCGCCATCACTCGTCGTATTGGCTTTTACAATCTCCTGCCACATTTGCTGATCTTTAACCTTACGCCAGTTGCTTTCAGGCAAAATTGTCCTTTCGTCATTTTTCCAATCAAAAATGAGGACGGCTAATTGATCTTTTTTATAGATAAGCCATATGTCGTAGTCGGACCAGCTATCGATCAGTTCCCTTTGGGTTCCCTTTGATTCGCTTTCTGTCTGTGGCTTAATTTCCCCATAGGTTCCTGAGCATCCTATGAGAAAAGTAAATATTAGGATTGCTATACCGGCTAATCTCTTGGTGTTAATATCTCTGTCTTTTTTCCTGGCCATTTAATCCCCCTGGGCAAAATTTGAGGAGAAGGCAGTATCTCTAACTGACTAGCTTTGAAATCACGGCTCCCCAGGTCACTCCGGCACCGAGCCCCAGAAACAAAACAATGCTGCCGTCACCGATGACCCCCATTTCCAGGGCTTCGTCAAGGGCAATCGGAATGCTGGCCGCGGTCGTATTACCGTAACGTTGGATGTTGTGAAACACCTTGTCTTCAGGTAGTTTCATCGACTGCTGAAAAAACTGGTTTATGCGCAGATTGGCCTGATGGGGAATAAACAGATCGATATCCTCAATGGAAAGCCCGGCTATTTCCAGAGTTTCACCCACCACTTCGGGCAGTTTCTGAACGGCCAATTTGAAGATGGTCTTGCCGTCCATTTTGGGGAAATGCCGTCCCTCGTCAATTTGCTCTTTGCTGATCCGGGGATTGTTTCGTGAGGCCCCCAATTCGACCGACAGGCTTTCGGCAAACTTGCCGTTGGCGTGCAGAGCAGACGCCAAAACCCCGATGGGTTCATCCGATTCAACACCTTCCAGACAGACTGCTCCGGCTCCGTCTCCGAATATCACCGCCACATCTCTGCCCCTGGTGGAAATATCCAGTCCGGTGCTATGAACTTCGGCGCCCACCAGCAGAATTTTGTTGGCCAGATGACTGCGGATATAGGCATCGGCAGTGGTGATACCATAGAGAAAACCGGTGCATTGCTGTCGGATATCAAGGGCCGGCGTGGCGTCCAGGCCAAGTTTATGCTGCATCAAGCATCCGGGCCCGGGGAAGAAGATATCCGGACTCAGGGTAGCAAAAATAATTAAATCCAGGTCTTCCGGTTTCCATCCGGCTCGCTGCATGGCGATTTGAGAAGCCTTCAGCCCGAGATCGGATGATCCCACACCACCCTCTTCGGGCACCCAGTGGCGCTGCTCGATGCCGGTTCGCTGCCGGATCCATTCATCTGTTGTGTCCATCCATTGGGTCATATCTTCATTGGTAACCACCCGCGGTGGGAGGAAACGTCCGGTTCCTCGAATGACGGTTCTTTTCATCGTTATCGCTCCATAATTTGGGATTCGAAGGGTTCAACGTTCAGGGTTATTGGGTCAGGATTTCCAGCAAAGCAGCATGTCAACAGTCTTTAACCTCTGAACCCCGAACCCACAACCCTGAACCTTGCTATGTCCACAATGCGTCGCGCAATCCGGAGGACCGTTCGATTCTGCGTGAAATAGCGGTTGTGAGTACCGGTTCAGTTCCCCAGATAGACACTTTCTGCCGGGCTCTTGTCAGTCCGGTATAGATCAATTCCCGGGTCATCAGCGGGTAATCCTTATCCGGCAGGATGAGGATGACGTGATCAAATTCCGAACCCTGGCTCTTGTGAACTGTCATGGCATAGACCGTCTTATGCTCCGGGAGTCTGTGCGGAAGAAACCGTCTGGCACCTCCTGCGGTATCCTGGAAATAGACATACAATTGATCGTTGTCGGCGTCCGGGTCCGGCAGCGTGATTCCGATATCTCCATTATAAAGTCCGAGACTGTAATCATTCCGGGTTATCATTACCGGCCGGCCCCTGTACCACGGATGACTTCCCGCTGAATGGTCTCCAATGAGATTTTCACGGATCAGGACTTGCTCGGCCAGATTATTGACTGACGTTACACCGAACGGGCCAGTATTAAGCGCACACAGGATTTTAAACTCATTAAACGCACTCATAGCTAACATGGGGTCCTTTATTGTCAAGTATTTTCTGTATCCATCGATTATCTTCTGAGTCAGTTGACTGCTCAACTTGCTTTGGGAGCTAATTTCTGACCACTGGACAGCAGTTTCCGACGGATTTTTTAGCAATGCCATGGATTTTTCAATATCGCCGAAATTGATGGCCCGGCTGATTGCCCCGATACCACTTTGGGACGAAAACCGATAGTTTTTATCCAGTACGCAAATGCAGTCCTGCAACGCTGAGCCGTTTTCAGGCATTGGATCGAAATTTGCGATGGCGGTACCGGTAAATTTTTCAATACAATTTAGAAAATCTTTAGAAAAGCCATGAATGACCTGGCGGTCGCATATATCGCCCAGGACCGATCCGGCTTCAACCGAGGCCAGCTGATCTTTGTCGCCCACAATCAGCAGCCGGGCATCCGGTGCAACGGCCTGCAATAGCTTTGACATCAGCGCCAGATCCACCATAGAGGCTTCGTCAACCACGACAACATCGGCCGGTAAAAGATTGTCGTTGTTGTAGCGGAAATATGGCGTGCCGGTAATGGGTCGCAACAAACGGTGAATGGTGAAAACCTCGCCCGGGATGCTGTCTTTTAAAGAGCGGCTGCAATTTAGATGATCTTTGGCCTGCAGGATGGATTCCCCGAGTCTGGCCGCCGCTTTGCCGGTGGGCGCGGTCAAACTGATATTTAATTTATCCTGATCGGTGCATTCTAATATAAGTGCCAGTATGCCGGCAATGGCATGGGTTTTCCCGCTGCCGGGTCCCCCCGTGATGACACTAAAGCGCTTGAATAATGCCGTGACGGCGGCAACTTTTTGGTAGTCGACACCCTCATCGGCGGCCGGAAACAGACGGTCGAGACTGGCTTTAACTTTCCCGGGATTGAAATCTGCCAGCTCCCCTGCAGCTCGATTATGAATGCAGGAGGACAGTTTTGTTTCATACTCCCAATAGCGGTAGAGGTACAACCGGTTATGATCATCCAGGATCAGCGGACACCTGTCACCGGGTTTGCCGACCGCGGTGTGGGCCTGCAATTGTCGGCGCCATTTCACTGAGGGGGGACAGAAGACCGGGTCCTGGGCCGGCTGCTCTTCGAAAAGGATTGTTTCGGACACGGAATCGAGATTGAGACAGATGTCGCCATTGGTCGTTGCACGGCTTACCATTGCTGCCGCCAGAATTATGTCTGGATCCGGATCAAGTGCAAGACGCGAAATGAACCTGGCAAAATGAATATCTATTTCAGAAAATATTCCGCTGGTACTTAAGATAGAGTATGATGTTTTGTAAGTTCTCTTTGGCCATGATTCAGTATAAAAATGCTAATTTAAGTGCTTTTTATTGCGGGAGCGGCTTTTAGCCGCGATTAACCCGGTCAGGCAGCACGATCGTGGCTAAAGCCACTCCCAGCATTCCGCACCCCGTATCGTACCCCGCTGCGCGTGACGCGAAACCCGCAACCCGCCTATCCATATCCGGGGATAAGGGTTTGGCCCAGGGAATGAATTAGATCCGGATCCGGCCGGTCATAGAAAACACCGTATTCTGGACCCTTAGGCTCATTGACGCCCCGGATGAATATGTAAAAAACGCCGCCGAAATCCTTTTCGTAGCGGTAACCCGGTTGTTGATGCCGCAAATACTGGTGCAACGCCAGGGTGTAGATATGGTATTGCAGGGTGTAGTAATTTGCTTCCATGGTTTGCTGCAGAAAAGGCTGATGATAGTGGTCAAATGTCGGCCCAAGATAATTCGATTTCCAATCGAGCAGATAGAAACGCCCCTGATGGCGAAAAACCATATCTATATAGCCTTTCATGAACCCGAGAGAAGGGGCAAAGGAAAGCCTTTCAAGGCGGGCGGGAAACTGCCCGATTCGGTTGCGCCGACCGAATTTTTTAAACGCCTTTTTTAATTTGTCGGGCGTCACGGGGTTTAGCGGAAAATAAAATTCCATTTCATTTATCCGGTCTGCGGCTTTTAAAGACGACAGTCTGAACTGCGAAAGGTCCGGATGCAATGGAACCGCCAGGACAGATGATATGGCCGTGCAGACAGTTGTCAGCCATTTGGGGTCATATCCGTATTGCTGTAGTTTACCGGCAACCAGCCGTTGCAGATGGTCTGATTGGATCCCGGCGAAATCATAATGCTCAAAGATGTCATGAAAAAAGCTACCGGCCCGGGCGCCCCGCGGGAAGGCAAAAACCGAGAGGCTGTTGGGAGCGCTTTGCGCTTCTAATTCATCGGGGGGCGTTGTCCGGCCTGGTTCCAATCCGTCCGGGGAATCATCGCGATCCGGCAGGTCCACATCTGAAGCCCCGGTGGATACCAGGGAAGAATAACTTGAAATTTTCCAGGAACGATCTATTTTTCCGGTGAACCGGCGACAGAAAAGCGGTCCTTCGGCCGCCTGCCCTCGCGTAAGGATCCTATCAGAATCTGCTGATACGGGCAATGAAACCACTTCAATGCTGTTCTGGGACCTGGCCGCGATTTGTCGTAAATCTTCAAAAAGTTCGGTGTTGGTTTTGTCCTTGAAATTTTTTTTTAAAAGGAGGGTCTGATCTTGGACTGAAAATTCGTCCGGTTGATCGGTGCCGCCGTGCAGCAGGTAGGCCAGAGCAGATGTTTCAGCACGGTTTATATATCCCCAGGCAAGGTAACAGCGTTGTTTGGCCCGGGTCAGGGCCACATAAAGCAGTCTTAGATTTTCAGACAACAGCTCGTTGCGGGCCAGGGCCAGATGTTGATCGCGGGATTCGGAGCCTAAATCAAAGGTCAGTTGAAAGTTATCGGCAATATCATGGAAAGAAAATTCCTTGTCATTTATTAAGGAGCCTTCCCAGCCGAAGGGACAAAACACTACGGGGTATTCCAATCCTTTGCTTTTATGAATGGTAACAATCTTGACGGCATTCTCATCGCTTTCAAGACGCAGTTGGTTTTCTTCCAGCCGGAGAGTTATCGGATCCTGCTGTTCAGCCAGCCATTTCAACAGGCCGGCAACGCCGGTATTTTTTTCTGCGGACTGCCGGTGCAGCAATTCAACCAGATGCAAAACATTGGTGAGGCGTCGTTCTCCGTCCGGAAAACGTAAAAGTCGATCCATGACCCTTTCCCGGACTAAAAACAGCCGAAACATGCGAATAAATCCATTCTGCTCCCAGGTTTGAAGATATTCACTGAAACGGGTTAGGCGGGATTCCCACCAGCGGGATTCAAAATCACCGGAAACCAATTCTTCAGCACGGGTACCCATAATTTCTGTGGCCAGGGCTGCCTTAAGACAGGAGATATCGGCCGGATGGGCAATGCCATTTAAAATTCGTTCAACTTCCATGGCCTCCCGGGAATCAAAAATATTGGCCGAAGTATACAGGACCGATGGGACGCCCCGGGCGGTCAGAACAGCTTTTATCAGCTGGGCCTGGTCATTTGTGCGGACCAGTACGGCGATTTTACCCGGCTCAAGCGGTGTCGATTTTGATAATAACCGACATATTTCACTTCCCACGGCACCCGCAATCAATCGGGTGGCCGCAGGTTTGTTCATGGGTTTGTCGATCCCGGTAAGCTTTTTTGAATCCAGATACCAGAGAATAAATGGCGGGCCCTTAAATTCGCCATCTTTTAAGGATTGCCCGGCAGGTTGGCCCGCTTCAAAGGGGATTTCATCGAAGATAAACGGTTTATTCACGCCGGAAAACAGGGTGTTGACGGCCGCAAGCAATTTCGGTTCAGAGCGCCAGTTTTTTATCAGCGTAAATTTGGCATCGCTGCGGCGGGCGGCCTTCATATAAGAGAAGATGTCAGCCCCCCGGAAGCTATAGATGGATTGCTTGGGATCGCCGATCATAAACAGCAGGCTGTCCTCGTGAGCGAAAAGGCGGGTTAAAATATCATACTGGACACTGTCGGTATCTTGAAATTCATCTACCAGGGCAGCCTTGTATCGCTGACGAATACCGGCCGCCAGTTGATTGGCGTTTTCACTTTTTAGAACGCTTAAAACCGTTGTCAAAAGATCATCAAAATACTGGATATTCTTTTCTTTTTTCCGTTTGCGCAGCTCAGATGCGGCAAAGTCAAACAGTCTGGTTTTTAAAAACATCAAGGATTGTTCAAATTCGATCTTTAAAAGTTCGCCCTGGGCAAAGACAAGATCACAAAGATTAAAAAATTCGTGTTCGGGTGGGCTGTTATTTTTTTTGGTAGCTCTGGTCAGTTTGGCAGCCGTGAAATTTTCAAATTTATCGAAGAGGGGAAATCCCGTGCTGTGCG
The DNA here is from genome assembly GCA_963821065.1 of uncultured delta proteobacterium. GTDB lineage: Bacteria > Desulfobacterota > Desulfobacteria > Desulfobacterales > JAFDCJ01 > JAFDCJ01. The sequence goes on along the minus strand of CAWGCM010000016.1, from coordinate 60,685 downwards.
GGTGGGCAAGATGGTCCATGGCCTCTGCCAGGGTGTTCACTTTGAGCGCTCTTGCGCTCATTTGCGGGTAATTGGCGCTGGCCTTCATACTGCCGTAGATGGTGGCGTTCAGGGTCGGATCCATCATGGCCTGGATCACCGCCTCCCGGGAGGTCGGCCAGGTTTTTTTCAGGGCTTCCAGTGCGCTGCGAAAGGGCTTGAGGGCCTCCAGCAAAGGCTCCGAGGATTCGGGCACTATTTTCACATCAGGGATTTTGACTTTGTCCAGGAGTCGAATAAAATAATCCGGATTTTTAACCTGTTGCAGGGCAAAACCAACCCATTCCTTTGATGCCGTGTAAAAGGCCTTTCTCCAAAAATCATCGACGACTTCCTGGATGAGGTGGGACTGATTGGAAACCAGTTCGGTATCGAATAAATTATGGGTTTCAAAGGCATTTTCATGGATAATACGCTGGCAAAACCCATGAATCGTATAAATGGCTGCCTGATCGAAATCGATCAGGGCTTCATGCAGTCGCACACCCGCTGCCTTCTGATCGGGGTATGTTTTTACCAGTGATTCGATGAGGGGGTCGGCGCTGCTTCCGGCCGCAAATGCATCCCTGGCCTGTACCAGTTTGTTTCGGATTCGGTCCTTAAGTTCTTCGGTGGCCGCGTTGGTGAATGTCAAGACCAGGATCTGGTCGACCTGCAGCTGCATCTCCAGGATGAGCCGAATAAAGAGACCTTCAATATTGTACGTCTTTCCCGTACCGGCGCTGGCTTCTATCAAATTGCTGCCTTTAAGGGGAGCATTTAGTAGATCGAATGGTTGCATTGTTCGAGTTACGGGCGCTTCGATTTGGGATTTTAGATTTCGGATTTCAGATTTAAAAGATCTGATGCTCCGAATTCTGGTTATGGGTTTCATACTCTGGGTACCACATTTCGAGCAAGCCGGTCAGGTTTTATTCAATCGATAGTATTCCGAACCAACCCAATAAATTCAATGAACTTCTCTTATTTTCCAATTTTATGTTTGCCGTTCAGTCGATAAATAAACGCCAGTACCTCGGCCACCGCCCGGTACAGCTCCGGTGGTATCTCAGTTTCCAGATCGAGGGCTTCCAGGATTTGGATCAGGTTTTTATCTTCGTACAACGGTAGGTTATGCGCCTTGGCGACTTCGATGATTTTCTCGGCGATCTCGCCCCTGCCCTTGGCGATGACTCTGGGGGCATGGTCTTTTTTTTGGTCGTATTTCAAGGCCACCGCTTTTGGAGATTTATCCATGACTAAATCCGCAAATCCACCTTTCGGTTGCCGGCCATTTGAACATCCGGCCGATCAAAATCCTTGACTCTTTTCTCAGAAACTTTGACAGCCAGCTGTACCTGGTCAAAGAGATTATGGAGTAAGGCGTCTAATTCCTGATAATTTTCCTGTATCTCGATCAGTGCCGACGGTTCTGTCACATAGAAGGTTATGTTCAAATCCTTTCCCAACAGAGAAAAATCCGTGCGGACATCTCCCAATCGATCCATAGACAGCAATAGGGAAATTTGAAATCCCTTTTTGGATCCTGATTTTTGTTTTTTTTCATAAAAGACCTTCAGCCGCGCTGTCTGATCTCCCTCTTTTAGCGGAAGCGCATAGGTAAACACCTGAAACGGATGAGCCGATTCCAGCCTATTTATCGCCCGGCCCTGTTGCTGGGTTATGTCGGACAACAAGGTATCGACAGCCCCTTTCAGTATGGCCAGGGTCCCTGGTCCGAATATTCTTTTCAGGGTTTCTTTTTCCTCGATGAAATGCTGCAGGAGTAAAAGGTTGGGCTTGAGATCCCGGTTGAAAAGGGATTTGACTTCAGAAAGATCCGCCAGGCTTTTGTTCAATCCGCCATCCTTTGTTTCAAGGACCTGGGAAATTATCCGTTCAAGTGATTTTTCAAAAAAAAGACCTGAATTTACAAAGTGAGACTTAAGACGGGGAAGTAATTCGCCAATAATTTCTTTTAATTCAAAAGGTTCGAAATAAGCATTTAACATCTCTAAAACATTGAATATTGATGAGGGATTGTTTTTGCCGCCCGATGGACCTGCAGCCTGATTAAGAATCCGGAACAATTCGTTTTGGAATTTAGTTAGATTTTCCGCGGGCGGTGGTTCCAGGCGCTGTCCGGATAATTCAGCCGACAGGGGGTTGGTTTGATTCGGATTGATGACGCCCAGTTTGAGCTGTTTGCCGGTCTCAAGCACCCTGACCATTAATTCTTCGCCCAAAGTAACGGGTATTTTTATATCCGCGGTTGTGCGAAAACTTCCGATATCAATCAGTGCACGGTCTCCTTTCAGCTCAATGATTTTCAGTTTCAGAGTGCTGCCGGGTTCGAGCGCACCCATGTTTAATTTATAAAATTCCGGTTTAACCGCAACTGTTATCTGGGAGGTGATATCCATGGCAAAATGGGTTCTTAAGTTCTGGGTTCAACGTTCAGGGTTACCTTGTCTGAGTATCCTCAGGAGATTAAACGGCTGGATTTTTTCTGCAAGGCTTGTGGAACCGAGTTCGCTGAACCTCTGAACCTTACTGTTTCGTATAAAATACGCCGGGAATCCAGCTTTTATGAATTTTGGCGGTTTGCTCCGGGTCTGCTTTTGTTTCGTCAATGAATTTAAAGCTAACCCACCCCACCCGGATGACATCTTCATGATTTAATTTTTTTCGGGTGGTCTTTTCATCATTCAAAAATGTGCCGTTGGTGCTGTTTTGATCCTCTAAATAGTATTCAACAGCCCCTTTGGAATCAGGGTTTTCTATTTTTTCAATCACGGCATGCTCAGAGCTGACGACCGCATCATCAATAAAAATGTCACATTCCGGACTGCGGCCGATACGTAATCTGGGTTGATCCAATGGACATTTATTGATGGCGACGCCTTCATGTAACTGTACGATCAGAGCCATGGAAGGTCTCCTTTATATAGTTGTTTATTTCAAGCATCTGTATAGTTAAAGTACAATTCCCTTACCATACGCAAATAGCGGTTCAAACACCGTCAATGCAATCTTTTTAAACTCATCATCGAGGGGGTCCATTCGGCGGAAGCACAGATCGTAATAGGGATCATCAGATTCCACCCGGGAGTGTTTTTTGGGCGAATCTGCCCCCCGCCACTTCAGTGTGGCTTTAGCCAGCGCCGATTGATCAGATTTTGACATATTTAGTTTGTGTTCGGCATATTCATGGGAAGTATCAGGATAAAAATGGATCGGTTCCTCCAATCCACACCGGAACAAGTAAAGAAGGTCCTCAAGAAGGGCTTTGCTTTCCGGTACCGGCCCGAACTGCACCGCTGAATCCTTGCATATGAGAAAACTGGTCTGGGGGTATTCCGGCGGTGCGGCATGACACAGAACAAGATGATAAATCCATGATGTCAGGATATCCTTAACTCTTTTACGGGCGCAGCGGATGTTAACCCATCCGGATTCCGCAATTTCAGACACCCGTCCTCGCAGATCGAACCCTGATATGTTAAGATCAATTTCGATCGGCTTCCGGGATGCTGCTGTGCGGATAAAGCGTTCTATTTTGGAAACAAAATTTTCAACCTCAATGCTCATTTCATTGTAGTCAAAATCCCCGACATTGCCATGGGGAAGTTGCCCCAGGGCCTTTTGAACCGGTTTGAAGTCTTCGAGGGCTGATCCTGACATTCGGGCTTTAAGCAGATTTTGTTCAACCAGATATCTTTCCAGGGCGACCACTACAAAATTTTCACGGTCGTCCGACAGGGAACTTCTGTCCTCCAGCCATATCCCCAATCGTCTTTGGATAAAAAACCGGGCGGGGTTGCTGAAAAACCGGCACATGGAATCAAGGTCGAGCTTTTGCCATTGCGCGGCTTCTTCCGGTGACAGGGGAATCCTGGCCGCTATAAAGGGAAGCGGTTCTGCTTTTTCAGCCATACCGGCCAACATATTTTCAATTGAATAACTGAAGAGCCCGGTGCGGCTGCGGAAATACCATGGCGAGAAAGGCTGCAGCCTGTGCCTGGTTACGATTTTTTTAAGGAGGTTTTCTTCGGACACAGCAAAACTCTTCTCAATCGTGTCGAGCAACTCACTGACAAGCACAGACGGCGGCAGGATGGAATTGTCCTGGATGCTTTGTCCGACGTAACTGATATAAAGCTTTTTGCGGGCTGATATGATGGATTCAAGGAAGAGGTATTTATCATCGTTGCGGCGCGACCTGTCGCCGGCCTGGGGATGTCTGGCGATGAGATCAAAGTTCAGCGGTTGAAAATCCCGGGGATAGGCATCATTGTTCATGCCGACGAGACAGATGATCTTGAAAGGGATACTTCGCATCGGCAACATGGCACAAAAGGTAACGCCTCCGGTTAAAAACCCTGATCCATACCTGTTTTGCTCCAGTCGTGAATTCAGATATGATTTGACAATTGCCGGTTCTATATCATCATGCAGATCCGCGTTATTTTCGATGACAGTCAGATTTTCCAGCAAATTACGCAAAATCTGGAGCTCCCTTTCTTCTTTTTCTTCCGGCTTGAAGAAGCTGTCGACAAGGGCTGTCAGGGTCATTTGCCATTTGCTCAGGTTTGCGGGCTGCTTCAGTTTTGCTGACCATGCAATCAGGCGACCGATAAAATTTAAAAACTTGCCCAGGATTTGTGCCTCGCTGCCTTCAATGTTGTCATAGGGCAAAATGCCGTTAAACATATGGCGGTTTTCACCCGGCATGGCATATCCGAGCACCAGCCTTTCCAGTCCGGCCTGCCAGGTGTTTTCTGAGAACCCGGAGAGCCCTGCCCTCAGGCGGCTGTCGGCATCAATACCCCACCGAATTTGTGTGTCTGTCACCCACCGCTCAATGACGTTTAGATCAGATTCAACCAGGTCGAACCGTTCCTTGATTCCGGGAAATTCCAATAAAGAGAGTACCTGGACGGCTCCGAACCGGCCATCGTTGATGTCCAGCAAAGCCAAAAAGCCCTCTATCATCCGGCTTTCGGTGCGCGGGCTCTGATCCGCAATACTGTATGGGATCACCAATGATTTGTCGGTTTGAGAATCAAAGACGGCATTGATATAGGGCGCATAGGTTTCAATATCCGGCGTCATGACAATGATGTCTTTTGGTAACAACTCCGGATCTTCTTCGAACATAGCCAGCAGATTATCGTGCAGCACTTCGATTTCGCGCATGGGACTGTGGCAGGAATGAACCTGAACGGAAGTGTCCTGGTCAGGCAGTTGCAGAATTTCAGGTTGTGAACCGGACATCCGCTCATTATCAGATATCGATCCGACCGTCACATCGAGCCTGTTGATTTCTCTATCTCTCAGGTTTAAAATATCTGCCTGCAAATAACTGAGAATTGAATGTTCCTGGGGCGCTTCAAATTGTTCGAAAATTTCACAATCCAAAGCGCTGATGAGTTCAAAAAAATCCCGGCCCAGCGTTCCCATGGCAGCCAGCAGCCTATTTCCTTTTTCATAGTGATACCACTCAATGTTTTCTGAAACCGGAGGATTTTTTCGGCGAATTTTTTTAATCTCCCGGTCCGAAATAATATCCGCCCAGTACTCCCGGCAGGGATCTATTAAAAACAAATTAACTTCGATAAGCCGGGACAATTCTGCGAATGCCTGGAGGTGGAAAAGGGGAAGATGCGAGATCCCAAAAAGCGACACCCGCACCGGAAGCCGGGTTGGGTCCAGGCGTAAGTCTCTGATCTGCTCCAAGAGGTTTTCCCTTAACCGGGCGCGATGCAAGTTCTCATGTCCACGGGCTAGCTCGCGCCAGAGTTTCGCCTGCCACCCATAAGGTGGTTTTTTTTCTTTCTTGGACTGCTCCCACTGGAAAAGTAATTGGGGGCGGAATACCTGATACTGATCAAAAAGATCAGCTACTCTGCCCGCCAGCTGATACAATCTGAGATGATTGCCGTCATCAGCCAGATAGGCTTTGAGGTCTTCAAATCCTTCCAACTCAATGTTTTGGGGAATGATTTTCATGAGCCGAAAGGTCATCGTCTCGGGGTCAAAGGGCGAGATATCGGGCAGACCCGGTATCAGTTTTATAAAAATATCTTCCAAAAAGGCATTGGGAAAGGGAAAGGAGCAGTTCGCACTGATCCCGTTTAATCCGGCAAGTTCCATGGAAATCCAACGTTCCATCCCCCGGCTCTGGACCACAATGATCTCGGGAGTAAAGGGTGTCGGCAACGGAGTTTGAACGATTCCGGCAAGCTGTTTTGCGAGAATCTCAAGGCGGTTGCTGGTATAAACCTTTAGTCCGGTCATGAAAATCGGTCTTTCCAGGGTATCAGGTTGCCCGGTGAAACATAGTGATTTAGATTCGATTGAAACAAGTTCTGATAGAAATCCAGGTTTAAGGATTTATATTTGGCATTTAACCTGCAAAACGAGCCATAAAACGATGAAATCGCATTTGATAATACGTAATGTTGGCCTGCACAAATAGTTTCGGATCAAAATTAGGATTTTTGATTTTTGCCATTGACGATAAGTAGTTGACATGTTGGGCAACGGAAAGTGGGCACCCTTTGGCGTGGATATAGCGGGATGATTTATTCACAAGGGAGTGAAATTGGGCTTTTACAAATTTCAATAGCATATCATTGGTTTCCGTTTTGGTTTCATCGGTATCGCTTGCTGTTTTATAACTACTCGCGATTTTGACATGTTTTCCATCGATCTCTCCTTCCCAGCTTGTGCAATTGCCGGCGAAAATGACGCGTTCATTTTCATCTAAGTTCAATGGTCCATCCACCTTCCCTACCACGTAGCGCACCTTTTGCATTTGATTATCCACGTCCGGGTAGAAACCTCTGAATATGTGCATGGCTTCCTGAAGGGCACCGGGGCACCCCCCCCAGCAGTAATCTGCGGAATGTCTCTCCGGAAAAGTTCCTACCGTGCACGACAGGTTGGGGTCTTCCGAAAAATAGTCATCAACACGCTCCAGGCAGAATTGAAAATTTTTCGTTTTTTCCTGCATTTCTGTCAGGGGGAAATCACCGCCAACTGTTATCTGGTTGATGTCCATTGGGCCGAATCCCCTTTCAGATGCATATCGTAAATGAACAAGATCGTTGGGGTCCACATTCACCATATGACAACCGACCGTATCAACCGCGCACGAATTCGTTCCCATTACAATCGCACCCATATCGAATGGGGTGGGTGTCAGCATCATTTTTTGCCCGGCTGTAATGGCATCAATCGCAATAAATTTGGGCTGGATGACAGCCTGCAGGTCGGCAATTTTATGTTCCAGAAACTGATTGTGATCTACTAGGCGGTGCCGGTCATCCTGAATTCCGATAAAATTTTTCAAGCTGAGCGTAAGCCGACACCATGGATGGGCTTTGAATTTGGGCAAATTAATAAGAAAGTCACACTCGGCAATGGGTTTGGGCATAAATAACTGGTTTCGCAAAACCCGGGCGCCTTGTATTTTGACCGGAACCTGTTTGACCTCATCGAAATAATGGGCTTTTATCCTATGCTTTTTTAAAACTTCCGGATATCCTGCGTTATTGAAGTTATAGCGGGTCGGTATGGTGATGCCCGAGCGCTCACCTACGGAGATCTCTTTCACATCTTTGGCTAATTCTTTGGTTGCGGTTATGACACCATCAAGAAACTCTTTGCGCGTAAACGCATAGGGAAAAACTTCGGGATGGGCCAAAACGACATTGGGTTTAAGCAGGATGTTACCGGATGGTGTGACCCCCAGTTCCCGCATCCCTTCTTTGACGATACCTGCAATTTTGTCAGGATCATATTCATCACAACGCCTGATGAGAACTTTATGCTCTTTTTCCATTTGCATCTCCCTGAGATTATAAATTAAATGAAATGTGCGTTCGTTGATGCTTTCCGGTTCACCCGCCACAATGGGTCAAAAACCGGTTGGTAGGGAATCCCCCTTTTTTTAATCAGCTTCTGCAAAGGATTGATCATGGAGATAAAGAAGTTTATGCGCTGCAACAGTTGGTCCGGTTTTCCCCTTTTCAACCGATTTGGCGATTTTAGGTAGAGATTTTTTTACTTTCGAATTTTTATAAAAACGATCTATCAGCCCCTCTTCCACCAGCGCCCACATCCAGTCAAGAGCCTGTTTGCTTCGTTTTAGGGCCAATTCGCCCGAGGCCTCCATTTTTTTTCGGTGATCCATAATGGCCTGCCAGATGTCATCGATTCCATCCATTGTCACTGCGCTGCAAATTAGCACCGGGGGAGACCATGTTTTAGATGAGGGAGTTAAGAGACTCAGTGCCTTTTTATACTCTATTTTAGCCTTTTTGGCATTTTCAATGTTGTTGCCATCGGCCTTGTTAATGGCAATCGCATCCGCCAGTTCGAGAACCCCTTTTTTGATGCCCTGAAGCTCGTCTCCTGCTCCGGCCAGCATCAGTACCAGGAAAAAATCGACCATTGATGCGACGGTGGTTTCTGATTGACCAACACCCACCGTTTCCACAATGATTACGTCAAATCCGGCCGCTTCACAGACAACAATTGTTTCTCTGGTTCGCCGGGCGACGCCGCCTAAGGTGCCGCCCGATGGTGAAGGCCGTATGAAGGCCTGTTGTTCCAGAGAAAGTTTTTCCATACGGGTCTTGTCTCCCATGATGCTGCCGCCACTTTTGGAACTGCTGGGATCGACCGCAAGCACCGCCACCCGATGACCTTGCTTCACCAATTGCAGTCCAAAACTTTCGATATAAGTGCTTTTACCGACGCCCGGCACACCCGTTATGCCGATACGCACCGCCTGGCCGGCATGGGGCAAGAGTGCATCGACGATAGCCTTAGCCATTTCTTGATGTGCGGGGAGTGAGCTTTCAATTAAAGTGATTGTTTTGGCAACGATGCGCCTGTTTTTCGCTAAAACACCGTCAATATACGCTTGAGTATCCATGCTATCGTCCGTTTTCAGGTTATCCGATCAAGTCGAAGAGTCGGTTTACCGACTCCGCATCAATCAATGCTGAATTTAAAATTTGATCGACACCGGCGCCATAAAGAAAATCATAATCAGACGGGGGTATGTTACCGCCAATTACGACACCAATATTTTCAGCGTTCTCGGCCTTGAGGTCCTTGACCAGGTCCATGACCAGCTTTTTATGATTACTTTCGGTGCTTAAAAAGCAGATAAGGTGAACGTCATTTTCAATCGCCATCCGGGCTGTTCCCCGGGGCGTCTGATGCAGTGGACTAATATCAACATCAAACCCCGCTTCGGCAAACAAGGAAGCCAGCAGGTTGGTATCCTGATCATGGCTTCTTCTGGCCATGTTACTGACCAGGACCCTCGGCCTCCGCCCTTCCCTGCTGACGAACTGTTCAATTCTTTGCCTAATCTGCATCAGTGGTTTTGGTCTTTTCATTGCCCGCACAAATCAACGGATAGCCTCTCTCCCAGTGATTTTCAAGAAATTTCAGGGAAGAAATCAGGTCCTCATAGGAGAAGACTTCTATGGACACCACTCCGGTAAATTGTTTTAATACCCACAACACGGTTTCAATTAGTTTAGGTGGCAACCGGTTCAATGTTATATGATCGCGGTTGTTCTCAACTCCGTGCAAATGAAGGACGGATGTTTTATATGCATATTTTGTAAAGACTTCTTTTACATCATAGTCATATACCATCAGATGGCCCAAGTCCAGGCAGATCGATAAATCCAGATCAACAATGACGGCCTCTATCAGTTCCAGGGGATATTCCAGAGTTTCAACGGCGATAATTTTTCTATTTTCAACCTCAGATAGTATTTTTTCAAGGTTTTTGTAAACTCTATCCAGCCAATTGTTTGTATTATCGTCTGTTAATGACTCATCAATATAGGGGATGTGAAGGATCAGGGCAGACGGGTAAAGTGGATGTATGCGTTCTATCACCCGAACCATGGTTTCCACTGCATCTCTTTGCCGTTCAGTATTCAAGTCACTTACGGATATATCCGTGGGAAGGTGAATATTATAACTCAAATCGAATTCGTCGGCCAAACGGCCAAGCTCTGATATAACCGACCTGGAAGGAAGGGCATCGCACCCTTTGCTTTCAAACAACAAAAGCTCGATTTCATCCATATAGGGGCCGAGCATCTTTACATTGGGAATGTAGTGATCCGGATAAATAAAAGAGGTGGTGCATATTTTGAAGGGGAACATGCCTTTGTAGGATTTGGATAAGGTATGGATATCCCGGTGGTATTTCATTCGTCATTTTTGTCGTTAGCCCTTATCAAGGTTTCAGGCGTCAGGTGTCATCCGATCTGAAGGTACAGGTCGTATGCATGCGATTTAATCTGATTCTTTTCGTCCTTGTCCTTGTGCTCGTTCTCGAAATCAGAATTGTATAGGAGACGAAGAACGAGCACGAGGACGACGACGAAGTCTGTACTTTTTAACCGCATGTCGCCTTTGGCGCCGCCAAAGGCGGGTAAACTTTGAATCTCCATTCTGAAACCCGACACCTTATTACAGTGCTGCCCTCGCTCCCCACACTACCAACAACCATAAAAACGAGGACAGCATCATAAGGTCGCATGCTTTTTTAATGTGTTCCGTCGAAGTTTTGCCGAAGCGTACGCCGATGTAAGGCTTGTCCACGAGTTGTCCGTTGTAGTAATTGGGACCGTTTAATTTTAAAGCCAGGGCGCCGGCAAAGGCCGCCTCCGAATAGCCGGCATTGGGACTGGCGTGGTTGCTGCCCTCACAGACGGCCGTCTTCAGCGACCGTTCTCCGTAGCCGGACAGGATCTGGGTCGCCAGGGCGATAATCGGCACGGTAAGTCGGGCCGGCAGGTAATTAAGAACATCATCAATTCTGGCAGAAGCTTTGCCAAACTGCTGATAGGTTTGGTTTTTATAGCCCACCATGGAATCCAGGGTGTTGGTCATTTTGTAAGCCAGGGCCAACGGGGCACCGCCGATGGCTGCAAAAAATAAAGGGGCGGTGACCCCATCAACCAGGTTTTCGGCCACGGTTTCAACGGTGGCACGGGCAAGTCCGTCTTCTTTATAATTATCAATATTCCGGCCAACGATCATGGCGACTTTTTTCCTGGCCACCTGAACCCTTTTCTGTAAAAGGCATTGTTCCACTTCCATCGCGGCATCATATAGCGAACGAATTGAAAGGCAGTAATAAATCAATATAATCTCAAGTAACGTGTTAAGGATGGGATGAACCCTGTAGGCGGCTGCCAGGACTAAAAATGTCAGCAGCCAGGTCCCCAGGATCAAAACGACCGCATACAGTGCACCGCAAAAAGTAAGATTAAAGTGGATTCGGCGCAAAGGCGGTTCAAGTCTTTCAATCACTTTTCCCATCCAGCGCACCGGGTGAGGCAGATAATGAGGATCTCCCAGAATGATATCAAGGGTAAATGCCGCCGGCAAAATATACCATGGGGCAAGCCATTCCATCATCATCCGGTCCCTCCGATGGAAACCAGCAAAAACAGGCCCGCTTCCAGAATTTCCGCCATCGCACCGAGCATATCACCGGTGATGCATCCCACCCGTCGTTTGTAATACCAGATTAGTACCGCAGTCAGAGCGACAAAGCTCAGGTTTAAATAGACGGCGGTCCACCCCAGAAACACCGACAGCACCACCGGAGCTGCTAAGCCCCAGAAGGCCGTCCACTCCAGCTTGCTTTTGAAAAAATCCGCACCTGTTCCGCCGTCCGGCCGCCCGTATTCGAGAAAACGTATGCCAAAAAGCATACCGGCACGGGCATAAGCCGGCACGATGATCAGCAATAATACGCGGTTTGCATCCAACCCGGCGATACCGGCCCACTTCAGGGCCAAAGTGAATACAATCGTTACCAGGCCCATGGTTCCCAGACGACTGTCCTTCATGATGGTCAATGCCTTTTCTTTGGACCGTTGCCCCAAAAGACCGTCAGCTGAATCACCCAGTCCATCCAGATGAAAAGCGCCGGTAAGCGCGGCCAAAAAAAGGATATCCAGTAGCGATGCCACCGGCCTGCTCCACAAGGCTATTGACAGTTGATCACATAAAGCGGTCAGAATTCCCAGAAAAAGACCGACAACCGGAAAGTAGGGTATAATTTTGGGCGGCTCAAAGCTATCCGCACGACCCACCGGGATGATGGTGATAAATTGAATGGCCGCGATGAAGTGTCGCATATGTTATAGTTACCTGTCGGGCTTAATTTCCCGTTTGTTTTGGTAAATTTTAATTTTGGGATGGTCCCTAATATATGGTTTCAGGTGTCAGGTTTCAGGTGTCAGATATGAGGTTCAGATTTCCGAGGTTGCGAAGTTCCCACAATTTAGCATTTAAAAGCGTCGACCCTGAATCTTTGAGCCCTCTTTCCTGACACCTGACACCTGAAACCCCATTTTTGGCCTGACACCCGAAACCTGAAACCTTTTTTAGCGTTACCCCTTGATGGTCACCGGAATGCCCGCCACCATCCAGACAACTTGATCGGCGCATTCAGCGACTGCTTGATTCGTCGATCCAACCAGATCCCGATAAAGCCTGGCCAACTTATTTTCCGGGACAATGCCAGTTCCAACCTCGTTGGATACCAAAATGACCGGACAGGCCACTGACGCAACAGCACGGGTTAGTTTTTGAACCTCATCCAGAATTTGGTCGGAATCATGATTTTCCATCAGCAAATTATTGATCCATAAGGTCAAGCAGTCTACCAGAATAAGGTCGGCTTCGTTGCCTGAATCTACTATTGCCTCCGGCAGGTCAACGGGTGCTTCAACGGTATGCCAGTTCCGGCTGCGCTCTTCCTGATGGCGCATAACCCGATGTTTCATTTCATCATCCTGGGGAATGCAGGTGGCAATAAAGACCTTGTTGTCGCCGGAAAACTTTTGAGCCCTGTCCAGTGCGAAACTACTTTTGCCACTGCGGCACCCGCCGATTACAAATACATTTTTTTTCATTTTGAACCTCTGAACCCAGCCTGCCCTCCGCAGCCTGAAAGGCGAAGGGGGAACCCTGAACAGTGGCAACGATTTCTTCGACATCGATATGTTTTTCAAAATGTTCAACCAATAATTCATATTCCCTGTTTCTGGCATCCAATCCGCCCAAATCAGATGTTGACAAATTTTCCAGGCCGATGTGCTGCAACCAGAAAGCGGTGATTGCGGGAGTCTCAAACAGGCCATGGATATAGGTGCCCATATTGCCGGAATCAGGATCAATGCATCCATCTTCGTCTTCGCAAGGGGTGTTGTTGCGTTCTGAAACCTGAAACAAAGGTTTACCCCCGGCCCTATTCGTATGCCCCATGTGGATTTCATATCCCGATCCGGTGATACCCTGTAAGGAAAATCGGGTTAAGGTCGTTGTCTTGGGTGCTTTTAAATAAGTTTCAACCGGCAACAACCGGAGTCCATCCGTTTTACCGGGGGGTCCCTCCAGACCCTCCGGGTCGCGAACATCATGGCCCATCATTTGATAGCCGCCGCAGATGCCCATCACATGGCCCCCTTGCGCCACATAATCTTTGATCAATTCCGACCAGCCCGTTGAGTGGAGCCAGTTCAGATCGAACCGGGTGTTTTTCGAGCCGGGCAGGACGACCGCGCTGAAATGTGATAGTTCCTGAGTCTTTTCCAGGAAGTAGACCGCCAGTCCATCGAGGGCCGACAGCGGGTCAAAATCGTTGAAGTTAGATATGTGGGGCAGACGAATGACACCAACGACGGCTTGATTGCCGGGGTTTTTAAATATTTGTTTTGGCTGTTCGATGACCACTGAATCTTCAGGTTCAATATTGATATGATCATACCAGGGAAGAACGCCAAATACCTTTTTCCCGGTTTTTTGCTCGATCCATTTCACGCCGTCTTCAAACAGGCGACTATCACCCCGGAACCGGTTGATGATAAATCCTTTGATGCGATCCTGCTGGGCCGGCGGCAGGCATTCCAGGGTCCCGACTATTTGGGCAAAAACGCCTCCCCGATGAATATCGGCGACGAGAACCACCGGGGCCTGGGCATATTCAGCCATACGCAAATTAACAATATCATTGCCCATCAGATTGACTTCGGCGCATGATCCGGCCCCTTCCAGGATGACCAGATCGAATTTTCGACGCAAGCGGTTAAGCGCCTGGGTCGCGGTTTTAAAAAGCGTCTCCTTTTTGTTGTGGTAATCGACGGCGGTGGTGTTTTCACTGACATTGCCGAGCAATACTACCTGGGAGCCGATTTCACTGGTGGGTTTCAGCAGGACCGGATTCATATCCACATGGGGGGCAATCCTGGCCGCTTCAGCCTGAACAATCTGGGCCCGTCCTATTTCCAGTCCTTCCGGTGTGACACCGGAATTATTGGACATATTCTGGGCCTTAAACGGCGCCACCCGGATACCCCGGTCTACAAAATAGCGGCACAGGGCCGTGGTGATGATGCTTTTGCCCACATCGGATCCTGTTCCTAAAATTGCGATACAGGGGGTATTGCGATTATTTTTATTTCTCGATTCCAACTCGGGCCTTAACTCCATTGTTAAAGTAATGCTTTATGGATTTAACTTCCGACACCAGGTCGGCCCTTTCAATGACCTGCGGTGGCGCGCCGCGTCCGGTTAAGATCAGCTCCACATGGGCCGGTTTTTGCTCAATGACTGCTACCAGGTCATCGATGGACACTAAACCGCACGCCGCAGCCACATTGGCCTCATCAAGGATCACTATCTGATGTTTGCCGGAAGAAAAGATTTTCTTAATAATTTCAAGTCCCTTGCGGGCCGCTTCGATATCTTCGGGTTCAGGTTTGCCTCTGACAAAACGACCCAACCCGAACTGCTCCACGGTGATCAGATCCGAGAACCGCTCAAGGGCTTGAATTTCACTGTAGTCACCCTTTTTCAAAAACTGGGCAATAAAGACCATAAAACCGGCCCCGGCCGCACGAATCGCCAGTCCTAAAGCCGCCGTGGTTTTTCCTTTCCCGTCTCCGGTGTATACCTGCACATAGCCTTTTGTCATTTTTAGCCGTCTCGTCATAGGTTGTATTTTTCCGAATAACCCCGCGGTGTAAACATGAAACCCAGATACCGGATCGAGGCAGTGCTGCCGATAAATACCGTTGTCTGCATGTCCACATAAGCCTCATGAAGTTTGTCCAGGGGGACAATTTCGATATTTTGGTTTTGGCGCATCGCACCAACGACAATCCCCACCGGTGTGCTTGGACTGCGATGTTTGAGGATAATTTGCTGGGCACGCTCCAACTGCCATGACCGTTTTTTACTTTTGGGATTGTAGAGCACGATCACGAAATCCGCGCCGGCAGCCGCATCGATGCGTTTTTCAATCAGTTCCCAGGGTGTTAGCAGATCACTCAGACTGATGGCGGCAAAATCATGGGTCAAGGGGGCCCCGAGCAGTGATGCGCCGGCCGAAAGTGCCGGAATTCCGGGTATAATCTCAACCGTCAGCACCTTTCGGTCTGCAGGTTTGTCTCCCCTGAATGCCGGCGGAACAATCGGGATGCCTTTTGTTTTGCAGGTTTCGAATACCAGTCCGGCCATGGCATAAATCCCTGGATCTCCACTTGAAACAATGGCACAGGATTTTCCGACCAGGGCCCTTTCCAGAGCGGCTTCCACGCGTTCGACTTCCTGGGTCATACCCGTGCTGACAATCTCTTTGCCTTCAATGAGGGGGCCAATTAATTCGATGTAAGTCTTATAGCCCGCAACGACATCGACAGCAGCCAGGACATCAACCGCTCGTTTGGTTAAATGGTCCCGGCTGCCCGGACCGATGCCGATGACGAAAAGTTGATTCGTGCGATGGCCAGGGTCACGTTTGGGGTCGTCTGCTTGGGGACGATCAGGGATCCGTTTTGGGCTGCAAGAATTGCGGCTGCTTCGCATACGCTTTTTACTCCAACATGTTTTTCAACTATCGGCGATGGATTTTTGATTCCCTTTACCTGATTAAGCTCTTCGCGCTTGAAAAAGATGAGCGGCAGGTCCAGATTTTCTGCCACTGCGATCAATCCGGCCTCGTCGTTTTTTACATCAATGGACGCCAGGCATTTTAAACTGGTTGATGCCAGCCGGTGGGATTCCAGCACTTCTGTAAGATGAGCGTTGATCTCTTCGCTGGCGGTGCCGCGATTGCACCCGATTCCGGCGACCAGGCTGGGTGGTCGCAAAATCAGGACCTGTGGTGGCAAATCAACAATAGCGTCATCGATATAAACGCATCCATTGTTATTAATTTCAGATTGTTGAGACTCTTTGTTAATGTCATTTATAAAAAATCGAGAGCTCCTGGATTCGGAATTCGGCAGCCTGTCTGCCAAAAAATCAAATGGATCGTGGACCAGGATCTTTTCTCTCTTGAGAAGCGCCATGTTCACGGTTTTGATAGCGGCGGGATTTTCGATCACAAGGTCGTTTGCCATGGCCAGCAGATCGATAGCCGGGACCTCATTGATATCAGTCGCCGTGGTGATCACCGGATTGGCCTCGATGATTCGCGCAATTTTCCGGGTTAATTCATTGGCGCCACCGATATGGCCGGATAAAAGACTGATGGCGTTTTTTCCCAGGTCATCCACCACGACCACCGCCGGATCCCTGGTTTTGCTTTGTATCAACGGCGCCAGAAGCCGCACGACGATTCCCGTCGCCATAATAAAGATGTGACCGGAGTATCGGCGGAATTTTTCTTCCAGGGTGGCAGAGAGTCTCTCAAACTGAATATGCGAAAATTTTTTCTCAATCAGGTTGCGTGAAACATGGACATCCGCATCCGGCAAGTTCTCTGCCAGTCTGTTCGCCAGGGATGCGCCATGGGGGGTAATAGCCCAGATCGCCAATTTATGCTGCTTGAGTGATACCATATCATTCATTTGCGACATGCGTGGGTGAAGTTTTTATCGTACAGCTTGGATTTGTGCACCATGTTATCCGGGCTGATATCCAGAACCCGTCCGACGATTACCAGGGCTTGTTTGGTAATTTTTTGCGTTACAACCTTGGCGGCAAGTTTTTTTAATGGGGTTAATATTATCTTTTCTTCCGGATGGCTGGCGCGATATACGACGGCACAGGTTGAATTTTCACCATAGGCATCGCAAAGGATTTGGGCGATCTCGTCAATAACGGACATACTCAAATAAATGGCCATGGAGGTTTGGTGTTTGGCCAGTGACGCCAGATTTTCTTTCTCCGGTACCGGTGTGCGACCGGCCATGCGGGTTAAAATAAGTGTTTGCGATATTTCCGGCAACGTATATTCGATTCCCAGTGCAGCCGCTGCTGCAAAAGCTGCCGTCACCCCCGGTATAATTTTATAGGGAATTTTCCGCTCGGTGAGCTCTGCCATCTGTTCATATATGGCGCCATAAAGACTGGGGTCGCCGGTATGCAACCGAACGACCCGCTTGCCGTCTGCGTGGGCTGACTGGATTTCAGCAAGAATTTCCTCAAGGTGCATCGAAGCACT
This sequence comes from uncultured delta proteobacterium, assembly GCA_963821065.1. Taxonomy (GTDB): domain Bacteria; phylum Desulfobacterota; class Desulfobacteria; order Desulfobacterales; family JAFDCJ01; genus JAFDCJ01. The sequence goes on along the minus strand of CAWGCM010000016.1, from coordinate 43,155 downwards.
GCTTAAAGTGCGTATGTCGCTGCGGGTCCATTGCAGCAGTGCTTTGGGTACCAGTGATCCTGCATAAATCACGAGATCGGCTTCCATTAAAGCTTTCTGGCCTTTGACCGTAATAAGTTCCGGATCCCCCGGCCCGGCACCGACGAATAGTACGGGATTTGGGATTTCGGATTTCAGGTTTGAGATTTGGGATTTCTGGTTTGAGATTACGGATTTGGGATTGCGGAGTGGGGATTTAGATTTTGTATCCTGTCGAGTCAATTTTTGATTCCTTCTTTAATCGTCCAAAATTAATTTTATGAATAACTAAACGACCCTGATCTTTCTTGATAATTAAATCCGATTGTAATCCTTTTAATCCAATCCGAAATCTCCAATCCCAAATCCAAAATCACTAAATCTAAATCCGAAATCCACTAATGATCCATACCGGGTTTAACGCTTCCAGTCTTTCGGCCCACGGCATTTGCCGACTGCGGTTGATTTGAACCTGGATGACCTCGGTATTAAAATCCAACTTCTCCAGTGCTGCCCGGGCAGCCTCAGCATTGGGAATGAGGACGGTATTGATGACCATCACCCCCTTCGGCTTTAGATATTGCGCCGCAGCGGTAATAATGGATTTCAACTGCTTGCCTCCGCCCCCGACAAAGATGCGGTCAGGGCGAGGCAATTTTTCCAAACCCTGTGGCAGAGTGGCCTGAATAGCCGTGAGGTTGCCGATACCGAATCTCTTCTTATTATATCTTATCTGCGTTACCCGTTCTGGATTTTTTTCAACCGCAAAAATTTTGCCCTTTTTAATTAACAAGCCAGCTTCCACGGCAACGGAGCCGCTTCCGGCCCCTAAATCCCACAGGATATGATCGCTTGCAAGGCGCAGCTTTGACAGTGTTACGGACCTTATTTCGGATTTGGTAATCAATCCCTTCTGGTGGTCGTACCAGTTGTCCGGTGCACCCAAAAACAGACGCTTTTTATCTTTTGTATCGATTAGGACTGCGCTTTAATACAACCAGGTTGGGGTCCGCGAATTTCATTCTTGCGGCTTCGGCCAGGGTGTACCAGTTGACTTTTTCCGAAACACTCCCCAGGGCTTCCAGCACACAAATTTTATAATTTAAAAATTGATTTTCCAGCAAACGGCCAGCCAGCCAGGCCGGGTTGTTTTTAGGATCGGTAAAGACGGCTGTTTTATTTTTTTCTTTCAGGGCCTTTAAAAGACGACGCTCATTTTTCCGGCCGTGAAGGCTAATCACCTGAACATCGTCCCAGGGTTCTTTGATGCGTGCAAACGCGGCTGATACGGAAGATATGTTTGGGTACACCATGGTGTTCTTAGCACCAATGGCATTCACCAATCGACGGCCGATTCCAAAAAAAAGGGGATCACCGGAGGCGAGAACGACGATTTTTTGCTTTTTCATCTCCTGCCTGACGAAATTAACGACCTCGTCGATATCTTTGCCGATGATTTTTTTCCGGGCCCGGGATTCTTTAAAAAGATTCAACAGCCGTTTACCCCCGACCAATATATCAGCGGTGTCGATGATTTCCAGGTGTTTGGCCGTCAGGTCCTCTATCGCCATTCCCATCCCGATGATGCTTACAGGCTTCATAAGTGTAAATTACCTTCTTTGAGGTTTCACGTATCAGTTTCCAGATGACGGAGGACAGATAACAGAAGACAGGTGACAGATCAGCATCTTCGGCTCTGAATGTCGCAGCTTCATCCTGAGCTCTCAAAATACGGGTCAGCTGGCTTTTGTTCTCCAATTTCAGACCTCTGACTTCTGTTTGCTGTCATCAGATTTCTGTCCTCTGATTGCTGTCCTCTGTCAACGAATTGTCGGAGTCAAAACTCACATTCCCCGTGTAATCAAAAATTATACTTTGAATCTCAATATCTTTGCCGCTAAACCGTTGAGCTGATTTGATGATCTGTTTTCCGACATGAGATATAACCCCGGGGTAATCCTGGCCGATGATGTCAAAAGCATGCCTTGCCGTGTTGGCCGCTAAAATATGGTTCGCTAACTCCCGGCTACCGGTAATTTCCAGCGCCCAATCGGCCAACTTGTCCAATGTCAGACTGGCCTTGGCGGCATGGGTATGGGGAACACCCTGGGCCATTTTTAGCGCCTTGCCAAAAAAGACAGCCAGGGTGGCCTGCTCAAAACCCAGATCGGCGGCGGCTTCGAGAGACATTTTGAAGAAATCTCCGATTTGAATAAATGCCTCTTCCGCCATTGCCGGCCATAGCTCCTGAGCAAATCTTTCAGAACGGCGGCCGGTGGTCAGGATCACCCGATTAAGTCCGCAAGCCCGTGCAACAGACAAGGCTGAAGTTATCGTGGCAATAAACGCATCATGGGACATGGGGCGAACAATGCCTGTGGTTCCCAGAATGGATATGCCTCCCAGAATGCCGAGTCTGGCATTGAGGGTCTTTTCGGCCAGTTCTTCTCCAGCCGGCACGAATATTTCAGTTTGTACCCTGCCGATCTCGCGGTGCTTTTCCAGGACATCATGGATGGCCTGGTTAATCATTTTTACGGGGCCGGGATTGATCGCGGACAGGCCCGGGGGAACTTCGAGGCCCGGCTTGGTGACACGACCCACCCCTTCACCACCGCGGATAACAATTTCCGGTGTTTGCCCGATCGCCTGAATGTTGCTTCTAACCTGAACAGATACCCGTGCACCGATTTCCGCCTTGTTGGTGACATCCGGATCGTCGCCGGCGTCCTTGATCACCGTACATGTGGCGCTCCCACTTTTTCCCAGACGGCACACATGGGTCGGGATACGAATAACGTCACCGGTTAATAACATGATTTGCACCCGGGAAGGCCTTGTCCCCTCCAAAATCATTTGCAGAGCGCCTTTGGTGGCGGCCGCTGCAGCTGTTCCGGTGGTAAATCCTGTGCGCAGTTTTTTTTTCATCAGTCTCTATTCGGTAAAGCCGGAGTAATATGCCACAAAGGCACTAAGACACAAAGAATAACCTTTTGTTAATATTTATCTTTGCGACTTTGTGTCTTGGTGGCAAGAATATTTTGCTTTAATGTCCACAGGGTTCATAATTTAGCGCTTACACCATATGGTCCTTCCTGGCCTACCCAACAAAATAATAAATAATACCCACAACGAAAATACTCATTACCCGAAACCCCTGCCCCATAAGTAACATTTGGGTCCCCGTCTTGGGCGAAAAAATTCCGATATAGCGAGGCAGCTGGTGCCGCAGGGCCCGCACGGGAAAGGCCAGGATGTTTCCGATCAACAGGGCCACAACTGTCTGTTTGACGGTTAATACCCCTGCTTCCAGCAACGCACCGGCTGCTGCAAAACCGGATGTAAATTCAGCCGCAAAACTTAAAATAATCACCGATAGGGATTCCATCGGCATAAAAGATGTGACGACATAGCCGGCCAGGGCCTCACGTAAAAGTTTGAATAGGCCCATTGCATTTAAAACAAATACCAGAGTGTAAATGGGAACGACATACACCATAATTCTTGCGATTCTGCGGGGCAGCCGGGATTTGACCCGGTTCCAGATATCGCTCGATGTCTTTTTCTTACTCGCCGGCGTTGTTTGTATTCCGCCGCCGTTGTCTTTAGCTGGTGACGGCAGCATCAGGCGACCGTATAACAGAAATAAAACTGTCCGCAGCACGACGGCCATGAAAGTAATTAAAAAATACAGGCCCCCTGCCCAACCGGTAAGTGGAATGACAATAAAAAATGTCGTCGGCAGGTGCAGGAAAAATGCCGGCAATTGATTGATAAAATTTGATAAAAACAATTGCCGGCGGGTGATATGGCCTTCTTTAAAAAAATCCAGCAGCATGGCATTGGCGCTGACACCTGAAAAAAAAGCAGTGGTAAAAGCCGCGCTGCAGTGATTCACCCAGGTGGCCGAATCGAAACAGAGGCCGGGCAAAAACAGCCATCGGCTTGATCCAGCCCGAAACTTCGATGATTTGCCCGACGAGCAAACCGATGGCAATAAACAGCATCAATCGTGACAGAGGCCACAAAAGTCTGGAAACAAGTTGGGCAGCATCCAACTCCTTGATTAATATCAGGGCACCGAATATGATTATTAACGAAATCCCCAGCGATACGATAAGGGACCTGGTTGGTCTTTTATCGTCGGTGTTTGCAGTTCACGGGCTTAGCCATTTATAGATAAATTTCTCTTTTTAGCGTTAATGGGTTCAGAGGTTCAAAGTTATCATATATTTTACTCTTTTGAACCCATTATTGTTTGCTTGTTTGGTTAAGATCAGGGTCCAGTAATCGGGTTTGCGTCGGCTTAATTCTTCGATATCGTTTATAATTTCCTCATCCGGGTGTCCGCAGCTTTTGACCCCCACACAACTTGAATATTGGCCGGATTCGTCGATGGCTGATTTGATGTCGGTCACGTTGCGATAGGCTTTTAAAAAAACGATATTTTCCGGTTTGCCGCACAATTCCCGCAAACGATTTCCCCCTTTGACACCGGAAACTATCATCAGCGATTCCTCGCCTTCCACCAGGGGTGTATTCAAACGGGCAGCCGCCGCCTGGTACGAAGTGATGCCAGGCACTGTTTGAGCATCCAGGTGTGGCGCCAGCGTTTGAACATACTTTAAAATATAACCATAAGTGGAATAGGTCATCGAGTCGCCCAGGGTTAAAAAGGCCACGTTTCGTCCTTTTTCAAGTTCTGCAATGATGGTGCGGGCGTGTTCCTTCCAGGCTTTGCGGGTTTCGGTTTTATCCCGGGTCATTGGAAACTTGAGTCTGATCACCGTAGCATTGTCGGGAATGTGTTCCCGGGCAATATTGACAGCCAGGCTGTGGTTATTTTTGGTGGATGCCGCTGCAAATACAATGTCAACCTGATTTAGAATTTTTGCAGCTTTTATGGTGATCAGGTCAGGATCACCCGGTCCCACACCGATGCCATATAAGGTTCCGGTCTTTTTGGTCATGTTGTCCTCTAAATAATGTTCATTTTGGATTTCTGATTTTGGATTTCGGATGTTAATAAGGAATACATCCTAATTTAATATTTTGCCTTTGCCATGGGCCGTAAAGTGTCAAGATTCCAGTAATTCGTGACGAGCAACCTTTAACCGGTGGTCAAAGACCAGCTTCCAGTGACCCGTAACCAGCTTCAAGAAGGAGTATCAGGCATCCCCTGCGGCCATGATGGCCAGCGCATTGACGACGCTGGCCGCCACATTTGATCCCCCTTTGCGGCCCACATTAGATATATAGGGATAGTCCAGTTCCATTAGCGCTGCTTTGGATTCGGCGGCGTTCACAAATCCGACCGGCAATCCGACAATCAAGGCCGGCCGTGCCTTTTGTTTTTCTACAAGCTCAATCAGACGCAGCAACGCCGTGGGCGCATTACCGACCACGTAAATGCCTCCTTCCATATCTTCAACTGCCATATCCACCGCAACCTTGGCCCGTGTAGAGCCGTTTGCTTTGGCCTGGCGGTGAACCATCGGATCGTTCATGAAACAGGCAGTCGAAGCGCCGAACTGGTCCAATTCTTTTTTGCGGATACCCACCCGGGCCATGTTCGTATCGGTAATAATATTTTTACCGCTTCGAATGGCATCGAGCCCCGATTTTATGGCATCCGGATGAAACCGAACCATGTCCTTATATTCAAAATCAGCCGAGGTATGGATCATCCTTCTGACGATCAGCCACTGTCCATGTGCTAAATTGTGAGCCCCGATTTCCCGTTCTATAATCTGAAAGCTCAAATTTTCAATTTCATCAGGTTTCATATCCGCTCTTCCTTTTGGCGCTGATAGGCCAGGCAATTTTTGACAAAGTATTTCGCTGCCTCCGGCTGACTGCCGAAATGCAAATGGTTGTAACTTCCCAGGGTTCGCTTAACCAGATAGCCATCCGGCGGCTTATCGAGCCCCGATCTATCTGAAATCCGATAGGCGTTTGGAATATCCGCGTGTGTTTGCCGTGAGTTCAGAATAATGAAATTCATGGCCCCGAACGATCATTCCCCGGTCTCCGATAACCGTATCGCGCGTCAGTGTAATTTCCCGGTATCCGAGGGCTTTTAGCCGGAGGAACATTCTGGTTGTAAACGGGAAGCAACCCGCCATGGGATAGCTGTTGCCATGCTGATCAAATAAGGATTCGCACAAATACATAAATCCGCCGCACTCGCCGTAAATCGGCATGCCCTGCGTCACTTTTTGCCTTGATCCGACCGCGAAGTTTACGATTTCCAGCCAATTTATCCCCAAACAGTTCCGGATATCCCCCCCCGATATAAAGCCCATCAATATCCTGCGGTAGGTTGTCACCGGCAATCGGCGAAAAAAAGGCAAGTTCTGCGCCCTGCCCCTCCAGCAATTCAAGATTATCCTGATAATAGAAGCAAAAGGCACTGTCCCTGGCCACTGCAATTCGAACGGTTTTATCCCTGGGTCCCTGTGAAATGGGTTCAAGGCGCTTGGAAACGTTAATTTCCGGCAAATTTTTGATCAATAAATCCAGATCAATACTTTTTTCAACGATATCTGCCAAAAGATCGATGGTTTCCTTATCAAAGCGCATGATCTTCCCGGGTGACCAGCCCCAGATGTCTTTCCGGAATGGCAATATTTTCGTCATTAACCAGGCCGCCCAAACAGGGAATGGCAACATTCTCCTTAACCGCATCCATCAGGTATTGAAGGTGCCGGTGGCTGCCGAGATTGTTAAAAACCACCCCTGCAAACGACAGTTCGCGGATCAAAACGCTCGAAACCCATGATCACTGCGGCGGCACTGCGGGCCATACTTTTGGCATCAACCACCAGTAAAATGGGGAGCCCCAGCCATTTGGCCATCTGGGCGGTTGAACCGGCCTCGCTCTTGCCGTCATAGCCATCATAAAGCCCCATGACCCCTTCTACGACGGCCATGTCGCTGTCTCGGGTGTTTCTGTCAAAGCTTTCCAGGTTATAGTCTTTCGACAACATCCAGCCATCCAGATTGCGGCTGGTTATCCCGGTGATCCGGCTGTGATGCCCCGGGTCAATGAAGTCAGGCCCCACTTTAAATGGCGCAATGCCCAACCCTCTTCTTGCCAGAGCTGCCATGATGCCCAGGGATATTGTTGTTTTTCCCGAGCCGCTCTTGGTGCCGGCGATAACGACTCCTTTAATGATTACCTCCCATTTATTTCGGAATTAGGGGCATTTGTCGGCTCCATTTTCGGATATAGAATCTTTCCAATCTCATAAATGCCATCCAGCAGTCTCATAGTCGGCCGGGACACGATCTGTTCATCGATAAAATAAATCTCTCCTTCAGCCACGGCTTTGATGGTTTTAAAACCCGGTTCATTCATAATAAGCTTCATGGTGGGCTTGTTCATGGCACCGGACTGGGCCAGATAGACATCAATTTCCCGGCCGTGAGACAAAATGCGCTCCTTGCCATAATAGGCGATATTCGTGTTTCGCACCGGTTTGGCATCCGTTGCGATGTTGATGCCGCCGGCGGTTTCAAGGGCAAATACAGCCATCGAATCCGGGGTAAACGTCTTCATTTTGCTGTGGATGGCTTCAAAGTATACTCTTTTTTTAGTGGTCTTCGAAACGGTCAATAATCTGAAATTCGAGACGGCCGTCTTAAATTGTGAGACCATCTGCCTTGCCCGCTGCTGTTTACCACTGAGAAGGCCCAGTATTTGCCAGTATACGTACATATCCTCTACATTACCGGGCTGCAGTGAAATTATCGTGATGCCGTTTTTTTCCAGCATTGAGACAAATTGCGGATAGCCGCGATCAATCATCGGCCGGATGAGGACCAGATCCGGATCGAGCGGCCAAAAATTTTTCAGGATCCTCACGATAGGAGAACATCGGCTTTTGCAAGGCTTGCGTCGGATGGGTTTCATGCCGCGATACGCCGATGATTTCATTGTCCAGTCCCAGGTTGAACAGGTTTTCCGTATGCGCACCGTAAAGGGATATTATACGCTTGAAAGGCTTCTCGACCACCAGGGTTCTTCCGGCCTGATCGACAATTTTGATATTATTTTCAATCGGGATGGCAGCGGCCAGGGATTCCTCTATGCCGGCGCTGTAAACCGCAGCAAACAAGAGTGCCTGGAAAAGGCTGATGAATTTATGGATCGGTCTGTTAGCCATGATTTATTTTTTAATCACCACCTGCAGGGATTGGGAATAGGATTCATGATAGACCTTGGCCTCGATGTTGAACACCATTCGCAGGGTTGCCGGGTTCAAAACGGTCTCAGGTGGCACCGTGGACCGCAATCTTGCCGCCGGACATAAATATAAGATAATCACAATACTCTGCAGCCAGATTGATATCCTGCATCACTGCAATCACGGTATTTTCATTTTTCTTTACTTTTTGCTCGGCAATATTTAAAAGATTGATGGAAAAATTTATATCCAGGTTGGACGTGGCTTCATCCAGTATCAACACCGGTGTGTCCTGGGCCAGCGCCCGGGCAAATACCACCCGCTGCCTTTCTCCCCCGCTAAGCTCGGTAATATAGCGATCGGTAAATTCATTTATTTCAGTTAGCTGCATAACATCCTGCAGAATATTTAAATCATCCGATGAGGGGGCGGCAAATCTCGGCATATGCGGATAGCGTCCCATCATGACAATCTCCTTCACCGTAAACGGAAAATTTATATAAAAATTCTGGGGCACCAGGGCGATTTTTCGGGAAAGCTCCTTTTTTGAAAAAGAGGATAGCGGATCACCCTGGTAAAAAATATTTCCATCATCCGGCAGCCGGTGCCGGGCCAGCAGATCCACCATCGTGGTCTTCCCGCAGCCGTTGGGTCCGATGATCCCGTAAAACTTCCCGGGTACAAGGACAATGCTGATATCGTCGATGACTTTTCTATCCGCGTAATTAAAGCTGATATGGTTCAATTCAAACAGCATCAGATTCGATTGCGGATTTGGGATTGCGGATTGTCGGATTTGTAAAAGAGAATTGGATCTGATTCGGCATTGCATAAATCCGAAATCTGCAATCCGAAATCCGCAATCTCTTACCCCCCCCTTCTTGCTGTTTGCTGTTTGCGGAAAATATAGCAAAAGAACGGTCCGCCGATTAAAGCCGTGAGCACACCGATCGGTACTTCCGAGGGCAATACCGCCCGGGTAATGGTGTCGGCTACCAGCAGCAAAATAGCACCGGCCAGGAGCGATACCGGAACCAGACGACGGTTATCCGGACCGGTGATCAGTCTCATCATGTGGGGAACCAACAGCCCGACGAAGCCGATAATTCCTGATACAGAAACACAAATCGCAGCCACCAGTGAGGCCGTGATCAGCAACGTTATGGTGACCCTTCTGGTATCCACCCCCAGAGAAGACGCGCGTGCGATTTCCCAAGGGACATCAGATTCAAATCCCGGGCATAAAAAATAAAAACACAAAACCCGATGCCCACCAGAAACAATGTCAGATGACACATCCATCCAGGTTTTGGATACCAAACTGCCCATGAGCCAGAAGATAATTACCGCTACCTGCTCATCGGCGATATATTTTAAAAAGCTAATGCCGGCGGAAAGTATGGCGGCAACGATGATGCCGGATAAAATCAAGTTGTTTGATGATACACCGCCGCTCGATGACGAAAGGTAAATGACAAAGAGCAAGGTACCGACCGCCCCGACAAATGCGAACAAAGGCACCGAGTAACTTCCCAGCAATCCCGATGTTTAACAGCAATGCCAGGGACGCACCCGAAAGCCGCACCGGCCGAAACCCCCAGCGTATAGGGATCGGCCAGGGGATTTAAGAGAATCCCCTGGAAAACCACTCCGGATATTGCCAATCCACCCCCAACAATGGCGGCGCTTAAAATGCGCGGCAACCGCACATCGATCACAACCACCGGAAATAGGTTGTCCATGCCCTCGATCCATGACAGTTGACCGGATATTTTGGCCAGAATAATTTTTACAACCGCATCAAGGGGTATTTTTATATAACCCATGCCCGTTGAAACAATAATGACGACGGATAATCCGAGGATTAACAACAAAATCTGGATTGCCGTCGAAATGGTATTCCGATTTTGAAAACCAGGCCGTGGCTTTTTTAAGATTGGTGACATTTATTGAACTATCTTCATCGGTTGATCAATTGCATCACAATAAAAAAAGCCCTTCAAGCAGAAAATGCCTGAAGGGCTGCACCCAGTTTTCTTAACCCTTTGATTGCTGTCACCTATTCCGTTGCCCGCAGAGCAACAGCAAAACGTCAAGGCAGGTCTTCTGGCTTCCCCGCCCTTTTAGCAACCTTCCCATATACGATCAATCGAAACAGTGGCAATTCGAGGCTAAAAGGGTTTCTTTCACTTCTGCAGTGAAAGGCCGGGGTTACAGCGGCGGGACCACTCCCGATTTTCACGGGATTCCCTATTAAGCTTACGCACCTTAACGTGCCACTCTTATATAAAATGGCACATAGTGTCAAGTTTATTGTGCATTCAGGGTCTATTCAAAAAAACATTGACAATACCTGGTCGGATAATTTATCAGAATTGCAAAATTTGATCGTGATGCTTTATGGTGCCCTCCGGGGACTAAAAGGGAAACCGGTGTAATTCCGGTACGGACCCGCCGCTGTGATCGGGAACGAAACTCGCCGATTTCGTTATCAATTATTGGTTATCCCTTAATTAACATTTGATAATGAAATAAGGCCACTGGGACTAATTATTCGACGGTAGTTTTTAAGATCAAAAAACAAAGAACTATTTTCGAATACCGCCTGATGTACGAAACACATCAGGCCGGGAAGGCGCGGGGATTAGATTGATCCGAAAGTCAGAAGACCTGCCATAAAGTTCATGTTTGTGGAGAAGGTAAATCCCCAGGCTAATTATACGCTTGGGGATTTTTTTATTGGACAAATGAACATCTATAACGCTTCATTTTTATGCAAATATTAAATAGGAGGAAGGTTTGAATGAATCTGGCAGAAATTATAAAGGGTATTCAACCCATCGATCAAGAATGGATTTCAAAGGCCAGGGAAAGAACAGCGCAATTGGTAATGCCCACTCGGGCCCTGGGACGGCTGCATGAGATCTCCGAACGGCTGTGCGGCATCAGCAAGACGCTGCAGCCTTCAATAAAACGCAAAGCAGTTCTGGTAATGGCAGGCGACCACGGGGTTGTCAAGCGCAGGGGTCAGTGCCTATCCCCAGGAAGTGACCGGCGCCATGGTTCAAACATTTCTTGCCGGTGGTGCCGGCATCAATGCCATTTCCCGGCAGGTGGCGCCGAGGTATTTGTCGTGGATATGGGCATTATCGCCGAATTGGACGGCTGGATTTGCCGGGAAGCGATCATCTGATTACCCACAAAATTGCATCCGGTACCGCCGATTTTACCCAGGGCCCGGCCATGTCGACTCAGGAAGCGGAGCAATCAATATTGCTTGGATTCCAGGAAGCAACCAAGCTATATCAAAACGGTGTTGAAATTCTCGGAACCGGTGACATGGGGATCGGCAATACCACACCGTCTGCCGCCATTGGCGCCGTCATCTGCGATGTCGGCCTGGACAAAATGGTTGGCCGCGGTACCGGAGTGGATGATGAAGGGCTGGCCCGCAAACGGGACGCTGTTTCACGCGCCATTGAGGTGAACAAGCCGGTTGCCGAGACGGCCTGGATGTGCTTGGCCAAAGTGGGGGTTTTGAAATCGGAGGTATTGCCGGATGTGTGCTGGCCGGTGCGTATCACCGGAGTCCGGTTGTAATTGATGGCTTTATTTCAACAGCCGGCGCTCTGATTGCCAATGCGCTTGTGCCCCACTGTGACAGACTATCTGTTTGCCGGACATTGTTCCGAGGAGTCCGGTCACCGGTTTATGCTGGATTACTTAAAACTGGATCCCATTCTGGATCTCGGCATGCGACTTGGCGAAGGTACCGGCGGAGCGCTCGCCATGAGCATCGTTGAAGGTGCCGTCAGGATTTTCAAAGAAGTGCTAACCTTTGAAGAAGCGGGAGTGGCCGGTAAGGAATGACGATTGACGAATGAATAATTCCTCAATTGTTATTCCCATTTATCGTCCCCTTTGTTCTTCAGATCGATGGTATCGTTCATGGAAGGCCGATTCTGCTGGTGCTTGGTTCTGTATTCTGAATCGAAAGAAGTCACCGTCCCGCGGTCATTGATAAATGAGCTCAGCAACCAGCTGATAATGCTGATCAATAATGATCCGAATATAGCCGACCAGAAACCAACCACCTCAAAACCGGTGATAACACCGGATGCCATTTTTAGCATCAGGGCGTTGATGATAAAGGTAAACAAACCGAGGGATAAAATGTTGATTGGAAGTGTTAGCAGAAGGGCAATCGGTCTGAAGAAGGCATTTAGGATACCGAGTATAGCGGCAGCCAGGAGTGCCGATAGGAATCCACCGATACGGATGCCTTCAAGGAGATAGGATGTAAATACGATGGCAACCGTTAAGGTCAACCATCTGACAATAATTCCATTCATTAATGTTGTTACAGATCGTTAATCTTTTCCCTTAACAAATGGGAACATCTGAAGGTGACCACCTGACGTTGCGCCAGCATCATATCATCACCGGTAGCGGGATTTCTTCCTCTTCTCGCCTTTTTTTCCTTAACGCAAAATTTACCGAATCCGCTGATTAGAACATCTTCGCCATTTTCCAAAGAGTTCTTGATCTGTTCAAGCAGAATCTCAATCAATTCGGCGGATCGGTTTTTAGGAAATCCGAGTTCATCGTGAATGGCATCAACAATATTGGCTTTTGTCAGTGTCATTGATCAGTTGCTCCTGTGCGTCAAAAGGGGACTCAATTTTGATAAATCATAATAACGGCGCCAAGCTAAATAAAACTTTCAATTTTGTCAAGAGATTATAAGCACTGAAACCATATTAACTTTGTTTGTCTAAAATATTTGGCTGATTTGGCAAAAGTTGTCAATAAAGATTACGGTCATATTTCAGTTAAAAAGAAGAAAAATAATGCAAATTTGACAATTCTTTGTCTATTTTGTGATATTCGGCAGTCGCGTTAACGAATTCAATTGGTATCATCGAGTCATCTAAACCGGGACCGCCGCTTTGTAAAAGACGGCGTCACCTTTTATGGTATAAGATATAGCTGCAGCGGAAACGAAGACAGAATCACCTTTTTTGATATGAAGAATATTTTTGTTGCCGCTGTCAGCAAGCCGGGCCTGCCCTTCGGTGCACAGCAGGATTTGTGCACTTTGTAAATTAGAGTTTCGATAAAACTCGCCCTCTGCTATCGATAGGGCAGATAGAACAAATTCCTCGGCAAAACTATCATAAATCCTTTCGGTTTTTCTTTTCTTCTTCGCTTTCAGAAATTCGATCTGCCGGGGCTTAAAGTTAAGCACCTTCAACAACTCCGGCACATCGATGTGTTTGGGTGAGAGTCCACCTCGCAAAACGTTATCGGAATTGGCCATTAATTCAATGCCAACGCCTTTTAAATATGCATGGAGCTCGCCGGCAGGCAAAAAAAGGGCCTGTCCCGGCTTTAAATGGATGAGGTTTAGAAAAAGCGGTGAAAGAATGCCGATATCGAGAGGATATTCATGGGAGAGTTTTGTCATCCAATGAAATGCGGGGTCTTCGTCTGACCGCTTCTTTGCATTTAGGGCCGCTTCATCAATCACCCGTTTTTTTTGTTCGGTGTCCATGGACATCAAATCGGTAAAAAATAGTTTCAATCCCCTGGAGTTCGCCTGTTTTTTTAACTGAGCCATTTTACTGTTCAGCCCGACCGGGCAGATTTTACCCGTCAGGGAGAGAATATCGTCGATCTTTCTAAACCCATACAAGGCCCAGAAAGAAGATAAAGCACAAAGGCACTCCGGTTTGTGGTTGTCATCTTTATAATTCCGATTGGCGGCATTGATGGAAATCCCCTGTTTGTTTTCGTTTTCGAATCCCTTTCTGGCCAGTTCCAGGCCGGGGTGGGCCTGAATGGAAAGTGGTTTGGCCGCCGCCAGCACCTTGAAAAGATACGGCAGCTGGTTGTGGAATTTTTTTGCGACCTTTTCCCCCAGAATATTTTGAGGGTCTTTGGCAATTAAGTCAGCCAAAGATATCCACTGTCCTTCATAATTGATCAGAGACGGGGCTTTGGGATGGACGCCCATCCAAAGCTCGGCCATAGGATCGTGGGAATTACTTTTGTCCCCGAGAAGCGACTGAATGGCAGTAGTCGATCCCCATGCATATTTTTGTACCGTGTTTTTTAATACCCCAATGGCAAGCATGATTTTTCCAATACATGGCAAGCGGTTAAATGCAAAAAAGATTTATGTTTTTTGCAAAATGGACGATATAAGAAGTTGGTATCGAAGCAAAATCTGAATAACTGGGTTTGCTGTTTTTGAGAATAATGCATCGGAATGACATATCTGATACAGTGCTGATGGGCCTAAGATGGTGACTACACAGGATTTTCATCTGACATTCTCATGCTGCTTGATGTTGTGGTGTATGTTTATAATATCCTGAATTCTTGACCAATATCGATTAGTATAATATAATCGTGATAGCATATAAACCAATAGTCTGAATTTCAAGCTCAAAAACCAATATGATCGTAATTGAATCAGCTGGCATCACTGACCGGGGTAAAAAGCGACAGGCCAATGAAGATTCCCTGTTTCTTGAAGATACCCTGGGCCTATATGTAGTTGCTGACGGCATGGGAGGCCATCTGGCCGGTGAGGTCGCGAGCAAACTGGTGGTCGAAACCATCGGCGACTACATCAAAAGCTGCCAAGAAAACGCTGAAGCCGAAAACCCTATTTGTTACGATGAAACCCTCTCCAAAGAAGCAAACCGGCTTCTTTCCGGAATCCAACTGTCAAATAAGGTCGTTCATGAAGCAGCCCGCGGCAACAGCTCCTATCGCGGGATGGGTTCAACCGTTTCGGCCGTGTATTTTACCGATGGTACCCTCATTGCCGCCAATGTTGGTGATAGCCCGATTTACCTCATACGCGACGGCAATGTCAAGCTGCTGTCAGTTCCCCATACCGTGCTCGCTGAACAGGCGGCCCTTAACCCGGAAAATGCTGCTAAACTGGGCATGGAATTCAGACACGTGTTGACCCGGGCCATGGGCACAGAAGAATCTGTAAAAGCAGATATTTATGAAATTCAATGTTTTAAAGATGATATCCTGGTAATTAGCTCCGATGGCCTGAGCGACAAAGCATCCCCGGATGAGATCCAGAAACTGGTTGACGGCAATGGGTCTGATGCGGCCTGTCAGAGACTTGTTGATCTGGCCAATGATCGCGGCGGCGATGACAATATCACGGCAATCGTGCTGAAGGTCAAAATGGTGAAAAACACACCGATGAAATTCCAGCGCCTTGTGGCAATGGCTAAAAGGATATTTTTCAGGCTAACCAATAAAAATCAAATCTAAATCAGGGGCTTCGTTCCTGCCGGCTGCATGCGCAGGGAATAGTCGAAGCATTTCGAGACCTTCAATATGCCGACATTAGGCTTAAATTTTAAAGACAAACCGCTTAGAGATTACCCGCTACAAAAGGGCAGTTCCCTGACCATCGGCCGGAAAAAAAATAATGATGTCATCATCGACAATCTGGCGGTATCCAGTCATCATGCCAAGATAGATTCGGTGGGTGACGGGTTTGTGTTGATTGACCTTCAGAGCAAGAACGGATCATTCGTTAATGAGAAACAGGTTTCCTCGCATTGGCTGAAACAGGGAGACATTATAAACATCGGCAAACATTCCCTCGTCTTCTGTTATTCCGAGGAGGAGGATGTGCCCGAGAACGAATCCGATGAAATTGAAAAGACCATGGTGATGGATACAAGCCAGTATCGATCCATGGTAAATAAGAGCAAACCGAAGGTGGCCAGACCGCCGGATAGCGCTAAAGGAACAGAAACCATCGGTATCCTGCGTTTCCTGAACGGCGGCAACGGCAAATACATATGCCGCAAATCGATCACCAAATTAGGGAAAAATTCCGATTCGGATGTTGTCGTTAAAGGTTTCATGGTTGGAAGCACATCGGCTACCATCAGCAGAAGACCGGATGGCTTCTATTTGAGTTATGTCAGTGGTATGTCTCGGCCAAAAGTGAATGCGAAGAAGGTCAAGCAGGAGACAGTTCTAAATGATCTCGATATTATTGCAATCGGCGCCACCAGACTGCAGTTTTTTGAACGCAAGCCCCGGAAATCGAAAAAAAAGCTGACCAAAAACCAGCCCGCCCCGCAAGCATCACCCGAATAGGCTTTCAGTCAGGATATTTATTGCTGTTGACTGGTCACTTCTGCCCGATCGTGGATTCTTCCCCACAAAAATGATATAGCTGGATACATGAAAATCGCCTTTATCCATTATCATTTAAAAACCGGTGGGGTCACGACGGTTTTAAGACAACAAATGGGTGCCATATCAGATCAATGGCAGGCCCTTATCCTTACCGGGCTTCCCCCGGCCTCCCCCTCCTGCGCCCAATTCGTGCATATCCCCGAACTTGGTTACAACAGTCATGATAAAGGCCAATTTGACACGGATAGCCTGGCCCGGACTATTCTTGGGGCCATTCATTCAAGGTTTGACGGTCCCTGCGACGTGCTTCATGTGCACAACCCTACCCTGGCTAAAAACAGTCAGTATTTAGGACTATTAAAATCTTTGCAGAAAAGGGGTGCCAACCTCCTGCTGCAAATTCATGATTTTGCCGAAGATGGCCGTCCCCGGGCCTATTTTACCGAAGAATATCCGTCTGATTGTCATTACGCTGTTATTAACGAACGGGACTACGATATTTTGCTAAATGCCGGTTTAAAACCGAATGGATTGCATTTGCTCGCCAATGCCGTCGATCATCACAGGCGCACACCGTCACCGATCGAATCCCAAATACCCATGACCTTGTATCCGGTTCGAGCGATTCGGCGCAAAAATATCGGTGAGGCTATCTTATTGTCCCTTTTCTTTCAGAATGAAGGAACCCTGTCCATCACACTGCCGCCCAACAGCGCGGCTGATATCCGGAGCTATAAAGACTGGAAGATATTTGTTAAAGATCAGGGTCTAAAAGTGGAGTTTGACCGGGGATTGTACCATGATTTTGAAAATAATATGATGTCGGCTGATTCGCTGATTACCACCAGCATCACTGAAGGGTTTGGTTTTTCTTATCTCGAACCCTGGCTTTTTGGTAAGTTGCTCTGGGGCCGAAAGCTGCCCGATATCTGTCGTGACTTCGAAAATAAGGGCGTTCAACTGCAACACCTTTACACCCAACTCCTGGTTCCGGTCGACTGGATTGGTTTCCATCAATTCCAAACGAGATGGATCCATTGTGTGCAGCAAGCCTGTCGCCTGTTTGACTATAGGGCTGGCAATGTTTTCATCCAGCAGGCATTTGATTTGTGCACCAAGGACGGCAAGATCGATTTTGGGCTGTTGGATGAGGGATCGCAAAAAAAGGTCATTGCCGATCTGGCCAGGGGCCGAAAAAAGCCTGACAGGCTGTTGGAGTTGAATCCTTTTTTGGCGAATCCCGGATATGTGTCAGACAAAACCAGTTTAATCCAGCACAACCGCGATGCCATTGAACGAAGCTACAATCAAAAGCAATACGGCCGAAATTTGCGCAAAATATATGAACGGGTAGCACATACGGCAGTCAGGCAACACATCGACAAAAAGGTCTTGATATCAGCCTTCTTAGATTTTGAAAAGTTCAGTCTGTTAAAGTGGAGCGAATACGTTGGGTAAAGAACCACTCCCAAGAATTCAACTTTTAATTGAAGCGGAATTTATCTATGAAGAAAGCGTTCATTCAAAAGTATCTTCAGCCGATGCGACCGCAGCCGACGTCTACACCGGCCCGGGGTGAACTCAGGGAAAAAATCGAATGCATCCTGTTTGATATTTACGGCACCCTGTTTATAAGTGCCGCAGGAGATATCAGTTTTGCCCTAAAAAATTCGCCGGTGCAGGATCATATCAAACAGTTGCTCAACAAATACGCCATTTCCAGCAGTCCCGGGCAAATTTTAGAAAAATTTTTTGACTGCATTGCAACCCGACACAGGGTGCTGCGCAATAAGGGGGTTGACCATCCGGAAGTGATTATCGAGCAGATATGGCGCCAGGTACTGGAAATCGAAAATCAGACCATCATCAGAAAGTTTGCTGTTGAGTTTGAATTAATTGCCAATCCAATAAGTCCCATGCCCCATCTTGAATCAATGCTATCTGCCTGCCGGCAAAAAAATATGTTGATGGGCATCATTTCCAATGCCCAGTTTTATACCCCCTTCCTGTTTAGCTGGTTTTTAAATTCGGAAATTGAAGATCTGGGTTTTGACCCCGGGCTTTTGTTTTACTCCTACCAGTACGAAGTGGCCAAACCTTCACCCACTCTGTTTAAAATGGCTGCCGAAAAGCTGTGTTCAAAAGGGATTCAACCCCTATCAGTCCTTTTTGTCGGCAACGACATGCTCAATGATATCTATCCTGCCAATGCTGTGGGTTTTCAAACAGCCCTTTTTGCAGGTGACCGGCGGTCCTTGCGTTTGAGAACCGATGATCCCTGCTGCGTTGACTTGAAGCCAGATCTGGTGTTGACGGATTTGGGGCAACTGCTTAAACACATTTAGTGTCTTTTGACCAATACCTGAATACATCCGGAACACTATCTTTGAAATTTTACCAGGTGACGGGGATGCGGAGGCTTTTGCGGGATTTATCAACGTATAGCAAATGCCTTTTATTTTTGCCGTAACGATACAGGTCTTTGGTTATTTTAACATCCTGTCGGCAATACTTGATGATTTCGAGGATTTTGCCCTGTCGCCACCATTCAAGGGCCTGAAGGCCATCGGCTGTCTTGCCGGTACCCAGAGTTGCCGAAGCCAGACGATCAAGGGATAAACGAAATCCAAGCTGGTTTTTTACCTCTTCCAGGATATCCAGGTTAGCGAGTTTCATGAAATCAAAATCAGTATATCCTTTGAGCACCTGATAATCGAAGCGCTTGATGTTGAAGCCGATAACCAGATCGAAGGTTTGCAGATGCTCAACAAAACGGGGGACCTGGTTTTCTAAAAAATCAATATACTCGTCTGTTTTTGAATCATACAATACCGCACAGCTAATTTTCATCAATTCCGCCCGGTGCCATCCCCCGACTTCGGCTGCCGACCGCTGGGTCTCCAGGTCAAAGACTCCATAGTGAATATTGCGCGATGTTTCTTTGCGGGGATGTTTTTGACGGGCAGGATTGTTTTGAAGATCAAGGCCTTGTTTCTTGTGTGCTTCTGGCTCATCCCGGAACTCCAATTGCTCCAGAATGAAAATGGCCGTCGGTTTATCAATCGGTCGGTTTCCGGAACCGCATTTTGGTGATTGCACACAGGATGGGCATCCGGATTCGCAACTGCACCCCTGAATAGCGTTCAATGTGCTGCTCAGCAAACTTTCCGCCCGTTTGAATGCCTCACGATTTAAACCGGCGCCACCGGGAATTCCATCGTAAATAAATACGGCCGGACCATTTAGCTGGGGGTGATACTGGGTCGATAACCCGCCGAGATCATTGCGGTCGGCCATCACCAGGAGCGGGAAAATACCGATGGCGGCATGCTCCATGGCATGGATGCCTCCCATAAAATCAAGCTGCTTTGACTCCACTGCATCAAAAATTGTCCGGGGAATTTGAAACCACATTCCTTCGGTCTCAAATATCTGGGGCGGAAGATCTAAACCCACGGTCTTGATTAAGCTTTTCCCAGGGATACGCCGGATTTCATATTCGGTGACCTGGTCGGTTACGCGTAATCGTCCGAAAAAGGCCATGGCTCCCCAGGCCGGCTTTTGTAAATAGACTTCGAGGATTTCCGTTTCTTTGTAACCCCTGACCTGGGTATAATAGTCCACATCCGCTTTGGATATTATTACGGTCCTGGTTTTCAGGTCGATGCTGTCAACGATATTGGTATCCCCGCGATGCAAATATATGGCGCCGGGATGGGTTTCACGAAAAGCGCGAAATTCATCGATCTCGCCTATGTCTTTACCGGTTGTGCGGTTGATGATATTAAATTGATTGCCGGAACCCCTGATATTGACATAGCGGTGCGGCATTTTCTGGTGTGAATATAGAGACGCGCCGTCTGCACTGCGCAACAGTTTGCCTGTAGCCTCAAGTTCGGCCACGATCTTTGAGATCTTCTTATCCTCGATCATAGACTCATCGGCTTTTAAAGGCAGCTCGGCAGCCGCACATTCCAGGTGTTGAATTAAAATCTGAGGGTTATACACATTGATCACAGCGGATTCCGGCGGTCTGCGCATGAAATCTGCGGGGTTTCGCATAAAAAACTGGTCCAGGGCATCTTTACCGGCAACCAGGATTAAAGCCGAGTCCTGTCCACTGCGCCCTACCCGGCCGCCACGCTGCCAGGTGGATACGACCGAACCAGGATACCCGACCAGAATGCAAAGGTCCAGATCGCCGATATCGATTCCCAGTTCAAGAGCACTGGTAGATATAACCGCCAGAAGATCACCACTTGAAAGACGGGCCTCAATTTCCCTGCGTTCTGACGGTAAAAATCCTGCGCGGTAGGCGCTGATGCGCCCTGAAAAACTGCCGGATTGCTCGGTTGCCCAAACGCTTATCAGTTCGGCAAGTTTGCGGGACTGGGTGTAAACTATCGTACGCAATCCCCTATACAGCGCGGCTTTTAATAGCAGAATCGCTGCCCGGGCTGGGCCCGCTAACGGATTGACAAAAACTAGGTGACGGTTGCCCCGCGGGGCGCCGGACCGGGTGATGGCAGTTGCGGGTTGACCGGTCAACTGTCCGGCCAGTCGGGCAGGGTCCGCTACCGTAGCGGAACTGAAAACAAAGGTGGGCGATACGTCGTAACGCCGGCAGATTCTGTGAAACCGCCTGAAAATCTGGGCCATGTGCGAACCCATCACCCCCCGGTAGGTATGAACTTCATCAACCACGACGGTTTGCAGATTTTCAAAAAAGGCTGCCCATTTCCGATGATGGGCCAGAAAGGAAAGGTGTAGCATTTCAGGGTTGGTCAAAATTACGTTGGGAGGCGCCTCACGGATGCATTTACGACGGTAGGCGGATGTGTCACCGTCATAAATGGCTGCCGTCGGGCGCCGTTCTCCGAAATGAGCGGCCATTTGGTCCAGGGCCCGCAATTGGTCCTGGGCCAGGGCCTTCAGGGGAAAAACATAGAGATTTTTGGAGTTTACATGGGCTTGAAACTTTTCCAGGACCGGCAGGTTATAGATTAGGGTTTTGCCGCTCGCTGTCGGTGTCGCCACAATGACATTTTTCCCGTTTCGGATTTTTTCTATGGCTTGACCCTGATGCTGATAGAGTTTTCGAACCCCGGCGGCCAGCAGCGCCTGTTGGATGTTCGGTGAAAAGCTGGCGAGTGTGTCTGACCACCGGGCCGGGGTTGGCGGCAGCACGGTCTGGAAGACAACCTGGGTTCCCAGGCGCTCGGAGTTGATAAGCGATTGCAGGTATTCGGTGACAGCGGATTCGGGATGGCGATAGGCACTCATCGAAGGAGGAAAACCTCTATCCCTTAACCCTTTCGACGTATGCGCCGGTGCGGGTATCGATTTTTAACAACTCTCCTTCTTCGATAAAAGGGGGCACCTGCAACGTATAGCCTGTTTCCAGGGTTGCCGGCTTAGAATCACCGGAGGCCGTATCACCTTTGACCCAAGGGTCGGTTTTTTCGACCTTTAAATTAATAAAAATCGGCAGGGATATGCCGATGGGGTTGCCGTCAAATAAAAGAATATTGCAAACGATATTTTCTTTGAGAAAATTGATGGCCTCACTGACCTGCTCGGCAGTAAGAAATTCCTGCTCATAGGTGGAGGTGTTCATAAAACAGTACTGCTCTCCATCCGTATACAGGTATTCCATTTCCTGCTCGTCCAGATCCGGTTGTTTAAATTTTTCACCGGACCTGAAGGTCCTGTCGAATTGTACACCGGTAACCATATTTTTTAATTTGCACTTATAAAGGGCCTGACCCTTGCCCGGTTTGCTAAACTCAAACTGCACAATCGCATAGGGTTCACCATCGATTTCAATTTTAAGCCCTTTTTTTAAATCACCACTTTCAAACATTTTTACCTCCTATTGCCTTCTCTGCCTTCCGAACAGCTTCAACCATTTGCTTCACTTTTTGAAGATCTTTTTTGAATCGAACAGGAGCGCCTTTTTTATCCAGGAAATTGGTCCTGGTGCAGCTGTCGACGCCTTGCGGTCGAACCCGCATAATTCCCTCGGTTACATTATCGGGTGCAAGACCCCCGGCGAGTATAACGGGAATATCACTTGCAACCACCAGTTCAGCGGCCGTGTGCCAGCAGCACGTCTGTCCGGTAATACCTACAAAACCATTTACGGGCTGTGCTTCGATATCTTGATTCAAGCCATTTACAAGCATGGTGTCGGTGAGAAAAAAATCACTTACCGGCTCAAATATTTCCCTAAAATCAAGAGTGGGTACTAGATTTCGCTTGCCGGACTGTGCAATCGGAATGGAACGCATAATCAGAACTTGCGGGAATCGGTTTTTGACGTTTTCCTGTAGGCGGATCAATTCCTGACAATAGTTCCATACATCTTCCCGGTCTGTCAAGGCTTCACAGAAATGGACAATGTCAGGTTGGTAAAAATCCAGCGTGCGGAGCACCGAATCCATTGAATTGTACAGTGTTATCAAACTGCTTTTGGCGGGGGAAGAGCGGACCCGTTCGATGGTCTCGGTCACGCCCGGAACTTTCCATTCCTTTTCTGAAACAATGACGCTGCCGATATGATCAACGCCTATATCGATAAGGGCCTGCGCTTCTGCGGGGTCCTGCACCTCATAAATTTGTATGATTATCTTTTTCATTTTGCGGTTGACTTTTGCAGCCGTCTCTAACATATTCAGCCTGTTTTCGCAAACCGATTCCCGGATCATTTGACAATTGAATAATGAAGATTGAACACCCATTCTTCATTACGAAGGATAGGCTATGATTCTGATCATTGATTTTGGCTCTCAGTATAACCAGTTAATCGCTCGCAGGGTTCGCGAACTTCACGTGTATTGTCAAATTGAGCCGCCCAGCATTTCAGTTGAGGCGGTCAAAGCCTTGAACCCGGAGGGCATAATCCTGTCCGGGGGACCGGCAAGTATTTATGAGAAAAACAGTCCCAAAACCGACCCGGGCATTTTTGACCTCGGTATACCGGTATTGGGTATTTGCTATGGCATGCACTTTATGGTGGCAGCTCTGGGAGGGACCGTACAAAGAGCCGGCAAGCGCGAGTACGGGTTTGCAGAGCTTGAAATCAAAAAGTCCGAAGGTTTTTTTGAAGGAGTGAAGAAAAAAACTACTTGCTGGATGAGTCATGGTGATTCTATCACCAAATTGCCTGCCGGCTTTAAAACCACTGCCTCTACAACCAATACGAAATTTGCGGCTGCCACCTATGCCAAAAAAAAGATTTTCGGTGTTCAGTATCATCCCGAAGTTGTTCACACGCAGATGGGCACAAAGATGTTGCGCAATTTTCTTTATATTGTGTGCGGCTGCCAGCGTTCCTGGAGCATGAGGTCGTTTGCCAATAAATCCATTGAAGATATTCGACGACAGGTGGGGGATAAAAAAGTCATTCTGGGTTTAAGCGGCGGCGTGGACTCTTCGGTGGCGGCCGTTCTTATTCACAACAGCATCGGCAAAAACCTGACCTGTATATTTGTTGACAATGGTCTGCTCAGGAAAATGGAGGCTGAAAAACTCAAGGTCACCCTGAAACGGCACCTTCACCTTAATATTCGGTTTGTAAATGCCAGGACCCAATTTTTAAAGGAGCTGGCCGGGGTCACGAATCCGGAGAAAAAGCGCAAAATCATCGGCCGGATCTTCATGCAGGTCTTTGAAGCTGAAGCCCGCAAAATTAAGGAGGCCGATTTTTTAGCCCAGGGTACCCTGTATCCGGATGTGATCGAATCCGTATCCGCCTTTGGCGGTCCGACTGCCGTCATCAAGTCCCATCATAATGTCGGCGGCCTTCCCAAAAAGATGAAACTTAAGCTTATCGAACCTTTAAAATATCTGTTTAAGGATGAGGTTCGTCTGCTGGGCAAAGCGCTGGGGCTGCCGGAAGGTTTAATCTGGCGCCAGCCGTTCCCGGGACCCGGGTTGGCCATCAGAATTATCGGCGAAATTACCCCCCGGCGTTTGAACGTATTGCGCAATGTTGATGATCTTCTGCTTGAAGAGATAAGAAATGCAGGGTATTATAAAAAGTTGTGGCAGTCATTTGCCGTCCTGCTGCCGATAAAAAGTGTGGGTGTCATGGGCGATCAACGGACTTATGAAAATATCGTTGCGATTCGGGCCGTCACAAGTAAGGATGCCATGACAGCGGATTGGGCCAGGCTTCCTCATAAATTTCTGAACCGGATTTCAAACCGAATCATTAATGAAGTCAAAGGTGTCAACCGGGTGGTTTACGATATCAGTTCCAAACCACCCAGTACGATCGAATGGGAATGAAGAACAATGGTTGAAGAAACCCCCCCTGAATTTAAATTTAGCGCCGATGATCAAGATCCCGAATCCTTTTATCATGAGGAGATAAAAGATCTGAGGGTTGAAAAATTAAGTCAGCGGATTACACTATTTTCAATTCTCCTGCCTATTTTGATCGGTGTCGCCCTATTTTTTGCTTATCGCGATCTGACCAGCCGCGTGAACCGGAGTCAGGATACCGGATCTGTAGAAGCCCAAAGAATTTCAAGGCAACTTGAGGAATTCTCAAAGAAATTCAATGAAAAATTAATCACCTTTTCAACGACACTGTCATCCCAGGATAAAGATTTCGATACCACGGTTTCGGGTAAACTGGCAGCTGTTAATAATAATATTGATGCCTTAAATAAAAATTTAAATTCCCTGAACGAAAATTTAAGCGAGACACGAAAAACGGTTAAAAATCTGGCAGCCTCCAAGGCGGATAAAAAAAACCAGACCGCTGCTATCGCCAAAGTTAACGCTAATTTGGAGTCCCTTAAAAAAGAGCTCCAATCATTAGCGGAACTTCGAAGTGACATAACGACCGTATCTGCCGAAATCAAAATACTGGAAGGCAAATTGAGCCAAGAACTTGCAGAAGTGGCCGCCGCCGCTGCGAAATCCCGAAAGAACTACAGCCAACTGCAGACTTCGATAACGGCTTTATCAAGCGCTAAAATCGATAGAGATACGTTTAATTTGGAGGTGTTCAAGCTTAAGAAAAACTACGACAACCGTCTTGTTCAGGAGATCACAGCCGTTAACCGGAAGTTGGATGCGATTCAAAAGAAAATTAATGAGATCCAAAGAAAAACAATATCACAAAAGAAGTCGATGAAGTCGTTATCCCAAAAAACACCTCCCGCTAAATCCACCGGGACGACTGGCACTGGCACAACCAAGGCGGCAACCTCATCAAAATCCGGATCCATCGATGAACAGGATCTCCTCGAATAGCCCTGGTCGCTTAATTTGCATACTAAATGTGGGATAATTAAACCCTTCGGAACTTCTACGAATCATGGATAAAGACCTGTTAATCAATCTTTTAGAATCAGTTGCCGATGGCAAGACTTGCGTCGCCGATGCTGCCGAAAGACTCGATCATATGGCATATGAAGACATAACTTATGCTCACATTGATCATCACCGGTCCCTGCGCAAAGGATTTCCCGAAGTCATTTTTGGAGAAGGCAAAACGGCCGAGCAGATCGTGGGGATTATGGATAAAATGCAGGGCCAGGAGAATGTTATTCTGGTAACCCGTATTGATCAGGAAAAAGCGGATGTCGTTCTGTCGCAATTCCCGGAAGCGGTTTACCATACCGATGCCCGCATGGTCGTGCTGGAATTGAACAAAATTATAACCCGGGGACGCGGCCCTATTTTAATAATTTCAGCCGGCACATCGGACATTCCTGTCGCCAAAGAAGCATATCTGACTGCCAGTGCCATGGGAAACGCGGTTGACACCATATTTGATGTGGGCGTAGCCGGTATCCACCGGCTGTTGAATTATCACGAGGCTATTTCTCAGGCAAACGTTTTGATTGTTGTCGCCGGCATGGAGGGTGCCCTTCCCAGTGTTGTGGCCGGTATGGTGGATCGGCCGGTTATAGCTGTACCTACCAGTGTGGGATATGGCGTCAATCTTGGAGGAATGACGGCCCTATTTGCCATGCTAAACAGCTGCAGTTCCAATGTGGCGGTCGTCAATATCGACAATGGTTTTGGTGCCGGGTATATGGCTTCCGCTATTAACAGAGCATAATATGGAGCAGGAAGATTGCTAATGAAAACTGATCAAGCCATAAAAGCATTCTCACAGAGTGAAAAACTCAAAAGTGCCCTTATCTGGGCAACCCAGCTAACCGAGGTGCATACAGCACTGGCGGAATCGGATAAACCGGGAGCCGAAAAAATCATCAAAACCTTGGTTAGTATGATAGGCAATGAAATCACTGTTGCCCGAAAGACCGCCCCACATGACGACTGGTTCAAGGCCGAAAAAAATGTGGATACCGCTATGGTGATGCTGAATTCCGGCGTCGCACATGATGCCAGTTATCATCTCACCCAGGCCCTGAGTAAGGTCACCAACATCGGACAGCAGTCCATGACCCAGTTAATAGACGAAGGGCTTCTTTAAGTCTTAGCCCATTTGGGATATGAAATAGCGTAAAATAAATTCAGATATTGAAATTTAACTTAAGTTTGCGATACAATGCAGGTTAATCATAGCACTTGTTTGCTTTATTAATATTTAGCGCGGAAAATGTCAGGGAAAATGCCAGGGTCATTTCCATGTCCTCTTTCCTTTTAGGGTCCTTTTCATCCTCCTTCTTTAGCCACGCTTTTTTGGCAATCCCATAGGATGCATAGCATTTTTTTACAGCGCTCATGAAACAGGGATTTTTTGGGGTGTTTTGTTCAAGAATTTTTATTTCCGCTTTGGCTGTTGTTAACAATTGGTCGAATTGTTCAAAACTGATGTTTGACTCCACGCCACGCTGTATTTCGCCTAAGACCACCAGCACTTTGGCTTCCTCAGGGGTTATTCGAGGGCCACAACCGGAAATTAAAAAGAAAAGTACTATCAGCCATAAAATTACCGCCACTCTGTGCATACCGAGATCCTTTCAAATAGAAGAAAAAATATATTATGATGTTTAGTCATAACTTTCCAGGGCGTGAGTCTGGATAGGATAGAAAGGGGTCTTCGATTAAGGCATATTTGGCCACGATCACCTATAAGATTTGCCGATAAATTATCTAATAGCTTTATCGATAAAGTTGTATTTAATTATAGCTTAGGCCGCCTTTTTTGGCAAGATGAAAACCGGTGCTAACCGCTCAATTTACTATGTCCTTCCAGATTCGTTCAGTATCTTCCATCGCTACACTGTCGACATCAAACAGGGGTTTTTTGGTTTCAGGGGTATATTCATCCAGAATCGAATTGATTTGAGCGATAAGTTTTTCCACTTCCAGATCGTTCAGTGTTTTGATCATCAACAAATCATCTTGGGCCTGCTTAAAATAATACCCCAGTGTCTCATGGCCGTTTTGAAAATATTTGATTTTTTCATTTAAACTGGCAATATATCCGAGCAACAGCTGAATTAATTTGAGGTTATAGTCGATTCTGGGAGTCAAAACCGCCCTTTTGTAGGATTCAATCTGTAATTGTGCTTTTTCTTGCTTAATCTCTTCTTTGAGAGCTTCAATTTTTTGTAGTAATTGTTTCTTTTTCTCCATAGCCAGTTCTATTTTGCCGGACAGACTATCTTGCAACGATGTAATTTCGGTCATTTTACGATTGAGTTCTGTTGTCTTGTAACCGGTAGCAGATGCGGTCCCGCAAAATAAAATGCATAGCATAGCAATAGCGGCACAACCGGATTTTAGATGTTTCATCATATCAGTTCGCATTTATCTTCCTTTCTTGAAAACACGGCTTTACATCACCCGTTCCATCTCTTTTCTCACACCTTCGGACACGAACAATTTCCCCCCCATGGTTTCCCACAGAGCCAGGTATTTTAGTGCTTTTTGATCAGGTTTCTTTTTATGGTAATTTAAACCCATTAGTTCAAGCTGATTGCCCTTCCATTCCATCAGATATAGACTCAGTTCCGGCGGAAATTCAGTCAGCCCGTTGAGGGATATCCAGCTGCCTTCCCATTTAAACAAATACCTGGCGACGGCCGGAGAAAGGGTGTTAACACTATTTAAACAGATCCAGTTGCCCGGCCACCGGGATAAATATTTGGCTTCATCAGGAGCCAATTTTTTCAATCCGTTTAAAAAAAGGTCTGATCCATTCATTTGGGACAGGCACTTGGCTGCCCTGGCTGTCATGGTGGAAAGTTCAGCGATGCGCTTAAAATCTCCCGAGCAAATTTCGCCAATGATTTCCTCATCTTTATCACTGATTGCAGTATGAGCTTTGGCGGGCTGTTGATGTTGTATTTGACTCCAGATCGTTTCGAAGGTTGTAAAATTAGATGTATAATTATCAACCGCTAGTTTCTCCGCACTCAGTTGATATTTTTGAATTGCGGCGTTGACATACCGCATGTGCCGATCTATATCGATGCCGCTGGCAATTTCGGCTATCTGAATATCCAACAGGGCTTTTCGTTTAAGGAAGAGCAGCTCTTCACTACCGCTATGAATCCATTGGTTCGGTTTTTCGAGTTCTTGAATATAAGCCTCGCGGCGCTGAATGGTTCGTAGGTTTAGTTCGATGCGTTTGTTTTTCAAAGCCTCTGCCAGGGAGGATATATCGGCCTTTTGCATTTCATGGATGATCTGATCCATTAATTCGATAATACCATTGCGGTAGTACAATTTCAGCTTGTAAATTTCTTCTTTTTTTTGAAGCAAATCATTTCTAAGCCGTTCGGCTTCTTCAAGCTTGGCCAGATATTTATCATACTTACCGGGAGGTTCAGGCCTTTGGGCCTGAATTTGTGCCGGTTCGACAGGTTCCCTTATTTGACTCTTGGCCTCAGGGACGATTTCCACCTTTTCTCTTTTAACTATAAGGGATTGTAGAGCGTAGATGCTAACCCCTGCGATAATCAAAAGGACAGTAGCCGCTATGGCTATCTTTTTGGGAGATAACGCATCCCTCGTGAATAATTTCCCGGTTTGGCCTTTAGCTGTGGTTTTTAAGCTTTTCTCCGCTTTGACGGCACCAGTTAATTCCGCCTCTTCCTTATCTTCCGCTTTAGTTGTTTCAGACTGAATTTCTCCGACATTTTCAATTTCTTCTTTACCGGTAACAAACGACTCTTCTTTTGCGGGCTTTTTATCGATGCCGTCATCTATTTCATTATCATTTAAAGCTACGAAGTCGTTTTCACTCTTATCTGCAATCGGCGAATTTTGTGATTCCTCCGCCGGCTGTTTTTCTATTTCCGAATATTCGCCATCAGCCTCAAGTTCTTCATCGGGTGGAATTTCAGTAGAAACAGCTTCGTCTTCCACGTTCGAATCATCCGTTTCCTCTTGCAACGGGATCGCCGTCTCGTCTGATTCCCGCTCAGGTGGATCATCGAGGTCTAAAGGCTCATTCGTCTGGACATCGCTTTGGTCCATAAGGATTTCAGTCTCAATATTTCCGGGGTCGCTGTCTATTTGCCTATCTACCTCATCAAAGGGAATATTTGCTACCTCATCTAAGGAGATTTCCTGCTCTGCAGTGGCCACCCCTTCAGATGCCTCGGCTTCACTATCTTGCTGCTGATCATCGGTGTTATTCGGGGTTTTCTTCAACGGCTCGATCATGTCCCTGGCGTCCAGTTCCATCAATGCTTCCTGGCTGGGCTCCATTTCTGCAAGAGGGTCTATACCGGATGGACTTGACCTTTTTTTGTCCGATTCCATTCCCATTGTTCACCGCACCTTTCTAAAAATTTTTTTTTGATCGTAAGGGTTTGCCGGTCCAGGTTCATCTAATCTTCCGGACGCTTTATCATCCCGCAGCCAGAACTCGTGAATCCGGGGCCCTACCCGATTCGAACCCGATACCAGACCTACCAGTATATCGGCAAATTTTGTGATATCTTAAGCCGTTGGAATAATTATGTCGGATGTGTGATGGTCATTGGGATGGGAGGATACGGGCACGGAATGAACCCCGGAATAAGCATTATATCGACTGCGGGTGGCAACTGAAAGCCGAGCTATAGATGACACATTAATAAACAAATCAATAACTTGTGAGAATAAAACCGCTATAGGGTTTTTTTCAGCCGACTATTCTGATATCATCCAGCAGATTCTCGAGGGCCTGGTGATATACATCATGATCTTTCCAATTGCTGAAATCAAAGATATTGCGGGTTTTATTGATATATTCCGCCCAGGCCTGGTCGCTATCCAGGACAGCGGTGTCAACACGGATTGGAAAGAGTATGGGTTTTTTACGTTTATTTTCTTCTGATAGTGCCGCATTGACCTCATTTTCAACCCAGTCGTTTGCGATTGAATCTTCAGATATAATCAGCAACACGATGTCACGCATACGAATGTAATGGTAGATTGAATCCCAGGTCTTATCCCCTATTTTCATATCTTCGGAAGCAAACCAGCAGCGCACCCCTTTGTTTTTTAGATCCGCACATAGTTTTTCCGCAAGTTCTATATCTTTGCCGGAGTGGCTGATAAAACAACTCTGATGCGAAAGCCCCTTTTCAGTCAGCAATCCCATGTTTTGAATAATGTTATCGGAAACGCCTGTTTCACGCAGAAAGGTTTCAGGGATTTTTCCGTTCGAGCGCATGATCGTATCAATTCCAATTGAAGAAGGACCAAAGTGTTGGGCCGTTAATAGTTCCTTGGTCAAGGATAAATCCACGTCTCCGAAATTAGTCCAGGCCATGAGAACATTTTTTAAACTGCAATGATGCAGATTGGTTTTTATAATGCTGGCCTTGATAAGATTGGCTTTGCTGAGATCTGCCTGGCTAAGATTCGACTCGCTTAAATAGGCCCATCTGAGATCTGCCCGGGTGAGGTTCGCCTGTTTGAGGTCTGTCCCTATGAGGTATGCCCATCGAAAATCTGCTTTGGTCAGGTCTGTCCCCCAGAGGTCGACCCGGACGAGGTCGGCCCTGATGAAGTATGCTCTTGTGAGATCCGCCTCACTCAGATCGCTTTCCCGGAGGTAGGCTTCACTGAAGTTTGCTTTGCGTAATTTGGCCAGGTTAAAGCTTGCTTTCTTGATGTTCGCGGCCCTTAAATCGGCTCGCACTAAACTGGCGCCCCTAAAATCCGTATTTCTCAGATTCGATCTCCTCAGATCCGTATCGCTCAGATTGGCATTGTTCAGTTTCATGTCGCTGAGATCGATTTCTGACAGGTCAGGCTCTATTTCCGGGTTTTCCTTCCGCCATTGGTTCCATTCTTCCACTCCCTGTTGGACGATCTCAAAATGCTTCTTGTCTGGCATAATACATCTCCCCTGCAATTGCTTCGAATTTGCCCAATATTGGATATATTATACCACTTAGCCGTAAAAAAAAGAACCCCCAAAAAAGGTAGGGCAATCTCAAATTCAAGCTTGAAACAAAAAATGCCGATACTTAATAAGATTTATAATACTTGGGTGATGCGCCCAAATGGCGTGCAGCCCAATTATAGGTTAATGACCGTAAAATCGAGATTGGAAATTTGCAGCCACTTGCCATTGCCATAAAAATATCATGATAACCCTAACTTTAGGTGATATCCGGCTCAACATTTTGACGCTTTCATTTCCGGCGGAGATCGAGCGGGATTACAAAAAGGACTATTTTAAAAAATCAATTCAACATGTCCGCATTGCCATGCTGCTTGCCTTAACTTTTTTTGCAGTGTTCGGGATATTAGATTCATGGTTGGTCCCTGATGTTAAGACAAAATTGTGGTTCATCCGCTATGCAATTTATTGCCCCTCAATTTTAGCTATCTATCTTTTTTCGTTTTCAAAGCATTTTCAGCAATTTATGCAGCTATGTATTGCCCTGGCCGTGTTGCTTGCGGGCCTGTCTATCATTGCCATGATTCTTATCGCTCCCACTCCGGGAAATTACTCCTATTATGCTGGCTTAATCCTTGTATTTATTTTCGGCTATACGTTTTTCAAGCTTCAGTTCGTATGGGCAACCCTAGTCGGCTGGATGATTGTTATTTTCTATGAAATAGCAGCTATCGGGTTAACAAACACTCCGATCCCCATTTTAATTAACAATAATTTTTTCTTTCTTACGGGAAATTTATTTGGAATGTTTGCCTGTTATTCAATCGACTTGTATTCGCGCAGGGATTTCTTGCAAGCTCGCATTATCGAGGCTGAAAAGAAGAAAGTGCATCAAGCAAATCAAGAACTGGGGAGTCGCGTCTCCAAGCGAACGGCCATGTTGCTGCAGGCCAATACAAATTTGAAGCAGGAAATCATTGATCGAAAGCGGGCCGAGGATGATCTGCGAGAAAATGAGGAGAAATACCGCAACATTCTTGAAAATATGGAAGAAGGCTATTATGAAGTTGACCTTTCGGGGAACCTCAGATTTTTCAATGATTCCTTATTGAAAATAACCGGATATTCCCGCAATGAGTTATTAGGGTTCAACTATCGTCAATTTACCGATCCAAGCGATGCAAATAAAGTTTTTCACGCCTTCAACAAGGTGTATCTTTCACAAAAACCGTCAAAAGAATTTGAATGGACGATCATTCATAGCAACGCTGTCGAAAAACGGCATCTGGAGGCCTCCGTTTCCCTGATGAAAAATTTGGCAGGCCTGCCAATGGGCTTTCGAGGAATTGTCCGGGATGTTAGTGAACGCAAACGTGCTGAGGAAAAAATCCACAAACTCAATGAGGAACTTGAGCAGAGAGTGGCTGAGCGAACGGCTCAGCTGCAAAAAGCTAAAAGTAAGCTTGAGACTACCATTGAGCGGGTAAATAAATTGGCTTGGAAGGCTGATTCTGCCAACAAGGCCAAGAGTGAATTTCTAGCCAACATGAGTCATGAAATCAGGACCCCTCTAAATGGAATTATCGGGATGGCGGAACTGGCGTTAGAAACTGCCACAGATAAAAACCAACGAGAACTTTTCGGAGCGCTCAGCACAGAGACCAACGCTTTGCTTACGGTCATCAATGATATTTTGGATTTTTCCAAGATAGAGGCTGGAATGTTGCAGCTCGAGGAGACTCCATTTGATTTAAAATCCATCGTTGATGATTTGGTTGGTAGTATGGGACTGAGAGCCATACAGAAAGGCCTTGAATTCAAGGCATCATTGTCTGCCGATGTTCCTAGATTGCTAATCGGTGACCAATGGCGGCTCAAACAGATCCTGACGAATCTCACAGATAATGCCTTGAAGTTCACGAATAAAGGAGCGATTTCCATAAAAATCGAAACCCAGGAAAATTTCGGCGATAAAGTGAAGATCCTTTTTACGATAAAAGACACCGGTATTGGAATACCAAAAGATAAACTGACGTCTATCTTCAAAGGGTTTAACCAGGCAGATGGATCTACTACTCGAGAATACGGCGGGACAGGATTAGGAACCACTATATCAAAGCAATTGGTTGAGCTTTTGGGAGGAAATATCGGGGCTGAAAGCCTTGAAGGAAAGGGAAGTCAATTCTGGTTTACAGCAACCTTTCTCAAACAACCAAACAATAGGGCAGGTGGAAAAATAGAAAAAATGGGTCTGAATCCTCCCGGGAAACTGGATCTTAAAATGCAAGGTGAAATCTCAAACGGATTGCCTGGGGATGCAAAATGCCGAGAAATGGGGCGGATACTTTTAGTCGAGGACTATCCCACCAATCAGCAGGTCGTCTTGCGGCATTTGCGCCGTGCCGGATATATGGTCGATCTGGCCGAAAACGGTCAAACTGCAGTGGATACATACAGAAAGAAGCACTATGATCTCATTTTGATGGATATACAAATGCCCATTATGGATGGATACCAGGCGACCATGATAATCCGGAAAATTGAAGAAAAAAATCGCATAATGAGGGCCGGGGATCATTTAATCGGTCAGGGCCGAGCCCCTATAATTGCCATGACAGCGCATGCTACCAAGGGGGATAAAGATAAATGTCTGCAAGCCGGCATGGACGACTATATTGCTAAACCTTTAAGGCGCAATAAGCTTCTCAAGATTGTAAATAAATGGATCAAGTCGGCAGTCAAATTCAATCCGAGAGGCCCGTCTTTGCAAACAATAGATGATAGCGTGGGTGAAGAGGCACCCATGAATTTTGATCAAGCCACAAATGAATTTGAAGGAGATAAAGACTTTTTGATGGAAGTTATGACGGGATTTTTCGATAATGTCGAAACCCAAATTGAAACCATTCATCAAGCGATTTCTGATGGCGATACTGAAAAAGTGTGGCAAGAGGCCCATTCAATTAAAGGCGGTGCTGCAAATCTTGCAGCGGAAAAACTTTCCCAAACAGCTTTTGAACTAGAAACCATGGGTAAATCTGAAAAACTAAAAGGAAGTAGAGAGGCCCTTGGCAGGTTGAAAATTGAGTATGATCGTTTGAAGACCTATGCAAGCAGTAACATTTGCAACCGAAACGGAGAGCACGGTAATGAAGATTCTTATTGTTGATGATGAATTGGTAAGCCGCAAGAAAATGGAAAAGTCAATTCATAGTTTAGGGCACGAAACCCTGCCCGCTGCAAATGGACATGAGGCCTGGAAAATCTGGAATGATAAACGAACCAGGATGGTAATCACCGACTGGATTATGCCCGGCATGGATGGTTTAGAACTTTGCAGGAAGATACGAAAGTCTGAAGGAAGCCAGTACACTTACATCATAATGGTAACGGCTAAATCAAATATTCACGATATCGTTACCGGTATTGATACCGGAG
Source organism: uncultured delta proteobacterium (assembly GCA_963821065.1). Classification (GTDB taxonomy): domain Bacteria; phylum Desulfobacterota; class Desulfobacteria; order Desulfobacterales; family JAFDCJ01; genus JAFDCJ01. The sequence goes on along the minus strand of CAWGCM010000016.1, from coordinate 8,040 downwards.
CAGATGATTTCATCTCAAAACCATTTGTCAAGGAAGAACTGCTGGTGCGGATCCGGGCGGGCGAAAGAGTACTCGGATTTGAAGCCAGAGATATCGTTATTTTCTCCATGGCCAAACTGGCCGAATCGCGCGATCCTGAAACAGGTAATCATCTGGAGCGTATACGTTATTATTCAAAGGCCCTGGCAGAAACCATTGCTGGCTCAAAAAATACTCCCGAGGAAATCGATCGCCTCTTTATCGACAATATTTTCCGCACAAGCCCGCTGCACGATATCGGTAAAATTGGCACCCCCGATTATGTGCTGCTAAAGCCCGGACGCCTGGATGATAAGGAATTTGAAATCATGAAAAACCACAGCCGGATTGGTTTTGAGACCCTCAATGACGCCTTAATGCGATATCCAAAAGCCGACTATTTAAAAATGAGCGCAGAAATCGCACTTTCACATCACGAAAAATTTGACGGTACCGGGTATCCCGATGGACTTAAAGGGCAGGCAATACCAATTGCGGCACGCATTGTAGCATTATCGGATGTCTATGATGCTCTTGTCAGTCGCAGGGTGTATAAAAATGCTTACCCGTCTGATATGGCAAAAGCAATTATTTTGCAGGGTAGCGGCACCCATTTTGATCCCATGATGGTTGTTGCCTTCTTAGCTTGCGAAGATTCATTCGTTAAAATATCCGAACGATTTAGAGATAAAGGCAGAGCCGAATAGCTCTGCCTCTTTAGGCACACGAGTTGGGATGTAATCTAATTACCCCGAGTTTGAGTTACGGAACCTCCTCCACTAGTGCCGGTGGAACCTTGTCCTTTAGCTCCGCGAACTTTGTCGCCTCCGGCATAAACCATCGATGAGAAAATTAACATAGAGACAGTGATAAGTACCAAAACTTTTTTCATAACATGCTTTCCTTTCATTTTATTGAACCATTAATATTGCCAAATCATTGCCGGAATTATCAATAATTTGGTTTCTTAAAAAACAGGGGTTGGTTAGACTCATATAGACTTAATCAATTTTGATTATTGTGGGATAAGTCCAAGCTGGGTGTTAAATGCATCCAAATGGTTATACGAACCATCCAGAAGGTTGGATAAAACTCGTTCAATATCAGCCTTATCAGTTTCTTTCTGCATGTCTTCAATATCACCAATATCCATTACCTCAATCTTCACCCCCACCCCAAGTGCGGATGTCAGGTCTTTTTCCCCTTCCTCCAGTAAATCACCATATAAAACCTTAATATTTTCGTTTAAAAAAATACCGGGATCGTTATTTAAAACCCCTTCCTCCAGTTCGTATTTAGAAATAAGTTTTGCAACGGAATCCATGTGGCGCTGCTCGGATTCACTGATGTTGTTAAATATATATGCGCCGTAAAGATTATACATTGCGACATATATGTCATGAGCCAATTTTTCTTCCTCATATAAGTAAAGAATGTTATTTTTTTCAGTGACGGTCAGACCAGATGAAGTGGAAGGACCATTTGGGCCTTTTGCCCAAAGAGGAGCCACTAAAAGAGCGGCAAGGATTAAGGCGAAAAATAATTTTGTTTTCAACTGAATAATCTCCCTTAAATGATTTTGATATATAATATTTTTTCTTTGTGTAAGATTATAAACAATACCTCAATGTGCAAAAATAACTATTTTAACATGAACGATTGGCGCCTCCTTTCGCTAAAAGTTGTGGTTTCTTCAGCCGCTTAAAAAATAAAATTCGGAGATAATCAGTCTCCAATTTCGCTCAGTAGGTATGTATTCGTTGCACGTTTTGATACTGCCCGCTGCTTGTGTTTTTTGTTAAACTCCAGCCCGAAAATTCTTTTAATAATCCAATTAACGTTTAAAGGAGGGAAAGGTTACATATTTTCTAACTTATCCTCTCATCAATTTTCCCTGTAGCTTAAAATTGATTAATTCAAGAGTTACACTACAAATCTTATGCCAAGGTTTTAACTAATTGATTTTTAATATGTTTATTTAACAGTCCTTATTTTCAGAGCGCAATTTAATACTAAAGCATACAGTCTTTTTAGCCTTTTTTAATACAGGTCGTACTTATTGAGAAGATCTTGAAGGGCCTCTTCGGTTAAAGATGTTATAGACTTATCGATTTTCACCAAAAGCATTTCGACGTCTTTGTTTTGAAGAGGGTAAGGCAGCAGACTAGACTTTAAGCAGCTAAAACGGAGAAGAATTGGGAAGCAAAACCAACTGGCAGAATAAAAAAGCTGAATATCCCAAAAAACAACTGCCAAGAAAAATTATCAGAAGCCACGAAAAAAGCTTTGAGGTTACGAACCCCTGATCAGTTCGAAGTTCATCATTATATTGGGAAACATCACTTTTATATTTTTGAAGTTGAGTAAACAAATCATAGGCATATGTCATTTTAATCATTTTGAGACCTTTTAACACAAAAAATTTTACGACTATGACTTGTATCGGCATTTAGAATTTAAACTGGAGACATAAATGATAACGGGGGAGACCTTGATAAACCTTCATCTATAGCCTTTTTAAAGAAAATTTTACCAAGCTTACCCACACGATAAGTCTCTGACGCCGTGAATAGACAGGATTCTCCCTTTTGCTCAATAATAAATTCATCTTTTGGGAAAAATTTTCTGATAATTCGAGATGTCGGGCTATATTCAATTCTCCTGCTCGGAACAATCTTTATAATTTCGAATTTAAATTTATGCAGACTACTCCACTTCTGAATTACTGAGATATATTACAAAACCAGCATCGAAAATTCATTACAACCCCGTCATACTCTAAAATATCCTAAAATGCTTCTGGATTTTCCTCTACACCCTTATGGGTTTTAGACATGTGTGTGGTGGCGCGGCATGCTAAGCCTATGCAAGCCAAAATGGACTACGATGTTCTAAACTGGAATAATTAGGTTTTACCCAATTAATGGGGAGATTATTTTTAATGGCAGTTGAACACACTTTTATTTTCAAAAAAAAGTAGCAGGTTAGCGATTATTGAACGATTTCGGTGCAGACATACCAGAAAGTAAGGGTTGGTTAGAAACGGACTATTTAGTTCTTTGAAATCTAAATCAATGGTGCGATAACAACCAGCATGAAGTCGGTTGTAAATATGGCGTGTTAATCCCAAGGAAGGCTTGCGTGTCGTCATCCTGCTACGGCAGGTAGGAAGCCTAACCGGAAAATGGCATTTTCATATATCTTTTGTATATCGCAATAAAATTGAGGGTTGGGAACCTACAGATCAATAGCAGATATTCAAAGTTTTGCTAATTAAAAAGCTTCCAAGAGCAGTGACTATCGGCATGGAAGCTTTTTTAGCCATAGAAAAAGCGAACTTGATTTAAATAACCCCGGCTGATAGCCCTTATCGGTTTCCTTTTCTGTTTCCTATCGAACGGTCTTGCTCATTCATCCAGAAGTAGTAACTGATTGCCAGCTTGGGCTTGGGGTTGCCTCAATATGTATACATCATCAAAATATGCCGTACAGGTGCCGACACCGGTTACACTCATCGTGCCGATACCCTTGTAATAGTCATCAGTTGGCGATAGTTTGTTAGGAAATAAAAACTCTAGCTCCCCCTGACCTTCTACCCCATAATTGGCCTGGTCTCTTGATAGAACCATCGACAAGGTGAAAGGCAATCCGATAAAATCCAACGGTTTTTTAAAACGTCCCCAAAAATAATCATACTTATATACATAATCGGGTGCAGGACCCAGAACAGCCAGACTTGACGCGATATAGTCCCGATCTGCTCTTATCTCATGTGCTGACCACACATAATCGTCTCCAATCTTACCCGTGAAACCTAAAATCTTGCCCGTACATCCCCGGTGCAGGACTCAACAGTGATCGTGGCCTTTATGCCTTTTAGGGTTTTCAACCCTTGCGTTGGTATCAGGTAGCTGCCGTCTCGAACATGTCCCTCCTCATGCACAAATTTTGCTTGGCCGTTTTCAACTGTTATGGTAGCACTCGAATGGTCGATTTCCCATTTTTGAAGATCAATCTGACCAGAATTAAAATCATCATACAGCTGCCAATTCCTGAGCATATGCCGTGAATCCGAATAGCAGCACTGCGATACATGTAAAAACGATCGATTTTTTCATTATATCCTCCATCCAAGGATTCAATCACTTCCATTCATTGAGTCAATGTCCCGAAATTACGGGTTCAAACGATTATGGTCGCAATATATAAACATTATCAAAATATACCGTACAGGGGCCATCGCCATTGGTACTCCTGGTTCCAATGGCTTTAAAATCGCCTCCATTGGGGGCTATGGGCGTTTCATATTTGTATGCAATTTTCCCAGGCTATCGACTTCGTATGTAATTTTGTCGTTCGAAAATACCATGGTAAGATTAAAGGAGTCACCGATTACAGTGATCGGAGTTTTATATTGTGCATAAAAAAATTCCTCCAGTTGTGTATAAGTCGGTGGTGGCCCTTCCAGGCTTGCAATGGCATATACTCTTTCCATGTTCGGTTCCAATTGAAGACCTGACCACAGATGGTTTTCTCCCACGCTACCGCTATACCCCGCAATGCGAGCCCGAACATCGCCGGTGCAAGTTTCAATAAATACATCGGCTCTGATGCCGATTATGTTCTCAGGGGTTTGATTAAAAAGCAGATAGTTAGAATCATTTGCAGTTCCACCTTCATGGATAAACTTTGCTCGTTCGTTATCAACGCTGATGGTGGCGCTGGAGTCATCAACGTTCCATCGCCCTGTGTCAATGGTGCCAGAACTAAAGTCGTCATATAGTTGCCATTCTGCCAGAGCAGTCGAAGAAAAAGCAAAGATGATTGCCGTAAATAGCATAAATATCAATTTATTAGTCATACTGTTCCTCCGTTTGTTGAGAAAGGGACACGTTTGTCTGTGCATGTTATTCAAATATAAAAGCCTCCGAAAGGGCAGAAAGACCCATGGAGGCTTTCATACTGTGACCAATTCCTTGCTCATCTCCATCTCCTATAAGATTATGCAGAGCTGGTTTAGATCTGTTTCCCAGGGGGTGTGAGGTTGCAATTTAATTAGCAGAAAGTAATCATCATTGTCAATAATAACAGTTACTACTACAATGTAGCAATTTAGCATAAGTTGACAACCAAAGCATACAGTTGCGGTTTCTTGCCATGATCACAACTTACGTAAAATGTCAGATAACAAAACTATATCTCAGGCCTTTAAGTGACATAAAAGCCTTTGATCAGTAGCAGCTATCGCCACCGGCAACCAGAACGCCGGAAATAATGATATCACAAATATTTTAAAAACACTGATATGTCCAACTTTGTTGGAGGAATCAGGAATTCTGATAACATCGCTAATCAGCCACGCAAATAGCTATTTTGGCGGAGGTCAACCATGAAATAGAACCAGCGATCAATCCCAGTTGTACTGCACTAGGAAGAGGTCGGGCACCGTCCAAGCCCAAAGAAGTTTGTGCAATAACAGAACAACCACGAATGCGACACAGGCGATAACGAGACCGCCTGCTACTAAACCTGCGATCTTCGCTACATCCATTCAATCCTCCTCTCTTTGCTCATAACACTGGGTGTTCATATATTGAGACATTTCCAAATATCAAATTCAGTTAAATTATTGCCGATACGTTTGAGCATCTACATTATGCCACTAATACGGCCATTACGACAGGGTTTGGCCGGTGGAGAATTTTCGAACAAAGGTACAGTCGAACCAGACTCCGCTACAGAGGAACCTCTATTCACTTGCAGACTTATTATCCGCATCTGCTCCTTGCGCTTTGAACAGGAAAGGGGCTCAACCTGGCCCAATTCTTCCTTCATCCCTTCGACGAAGAACTGCCGGTGCTAATGCTTTCCCGCTTTTACTAGCCTGACGTTGTTATAGGGCTTTGGGTCAATCAAGAAGTATCCGTAATAATAATACGGTTCTTGTGACGTTGGCAGATTAATTGAAATCCGCAGGTCGGGTAATACCGAACACATAAATGACAAGTCAGCAGTTTCGTCACACGGCACTATTTCGACTAGGGCACGAGGACACGGGCCCGTAGATCCTGTGTAAAAATCAATCGTCGTTAAATTGCTCGGATTCAATGACTTCCCCGGTATCGGAGCCGTACAAATATGGTCCGTAGGCGCCCCAATGAACTCAAGCGTAACCGTTACGAGATCCAGGACCTCCCGCGGAAGGGTGTCCGGACCGAAGTTCTTAAATCGACTTGTATATATCTTCCATATAGCCCGGCAGACCGGGGTAGAGATCTGCTCGGATAGGCTTTAGAACCACAAAGGGTCCCAATTTATCGCCGGGACTTTACTTCCAAAAGCTTTGCTAATGTGCTGGATGGCTTCCTCCGAAAGAGGAATCGGCTCTACGATTAACTGATGAGTTCTAACATTGTTCTGTTCATTCGACTCTTCAATTGTATGGTTTGGATCAGCGGTTACTACGATATCGTGAATTCCAACTGGCAAGAAGGTCGTCCAAGTAAGGTGAATATCACTATTCGGAGGAAGATTGACGGAGTAATCTTCAAGAACTTTCGGCGGATTAGCGCCAGGTAGGGCAGGTAGCCCAAAAGAACGAATGAAAGATAGCCTTACGACGACATCCTTGAGTCCGATATTGCCGCCATTGCGAACGTGTGCAGAAACTTTTAGTGGTTCAAGCACATTGACTATTGACTTATCGACCGTAAGGGACTCGACGCTAAGGTCTGTGTCTGCATCTGCAACAAGCGGAGCGACTATAACACAAGATGCCACCAACTGAAGAACGACAAGTAATTTGAGTTTACTCATTGTATTGCCTCCTGATTTGTCATTGCGAGTCTTGTTTTTTGAGTGAGAAATTATCTTTTACCAAACGACTGTAGCCTTCGACATCGGCGCTGAGGATTGCAGTGAGTTTACGCTTAAAACCTTCTTCTGCCATAATGGCACCCCCTGTAATTAAGGTTTCAAACTAAGTATCTCAGTAAGCGGAACAATCAAAAAAGCTTAAAAATTAGATGGGAACCGGATTCGATTCTGGAAATAGAGAAGCGCTTTAGGACAGCTGGAATAGGAGAATCAGAAATATTTATAAGAATAAGTACCCAATTCGATGGGATGTTGTCAATCAAAAAGGTATATACCGCCACATTGTGTTATCTTGATAATCATCTAAAAGGCACCTCCCCATCGCAAAACGGTTTGCGATTTGTTATATGCGGTTAAACGCCCATTTAACCCCCAAACCAAAGGAGGTGCCCAATGCAACTATACGCAGGTTTAGATCTTCATTCAAGAAATACTTACATCGGTATCATGGACAAAGAATTCAAACGCCTCTTTGGAAACGAGTTTTAAATAAGTTGCCTGTGATTTTAGATACACTTTCTCCATTCCGGGATCAACTGAAAGGAATTGTCGTTGAATCCACCTTCAATTGGTACTGGTTAATCGACGGTCTGATGGATGCCGGATATCAGTGTGTTCACCTGGCCAATCCATCGGCGATGAAACAATACGAAGGAATCAAGCATACCGATGATCAGCACGATGCCTTCTTTCTGGCTCAGATGCTGATTTTGGGCATTTTACCCCAAGGCTACATTTACCCTAAAGAAGATCGTCCCGTGCGTGATCTGGCACGCAAGCGGCTGTTTTTAGTGCGCCATAAAACGCTCATATCCTCAGCCTGCAATCCTTGATTGCGCGCTGCTGTGGCCAAAGAGTCAGTGCCAATGAAATCAGAAAGTTTAGCGTCGAAGACTTACAGCAGCTATTAAAAGAAGAACATATCGTGCTCTCCGCACAGGCCAATTTAGACACGATTATATTTTTAAAGCAACAAATTAAACTATTGGAAAAAGCAATACAAAAGAAAGTAAAACTGAATAAAGCATTTCAACAATTGATGACGGTTCCCGGTATCGGTCTGATTTTGGCCATGACCATTATGCTTGAAGTCGGTGATATCAGCCGTTTTGCCCAGGTCGGCAACTTTGTTCCTATAGCCGCTGT
>CAWGCM010000015.1:0-13021 GCA_963821065.1 uncultured delta proteobacterium | reverse complement strand
GACAACTGTCCGGCCAATGCCAATGCGGGTCAGGCAGATAATGATGGCGATGACATTGGCGACGCCTGCGATACGGACGGAGATGGGGATGGCTACAAATCTTTGGCATTTGGAGGCAATGACTGCAACGATGCCGATGCTACGATATACCCCGGGGCCCCGGAGATATCCGGTGACGGCATCGATCAGGATTGTGACGGGGCTGACTTGCCAGCAGCACTTTTACCCGGCACCTATTACGTGGACTCAGCAGCCGGCATGGATGACGCCGCTCACGGTTTTAGCAGCGGTGCGGATGCCTGGAAAACAATCCAATACGCCCTGATGCAGATGGAAGCGGGAGTTGCCGGTGATTACATCCTGCGGCTGGCCGCAGGAACATATGGCGCCGGCCTTAACGGTGAGGCGCAGCAGATATCGATTAATCAGAATCTGACCATTTTCGGTTCTGGTAGCAACTCGACCTTCTTGGATGGCACGGGTGCGGCCAACTGGATTAAGGGTCTGATTATTACCCCAGGAGCCGAGCAAGTTACCATCCAGGATTTAGCCATCCGGGATTTTAAAACCGGAATCTTGATCAACTCCGACGGCAGCTGTGTAAATCTCAACAACGTCTCGGTTGAATCCTGTGAGACCGGATTGCAGCTGCTCGATAGCTATCAGGTAACATTGGATCTGCTCAATTCACAGGTAACTGATAACACCACCGGCCTTCATGTTGCCGCGGGCAGTTCCAATAACGTCATCTTAAATGGAATCATACGGGATAACAGCGGTGACGGCATCCGGGTTGGAGGCGACGATGAGGTGCCCGATGAAAACCGCTTCGAGGCTATCGAGATAACCGATAATGGCGCAAACGGTATTATCTTTTACGACGGTTTTAACAATCTTGTAACAAATTGTGTGATCAGCGGCAACAACAATGATGAAACCGGCCAGACGGGATTTGCCGGCATAGCGGTGCTGACCGGAAATACAAAGCTTGTGCAAAATATAATTGAAGACAACACAGTGCGCCGGCGTGTATGCTGACGAGGCCGCATCGCTTGAGATCAGCGGCAATCTGATCCTCGGCAACAAATCTGAGGGAATCAAGCTGTCCTTTACAACGGATGTGAAAATTGCGAGCAACACGATCACCGAAAACCAACACGGGCTTGTGATCGAAGGCGGTTCCTCACCGGATGTGATTTACAACATTATTTGGGACAACATCGCTAAAGACTTATTTGGAGACGGGTGTACCGCCAGTCTGGAGTACAATGACATTGGCACCCGCAACCTGGCCTGCCTGCCGTTTACCAGCCAGATGCCCGCCAGCAACATCTCCTTTGATCCACGCTTTGGCGATGCTGCCACGGGCGATTACACCCTGATGAGCACCTCGCCTTGTATTGACGGCACGGATTTTGCCGAAGCCGGCACAGACCTGGCCGGGTATAGCCGACCGAAGGGCAACAGCTGGGATATCGGGGCCTATGAATCATCGGGGTTTGCCGATAGCGACGAAGACAACCTGCCGGATTGGTGGGAGCAAAAGATCATCGATGCCGACGCAGGTGATGGGATCGAGACGCCCGCGGATGTGCTGCCCGATGGTGATTTTGACGGAGACGGCATCAGCAATATTGATGAATATGAGGCCGGTACCGATCCGACCACCGCCCTGGAGATAACCATCGAAAATCCGGCGAGCAGTCCCTTTAACACGGACAGCGGCTCAATGACCTTCTCGGGCACATCGGCCAATGCGAGCCAAATTGTCATCAGGCAAAATGGGGCCGTGGTGCAGACCCTGACTGCGGATCTGGACGCCTGGAGTGTACCGCTGAGCCTTGCGGGCGGACAAAATCTGATCAGCGCAACGGCCGCTGACGGCACCCATTCGATTACCGCCAGTGTAACCGTGATGCAGGATTATCAGAACCCGCAAATTTCAGTGACCAACCCGGAAATTCAGGAGGTATACGAAACCACCTCGGCTACCATTGTTTTAAGCGGTTTGGCATCTGATGACACCCGGGTTGACAGCGTTACCTGGAGCCGGACGGGCTGGACCAACGATTTACCGGTGACGATCAGCGGCGCTGCTGCCGGCACCGGCAGCTGGACGACGACCCCCATTGAGCTGGTGGCCGGAGCTGCAAACAGCATCACCGTCACGGCCACAGATCCGTGGGACAAGAGCACCAGTGTGGTTGTCGAGGTGATAATGGTCCAGGGCATTGCCTCGCAGGAAGAAGCTTTGCCCGAACCGCTTCCCCCGCCAGCGGCTGATCCGCTGGATCTGGATCAAGACGGCTATCTCAACAATGACGAAGATGACTGCGGCAGCAATGCCAACGACAGCGATTCGATTCCGGCCAACTATGGCACTACCAACGGGCCGGCACCCAATCAATACCCGACAGATGAATCCGATGCGCTCTATGACCCGAATAAGGTCAAAAGAGATGCGAACGGCGATATTATCGGCTCTTACCTGTGGCCTGACTGCTTAAACCCCGACGAGGACCGCGACGGCATGCTCGACAGTTGCGAAGAGCAGATCATCAATGCGAATGCCCAAGACGGCATCACAACGATTGCCGATGTCCTGCCGGGGGCCGATTTTGATCAGGATGGAGCGTCGAATTCAGCCGAATGCCAGGACGGAACCGATCCGACCGACGCGCCGGCCGCAGAGTTCATGCTCAGGGTCCTGGACGTATCGAATCAGGCCGTCTATAACAGCTGGCTGCCCGGCTATCAGAAGGTGCTCAAGGTGCAAGCCCAATGGCAAAACGGCACGGCGCCGGCCACGGCCGTGTTCAGCTTGCAGGGCACGTCCAAGTACCCCGGCAGGGCTGAAAACGATCCGGATCCCTCAGCAACCCTTACGGCCTATCAACCGTGGTACCAGTATAACGGCTTTGATTTCGGTCTGACGGCCACCGACCCGGCAACGGATCAAAATATTCACTCGTTTGCACAAGGCCCCGTTTCGGTCCCGGGTGCCGGCGGTATCTACACGGTCTATCTGCAGTGCTGGGATTATGGTGCCAGGGCCAAGCTGGTGGTCACCCATCCGACAAATGCCAATATCCGCAGTGAGGTGTGGATACCCAAGGGTGCGGGCGCCAACGGCATCAGCAGCAATTGGATCCATGACAACGCCGCCACCCGTCTGCAGGCCAATGCGGACATTGACGCCATCATCTTTGAAAACCCTGGTGGCTACACGGCCCCGCCCGGAGACGGGTTTAACAACTTCGCCGAGTATCGCGGGATCCTTTACCGCGCCACAATTGGCAGCGAATTGCTGCATCTGCGGCTCAACCCCCATCGCAAGAATCTGTTTGTTCTAGCCGAGGGCTATGACGATGCGATCGGTGATCCCTATCGGCCCTTTGACCCGCCGGTCGGTGATGGCGGTCAGCCTCAATACGACAGTTACTATCCGTTTAGACTCGGCACGGCGCTTAAAAATGCCGGTGTAGATGTCCTTAACATCACCGGCTGGGGGCACGATGCCACCGAAGACGGCTCCTTTTTCACTTACTATAAGCAGGGCAGCGTCGAGGGCTTTTTGGTTGCCGGAAAGCTGGTAACGGGCACGGGTACCGGCTGGGCCGCCCATTGGCCCAAGCGCGAGTGGCAGTTCAGGATGGCCGCTGATGTCAATGCCCCCTGGATGCCGATTACCTCCTGGGGCAGTGCCACTCAGCTCTCCCTTGCCTTTTCCTACCAGGGGCCTTCGACGAGCGGCGCTTATCTTATTCGCAAGCCCCTGCCGCACATCAACGCGGTGATCATTCGCCACGACCGCACGAGCCCGTCGGCGCTAAGCGGCAAGGATGGTATCATCAACTTCCAGACGGCGATCCCGCCCAGTGCCTTAAACCCCGACGGCACGCGCTACTGGAACTGGGACCAGAAAGGTCATGCCAACACCAACAGCACCGAAGACCATCCGACGATGTACGGGTTTGCGACCACCTACCAGGTGCCCCTGGATCACTACTTCGGAGACCGGCCTTATGTCGATGGCACCGTGTGGACCAACACCGGCTGGAGTCAGACAGTGGTTGTGAATAATGAAGTGCAAAAAACGCCGGTCTATGATGGAAAGCTGGCACCGCTTAGCAGGGTTGAAGACCGCCTTGACACGCTCACGCCAATGGATGGTGTTTTGGGAGACAGCCCGGATAATTATTGGGACGGTGACTACCGCTCAGATGATCAGAGCGCATGGTTTATGGCTGCCAATCAGGTCAGCCCCTTTGACATCGACGGCAATGGATATGTCGAGCTGCCGTTTGCCTCGGATCCGGATGCCAACAATTACAGCAAGCAGTATGATTTTGACGGTATCCCCAACACCAGGGCCCGGGTGTTGAGAGACACGGCCACACATGAGCTTGTGCATGCGATCGCCGGACCACCGCACTCGCAGGTGTTAAATTGTTTGATGTACGAGGAATCCAGCAGCTGGAGCAAAGACAATTACATCAGTGATTACATTCGCGCGCTGTTGAGGGTCCACAATTTTACGAGATAAATAAAGAGAGGCTTTCCATGAAGCGATTTTTTGATATTGCTTGCAATCAGAAGTGGCGGTTATTGCTCATACCCATCCTTGTGTTCGGGGCGCTCAGCTTTGAAGATGCCTATGGGGCGTCTTCGGGGCTGAAGATAGAAATCGCGCTCGATGCGGATCAGTTCCCTGTGGGTTTTCCGATCACCCTGAGGATGGTTATCACCAATGACAGTCAGTGGTCTATATATACCAAAAAGGGGTTTTCCCAGACCGAATTTTACAGATCGTTGATATTAACAGACCCGAACGGGAAAAAACGCATTTACATTCCGGCCACCATACCGGTGGATACCATGCCGCCGCCGCTCATTTACGGTAATCGGCAAGTGTCGTTAGCCCAGGCGCTTTTGCCGGGGGTGGTCAAAGCGGTGACTATCGAGGATCTGGCCCAGCTGTTTCCCATAGTAGACAGTGTACCGGGCTGGTACACCCTTGAAGCCCAGCAGCCTTTTGTCCGTTTTGCGGAAACCATTGCAATTGAAAATTTTGGTGTTCTGGGCCTGGCCGATGATCCGGACAAGTGGCAGGGCACGGTCAACTCCAACAAAGTGCAGTTTTATCTTTACCCTGCAACCGGCGGCCAGTTAAAGGTGCAGGTATTGGACAACTCGGTGGTTCCCCCGGCGCCGTTGTTCCAGGTGCCGGTGAAAGTGTTTAAAAGTGTGGATATTCCGGCCGATAACCCGATGGCAGAGACCTGGTCAAAGGTAAAGCCGGAGCTGGAAGGCGAAACCGACAACAGCGGGCAGACCCTGTGGGCTTCGGAGACGACCCCGTGTCTGATCGGAGACGACTACACGGTGATCGCCAGGTACTCGGATGAATATCAGGAGGACACGATCGGATCCTCGGACAGCGGCTGGCAGACGGGTTGTGCCGGGCTGGTGGAAAAAACGCTTGCATTTGGGCAGGCGCCGCCGCAGGCGATGCCCGGGGATTTGGATGGCGACGGGGATGTGGACCGAGATGACATGAATATCATCCTGGCTGCCAGGAACACACCGGCTACCGGTCCCGATGACCCGCGCGATCTTGACGGTGACGGGATGATCACCGGGCTCGATGCCAGAAAGCTGGTGCTTATGTGTACGCGGCCACGGTGCGCTACTGAATAAGATATAAAAAATTGAATTGAAAAATAAGGAGGTATTAAATCATGAAAAAGCAATTTCTCTTAAGCGTTATTTCAATTATGCTGTTGTTGTTTTTGGTAACGCCTTCCAGGGCCATTTTAATTGAGTTTGATCCTGGATCTCAAACAGTTCCTGTTGGAGACCAGGCGGAGGTTGCATTGGTCATCTCAGGGTTGGGAAATGGATGCGCACCGTCTTTGAGCGATATTTGATCTGGACATCACTTTTGATTCTGCGCTGCTTGCATTCAACAGTGCCGATATATGGGGATCAACTAGATCTTTTTGGCCTTGGTTCAGTATCAATTTACTACACCGATTGCAGGATAGTGTCAATTTATTTGAATTATCTTTTGATTTTTCTTTTGACTTGGATTATTTTCAAGCAGACACGTTTTACTCTGGCCACTCTACTTTTTATACCCTTGCTGTCGGCACCAGTTCTTTAGGAATAACTATCAATACATTAGGCGATTCTTTGGGAGATCCACTCGATGCTGATAGTAAGCAACGGGAGCATTTCGCCAGTACCCGAACCCGCCACCATAATGCTTTTAGCCAGTGGTATGGTGGGCCTGGGAGTGTTTGGGAGAAGATAAATAAAAGTTTCAGGAAATAAAGTTGAATAAAGTCGTAAAAGGTCATTCTAATGACTGGATACCCGCCTGCGCGGGTATGACGTCTACTATAACCGACTAATATCAAATACTTTATTGTCATTTCCGCGCAGGCGGAAATCCGGAAAAATAGGAAAATCGAACTTTTTAGAAACCATCAAGTATAATGAAAAAACATCAAAACCAAGGAGGAATAGACAATGCGTATTCGAGAGATGTTCTTAATTTTCGGGTTGATTGCAGCCCTGGCTTTATTTGGAATCGGTGATCAAGCCTTTGCCGGTGGCCCGGAAAATCCACCTACTACGGGCACCATCGTGGGACCCGAGCTCTGGGGGCAGATGATCATTGATTGCGGCACTGGTATTTTATCTTTGAGGGTCAAAAGAATTGTGGACTGCGATGTTCAAACCCAGGCGTTTATAGACCCAACTTACGCACTCGGTTGTCCGGCCGATGAGACCACGCCATTATACCGAAAGTTGGGGATGACCCTCTTTGATATTAATCCGGACCCGGATGCAATGGATCCGATTATTACAAGGGTGAAAAATTATTGGCAGGAAGTACCACCAAATAATCCTAATGTTTTTTCCTTTGACGTTCAAATCAAGTTCTTGCAGCAGTAAAGGCTGCCCGGGCAATAATATCGACTTAAACTATTCCCAGCTTTGCAATTTGCGCTGTGGATGGCGATATATGGTTATGATCGACCGCCGATTATTTGGCCGGCAAACGCAACCGTCTGGAAATAAGAGTTTTGCATTGCTTTCTCCTTATTTTCTAAACCGCTTTTCAAAAATAAGTTCCGAAATACGGAAAAGCGGTATAAGCGGCTGTAGAAAAAAACGTTCGAATAACGGAACGTTTTCTTGACAACCGCTATAAATCCATCAGTTTTTTTCAAAGCCCTTCTGCTCAGTCGGTATGAGGGGCTTTTTTGATTTGACTTTTTGGCAAAAAGAATAAACTATCGGAAAATCCATGCAGGTCTTCAGTAATCTGAATTTTATTCTAATTAGAAGCCATCTCAAAAAAACTGATTTTGGTTCAAGATCAAGGCGGATACGAGCTTCAACCCGCAGGCATACTCAAGTATGTCGAGGACTTGAAGTGAGGACCCAACACCGAGGTTGGGCCAAAAGACTTTTTTGAGATAGCTTCTATTAATTTTCCGGGAGACAGATCATTTGAAAGTCATCATGGCCATCTGCGCAGCGATTCTTAGCGGTATTTTGTTGTTCGCTGCCTTTCCCTCCTACGACTTCCCCATTCTGGCATGGGTGGCCATGATCCCCCTTTTTTTAGTTCTTGCGCACAGCAAACCTTTACCGGCATTTTTCATTGCAGTTATTTTCGGGGTTGTGTTTTACACCGGGATATTCTGGTGGATGTTCGACCTTTCGAAATACAGGGTGCTGCACCATGCCATCCTGGGCGTTTATTTGACGCCCTTAATGGGCTTTTTCGGATGGGCGGTATGCATCATTGCCCGGAGATTGGGGCCCGCTGCCGGCTTTGCTGCGGCACCTTTTATTTGGATTTCCCTGGAGTATATCCGTTCTAATTTTGACTTCCTTTCACTGCCGTGGGGATTGTTGGCCCATTCACAGTATCAGCACCCGATTCTTATTCAAATTTCAGCAATCACGGGCGCATACGGGATCAGCTTTTTAATTGTCCTGGTGAATGCGGCGGTGGCCGCCATTTTATACCCTGCATGCCTCATTTTAAAAAAGCATCAACCAACAGCCGGCAGGCAGCTCACGAAAATGGGAACGATTGCGATTGCCGGCACGGCGCTTATTTTGTTGGGGTTGACCGTTTCATTTGGGTATTTTAAGACTTCCAGGGTCGTTCCAGGTAAGGAAATTAAGGTCAGTTTAATCCAGGGAAACATCAAGCAGTCAAAAAAATGGGACCCTAAATACGGCTCCGCCATAATGCAAACATACGCCGGGCTGACCCAAAAAGCTTCGGAGGAAAAACCGGCTCTCATCATCTGGCCTGAAACTGCCACGCCCCGATCGATCACGGAAAATTATGGGTTATACAGGCAGGTTAAAAAAATAGCTCAGCAGGCCGGCTCCCCGCTATTGCTGGGCAGTTCAGAGCTTCAAAAACATAAAAAAAATGACCATTCGGACAGAAAATATTTTAATTCCGCGTTCTTGATCTACTCGAAGCCTGTAAGGAAAAAAGTGCAAAGATATGATAAGATAAATCTTTTGCCATTTAGTGAATACATTCCATACAAAAAAAAAATTCCCTGGTCTTATCTTGGCATACCGGACGTCGGCTCTTATCTGCCTGGAGAAGAATTTACCATTTTTGTTATAGAGGATTTTCGCTTTGGTGTCACCATTTGCTGGGAGAACATTTTCCCCCGAGTCGTCCGGCAGTTCATCCAGAATGGTGCGCAGTTTATTATCAACATCACCAACGAGGCCTGGTTTGGCGAAAGTGCCGCACCCTATCAGTTTTTATCAATGAGTGTCTTTCGAGCCGTTGAAAATTCCGTAACCATTGTAAGATGCGGAAATACGGGAGTTTCCTGCATCATTGATCCCTGCGGCAGAATTGTCAGCCGGTTGAAAGACCTCAATGGACAGGATATTTTCATTCGAGGAGTACTGACAGGCCCGGTGACGCTGTCGGAATCAGAAACCTTTTACACAAAATTTGGCGACTTGATTGTTTACCTGAGTATGGTTACGGGTGCTCTGGTTCTCATTTTTTCATTTTTCAATATAAAAAGCAACCACCGAGGAGCCTCTTAAGTGAACGCGACTAATGAAAAAATTGAGAATAGATTTTCTCTCTTGTGGTTAAAAGCGCACTTAAACCGGGTATACCTTTTCGCGGTCCTAGTGTGCTTTTTTACCGTAACGACTATTTGCGTTGTCCAAGCACTCACATGGGCCAACAAACCTTTCCCGGGTTTTCTTTACAATGAACGAGTGGCGGTCGCCCCTGTCGGCCAGTATCACTGGACAGGAACACAGGCCGGCTTGAAATATCCCGATAAAATCCTTAAAGCCGATGGGAAGCCGATTGGGTCGATAAAAGATCTGGAACATACGGTAAAGGACGCCGGCACCGGAGAACCGATCGTATATACGGTCGAGCGCGGAGACCAGGTTTTCACGGCGACTGTTGCCACTATGCGATTTGGTTGGACAGATCTGCTGATGACATTTGGAACCATGTTTTTGGAGGGTATCGCGTATATGCTAATCGGCGTGATCGTTTTTGTCATGAAACCCAATCTCAGGGTCAGCTGGATTTTTTTGACCGTTTGTCTGCTTATGAGCTTATGGTCGATTACCATATTTGACATGCAGGCAACCCATTTTGGATTTATTCGATTTTATTTAATGGCCACCGCCCTCATCCCCGGGATCACCTTGCATTTTTGTATTTTTTTCCCTGAGCCGCGTCCCTTTATTTTAAAATATCCACGCTTGCAGATCCTGCCCTATCTAATCTCATTTGCGATTCTTGTTCCCATGGAAATCATTTATCCCCACGATGGATTTCAATTATTTTGGTCTTTGGCGCTCATCTACATATTTATCAGCACGACCTCACTCATATATCCCTCAACCTATACCTACTTCAAATCGGATTCTGTGATCGCAAGACAGCGGGCCAAAATCCTCCTGTTGGGTGCGGCGCTGGCTTTTCCACTTCCGGTCTTTGCCAATTTATCCCAGCAACTTTTTGGATCTTTCTTAGGCCTGAGAATGCAAACCAATTTCCTGGCCCTTCCATTAATAATATTTCCTGCCTGCATTGCCTATGCCATAGCAAAACATAACCTCTTCGATGTAGATGCGTATATAAAGAGAGCTGTTGGCTATGCCATTATGACGGCGATTGTTGTAGGTGTATATTTAGGCATAAGCATTCCGCTAAATGTCCTTATGGCCCAATATCAAGTTGCCCAATCTCGTGCTTTTCCCATATTGTTCACGTTAGGCGTTATCGTTATATTTAATCCCCTTCGTGACCGTATTCAGGCTTTTGTGGACCGTGTTTTTTTTCGACTTGAATATGACTACCAGGAAACCGTCCATAAGATCAGCGAGACCATTCGGTCGCTTTTGAATCAGGATCAAATCTGTAGAGTCATAATGAAATTTGCGATGGAGCCAATGTTTATCGATTCCGGATCACTTATGATTTTGAACCAAGACAAGCACGAGTACGAATGCTTCATTCAGACCGATGAAAAAGAACAACAAAAGAACTTAACTGAGGTCGAGGCAAGGGGAACTCTTGCAAATATAAGCGCCCAATTGGATGGTGAAGCCCAAAAGGAAGGTCTGGGATCAGCGGAGACCGGTTATCCGGCTGGAGATAAATCTGATTTGATACTGTCGGCTGATAATCCTCTGATAAAAAAAATCGCCGAGTTGAAAAAAGAAGTTACCATTTACGATCTTCAGGAGGATGCTTTGTTTAAAGCCGAACGTGAGGCCGGTGAGAAAGTATTTAGCCAGCTGGGGTCAACATTGATATTGCCGCTAATCTATGAGGATCGGCTGAACGGATTGATATCCCTTGGCCGGAAAAAATCGGGAAAATTTTATAGACGTGAAGACATCAATCTGCTTACTATCTTGGCCAACCAAGGGGCGATGGCCATCGAAAATGCCCGTATGGTGGAAGAGGTTGTTGAAAAAGAACGCATGGAAGAAGAGCTGGCAATTGGACGGGAGCTGCAAATGAGCATGCTGCCGGCTGATTGCCCTCAAATTGAAGGATTCGAAATTGCCGCCTTCTCGGCTTCGGCCAGGGAGGTTGGTGGCGATTTTTATGATTTTATTGAAATTGGCGATAAAAAACTGGGCATCGTCATCGGTGACGTTACAGGCAAAAGCGTATCCGGCGCCCTGGTGATGTCGGCCTCCCGCAGTATTTTCCGGATGCTGGGTGAAGAAAAATTGACCGTCGACGAAAGTATGATTCGTGCCAATCGCCGCACCAAAAAAGACATAAAGACCGGCATGTTCGTGGCCCTTTTGTATGCGGTGTTAGAACCCGAAGATAGGAGCTTGAGCCTTTGCAGCGCCGGTCAGACCCAACCGATTCTGCGCTCGGCAGCCTCAGGCGATGCCGCGCTGGTGGAGACCAAAGGAGACCCCTTCCCACTGGGAATCATAGAAGAGGCCGCCTACGAAGAAACCCGTCTGCAATTGGAGATCTGGCGACAAAGTGGTCCTTTATACGGACGGAATCGTCGAGGCAATGAATGATACAAGAGGAAATGTTCGGCTTCGACCGGCTGATTGAAGTTATCAAAGAGTCCAAAACCCTGACGGCCGAAGCAATGCTGGAAGAGATCAAAAGCCAGGTAAACGAATTTGCCGGCACTACTCCCCAGCACGATGATATTACGATTATTGTGGTGCAGGCGACATAGGGAGTTCGGAAGGCGGAAGGCATTAATAGCAGCCAAAATTTTGTTTAGCATAAGAAATTGGATGATTTTGCAAAAAGCTAAATTTCTGCAGTTTTACTTCCCCCTGAATCCCAAACATTATCCAGACTCCTCAAGCCCATCAAACACAAGTCCAAGTTGCGAACGGATTATGAGAAAGCGGTATAAAGCGGTTGCTAGAAATATGTTCTGTTAATCGACCATTTTCTCTACAACCACTTATGCCACCCTTTGGTATTTCAGAGCCTTTTTCAAATGCGGCATAAATTGAATTCAGGTAATAATTAAGACTTGCATTTTGAATTTCTATCAAGTATAAGGATGAGAATTGAAATCTGACGGATCTGGGTGCAACGAACAGACCCTGGCTGCGATATACTTCCGCTGTTAGGAATGGAATTATCCTGACGTTGATTCCGGACGGAAAATTACCTCCGGGTTTTTTATAAAAACAAAATTTGCGGGTAGTGTAAGCTGCAATAAGAAAAAGCCAAATCCCGGGAGATCGGGAGACGGAAAACCACGGGTCTATAGTTAGTTGAATGGTAAACTGGTTTGATAGTTGATTAGTTTAGATTGGATTAATATCCGGTAAAACTATTCAAGGAATTGACCAGTAAACTATTTAAATTAAAAAGACAGCCGGGTTGCCTTAATTGCATGATCAATTGAGGTGGCCCGGCTGTTTTAGTTTATAAGTGGTTCCTAAACCCCATCTAACGCCCAAATACAGCGTTGCCCCGCAGAGCCGGATTCAGCATCGATTTTATGGTATCAAGGTACATCACGAGTTTCTTCGAATTGGACAGCTCATCCGCCTCCGGCGGACTGCGCTTTCTCATCAACTCGCGCCTTGTCTTTGTGCGTGATCTGAGATTTTGAAACCACTTATGGGCATTCGAGCTGCTTTGACATCCCTGGCAAAATTAATCCAGGTTAAAGATGTTACTTAATTTGCTTAGATTTGGGTAATTAGTTTCACATAAGTATAATTTATCACAATAAATTTATTTATAACTAACTGAAATTAATATTAAATTAAATATTTTTAATGGCTTGAATTTTGCAGTTTAATATTAGGTTTCTCCAGTCCGGAGGCCGTAATCTGAAATCCGAATTCAAATATATCCGCCGGGCCTGAGACATATGTGTCCAAACCTGAGGTTTTTGTTAACATTTACCGTTTAGTGGATGGCTTGACGTATTGAGTAAATCCGCGCCGCCATGGCGTTTCATATTCA
>CAWGCM010000014.1:0-252749 GCA_963821065.1 uncultured delta proteobacterium | reverse complement strand
GTTAATCCGTGATGTTCGGCAAATCATTGTATCATGTGGAGGAGGTAATGCATGCTGGAAGGTGGCTTTTCCCCAAGGTTGCAACGTTAGGGCTTTTTTTCCAGCTGACAATGGCGCACGCAAGTTGTCTGCAAAACACAAGGAAGGGCACAAACTTCCGGGAATTTTAAAAAATGGCGAAAAACAAATCACCTAAAAAACCTGTTTCTCCCTTTCGCGTGGCCGCGCTATCAGTGATCCTCACCCTGCTTCTGGCGGGTGGGGGAGCCTATTTTCTGGGCTTTCTCGGGCCGCGGGACAACCAAAATCCCGTTGGAGAGTCTGGGGGTGGCGGTACAGAGAGGAAGATCGCCTACTGGCGGGCACCCATGAACCCGACCGAAATTTACGACCAACCCGGAAAGAGCGCCATGGGGATGGACCTGGTGCCGGTCTATGAGGATGAAGTCGACTCAAACAAGACCGGGGGAGAAACGGAAAGGAAGATCGCCTACTGGCGGGCGCCCATGAATCCGACCGAGATCTACGACAAGCCCGGCAAGAGTGCCATGGGCATGGATCTGGTGCCGGTTTACGAGGACGAACTGGTGGGCGGCGTGGATGTGAAGGTTGACCCGGTGACCCAACAAAACATGGGGCTTCGTACGGCAATCGTTAAAAAAGGCCCTCTGACCCACACCCTACGGATCTACGGTCACGTCACTTACGATGAAACCCGGGTGGCCCAGATCAGTCCCAAATCAAGCGGCTGGATTGAAAAAATCCACATTGATTTCACCGGAAAATTTGTCGAAAAAGGCCAGCCCCTCTTCGAGATATACTCCCCTGAACTTCTAACGGCTCAAGAAGAATACATGGTTACCTACCGTAACCTGCAGCGTACGTCCGGAGTGGGTAACCAGGAACTGCTGGCATCAGCCCGCCGCCGGTTGCAATACTTTGATGTGGCCGAAAGCGAGATCCAGGGCATCGAGACCTCCGGCCAGATCAAGAAAACCGTAACGATTCGTTCGCCGTTCAGCGGAATCGTGACCCTTAAAAACGCGGAAGAGGGAAGCTACGTCAAAGCGGGGACGACGATTTACCGGATCGCCGATCTGAGCCGTGTCTGGGTCGAGGCGCACATCTACGAGTATGAACTGCCCTGGGTATCCGAAGGACAGGCGGCCGAGATGACCCTGCCGTATCTGCCGGGTCGGGTGTTTTCCGGTAAGGTTTTTTATGTTTACCCTTATCTGCAGCCTAAAACGCGGGACATCGTCATCCGACTCGAATTTGAAAACCCTGAGCTGGTGCTCAAGCCGGAAATGTACGCCGACATTCATCTTAAAGCCATCGGAAAAGAGGAGGGGTTGATCATTCCCTCCGAAGCGGTCATTCGTTCCGGTGAGCGCAACGTGGTGTTCGTGACGCGGGATGGTAACAAGTTCACGCCCCGCGACGTAACATTAGGTCTCGCACTTGACGACCACAAGGTCCAGATTTTAGCGGGACTCGCTCCGGGGGAAGCGGTCGTTACCTCGGGCCAGTTTCTTTTAGATTCGGAATCCAAGCTCCAAGAGGCCGTCCAAAAGATGTTAGAGGCCAAGAGGGAAAAGGTGAAAGCGGCCGAAACGATCGAAGAAGATTTTTTTGAGGACATGGAAGAAGAGGATGATTTCTTCAAGGATATGGAATAGCACTCTAGATGAGCGAAAAACACTCAATTTAAAGTTATTTGTTATACGTTATAAGTTATTTGAAAAAAAGGGGATGGTTCTATCTTCGGCCATTTTGTTGGGTTTCGCGGATAGCCCCAAAACGGATGAGAAATCGTAGGTTGGGTTGAGGAACGAAACCCAACGATAGATAGCGGAGTGCTCAACCCAACCTACTCCTATAAAAAATGAACATCGAACATTTCACTGTAAATAAAACACTTAATCAATTATTAGGCGTCAAGCATGATTGAAAAAATCATAGAGTGGTCGATCAACAACAAATTCATGGTTGTTCTGATCACCGTATTCATAATACTGGGCGGCTCCCTGGCGATGATGGAAACGCCTCTCGACGCCATCCCGGACCTTTCGGATGTACAGGTGATCATCTACACCGAATACCTGGGCCAGGCCCCCCAGGTGGTGGAGGATCAAATCACCTATCCGCTGACCACCGCCATGTTGAGCGTTCCTTTCGCCAAGGTGGTGCGAGGCTACTCGTTTTTCGGTTATTCTTTTGTTTATATTATTTTCGAGGAAGGCACCGACCTTTACTGGGCCCGATCGCGGGTGCTCGAATATTTGAATTTCGTAGCGGGCCGGCTTCCGGTGGGTGTGACACCGAGCCTGGGACCGGACGCTACCGGTGTCGGCTGGATATACGAATACGTTCTTCAGGATACCAACGGTCAACATGACCTCCAACAGCTCCGGAGCATCCAGGACTGGTACCTTAGATACGAACTCACCTCCGTGCCCGGAGTTTCCGAGGTGGCCAGTATCGGCGGTTTCGTGAAACAGTATCAGGTGGAAGTGGACCCCAACAAGCTGCAGGCCTACAGCCTTTCCATCCAGAAGGTCCGGCAAGCCATCCAGCGCTCCAACAGCGACGTGGGCGGCAAGCTGGTGGAGATGGCCGAGACCGAATTCATGGTACGGGGCCTTGGGTATATCAGCTCCTTAGAGGACCTGGAGAGCGTGGTAGTGGCGGTGGATAGCAAGGGCACGCCGGTTCTGTTGAAAAACATTGCCAACATTCAGATTGGACCCGAACTGCGCCGGGGTATTTTGGAGTGGAAAGGACAAGGGGAAGCGGTGGGCGGCATCGTAGTCATGCGCTTTGGCGAAAACGCGCTGGAGGTCATCCGCAATGTCAAGCAAAAGTTAAAAGAGCTTGAGAAAGGTTTGCCCGAAGGGGTGGTAATCTTAGAAGGTTATGATCGATCGAGTCTTATTGAAAGAGCCGTTCGAACCTTAAAAAAGAAGCTCATAGAGGAAATGAGCGTGGTGGCTCTTATTTGCGCTATTTTCCTGCTTCATTTCCGCTCGGCGTTTGTGGCGATTTTTACCCTGCCGGTGGGTATCCTGTTGTCCTTTCTCATTATGTACCGACTGAACATCAATGCCAACATCATGAGTCTAGGGGGTATTGCCATTGCCATCGGGGTCATGGTGGATGCCTCGGTCGTCCTGGTCGAAAACGCCCACAAGCATCTGGAAAGAAATCAGGGGCGCAAACCCCACACCGAAATCATTATAGAAGCCGCCAAAGAGGTCGGGCCGGCGCTCTTTTACAGTTTGCTGATCATTACGGTCTCGTTTTTGCCGGTTTTAAGTCTCCAGGAACAGTCGGGCCGCCTCTTTAAACCATTGGCCTACACCTATACGTTTGCCATTGCCGCGTCCTCGCTGGTGGCGATCACCATCGTTCCGGTGTTGATGACCTTCTTTATCCGCGAGAATGCTTTCGATCCGGCAACCACGCGCAGACGACGACGGATCACCTGGCTCGCGGCGGTCGCAGGGCCCCCTCTTCTGGTAGTCGTGATGGGGCTGGCAGGTCCCTCTCTGTTGGATTGGCAACCGCCGGACTGGGCACTGGTGGCGGCCATGGCGGTCTCGGTTTTTGCGATCATTTGCCTGGTGCCGCAGAAAATCATGCCGGAGAAGCGCAACCCCTTGAGCCGTTTCTTCATCTGGATTTACCGGCCTTTTATCCAAAAGGTGTTAAAATACCGCCTGGTAACGATGCTTCTGACCGTGGTCGTACTGATTGTCTCAATTTATCCGGCCTCGCGACTGGGCAGTGAGTTTATGCCGCCGCTCAACGAGGGGGATCTGCTCTACATGCCGACCACCCTTCCCGGGATCTCCATCACCAAGGCCAGGGAATTGCTGCAACAAACCGACAAGATCATTCAGCGCTTTCCAGAGGTACATCACACCCTGGGCAAAATCGGACGGGCGGAAACCGCCACCGATCCGGCACCCCTTTCCATGGTTGAGACCACGATTATGATAAGACCGGAAGTGGAGTATGCGCAAGAGCGCGTGGAACGATTTTTTTCAAGCTGGCCGGGCTGGCTTAAAAAACCCCTGACATGGATGTGGCCCGAAGTCAAAAACGGCAAGGTTCTGCATGAATGGCGCAAAAAGTCAATTGAACGATTTTTTTCAAACTGGCCGGGCTGGCTCAAACGGCCGCTCGCCTGGATCTGGCCCGAGGAGCGCTATATCACAGTCGATGAACTGGTCGAGGATCTTGACCGTGCGATTCAGTTTCCGGGGCTCACCAATGCCTGGACCATGCCCATCAAGACCCGCATCGACATGCTCTCGACGGGCATCAAAACGCCGGTGGGCATCAAGCTGATGGGACCGGATCTGGAGGTTCTTTCGGAGCTGGGTTCCCGCATCGAAGCCGTGGTTCAGGATGTTCCCGGTACGCTTTCCGCCTATTCGGAACGCGTCACAGGCGGTAACTACCTGGATTTTAATATAAACCGGCATGAAATCGCCCGCTACGGACTGACGGTGGGTGATGTCCAGGACGTCATCATGACCGCCATTGGCGGGATGAACGTGACCAATACCGTGGAAGGCCTTGAGCGTTATCCGGTCAACTTGCGGTACAACCGGGAGCTCCGGGATGATATTGGGCGGCTCAAACGCGTCCTGGTGCCCGCTCCAACCGGTGCCCATGTGCCCCTGGCGCAGTTGGCCGATCTTACCATCCACAAAGGGCCGGCCGGCATTAAAAGCGAAAACGCCCGGCAAACGGCCTGGATCTATGTCGATTTAAAAGGCGTGGATTTAGGGTCCTACGTAAAGATGGCCAAGGAGGTCGTCGATCGGGAAATTGACCTGCCGACCGGATATTCGATGGTCTGGTCCGGGCAGTACGAATATATGCAAAAGGCCCGCAAAACGTTGAACATCATCGTGCCTGTGACACTCGTGGTGATTTTCCTGCTCCTTTATATCCATTTTAAAAACATCATCGAAGTGGTTATTGTGATGGCGAGCCTGCCTTTCGCGCTCATTGGTGGGGTGTGGCTCCTCTATTTGCTGGGCTATAATATTTCGGTGGCGGTTGTGGTCGGATTTATCGCCCTGGCGGGCCTGGCGGCGGAAACCGGGGTTGTCATGCTGGTTTACCTGGACGAAACTTTTGAAAGGCGGAAGGCGAAGGGCCTCATGCATACCGCCGGGGATCTCCGCGCGTCCATCATCGAAGGCGCCGTTGAAAGGGTGCGGCCCAAGCTCATGACCGTGGCGACCACCCTGATCGGACTGATGCCGGTGATGTTTGCGATCGAAACCGGATCCCAGGTGATGAAGCGAATTGCGGCCCCCATGGTGGGCGGCCTGGTGTCATCCACAATTCTCACGTTGGTGATCATACCGGCTGTTTATGATATCTGGAAACGCTGGGAGCTGCGCAAAGCCATATCTCATGTGCCCGAAAAGACCCAGGAGGTGATCGATGAAGGAGATTAAGGCCTATATACGTTGCGAACGGGCGCATAAGGCGCTCGATGCGCTCTGCGAAGCCGGATTGAAATATGCAACACTTACACATGTACTAGCGGCGGGTGCCGAAGTTGAGAGCGACCAGGCCGAAATGAACATCGAAAAAAATACGAAAGTTAATTATAAAGAAAGGATAAACCCATGAAAAAAAATACAATCTTTTTTGCCGTTTTAATTTATTGCGGAGTTGCCCTGGCCCTTCCGGCCTATTCACAAGACTCCGGGTCCGCCACAGACCATTCCAAACACGTGGGTGCCATGATCCATGAATCCACTATCGAGGGTTACCGTTTTGCCTATCACCTGATCGATATCCAAAAAAACACGGAGAAGATGAAGGACATGAAAGGCTCAGAGGAGGCGGACACGACCCATCACCTGATGGTCTACGTCCTGGATCCGGACGGCCGCTCCGTCGAGGGGGCGAAGCTGGGATATCTGGTAGAGGGTCCGGACGGCACTAAACAAAAGCTGATGGCGATGGGCATGCAGGGTGCGTTCGGCGCCAATGCCAATTTTAAGACCAAAGGTATGTATACTGTAAAGACCAAATTTTTGGTTGGAGATAAAAAGTTGTTTGACAAATTCAACTATGAGGTCAAGTAGAGCGCAGCCGTTTCAGGGGTTCATGCTTAGAACAGCACTAAAGAACGAGTCTGTACCTACCTCATAGACTCTTGCCGAGGAGGTTGATTAAATGCAACTGTTTATCAAAACCTGCATCTTTGCCTTGGGATTTCTATGATTCCACGGTCGTGGATGCTGAAAAGGCAGATGAACAAAATAATTCCTCCGCCACAAACCTTAGAAGATTATAACCAAGCGATTCGCCTTGATCCCGATAGTGCCGAGCTCTATAGAAACCGCGGAATCATCTATAAAAAACGAAAGGACATTTAATCACGCCTTGCGAGATTTTTCCCGGGCGATTCAACTGGATCCCGATGATGCAGGTAACTATAGCAATCGGGGGAATACTTACGGCAAACTCGGCCAATTTGTTCGTGCCATAGAAGATTATGACCAGGCGCTTCGTCTTGACCCGGATAATGCGGGTATCTATACCAACCGTGGTGCTGCTTATAAAAAGTTAAGGAAGTACCTTCGCGCCATCGAGGATTATAATCACGCCATCGATCTTGTCCCGGATGATGCCCGCGCCTACAATTATCGCGGGATCGCCTACAAAAATTTAGGCCGATATCAGCGTGCGATTGAAGACTATGACCACGCCATCCGGCTTGCCCCTAAAAAGGCCGATGTCTACATCAATCGTGGGGTAGCATATAAAAAATCAGGCCAATATCAAAGCGCCATCAAGGACTACGACCAGGCCATCCGCCTTGATCCGAATATCGCCGGCGCCTATCACAACCGAGGGGTTGCGAAAAAGAAATTGGGCCAATATCAAAGCGCCATTAAGGACTACGACCAGGCTATCCGCCTTGATCCGCATAATGTCAGGACATTTATCAGCCGCGGGGTCGCCTACAAAAATTTAGGGCGATACGATCTTGCGCTTAAAGACTATGATCTGGCTATCCTCCTTGCCCCTGAAAGCGCTGAGGCCCATATCGTTAGGGGGCTTGTCTACAAACATATCGGCCGGCCCCAAGACGCAATGTTGGATTATGACCAGGCACTGGATCTTGACCCGCGTAATGTGAGAGCCTACATAGACCGTGCCGATATCCATAGACATTTTTTCCAGTATCATAATGCCATAGAAGACTACAACCAGGCCATCCGGCTTGATCAGAATAACGCCCAAGCCTATTACAAGCGGGGTGTTACCCATGAAAATTTTGATCACCCGCGGTTGGCGATGATTGATTTCGAGCAAGCCATCAATCTTGATCCTAATTATGCCGCTGCCTACAGCAGCCGGGGGAATGGCTACCTTAATTCAGGCAATTTTGAGCTCGCCTGCAATGACTTTCGGAAGGCTTGTGAATTGGGAGATTGTGCCTATTCAAAATGGGCCCAGAAAAATGGGAATTGCCGTCAATAAAGGATGGAAGCTGCCAAAAGAATTCTCAGCACGCAAGAGGGAAAGCCAATTTGCCATTATGGTATGATTTACTATTATAAAATGATGCAATATTAATTGAATCTACTTTAATAACCACCAGGGTTATGTCGTCATCCTGTTTGACTGATTTGCGAAAACCCTGCAACTCATCAATAATCGATGTGGTCATTTGTTTCGATGATAGATGAGCATACCGCCTAATCAGGGCTTTAAGCCGCTCCTTGCCGAACATCTCTCCCGATTCATTGCGAGTCTCCCAGAGACCATCTGTGCCGATGAGAAGCACCTGCCCTTGAGATAACCCTTTGATAATTTGACCTTGATACTCAGAACGGCTATCAACCCCGAGGGCTGTGCCTTTGCCCCTTAATTCCTCAATGGTGTCCGTATCCGGCGTATACAACATCGCCGGATCGTGTCCGGCCCGCACCCAATGTATTATTCGTTCGCGGGGATCAATTTCCACATAAAAGAGCGTCATAAACTGACCGGTTTCACCGGTATCCTGCGTAACCAGACGATTCACATCGGATATAATTTCAGCCGTGCTGCCGGGTTGGGTAACTCTGCTTTTCAAAAATGCTCTGACTGTCGCCATCAGCAAGGCGGCCGGGATTCCATGGCCGCTGACATCGCCCACCGCGATTCCGATACAATCGGGATTGCAATCATCAATTTCCAGAAAATCATACAGATCGCCTCCGGTTTCATCGCAATAAATACTGCGCGCGGCGATATCGAGCCCTTTTACTATAGGCATTTTTTTAGGAAGTAGATTCTGCTGAACTTCCATGGCAAGGCTCATGGCCTGTTTCATTTCCATGCGATCCTTAAGTTGCTGAACCATGGCATTAAAACTGCGTGTCAATTCTCCCACTTCGTCGCGTGTTTTTACCGGAAGCAGTCCCTCATAATCACCATTGGCAACACGTTCCGCAGCGCTGGAGACTTCTCGGATGGAAACCACCGTTCTGCCGGTGACGACCCTGATCAAAATGACTATCAAGAGAATAAATCCGGCCCCGGTCGCCAAGTAGTGAAACCGGAAGCGCACGATCGGTGCCAGAATTGCATTACCGGGTGCAATCATCACCAGATACCATGGCGCTTCCTGAAGTTTATAAAAACCGCTCACCTCTTTGGGTGGGTGCTCCTCGCCAAGAATGGTACCATAAGCATTGGTTTGCATCGCCTTGACCGTCTCCTGTTCCAGAGGGTCGCCGCTGTCGGCCAATGAATCGCGCTTTTCGGACACCGTACTGGTCAATATTTTGCCGCCGACACTCACCAAAAATGCCTTGTTGCTTTGCCACCAGCCGGATTCACGGACATCTTTAATCAGCACATCAAAATCCAACACCACCTCCAGTCGACCGACAGATTGACCATTTTCATCATTTAGATCGGAGATTAATGAAACGGTTTCATGATTAATGGTATCATCGAAGCGCGGTGGTGTGATTTCTCTGATTCGGGCACTGTGGTACCTTCGCATCATCATGGGTTGTCCGGCGGCCATATTCATATGTCCCATGGGAGACATTCGAGTGCCGGTAGGAGCGGTTAAGGTCGCCTGGTTGTTGTTCCAGATCAATTGAACCTGATCGACGCCTTCCTGCTGTTTGAGCTGCTCGATTACCAAATCGTGAAGTTCATCAGTTTCCTGAATGCTGGATGTCTGGTGAAAAATTCGGATCCAATTCTTGACGCGCGCAAGGCGCATGTCGACCTGATGTGCCGCCCGCTGAAATTTGAGGACGGACGCCTCCCGCCACTGGGCCAGCAGGAAATTGCGGGCATAAATAAATCCCGCAATTCCCATGAGGATCAGCAGGAACGCCACCGGTAGAATCAAAAAGAGCGTAAGTCGCTGCTGCAAACTTTTCGGTTGTATCATGGATTGCCTCCGACAAGTTATATCCTGCGCTTATAGAAGTAAATACAAACTATAGCGTATTATATGGGAAAAATAAATGAGGTGGTTCATCGAACCACCCCATTTTGGAGGAGGAAGGAGTCGGTTTGAAAACAAACAATTAATGCTCTTCCATTTCGTCCCACGGATTCCATTCTTTTTCCACCTCTTTGATTTCCCGTTTTATGATTGAATAAGTCATTTTGTCATCAGGATTTGCCAATACACTCAGCATGTGGCCTACATGGGTCAAAATTTCTGCGGATCTTGCTTGCGCTTCCGGTGTCATATTTCCTCTTTTAACCTCATTGGCCATGTTTGCCACCAATGTCGACAATTTCTCCATTTCTTCCGGTATTATCGAAAGAGACGCGACCTGGCTGTTTTTATCAATTTCAATAGCAGTGTTTCCATTTGCTGCTATTGCTGTGTTAAAAGTTATTAACCGCACATAAAGGGATTGGTGTTAAAGTTTATCCATCGCTTGTTGCAGCAAGCCGCGAAAACACAGATAAGCCTGTTAACCGTTAGATTGGGAATTTTGGTTGAGAGTAGCAAACGCTATACATAATTTCTAGAGATTGTGGATGTCGGCTATTAACCAATCATCCCAATAAATTGCACCTTCCGTTCGCTAATCTCAAACTATTCGTGTGCCCTTAAAGATTCGATGCAGGCACGACATCCACTCGCGCCAAGATAAACCCAGATTGTTGGGATTTCAGTCAAGTCCATGAAATTCAATACTGTTACCCAGTGGGTGATCGCATACCGGGAAAGTCCCACCTGGCCAAAGGTTAGCCACCAGGCCAGTAGCGAAATCCGCGGGTAAGCCCGGTAACGGGAGTCCGAAGCCGGATGGAGCAAGATTGCAGGCTGTGTGATTGAGCCTCGAAATCGTCGCTCATTGTGGTCGCAGGATAGCTTTCAGGCAACTGGAGGTAAAAGCCGACGTCTGTGTGGATAACGGAAGGCAGCAGTCCTGATTGCGTTATGGCAAGTGATCAGGACACCACCGGGGTCTGAGAGCAGGGCATGCAGTCACAGGGGTAACCTGGGAACTTGGGAGATCCGAATGTTTCCTTGTACAACACGGTTGGGGGTTACCGATAGGTAAAACCCCAGGCTCTGAGAAAGAGAGCTCCAGCTTCTCAGAGAGTCCGCAAGGAACTACGAATAAAGAAGAGCAATACAAGGTATCAGGTGAGGATAGCGAACAGCGAACGAACCTGAGATGGGCATTCGGAAGTCTTAGCTGACCATAGTACCGATGGCCAGTTGTGCCGGCCGGGAAGGTGGGGAACCGAGGCCCAAGGGACCCACTGCAGGGAAGGCGAAGCCGGGCATAACGTTTTTCTGGGAGGAAAGATGGGAGATACTTCGAGATCACAAACCATCTCAACGAAACTTCAGAAAATTGCGGAGCAGGCTAGCAGCCATCCAGAGATGGTATTCACGACGCTGGCGCATTTAATTGATGTGGACTTTTTACGTGAAGCCTATAACCGGACGCGCAAAAACGCAGGGGCAGGAGTTGACGGGGTGACGGCAGCCGAGTACGGCGCCAATCTCGAAGAGAACCTGCGGGATTTGCACGAGCGTATGCGCAGTGGGCGCTACATTGCCCCGCCGGTGAAGCGCACTTGGCTGGACAAGGATGGTTCCAGCAAGCGTCCGATCGGCGAACCGACCTTTGAGGATAAGATCGCCCAACGGGCAGAGGTGATGCTTTTGGGAGCTGTTTATGAACAAGATTTTCATGATTTCTCCCACGGCTTTCGCGAAGGCCACAGCCAGCATCAAGCATTGCAGCAGCTTTGGCAGCAGTGCACACGCATGAATATCAACTGGATAGTAGATGCAGATGTAAGTGGATTCTTCGACAATTTGGATCACAGCTGGCTGCGAAGGATTATTGAGCAGCGGGTAAAAGATGGAGGAATACTGCGGTTGATCGGCAAATGGCTGAATGCCGGAGTGCTTGAAGGTGAAGAGGTAACGTACCCTGAGAAGGGAACCCCCCAAGGGGCAGTTATCTCGCCACTGCTAAGCAATATATTCCTGCATCATGTACTCGATGATTGGTTTGTACGGGAAGTTCAGCCTCGGTTAAAGGGGCGTTGTTTTCTGATCAGATTTGCCGATGACTTTGTTATTGGCTGTGAATGGGAAGCAGACGCCCGCCGGGTGATGGAGGTTCTGCCGAAGCGGTTTGGCCGTTTTGGACTGACCATTCATCCTGAGAAGACGGTGTTGACGCGGTTCAGCAGGCCCAAAGGTGGAGGAAACTCAACCAAAGGGCGAGGTACATTCGATTTTCTCGGATTTACCCATTACTGGGGCAAGTCACGCCGGGGCAAGTGGGTGATCAAGCGCAAGACGAAGAAAAAGAGTCTGAGGCGGTTTTTGAAAGCTTTGTGGGTGTGGCTTAGACGCAATCGTCACCTCGCGTTGGAGGAGCAACAGAAAATGCTGAGCATTAAACTCCGCGGTCACTATCAGTACTACGGCGTTATCGGTAACATCCGGTTGCTTGGCAAGGTTGTCCATCAAGCGAGACGATATTGGCGGTACTGGTTAAGTCGACGATCCCATAAGGGTAACATAAACTGGGAAAAGTATGTGGATTCTATTCTTAACAAATATGCGCTTCCCGAGCCTATGATCTGCCACCACAGCTGAGCTAGTTTGCAGGGTAGCAAAGTTATGCGCCAAACGGTCTGTCAACTGTTTGGCATCTAATCTGGTTAAAAGGATTAGAACCGAGGAACCGGATGAGGTAGTCCTTCACGTCCGGATCTGTGGGGGGTGCGCCGGGTAACCGGTGCATCTACCCGGAAATTTTGAATATGCAAAAATATTGTATATTTGTCATTGAGCAATCTTCAAATGATATGAGCTGCCAGTACGGCATTAATTTTCTGAACCAAATGCATGAAAATATGCTATGTATTGAACCACCTAAGCTATTATGACATTATATTAAAAGCGATTATGGAAAAGAAACTTTCCAGACCCTCCGTTCGGATGGTAATTAAATATTTCCTTCTGCAATTGCCTGGGCAAATAGCCTTTATTTTGATTCTCCTGTTGGTTCGGAAGTGGTTGGAGACTCCGGCTTATCTGTTGTGGGGGCTTCTCGGCTTCTGGGTGGGCAAGGATATTTTTTTATTTCCGTTTCTTTGGCGGTTTTACGACCCGGAGCAGTATCCTCACAGATTTCGGATGGTCGGCCGCAGGGGTTTCGCTCTGACCCGTCTTGATCCTGAAGGCTATGTTCAAGTGCAAGGAGAACGATGGCAGGCCGGTGTTTATGAGGCGCATGCGTCGATTGAGAAGGACGAAACGATTTGTGTAGAAGCCATAAATGGTCTCAAATTGAAGGTGAGATCTCGCTCCGAAGATTAGCCGAGATGATTTATAAGATGCCATTCGGATACAGCAAACAAAATATTCCCAAAATATAGTTTCGGCAGCAGGCTTATGCAAGAATCAGCTGCCAAAAAGACGGCCACTGCGCCCCATCCCGGCAATTGCTTCCGGAAAGAATCGGTTGACTCGTTAATCAGATTTTCATTTTCAGGTTTCCTAAGACATTAATAGCTAAAGTCCCTTAACTATCTACCAGGGTGCTCCAGGTGTACCAATCTTCTAACGCACTGTCGTTCATTTCATCCCAAAACTGACACTCCGCCAAGTCCATCACATCCTCGATTAACATTGCCACCAGCTCATCTTTTGCTTCACTGAAGACAGGATCCTCTGCCCGCAGGTCCATTTGATACCTGAAATAAGGTATTTCGGGGTCGCAACCAGCCTCCACCATCTCCAGTTGGTCTTCGGATAGATCCAGCAGGTTTTCCACATCATCTCCATCTTCTTCCATTTTAGCTATCTGGATAAGTCCATCTGATGAAATCTCATACGGCCCATCAATGGGAAAGGCATCAACTTCAAGACGATAGCCACCTTGACTTGAAATAACCCGCAGGACGTTATCGGATTGAAAATCGCCTTCTTGAACCAACTTGGGATCTTCAGTTGATTTAAGTTCACCAATCATCTGTTTTCTATCCATCGTCATATTGGAAGTCCCTCCACCGATCATTCAAGTTTATTAATTTGAATATTTGAATACCGCATACGCTAATCATACTTACTGCGTAGATCAAGAAAAATCAGCTGCAAGCTGGGCTTGCTGGTACTCTGTATGGACAATTTTTTCTAATCACCGCAGAATTCAATTGATTTCAAACTATATAGGGTACTCAATTGACAATTTTTAAAATCAGGGAAAACAGATGACTTGCTGGACTATAATTGTAACCTGATATTTACTTCAAAGCTTTGAGAAATATGCAAACGGCTTTTCGTAAAATGAGCTGAGGTTGACAGCGGTTGGCATAATTGGTACAGACCGATATAACAGTTCAGATTTGGGGGAAAAACAAGGCGAAGCCATGTCATTCCCCGAACAACCGCGACTGCCTATTTTCATTGTTCCCGATTTCCGTGGCTCGCCGTAAACTTTAAGGAGGAGCTATGGGTATCTTGGGAAAATTTTTTGGTGCCAAACTCGACTACCCCTCACTTGATTCATCTACCCTTGCTGCCAAGCAATTAGAATCCGTGCTTTCCCCACTTGAAAAATTGGCAGAAAAGATCAATGATCCGCTCGAAATTGTTCCGGCTGAAGATTCTGCTTACATCTTCGTCGGGAAGCCCCCGAAGAAATTTGGGATCTTATGGATCGAAGATGGCGACAAAATCGTCAACCTCAAATCTTTGGCAGATGAAAAGGGGCTTTCGCCGAACAGTCTCCTTCAATTGAGCGACGAACTCAAGAAAGCTTACATCGCTCACCAGGACGAACCGCGGTATGTCACCCAGATAAGCGATCGTGAAGTCGTAGTTATCCCTTCGACATCATTGTTGAATAATTTGGAAGGCGTGGTAGCGCAAACTGTCGGTTAAATCTGTAAATTGAGTCGGATACTTCTAAATCATATTAAGCTCATGTAATGTATACAATCAAATGAAAGAAAGGAGGTGTTGAAATGCCAACCTACATGACCCTTATTCGTTATACCCAACAAGGCATAGAGAGTATAAAGGATAGTCCTGCACGCCTTGATACAGCCAAAGCTTTATTTAAATCATTGGGTGCGGAAATTAAGTCGTTTTATTTAGCCATGGGAAAATATGATGTGATTGTTATATCGGAAGCGCCCGACGACGAGACCGCAACGAAACTCATTTTGACCATTGGATCAACCGGCGCCGTAAGAACCGAAACCTTCCGCGTATTTTCAGAGGAAGAATACCGGAAACTCATTTCCGAATTGTAATAGGATAACAAATTTTTTATTTATTAAAAATTTAAGCGTATCCCTACACCTTCTAATATATTAATTCTAAATTAACCCTTAATTGGGGGAAAGATAGGAAGTTGCCTTCAATGAGTATCCCAGAATGGGCAGGGTCGTAAAAAAAAGAAATAATCCGCTGCTTTGATATTTACAGGTGGGAGACTGGCTGGCGAAATATAAGGGCCGGATTCGTTGCAATGCCAAGAATTTTTCGGCAGGTGACGATATGCGGCAGAGGCCCCAAAAAAGGATACCTTAAGTAGTATAATGAAACACTGGTTATTCTCAAAGTGGAAAGATTACTGTCATCAACCGACCGTGTCCAGAGAAAAGCGACCATGGAGATGTCTATATAATATACCTTGGTCGTCTTTTCCGAATATCTGAACTTTCCAGTTGAGGGATCGGAAGGTTTTGGATTAGCTAACGCTTTATAAAAATACAGGAAATTGTATAAACCGGCTATGAACCCATCATCGCCATAATTTGCACCTTACATCAGCACATCTATCAAATTTTCAATCTTTCAAAATTTCACCGTTAGACACGTAGCCCACAATAATTAAAGGCTCAAAATAGTGTGTATTAACAATTACCAAATCTGCAAAATTATAATTTGATTGAAAAGTGGATGGTCTACCTCTTTTGGGGCTAAAGACGGCAAAACGCCTTTATTGCATTAAAGATTCTGTTCATATTGCCGATTAAAAATATGTGGACGAAATCATAATATGCTAAGGGGAATAGTTAAATGACTGATAATTTTGCTAAAAGGTTATTTGCCGGTTTGGTAATTGGTTTTTTCATTGCTTCAACAATTTTTATAGTCGGCTGTGCTCCTAAGAAAATCAAGGTGGTATATGAAAAAGGCGGCAATTCAGGGTATTCGGAGGCAGGCTATAAGAATAAGCACAAAAAGAAAGGACCCCCGGCACATGCACCGGCTCATGGGTACCGGGCAAAACATCAATACCGTTACTATCCTTCTCGTTCGGTTTATTATGATACCGATCGTAGGCTTTATTTTTATATAAAAGGTGATAATTGGGAGGTTGGCGCTTCCTTGCCAAACCAGATTCGGATCGGTTTAGGTGATTCTGTGAACATTGAATTAGATACCGATAAACCCTATGTTTACCATTCAGAGCATGTAAAGAAGTACCCACCAGGGCAAATGAAGAAAAAGAACAAAAAGAAAAATAAATGGGGCTGAGCTGTTTTTGAAAAAACTTGAATCAATATAGGCTGGGTTTACACTGACCCAGCCTTTTTTGTCTTTCAATTACGGACTATATCTTACCAATAGAATGGAGTCAGCCAGTCTAAAAGGTTTACTGAAAATTTTTCAAAATACCTATTTAATGAAGGAGTCTCTCTATTATTTTGGTATAATCAAATTTCATGAAAGTCCTTTAGCCGAAAAAAGCACCACTTTATCTGCAATGAATTGAATCTTAATATATTTTCCGTTACTCTCCCATCTGCAGTTGGTCATCCCGATCGATGAACCGCATTTTTGGGCTTTACCAAGGATATCGACAACTTCCTCATATGCCATACCCAATTTTATCTTTTCATAGTTCTCTTGCGTTACTTTACTGCAGGCTGATATAAATAAAGAAACAATTATTATTACTGTTATTAGCACTTTTGTCGTTGAATGAACCATCATGCCTCCCTAATTTTAGGTGGATTAGCCATAAGCTAATTACCGCTAAACCTATTCTTTCATGAGAATATTCCTGAATTTTTCTCTGAAGGCTATTATATCAATATTTGCCTTAAATAGCACCTGCGCATTTTAAAAAAACAGTGCCGATATGAACCTGCTATTTTGGAATTCAAAGCGAGTTAAAAAATATTTATGATTGTATATTGGGTAAGTGCAATCCACAATTCGGCTGAATTGTGGACTTCGGCTATGAATCCACAAAAACTACATTTGGTATATTGCTTCTGCAAATCTGAAATAGGCCACCTATTATAAGTTTAGATATATTTCGAAATTTTGCGCTTTCAATTGTCATCCGACCTCGGATAGCTGACTTCTGTCGACTGTTTTTTTTACCAAAGCGTCATTAAATTCGCCGGATAATCGGGTGCATTTTGATTAAAATTGTTTGGTGGATTCATCTTGACACACCTATGAAAATAAAATATTTGATTTCCAAGCAACTTAATAGCAAAGTAGTATCATTGCCATAGAATCAATTAAGGAGGTCGAAATGGCAGAAGTATATGAAAAACTTCGTGAACGGCTCGACATGTTTCCCCAGGGGTTTCCAAAGACCCCAAGCGGTGTTGAACTGGAGATATTGGAAAATCTTTTCACACCCGCGGAAGCAAAAATCGCCTTGTCTTTAAAACCATTTCCTGAGCCGGTAACTGCTTTAGCAGAAAGAATGAATCGAGATGAATCCGAACTGGGTCAAATCCTATATGATATGTCCAAAAAGGGTTTGATACTGCGGTTTAAAGAATCTGAAGAGGTAATTTATTATTTCTTGGCCCCTTGGGTGGTTGGGATATGGGAATTTCAATTGAATCGTTTGAACAAAGAAAACATTCCGCTGTACGAAAAATTCCATCAGGAAGGCATCGTGGCTTCTGCAAAAGGTAGAAGTGTTGGCGGGTTTCGGGTAATTCCGGTTGAACAGGAAATACAGGACGACAGAGAAATCCAACCATACGAGCAGGTTTCAGAAATCATAGAAGCAAATTCAAAATTTGCTGTCGCAGACTGTATCTGCCGTAAAGAATCAGAAATAATGGGGGATAAATGTGATAAATTATTAGAAGCCTGTATGACATTCGGTTTTGCAGCAGACTATTATATCGAGAATGGTATGGCACGGGAAATTTCGAAAGAGGAAGCTAAGCAAGTCCTTAAAAAGGCAGAAGAAGACGGATTGGTTCATTGCTCATCAAATCACAAGGGTGACAAGATTTTCATCTGCAATTGTTGTGGCTGCCATTGTAAAGCGTTGGCTTTCATAACAAAACACGATCAACCGGGACTAATCGCGCAATCGAACTATTATGCTGCGGTAGATGCCGATACTTGCGAAGGTTGTGAAACCTGTACTGACCGCTGCCAAGTTGGTGCTATAGAGATGAAAGACGAAGTGGCATCTATTACATATGATGGGTGTATCGGATGTGGTTTATGTGTGTCCACCTGTCCAACAGGTTCTATTTCCATGATTCATAAAAAGCCTGATTCTTTGTCGCATATTTTTGCTGATGATAATGATCTTATTCAAGCAAGAGCAAAAGATACTGGAAAGACTTTTCCATTCGAATGATTCTGATGTCTGCACCGGAGGTCTTAGATGACCTCCGGTCACGTTAATAATTTCACATATTCTATCAAACTTTTGTCCCCCTTTTTCCATTTAGCAAACCAGAACTTTTTCGCCCAAATCTCAAGACAGGCGATTTGAAAGGATGTAATACTTTCAATCTTTTTTAAGAATACATCGCTTTTAATCTTCCACTTTTCATCTAGTTTCCTAAACATCATTGCATCATCGCAATAGATCTTTAGTTGTTGGCCTGCCAATTGCGGACTCAATTTTGTTTCTTTGAAGGCTTCAACCAAAAAAGATAATTCCCCATTCGTGAACCGTCCCTTCATTTCATGAAGGGTGCGGTTATACAGCATCGGAAATCCGTCCAGAGCATATTCTGCCCCAGCATTTAGCGTATTGAAATTTTTTGACAGAAATTCCTGGGTCTGCCCCTCAATTCTCGGACTAATTTTTTTCTTTTCCATGCGCTTTCCTTTCATTGAAATTTCAGACCATCTTACAACTAAAGTCTGGCAAAAGTCAAGAATATAGCTTGATGCTTTGGAGAAAACACCTCCGTCTCTAGTTTAATGGCCAATGGTTTCAATCTAATCACGTCACTGCATGCTATAATCGCCATTTTGTTATATTGTACAATAGCATCGTGAATCTGATTCTACTGGTAAAATAGTTAATTCCTCACATTTGTGAGATATCTTAGGGTCTCCTCACCAGGTGTTGGGACCTTGTGTCATCAAATTTCATATCCTATGTAACTTTTATCTTGACAAATTCTGGCAAATTATTATTATAAATATACGGCAAAAGTAAATAATATGGTTTCTATTTTTAACATTCAAAAGGAGGGATACGGATGATTGTAAGACGCAGCAAACTTTTACTATTTTTGTTTTTCACGGTGCTATCCGCAGCTATTATTCCGGCTCAGGGAATCTTTGCAGCCGAGAAGTTCCTCGCTATGATGCCAAACAGTGACACTTTAGACGGATGGAAGTTTCGCGGGCCAAAATTTATGAGTAAGTGGATCGTCGGTGTCGCCATGATAGATCCGAAAAATCCGAAAAAACTGACGGTCATAAAATCAGATGATAGCGCTATCGAGCTTGCCAATACTAAAAAAGGAGGCGTCGATATTTACACAGAGCAAGCGTTTGGTGACTGCATTGTTGAGTTA
The DNA here is from genome assembly GCA_963821065.1 of uncultured delta proteobacterium. Lineage (GTDB taxonomy): Bacteria > Desulfobacterota > Desulfobacteria > Desulfobacterales > JAFDCJ01 > JAFDCJ01. The sequence continues at coordinate 233,435 of CAWGCM010000014.1, read as the reverse complement.
GAGGTGATGATACCAAAGGGATCTAATTCCGGAATCTACCTAATGGGGCAGTACGAAGTTCAAATTGCAGATAGTTATGGGGAAAAGAGCATCAAGAATAGCGCCATGGGCGGTATTTTTGGCGCGGCCGCACCAAAGATTAACGCGGCTAAAAAGCCGGGCGAGTGGCAGAAGTTCCTGATCGAGTTCAAAGCCCCACGTTTTGGAAACCGTAAGAAAATTGCGCCGGCGGAGTTTGTCAAAGTGCAACTCAACGGAGAGGTGATACACCAGAATGTGAAAATAGAAAAAGGTCCAACCAGTGGAGCACTTAAAAATGGGGAATTTGCCGAGGGGCCGCTTATGCTTCAGGGCGGCATGGGGGCTGTTGCGTATCGAAACATCAGGATATCAGTACCCGGGAAGTGATACGTAAAGCTATCGCAAATTCAGAAGTAACACCCACCCCGACGCCGGGCAACCGGGAGGCAGACAGAAAAATGAAAACATCAATAGCACCAATCAAACCGGTCCAATCTAATCTGGGAGATCGAGTAGTTTTTTTTGACAACCTGCGTTATCTTTTCGTTTTTGGCGTTGTATTGCAACATGCAAGTATGGCGTATTTATATTCTAGCTGGTGGCCGGTGGCGGATGAACCCAGTATGGTTGTTGGAGCCTTTACTGGCTTCTTCGATGGGTACCTGATGCCATCTCTTTTTTTCATATCGGGATATTTTGCCATTCCCTCGATCCGTAGAAAAACAATCTCACAATTCATCAAAGGCAAACTCAGGAGATTGGGAATACCCTGGTTGGTATGCAGTCTTTTCATCGGCCCGATTGTGCCTCTGGTTTATCATTATACGCGCAACGGCTTAACCCTGTCATCCAGCTACTGGCATACCTGGCGGGCTGTTATGAACAACGCAATCGGTTTTGATGTCGGGATCTTGCCGCCGATGAGGCAGGTCTTGGAGAATGATTTGTTTTACCAGCGGTACATGTGGTTTGTCGGTTTGCTGATCGCTTTCTTTTTGATGTTCAGTTTTATTTACTCGTCCAAAAAATGCTGGTTTGAATCAACGGACCCCGCACTCAAGGCAGTTAGGCCGTCTGTTTTATCGACAATTAAAATGATGTTATCCATCGGGATTTTAACCTTTCTCGGTTCTACCCTGTTAATAGGGACTATGTTTGCATTATCACCAGGTGTGTCAAATCCCGAATCGTGGTTCACACTGGGCAATATTGTTCAATTTCGGGTATCCAGAATATTCCTGCACTTCGCTTATTTTGTATTGGGAGTCCTGACCTTTAAGTGGAAATGGATTGAGCGGGCCAAATTTCCAGGTCATAACAAAACCTGGTTTGTCGCCTTCGTTCTCGTGTTGGTTGCTTACTATTATTCTTATTTCCTTATGCTGAGCGCCGAAACCGGTGAAGCGGAAAAGCTGTTCGGGCTGCTGTACTGGTTTTGCCTGAACTATTTTACCATAACAGCCCTTGGACTTTCGGTATCATTGGGAATTCGATATTGGAATCGACAAACTCCGTTTAACAAACTCCTGGCAACAAATTCTTATAACCTGTATCTCTCCCATTACATTTTCGTTATCGGTTTTCAATTATTGTTATATACACAACCGGAGATTCCTGTATTGCTGAAATTCGGATTGGTTTCTATTCTCTCCATTTGTTGTGGATTCATAGTTTCCCGATATCTGATCAAACCGTATCCCCAAATTACAATGGCTTTGGTTACCGTTTTGTTCATTTCTATGGTTTTGTTCATTCATCCTTAATTATGCACCGCCCCCAAAATTGATTATGAGCAAACCTAATCTTCACCTCAAAGTTATAAAGATTATAATATTTGCATTTGAAGCAAGCCTGGATACATACAATGTGCCTAAATGAGAGACCGGTTATGAAAGGTCGGCACCCGGTTGCCATTCTGATCCGCAAACCACCGCATGACAGGCAACCTGAACACCGGTGTCCAAAGTTGTCAGTTCCGGACGTATCTTCTGACAATGGGCAGCGGCCAGGGGACAGCGGGGATGGAAAGCACAGCCGCTTGGGGGATCGATGGGGTTGGGAATCTCACCGGCAACGGGCGCCTTTTTTTTACCGGTCATTTCCACATCCGGGATAGTTTCCAGTAACAGCCGGGTATAGGGATGAAGGGGATTGTCGAAGATATCGTCTACCGCTGCCGACTCGGCCAGTCGCCCCAGATACATGACCCCCACGTGGTCGGCCATGTGACGGACAACTGCCAGATCATGGGAAATGAAAAGATAGGTCAAATCGAATTTGTTTTGAAGACCTTTCATCAAATTCAATATCTGGGCCTGGACCGAAACATCCAGGGCCGAAGTGGGTTCGTCACAGACGATAAACTCGGGCTCGCTGGCCAGGGCCCTGGCGATGGAAATGCGTTGCCGCTGGCCGCCCGAAAATTCATGGGGGTATTTTTCACCGTCGGCCGGCGAAAGACCGACCTGGGTGAGCAACTCCTCGGTGCGTTGCGAAATCGCTTTGGCGCCTTTCAGCAGACCAAAGGCCCGGATAGGCTCACTTACAATGGCTGTCACCCGCCAGCGTGGATTCAGACTGGCGTAGGGATCCTGGAAGATCATAGCCATGCGCCGCCGCAACTGCTCCATTTGAGATCGGCTGGTTACAGATCCAACATCAACTCCGTCAAACTCGATTCTACCGGCCGTCGGGGGGTGCAGGCCCACCACCAGATTGGCCACGGTTGATTTCCCGCAGCCCGACTCTCCAACCAGGGCAAAAGTTTGTCCTTTGGTGATTTCAAAATCAATGCCGCTGACCGCTTTTAAGATCATGCGGGGTTTGCCTTCCAGCAGCCGATTGAGCAAGGGTTTGGATACATCAAAATAGCGTTTCAGTCCGCTGACACGGAGCAGGGGAGCTGTCTGATTTTGCGGCTGAACGCTGGTTGTCATTTTAGTCCTCACTGTAGAGCCAGCAGGCCGCTCTGGTCGGCTGGGTGTTTAATAAATCCGGCCGCTGTCTGCGGCAGAGATCAAATGCATGCGGGCAGCGTGGGTGAAAGGCACATCCCGCCGGTATTTCCGTCAGCCGGGGCATGGTGCCTTCAATTTGAACGAGTATTTCTTTCCTGTGATGTAGCGACGGGATGGAGCCCATCAACCCCTGGGAATAAGGATGCTTTGGGTTTATTGACAATATCGCGCACTTCTCCGACCTCCACCAGACGTCCGGCATACATCACGGCTACCCGATCTGCAATTTCAGCGATCACTCCCATATCATGGGTTATGAGAATAACGGCCGTGTCGTGTTCCTTGCACAGGCGTTTCAGCAGGGCGATGATCTGAGCCTGTATCGAAACATCCAGGGCCGTGGTGGGTTCATCGGCGATGATCAAACCGGGGTTGACGCACAGGGCCAGGGCAATCACCACTCGCTGTCGCATGCCGCCGGAAAATTGATGGGGATAGTGATCGATGCGTTTTTCGGCAGCCGGTATACCGACTTCATCCAGCAGGTTGATGGCATGATCGCGCGCCTGCTGGGCATTCTTGGACGAATGGGTCTGGATGGTTTCCACCAGTTGTTTGCCGATGGTATACAGGGGGTTGAGGCTGGTGAGAGGGTCCTGGAATATCATGCCGATTTTTTTACCGCGCATGCGGCGCATTTTTTCATAGGGCAATTGATCAATGCGTTGACCTTTAAAAACTATTTTTCCCGCGCCGATTCGGCCGGGAGGCTCGAGCAGACCGATGATGGACTGACCGGTAAGGGATTTGCCCGCACCGGATTCTCCCACGATCCCAAATACCTCTCCCGGCAGGATATCAAAGGAGACATCGTCCACCGCCACCAGGATGCCGCGGCGGGTATCAAATTCTATCCGGAGATGTTCGACTTTTAAAATCGGTTCAGACATAGTGCCATTATTCACCACTGAATTACACGGAGTGGCACGGATTTTAGTCCTCCGAGGCGGATAAAGTTTTAATTCCACGCCCCTTGGGGCGATAAAAATATTCCGGTTGATACCTCGTTGCTTGCGGCGGGGTAGTTCATTTTGTTTATAATTTCTTTATTGAATTTTTATGCCAGCTTATCAGTGAAACTCCGTGTCCCTCCGTGGCTAAAAATTCCGATTATCTGAGCTTAGGATTAAGCGCATCGCGCATCCAGTCACCCAGAAGGTTGACCGCCAGTACCAGGATTGCCAGGGCAATCCCCGGGAAAATAACGATCCACCATTCACCGGCAAACAGAAAATCCTGGCCGATACGGATCAGCGTTCCCAGAGATGGTCTTGTCGGTGGAACGCCGACACCGAGAAAAGACAGGGTGGCCTCGGTCAGAATGGCGATGGCAAGGCCAATGGTTGCAATGACCAGCACCGGACCCATCACATTGGGCAGGATATGGCGGAACATGATGGTGGTACGCTTGCGGCCAATAACCCTGGCCGACTGCACGTATTCCTTATTTTTTTCCACCATCGTCGACCCGCGTACCGTGCGTGCAAAATGTACCCAGTTGGCGAGGCCGATAGCCAGGATCAGCACCCAAACTGCCATTTCATCGTGCCGTTCGTTGGGCAGCAAGCTGAGAGCCACACCATATATCAACATGGCAATCAGAATGGCGGGAAAACTGATCTGCACATCCGCTATTCGCATGATAAAGGTTTCGACAGCTCCACCGATATAGCCGGATATCAAACCAAGCGTGATTCCAATAATCATCGCCAGCACCATGGAGGCAAACCCCACGAATATAGAGATTCTTGATCCATACAGGATGGTTGAAAAAATATCCCTTCCCTGATCGTCGGTGCCGAGCAGAAATTTGGTTGTCCCGTCTTCATACCAGGCCGGCGGTGTGGAAGCGTCCATCAAATCGAGGGATGCAGGATCAAATGGTGTGTGGGGTGCTATGAGAGGTGCTGCGAAGGCCGCTAACATAAAGATGGCCGTTACACAGGCAGCGATGACCGTGACTTTGGAGCTTTTAAAACTATACCAGATATCACTATCGAAAAAACGATGAGCCGTATCCTGAATACGTTTTACACTTTTCATAGGCCTAACACGCTAGTAATACCCCTGTCGAATCTCAGGCGGGGATCCACCACATGATACAGAATGTCGACAATCAAATTGATCACCACAAAGAAAAAGGCGATTAAAATGAGATAGGTTGACATCACCGGGATATCAGCAAATTCAATTGATTGCAAAAACAACAGCCCCATGCCGGGCCATTGAAATACGGTTTCGGTGATAATGGCAAAAGCGATAATCGTTCCGATTTGAATTCCCGTGATAGTCATCACGGGAACCAATGTGTTTTTCAAGGCATGGCCGAAATTGATTGCACGGTTGGTCAAACCGCGGGCCCGCGCAAATTTGATGTAATCGGTTCGCAGGACTTCCATCATTTCGGATCGAACCAGGCGCATAATCAACGTCAACTGGAACATGCCAAGGGTAAAGGCCGGCATGATAACAGCCTTCAAACCACTGGTCGTCACTAGCCCGGTCGACCACCAGCCGAACTGGATCACCTCTCCCCGTCCAAAAGTCGGCAACCATCCCAGAATAACCCCGAAAAAAAGGATCAATAAAATTCCGATCAAAAAAGTCGGCAGGGCAATGCCGATCAGCGATACCGCCTGGAAGACTTTGCTTAGGAACCGTTCAGGATACAGGCCGGTGTAAACACCCATGGGGATTCCAACGACCAGTGAGAACAAGGCGGCGATCAAACTTAATTCAAGGGTGGCAGGCAGCCGTTCGACGAACAATTCGTTGACGGGGCGGCCGAGGCGGTAAGAGATGCCGAATTTGCCCTGGAGAGTATTCCAGGAAAAGCGGGCAAATTGAATGATAACCGGATCATTGAGCCCCAGTTCCTCCCGCATCCGCTCCATGTCGGCAATGCTGGTTTCCTGCCCGACCATCTGGGACACCGGGTCCCCCACATAGCGAAACAGGATAAACGCCACAAGCGCCACCGCGAGCATGACGATTAAAGACTGGAATATACGGCGGATGACTAACGCTATCATTGGGTCTCAGTTGAATATCAAATAGTTAAATAGTTGATAAGTCCGGTGATGGTGGTAGTCAGAATGCATACTGGAAGAAATTACCGTCCGTTATTGTCCAGGTCAACTATTTAACTATAAACAGAGTAAAAAAGCCCGGAACCGCACTCCAGGGAGTTGGATTCCGGGCTTGATGGTTCATTACAAACTACTTAATCACAACGTGGCGCCATTTAAACTCATTATCCGGGCGCTGTTTGAGTCTGCACTTTGTTGCTGACCCCCCAGGCCAGGGCCTGTTGATGCAGGGGAACATAGGCGACGTCTTCGATGGTCATCCCCCAGGCCTGTTCAATCATCGCATCGCGTTTGGCCTGATCGGTTTCGCTATTAATTTTTGTGGTCAGCTTATCCACTTCGGGATTGCAGTAGCCACCGATATTAAACTTGCCTTCTCCGGTACTCTTTGGGGCAATGATGCAAAAAATTAAGCGGATTGTAGGAATCGAAACTGCCCGGCGTCCATCCCAGCATGTAGAAACTGGTATCGACGCTTGGGTGCCAGAATTTTTCCGAAATATTTGGCTTTGGGTTGGGCCAGCAAGTTGACCTTTATCCCCACTTTGGCCAGCATGGATACCGCAGCCAGGCAAATTTGCTCGTCGTTGACGTAGCGATTGTTGGGACAATCCATGCCGACTTCAAACCCGTTCGGGTAACCGGCTTCGGCCAGAAGTTTTTTGGAGGCCGCCGGATCATAAGGTATCCGCTTAAATTTCGGGTTGCCGCCGCCGTGCACGCCCGGTGCAACCATCATGGCAGACGGCTCCGACAATCCGCGCATGACTTTCTTTTTGATGGCCTCGGTATCGATGGCCTGGTAGAATGCCTTGCGGACTCTTTTGTCCTTGAAGGGGTTTTTGCCTTTGATATTGGAATACAGCAGCTCGTCCCGGTACTGATCCATTCCCAGAAAAATCGTACGCAATTCCGGTCCCACCAGCATGCGGGTGGATGCATTACCATCGACACGTTTCATGTCCTGTACCGGAATCGGGTAGGCCATGTCGACCTGTCCGGACAACAGGGCGGCAACGCGGGTGGCGTCATTGCTGATCTGGGTGAAGACGACTTCGGTGACGTTGAAAATTTTGTTTTTATTGTCCCACCAGTTCGGGTTGACCTTGCAGACGGTTTTCACGCCGGGTTCCTGGCTGACCAGTATAAAAGGTCCGGTACCGTTGGCATGGCGGGTGGCATAATTTTCTTTTTCTTTGGTGGCCGCTTGGGGCAGCTCAGCACCATGTTTTTCCGTCCAACTTTTGGACATGATATACCAGGTGTCCCACTCCACATGCAGAATCGGATTGGGCGCCTTGGTGATAAAATCCACCGTATGGTCATCGACTTTGACAACTGTGGTGTCGGCCGACAGCCTGACCCTTAAGTCTGAATCGGGATGGCGCAGCCGGGTGGCGGAAAATACGACATCATCGGCAGTAAACGGGGTGCCGTCGTGGAATTTGACTCCCTTGCGCAGGTAAAAGCGCCAGCGGGTCGGTTCCATCACTTCCCAGCGTTCCGCCAGAGCCGGTTCGATCTCCAGGTTGGGCCCGCGACGGGTCAGCCCCTCGTAGACGTTGCCATGGAATCCCAGATGAAATGTTTCGTTCAGGTTATAGGGGTCCATGGATTGGATATCGCCCTGGAAGGCGAATTTAAGGGTTTTTGCTCCGACCGGAAGCGCCAGTGCAACCGACAACATGATGACGATCAATAAGGTTCGAGTGCGCATTTAAATCCTCCTTTTCTGAATCTGTTGTTAGGCGCCTTTTCACCCTCATGAGGAAGAATTCAGGGACTGTTGACGGAGTAAATTACTTTGAAGTTTTGTTCTGCCAAAACGGGAAGATGGATAAGGGAGGGTTAACGGCGCAGACCATTGATAACAATTGTCTGATCAGTGAAGAAACATAAAGAAAGACACCTCCGGTGTCAAGCGAAAAAAGCCCGCAGGCTGTGCGGCATGCGGGCTTTCGCCCATGATATCAGACAGGTTGATGATGTATATCTGCAATATTATTGACGGCTATTGATCAAAACGGCCGGCAGGATTTCCCGTAAGTGGTTTTTTCGACCTTCACGCTGCCTTGATCCGGCACGGTAATGATAAACAGGTCATCATATCTGCCGGGGGCATCACCTGTGCCGCCTAACCGCCGGTAAATTTCTTTAAGGTTGCCGCCCCAGATGCCCACCGGCGATTTGTTGCCGACCCAGACCACCACTCCGCCGGCATGTTTTGATAGGACTTCCTGAACAAATTCGTCCGCGAACCGGCGGGTGTTTGATAAACGGGCTTCCGGGATGAGAGTGATGGTCACACCTAAATAGGTTGCCAGGGGCTGAATCGTTTCCCGGTTGCGGCCGCGATCGGGTGAATAGATCGCCGTAATTTTTTTATCACCGATGGCTGCTACCAGGGCCTGGGATCGCTGCCTGCCTGCGGGCGTCAGGGCACTCTCGCCCTGTTCTTTGGCTCGTTCCGCGTGTCGGACGAGGATTACCGTTGTTGTTGTACCGGGTGGTGACAAAACTGAATCGGGTTTTGTCGAGGGTGCACTCGAGCAACCTGAAATAATCGTCAGCATAAAAGCGCTGAAGGCAAATACAAATATTTTTTTATTAATTTTGTTCATCCCATTGTCCTTTCTACTTCAGGATTCATCTTCTTCAAGCCGCTTGCCAAGACCGATGACTTGATCATCGCTATAACCGAGCGGTTGATAAAATTTTATCACCTCATCGTTGGCTGCTTTAACCTGGAGATTTATTTTCTGATTCCCACCTGTCCGGCAAAGAAACAGGCGACAAAGTGTCCCGGATTGATTTCTTTGAGCGCCGGCACATTTTCCCGGCAGGTATCCCTGGCATACAGACAGCGCGGATGGAAGCTGCAGCCCGGTGGAGGGTCTATGGGGCTGGGAACATCGCCTTTTAGGATTATCCGGTCAGCCCTTGGCACTGAAGGGTCCGGTATGGGTACGGCGGACAGAAGGGCCTGGGTATAGGGGTGCAGGGGATTTTTGTATAGCGCCTTGCGTGGCGCGATTTCCACGATTTTTCCCAGATACATGACGGCCACCCGGTCGCTGACATGTTCGACCACGCTAAGGTCATGGGAGATAAATAAATATGTCAGCCCGAAATCGTCCTGCAGCTGCTTGAGCAGGTTAATCACCTGGGCCTGGATCGATACGTCCAGGGCCGATACGGCCTCATCACACACCACCAGTTTGGGATTCAGCGCCAGCGCACGGGCCACCCCGATGCGTTGGCGCTGGCCTCCGGAAAATTGGTGGGGATAACGGCGCATATTTTCTTTGCGCAACCCGACAACGCGCAAAAGATCCAGTACTCTTTCATCTCTTTCCCTGCGATTCTTGACACCATGGATCAGTAAGGGTTCACCGACGATGTGGGAGACTGTTTTTCGCGGGTTGAGGGACGAAAAGGGGTCCTGGAAAATAATCTGCATTTTTTTGCGCAGGGCCCGCATCTGGCTTTTATCGTAGGCCAAAATATTTTGGCCTTCAAAAAAAACCTCACCGGCAGTCGGTTCCTCCAGGCGCATTATGGCCCGGCCGAAAGTGGTTTTGCCGCACCCGGATTCACCGACCAGGCCAAGCGTCTCACCCTCTCTGATACTAAGACTGACATTTTCCACGGCTTTAACCGATGCAATTTCCTTTAAAAAGAGGCCACCTCTGATCGGAAAATACTTGACAATATTTCTGGCTTCAAGCAGGGCCCCACCGGTATGTCGGTCATCAGGCATATTTTAGGCACCTCACAAAATGATTGCCGGTCACCTGGTACATATCGGGTTCGACCCGCCGGCAGTCGTCAAAAACATCATGGCAGCGATCACTGAACAGACAACCCGGGGGTAAATTCAGCAGTGACGGAACGACACCTGAAATGGTTTGCAGTTGCTTATCCTGTGTCCCTCTGCCCAGGACCGGGATGGACTGCAGCAGGCCGACCGTATAAGGATTCTTAGGGTTGGAGAAAACGGTTTTGACATCCGAGTATTCCATAACCTTGCCGGCATACATAACTGCTACGAATTGTGCCATTTCCGCGATGACTCCCAGATCATGCGTGATAAAAAGAATGGCCGCTCCCGTCTCTTCTTTGAGTTTATTCATCAGGTCCAGGATTTGGGCCTGAATGGTAACATCCAGTGCGGTGGTGGGTTCATCGGCGATCATTAGCGTGGGATTGCATGCCAGGGCCATTGCGATCATTACTCTCTGGCGCATACCGCCGCTCATCTGGTGCGGATAATCATTCAGGCGCGATTCCGCTGCCGGAATTCCCACCAGTTGAAAGGCGTCAAGCACCCGATTGCGGGTTTCTTTGCGGGACAGCCCCTGGTGGAGACGGATGACTTCTCCCACCTGATCGCCTACCGTAAATACCGGATTCAGCGATGTCATGGGCTCCTGGAAGATCATTGAAATCTGATTGCCTCGAATTTTTCGCATCCGGGCTTCGGATACTTTCAGCAGATCCTGGCCTTCGAAAAATATCTCCCCACCTTCAATTCTGCCGGGAGGATCGGGTATCAGGCGCATGATGGAATGGGCCGTGACACTTTTCCCGCAGCCTGACTCTCCCACCAGTCCCAGGGTCTGGCCGGATTGAATGGTCAGACTGACATTGTCCAATGCTTTGGCGGTATAGCCACGAACATAAAAATGGGTTTGGAGATCCTTGATCTCTAATAACGTGTTGGTTTCCATAACCTCGAAAAGTAAAAAGCTTTGCTATTGCGCAATGTTTGTGTAAAAAAATTATTATAATTGATCGTTGTGTTGAATTAATCTGTACTTCGCCTACCTAAACCTAATCCCTTAGTCTCGGATCCAACGCATCCCGCAGTCCATCTCCCAGCAGGTTAAAACCCAGCACGGCGAATAGAATGGCCAGCCCCGGAAAGGTCATGACCCATGAAGCTCTCAGAATCAACCCACGGCTTTGGGCGATCATGGCCCCCCATTCGGGGGTTGGCGGTTGGGCACCCAAACCGAGGAAACTGAGGGCCGCCGCATCCAGGATCGCCGATGCGCAACTCAGGGTGGTTTGAACAATCAACGGCCCGAGACAGTTGGGTAAAATCGCGATAAATATAATTCGCCAATCTCTGGCCCCGATGGCGCGGGCAGAAGTGACATAGTCTTTTTCGCATTCTTCAAGAACACTTCCGCGCACGATGCGGGCAAACCGCGGAATGTAGGTAATCCCGATGGCAATCATGGCGTTTCGCAGGCTTGGTCCCAGATAGGCCACCACCACAATGGCCAGTAGAATATAGGGAAAGGACAGAATCATGTCCATGATGCGCATGATGATGCTGTCCAGATATCCTTTGTAATAGCCGGATAGGCAGCCAAGCAGGGTCCCAAAGAAAAAGGCCAGACCGACGCTGATAACGGCGACGGCCAGTGAGACCCGGGCCCCGTAAATCAGCCGTGAAAGGATATCCCGGCCCAGGTCATCGGTGCCGAGGATGTTTTTCCAGGTGCCGTTTTCATGCCATAGCGGTGGTTTGATCTGGTCATAGAGGGAGGTTTCAAGGGGGTCGTGAGGGCTGAGATAAGGCGCCAGAATGCCACATAAAATAAAGATCGTAATGATAACCAGGCCGGCCACCGCTGTTTTATTGCGCCACAGCTGACTGATCTGATCTAGAAACGGATGGCGGTCTTCCGGATTTTTTTGGGGCTTTTTATGGATCATTACTATTGGACTTTGATTCTGGGGTTGATAACAGCGTACAGCACGTCGACACACAGGTTAATCACAATAAAGATAGCCGCCAGAAACAGCGTGCCGCCGCGGATAACCATGTAGTCGCGCTGCATCACGGCGTCATATATCCATTTGCCGACCCCGGGCCATGCAAAAATCGTTTCCGTCAGGATCGCCCCGCACAAAAGCACCCCGAACTGCAGGCCGATGGTCGTGACAACCGGAATCAGGGCATTGCGCAAGGCGTGTTTAAAAACAACTTTAAATTGGGATAATCCTTTGGCTTTGGCGGTTTTGATATAATCCTGCCGAAGAACCTCCAGCATGGACGAGCGGGTCATACGGGCAATGATAGCGGTCGGGATCGTGCTCAAGGTAAAGGCCGGCATGATGATGTGCCAGAGGGCGTCCCGGAAGGCCTCCCAGTTGCCGGTTAGAACGGCATCCAGAACATAAAAATTGGTGATGGTCTCCAGTTCAATACCTACGCTCAAACGGCCTGACATCGGCAGCCATCCTAAATTGAGGGAAAAAATCAGCATAAATACCAGTCCCAGCCAGAAGATGGGCATACTGACCCCTATCAGCGCTCCGAGCATACTGAGGTAGTCAAAAATCGAATATTGTTTGGTGGCGGAAATAATTCCGAGAAGCATGCCCAAAACACAGCTGATAAAAAGGGCCACAACCGCCAGCTCAATGGTGGCGGGGAAGCGCTGTTTGACTTCGATCCAAACCTTTTGCCGGGTCCAGATGGTTTCTCCCAGATCTCCTTTCAGCAGCTGTTTTAAAAAGATACCATACTGGACATAAACCGGCTTATTCAGACCGAGATGTTCCCTGATATCCTGCAGGGCTTCCTCGGATGCCCGTTCGCCCATCAACAGTTCGGCCGGGTCACCCGGGGTGAGGTGCAGCATGAAAAACACGATGACGGACACCCCCAGCAGGGTGGGAATCATGACCAGTATTCTTCGGATGATGTATGCTAACATTGCAAACCTTCGTTCCGGTTAGAGGCAAATATGGTGCTCACCGAAGCGGCCAGTCTAATCGTAGAAGAAATGTAGTTTCATATGAGCGCCGCCTCTGGCCTGAACAGCGGCCAGTCTGATCGTAGAAGAAACTGAAGTTTCATATATGGGCGCTTTCAGGTGATCGAATCTGATACGTATCGTCCTCGTCCTCGTTCTCGTGCTCGTCCTCGAGAATCAAAATTTCATCGAGGACGAGGGACGAGTACGAGGACGAATCCCGAACTTTGTAAACATGTGTGAAAGTTCACGAAAATGACTTTGGATTCATGAAGTTTCACACGAGGACCCAGAAACACAAGCGATAGGTATTGTGCACCATGTGTCCTATATTAAAAGGGCATCGGAGTAAACAATAAAGGGAAAGGGGCCCTTCCCCTTTCCCTTTTTGGCAGTTAATCCGCCTGCGGCGGACGAGGGTTTAATTCCCCGCGCCTAAGTTCTTTAGAACAAGGGCGGTTTAGGCTTCGACGCAATTTCGCTTCCTTAACGCGTCCCGCTTTGAGGGACTGAAGGGAGCTTCATTTCAGCCAGACATTTTTCATCCGGACCGAGCCGGTGGGATGCAGTTTGAAGTTCATGACCGGGTTTCGAGCCGGCCAGATAACCGTGGAGTGGGCAATGGCAACCGCCGGCACTTCATCATAAAAGACCTTTAGGGCCTTTTTATAAATTTCAGTGCGTTTGGCCTGGTCGACGGTCAGTTTCCCGTCCAGGATCAACTGGTGGTATTCTTGGTTATGCCACTGAGTCCTGATCGAAGATGAGGCCATGCCATCGAAAAGAACGGCCAGGAAGTTATCCGGGTCGCCATTGTCTCCGGTCCAGCCCAGCTGGAATAGATCCATGTCATCGGGTTGCTCGCGTTGACGCTTCAGATAGGTTCCCCATTCGTAGCTGACGATACGGGCCCGGATACCGACTTTGGCCAGGTCGGCCGACATGGCCACCCCGATTTTCAGCCCGTCGGGATTATAGGGCCTGGGGACCGGCATGGACCACAGGGTGATTTCCGGCAATCCATTGCCTTCGGGAAATCCGGCAGCGGCAAGTTCCTTTTTGGCCATTTCGCGATCAAAGGGGTATCCGGGAATGTCCGTGTTATAGCCCCACATGGTGGGCGGAATCGGGTTTTTGGCAACCTGCCCCATCCCCTGATAGATGTTATCGACATAGGCCTTGCGGTTAAGCGCGTAAGCAATGGCTTTGCGCAGATGCAGGTTGCTCTTCCAGGGTTCTTTGGTGTGGTTGAAAGACAGGTAACCGATGTTCATGCCGGGCTGTTCGATCAGCTTGATATTCTTGTCTTTGCGGGCCAGATCGACATCGGCCGGGTTGGGGAACTGGCAGATATGAATGCCGCCGCCTTTCAGTTCCAAAAAGCGCACGGAGTTTTCCGGGATGGAACGAAATACGATTTTGTCCAGGTAGGGTCCACCGGCCTTATCCCAGTAATCCGTATTTTTTGCCAGGATAATACGATCGTCTTTGACCCATTTTTCAAATTTAAACGGGCCGGTTCCAACGGGATTTCGCAGGAATTCTTTGGGATTTTTCATAAAGGCCGTCGGGCTGATGATGTCGGCAAAGTCCATGCCCATGTTGGCCAGAAAAGGCGCCTCGACTCTTTTCAGCTTGAAAACCACCGTATACTCGTCGGTGGCTTCGATGGCCCCAATGGTATCATCCATTTCCATGGAGACCCAGTATTCAGGCACACGTTCCTGGGCCGGAATATCCCAGCCTTTGCCGAAGAACTTTACCTGGCGATCCTTCATCATGCGGCCGATGGAAAATACCACCGCATCGGCGTTGAAAGGTGTGCCGTCATGGAATTTGACCCCCTGGCGCAATTTAAACGTGTAAGTTTTGCTATCCGATGAGATCGTCCAGGACATCGCCAGGCCGGGTTCCAGGGCGGTGGACTCATCCTGATAGGCGACCAGGGCTTCAAAGATGTTGTCGCAGATCATGAAGGAGTTTCCGTCCGTTTCATAGGCCGGATCAAGCCCGACACTGTCGCCCCCGCGACCGAATACCAGCGTTCCCCCCTGCTTGGGCGCTGCCAGGGCCGTGCCGGCACATAGAAAAACGATCAAAGTCAAAAATACACCGATTTTTTTCAACATAGGTCATCCCTCCTTATCTGTTGGTTAACGATTTCCGGGAACATCTTTCCCAACTATTTCGATGGTATTTTTAAATACCAAAAGGTAGTGGGTATGTCAAAGCCTACCCTCTTCAACCCCATGGCAGGCCACCTGGGATCCGGAGGTAAGGCGGATGAGTTTAGGGATTTCACGGATACAGCGTTCATTGGCATATAGGCAGCGGCCGTGGAAAACGCAGCCGGTGGGAAGGTAGATGGGCGTGGGGACTTCCCCTTTTAATTTTATGTGCTTGGCTTTCTGGTGGCCGAGCTCCGGAATGGCGCTTAGCAGCGCCTGGGTGTAAGGGTGACGGGGCGATTCGTACAGTTCTCCGGTAGCGGCCAATTCACATACCCTACCGAGATACATCACCGCGACACGGGTGCTGAAATGCTCCACAACGGATAAGTCATGGGTAATGAACAGATAGGTCAGGCCTCTTTTCTCCTGGGCCTCCATCAGCAGGTTGAGAATTTGAGCCTGGATGGAAACATCCAGGGCCGATACCGGTTCATCGGCCACAATAAAATCGGGATCCACCATCAACGCCCGGGCGATACTGATTCGCTGCCTCTGACCGCCTGAAAATTCGTGGGGGTAACGCGTGGCCCAGCTGGGTTCGACGCCGACCTGCTGCATGACCTCCTCCACCTTGGCCGTGACATCCCGGGACGTGGCGGATTTGTTGTGAAAGAGAAACGGCTCCTCCAGAGTTCTTTTGACGGTCATGCGGGGGTTCAGGGAGGCATAGGGATCCTGGAAAATCATCTGCATTTTTTTCCGGAAGGGCAACATCTGCCGGGATGTTAAATTGTCAATTCGGCTGTTTTGATAATATATCTTACCGCTGTCGGGCGGATAAAGACCCAACACCGCCCGGGCCAGGGTCGATTTGCCACATCCGCTTTCGCCGACAACGCCAAGGATTTCACCCGGCAAAATTGTGAAACTGACATCATTGACTGCCTTGACCGTGGTCTTGCGGCGCACGATGCGCCAGTTCTCCCAGGTCAGCTGTTCCAGCAGACCGCCGGAAATATCGAAATACTTCACCAGGTTGGTGACAGTTAGTAGCGCGTTATTATTTGGCATGATCGTTAATGAAGAATCCCGAATATATTAAACCTTCTCAATCTGCGACTATGAGCTATCAGCTATGAACTGTGGTACGTTAGTGCCACACTACTTTACCATATGACAGGCGGTCATGCGACCACGGTCACGTCTGCTGATCAGCGTCGGCACTTCCATCCGGCATACCGTATCACTGATGTCACAGCGGGGATGAAAAGCGCATCCCGGCGGGATATCGGTTAAGGTCGGCATCATGCCGGGGATCTGGTTTAAGCGTGTCCCCGGCTGGAGACTGCCGGGTAAGGCTTTGATCAATCCCCGGGTATAGGGGTGCTCCGGTTCATGGATGACAGTCTGGGTGGATCCGATTTCCACGATTTTACCCGCGTACATGACGGCGATTCGCTCGGTGACCTGGGACACAACCGCCAGATCATGGGTTATCAGGATCAGTCCCATTTTTTCGGATTCACACAATTCTTGAAGCAAATCCATGATTTCTGCCTGAATAGTTACATCCAGGGCGGTCGTCGGCTCGTCGGCAATGATCATGGCCGGATTGGTCAGCAAAGCGATGGCAACCACGATTCGCTGCCGCATCCCGCCCGAGCACTCGTGGGGGTACTGGTGGATCCTCTTTTCCGGGGATGGTATATGAACCTTTTTTAATTTGTCCAGAGCAATGTCGACAGCTTCTGCTTTGCTTACATGTTCATGGGCCAGCACGGTTTCGACCATTTGGGTTTTGATCGTCAGAACCGGGTTGAGGGTCATCATGGGGTCCTGGAAAATCATACTAATGCGGTTGCCGCGAATTTTGCGCATATCCTCTTCCGGCAGTCGATTTAATTCTTGACCTTCAAAGATAACCTGCCCGGCGGAAATATAACCGGGTTTGCTCAACAAATTGATGATCGCAAATCCGGTCACCGACTTGCCGGCGCCGCTTTCCCCGACGATACCCAGACGCTCTCCCCGGTCCAGGCTGAAATTGACGCCGTTGATGGCGGTCAGATCGCCAAAACGCAAGGCAAATTTAACTTCCAGATCTTTGACTTCCAGTAAATGGCTCATATAGTCGGAGTTTAGTAAGTCGTGTTTTCATTAGTTTAATCCGTATGCAAATGTTTAGCTTTTGTTTGATGGCAAGGCGCAAAGTGTTTCAAAAGCGGAGCGTACACGCCAGTACGTGAGCATTTTGAAGCACTTTGCAACGCCGCCAGCGGGCAAAAGATGAATATTTGCATACGGATTTAGCCCTTGTAGAGCTTTGGATTCAAAACATCCCTCAACCAATCCCCCAGCAGGAGGATCACCAGTATGACAATGACCAGCAGTATTCCCGGGAAGAAGGTGATCCACCATGAGCCACTGAAAATATATTCGAAACCGGAACGGATGAGAGATCCCAGCGAGGGTTTGGTAACGGGCATGCCCAGTCCCAAAAACGACAGGGCGGCCTCACTCATGACCGCTTCGGCAACTTGAATGGTGGAAATAACCAGCACGGGTGTCAGGGTGTTGGGCAGGACATGACGATACATGATAAGCCAGCGGTTGATGCCGATCACCCGGGCGGCTTCGACGTATTCCTTGTTTTTCTCCCCCAGCACTGAGGCCCTTACGGTCCGGGCATATTTGGGCCATTCCGACATCCCGATAATAATGATCAGCAACGGTACGGCCAGTTCCGCATAGCGCCCGACGCCATAGGCCAGTTTGAATATGGCTGCCGTAAAAATCGCAACGATCAGATAGGGAATCGAAAACTGAATGTCGGCGATTCGCATCAAAAATGCATCGAGCTTGCCCCCTAAATAACCAGATAACAGGCCGACCAGGATTCCCACCACCGCCTGTAACAAAACCGCTCCCACGCCGATCAGAAGCGATACCCGCAACCCGTAAATCATGGTACTCAAAAGATCCCGGCCCTGGATGTCAGTGCCTAAAATAAAGCTTTCGCTGCCACCCTCCATCCATGCAGGCGGGGTTTCGGAATCCATGATATCAAAGGTGGCGGTGTCATAGGTATTGTAAGGTGAAATCACCGGCGCCAAAATACTGATAACCACCAGTACTGAAAGAACACAAAAGCTTAAAATAGCGACGGGATCACGTTTAAAGCTGTGCAAAAGATAAGAATTTTTAAATCGTTCCCAGGTTCTCATTTTGTTCCTGCAATTCGTACCATCGGGTTGACGAATCCGTAAATAATATCAACGATGGTATTGACAATCACGAAAAGGATTCCCACCACCACCAGGTAGGCCACCAGAAGGGTAGTATCCGAGCGTTCCACGGCTTCCAGAAACATAAACCCCATTCCCTGCCACTGAAACACGGTTTCGGTCAAAATCGTAAAGGCCACCAGAATCCCCAGCTGAACACCGAATACAGTGATCACCGGCAGCAGGGTGTTTTTAAAGGCATGAATGTACCACACCCGCTGGCGGTGGAGGCCTTTGGCCCAGGCGAATTTGATATACTCGGTTTCCAGAACCTCCATCATCTCGGCACGGACCAGACGAATAAACAGCGGCAGCATGATCGATGAGAGGGATACACTGGGTAAAATCAGGTGTTTCAACCCATCCCAGGTGAAAAAGCCGCTTTCCCAGCCCCAAATTTTAACGGTTTCGCCCCGTCCATAGGACGGCAGCCAGTTCAATTCCACAGCGAAAAGATAGATCAGGGCGATGGCCGTCAGAAAGACGGGGATGGCCACCCCGATGGTGCTGACCGCCATGACCAGACGGGAGAACCAGCTTTTGGGATAAATGGCGGAATAGATACCGGCCGGAATAGAGACAACGATCAGGATAAGGGCGGTGACAATGACCAGCTCAATGGTTGCCGGGGCTTTGGCAACAATGACTTCCAGAGCCGGTTTTTTATAGAAGAACGAAAGCCCCAGATCCCCTTTAAGGGCATTTTTAACAAAGCGGACATACTGGGCATATAAAGGGTCGTTTAAACCCAGTTGATCCCGGATGACTTCGCGTTCGGCCGGTGTAACGCGCTCGCCCACCAGATCCCGGACCGGATCACCGATCTGGTTCTGAATCACAAACCCCACCATGCCGATTACCAGCATGACGATGACGGCTTGAATGATACGTCTGACGATAAAAGCGAACATGAATCCTGCTTTTGATGTATCGTGCTTAATGCCAGGTTATTCCCGTCGCCGGGATTGCTGAAATCAAACGCCACGGGGTACTGGAAGAATGGAATGTTGGAATATTGGGTTCGGCGGAATGAGATCTATTTCAATTTAAATTTCCAGAAACTAAAATCAAGATATAATCCGCTTTTCACACCCATTTTTCCAACATTCCAGTATTTCATTACTCCATGGATAAACTATAGAAACTCCCAACTTTCTGCTCGATAAGACAATACTTGGGTAGTTTGTCTATGGGGATGGAAAGAGGGGCAGGGGCGTTACGTGAAATAACGGCCGCCTGCCCCTTTTGTTTCATTTGCTGTCCGTAATAAAAGGATTCGCCGGTACCCGCAAATCAATGTGCTCTTAGTGGGTACCTTAGCGACGGACCACAGACTACGGACAACGAACTTTTCAACTACTTATACACCAGATCCCCGAAATACGGGAAGTTCATGGTGTTGACAATGGGTCTGATGCCGACCTTATTTCTTCCGGCGTAGGAATGGTTCTGCCAGTGAAAGGGGACGAAGGCGGCGTCATTATACAGGATTCTTTCAATGCCCTGCAAAATCGCCGTCCGTTTTTTCAGATCGGTTTCGGTCTGAGCGGCCATGGTCAGCTCATCGATCTTGGGATTGCAGTAATTGCCGCTGTTATACTGCCCGTAGCCGGTTTCCTTGTTGGGGCACATGGTCAGGAATTCGCTGAAATTGCCTGAATCTTCCGTGTCCGAGTGCCAGCCGATCATCTGAATATCCGCCACCTGGGCATCGAATTCATCCCAGTACTGGGCTTTGGGCATGGTCTTCAGGTTGACTTTGATTTTAATTTTGGCCAGCATGGAGACCACGGCTTCGGCAATTTTTTCGTCGTTGACGTAGCGGTTATTGGGCGCAATCATGGTGCACTCAAAGCCATTTTCCAACCCGGCCTCTTTCATCAGGGCCTTGGCCTTTTTGAGGTCATAGCGTGGTGTCAGCGATGGGAGGTAGCCCATATACCCCTTGGGTCCCTGCTGTCCGGCAGGTGTGGCCGTGCCTTTCATGATCTTTTGAGCGATGCCCTTATTGTTGATGGCGTAAACAATAGCCTGGCGGACACGCTTGTCTTTGAACTCGGCACGTCGTTTCTGGTTAAGCTGAACGGTGATAATCCGGCCGCCGGAATAAGTTACCAGTTTGACTTTTTTTGACTCGCGGATTCGCTGAAAATCCTGGGGCGGTACCGGAGAAATAAAATCCACATCGCCGGAAAGCAGTGCGGCGACCCTTGTGGGACCTTCCTTGATGGGGGTCAGGATAATTTTGTCGACGTTTCCGGGGGAGTTTTTATCCCAGTAATCGGCAAATCTTTCAAAAACATACCTGGCTCCCTGCTCCCATTCGACAACCTTGTACGCACCGGTGCCGGATGAATTGTGGAGCGCAAATGACGGACCGATCTTTACGACGGCATCCTTGGGCTGCCCGGTGGCATCCGTGCCGGAGTAAAATTTGCTGTCCAACGGGAAGATATACGTCGCCATGTTGATCAGCAGGGCGTAGGGTTTCTTGGTCTTGATGTCGACGGTGTGGTCATCAACGATGGTGCAGCCTTCAAACGGTGTGAAGAGTCCCTTGAAATCCGGGCTTCCGTAAAAACGCTCAAAGGTAAATTTCACATCCTTGGCCGTAAACGGATTACCGCTGTGAAATTTGACCCCTTTGCGCAGATAAAAGCGCATAGTCAGATCATCAATGCGTTCCCACCTTTCGGCCAGGCGGGGCTCAAAGCTCATGTCCTGGGCGTAGCGCACCAGGGGGTCGAATACCCAGTGAGAGTACTGGAGCATGCCGCCGGACAACTGGACCTGGGGGTCCTGGGATACGGGGCCTGCATCCAGACCCACCTTCAAGGTTTTGGCACCTGCGATACTCCCAACAGCAAACACCATCAAGATGGTTAAACCTAAAACGGTCAGTTTTTTCATAACTCCCTCCTTTCTTTCCTCTGTTGTGATTAAAGTCCCCCTATCTAAACATCTTTAAATTCCTACAACAAACGCCGATACAGGCAGAGACGATTATCGCCGCCGTGGGGTTGTGCCTTTTGCGGCTGGCTAAGATCTAATCGCAGCGGGATAGCTGCCGTACGAAAGTTCCCCGATGATATTGTTACGGCTTGCACGGGCTATTCCCCTGGCGGGCCGGGCACAGATCGAAAAACTCCCCGACCCCTCAATTAATTAAGCCTCAGTTTTAGCCTCTGCCATGGAATAATGGGTATTTAAAGGATCCAAGCCAAAATTTATAATTTATATACCAGCGGCGGTCAAGAAAGATTTTTCAAAACGTTGCTTGTCCAAGCCAGCTTGTCCGGAATCACATCCATCAATCGTTCCAACTGGTTTGCGAAGATCAAAGGCAATTTCAGAATATATTTTTTCCGGCCAACCGACCAAGGGGCACAATCCCGCTGTTAGCGGGACAAACAGTCCAACCATCTTCGAACGAAATTTAGGAATTATCCCCCCGCCTTGCCATAACGGCCCCGATAACCGCTTCCACAGCTGATTCAATACTCATTTTGCCGGTGTTAATGGTCAGGTCGTAGTGGATGGGATCGGAGATATCGGCATTAAAGGAATGTCCGACAAATGCTTTGCGCCGCGATTCCCTCTGGATCACCCGTCGTTTGGCTTCTTCGATAGGCGCCCCATGCGTCAGGGCAACTTCGCGGATCCTTTTCTTCAATGGGGCAATTACCCTCACGGCGAATATATCCTCGGCCGGAAGAATAAAATTGGCCCCCCGGCCCACGATGACGGCCCGGCCGTGTTTGGCAATCGTATTTATGACTGGCAGAAGATGTCTGAGGTAGGTGTCGGGGTGAATATATTGGTCCTCCACCAGGGAGGATATGAAATCTTTTACACCGGTAAGACGTTCTTTCTCCAAAGAGTTGACCACCTTACTGCGAATCTTGGCAGTTTTTGCAATTTTTTCAACGATGTCACGATGAAAATAATCAAGCTCGAGCCGTTCGGCAATTCTTGCCGCTATAATGCTTCCCCCGCTGCCGGGCTCCGTGGCAACGGTTATCACCGGAATTTGGTCAACGTTTTTATCTTTTTTTCCGGTAAACTGGCCCTCCCATTTTTTTACCTGCTGTTTGACAAATTGATCAATGGAGATATTTTTTATGGTCATGACGTATTCCTCTTTTTTAACGACGCTGTTATTTTTTTAAGTATCACTGCAATAGCATACTTTAAACCTAAAAAAAAGAAAGCCCGCTATACAAAACGGGCATTGGCATATATTTTCTAATAACGTTTAACAAATCCGCCTGCGGCGGATTAACCCCTGATTGAGCGCTTTTTGCTCAATCAGGGGTTTGAAGACGCACTGGACATAAAGGCGTCAATAAATTTCTGGTTGTCTTCATCCGTAATTTTTTCCGGCAACAATTTGGTGGCGAGCGTGATAGCAGAGTCAACGAGCTCTGATTTGAGCAACTGGCGGGCTTCTACGATCCGGCTGTCCACTTTTTGTTGGGCATTCTTGAGCATCATTTTACTTTCCTGCTCGGCTTCCTCGACAATCTTTTGTCTGTTTTTTTCTCCCTGGGCAACGATTCTCTTTTTTAATGCGGATAAACGCTCGCGGCTGTTTTCAAGCTGTTTTTTACTTTCATCAATTTGGCTGAGCACCTCTTCCTTATCAGCTTCCAGGCCCCCGATCTCATCGGCGATATCCTGTTTCTTGCCCGCCAGAAACTTTTTGATCGGCGCCCGGGAAAATTTTATTAACAGGAAGGCCAGAATCAGAAAATTAATCCAGCGCATGGCCAGGTCAAAAATGGGACGCCAACCGCCTGAATTTTCTGCCGCCAGGACTTCAAAGGCGGACAGATGAAGCATGATTAAACAGGTAAATAGGCAACTGCCTGTAAATAATATTTTTTTTAGGACTATCACGGCTGCTGTCTCCGACCTAAAATTTTTTCGATGATATTCAAAGCCAGAGCTTTCGATTCTTTTTCCAGGGACTGCCTTTCTTCCGAGATTCGAACCGCAATTTCCTGTTGGACTTTTTGGCTGCTTGCGACGATCTCTTTTTTTACAGATTCAAAGATCTCCTTGGCCTGCTGACTGCCGTCGGATTCAAGGTCATCTTTGAGCGCCAGGGCTTCTTTTCTGGTGGCGGCTTCCTGTTCCTGGATTTGGCTGGTGATTGATGCCACTTCTTTTTGGGCCTGAATAATATCTCGCTGGACCCGCTCAATATGAATATCCCTGTCAGACATCACATTTCGCAGGGGACGAAACATGACCCGATTGATCACAAACAAAAATATCAGAAAGCCGATCACCTGAACAATCAGGGTTTCATTAATGCTGATAAGCGCAATGTTGCTGATGATTTCCATGGGACACTATCCATGCTTTTTTAATTAATCGATAGTCGCTCAATTAAATGCTAATCCGCCGCGGCGGATTGGCTATTTGTTATTTGGAAATGACTGCCTTTTTAACGGACATTGCAAGAATCAAAATCGATGTCATTTCTTATTTACCAATAACGAATAAGCCCCAATTGACTATCTGCCTAATTTTCAATTTAACTATATCAGTTGACGACAAACAGCAGCAGCAGTGCGATAACCAGGGAATATATTCCGGTGGATTCCGAAACCGCCTGCCCGACCAGCATGGTCCGGGTCAACAGGCCCGCCTCCTTGGGGTTTTTACCGATGGCTTCACAGGCCTTAGCCGCCACCATGCCTTCACCCACACCCGGGCCGATCGCACCGAGTCCCATTGATAAACCGGCGCCGATAAAGGCTGCCGCTGTTACAATATCCGTACCTTCAATTGCCATTGTTATACCTCCCTATAGAATGAAGAATGTCTATTGATCCGCCTGTGGCGGAACGAATCATTGAATTTATTTTTCTTGAAGCCGTTTAAACTACAAAAATCAATACCAGACTCACTACCATGGCATAAATTGCCGTGGATTGCGAGACCGCCTGGCCGACGAGCATAATTCGCATTAAATCGCCCGCGTTCTCGACATTTCTGGCCACCCACCTGACAGCACCTTCGGCGGCCATGCCGTTACCGATCCCCGGGCCGATGCCTCCAAATCCCATGCAGATCCCGGCCCCCAGAAGTGCCATGGATGCGCTCAACGCGGTTGATTCGGGATAGGATTTGAACATCAATATAAAGCTTACCAGCAGCCCGAAGATGGCAGGTGTCTGGGACACCGCCTGTCCGACCAGCATGATGGTCGTCACATTGGTTGCGGCTTTGGGTTGCCTTGCAATGCCTTCGCAGCTGGCACCGGCAGCCAGCCCGCCGCCATACCCGGAGCCGATGGCCGCCAGTCCCATACTCAACCCGGCGCCCAGATAGGCGGCCCAGGTCGGATAAAGCGGGGCATTGCCAAAGTCGATAAACATCAGCATCAGGGACACCACCATGGCGAATATGGCCGGTGTCTGGCAGACCGCCGATCCGATGAGCATGTTGGTGGTCAACTGTGAGGTTACGGCCGGCTGTCTGGCAATTCCAGTACAGGCCTGACCGCCCGGGTACCCCGATCCAACCCCCGATCCGATGGCACCCAATCCCATACAGAGGCCGGCCCCCAACAGGGCTGCCGCTTTCAAAAGGGTGGGCACGGGAACATCCAGAAAAAGCAGCAGGATGGCAATGACAAGGGCAAAGATTGAGGCCGATTCGGCCACGGCCTGGCCCACCAGCATATTTTTGAAAATATCGGCTGAAATTTTGGGGTTGCGTGAAACGGCGGCGTTGGCCTGGGCCGCCGTATAGCCTTCTCCGATAGCGGCACCGATGGCGCCAAGTCCCATTGCCAGACCGCCTCCGGTGTAGGCAGCCACTTTCACTACTGTTTCGATTTCAAATGCCATGTATTATTTCACCTGAACTGAAATATATACAACCGTGAGCATGGTAAACACAAAGGCCTGAATGGTGCCAACAAAAAGACCGAAAAAGGCGTATAGAAGCGGCGGCAGAACAATGCTGTAAATCAAATGGGAAATCACCAGGATAATGATGGATCCGCCCATGATATTGCCGAACAGGCGAAAAGAGATGGACACGATCTTTGCCAGCTCTCCAATCAAATTAAGCGGCATCATGAAAAATATGGGCTGGAAATATTCTTTGGCATAGGCCTTAAACCCCTTGGATTTTATTCCGGCATAATGGGCAATCACGAATCCCATGATTCCCAGCCCCAGAGTTGTATTGAGATCCTTGGTGGGTTCTTCCAGGTGAGGAATCATTCCCAACCAGTTGGAAACAAGCAGGAACATAAACAGAGCGCATACCAGGGGTGCATATTTCTCGGCATGCTCTTCGCCGAGCGCATCTTCGGTTAGGCCATAAAGCAGAGACACAATTAGTTCGCCCAGCGCCTGGAGCGGCCTGGGCAGTAGCGCTCTGTTTCTGGTGGTAAACATCCCTAGCACAATTAACAGCACAAAAACAATCCATGTCATTACGATGACTTCCAGATTGATCGTTATATTGTGCCCGAAAAAAGGAATGATCAGCTGATGTAATTTACCTAATTCACCCATGCTCGTTTCTCCAGCATTCCAAATGCTGATAGTTTAACCCGAATAAACCGGGGAATTGGCCACTAAAGCACAAAGACACAAAGCAAGACCGATAAATAAAAATTATCTTTGTGCCTTGGTGTCTTGGTGGCGGAATTGTTTTATACTAATACGCACCATATCAATTTCAATGAACCTAAGGCTTTTTAACCGGGTTTGACGAAAACAGTTTTAAAATATGATCAGCCATGATTACAAGCTGGATCATGAACAGTCCGAGGATGGCCCCTACCAGATCAAACTGTTCATACTTGACGGCCACCACAATCGGGACCGCCATCAATATATATCTGCAAAATATGGAACCCAGAGAAAGAAATAAAGTTTTCCCTTTGGAATGGCCGATTCGCAGGGGAAGGGCCTGGCCGATAAGGACAAAATTGATGACACTGAAAATGGTGCCCAGAACCAATCCTTTGCCCATCGGTTTGTAACCGGCCAGAAAAAAACCAAACCCGACAGCTATAGCGATCCAAATTGCCCGGGACCCGTAACTTTTCTGGGTTTGCTTAACCGACTCCATTTCCTCGATTTTCTCGGTCGCTGTCTTTGGGTTCAATTACCTCCATAATCTGGCGATATACCGTGACGCCGCCGCCAATGACACCTAATACAGTAAAGATAGTGACAAATATTCCCCTGGTTCCCATCCACTTGTCCAAGTACAATCCAACAAAAAAACAAAAAACAATGCAGCCGGCCATGGTCAGGCCGATTTGCATTACAATCGTCAGGTTTTCGGTCCAGGCTCGATTTTTCTTATAATTAAACAACATCTCAGTGTTACTAATTTTTATCCTGAACCATTGCTTCAGGAAAAATGGAAACTCGTTCGTTTAACAAATATTGTTTTCGTATGTCAAGGGAGAATTGAGTTCAAAATTTACGAATTAACCAGGTCGGTTACGAGTTGAAGCGCTTTGTCCAGGTGAATCCGGTTCATGTTAAGTACCAGATGATAGAGGTCGGGGTTGTCATAGTCCGTTTTGCCCAGTTTTTTATAGAGATTAAAGCGGCGCTTGTCTTCGTTTTTGACAACCTGGGTTGCGCGGCCCTGTGACAGGTCATAATGTTTCTGCATAAACCTCACCCGGTTTTCAAACGTATCGATGAGCAGGATGTGATAGGCATCCGGATGGTCGTTTAATATATACTGACTGCCGCGGCCCAGAATAACCACATCTCCATCATCGCCCATCTGAGCGATTATCAAAACGAGATAATCCAGGTATATTTCTTCGTCAATATAGCCGCGCTCATCCTTTAGGATACGCTCCACCAAGGGTTTTGAAACCGTTTTTGAAATAAATTTCGAGAATTTGCCGCCGGCTTCCTTCTCCACCGTCTCTACGAAATGGGTCGAGACGTTGGCCATTTCCGCGACCATTTTAATGATATCTGTATCGGCAAAGGTATAACCGAATTTTTCGGCGATCATTTTCCCGAGGGTGATCCCACCGGCTCCAAATTGTCTTGAAATAGTGATTACCGCCATCGAATCCTCCTGCATTATCTTAGCGAATCCACCTCAGCATTGGTATGCAAATGTTAAAGGACTGCTAATCATTGTGAATTCTATAAATAATTGAAATACCAAGTGACCCGTTCTGAACCAAAATATATTGCCAAGGCCCTGTGTTCATTTTTTTACAGGTGGAATTAACAGGGTCGGATAGATGGATTCTTCAGCATATTTTCGAGGTGTGCTCCCCAGCCATTTTTCCACCCAGGCCGACTTGGCAGAAGATCCCAGAACGATCATGGTTGCCTGGCAATCTCTGGCGGCCTTTTCAATCTCATCATCCGGATCACCGATGTAAACATGGGCTCTGGCATCGATTCCTTCGGTTTCGAATAGGGTGCATATCTCTTCGAGTTTTTGCCGTGTTTCCTTGCGGGTTTTTTGGATTTCCATCGCGGATGTACCCTTTAATTCCTTTTCACTGGCAACATGCACGACACCGATTTCACTGACCACATCGCCCAATCCTTTTAAGTATTCCACGGCCCTTAAACTGGCGGGGGACCAGTCGATTGCCAGCAACGGTCGGTCGAAAGGTTTTTCAATGGAAATCGCGGTTTCCGACAGGTGTTTGTACACAGAGCACGGGAGTAGCCGCCCTGCGCAGCAATTCGGTAATGTCCGAGCCCGAATATAAATGCTCGAGCATGCCTTTGTGCGAGCGTCCGATGACAATCAGGTCGGTTTCTTCCTTTTGCGCGGCTTTAATCACCTCGCCCACCAGGGTTCCGACCACGATATAGACACCGACTTCAAGGCCCTGCTCAAACAGGCTTTCGGACCAGTCAATAAACCGGATGTTGGCCGCCTCCCGCAACCGGATTTCTTCATCCTTGCGGTATCCCACCCGGCTCATGGCAAATTGATCCCGTTCGATGACATTGATAAAAACAACATGGTTTAGATCTGCCCCGGTCAGGCTCAGCAACGATCGAACCGCATCAAAACCCAGTTCTTCAAACTTGGTCACAAAAAGTAGTTTTTCAATCTTCATGATGTCCGCCATTCTCCGTTATTGATTGCCCGAAAAATCCCTGATCGCATCAGCTTAGTGCTTTTTCAATTGTCTCAGCCAGGACTTCAGGTTCAACCGGCTTTTCCAGATAGATTTTGGGTTCCGGCACTTCTTTACCGCCAAATTCGGTCAAGGCTTTTTGGGATCTCAGAAACGTTTTCTTGGCTATCCCGGAAAGGATGATTACCGGGATGTTCTTTAAAGATCTGTCGGTCTTTAATTCACGATATAGCCGGATTCCGCTTTGCCGGGGCATAAGAACATCAAGAATGATCAGATCCGGCCTGTTTTCTTTGATCATCTTAAGGCCTTCCTCGCCATTGGCTGCTTCCAGAGGTGTATACCCGTGTTCTTCCAGAACCGTTACACTGAACAACCTGACATCGGGATCATCATCTACAACCAGCACTGTTTTACCCATGATATATCCTCCTTGGGACTGTTCTGCGGGGCGGTGCCCCGGGTAACAAATTAGGGGCTTAGCCCCACTTTTGCTATGTTTTTATCCTCACACGTTGCATTTATTTTATACTGGGTTGTTTGGAAAAATAAACGTCCAACATCGAACATCCAACGTCGAACATCGAATAATGATGTCGCTGCGCTCCGCCAATTAGTTTTATTTGTTTACTATTTCTGTTTCCAGCAGCATATCATTTATCAGTTCAGATCATATGTCTGTTTCTTTCAATTTTTTCCTTTTGACGTTCGATGTTGGACGTTCAATGTTCATCTTTTTAGTTCCCCTCTCACAAAAGCAACCTATGGGGTTTATCCCCGCCCGTCCATATATTATCCGTCACTCGCGGCAGTATAGGGCAAATAAAAACTAAAAGTGGTTCCTCTGCCCGGTTGGGAATCAACTTTTATGTCGCCCTTGTGTTCCTCGATAAGTTTTCGGGTAACCATTAAACCGAGGCCGGTGCCGCGATGGCCTTTGGTGCTGAAAAACGAAGTGAAGAGTTTTTCCATGACGTCTTCATCCATGCCGGCGCCGTTGTCGATAACGTCAAATTTTATGAGATTCCCTTTCTCTTTGGTTGTTACCAGCCGGACCTGCCATTTTTTGTCCATATTTTCATCAAACAGGCAGGCATCGACGGCATTGGACATAAGGTTCAGCAAAACCTCATGGATCGTATCGGGATCCATTGAAATTTCACCGATGGTATTGTCAAATTCCTTGATGATTTCAACGCTGTTTTCCAGAGCCTTATCCTGCACAAGGCCACAGACATCTTCTGCAATTTCATTAGGATCGCAAATTTCATACCGGGGCTCTCTTTCTTTGGCATAGGAAAGTAAATCCATCACCAGATTTGATGTCCGGCCGACATTCCGTTTTATCATCTCCCAGCCTTTTTTAAGTTTAACGGAATCCTCTTTGTTGATTCCGATATCAACCAGGTAGCTGCCCCCCTTGAGTCCGTGTAAGATGTTTTTTATGCCGTGTGCCAGACCGGCCACCGTTTGGCCGACAGCTGCCAACCGCTCGGATTTGACCAGTTCCTGTTCCAGGCGTTTGATTTCCCTCAAATCTTGAAAAAAAGCAACGGTGCCCATCTGCTCTTTTTGCTCCAACAGGATGGTTCCTGAAAAGCGCACGGGGATCTGCTCGCCGCTACTGGCCTGGATGGCGACTTCCTGCCAGGGGAAATCCCTCATATCTGTTTTGCCTGAGAGGGCATCATTGAAGGTCTGGTTGAGTTCTGGGGGAAATAATTCCGCGGCAGACTTTTTGTTGATCACTGCAGATGGCGAATAGCCGAAAATTTTTTCGGCTCCGGGATTAAAAATAACGATGTTTAGATTTTTATCGGTGGCAACGATGCCATCGTTTGAGCTGCGTATCAGTTTGATTTGAAAATTTGAGCGTCTCGCTATCTCCCTGGTTGCCGCCTCAACCTTATCCTCCAGGTCATGGGTGTATTCCCTTAGCTGTCTTTTTATTTCCAGTTTGTCCTGGGCCCTTTTCAGCGCGATGGCAAGGGCTTCATCTCGAACAGGCTTGTTGATGAAATCGGATGCACCGTATTGCAGGGCTTCAATGGTATTGTCGATATCGCCGTGGCCGGTAATAATGATCACTTCCGACCCGGGTTCGATGGATTTTACTTTCTTTAGAACCTCGATACCGTCCATTCCGGGCATTTTAATATCGGTAAGGACGATATCCGGCCTTTCTTTCTCAAAGACCTCTATCCCTTCGACACCGCTGTAGGCCGGTATGACGTCATATCCGTCCGCTTTCAACGACATGGACAGGACCCTTACAATATCCGGTTCATCGTCTATGAGTAGGATTTTGTTCATAAGTTACTTATCTAATTTGCTAAAATCTGGTTGGATAAATTGGTCTAAAATACAACTTGTCACTGGCCTCTTGTTACTGGTCGCTGGTCTTCTGGGTTTACCGATTATCCAGATTCCAGAGACCAGGGACCAGAAACCAATCCACTCAATAAACCCAATAAACCCAAAAGCTCAATCAACTCAATTAACGCCACCTAAGTGCTGGCAGCGGGAAACGTCAGCTTAAAAGTCGTCCCCTTGCCGACCTCACTTTCAATTTCAATGCTGCCGTCATAGTCCTGGACAATTCCGTAGCTGATGCTGACTCCCAGGCCGGTTCCCTTGCCGACCTTTTTGGTGGTAAAAAAGGGCTCAAAAAGTTTGGCCTGAACCTCTTCCGACATTCCGGTTCCCGTGTCCGAGACGTACACAGATACCTAGTTGTCCTCTAAATTCGATGTGATGGTAAGTTGCTTGTTGTCCTCCGGATTATCCGCTTGATTGCTTTTTTCATCCATGGCGTCAATGGCATTGGATACCAGATTGATAAAAACCTGTTCCAGGCGGTTGTGCTCAGCTAAGATTTCCGGAAGGTCGGGATCGAGATCGAGTGTAACGTCAATATCGTGAACTTTCAACTGATGACCGAGGACCTTAAAAACATCTTCAATGGGAACGTTGATATTCACTTTGCTGCGCACCGGTTCGGATTGCCGGGCAAAATCCCGAACGTGTTTGATAACCCCGCTAGCCCGCTCCACATTGGCAACAATATCGTTGGCCATGGACCGCAGGTCATCATCTGAAATCGTTGCCCCACGCTTTAACATTTTCAGGAAGAAATCGGCGCAAACCTGGATGACATTCAGTGGCTGGTTGATCTCATGGGCCATGCCGGCTGCCATCACACCCAGGGTGGTCATCTTGCCGGCCTGGATAAGCTGGGTCTCTTTCTCCACTACTTCGGTGATGTCGGTGGTGGTGGCGATAATGACATGGCCGGCGCCATATCCGGCCAGGCTGATATTCACATTGACGAAAAAAGGTTTGCCCCCCTTGCGGTGGTGCCGCTTTTTGGTGAACAAAGGGGATTGATCTTCGGTCAGGTTTTGCAAACCCACGGTCAGCTCTTCATCGCTTTCATCTCCCAGCTGCAAAAAGGTCAATTGTCGCAATTCCTTGCGTGAATACCCGTAGTCGTCCTGGGCCCGCTGATTCATATCCAGAATTTTAAAATTCTTGCTGTCAAGAATAAAAATCGGATGGGGATCACTGTTAAACAGGGTGCGATACTTTTCTTCAGATTTAATATACTGTTCCTGCAGCATGGCGTTTTCGATGGCCAATCCAATGCGATTTCCGATCAATTCCAGAACATTTTTCTGCTCGAGGCTGAAAAATGTCGGCGTTTTGCTGCCGATACGAATGACACCGAGAGATTTCTTTTCCTTGCTGCTAATGGGGACATAGGCCAGGGATACAATCTTTTCTTCTTCCAGCAGACAGATTTCGTCCAGACAGCCTTCCGGCAAATTTTCATAGATCGTAAATTCGTTGGTTTCTGCGACCCGGTGAATAATGCTTTTTTCATCCAGAATGCTGACTTTTTTGCAGGCATTGTCAGACAGACCCTGGCTGTGGCGCAGGGAATATTGACCGTTTTTATCCAGCATATAGATACAGATGCCGTCGGCTGATAAAAAATTGAGCAGTTCCCGTACCGCCTGGTTGATTCTTGATTCCAGATCCGTCGGAGCGTTCAACGCGCTGTAGATGGTGCACAGGGTGCTCAACTCCCGGGTGTGCAATTCCCTTTCTTCTTCGGCTTTTTTGTCTTCGGTTTTGTCCCAGAGGGTTTCGATAGCCCCAACGATGGTACCGTCATGTCCTTTAATAGGTGCAGCGGTAAACCAGCACCATTTCCCGTCTTGGCCCAATCGAGGGAAAAACACTTCAGCCTCGTAGGCTTCTTCAATGAGCACGGATTTGCGCCATTTTCCGCCGTATAATTTTTGGATTTCATCTTCGCCGATCTGATCCAGGATCACATCCGCCATGGTGGGACGTTCTTCGCCCCAGAAGGGTGTTGACTGTCGGGTGGTGCCGACCATGGATGCGGCCTTTGCACCGGTGAGGTTTTCCATGGCCTTATTCCAGTGGGTAACGACATGGTCCCTGTTGATTACAAAAGTCGGTATGGTGCTGCCTTCAATGATCTGTGACAGGGCGATTTGACTTTCGATCGACTCGCGTTCAATTTCCACATAGCGGTTACTTCGATGGGTGATGACTTCACCCATACGGTCGGCGAATTGCTCAAAGAAGGCATGGATGTCGGCCGCGCTGTCTTTGTTCTGGCGCAGCTGTTTTAAGGCTTTGCGCTTTTCAGTCTCAACCCGCAGCGATGTCCATATTGTCCTGGAATCAACATGATCAAAAAATTTTACCCCCAGGGGCTTTGTGATATTTATAATCACGCCCAGCTTCACATCGCCGGTAAGTTCCATTAAAACCTGCAAATTTTCGAGCTCGTAAAGATCTCTGTAATCAGCAGTGGTGAAAATCCCCATTTTCTTAGCGTACTGCAAGCCTTCGGCCTGATTGTTTTTATCCGCAACACCTAAAATTGAGGGATGCTGACCCTTAAAATCTTCGCTGAAAAGTAGCTGGAGAAGTTGGATGCAAAAATTTCCCCCGCCCACGATGGCGATATTAGATCTGAGCAGTTCGTCTATCAAGTCCAAATACCCTTACTAGAATTAATGTTAACTCCTTCTATTATTGATAGCGGCATGGCCCTGTTGGTGGTCTAAAAGAAAATCAGCGTCACCACCACAAAGGTCGGGATTAAATAAATCAATGAATATTTCAATATATAGCCGAAAAAGCTGGGCATCGGTGTTCCGGCTTCTTCAGAAATGGACCGGACCATAAAATTCGGTGCATTGCCGATGTAGCTGCAGGCGCCGAAGAAGACCGCCCCGGCACTGATCGCTTTAAGATAGACCGCATTTTCCGTCATGAGCAAAGGGACTGCCCCGTTCTCCGGCATTCCGGCATAAAAACTTCCCAGAGCAGTATTAAAAAAGGTGAGGTATGTCGGCGCATTGTCGAGAAAGGCCGATAGTCCGCCGGTTACCCAAAAAAAGTGCATCGGCTGAGTCACACCGTTTATCAGAAATGCCAGAGCGCCCTGGGAACCCGCCTTTAATATGAGCAGGCAGGGGATCATGGTGATAAAAATGCCGATAAAAAGATAGGCCACCTCAATAATGGGAAACCAGGTAAATTCGTTGTCTTCGCGCAGACTTACCGAAGTGGTCACCAGCGACAGGATTCCCATGCTGATCAGCAAACCGTCACGAACCCAGTCCTGAACCGCTCGGTGAACACCAAGCGTGTTGATGTCGCCCCAGTCCACCATGCCGCTCATCAACACGGAACCAACGATACCCGCCAGAAAGATGAAGTTGTGCACACCCTCCAGCTTTAACGGTTGCTTGACACCGTCCTCCGCAGGCGCCACAACACCCTCTTTGCGGTAATAGTACGTGTCAATAAAAAAGTAGATTACCAACAATATGATGGCAACCGTCGCCATGTGGGGCAGGATTTTAAAGGTCCAAAAGAATGATACGCCATGTAAAAATCCTAAAAAGAGCGGTGGATCGCCCAGGGGGGTTAACGATCCGCCGACGTTGGCAACCAGGAATATGAAAAAAACCACCATAAAGGTTCGGTTTTTGCGATAATTATTGGCGCGCAGGAAGGGACGAATTAACAGCATGGCCGCCCCGGTGGTGCCCATCCAGGAAGCCAGCAGGGTGCCGATAAGGAGAATGACAACATTGACGATGGGCGTTCCTCTCAGGGTCCCCCTCAGTAAAATCCCTCCGGAAACCGTGTACAGAGACCATAGCAGGATTATAAAAGGCACATAATCTGCCAGAATAATGTGAAGAATTTCATACAGCGCATCGCCCTTGAAAGCGATCAAAAAGGGGATGGCCAGAGCGGCAGCCCAGAAACCGGAAATCTTTCCGAAATGGTGGTGCCAGAAATCAGGCATCAGCAGGGGCCAGAGTGCAATAGACAGCAGCATGCAGGCAAATGGAATGCAACTCCACAGGGGCAGGTCCGGGCCGAGATTCGGATGGCCCTGACCGTGGCCGGTTCCGGATTCAGCATGTTCCGTGTCCCCGCTTTCATTCCCATGGGCGGCTGATTCGGCAGAGGCAGTTTCAGACGGCTGACTTGCTGATGCCAGGCTTAGTGTTGGCTGTTGGGGCATCGCCTTGCCCGAGGCCGAAACCGATGCCGAAAAACCCATCATGGCTAACGCTAAAACCGTCACTCCGATCCACAGACGTCTCATAGATGCGCTCCCTCAGCTTTCATGATCTTATCAAGTCGTATCCAGTGTCTCTTTTCGCGATCAGACCACATTTGGCCTAACAACCGGAAATTGATATGAGATTAACCCATCGGGCAATGGTATTCCGAATGCCGTTTCGCACGTTATCAGAGATAGGAGTAGTTTTAAAGCAATTTTTTGAAAGGGTCAAAGGTTAGAATTAATATTTGACCCGGCACTGATATTGCCATATATTATTGGAAACCAGCCGACATCGATCCATGAGCTGTCCTTCGCCAGTTGCATAACCTGCTGGGTATCGCGAATTATTAACTCAATCGTTTGATCGCCCTTTGCCTGAATGGTTTATTACTGTTATAGTGCCGACCGCCGCTGGTCGTTGTTGTGACGGCTGAGTGGCGCAACCCAATAATCGATGCCCCTCAAAGACCATCAAGTCGCATTTTCTTCTCTTCTGGCTGGGTTTTGTTTTCTAAAAAGGAGGTCCGTGATATGAAGCTTAAATTATTAATCTTTCTGGCAATGACAGCCATGGCCGGAATTATGATTTTCCACGGGTTTGGGTTGGCCGAGACCCAGCCGCCGGCCGAAGGCGGCGTTTTACCTGCGATTGATCTTGGTATCCCAGAGAGCAAGGAATACCAGCAATATCTGGGCATCACCGGAAAGAAATCCTTTACGATACCTGAGATAAAAGCCGAAGTCGTTCTAATTGAAATTTTCAGCATGTACTGACCTTTCTGCCAGAAGGAGGCTCCTTCTGTAAATGAGATGTTTCGCAAGATCGAAGGTGACGCCAAGCTGAAGGGCAGAGTCAAACTGATCGGTATCGGTGTGGGCAACTCGGCCTTCGAAGTCAATCACTTTAAAAAGACTTACAATATCCCGTTTCCGCTTTTCCCGGACGGCAATTTTGTGATCCACCAAAAGCTGGGTCAGGTTCGAACTCCTTATTTTATAGGTTTAAAGATCCTGGCGGACGGCAGTCACCGGGTTTATTACTCAAGACTTGGTGGCGCCAAAGACGCCGATGCGTTGCTGCAAAAGCTTTTAAAGGAATCCGGAGTGAGGTAGGACGGGTTGCGGGTTGCGCGTTGCGCGTGATGGTCTCGATTTATGATTGGAAATGCCAGTCTTAAAGGAGGTAAAAAGCAATGAAAACATCAGCTGCGTTATGTATGATCGCAAGTCTTTTTATGATATTTTTAATAACCCCAGCCTTCGGTGCGTCGGCAGCTTATAAGGACAACATTTTTAACCCGGGACAATTAAAACCCATAGACAGCAAACTAAAGGTAAGCGTCGGTGAATCCGCACCCGACTTCACGCTTCCTTCCGTTGCCGGAGAAGAAATTACCCTCAGCCAGTTTAGAGGGCAAAAAAATGTCGTGATATCCTTTGTACCGGCAGCCTGGACGCCGGTTTGCTCTGACCAGTGGCCGGGATACAACATTGTCAAAGAAATGTTTGTCGAAAATGAAGCCGTTTTGCTGGGTATCACTGTGGACAATCTTCCGACGCTATACGCCTGGACCAAACAGATGGGTAAGTTGTGGTTTCCGGTGCTGTCGGATTTTTGGCCCCACGGGGCGGTTGCGGAGCGATACGGTGTATTGCGTTCGGATGGCGTCTCCGAACGGGCACTGATATTTATTG
This sequence comes from uncultured delta proteobacterium, assembly GCA_963821065.1. Classification (GTDB taxonomy): domain Bacteria; phylum Desulfobacterota; class Desulfobacteria; order Desulfobacterales; family JAFDCJ01; genus JAFDCJ01. The sequence continues at coordinate 196,640 of CAWGCM010000014.1, read as the reverse complement.
ATAAAAAAGGCATTATTCGTGATATCCAGGTAAACGATATTAATAAGCGGCCCGATCTGGAGAGTTGTGCAATTAATTTGGAGAAAATGAACAAGCCATAGCGACTGTTCACTGATCTCTGGTTGCCGGCCTCCTCTCTATTTTTGTATTCTGGATTTTTAACCACGGATTTTCACGGAATCTTAATAATTCTTGTAGCATATAGTTTCCGTGCGATTTTGTCACCTACCACGACAAAGGGTCTTGATGCTAAGATTTCGACTTCCAATTCTTGTAGCGGTTTTGTGGGTTTGCTGTTTTTCAATTGTTGCCTCCGGGGCCGAACCTGCGGTTACCGTGAAGCCCATTACCGAAACTGCCCTTGACGAGTTGTTAAAGAATAAGGACCACCGGCTGATTGTCAGTTTCATGGCGGCATGGTGCGGACCCTGTATTGACGAACTGCCGGCCTTAAATAATTTGTATCGGAAATATAAGGACCAGGGTCTGAACCTGGTCGGCATCAGCATCGATCTTGAAGGACCCGGGGCCATGCAGCCGGTTTTAAACCATTTGAAAATCGAGTTTCCTGTCTACTGGTACGGCGATAAGGCGATCCAAAAGTTTAAGCTATCGGCGATACCCCTGTTGTTGCTTATTCGACAGGGTAAAATTGTCGAACGTCTGCACGGCCGGCGACCCGAAGAACTTTTGGATAAGAAGATCCAAGAGATTTTAAACTAAAACAAAGTTGAATATGTCACAGAACAGAAGAAACAGTTTTTTAGTTTTCATGGGTCTATGGCTCCTGGCCGCGACCTGCTGTGCTGCCGGGTCGCCCGTTAAACAGGCAGCGCCAGGTGTTGCGCAGAAGCAAGATCTTATCCGGGTAACCGTTTACCAGCTGGTTGTCGACCCATCGAGCCGGCAACCTGTGGTTACACTCGCAGACCCGGGTGAGAAGCGTGCCCTTTTTATTTGGATCGGTCTTGCCGAGGCGCGTGCTATCTATTCGGAGATGGAAGAAGTTGAACATCAGCGCCCGCTCACTCACGATTTGATCGAAAGAATTATCCAAAAATCCAACGGTTCAATTCATCATATTGTAATTACCCATTCCCAGGATAACATTTATTTTGCAACTATTTTTTTGCAGAAGGAAAAACGCATTGTTGAAATAGATGCCAGACCCAGCGACGCCCTTGTCATGGCCCTGAAATTTAAGGCCCCCATTTATGTATCCCGCCACCTGTTTGAAAAGATGTCCCTGCCGCTTGAATCGAAGACTGAGATGGAAGAATCCTACGGCCTTTCCCTGCAAGAACTCACCCCGGACCTGACGAAGTACTTGTCATTTGAATCCGGAAAAGGGGTTATGGTTTCGGGTGTGCGCAAGGGAAGCCAGGCAGCGATGGACGGGCTAATGGCAGGGGATATTATCGTGGAAATCGAAGGGCGGATTGTTGAGGGTTTACCCTTTTTTCTGCAAACCGTTAAAAAAAGTAAAAGGCCTCTGAAAGCCAAAATCTATAGAAATAGTCGTTTTTTGACGCTAACCGTTCATCCTGAGTAAAATGGCTTAATAACCTCATCTAACGCCCCAATACGGTGCTGCCCGGAATAACAGCATTCCATTATTCCACGAAGGATAGATTTTCTGCCCGCATAGCTTGATTTTACAAAAAGTAGAATTACCTTTCCCATTAATTGGAATTCATCCCGGGCGAATTAGACCTTGCCCGCACCTTCCATTATTCCATTATTCCATGATTGAGGCCTAAACTCAGACCTCGAAAAATACACTATATTTTCTCAGTTATACGAGTACCGAGCGGTATTAATTCTTTTCAAAGCAAAGGGGGTTAAGAAATGGATTTTTCAAATGTTTTAGGAAAAGTTTATGAATTGCTGACGGTTTACGGAATGAAGGTTGTCGCCGCCATCGTTATTATTATCGTGGGACGCTGGGTGGCGCGGGGGATTTCCAACCTCATCAAGCGGGGAATGCGCAAGAGCAAAACCGATGAGACACTGGTTTCCTTTGTGGGGAATTTGAGCTATCTTGGGCTGCTGGCCTTTGTGATCATTGCCGCATTGAATCAGCTGGGGATACAAACCGCGTCCTTCATCGCCGTTGTCGGTGCTGCCGGTCTGGCGATCGGGCTGGCGCTCCAGGGCTCACTGGCCAATTTTGCGGCCGGCGTTCTGATGATCATATTCAAGCCGTTTAAAGCCGATGATTTTATCGAAGGCGCCGGAGTGGCGGGTACTGTCGAAAAAATTCAGATTTTTACAACCCAGCTTAAAACCCCGGATAACAAAACCATTATCGTGCCTAACTCAAAATTGCTGGACGACAATATAACCAATTACACCATGAAGGGCACGCGCCGGGTGGATTTTGTATTCGGCATCGGTTATGACGATGACATCGACAAAGCCCGCCAGGTGATTGAACGCATTATCAACGAGGACGAGCGTGTTTTAAAAGAACCCGCGCCGATGGTGGCCGTTTCAGAACTGGCCGACAGCAGTGTGAATTTTACAACACGGGCCTGGACGACAGCCGGTGATTACTGGTCATTTTATTTTGACACCACGGAGAAGGTAAAGAAGCAATTTGATGCTGAAGGGATCAGTATTCCCTTTCCCCAGCGCGATGTTCATGTCTATGAGCACAAGGAGTAATTTGGGATTTGGGAATTCGGATTTCGGATTGTCTGATGTTCACCACACAACCCCTCTGGGCCGGAGGCTGCAACCCGTATCCAGCACCGCACAAAATCCTCAGGACGATAATCCTGAATCTTCCAGTGCTTTCATCACAGCCTCGTAAACCTGGTCGGCGGTGTAAAAATCACTTTTAAAAACCTGGTTTCCGGTCGGCGAAAAGATAACCAGAAGCGGGATTGTCAAAGTTCCAATCTCTTTGAGCTTGGCCTTTCCCGCCGGGTTGTGGCCTGTGATATCCACTTTCATCGGCACAACGGCTTCTGTTGCGAAAAGGGTGACGATCTTTGGGTCTTTGAATACCCCCTGCTCCAGCGCTTTGCAGTTGAGACACCATTCAGCGGTAAAGACCATCACGACAACCTTTTTGTCGTCGGATGCTTCTGAAAAACGCTGCGGGGTGTAATATACCCAGTCCACAGGACCCTGGTCGGTGAGTTGCACGGCTGCCCAGGCTGAAAGGGCCATGATCATCACACCGATGCCGGCATAAAAAGTTTTCAGCTTTGCCTTGGCAGTTATCTGAAACGTGCGGTATGCCAGCCATCCGCCGGCCGCAATGCAAAAAAACATTACCGGCCACCAGTATATTCTTGTTGTTGGATTCGGCGGATCAGCAAAGAGGGCGGTCACGCCGATCCCTGCAAAATATGCTGCGGCCGCCAGCATGAACAATCCCATGACTTGCTTGATCAAAATACTGGCCGGCCCGGTTTTCGGTATTTTTTCAACCCAGGCCGGTTTGGCGGAAAGCACCAGATAGGGCAGGGCCATGCCGGCGCCGATGGCTGCAAAGGTGGCGATGGTGGTCGCCGGCGGCTGGGTTGCGGCCCAGGCAGCGGCTGCTCCCATAAACGGTGCTGTACAGGGTGTTGACAGAATTGCTGCCAGAATTCCCAAGCCGAATGAGCCCTGGAGCGTATCCTGCTCCGGGTTAAGCATGTATATAAAATTGGGCAACCGTACATTAAAAAAGCCGAACATTCCGGTGGCCATAATTCCAATGAGAAGCCCAACCAGGATTGTAAATACAGGGTAATGGAACAGTTGATTGGTGGCGCTGAAGTCACTGACCAGAGCTATCAGAACACCCAACGTCAGCCAGAAGATCAAAACCCCCAGAAACATCGCCAGCCCCAATAAAAAGCACTGCCTGCGGTCCTGGGCCACATGGGACAGGCTGATGATTTTGATCGGAATCAGCGGCAACACGCAGGGGGTAAAATTGAGCAGCATGCCGCCCAGCCCTGCCGTGATAAGCAAAAGGATTATGCCAAATCCGGAGGAAACATCGATTGCAAATGCCCAGCCGAACAGGTCGAAATTTACCTTTCTGAAGTCAGCTGCCGTCGAACCTTGATCGAACCCGACAAACAATTCTTTATTTATTTTTAACACACCGGTCCCGGATTCAACAACCACAAGGGATGCTTCAAATTCGATCTTGGCGGGGAACAAACAGTAGGTGTCTGCGCAGGCCTGGTATTCAAACACCAGCTTGATCCCCAGGTTTCCGGGCTGTATGGTTTCTTCCAACTTGAGCGGCAGATAGATGATGGTTTGCCCTTCAAAGGACATCAAACCACCAGCGGCATAGGCTACCACGATCGGAACAGCTTTCGGGTAACGCGGGGATTCTATGGTTATAGCGTCACTGGCATCGGCAACCGTTACTTTGGTGGGATAGGGTTTGAAATCTTCAAACGGCTTAACCTGTTGCGCATCGGAATTGATGTGAAAGCCGTTTTTGATGTCGGCGACGATTGCCAGGATGATGGAATCGCCGGGACGTGCGCGGTCCACGGACCAGGCCGTCCGGACCTTGACAACCTCCTTATCTGTAGTCTGCAAACCGGTCGCCGCAGCATAAAATGGCAATAGGATTAAAAAGCAAACCGTCAAGGGCAAAAATAAGAATGAGCGATTGTTAATATCTAGCATTTCAGATATATGTCAATTATTCCAAGCTTGGATATATAGGAACGGACAATTTCTATACCTGCATAAAAAGGCGGATGCCGGGCTCGTATCCCATTTCCCGGGCTTTAATGTCCAGGTGCATGGTTGATATTTGCTCCAGCGGCGGATAAATCAGTCTTGCCACTTTTCTTGTGTCGACGGTTTTAATATATTTTTTGCAATTGTCACACACATCGACCCGGGTATCTTTCTCGTCCTCGCTGTAAAAATAATGCAGATCTTTGTTCTGGGAACTGTCACAATAGGGACAATGAACCCTTTTAGCCGCCCATAAATGCCAGCAGAAACTGCAAACCAATTTCCGCCGCCCTTTTTCTTCGAGTATAGAGAGGATGGGTGCATTGCCACATATAGGGCAATATCCCTGCAGCCAGGGTTCGTTTTGGTTCAAATATGCCGCAAGCTGGTCGGCACATGCACGAAGGGAAGGTTTTAAGCTGTTGTAGGTAAAAAAACCTATCACGGGCTTTTCGATCTCCAGTTCATTGGCTGCATTTTCAAATAAAGCTTCATTGCCGCTGAGAAGGCCTGTAAAAAGAACTGCGGGCTTTAAAGTCGTCTCAACAGCATTTAAAATAACCTCTGCTGCGGCTGACAACTTTGGATTGGCCTCAGTGGCAAGGTGACACAGGGTCAAAAACAGATTTGCGGATTCGGTTTCATCATACATAAAGGCTTCAATCGCAATCAGCGGCAATTTTTCGCGGGTCTTGGCGGTTTGTACGTCTTCGGAGAGCAATATCGGTTCAAGATCAATACGGCCTTTGCAATCTTCCTGGGCATCAAAAATTCCGCCGTAAAAGTCAAGTATTTCGGCGTAAGCGGGCTTATTTTTTTTTACCGCTGCAACTGCCTTTTTCACCTGATCGGATGTAAGGGCCAAATACGATGTCATAAAAGTTCCTCAATTGTGTTGTGCGTTTCGGGTTCCGAGGTGCGTGTTACGTGTTTCGAGGCCCGAGTTATGAGTAAGATCGCGTCGAAAGCATCAACAGCGACCTGATCTGTTCCGGCCAAACCCATACCCCGCTATCCATAGCGCGTACCCGGCGACTTGTACCCCGTAACCCGCAACGCGTACCTCTTTTTTACCACATATCAGGCATATAAGAAAGGGGAGAAGGCTCGGGCCTTCTCCCCTCCAGGGTGGATCTCCACTTGGGCTGCTATTATCCCAAATGTGAAACCATACCGGCAAACGGGCGCAACATCTTGCGCAATGCTGCTTGCCGGGAGATACCATATTCAGTTGCAGATGCCACCGCATATTCATGGTAAAGGTTGGGATCAAAGCCAACCAGGTATATGACCCGGACATCGTCGGGATCTAGCAGCGTGGCCTTGGGATATTTTTTCTGTGCCGCAGCCAGGTGTTTTTGGGCCAGTTTCAAGATGTCCTCTCGATCCCCGAAATTCATGGCACCGGTGGGACAGACCTTGACGCAGGCCGGCTCCAGCCCGTTTTCAACCCGGTCGTTGCACATGTCGCATTTGGCAAGGGTGCCGTCCTCGGTTTTACGCGGTATGTCATAGGGACAGGATTGGCGGATTTCTGCGGCATCCAGCCCACGGGTATTGGCGGTGTAAATTACCGCCCCTGTGGACGCGTTTGTGAAAATTGCCGATGGTTCTCCGGCAGTGTCCTGGCAGGGTGGTTCGATGCAATGCCGGCACTGATCCGGAAAAAAGAGCCAGCTCAGCTTACCGTCGATGACCTCTTCGCGCATACGAACCAGCTTATAGGTATCAAAGGAGAGATCGGCCGGGTTCTGGTAGCTGCCCCGGTTGACGGTTTTTTCTGCCGGAAGATCATGCCATTGTTTGCAGGCCACCTGGCACCCTCGGCAGGCCGTGCACAGCGTCGTATCAACTAAAAAGGATTTACTCATTGCGATCACCTCCTTTTATATTTTGGCTACGTTGACCATAAAGGCTTTGGTTTCAGGAATGCGGGTATTGGGATCTCCGGTGGCCGGGGTCAGCAGGTTGGCGCTTTCCTCCTGGCCGTTGACCGGCTTGACCCAACCAAAATGCCAGGGTATCCCCACCTGATGAACGTCGGCTCCCCCGATTTTAAAGGGTTGAAACCGCTTGGTGACCACGGCGGTGCACTGCAGTGCGCCCCGCGGTGATGATACCCTGACGCGTTCCCCATTTTTGATCCCTTTCAGCTGTGCCAGCTGTTCGCTCATTTCCACGAAGACCTGGGGCTGCATCTCCAGCAGCCACGGCTGCCAGCGGGTCATCACGCCGGTCTGCCAGTGTTCCACCACGCGGTAGGTGGTGGCCACGTAGGGATAGCGCGGATCACAGCTGGCCCACTCGTCAGCCCCGGTTTTGTAGATCGGGGCGGTGGGATTGATGCGCTGGGCGTTCATGAGGTTCTTTTCGATGGGACATTCCAGCGGTTCGTAATGTTCCGGAAACGGACCGTCGGCCCGGCCGGGCCCGAAAATCTGCCCGTGGCCGTGCTTACGCATGATAAAGGCGTATTTGGAATCCTCCCGCATGGAACCGTCGGGATTTTGCATCGGATACCAGCCGCCGTCAGGTACGTCTCCCTGCCAGCGCTTGCTGACATATTTACCGTCCTTTACATCCCCATCAAACTTAATGACCCAGTCTTTGGAGTCCCAGGGCTTGCCTTTCAGATCCACCGAGGCCCGGTTGTAAATAATGCGTCGATTGACCGGCCAGCACCAGGCAAATTCCGGGTACAGCCCGATGTTGTTGGGGGCATCCTTCTGGCCGCGCCGTGCCGCCATATTGCCTTTTTCGGTATAGCTGTTGCAATACAGCCAGTTAGCCGATGAAGTCGATCCGTCGGCCTGCAGGAAGGCAAAACTGGGCACCAGCGTGCCTTTTTTGAAAGTCTTGCCTTTGATGGTTATATCTTTGAGGAAGTAACCGTTGATCTCCTTGGCCACCTTATGGGGATCATACTCTCCGTCGGTCAGATAGTCCCATTTGAGATTTGCGATGGGTTCCGGAAAGGTGCCGCCTTTTTCGTATTCGGCTTTGATCCGGTTGCCCAGTTCCATGATAATCTGCCCATCGGGCAAGCTGTTGCCTAAAGGTTTGGGTCCCTGATAGCGCCACTGACTCCAGCGGCCGCTGTTGGTGATGCTGCCTTCTTTTTCAACCGATACGGCAGCCGGCAGGAAAAATACCTCGGTCTTAATACTGGCCGGATTCACCCCCGGGCCCTTCCAGAAGGATCCGGTCTCATTGTCGAAAAGATTGACATTGACCATCCAGTCCAACTCGGCAAAGGCCTTACGGTTTTTACCGGCATTGGCGCCGCTGCAGGCCGGGTTCTGGCCCCAGGCAAAAAACCCCTTGAAGGTTTTTTTGTACATTTCGTCAAACAGAGTCAACCAGGAATAATCCTTGCCGTCATCCACTTTGGGCAGCCAGCCATAGCCGAAATCGTTGCCGGCATTGGCATTTTCACCGAAAAACGACTTGAGCAGGCTGACCGAATACTTGGGATAGTTTTGCCACCAGTTGGCGCTTAACGGGTCCTTACTCTGGGGGGTCCACTTGCCGTTGTAGGCTGCCAGCGACACATTCGAGGCTCGCGGTGTTTTCAGATAGCCGGGCCAGATGTGCCACAGCAGGCAGTGATCGGTGGATCCCTGTACGTTGGACTCCCCGCGCAGGGCATTGACCCCGCCGCCGGCAACACCCATGTTGCCCAACAGCAGCTGAATCATCGCCATGGTGCGAATATTCTGAACCCCGGTGGTGTGCTGGGTCCAGCCCATGGCGTACATGATGGTGCCCGCCATGCCCGCTTTACCGGTGGCCGTGTAGGTCTTGTAAATCTCTAAAAGCTCTTTTTGCGGGGTCCCGGTAATTTCCGATACTATTTTGGGATTATAGCGGGCAAAATGCTTTTTCAACAGTTGAAACACGCTGCGGGAATTTTGCAGGCTGCGATCCATCTGGGGCACACCGTTTGCATCCATCTTAAAAGCCCACTGGCTCTTATCGTATTTGCGGGTTTTCTCATCGTAGCCGGAGAACAGGCCGTCTTTGAATTTGAAGGAATTGCTCACCAGAAATGGCGCATTGGTGTAGTACTGAATGTATTCTTTATGGTAAAGATTGTTATCCAGTAAGTATTTAATCATCCCGCCTAAAAAGGCGATGTCTGTTCCGGATCGAATGGGGGCATAAATATCTGCTTTGGACGAAGTCCGAGTGAAGCGCGGATCAACGCTGATAAGTTTGGTGCCTCTTCCCTGGGCTTCGGTAACATACTTGAACGAAATGGGATGATTTTCGGCAGCATTGCTGCCCATGATTAAAATGCAGTCACTGTTTTTGATATCAATCCAGTGATTGGTCATCGCGCCGCGTCCGAACGACTCTGCCAGAGCCGCAACAGTGGCGCTATGTCAGATACGGGCCTGATGTTCGATATAAGTGACGCCGATCGCACGAATCAGGGCCTGGTAAATCCAGCACTCTTCATTGTCCAGGGCCGCACTGCCCACCGACGCGATGCCGGCCGTCCGATTGACAACCTGGCCTTTGGCATTTTTGGACTCAAAAGTGGCATCCCGGGTGGTTTTGACCCGTTTGGCGATTTCAGTCAGGGCCCAATCCCAGGACACTTTTTGCCATTCCTTGGAATAGGGTGCGCGGTACATCGGTTCGGTGATGCGATTCTCGTTTTCGACCAGCTGGGCCAGGGCGGCGCCCTTGGAACACAACGAGCCTCGGTTGATGACATGATCCGGATCCCCCTCGATGTTGATGACCCGTCCGTCTCCTTTGCGGCTGGTATGCACGATGGCCCCACAACCCACCGCGCAATAAGGGCAGATGGTAGTGGTCTCCTTGGCATACTTGGTCTTGAGCATCTGGGCATGGGCTTTAACCGGGCCCAGGTCAAACCCCAGACCGCTGACGGCAAGACCGGCTGCCGTAGCACCGCTGATCTGGATAAACTCCCGTCGGTTTACCTTCATAATGCTTCCTCCTTTGTTGGGTTTGGGTTTTTAGATTGAAAAAGCCAACAATTTACGCCTGTAAGATATGTTTTCGGGGTGATGTTGATCCTGTTGTCGAAAGATAGAATTCCGGAACCCGATGTCTGCCCTGTTTATGATACTCCGCTCCGGAACGGTCATGGGTTAGTCAAGAGAGAGGCTGATTATCCGACTTGAGCATTTTAACTTTTAAACTTTACCTGAAGGAATTTCAAGTAAAAATGGGGTAAATGACGTATTTTTATATTAGAAACACTGTATTTTCCCCGAAGCATCGTTTTTAAGCGCGGGATCCAGCAGACTATTGACATACCCAACCTAGTGATTTATTGTAATACTTTTTGTGTTTTGTAATTCCCAAACTTGATTTAAGGAGATTATCCATGGCAAATGAAAGATATCTATTTACATCTGAATCAGTGACCGAGGGCCATCCGGACAAGGTGGCAGATGCCATATCCGATTCAATTCTGGACCATATCATGGCTCAGGATAAAAACTGCCGGGTGGCCTGTGAGACCCTGGTAACCACCGGGTTGGCCTTTATTGCCGGAGAAATTACGACCCAATGCTACGTGGATATGCCCCAGATCGTCCGGGATACCATACGCGATATCGGTTATTCTTCTTCCCGGATGGGGTTTGACTACCAAACCTGTTCGGTCATAACCTCGATTGATCATCAATCGCCGGATATCTCCCAGGGGGTTACCGAGGGCGAAGGCCTTTACAAAGACCAGGGTGCCGGGGACCAGGGGTTGATGTTCGGATTTGCCACTGATGAAACACCCGAGTTGATGCCCATGCCGATTACCTATGCCCATAAACTCTGCCGGCGGTTGGCCAAGGTTCGCAAGAACGGATCCCTCGATTTTTTGCGGCCGGACGGAAAATCCCAGGTTACGATCGAGTATGAAAACGGAACACCCAAACGGGTGGATGCCGTTGTGGTTTCAGCCCAGCATAAAGATGACGTAACCTATGAAGATTTAAGAGAGGCACTAATCGAAGAAGTTATTAAAAAAGTAATTCCCCAGGACATGACCGACGGCGATACCCGCTATTTTATTAACCCCACCGGTAGATTTGTCATTGGAGGACCGATGGGAGACTGCGGGCTGACCGGGCGTAAAATTATCGTTGACACTTACGGCGGCCAGGGAAGCCACGGGGGCGGATGTTTTTCAGGAAAGGACCCCTCCAAGGTGGACCGCAGTGCCTCATACATGGGCCGACACATCGCCAAAAATATCGTTGCGGCGGGAATAGCGAAAAAGTGCGAAATCCAAATCGCCTACGCCATCGGTGTGGCCGAACCGGTTTCGGTCATGGTTGACCTGATGGGCACCGGTGTTATTCCCAAACAGCGGGTTGAAGAAATCGTTAAGGAAGTATTCGATTTAAGACCTGCAGCCATCATTGAGTATCTTGACTTGCTTCGGCCCATCTATCGAATGACTTCGGCTTACGGTCATTTCGGCCGCAGCGAAGACGAACTCACCTGGGAGAAAACAAACAAGGCTGACATTATCAGGGAAAAAGCAGGACTATAATAATATTTGAGCGAAAAAATGCTCAAATATTATTAGTTATTGGTTATTCGTTATTGGGATAGATGACAGTTTCATTTTCAATATAAATCATGCATTAATAATAAAGGAGCCGAATTTATTATGAATTATGACGTAAAGGACATCAAGGCCGCCAGGGAAGGTGCGTTGCGCATTGAATGGGCCAATCAGAATATGCCGGTTTTAAACCGGATCCAGACACGATTTAAAAAGGAGAAGCCGTTAAAAGGAATTAGAATTGGCGCCTGTCTGCATGTGACCACCGAGACGGCGTCCCTTATGAAAACCCTGAAAGCGGGCGGTGCCCAGGTAGCTTTGTGTGCATCCAACCCGCTGAGCACCCAGGACGATGTGGCCGCCTCACTGGCGAAAAACGATAAAATACCCGTTTTTGCCATCAAGGGGGAAAACCATAAAACTTACTATTCCCACATCAATGCGGTTCTTGACACCCACCCTCAATTTACGATGGATGATGGCGCCGATCTGGTTTCAGTATTGCACACCAAACGCACCCAGCTTATTGGCGGGGTTCTGGGCGGAACCGAAGAGACGACCACCGGTATTATTCGCTTGAGAAGTATGGCCGCCGACGGCGTTCTCCGGTACCCGATTATTGCAGTGAATGATGCCCAGACCAAGCATCTTTTTGATAACCGCTACGGTACCGGTCAAAGCACCATCGACGGCATGATCCGGGCTACCAATCGCCTGGTGGCCGGAAGCCGTTTTGTGGTATGTGGCTATGGCTGGTGCGGCCGGGGGCTGGCCATGCGAGCCCGGGGCATGGGCGCCAATGTTATCGTAACCGAAGTTGATCCGCTGCCGGCGTTAGAGGCCGTCATGGATGGTTTTACGGTCCTGCCGATCCGCAAGGCGGCCAGAATCGGTGATTTCTTTTGCACGCTGACCGGTGACATCAATGTCATCCGCAAAGAGCATTTTCAGATTATGAAAGACGGTGCCATGGTGGCCAATTCCGGGCACTTTAATGTGGAGCTTGATCTTGATGGTCTAAAAAAGATTGCGAAATCAAGACGTATTATCCGGCCCTTCGTGGAGGAATTTGTACTCAAAGATGGACGCCGGATTAATGTCCTGGGAGACGGCCGACTGATTAATCTGGCCGCAGCTGAAGGGCATCCTTCCAGCGTTATGGATATGAGTTTTGCCAACCAGGCCCTGAGCATCGAATATATGGTAAAACTCAAAAAGCCGTTGAAAAAAAATGTTTATCCCGTTCCCGAAAGAATTGATAAGATGATTGCCAAAGAAAAACTGGCCGCCATGGGGGTGTCCATTGACCGCCTGACGCCGGAGCAAAAGCAGTACTTGGCTTCGTGGCGGTTAGGCACCTAAATTTCTGTTTAGAAATGGCCCTTTTGTCCAATATCTGCGTCAAGCCTCAGAATTACTTGTGCACGTACTGGCAAGTACGCCTCCGCACAATTCTTTGCTTTCCTTGATCTTGAACAAAATTGCTCATTTCTAAACGCAGAAGATGGGCCAATTACGAAGCCGTCACATAGGGTCGAGGACGATGATGACTTTGCATTCCTTGAGAAATTTGAGATGCTCGGAGGCGCTTTTGAGTTTGTCGGCATCTGCATTGCTGATAATAAATTCGCAGCGTCCCGGCCAAAGGACTTTCAGGGCTTTGACGATCAATGGATTGTCGCCAACTCGCTGATCAAATTTAGCCTTCCAGATATCAGTTGTGTAACAGGTCACGCCATGCTGTACCGCAAATTCGCGACTGACATAGGCCGGTCCGAATACTTCCTCCAGATTCTCATCTAAAATTCTTGGTGCCAGTACGGGAACTGCCTGAATACCCCTGGCATCCACTATCATACCGGAAAAAATTTCTGATGATCGTGAACGGTTTTGCATCTTCGCAGGTTCATTGCGGGTCAAGACCTGCTTAATGGATTCAATATGCCTGATTTCCGGAGGAAGGATGAGTTGAGAAAAGCCGCCGTTGAGTTTCATCTGGGACCAGACCTCCACGGTGCCGTCGTACTGGTATTGCCTCAGTTCTTCAATTTCCGGCGCTTTTTGCACCATGCCTCTCAACTGGGCCATAATGGAAGGGTAAGCCTCGACAATGTCGATTACACGGCTGTCGGAATTAATTCGCAGATTGACAATCGTTTCTAATAGATTGTGATGGGCTTTGCTGGTGGCTTCAGCAATGATTTGCTGCCGGTGAGTTTGTGGTTTGCCGTAATAAGTGTAGGTTGCCGGAACACCGGTGCCCTTGGCCTCAACGACACCGGCGGTCCAATCAATGGCACCGTTTTCTTTGAATTCGATCAATGAACGCAAGCCGGCGCCATATCCGCTGCCGGATGCAACGTTAAGGATTGTTATTACAAACGCTGCGATCAGTCGCCTTTTTATCATAAGCTTGACCATTGCGGTTCTTATATTGTAAGAGAGGCCATAAGTCAACTATCGGCATTGAATACCCAGGTTATCGTCAACGTTTATTCGATAAACACCAACACTGAAAGGAGACACTCAAATGCCTGACGTGGATGAACTCAAAGAGGCCAAGAAATTTTATGCTGATACCCCCCAAAAAACAGAAGGATTTTTTCTCAAAGGATCCAATTCGTTGGATTGGGGGATGAAAAACAGGCTAAGCCGGATATTTAACCCTCAAAGCGGCCGGACCGTCATGCTGGCCATCGATCACGGGTATTTTCAGGGACCGACCACCGGATTGGAGCGAATTGACCTTAACATTCTGCCCCTGGTGCCGTATGCGGACACGCTGATGCTGACAAGGGGAATTCTTAGAAGCATTGTACCGCCCTCCACGTCAAAGTCCATCGTTCTCAGGGTTTCGGGGGGAACCAGCATCCTCAAAGAGCTTTCCAACGAACAGATTGCGGTAGATATCGAGGACTCGATCAGGCTCAATGTTTGTGCCATGGCGGTGCAGGTGTTTCATCGGCGGTGAATTTGAAAAAGAATCCATCATAAACATGACCAAAATGGTGGATATTGGAACCCGGTACGGCATTCCGACCCTGGCAGTTACGGCAGTCGGCAAAGACATGGCCCGGGATGCCCGCTATTTCAGGTTGGCCACCAGGATCTGTGCCGAACTGGGGGCCCAGTATATCAAGTCTTACTACATCGATGAAGGATTTGAGACGGTTACGGCTTCCTGCCCCGTGCCCATCGTGATGGCCGGAGGTAAGAAAATACCGGAACCGGATGCTTTGACCATGGCCTACAATGCGGTCCAGCAGGGTGCCAGCGGCGTGGATATGGGTCGTAATATTTTCCAGTCCGAAGACCCCGTTGCCATGATCCAGGCCGTAAAAGCGGTGGTGCACGACAACGAAACCCCGGACAAGGCCTTTGATCTGTACAATACGCTCAAAAGTAAAAAATAAGGAATGGATTCTATTTTTATTAAAAAATTAGACAGGATTAACAGGATCTTAAGGATTTTTTGCTCTCTGGATGAGAGATCAAAATATTTCATCGACTCCGGCAATAAAACATTTAGCGCTTGATTCGCAGCAAGATTGAAGCATGTTAAACTAATCATCCATCAGTTGTAAGTATTCCAAAAGTGCTATACAAATTCTGTTTTCTGTAATCCTGCACCATGATAACCATTAAAAGATTAGGTGGTCGTCATTGCCCGCCAAATATATATTTCCATAATTAGCGAGCAACCACTATGAAAGTCGCCAAATGGTATAATAACCAAGATATCAGGATCGAAGAAGTACCAACGCCGACAGCCCGGTCCGGATGAGATGCTTGTCAAAGTAATTTCGTGCGGCATTTGCGGCAGCGATATCGTTGAATGGTACCGCCTGCCCAGAGCACCGCTGGTGCCGGGACATGAAATCGGTGCAGAGGTTGTTGAGGTCGGCTCATCCGTAAAGAAATTTATTCCCGGAGACAGGGTGTTTATTGCACCCAAAGTGCCCTGCATGCAATGCGATTACTGTAATAACGGGCATTTCCCTGCCTGTACCAATATCACAGAAAGGCTTCCGGGTGGATTAGCCGAATATGTGCTGGTTCCCAATAGGCTGATTGAGAAAGGCGCTTATCGTTTGCCGGATTCGATCGGCTATGACCAGAGTACTTTTATTGAGCCGCTGGCCTGTGTCGTCAGGGCGCAGCGGCTTGCCCGGAGTGCAGCAAGGCCAAACCCTCATGATATTTGGATGCGGCATGTCCGGATTGCTGCATGTCATGCTTGCCAAAACTAAAAATTGCCGGGTGATTACCACCGATCTAAACCCCCGGCGGCTGGAATTGGCCGCCGGGTTTGGCGCAGATTTAATAATTGATGCTGCCGAAAATGTCACTGAGCGTCTGGAAGCTGCAAAAGACAAAAAGGCCGATGTTGTCATTCTGTGCACTTCGGCCATGTCTGCGGTTGATCAGGCCTGGAAGTGTGTGGACAAAGGCGGTGTCATCGTTTTTTTTGCGGTGCCCGGGCCGGATAAGCAAATAACCATACCGCTTAATGATCTCTGGACCAAAGAAATTCAAATACTCACTTCCTACTATTGCGGACCTCCGGACATTGTTGATGCCATTGAACTTATCGCAACAAGGGCGATCAAAGTGGATGACCTGATCACCCACAGGCTTCCTTTAAAAAACATCACCGAGGGATTCCAGCTGGTGCTGGATGGCAAGGAGTCGATAAAGGTCATTATAAAACCGAATATGTGAATTCGGAATGCGGGATTTCGGAAAGGAATACCTGTCATTTTGTTAATATTGGTTAGGAACTACTAATGATTCTGCGACATATTGGACTCACATGCGGGTCGGAAGAAAATTCGGACAAATTTTACAAAGATTTACTGGGATTGGTGAAGTCGGAACCCAAAAAATTACCTGCATCCCTGTCTAAATCCATTTTCAACCTCGACGCTGAATTGGTTATGATCAACTACCTGAATGAAGATCTTCATTTTGAGATATTTATCACCGACCGCAGTAAAAACAGTAGCAGGCCAATCGAACATCTTTGCCTGGAAGTCGATGATTTGAAAGATTTTCTTCATAAATGCGGTGCATTAAATGTTCAGGTGGCGCAAATTCCTAAAGGGGATAAAACACTGATCTTTATCAAGGATTTTGACGGGAATTTATTTGAAATAAAATAGGACCGGCTTTTCGCCGGCAGCTCATAGCTCGACATAGATCACAGCTTATAGCACTAATCGGAATCCATCCATTTTACTATCAGCTATGAGCTACCAGCTATCAGCTTCTCAAACGCGACCTCCGGACCACCTCAGCTTGGCCTTCAACACATCAAAATAATGCTGTCCCGGCAGGGTGATCATATTGAGGGGGTGGGGTGACTTTTGGACGATGATGGTATCTTTATGGGTGATATCAAGCCCTTCCTGCCCATCAAAGGTCAGCATGATATCGCTGGCTTTTTTTTCGAGTTTGAGCCTGATCTTTGTCAAATCCGGGATAATCAGCGGACGGTTGGTCAGGGTAAAGGCGCAGATCGGTGTGAGGATGATTCCGGGAACATCCGGATGGATGACCGGTCCGCCGGCACCCAGTGAATAGGCGGTTGAACCGGTTGGGGTGGCCACTATGAGGCCGTCGGCCTTGAAGGTGGTTAAATAATGATCATTGATGTAGGCTTCGATGTTGGCCAGTCTTGCCAGGGCCCCCCGGTTGATGACAATATCATTTAAGACGGTGTCACTGACAATTGTCTCGCCATCCCGCACCACTTTGACGTCGAGACGCATGCGACGGTTGATGGTATAATCCCTGTTCAGGATTCTTTCAGCCGCAGGTATCAGATTTTTTGCAGCGGTTTCAGCCAGAAAGCCGATATTTCCGAATTTAATGCCCAGCACCGGAATGTTAAGATCCCCTATCCAGCGGGCAGCGCTTAAAAAGGTGCCGTCGCCGCCCAAGACGAACAGGCAGGACAGATCCCGGGGTGCTGATATTTTGTTATTGGCCGGTGAATGAATTTCCGGAGGCGAACTTTCTTTTCTAACCACTTCAATCTGTTTGGTTTTCAACCAGGATTCAAATTCATCCGCCTTTTTAGCCGCCCTTTTATCCTTTTTTACGAATAATCCAACTTTTTTCAAAATATTATCCCGCTTTGATTCTTTTTTAATCCAGCTGTTTATATCGCCTGTTTTGCGATAATAACAGCGCTGATGGGGTATTCATACAGGTATCATGGTTGAACGGCAAGCAATTTTTCAGTTATAAAAAGGGAAATTGGTTGACTCGATGCAATCACCTATTATAAAAGCTATTCTTGGGTAATTACGCCCAACGCAACTAAAATCTAAAAGGAGGGATAGTCATGAGAAACAAATGGACATTTTTGTTAATGGGGCTGATCCTGGGTCTGGCCTGTGTATTTGGCATAACTACGGGGGCCACGGCCGGCAACATCAGGATCGGTGTCGCATCACCCTTCACTGGAGATTTGGCTGCCTATGGTGACAATATCAAAGCCGGCGTCATGCTTAAGCTCAAGGAGATTAACGATGCCGGCGGTATCAACGGTCAGATGGTAGAGCTTGTCTGGGGCGACGACCTCTGCGCGCCAAAGGATGCCGGCACAGTCGGGTCCAAATTCGCAGCGGACAAAAGCATATCAGCCGTCATTGGCCACCTGTGCTCATCGGCCACCCTGGCTGCCATGCCGATCTACGTGCGCGCAGGACTTCCCGCCATTTCGCCCACCTCAACCAACCCCACCATCGGCGATGTCGGCAAGGGCTGGTTTTTCCGCAACTGCTACACCGACGACTTTCAGGGCAAATACCTGGCCTCGTATGTTGTTCCCAAATTACTGGGCAAGAATTCGGTAGCCATCTTTTATGAGAACAACGATTATGCCATTGGGCTTAAAGACGCATTTACGGCCGGCGCCAAGTCGGCTGGTGTGAAAGTGACCGGAGCCGAGGCTTACGTTGCCAAGACCACCGACTTTACGCCACAGCTGACCAAGCTCTTGCGTGATAAGCCCGACACGATCTTCCTGTGCGGCTATCACCCGGAAGGTGCCTTAATCGCCGGTCAGGCCCGCAAGCTGGGCTTTAACGGCCCGCTTTTCGGTGCCGACGGTATCGACAATGAAGACTATATAAAAATCGGCGGCAAAGCCACCGACAATACGTACCTGACCGTACCCTTCCTGGCAGCTTCGGCAGGCCCGGAAGGCCAGGCCTTTGCGAAACTATACAAGGCCACCTATGGCCGTGACGTGGATTGGATGAGCGCCAATGCCTATGACTGCTTAGGGATCCTGGCGCAGGTCATCGCCACAACCGGTCCTGACCGCAAGAAAATCCGTGACGGGCTGGCTGCAATTAACTCAGAGGCCAATGGTTACAAAGGTATCACCGGTTTGACCTATTTTGATAAGAAGGGAGATACTACCAAACCCGCCTTCGTTAAAATGGTCAAGAATGGTAAATTCGTATCGGCCGAATAGTTGATCAAATAATTTGAGATACTATAATAAAGACGCCGGAATTTATGGATTCCGGCGTTTTTTCCAGGCGTCAAGGGGGGACGTTTGTTTCTACAGCAGCTTGTCAACGGACTCACCATCGGCGGCATATACGCCATGATCGCGGTGGGATACACCATGATTTACGGTGTTATCCAACTTATTAATTTTGCTCACGGCGAAATCTACATGCTGGGTGCCTTTTTTGCCGTTACGTTTATCAGTGTCCTGGGACTCCCTTTTTATGCCGCCTTTCCCCTTGCCATGGCCTGTTGCGCTGTCTGTGGTGTATTGTTGGATATTTTTGCTTATCGGCCTTTGAGGCAGTCACCCCGTTTGGCCGCACTGATCACCGCCATCGGAATGTCGATTTTCCTTCAAAATCTGGCCATGATCATCTGGGGTTCCAGACCCAAGCCCTTCCCCCACGGAACCTTGCCCACCTATTTTGAAAAAATAGCCGTCAGCTTCGGGGGAGTCAATCTCTCATGGTTTCATCTCTTCATATTTGGTCTAACGATTGGCATGATGGTTGGGCTCAATCTTATCATCAAGAAAACCAGGTGGGGTAAGGCGATGAGGGCCGTGGCCCAGAATAAAACCATGGCCGCCCTCACAGGGATCAACGTCAACCGGGTGATCTCCTATACCTTCGCTCTGGCAGGAGCTTTGGGCGGGGCCGCCGGCATCATGGTGGGTGCCTACTACAACTCGATCTACCCAACCATGGGTTACGTCGCCGGGGTTAAGGCATTTGCCGCCGCCGTGCTAGGCGGCATTGGCTCGGTGCCCGGTGCCATGTTAGGTGGAGTAGTGCTGGGTGTGGCTGAGGCCTTTGGGGCGGGTTATTTAAGCTCGCTCTACCGGGACGGTATCTCTTACGCCGTCATGATCGCTGTTATTATTCTGATACCAGCGGGCTTGTTCGGCAGAGTGCTCAAAGAAACCAAAAAGAGTATGTGAGATGGCTAAATTTGTACCACCGAGCCTGACGTTTGGCGCTAAAATACGAATCGGCCTGTTGGTTTTTGCGCTGATCCTTCCGTTTCTGCCTTTTGTAACGGATTACCAGCTCCATATCGTCATCCTCATTTTTCTGTACATGATTCTGGCCCTTGGGTTAAATATCGTGCCCGGCTTCAATGGACTTCTGGACCTGGGTTATGTCGGATTTTATGGCATTGGCGCCTACACATCGGGTCTCCTTACTTATCATTTTGGCCTTTCATTCTGGGTAATTATCCCCCTGGCCTTTATCAATGGCGCTCTCTGGGGCATCCTGCTGGGGGCGCCAACGCTTAGGCTTACCGGTGACTATTTTGCCATTGTGACCTTCGGCTTTTCAGAGCTGGTGGTACTCTTTTTGACCAACGAGATCTGGCTCACCCGGGGGCCTTTGGGCCTGCCGGGGATTGATGTGGTATCGATCGATCTCACGCTTTTTGGCGGCCCAAAATGGGAGTTCGTGGGCGAATTGCCGTATTATTATCTTGCCATCGTCATGGTTCTGGCGACCGTCTTTGTCATGTACCGTATCCAGGACTCCCGCCTGGGAAGGGCCTGGTTTGCCATTCGCGATGACGAAGTCGCCGCCGTATCCTGCGGCATCAACCTGCTGGCCTATAAGGTCATCGCCTTTGCCATCAGCGCCGCCTTCGGCGCTGTGGGCGGCAGCTTTTTTGCCAGGTGGATGACCTTCCTGTCACCGGACATGTTCAAGTTCTGGGAATCTTTTTTAATTTTGTGCATGATCGTGCTGGGCGGCATGGGCAACATATGGGGTGTTATGATAGGAGCCGTCATACTGGTTTCATTGAGTGAGATCCTTCGTGAAGTATTGCCTCTGCTGGGTCTGCCGGTCGAGGGCCGCTTCCTGGCATTTGGTCTTATTATGGTTCTCATGATGCGCTACCGTCCGGCCGGTATGATGCCCATTGCGGCAGTGGCGGCTCAGATGCGGGCCGGCCGTACCAAAAGAAAAAAAGCGAAGCCTGCGGCAGGCATAAAAAAGTGACACCCATACTAGAAATAAAAAAACTCTACAAAAGCTTTGGGGGCCTGGAGGCCCTCAAAGATATCACCTTTAACATCGACCGGGGCGAAATCATTGGCCTCATAGGGCCGAACGGCGCCGGGAAAACGACGCTTTTTAATTGCGTGGCCGGTATAGAGAAACCCACCGGGGGCCAGATTATATTTACCAACGGAGGCCGCACCATTTCCATGGGCGGCAAGAAGCCCGAGGCGGTAACAGGTTTGGGAATCGCTCGCACATTTCAAAATATCCGGCTATTTGATAACCTGACCGTAATCGATAACGTCAAAATAGGCCGTCATTGCCGCACCAAATCAACCTTTTTCGGCGCTGTAATCCGTCACCGGTTCCAGCAGGCCGAAGAAAAGATGATAGCTGAGAGCGCCGACCAGTTCCTCGAATTTGTCGGGCTCAAGGGTCGCGGCCAGGAAATCGCCAGCTCCATGCCATACGGCGACCAGCGCCGCCTCGAAATTGCCAGGGCGCTGGCTACCGAACCCCAACTGTTGATGCTTGACGAGCCGGCCGCCGGAATGAACCCCCAGGAGTCCCGTGATCTGATGGATCTGATCCGCCGTATCAGGGATAAAGGCCTAACGGTTTTGCTGATCGAACACGACATGAAAGTGGTTATGGGCGTTTGTGAACGGGTAGTGGTGATCAATCACGGTGAATGGCTGGCCGAAGGGCTGCCTCAGGACGTTCAAAACAATCCGAAAGTGATTGAGGCCTATTTGGGTACAGGAGCTGCCGATGCTGCTTGAGTTGGATAACGTCAAGACCTATTACGGAAATATTCGGGCCTTAAAAGGTATTTCCATCGAAGTTAATGAGGGTGAGATCGTCTGTCTCATCGGGGGCAACGGCGCCGGCAAATCCACCACCTTAATGACGATCAGCGGCATTCTCACACCGCAAGAGGGCAACATTATCTATCAAGGCCAGTCAATCATCTCTGTGCGTCCTGACAACATCGTTCAGATGGGCATCTGCCAGGTTCCGGAAGGGCGTATGATTTTTCCGATGCTGACTGTCATGGAGAACCTCGACCTGGGTGCGTATTTGAGAAAGGACAAAGCCGGATCAAAGAGGACATTGAATCAGGTATTCGACCTCTTCCCGGTATTGCGTGAGCGTTGCAACCAGGCCGGGGGCACCCTCTCCGGCGGTGAACAGCAGATGCTGGCCATCGGCCGGGCCTTGATGGCCCACCCCAAGCTGCTGCTGCTTGACGAGCCATCCCTGGGTCTGGCCCCAATACTTGTGGATGCCATCTTCAAGATTATCCGCCAAATCAACAAACGGGGCACTACCATTTTGCTGGTAGAGCAAAATGCCCAGCTCGCCTTGCAGTATTCCCACCGCGGGTATGTCATTGAAACCGGTGAGATCGCACTTACCGACACCTCAGCGGAACTGCTTAAAAACGAACAGGTAAAAAAGGCCTATTTGGGGGAATAAGAGGACAGAAGTCAGAAGAAAGAGAACCGAGGTCAAAGAACAGATTTAGCCCCGCCCTCTAACTTTTTTTCCCGGAGCCTTGCCCACCTCATCCAAGATGTCCCCGCTTTCAAATCCATAGGGAACCCCAAACAGTTGTTCAACATAAAAATAAAAATTGAACCTTGACTCGATCTCAACATTCTATTATAAATGCGCATTTTGGTGCAATTGTGTTCAACATTCTAAAATTCTATGAGGAGGAGTGAATTATCATGAAAAGTCAAATCGTAAAACTGGTAGTGCTGTCTGTTGTTGGGTTGTTTGTGTTTGCTGTTTCTGGACCTGCTGTTGCTGCGGATACGATTAAGCTGGGTGTTGCCGGACCCCATAGCGGCGACCTGGCCTCATACGGAATTCCCACCATTAAGGCGGCTGAGCTGGTTGTGAAAAAAGTCAATGCCAGCGGCGGCGTTCTTGGGTAAAAAAGTTGAGCTTCTGGTTGAGGATGATGTCTGTAAACCCGAAGTGGCAACCAACACGGCCACCAAACTGATTTCCAGTAAGGTTGATGTGGTTTTGGGACATATTTGCAGTGGCGCCACCAAAGCAGCCCTTGGTATCTACAATGATTCCAAAATTATTGCCATGTCTCCTTCGGCCACCAACCCGGGACTGACCCAGAGCGGTGACTACCCCAATTTTTACCGGACCATCGCTTCCGACGATGCCCAGGCCAGACTCGAAGTCGACTTTGCCCTTGATGTCCTGAAGCTGAAGAAAATCGCCGTGCTGCACGACAAAGGCGACTACGGTAAAGGACTGGCCGAATTCGCCAAGGGGTTCCTGGAAAAAGATTCGCGGGCAGAGGTTGTCCTGTATGAAGGAATTACCCCCGGTGCGGTTGATTATTCGGCGGTGGTTCAAAAAATTAAACGTTCCGGCGCCCAAGCGGTCATTTTCGGCGGTTATCATCCGGAAGCATCCAAACTTGTCAGCCAGATGCGCAAAAAACGGATGGAAACCATATTTATTTCCGATGACGGCGTCAAGGATGATACCTTCATTAAAGTTGCCAAAAAATACGCTGAAGGCGTCTATGCCACCGGACCCATGGACGTTTCAAGTAACCCCATGGCCATCGCCGCCAATGAAGCCCATAAAAAAGCTTATGGTTCCGATCCGGGCGCATTTTTCTTAAATGCCTATGCCGCCACTCTGGCGTTACTGAATGCCATCGAACAGGCCGGTTCCACGGATTATGACGCCGTGGCCAAGGCCCTGAAAACCAAAGATGTGGCCACCCCCCTCGGAAACATTCGTTTTGACGAGCGTGGTGATGCCACCGGCGTCGGCTTTTCCATGTACCAGGTAAAGAATGGAGTTTATGTCGAGCTGAAGTAACAGACGTGTCGAAAAAATATCAGGGGCAGGTCCTACAAAGGGGCTTGACCCCTGATTTATATTCGCCTTCTTTAATTCTTTGAAGTTTTTGGATAGATCTCTTACCGGGAGGGCTTTAGAATTAAATGGAATATTTCCTTGAACTCTTGTTAAGCGGTCTGACCCGGGGGAGCATTTATGCCTTGATTGCGCTGGGGTACACCATGGTGTACGGCATCATCCAGCTGATCAATTTTGCCCACGGTGAAGTTTACATGATCGGGGCCTTCACGGCACTGATTGTCGCCAGCATTCTTTCCATTCTGGGGTGGAACGAGATTGCCATCCTTTTCATCGCCTCGGTCGTAGCGGTCGTTTATTCAATGGCTTATGGGTATACCCTGGAGAAAGTGGCTTACAAACCGCTGCGGCACGCACCGCGTCTGTCGGCCCTGATCAGCGCCATCGGCATGTCATTATTTTTACAGAATTATGTCCTGCTGGCCCAAACCTCTGATTTTATGCCCTTTCCCAGTCTCATTCCGGATCTTGAAATCCTGGAGCCCATCGCCTATATGATCAGCACGCCGGAAGTCATTATTATTCTGACCACCTCAATTGTTATGGTGCTGCTGACCTTTTTGATTAAATTCACCCGGGTCGGCAAAGCCATGCGGGCAACTGCCCAGGACCGGGAAATGGCGATGCTGGTAGGGGTCGATGTCAACCGGGTGATTTCCATTACCTTTATCGTGGGTTCTGCGACTGCCGCTCTCGGGGGCGTCTTGATTGCCTCCCATATCGGCCAGATCAATTTTTATATCGGCTTCATTGCCGGCATTAAAGCGTTTGTGGCCGCCGTTCTCGGCGGTATCGGCAGCATGCCGGGGGCGGTTCTGGGAAGTTTGGTTCTGGGCTGTTGTGAAGCCTTTTTCACCGGCTTTGTTTCCAGTGATTATGAAGATGTTTTTGCATTTGTAATTCTGGTTTTTATCCTGATCTTCAGGCCGGCCGGAATCCTGGGACGTTCCGATACGCCAGAAGGTGTGAATATCTCAACTCCGAAGGAGTTCATTTGTTTGCACTTTGAATGAAATAAAAAAGTCTTTCCTGGTGTCCATCTGGTTTATGTTTTTGACCTTCCCGATCATGGTGATCAAGGTCAACACCGTTGAAAATATTGTGGAGTGGCGCTGGGAACGGATGTTTATGATTGGCATCGGCAGTTTTTTTCTCTCCTTCATCTGGCGCTACATGCTGAAACGCAAGGAGAGCGGCCAGAAAGAAGCCGATATCAGTGAAGTCGACAGCCTCCCCTGGAACCGGCGATTCGCCCGTGAACCCCGCTTTTATATTCCGGCCCTGATCGGTGTCTGTGTTTTTGTCCTGGCCTTTCCCTTCGTTTTCTCGCTTTACCAGACCAATATTATGATTACGGCCTTGATTTATGTGATCACCGGCCTGGGGTTGAATATCGTGGTCGGGCTGGCGGGCTTGCTGGACCTGGGCTATGTGGCCTTTTATGCGGTGGGGGCATACAGCTATGCGCTTTTGAACTACCATTTTGGCCTCGGTTTCTGGGTGGTGCTGCCCATCGGCGCCGGGCTGGGCCTGATTTTCGGCATTCTATTAGGGTTTCCCGTGCTGCGCTTGAAGGGTGATTATCTGGCGATTGTTACCCTTGGCTTTGGCGAAATTATCCGTCTGATTTTGGAAAACTGGAATGAATTTTCCTTTGGCCCCAGCGGCATTGCCAATATCCCTCGCCCCGGATTATTTGGCATCCAGATGTCACTGCAGCAGGCAACCATCTATTTGTATTTTGTGATGATCCTCCTGGTGCTGGGCACCATATTTGTTGTCCGACGTCTGCAGGATTCCCGGATCGGCAGGGCCTGGATTGCCCTGCGGGAGGATGAAGTGGCCTGCCAGGCCATGGGGATCGACAAAACCAGGACCAAGCTGAGTGCCTTTGCCATGGGCGCTACCTGGGCCGGTATGGCCGGGGTCGTGTTTGCTGCTAAAACCACTTTTATCAACCCCGCCAGTTTCACGCTGTGGGAATCGATCATCATCCTGTGCGTGGTGGTTTTAGGCGGCATGGGTTCTGTTCTCGGGGTTATTTTCGGAGCCCTGACGCTGATCCTCCTGCCGGAGTATCTGCGTGTTTTTTCCGAATATCGCCTGCTGGTTTTCGGTGCTGTTCTGGTCGTGATGATGGTTTTTCGCCCCGGCGGGATCGTCAGTCAGGTGCGCCGGACATATCAGTTTAAAGGCACGACTCCGGATAAACCCAAAGCTGAAGCTCTTACGCCAGGATAGCGTCTCGGAATTTATACCACCCTTCCAATTGGGGCGAAGCTCCTAACCTGAATTGTGAGTGAAATGATCGATGGCAAGTGAACCCATACTGCAAGTAGATAATTTAACAATGGATTTTGGGGGCCTGCGGGCACTGGATAGCCTGGACCTGGAGATTCACCAGGGGGAAATCGTCGCTCTCATCGGTCCCAACGGGGCCGGCAAAACCACTTTTTTCAACTGCTTAACGGGAATATATGCGCCGACCGAAGGGGAGATGTTAATTCGACCGCCCGACCTGAAAACCAGGAAATTAAACGGCTTAAAACCGAATTATGTTACCGAAGCCGGTCTGGCCCGAACCTTTCAAAATATCCGGTTGTTTCAAAACATGACGGTGCTGGAAAATGTCATGATTGGCCGCCACTGTCGAACTTCAGCCGGTATTGTTGGCGCTATTGCCAAGAACCGATCCACCCGCAAAGAAGAAAATAAGATCGTCGAGGACAGCTATGCGGTTCTGGAGAAAATAGGTCTGGCGGAATTTGTCAATGAATTTGCCAAGAATCTCCCTTACGGTGCCCAGCGGCGCCTTGAGATTGCACGCGCCATGGCCACCGAGCCGTTTTTAATGCTCCTGGATGAACCGGCAGCCGGTATGAATCCGCTGGAAACCAGGGAGCTTGACGAGTTGATTGTCAGGATTCGCGATCAGGAAGGGATCACCATTTTGCTGATCGAGCACGACATGAAACTGGTGATGAGTTTATCTGATCGGATCTATGTGGTCGATTACGGCAAAAAAATTGCCCAGGGAACCCCGCAAGAGATAAAAAATAATTCAGCAGTCATCAAAGCCTATCTCGGAGAAGATGCCGATGCTTGAGCTTAAAAACATAAAAACTTTTTACGGAAATATCCAGGCTTTAAAAGATGTCAGCATAAAGATATCCGAAGGCGAGATTATTACCCTGATTGGTGCCAATGGCGCCGGGAAATCCACCACCTTGATGTCCATCTGCGGCATTGTGCCGCCCCGATCCGGTGAAGTCCTTTTTATGGGAAAGCCCATCCAGGATTTGCCCCCCAATAACATCGTTTCTTTAGGGATCAGCCAGGTGCCGGAAGGCCGTCGTATATTTCCTTTTCTGAGCGTGGCGGAAAATCTGGATATGGGCGCTTTTTTAAGAAGCGATAAGGATGAAATCAAGCGCGACATCGAGTATATCTATGAGCTTTTCCCGATTCTGGCCGAGCGGCGCAATCAGGCGGGGGGGACCCTGAGCGGCGGCGAGCAGCAGATGCTGGCCATCTCCCGGGCCTTAATGGCCAAACCCCGGCTGCTGTTGATGGATGAGCCCTCTCTGGGGCTGGCTCCCTTGATTGTGAAGCAGATATTCGAGATTATCAAAAAAATCAACGCCGAGAGTAAAACCACCATTTTCCTGGTGGAACAAAACGCCAACATGGCATTAAAAGTCGCCCACCGGGGATATGTCATGGAAACCGGCCGGGTGAGTATGGCGGATACGGCGGCCAACCTTCTGGCCAACGATGAGGTGCGCAAAGCCTATTTGGGAATCTAGTTGATTTTGGATTTGGGATATCGGATCGCGGATTTGAGATATGTGATTTCGGATTCGGGATATCGGAGTGTAGATTTATTAGACGGAATAATTCGTTTTTATTTTTTGACCTGCGGCGCTCAAATCCAAGGTAATTGCTTTTTTCCACCCCCGCCTGAACCTATTTAGCCTTCACAATACCCCATTGTGCCTTATCTTTTATCTAAAACAACCCATGGGGGATGGCTATGACAGATGCATTGATTTATAGTGAACATACCGGTGTCATCGTTGTTGATGTTCAGGCCGATTTTACGGAGCTGAAAGCCGGGTCTCTGGCGGTACCGGGAACCGATGCTCAATATATCAGTGTGGTTCAAAGAGCGTCCGAGCGTTTTTTGCAGCAGGGACTGCGGATCTATTTTACCCAGGACTGGCATCCGGCGGACCACATCAGTTTTTATACCAACCATCCGGGCACCGAACCATTGCAGGTCAAAGAAATTGATGGACGGCCGCAGGTCATGTGGCCGCCGCACTGCGTGCAGGAGACCCCCGGTGCGGTGATTCTGATCACGGCAGATGGTCCTACCCAAACGGTTCGCAAGGGGATGGATCCGAAATTTGATTCCTACTCGGGCTTTGCCGATGACGGCGGGCATAAAACGGATTTGGACAATTTGTTACAGCTGGATGGAATAAAAAAGGTGATAGTTTATGGACTGGCCGCCGATTACTGCGTCAAGGCCACTGCCCTGGACGCCATTGAAGCGGGCTACCGGGTCGATCTTATCCTTGACCTCTGCCGCGGGGTCAGCCCTGAAACCACCGCAAGCGCCCTGGAGGAGATGGAGGCCAAGGGGGTTGCTATCATCCGGGATTAGATCTCTATTATTTTACTGCCGGCAACACTGTCTTAGTTGTCATAAATGAACGGGTGTCAGGTGTTCCGCCGGAGGCGGATCAGGTTTCAGGCTGAGAAACAGAAATACTGACACGTATGAAACGACAGTTTCTTTTTTGATCAGGCCGGCCGTTTTTTTTGGGCAGCGGCTGGGCTGAAACCTAATTCTGGCATCCGCAACCCCGTCACTATGAGCGTTGAGCTACCGGCTATGAGCTATTTTGAGTTAACCGATTCGAGCCTCGGATTGGGATTATACTTCCGGCCGATTTTGGCGCAGGGGTGTCCGTCCAATAAAACAACATCGGCCGTAAAGGCATTGACCCCGCGCATCAGGTAGCTGCCGACCCCATAGGCATCTACGGGGACCTGCATTTTTTCAAACCCGGCGATCCGGTCCGGGTTAAATCCCCCCGACACAATAATTTTCACATGACCGTATCCGTGCTTGTCCAACGTTTTTCGCGTCATTTCCACCAGCTGAGGAGTGACTCCCACCGGTTTAAAATTTTGCATGACCGGCACCATGGACTTATCCACCAGGGTGTTGGAAGTGTCCAGCCTGACCCCCCAGAGCCTGTCACCCAGGGCCTCGCAGCATTTTAAGGAGGTCCCGACGCAGTCATTGTCAAAATCCACCAGCGCCACCAGATCCACATCCGGATAGGTTTCACCGAAAAGGGTAATGGCTTTAACCGTATTCCCGCCCACGGCGGCTATCAGTGCATGGGGCACCGTGCCGGATGCCTTGGCCCCCCACCATTGGGCCTGGGCATCGGTGGAAACCCCGGTGGCCCCGCCGATGTGGGCGGCGTATCCGTCGCCGCCCTGCACGGCCCAATGATCGAAGCGCGCCGGGAAATAAAGCACAATCTTGCCGTTGGCCGCATCGACCACACTGCGGACGTTGCTGGCAATTTTGGTGCGGCGGGCCAGAATGCCCAGGTAAACGGTTTCCAGATGGGCAAACAGGCTGGCATCACCGGTGATGTGCATCACGGTTTCCCAGGCAGATATCCGATCACCATCGGACAGGGCTTTAACATCGAGCTCTTCGAATCCGCTTTCCCACATTGCATCCAGTTGGGCGGAGATTTCCATCTTTTGTTCGATGGCTTTCAAATATGATTTGTGATCACCGATAAATTGCTGGCGGGCTTTGCTCTTGTGTTCAATCAACTTATCGAACAGCTTATAGGCCGTCTCGTAATCGGTGTACCGTCCGGCCGCCAGTTTAAGAACCGCAATGGCTTCGTCGACACCGCACAGCACGGCGTCTTTTTTTTGAAAGACCTGCATGGTGACTTCGGGATGCAGGTTGTGGTGTTCAAGGGTAATTTTTTCACGCCAGAAATAAATGTCGCTGCGATAGCCGCGGCGTAATTCCTGTACGGGTAAATCAAATACATGGGCATCCAGTCGTGTGGGCATGTTGGGGTCCTTTTATTGAAGGTTTCCAGGATCCGGCGTTCAAAGGTTCAGGGTTTGCTTGGGTTCGGACCCATCATTGCTGAACTCTTTTTCGGTTTTGGTAAAGTCTGCGCGAGTATGACCAAAATAGCAAAGACTGTCAAGTTGTCAGCGAGGTCAACCAATAAAACGTAGAGTAAGGGTTTCAGGTGTCAGGTGTCAGTGTCCAGAAGACAGATGACAAATCAGCATTTTCGGTTCTTTTTTCGGATCTCCGCTCGGAGCGTGAAAGTGGGTCAGCTGTTTTCTGTTCTTTGACGTCTGCCTCCTGAAATCTGACACCTGACACCTGAAACCCTATTATTGGGCAAAGCCGCACCAGAAAAAAGTCCGTACTCGCCAATATTTCAATTCAGTCAAGTACTCTATCCCCCAGGTTCCCATATCGATGATAATTATCGCAGATACTTTGCTGCCGGTAATAGTGCAGCAGTTCGATACGACCGTCCTGCACTACGGGAGCTCGGGCGATATAAAATCCGGTTTCAGCAGCCACCGAATAGACTGCTTCCGGAACACGCTCGGGTGCGGCATAGCGAATACGATCGACCTCAGGTATGATCTTTACCAGGTCATTGTCAGGTTCATAAAAATGGGGATCCTCGCCGATGAGGCGCAGGCCCTCCCCGGCATGCAGAAAGGCTGTTACCCGGTTGTTCAAACCCTTGGGACAGCTGATGCGCAGCCGGCATCCGGATATTTTAACGGCCGCAATCCGGGCCAGGGTTTCAAACAGACTGTCATCTTCATGCAACCTAACCACCACCGTGCCGGCCGGCAGATAGCGCAGGATGTTATCCTGTCCCGGAAGGTGGAAATAATCCATCTCCCGGCCGAATTCCCGCTCAACATGATAGAGATAACTTTTAAGGGCCCGAATGGTTTTTTTCACATCGGCCGTGATGCCTTTAAATCCGCCCCAATCAAGCTTTTGCTGCCATTGCCGGGCGAGCGTCAACAGTGGATGTGATTTTTGAAGGGGGCCGACGACGGGCGGGCGGATCTCTTCAAACTTCATAAACTGGGCTACATATTTGGGACTGCCGGCTTTCATTCCCATGCCGATAACAGATTTCCCCATACCGCCAAAGGGCTGGCGCAAAACAACTGCCCCGGTGGTGCCGCGGTTAAGGTAAAGATTACCTGCTTTGACACGCTTCTTCCAATATTGCTGTTCGCGCGTATCAAGGCTTTCCAGGCCGGAGGTCAATCCATAGCCGGTTTGATTGACCAGCTCGATGGCATGATCAAGATGGGACGCCCGCATCACCCCCAGCAGGGGGCCGAAGAACTCTGTCAGGTGAGTGGGGCTGTTGGGCTGCACATCCCACTTGATGCCGGGGGTCCACATGAGGGGATTTTTGTCAATAGTTTGCGGTTTCAGAGCCCAGGATTCGCCGGGCTCCAGGGCGGTCAGTGCTTTTTTTAGGTCCGATTCCGGCGGCCTGATCAGGGGGCCCATTTGGTTGGCAAAATCCCAGGCTGATCCGGTTCCAAAGCTGCGGGCGGCATCTACCAGCTGTTTTCTTAAATCCGGCGTCCCGGTAAACTTCGGGCTCCAGGATGAGCAGCGAAGTTGCCGAACATTTTTGACCGCTGTTACCGAAGGCCGAATAAATGACATTTCTGATCGCCTGGTCGCGATCCGACATGGCAGTAACAATTGTCGCATTTTTACCACCCGTTTCACCTGCCAGGAAAACCTCAGGCCGCTGGTGTAATATCGCCAGCCCGGTTTGTGTGCCTCCGGTTAAAATAATAAAGTCAACATCGGGATGGCTGGTCAGCTTTTGGGCGGTACCGGCACCCGAGCATGGCACAAACTGCAGCACGTTTTGAGACACACCGGCCCGCCAGAAGCATTGACACAGCTGCCAGGCCACCAGCAGCGCATCGGAAGAGGGTTTGAATATCACCGTATTGCCGGCTGCCAGGCAGGCCACGATACCGCCGCAGGGAATGGCAATCGGAAAGTTCCAGGGAGAAATGACCACCCCCACCCCTTTGCCGTGGCTGCGGATGCTGTTCGATCTTGAAAAATGTTTCTGCGGAATGGGGATAATATTCGGCAAAATCAATGGCCTCTGATATCTCCACGTCGGCCTCGGTAAATATCTTTCCGGTATTGGCCGCTGCGGCGCCGATAAGATCTCCGCGGGCCCTGCGCAGTTCCATGGCGACTTTAGAAAGAACGCGGTGCCGTTGTCGGTGGGTTTTTTGGCGCCACCCGTCCGGATCCGCTTTGGCCGCAGCAACCGCCCGGTCGATATCTTTGCCGTTGGCCAGGGCGGATTTGGCCACCAGCACCGGGTGATTGAACCGGGATGGGTCCCGAACTTCTCTTTTTCTTCTGCTCTTAAATACCTTCTCTCCGGAAACCACTATCGGAATTTCCACTGGACGGTCTTCAGGGCTTTTTTCCCAATTACGACGTATGTCTTCCGCCCACCTGCGGTTGGCCGCCAGGGACCAATCCGTATTGGGCTCATTTCTAAATTCGGTGTCGTGGTAGGTGCCCATTTTTTTGGAGAAGCCTTCGATGATACGGTTCTGGGTACGATGGGGGGTTTTAGCCGGCTGTGCTTTTAGTTTAACGGATGATAGGAAGTGGCGGGTTAGAAAATCCCAGGAGCGCGAGCGGGTTTTTAAGTGGTTTAAGTGACGCAAAAAGTTTTGGGAACCGGTATTTTCATCTATGCGCCGGATCAGGTATGCGATGGCATTAAGAAACTGGCCTTTGTCGGCCACCGGGACGTAAACGATCATCTCCTGGCCGGTTTCCTGGATGGTACGGCGCACATGATTGGCCATCCCTTCGATCATTTCAAAGGTGAAATAATCCTTGACACCATTGGCCTGGCCGACCAGGTAGGCATATGCCAGATCCAGCAGGTTGTGGGATGCCACCCCCAGACGCACGGCCTTGATATTTTCAGGCTGCATAGCATACTCAACCATTCGCTTCCAGTTGGCATCGGTTTCCAGTTTGGTATCAAAGGGTGCCAGGGGCCAGTCATATACGGCGGCTTCAAAACTCTCCATTTCCATATTGGCGCCCTTAACGATTCGGACTTTTACAGGGCTGCCGCCTGCGTCCACCCGCTTGCGGGCCCAGGCCGTGATATCCTTGAGAATTTGAAAGGAATCCGGCAGATAAGCCTGAAGCGCCATACCGGCAAAGGTGCGCTTGAACTCATCTTGATCCAGAGTGCGCCTGAAAGCTGCGGCCGTCATCTCCAGGTCCCGATAGGCCTCCATATCCAGGTTAACGAATTTGCTGGCCTGGGTGCCGTCGTGGTGCTCATATTTGTGGCTGTCGGCGGTGCGGTAAAGCTGGGCAAGCCTTTCGGTAAAGATGCTGACGCAATGGTCAAAGGCCAGCGGATTGAGCTGGGAAAATAGGGTCGAAATCTTCACCGAAACATATTCGATGGCCGGGTTCTTAAGATCGCGGATATACATGTTCAAGCGAGTCCGGGCTTCATCTTCACCGAGGACTTCCTCACCGATATGATTGATGTTGACCCGCAAACCTTTGCTTTTTCTTTTTTGCAGAAAAGACGCCAGCAAATCAGGTTCCCCGGGGATGATCAGGTGGCTGCTGTCCCGGCGCATTTTCTCAATCACCTTAGGCACCGTCAGTCGCGGTAAAAAACGACCGGCGTGCAAAAAAAGCAGCATCAGAACTTTTTCCAGAGGCGAGAAAAACGTCGGGATGCCGTACCGGGTAAAAATATAGTTGAATCTGATCGGCGACCCGCCCAAAGTCGCTTGATCGAAAACTCTGATCGATCAGCATGGTCAGAATGACTTTGTCCCTGGGATTGGTAAAAAGGCGCGCCAGTTTGGTATGCCGTGCTTTTTCCTGAGGCGTCTGCAGGGCATTGGCCCTGTTCTGCCATATAGTCGCCAGCTTGACGGCTTCTTCAGCGATCTCGTTGGTATTATACATAGCTTCCGTTTGCTCCAAATTTAGTAAGTGCGCAAATATAGCTCGACAGTATGCTTTACAATCATCAAAATTAATGCAGGTTTAAACGTTTGTCACGATGTTGAGGAAGTCGATAGAGGAGACAAGGCAATTGTTTGCTGGCTGGAGTGAAAATTAAAAGAATTAATGCAAAAAATTAATCCCCGGCGGACGGGGGTTTAATTCCCCGCCCCTTGGGGCGTTTAAAATTTTCTGTTTGATACACCGTTGCTTGTCGTAACGAAGCGGAGATCCCGCTACTCGGGGCGGCGGGGTTGTTCATTGGCCGGTGCACAATTTTTTTGCTTTCCATTTGGTTATATAATCCAAAACTTTGAAGCCTTTTCAATATTGGGTCATTATAGCCGAAAACTATCATTAAGCTATTTTTCACATTGCGTTACACAATTCAAAAATGTGGGATCAAAACTGGAGTCTACCATTCGACCAAATGAAACGATTGATTCTATATTGAAATCCTCTATAAAAATTCTATCCAATCCTAATAATTACATTTGAGATATCAATATTCTTACCAAAATGCAAAATGAGGGATAATTTTTTAATAGATCCCCCTATAAGCCCAAACGGAGATTTCTCAGTTAGAATTAAAGTCCTTGACCGTGTGCTATCCGTCGTGCAAAATATAAATAATATCTGAAATGTAGGCATCAAATTTGATGAAAATAGTTTCTGATTCAGTTTCTGCATAACATAAGCTATGGTTTATTTAATTTTTTGTTTCTGGCTGCTCGGCTTTTTTTTTCTGTGGCATATTCCAAGGTTGAAACAGAACCAGAACCCCCATCATTCGGGTTCTCGGATATCTGTCATCATACCTGCCAGAAATGAGGAAAAAAACTTAGCCCGCCTGCTCGAATCCATAACACTCCAGGATGCTGATTCGGCTGAGATTATTGTGATCGATGACCAGTCCCAAGATGCAACGGCTCAAATAGCCGAAAAATTCGGGCACCAGGTCATCTATTCCAGCGCGCCGCCTGAAGGCTGGCTGGGAAAGCCCTGGGCCTGCTGGCAAGGCGCTAAAGCTGCATCTAATGGCATTCTGCTTTTTCTGGATGCGGACGTCATTTTAGAACCTGGCGCTTTTTCTAAGCTCCTATCGACGTTTCTTGAAAAAGAAGGACTGCTCACCATTCAGCCTTATCACATTTTGAAACAAAATTATGAGCGTTTATCGGCTATTTTCAATATTATCGTCATGGCTGGTGTAAACGCTTTTACGCCGCTGCAGTCGAAGCTGAAGCCGGCCGGGGCATTTGGTCCCTGTATGATGTGTCGCCAAGAAACCTATTTTGAGACGGGTGGACATAAAAGGGTCAGGCAATATATTCTCGAAAGCATTCCCATGGGGAAAGCATTTATCAATGCAGGCTATAATGTGTATTGTTTTGGCGGCAAAGGGGCCATTTCTTTCAGGATGTACCCGGACGGGATATGGTCCATGGTGGAGGGTTTCAGTAAAGGCTTCGCTACCGGGGCCAATGCGATTTCATTCGGCACTATGATCTTGCTGGTCTGCTGGATCTTTGGCGGGGTGTCATTAACCCGGCATCTGTTGGAATCTTTGATTGCCGGTGACATGAACGCTATTCTAACCTGGCTGCTGCTCGATTTTCTGTATATTGCCCAAATACAGTGGATGCTGTTCAGAATTGGAAATTTTGGTGTCCGGACGGCGATCTTATTTCAAATCCCCTTGTTGTTCTTCGTTTTAACTTTTACGCTATCGATCTTCAAGACTTTGGTGATGCGGAAGGCTAGCTGGAAAAAAAGAGACGTTACCCCCCATAGAATAGACACAAAACCATGATGCGATTAATTCATCTGTCGACGAACTGGACCATTCTGCTGGACTTTGCCGCCTGGTTTGTTATTCATCTCGGGTTCGTATTTATTGCCGTTCGAATTCCCGTGCGGTACTTCCATCCCGAGGGGTTTTTTTACCGGTCTATAAGTTGGGAAAAAGATGGCGGGCTGTACCAGAAATATTTCAGAATAAAGAGATGGAAAAAATATGCACCCGATGGTGCCGGATTTATCAAAGACAGGGGGTTTCCCAAGAAACGGTTGTTAAAAACCGGCAACAGGTACCTGTATGCATTTCTGCTCGAGACCTGCCGGGCTGAAATGACCCATTGGATGCTCATATTTGTTGCGCCGCTTTTTTTTCTATGGAACCGTTTCTGGGTAGGTCTGTTTATGATAGTGTATGCGCTTATCCAGAACATACCGCTTATAATGATACAGCGGTATAACCGAGGCCGATTTCGGCGAATCCTTTGCCGAAAGGGCTTCAAGATCTGAGTTTTTTATCATGCAAGATATTCTTAACGTGGTGAATCTATCGAAGCGCTATGGCTCAAGGCAAGCTGTGGCAGCGTTGAACTTCCATATCTGCCAGGGCGAGATTTTCGGGCTGTTGGGTCCAAACGGTGCCGGAAAGACAACCACCATCGGCATGCTGACCGGGCTGGTCGACCCCTCAGGGGGGCAGGTCATTATTGACGGCCTGGACCTCAGGCAAAACCCCCTTAAAGCCAAGGCCAAAATCGGCTTTGTTCCCCAGGACTTTGCCTTCTACCCCACCTTGAGCGCCAGGGACAATCTAATATTTTTTGGTAGAATTTATGGACTTCACGGCCGGCTTCTGCGGCAGCGGATTGTTGACACCCTTGACATGGTTGAACTCACCGATCGCGCCGGACATGCCGTATCGACCTTTTCCCACGGTATGAAAAGGCGGCTCAATATCGCCATCGGTCTGCTCCACCACCCGCGGATTCTCATTCTTGATGAACCCACCGCTGGTGTCGATGCCCATATGCGGCAGACAATCTTCGAAAACCTGAAAGCACTCAATAAAAGAGGCCTGACGGCTATCTACACGACACATCTCATGCAGGAGGCCCAGCACTTGTGCCATCGGGTGGCCATCATGGATAAGGGCAACATCATAGCCACGGATACCCCCTCCGCCCTGATGGCTGCATCGGGTAAAGGCATTATCCGGATTCGCTTGAGCAAGCCGGCGCTTCGTGAGCAAATGGAACCCTTGGCCGAACTGGGTTCACTTACCCTGCTTGATTCGACGGTGGTCCACATTCAGCTGACAGCCGATACAGCTGACAATATTTTCGAGAACGTGGCTGTGCTGGCACAAAAAGCGGACATTTCCATCAAGGGTATCGATATCCTGGAGCCCAGCCTGGAGAGTGTATTTCTGCATTTGACCGGGAGGTCCGCTATGATTGACGATGCATCATTCCCCGACAACCAAAAACCGGGGGTAGAGGACGATCCATGATTCAGCATATCTTCGCTGTGACCGTCAAGGAACTCCAGGTTCTGTGGCATGACCGTGAAGCGCTGGCCTTGCTGTTCATCATGCCGGTTTTTTTTATCCTGGTAATGAGTCTGTCCCTGGAAGGGGTTTATGGCGGCGGCAGTCGGGAACAGCCCCTGGAGATTCTGGCGGTCAACGAAGATCAGGGCCAGGCGGCCGGGAAGGTGATCCTGGACCTTGGGAAAATGGAACGACTGACGGTTGTCGAATCCCTGGAAAGCGCACCCGTGACGTTGAGAAAGGCCCAGGATCTCATCAGAACAAAGAAATACCGCCTGGCGTTGCATTTTGGGGACCACTTTTCCGAACGAATCATATCCGAATCACACGATAATACAATCGAGGCCCCTGTCATTTCCCTGATGGTTGACCCCGCCATGAACCTGCAGCTTGTCTCGTCTCTCAGAGGAACCATACAGGGGGTTGTCGAACGGCACCTGATCCTGGCGCGCCTGCCACACATCGTACACCAGGGCCTCTCCGGTCTCGGAGAACAGGGGTCGCCAGAAATGGCGCAAATGCTAAATGCTTTAACCCCCCAACTGGAAGATATATTTTCGAATGCGGACATCGGCAGCCTTGGCAGCAGGAGGGTTTCATTACAGGTAGTCCCCCTCAGGTCCTTGGTAAATAATAGGCAGCCCACTTCCACCGAACAGAACGTACCCGGGTATACTATATTCGGGGTATTCTTTATAGTCCTGACCCTTGCTTCCAGCTTCATTCAAGAAAAGAATGATGGCACCTTCCAACGCATCCTGACGGCGCCTCTGTCCAAAGCTGCACTGATCTTGGGAAAACTGCTGCCCTATTATCTGGTCAACCTGGTCCAAATTGCCCTCATGTTTGCCGTCGGCGTCGCCTTCTTTGATCTGCGCCTGGGAAACATCGGGGCCCTGTTCCTGATTTCATTGGCTTTGTCGGCCTCGGCCAATGGCATGGGCCTTCTGGTGGCCGCCGTCGGCAAAACAGAAGCACAGGTCAACGGCCTGGCCGTGTTGCTGGCCATTACCCTTTCAGCACTCGGGGGTATGATGGTGCCTGTTTTCCTAATGCCCGGATTTATGAAAACGATGTCGCTGTTCACACCGCATGCGTGGGCACTTTCAGGGTACCACGATGTTATGATCCGCGGCCTGGGGGTCAGCGCGGTCTTGGATGAGGCCGGTGTGCTTCTTGGGTTTTCGGTCCTGTTTTTTCTCATTGCCCTGTGGCGTTTCCGCTTTGAATGATACTCAATAATGTCCAAGACTCCATAATA
The DNA here is from genome assembly GCA_963821065.1 of uncultured delta proteobacterium. Classification (GTDB taxonomy): domain Bacteria; phylum Desulfobacterota; class Desulfobacteria; order Desulfobacterales; family JAFDCJ01; genus JAFDCJ01. Next base: position 158,180 of record CAWGCM010000014.1, on the reverse strand, counting down.
AATTTTACTGTTATACAATTTCCTGAATTTCCTAACGAGATCTAACCTTATTTAGTTTAGAAAACTGGTGTGGTAGTGTTTATTTTATGGAACGAACGGAGATTGTATTTAGGACGTCAAGGGCAAAAACGGGCGTGCCGCGTCGTAGTCACGCCAAAGCATGACGAAGACGGGCGTGCCGCGTCGTAGTCACGCCAAAGCATGACGAAGACGGGCGTGCCGCGCCGAAGTCACGCCAAAGCATGACGAAGACGGGTTATCAGTTATCAGTTTTCTGTTCTCTGCCTGCCGCGGCGGAGACGGGTCTTCTGATCTCTGGGTTCTTTACTCTCCGAGATAGGCCTTCTTCACCTGTTCGTTTTTAAGCAAGGCGGAGGCCTGGTCGGTTAACACGATGCGGCCGGTTTCCATGACGAAACCGGTGCTGGAAATGGTCAGGGCCATATGGGCGTTTTGTTCCACCAGGAAGATGGTGACACCGGTTTTATTAATTTCCAGAATGGTTTCAAATATTTTTTCCACCAGTTTGGGGGCCAGGCCCAATGAGGGCTCGTCCAGCAGCAACAGCTGGGGACGCGACATCAGGGCGCGACCGATGGCCAGCATTTGCTGTTCACCGCCGCTCAATGTCCCGCCCAGTTGATGCACGCGGTCTTTTAACACCGGAAACAGTTCGAAGACCCGTTCCAGGTCGTTGGCCACCTCGTCTTTATCTTTGCGCAGAAAAGCGCCCATCTCCAGGTTTTCCCGGCAGCTCATTTTGGGAAAAATCTGGCGTCCTTCCGGAGCTTGAGACACCCCCCGGCTAGCCACCTGCTCGGGGCGGAGGTGCTGGATCGGATCGCTTTTGAAACGAATTTCGCCCCGGGAGGCACGCGCAACGCCAAAGATTGTCATCAATGTGGTGGACTTGCCGGCGCCGTTGGCACCGATCAAACAGGCGATTTCCCCCTGCTGGATGGCGCAGGAAATCCCCTTCAAGGCATGGATGTTACCGTAATAGGTATGGACGTCGGAAAGTTCCAGTATGGGCTGCGGGTCTGTCATTTAGTTAATCCTTGGGTTTGGTCTCTTCGGCTTCATGCAGTTCGCGCCGGCGTCGTGAGGCCGGGATCAACCCTTCCGGTTTTATAATCATCATGGTGGTCATAATCGCACCAAATGCCAGCATGCGGTAGGCTTCCAGCTGCCGGAAAACTTCCGGGGCCGCAATCAGGACAAAGGCGGCCACAATGATACCGGGGATGCTGCCGATACCGCCGAGGACCACGATACATAGAACAATGCAGGATTCCATAAACAGGAAAAAATTCGGGTTGGTGTAGCTCAACTTGGCTGCAAAAAAGGCCCCGGCCACCGAGGCAAAGGCCGCCCCTAAAGCATAGGCCAGCAATTTGATCCATGTCGTGGGCACACCGGACAATTCGGCGGCGACCTCATCTTCACGAATAGCAATCCAGGCGCGGCCGATGCGGGAATTGTCCAGCCGCCGGACCCCGATGATGACCAGAATGGCAATAATAAAAATACAATAATACAGGGCCGGCAAGGATTTAAGGTAATAGGTCGCCCAGGTGAATCCGCTTTCTTCGAAACTGGGATAATACAGCACCGGCCGCTTCATGCCGAATAAGCCGTTGGGGCCGGCGGTCAGCGTATCCCAGTTGTTGAGCACCAGACGCACAATTTCGCCAAAGCCTAAGGTGACAATGGCCAGGTAGTCACCGCGCATTTTCAAGGTCGGATAACCGATGATACAGCCGACGATCATGCCCAGGACGACACCGATGGGCAGGGCGGCCCAGAAGGATAGCCCGAAAGTGAGGTTCAGCAGGGAATAGGTGTAGGCCCCGACGGCATAAAAGGCGATATAGCCTAAATCCAGAAGCCCGCACAGGCCGACGACGATATTCAATCCCAGCCCGAGGCAGACGTAGATCAGGCAGGTAATCCCGACATCGATCATGTAATTGTTGGCAAACAGGGGGAACATAACGGCCAGGACAATCAGCCCGCCCAGGGTGTAGATTTTAGGAAATTGATTGATCCAGGCTCCCGCGCGCTCGGTTAAAGGGGTTTTTTGCACGTCCCCGGTTTTGCGGCGGCTGCGGATCAGCTTAACGATGAAATTAAAAATCAGAATGGCCACAAAGACGCCCAGGGTTTTAAATACCCGGCCGGGTTGGAAGGTAGGGGTTTTGAACCCGAGCATGGGAATAAACAAAATGGCCAGAAAAAAGGTATAAACGACGATTTTTTTGAGTTCTTGGCGTACCATCAGACGCGCACCTCCGTCGTACCTTCACCCAGCAAACCGCTCGGTTTCAGATAGAGAACCAGGATCAAGACCGTAAATGTGGTGACATCCTTCCAGGCGCTGGGAAGAAATGCGGCCCAGAATACTTCGATGGCCCCGATAATCAGGCCGCCGATCATGGCCCCGGGAATGGACCCGATGCCCCCTAAAATAGCGGCGGCAAAGGCCTTGATCATGAAAATAAAGCCCATGTCAAAGCGCACCGCCCCGTAATGCAGCCCCACCATGACACCGGCCGCAGCCCCCAGGGCCGGACCGATCATAAAGGTGATGCGGATGGTCAGGTCAATGTCGATCCCCAGGATGCGGGCCATGGTTTTGTTCTGGGCCGTGGCGCGCATGGCCTTGCCCAGACGGGTGCGGTGAACGAACAGCTGCAGTCCGACCATGAGCGCAAAGGCCAGTAGGATGATGAATATCTGGCCGTTGGTAATGCGGGCGCCCATGATTTCGATGGCCTCGAAGCCAAAAACCTGGGGATAGGCCCGGTCGGATACACCCTGGCTGAGCATCATGCCGTTGGACAGAAAGATCGACATGCCCAACGCGCTCAAAAGGGCCGCCAGCCGGGAAGAGGTTCGCAGCGGTTTATAGGCCACGTGCTCTATGGCCACTCCCAGAACGGCGACATAGGCCATGGCCATCCCGAAGACGATGATCATGGTGAGGACAAAATGGGTTTCGACCCAGCCTATTTGCTGCAGAGCGGTTAGAACGATGAGCCCGATAAAGGCCCCGGCCGTAAACAACTCACCATGGGCAAAATTGATCAATTCAATGATGCCGTAAACCATGGTGTAGCCCAAAGCGATCAGGGCATAGATACTGCCAAGAAATATCGCGTTGACAAACTGCTGTAGGAAAAATGCGGACAGATCCATTTAACTAAACTTCCTTATTATATCAGAATGCCTGCCTCAGCTTACCAGGCTTTGGTACGGAAGATCGATAATAGAATTCGGAATGCGGAACTAGGAAGTCGGAATTCTGAAAGAAGAGACATTCCGCATTGCCCATTCCGCCTTCCGAACTCGAGCAACTCTGTCATCTGATAAAAAATGGGACCGGGCGATTTCCGCCCGGTCCGTATTTTTTATTAAAGGTCTTTACCGGTCAATGGATCCCAGTAAGGTACAAACTGGTTGTCCTTGACGAGCCAGACGATGTGAGCGATTTTGCGATCACCATGTTTGTCGAACTTGATGTCGCCGCTGACACCCGTCCAGGTGTTGCCGCGAATGGTTTTTTGCAGCGTATCGGCGTTGGTCGTACCGGCTTTTTCAACGGCGGCCAGGGCCATCATGCCGGCATCATAGGCGTAATAGGCATAGGAGCCGACCGCCTTGGCTTTCCACATCGCTTTGTAGGTTTTGATGAACTGCTGTCTTTCCGGTGTGTCCGGGGCCTGGGCAAAGGTCAGGTAAACACCTTCGGCCGCCGGTCCGGCAACTTCCAGGAACTTGGGATGAAAAACCGCGTCTTCGCTGAGGAAGGCGGACTTCATCGCCAGTTTACGGGCCTGCTGGATCATTTTGGAGCCTTCAGGCTGGTAAACGCTCATGTAGATCACGTCCGGATTGACTCTTTTCAGTTTGGTGAGAACCGCGGTGAAATCGCTGTCACCGGGTGTGATGTGCTCATGTGCAACGATCTTGATTTTGCCGGACTCTTTGGCGAACCTGGTGATGTTGGCGGTCAGTCCGGCCGTGTAAGTTTGTTTGTCGTCGATCAGCGCGATGGTTTTGGCTTTCAGTTTCTTCTCCAGAAACTGCACCGTCGACCAGGCCTGGACGTCATCCCGGGGCGGCATACGGAAAAAATATTCGTAGCCTTTGGCGGTCAGGCGCTCGTTGGTGGACGCCGGTGTGATCTGGACGATCTTGGCATCCATAAGCGGGATCTGTGCCGGTTCGGTGGCCGATGAGCAGTAGGCCCCGACCACCACATTGACACCGCTGTTGATCAGTTTGTTGGCGGCCATGGTGGCTTTTCCGCCGTCGCAGGCGCTGTCTCCGGGGAAGACCTCGACCTTGTCAAAACCTTTGAGCTGTCCATAGACGGCAACCGCTGTTTTGACACCCTGCAGGATGTCCGTGCCGTCCTGGGCGTAGGGGCCCGTCAGGGGGCTTAAGGTACCGATTCTCAAGGTTTCGGCTGCAGCCATTCCCTGCAATCCAATAGTCAAAGCAAAACATAGAACAAGAATTCCAACTTTTCTCACGATACTACCTCCTTTTTTTGTTATAGGTTATTTTGACTTCCCTTATTAATCCGCCGGAGGCGGACGAGGGGTGAATTCCCCGCCCCTTGGGGCGATAGAAATATTCCGGTTGATACCCCGTTGGTTGCGGCGGGGTGGTTCATTATGCCCTGAAAATAGTAAACTATTGGGCAACTCCCCTAATTTGGTTTCAGGTTTCAGGTGTCAGTATTGATAGGCCTAAACTCCTGTAGTTCAGACTCTGAACACTGACACCTGAAACCATAATAACCATCACATGAAATATAGAGAATTATCTTGTGTAAAAACTGCAAAACCAAATACAAGAAATGCTAATTATTGCGTCTTGGCACCGGTTCCCAGGTAGGCTTCAATCACCGTTTCGTTTTGCTGGATTTCTTTGGGTGTTCCTTCGGCAATTTTTTGGCCGTAATCCAGCACGGTTACCAGTTCCGAAATTCCCATCACCAGCCGCATATCATGCTCAACCAGAAAGATGGTCAAGCCGGTATCGCGCAGCTTGATGATCAGTTCCATCAACTCGGCCGTTTCATTGGGGTTCATGCCGGCCGCCGGTTCATCTAAAAGTAATACCTCCGGCTCGGTGGCCAGGGCCCGGGCGATTTCCAGCCGTCGCTGTTCCCCATAGGGCAGATTGGAGGCGTAATCGTTTTGGTGGCCGATCAATCCGAAAAAATCCAAAATCTCCTGGGATTTGGCGGTAATATCTTTTTCTTCCCGCTTTTCAAACGCGGTTTTCAGCAAGGCCCTGACAGGACCGCTTTTGGTCCGACAGTGCATGCCCACTTGCACATTTTCAAGTACCGTCATCGATTTAAACAGGCGGATGTTTTGGAAGGTTCGGGCGATACCATGGGCAATGATGCGATTGCTTCTCAAACCGTTAAGCGTATTTCACCATAGGAGATGTTGCCTTCGGTGGGTGGGTAAACCCCGGTGATCATGTTAAAGACAGTGGTTTTCCCGGCGCCGTTGGGACCGATCAGGCTTAAGATTTTGCCTTTCGGTACCTTCAAATCCAGGTTGTTGACCGCCAGCAGGCCGCCAAATCGTTTCGAAACATTTTCCAATCTCAATTCAGCCATAACAATCTAACCACCTCGGGTTCCCGGTTTTCAGTTCTGCCGGAGTTGAATCCATGCTGGATGCCGTCCCGGCAATAAATGGTATCTATAAACATTTATCCGCCTGAATGTCAACTCACTTTCCAGATCCCGGTCTGAACGAGGCTGGGATAGGGACGGGTTTTCTGGTTTCATATTCAAACCAGGCCGCCTTCGCTGAGGGGCTTGTTTTCCAGTATCCGGTCCGGTCCGAATATCGAAAGATCGAGCGAAAGCGGAAGCTTGAGAACGAGCTCGGCCAGGTAACGGCCGACAGCCGGGGCCTGCTGCAGGCCGTGGCCGGAAAAACCGTTGGCCAAAAAAAGGCCCTGGACCTCCGGCCATTCACCCAGAATGGCATTGCCGTCCAGGGTGTTGACGGCGTAAAGTCCGGCCCATCCCCGCACCAGTTTGAGCCTGTCAAAAGCCGGCACAAATTCGGCCAGTTCAGGCCAGAGTATTTCCATAAAGCGCTTATCATCCCAGCTAAACTGGAATCCGGCCGGATCCTCCGCCATGGATTTGCCCAGCAGGATAACGCCGCCGGTTTCGGTACGGAAATATAATCCCGACGGTAAAACGGTCAGGGGCAGGGGGCCTTGCGGTTTGACAGCTGTGTCCAGGGTGAAAACCTGGCGTTTGATTGGTTCTATCGGCAGGTTTACACCTGCTGTTGCGGCTACCTGCACGGCCCATGCGCCTGCACAGTTGATGATAGACTGGGCCTGGAGGGATTCGTTGGAAGCCAGCTTGACGCCGGTGACACATTTGCTGCGGGTCGTGATTTCTTTAACATCATTTTTCAGGTATTCAGCGCCCAGGGACCTGGCTTTGGCTTTATAACCCATCAAGGCGGCATAGGCATCAAAGTGCCCGTCATCAGGACCGTAGGTGCCACCTATAAAACTGCCGGTTTCATACAGCGGAAAGGCTTCTTTTATTTTCGGAGGTGTCCACCACTCAATCCGGCACCCCAGGCGTTGCTGAAGGTTAAAAGCACCCATGGCCTGGGCCTCATTGTTTTCATCAACCAGGAAAAGGTTGCCTTCGCGATGGTAATAAATTTTCGGTTTATTACCATCAACCGCCATTTCTTCTTCAAACCTTTTTAAAGCATCGAAGGCATACTGGGAAATTTGAATGTTTTCTTTCAGGCTGAATTGAATCCGGACATTGCTCATTGAAAGGGTGGTTGAAGCCCGGGCATAGGTCGGGTCCCGTTCGATAACAGCCACTTTAAGGGTCGGGTCCTTTTTTGTCAGATAATAGGCAGTGGCACTGCCCATGATGCCACCGCCGATGATGATGATGTCGTATGTATTTTTACTCATAGTCTTTACAACCATCATAATAGATAACGAAGACTCTAAATTTGAATATCAAAGCGGCAACCAGGTGCCGATACCCATATCCACCGCCTTCCGGTAAAGAAGTGGCGCTACGGCCATGTCATCCAGGGCCAGACCCAGATTTGCGGTCATGGTGCGTTCGGCGGGTGTCTCCCGGCCCGGCTTTTGTCCGGTGACCAACTCCCCCAGATCGGCATGCAGATCCGAAATATCCTTGAAATAGCCGGCCTGTTGTACGGTCCGAAACTGGTTTGTATCATCGGTGCAAAAAATGTCCATCTCGTGCATAGCTGCCGGCTGCCAGTAGGCGTCGTAATCCACCAGGGAGGCAAATGCGCCTTCATCCATCCAGCCGGGTTCAATTGTGGCGTGCGGAGTTTTGGCCATTTTTCCGGCTGTGATAACGATATCACAGCCGGACACCGCTTCTTTGGGTGTCTCGGCCGGTATGATTTCCAAATCAAAACTGCGGCTGATGTCGGCCGCATATTGTGCTTTTGCATTGGGATTAATATCATAGGCTACGACCTTTTGAAGGGGAAATAGCACATCAAAGGCTTCTACATGACTGCGGCCCTGGACGCCGCACCCCAATATTCCCATTACCGATGAATCCGGTCGGGCCAGATGCCGGGCGGAAATGGCCGAGGCAGCCCCGGTTCGTTTGGCTGTCATCCAGACGCCGTCCATAACAGCCAGTGGTAAACCGGTTTCAAAATCGTTGAAAATCAGCAAGCCTGATATGTAGGGCAAGCCCAGGGAGGGGTTATCCGGGAAGCCGCTGACCCATTTAATACCGGCCGAATTAAGATCCGGGACAGCCGCGGGCATGGCGTGGATGAAATTATCACCGCCGCCGGGATGAATACCCGGCTTCGGGGGCATCTCGGTGCGGCCTTCGCCTTTGGCAATAAACATTTTCTCCATCGATTCGATAATTTCGGGCATTTTCAAATCGACATCAACGACATCCTGATATGACAGGTAAAGCAGGCGATTTTTTTCCATGATTCCTCCGGTCCGTGTACACTAAAAGTGCTTGATCCAGACGATGAGTTCCGTTAGAAACAGATTGTTTCGAGCTATAACGATAGTTGGGCGCACCTGTCAAGGGAATACCTCGTCAGGCTGCCGGCGAGTGCCGGCCGACCCAGAGGGGAAGATAAAAGGAGAAAAAGGTAATGGCTGATGTATACAAATTCCTGGCGGAGCATCAAATTAGATACGAACGCCACGATCACCCACCGGTGTATACGGTGGCCGATGTTGAACGGCTGGTGCCGGCTTTGCCGGCGGTAAAAACCAAAAACCTGTTTTTGCGTGATAAAAAGGGGCGGCGGCACTTTCTTGTGGCGGTGCCTGCCCAAAAGAGGGTGAACATTAAAGCCCTGGGTGCGGCGATCGGATCCGGTCATCTGAGTTTTGGTTCAGCGGATCGTCTCCATAAATACCTGGGAGTCGAGCCGGGGTCGGTGACCGTCCTGGCAACCATCAATGATCCGGATAATGCGGTGGAATTATATTTTGACAAGGTTTTGTGGGAGGAGGAAGCCTTTCAATTCCACCCCCTGGTTAACACCAGCACCCTGTTAATTTCGCGGCAGGATCTCAGACGCTTTTTTGAACTTACCGGTCATGAGGTGCGCCTGCTGGACGTCCCGTCGCAGGCCTAGTTGATTAGGTTGAAGGATTGAAATTTATTTGACTATCCGAGTTTCAATCAACTCAATCAACCATAATATAATGGAATTAATTTATGAAAATTTTGAGGGGACGGTTGAGGGCACTAAACTTACAGCCGAACGTGACTACATCCCAAAACTCCTGATGCGGTCCAGGCGGCTGGTGATTTCGGTGACGCGAATACCGTATTTTTCCTTTTGAACGACAACCTCGCCTCTGGCAATCAGTGTTTCATTGGCAAGAATGTCCACCGGTTCACCTTCCAGTTTGATCAGTTTAACCGCAGATCCCGGCGCGAGTTTGAGCAATTCCTGGATTTGAATTTTTGCGCGGCCCAATTCGACTTTAATTTCCAACGGGATATCGAACAATAAATCGAGATCGACATCTTCAGATGATTTGGACCCCTGGACTGCCGTTGGTGACTGATCTTTCGACTGTGCTGTCGGGGGCGGGGTTGGAGGTTCCTGTGAATCCGACGCGCCAGCTTCGGATGGTACTGCATCCTTCTCGGATTGGATTACGGTTTCAGAAACCGATTCTACTTCGCCATTTTCCCTTGCTTGCGGATCTTTTGCGCCGTCTTCTGCGTCCTGCTGGGTTTTGAGACCAACCTCAACAAAGATCCAGTCTTGCTGGTGCATAAAAACAAATCGCTCAAACCGTTCCATGTTCAAGGATTTGATGGTGAAGTCGCCTTCATAAGTCATGGAAGGCGGTGATAGCGCGCAGGTGAGGCCGGCATCATTCAGTGCGGATTTCAGGTTGCCACCGACTTTATTGCTAATCTCAGATAGCAGATCCTTGATTTCTCCATCACCTTCAAGCTCCTCGGACGCCATGTCGAGCCTTTTGGCGGTCATCCGGCGAGCGAAATCGGTGGTTAGCTGAATATTCAGAATTCCGGCAACATTGCCGGAGAAGTCTACGGCGGCCGCTACACGGTCGGCATCGCCGGTATCCTGTGGTTCGGATTCAGAATGCTCGATTTTCATGGACACCATGGTATCGAAAACTTCAACCACAGACTCGATGATCTGGGTCTTAATATTAAAATTTTCTAAATTGCTCATTCAGCTTTTAACTCGATTCGACGGTATTTTGGGTTTGTCATGATACGGAAAATAGCATATCGTATAAACAAAATTGGTTGGCAAAATTGAGAATGCAATATTTATTCCATAAATTTTGCCTGAAATCCATGTGAAGGTGCGATCGAAGAGCTGGTACGGTTTTAGCAATATTTTAAGACAGTTATCATATTCTAAGAATTACATCGGAAGCATGGAACCCACCGATGTTAACAGCGCGGACCTCAAAAATTAATCAAGTTGGCATCCCGGGTGTTGATGATATGACGCTATAACCGTTTACGGAGTAAACAATGATCGGAATTATGGCCGACAGTCACGGGCAGGCCGATGCTATTCGTAATGCCCTGACAGTATTTGCCGATGCGGGCTGTCGTTTTATCTATCATCTTGGTGATGTCTGTGATTCCACCCGTCCTGAGACAGCCAATGCCTGCATGCGGCTTTTGCTGGAGCGGCATGTGAAAACCATAAGAGGCAACAACGATCAGGCGATCGTCGCCAATCACATCGGCCAGGAAACGTCCCCCGTACCACCAGATGTTCTGAGGGCGCTCCAGAAGCTTGAACTGGTGAATTATTATCAACATGCGATGTTTATCCATTCACTGCCATTTATTCGGGAACTGGGCCTATCCAGTATGATCGGAACCATGGGCTTGCAGGAAATCCGCCGTTTTTGCAATGAGTTCCCCGGGTATATCCTGTTTCGGGGGCATAGTCATAGTCCGGAAATCGCCTGGTTGCAGGGCCGGCAGGTAAAAGTCCAATCCCTGTCTGCCGGTGTTCGATTAGATTTGTCGGAAAGAATTCCCTGTGTGGTGACCTGTGGTGCTTTGACACGGGGTTTGTGTATGATCTGGCACCCGGAAGAAAATTATATCGAAAGTCTCTTGATTCGTTGAAAGATAGCTGATCCGGACAGGGCCGAACCCAAAAGAAAAGATTAATCACGAAAGCGCGAAAGGACGAAAACACGAAAAGAAAACGAGATAAATTTCGTGCTTTCTAAATTTCGTGTTTTCGTGATCAATACAGTATGTTCCTAATGTGCAGAGAATGCAAAATTAAAGCTCTAAATTGAGCTGTTTCTTTAGCTCTTCTTCCCGCAAAACTTTTTTTAGTATTTTGCCGACATCGGATTTGGGAAGATCTTTTCTGAATTCGAATTGGGTGGGAAGTTTATAGTCAGCCAGGCGGGTTTGGCAGTATTCAATCAATTCCTCCGTAGCAACGGACTCATCTTCGGCCGGCACCACGAATACTTTAATCTGCTCACCGCGGCTTGGATGGGGAAGGCCGATGGCGCAGACCTCTCTGATTTTGGGATGGCTGTATAGCACTTCCTCGATTTCGCGCGGGTAGACATTGTGACCGCCGGATATGACCATATCTTTTTTTCGATCCACGATGTAAAAATATCCGTCTTCATCCATGCGGGCAATATCGCCGGTGAACAGCCAACCGTCTTTGAGGATCCTCGCGGTTTCCTGGGGGTTATTCCAGTAGCCCTTCATTACCTGGGGACCCCTGACCAGCAGTTCACCGCTTTGTCCCACCGGGACATCGGTTGTCCCTTCTGCGAGATCTACAATTCGGCAATCGGTATCCGGAAAGGGAAGACCGACACTTCCCACTTTTCGAACGCCGTTAAAAGGATTCGCATGGGTAATCGGCGCAGCTTCGGTTAAACCAAAACCTTCCGAAATAGCGGCTCCGGTCAATCCTTCAAATTTTCTGATTACCTCCAGGGGCAATGGGGCGCTGCCGGAGAAACAGCCTTTAATGCAAGTCATTGAGGTCTTGCGGATATCCGGATGATTGAGCAAGGCAATATACATGGTCGGAACAAGCGGGGTAAAGGTAGGTCGATATTTGCGAATAGCGGCCAGCAATTTTTCCGGTCGGGGGCTGGGAATCAGGATATTGGTCCAACCGGCGAAAATGGCATTGTTCATGGAACAGGTCAGTCCAAAAGAATGAAAGAAGGGAAGGGCGCCCAGGATGATTTCATCTTTGCCGGCAAATTGAGGAAACCAGGCATCGATTTGCTGGGTCTGAAAGCTCAAATTGGCGTGGGTCAGCATAACACCCTTGGCAATACCGGTGGTACCTCCGGTATATTGAATCATCGCCACATCATCCATCGATACGACCGAGTGGGGTTGGTTTGCTGAAAAGTTGGAAAGTAGTTTTTTCCAGCGGTGGACGTTCTCAGCAGGCTGAACCCGGGCTGTCAGGCCTTTCCTTCCGGCAGACAGCGGGAAAAGGAGATTTCCGGCCAGGGGGAGGTAATCGCCGAATGATGTATGGATAATCTGTTTGAATTGGGTTTGCGGCCTCAAGGCAATCATTCGATCGGCCAGGAGATCCAAGGTGATCAGAACTATGGCGGCTGAGTCCTGAAACTGAAATAATAGCTCGCGATCAGTATGCTGGGGATTGCACATGACTGCAATTGCACCCAATTTCAGCGTGGCGTAATAGCTGACGACGCAGGGAATTACATTCGGCAGGAGGATGGCCACACGATCCCCCTTGCCAACACCCAGTGCACTCAGACCGGCGGCCAAGCGATTGGCCATCTCGTCGAGTCGACGGTAAGAGATTTTAAATCCTTCACAAACTATGGCGGCTCTTTCCGGATACTGATGTGCTGAATTTTCAAGGTATTCGGGCAGGGCAATTTGCTCATAGTCAATGTTTTCAGGCACGCCTCTTTCATAATGGGCCAGCCACGGTTTGTCCTCATATTTGATTTGAGCTGTCATATGCTCCCCTTTGGGGAAGTTATTTATTATTATTTTACCTTCTCATTAATTTTCATGTAAGATTCAGGTAATAGTTTATAGGGAGAAAACCCCTGGTCTGCAAATCTATGATCGAATAACAAATAACGAATAACTTGTACGCTCATTGAGAATTGATGAAACGAGCTATATTTCAGGAAATTATTGGCCGGGAGCGATTTCCTTTAATATCTCTCCATCTGCATTCAGCATGAATATCAAAAAGCCATGCTGGGCGGCATCTTTGGCCAGCTCTTCAAACAGGATTGCCTGGGCTTCGTATTTTTCCCCTTTTTCGGTTATTAATTGTATCAGGCATTGTTGGGCAGCGTCCTTTTCGTAAAAGGCCGGTATAAAAGAAACATCCTTTTTATCATCATGTTGTCCCAGAAACTGCTCATTTCCGCCGGGGTTCTGGACAATCACCCAGATCCAGGTATCAGAACTTAACTTATCGGTCATTATGTGACTCCTCTCGTCTTTGTGGTTGCTTGTGGTATAAAATCAGATTTTATTCCTTTTTAAATCGGCTTGAAATCCCAGGTTGGTCTATCGATGTCGATTGATCCGGCATCCGAGCCTTCAAAGTCAACCGTGGCGATGTTTTCAGACATCTGCTTTATTCTTTTCAACACCGGCTGATGCTGTCGATGCTGCTGATAACGCTCCAGGGCTTCTATATTGGCAAATAGTGACACCAGGGCAAAATCGAAAGATCTTTGGGAACGGATGATGTCGCGGCCGAATTCATATAAATGAATTTCAGTAATCTTGTTGGGCAGATCGTCCAGCATTTTTTCGAGTTCTTCGATATCTGATTCAGTGACGCCGGACTTGAATTTCAGCAATACAACATGGTTGATCATAGCCGCCTCTCCTTAAAATAGAATTGATCAAGTATAACCAAATCAGCGTTTGCATGACAAGTGTCTGAAACAGAATGGTCTGAATCGTATCATAGAAAGGCGAGAAAACGGTCAGAGGTTGACGCTGCCTGATTTTGGCATGAAATCAGGATTTTTTATTGTCCCTTTTTGCCTTGTGGGCTTCCTTGCGCTGCCAGTCGATCTGATTTTTGATTTCACTGAGTATAAATGAGCTTTTTAAACTCCTGGAAAGGATTTCGTTGCTGGGTACGGTGCCGATTGATTTTAGCATAAAATCATTTACAGCCTGAAGGGCCTCCGGAATACTTTTGTGAAAAACACCGGCCCTGGCAAGAACATTTTGCGCCGGGCCGGCTTTTAGATTCAGGGTCCAAACAGGATTTATGGGATCAATTTGATCCTCTTCGGTTTTTTCCGCCTCTTTTTTGAGCTGATACTTGATCTGGTTGCCGATTTCATTGAGAATAAAATAGGATTTCAACATCTCTGCTATTTCATCCTGGTCGGGCTCCATACCGGTAAGCCTTTTAACATATCTCATGATGGTCAGGATAGCATCTTTGACGCTATCGTCAATGCGAACAAATTCGGCCAAGTCAAACTCCTTTTAACTCCGGTCATTAGTATAAAAAATAGAGAAATTATAAATAGTTGTCAAGCATCAGCCCTATCATTTCCTCCTTTGGGTTAAACCAACAATCGGCTGGATAAACTGCGACTCCGTGTCCCAGGGAAACAGAATCCAGGTGTCCTGGCTGACTTCAGTAATAAACGTATCCACCACCGGACGGCCGGCGGGTTTGGCATAAACGGTTGCAAAATGGGCCTTGGGAAGCAGGTTTTTGACGATACGGGCCGTCTTGCCGGTGTCTACCAGATCATCGATTAACAGCCAGCCTTCGCTTTCGGTCTCGGGGGATTTCAGGACTTGGGTTTCCCCCTGTTGTTGGTAATCATAACTGGAGATGCATATGGTGTCCACCAAACGGATTTCAAGCTCCCGCGCGATAATCGAGGCCGGCACCAAGCCACCCCTGGTAATAGCGACGATTCCTTTCCAGGCTTGCATTTCCAACAATCTCCAGGCCAGTGCTTTTGAATCCCGATGGAGTTGTTCCCAGGAGATCGGATAGGTTTTCTGGTATCGATTATCGTTTTGCGGCATACTATTTTTTCCTCGGTTTACAGATGACAGATGACAGATGAAAGAAATGGGGAAGTCGGAATGCGGAATACGAACAGATAAGACAGGGGACAGTTGTTGCGAAGATAAGGGGTAAAAATGATCCTGCCTCCCTTGTTTTGTGCTTCGGGTTCTACGCCTTCTACCTTTTTCCGCATTCCACATTCCGACTTCCGAACTCTTGAAGTCTCTTACCTTATAGCATTACTTACCAGCAACCAGAAACCAGATGCCAGCCATTATTTGGTTCCAAATATTTTATCTCCGGCATCACCCAGGCCAGGTAAAATATATCCAATATCATTTAGTTTTTCATCAATCGCAGCGACCCAGACCTCTACATCGGGATGGGCGGCGGTTAATTTTTCGATACCCTCCGGTGCGGCAACCATAAAAATTCCTTTAATTTGTTTGCAGCCGGATTCTTTGATCAGATCGATGGTCGCAATCAGCGAACCGCCCGTAGCCAGCATGGGATCCAGTATCAGTGCAATTCGTTCATCCATCGCGCCGGTCATTTTGACATAATACCTGACCGGCTCCAGGGTTTCTTCATTGCGGTAAAGCCCCACCACGCTGACCCGGGCAGATGGGATCAGGTCCAGGACCCCGGGCATCATACCCAAACCGGCCCTGAGGATGGGGACAACGGTAATCTTTTTGCCTTTTATTTTTTCAACTTGAACGGATCCGGCCCATCCCTGAATGGTCTTTGTTTCCGTCTCCAGATCCTTGGTCGCTTCGTAAGTCAATAGAGTGGCCAACTCTGAAGCAAGGTCTCTAAAGTCTTTGGTGCTTACAGCGTCTTCCCTCATTAAGGCGAGTTTGTGTTTAATCAGTGGATGATCCACGACATGTACAGTCACAGCGACCTCCTTTTTTATAGGTTTTTGATGGTTATGGAAAGGCTATCAAATTCATATTCAAATTAGGTTATTGTGTCAAGATGATTGAAGGAAGGTAGTAAATTGATAGGGACTGCGCTGGAAGATTCTCATTGCAACTTGCGCCTGTGTCTTGGAACGTGTATGTGAGGTTTCTGAAAGCCGACTTACTGAACATGCGACTGGGTTGGGATGTATTATACCGCTTTTAAAAATAAGTTCTGAAATACGGAAGGGTGGTATAAGCGGTTGTAGAAAAAAAACCTTCGAATAGCGGAACGTTTTTTTGACAACCGCTATATGTGGCAATTAAAATTATTCTAGAGGTTCCGTTCTGGAAATTCACCCAAAGGTCTTTTGAAGGTGTAAGCAGCGGGTTCTTTGACAAGCATTTGGCCGGCTTCGCCAGAATTGTCGCCTAACAGCGAAAAGGGAAGAGAGATGACATAAAAAACAGAACCGACGGCCGTTGCCACTATTCCGATCGGTCGAACCACGACAAAATCAAAAATCATCATACCGCCGCTCGGGTCCTCCCTCTCGAAATATTCCTCGGCCAGGGCGGTGGATGCAAAAGGTGTGATCAGCAACACTGAAATCATAAATACAACCACAGATTTTTTGGCTATACGAAACATTATTTTCTCCTCCATAATTCAATGGTTTTTGGAATAATTAGGCTGAATTCTCTGTCTGTTAGGGTTGGACCGCTTGAGCCTCTGGCGGGTTAATATTTTGGTTTCGACCCAACTTAAAGTTATTATAACGCTTTTTTGTTGTAAATTTCAATAAATTTGTTAAAAACACTCAAACCCCTCCTGCAATAGTCAATATTCAATCGTCAAACTATAATGAAACCAGACACCCGCTACATAGAAGTGGCAGTTGCCCTTCCCGTTTTTCAAACCTTTACCTATAGCGCTCCTGAATCCCTTGCGGCCTTTGTCGCCATCGGCAAAAGAGTGCTGATCCCCTTTGGACGGCGCCGAATTACCGGATATGTTCTGGCTCCTATCCAGGGCTTGGATCAGAAAGAAATCAAAGCGGTGCTGGATGTCCTTGATGATCAGCCGCTCTTTCCATCTGCCATGGTGCCGTTTTTCAGATGGATTTCCGATTACTATAAATATCCCCCTGGTGAAGTAGTTAAAAATGCCCTGCCCGGTGGTTTGAATATTCGTGATTACGTCCAGGTATCACTGACTTCCGATGGTCAAGCTGCCCTGGACAGCGGGCAACTTAATCCGATCACGAAACAAATTCTGAATCAGGTGCAGTCCGGGCCTTGCCGGATGAATGAGCTGTACAAAAGAATCGATCAAAACATACCCGCTGCCCTGTTATACTCCCTTGAACAGCAGGGCTTGATTTTACGAAAACAGAAGCTGAGCAAAGCCAGGACCAGGGCCAGACTCGAACGTTATGTGCGGCTGGCCGCCGCCCGGCCGTCCGCCGGGAAGCTAACCCGGTCCCGAGCAAAGATTATTGACGCGTTATCGGCGTCAGGGGAAATTTCCGTTGGACAACTCAAGGAGATCGTTCCGACTGCGGCTGCTTTAATCAAACCGCTCGAAAAAGCCGGTTATATTACCATCCATTACAAAAGGGTGTACCGGGACCCTTTCGGCGAATCCATCAAACCCGACAGCGCTCGCACCCTAAACCGAGAGCAGGCCAAAGCGGTTGCCAGTATCTGCGGCTGTTTTTCCAAAGGCTATAAGACATTTCTATTGAGAGGGGTTACCGGAAGCGGAAAAACCGAAGTCTATTTGCAGGTAGCCGACGAGCTATTAAAGAGCGGGCGTTGCGTCCTGGTCCTGGTGCCGGAAATTGCATTGATTACTCAGATGGAGCGGCGGTTCCGTGCCCGATTCGGTGACTGTGTCGGCGTACTGCACAGTGGCCTGTCGGCCGGCGAACGCTACGACCAGTGGACTCGTATTTTGGAGGGCGAAGCTAGGGTCGTCATCGGCGCGCGCTCTGCCATCTTTGCGCCTTTAGAAAACATCGGCATCATTATCGTCGATGAGGAACACGATTCGTCTTATAAACAGGAAGGTAAATTGCGTTACAATGCCAGGGACCTGGCGGTGGTCAGAGCAAAACAAAATGACTGTTTAGCGTTGTTGGGGTCGGCCACGCCTTCGATCCAATCGTACTACAATACCGTGACCGAGAAGTTCAGCGAGTTGATATTGACCAAGCGGGTTGAGCAGCGCTCCCTGCCTGAAATCAGGATTGTTGATCTTCGTGAAACCCGAGATACCAGAGGCATTGGACGCTATATTTCCCCCCAACTGCGGCAGGCAATGCAAGAAACTCTTGAACGCGGTGAGCAGGTGCTGCTTTTTTTAAACCGCCGCGGATATGCCGGCTTTCCGGTTTGCAGTGCGTGCGGTCAGCCCATGCGCTGCAAACATTGTGATATCTCCTTGACCCTGCACCAGAGTTCCAACGCCTACCGCTGTCACTACTGCGGATTTAGTCGCTCTGCTGTGTCCAAATGCGATGCTTGCGGATCAGACAAAATTAAACTTCTGGGTCTTGGTACGGAAAAGCTGGAAGGCATGGTAGCGAAGCTTTTTCCCAGGGCCCGACTGGCCCGAATGGACCGTGACACAACCACCCGCAAAGGATCTGTTTTAAAGCTGTTAAAAGGGCTCAGGGATAATACGACCGATATTCTGGTGGGCACTCAAATGGTGGCCAAAGGGCACGACTTTCCAAACATCACCCTGGTGGGGATCATATGCGCTGATCTTTCCCTGAACTTTCCTGATTTTCGTGCGGGGGAACGAACCTTTCAGCTGCTGGCACAGGTGGCCGGCCGGGCCGGGCGCGGAGAGAGACCCGGGCGGGTGATTTTACAAACCTATAATCCTGATCATTTCAGCATTGATGCCGCCAGACAGCAGGATTTTACAGCTTTTTACAACCAGGAGATCGGTTTCCGCAATGCGCTTAATTACCCGCCGTTTTCCAGAGTCATTCAACTCAAAATTTCCGGCAAGGATCCCCGGGAAACTAAAAAACATGCTCACACCCTGGGAGATCTGTGCCAGACCTTAAAAGTGAGCAAAGGTCCCGGGTACCGGAGCATCGATATCATGGGACCCATTGAAGCGTCGTTAACCAGGATCGCCCGGCGCTACCGCTGGCAGATTTTGCTGAAAGGGTCAGACGCCAGGATATTGCATCAATTTATAAATCAGTTGATGTCCAACCACCCCGCAGGCTTAAGCCGCCATCAGGTTCAGGTTGCCATTGATGTGGATCCTTTTTTTATGATGTGACCCTGCTGAATCATAGAGAAATCATGGGTAAAGAAGGCTCTTCCGGGTTCTGCTTCATTGACATGGAAACGGCTGGAATCGAGCGGGTGGAATTATAAGAGCCCATAGCTGATCGATTTAATAGGGTCGGCCTCTGTGCTGACCCTGTTCGGTAGAATGCGATGATTAGAATCCTGCGGGCACAGAGGCCCGCTCGCTTGGGTTCATGATTCAGTTTAGCCGTTGACACGTATGAAACTTCATGAACCCAAAGTCATTTTTGTGAACTTTCACGCACGTTTACCAAGTGCGGGATTCGTCGTCGTACTCGTAATCGCCCCTCGTCCTCGATAAAATTCTGATTCTCGAGGACGAGAACAAGGACGAATCGGAAAATTATTAGCTTCGATGGCCTGAAGGCATCCCTGAATGATACTGCAACGTTTCTTCTACGATTCGACTGGCCGCCCTCCTAAGGCGGGTAAACTTTTCAGGCCGGCGACTGGGCTGACACCTGATCCGCCTCCGGCGAAACACCTGCAAACCGCCGAAGCCTGCAGGGCGAAGGTGGTGCTTCTGTTAGTTGTGCCTTGACATTGGAAGGCATGCGTCATAAAATTTTTATAACATAGCCAAACGATTAGTAGGAAGGAGTTCTTAATGAGATGTAAAACTTGTCTGGGAGCAGTTGTTGCGATTTTCCTTGCTTTTTCAGTTCCAATTTGTTTTGGCGCCGAAAATGATGCGGCACCGTCCGTCTTTTTCCCGGAAACCCATCATGAATTCTCCCCGGTGCTGGAAGATACCACGGTTGTGCACGACTTTGTCATTCAAAACAAAGGGAATGCGATGCTAAATGTGGATCGCGTAAAAACCGGCTGAGGGTGCACGGCTGTCTCGTTTACGAGACAGGTCCCCGCCGGCGGCGAGGGAAAAATTACCCTGAAAGTCGATACCAAAGGATATGGCGGTCGAAAAATGAAAAAAACCGCCAGCGTTTATTCCAATGATAAAAATCGCCCGCGGATGGATTTGATTATATCCGGTCAGGTGGAAAAGTTTGTCACCATACGTCCCAAGCATGTCAATTTAAGGGGTTATACGGGAGATATCATCAAAGCGTCGGTGTCCCTCATACCCGAAAAGAAATACCCGTTTAAAATCCTAAAAGTCAGTGCCAAGGACGGCAACAACATCAAATTTCAGCTGAAAGAAGTTGAGCTCTCTGCTAACGGGGCTTATGAGTTAAAGGTAGAAAATCTGAAACAGGACACCGGCCGTTATTTTGATACGATTATTCTGGAAACGGACAGTACAATTCGACCGCAACTCAATGTCAGGGTTTACGGAAATCTGCGTCCCCGTAAAAGTGAGTAAACCGGGCCCTAATCAGGTCGGGTTTTTTGGAGAAGCCCTCATTACGGGCGACTAAAAAGCATCATCGTATCGGATGAATGGAATGTTGGAATATTGGAAAAATGGATTTGCTTGAATCGGAATGGGGCTTTAAAATAATTTTTATCTCGATAACATCCGACTGATGACCCAATATTCCAGTATTCCATCATTCCATTATTCCAGGATTGGGCCCGCTATCTCTGAACGTATAGTGAAATGATGGTCAACTCAGCTACTAGTAACGCCTTGAAAAATATAAAGGTGGTTGCCTTTGATTGTGACGGCGTGATGTTCGACACCGCAGAGGCCAACCGGCTTTATTACAGCCACATACTGCAGCATTTCGGCCGGCCGGCCTTAACCGATGAACAGTTCCGCTTTGTGCATATGCATACGGTTCATGAATCCGTGGCCTATCTGTTTCCTGAAGAAAACACTCTGGCAGCAGTCCATGTTTTTCGACAAACCATGGACTATCAGAAGTATCTCAGTTATCTCACGGTGGAACCGCAGCTTGTTGGCCTGCTCGAAAAACTCAGACCGCGAATCAAAACCGCCATTGCCACCAACCGGACCAATACCATGGAGCAGTTGCTGGCTGAATTCGATTTAGATGGGTACTTTGACCTGGTCGTTACTTCCAGTGATGTCCAACAGCCCAAACCGCATCCTGAAGCACTGCTTAAAATTTTAGAGCATTTTGGTCTTGCGCCCCATCAGGTAATTTATATTGGTGACTCGCAGGTAGATGAATTGGCTGCCAGGGCTGCAAAAATGCCACTGGTGGCCTATTGCAACCGGGAATTGGCAGCGGACTATCACATTGACAGTCTCGGGGAGCTTGAAAAGTTGCTTGATATATGAGAAGGATTTATCCTTGAAATACCTAAACCGGACAAGCCGGAACTAAAATTAATTCAAACCACCGAGAACACGAAGACAACAATAGAACATATGAATTTACAATTTCTCTGTGAACTTCTTGCCCTTCGTGGTGAAACAAGTTTTTTCATAAAATGCCAAAAATTTATTATCAAGATACACGAACTGAACGATCGCAATGGAGCTTGAAATAATGGAAACTGAAATACCGAACGAGGATGAGCAGGAAACATCTCCTTCTGATACCGACTGGGATAACCGAATATTATGCAGCGATGGCAACTGCATCGGGGTGATCGGTCCGGACGGTCACTGCCAGGAGTGTGGTAAAAAATATGAAGGTACGCTACCCGAGACTATCGCCTCCGATAAAGAAAGCCAATCGCCGGAGGAAGATGAGTCGCGCACCGGTGCCGCTATTGATGCGCAACCGCCACCCTCCGCTGAGGTCACATCCGAGGAGAAAATAGAATCCGACGATTGGGCCAATCGTCAACTTTGCAGTGACGGCAATTGCATCGGTGTCATCGGCCCTGATGGCCGGTGCAGGGAATGTGGGAAACCTTTTAAGGGATAAAAGGAAATCCGAAACAAATAAATAAAAATTTTCAAATGTTCCAAACACTGAGACTGGTATCCTGAAGTATATAAAATAGAAGCTGTAGTTTGGGATTTTGGTCATTGACTATTCGAGTTTGTTTCGACCAATTTTATTAAGATCAGGCGAGATTCGCATTTCGAATTCTTTGTTGCGATAAACAGCTCTAAAATATCTAATAAGCTCTTATTTGGGGTAATCCCTTGCCTCTATTAAACTTCATCCCCACCCCCACCTGGCGCGATCTGGTCGATATTCTATTTCTGACCCTCGTTGCCTATCACCTCTACCAATGGTTCCGTGAGACCCGCGCCCTCAGGGTATTGATCGGTCTGGTTGTCCTGGGCGGAATATATTCGGTGGCCAAGCTGTGGGGACTCTTTCTAACTACCTGGGTTTTTCAAATCCTGTGGCAGGTTCTGTTGATTCTGCTGCTGATATTATTTCAATCCGAAATCCGTCAAGTTCTGGAAAAAGTAAGTCCGCTGCGGTACCTGAAATTGCGCCGACGGGCCTATGGCGGGACTTTCACTGCTAATTTGGCCCGGGTTGCATTTGAATTGGCTGCTGAAAAAACCGGTGCCCTGGTGGTGTTGACCAGAGATGACAATCCATCCCAGCTTATCCATACCGGTCAAAAAGTCATGGCCATTCCTGATCCCATGTTGATTAAGAGCATCTTCAACCATCATGCGCCGGCCCATGACGGTGCGGTGATCATATCTCAGGATCGCTTGACCCATATGGGATGTATTCTGCCGTTGTCTGAAAGCCGGGACCTGCCGGAACAGTATGGAACCCGCCACCGTGCTGCCATGGGCCTTTCAGAAGTGACAGATGCTGTTTGCCTGGTCGTCTCCGAAGAAAGATCCGAGGTGGCCAGCATTGTCGGCGGAAAGATTGCCCTCTGGAATCAGCCGGAGGCTTTGCAGGCGCAACTCAAGGAATGGCTGGGTGGCCCTGAAATTCAGGTGCCGACCATCCAGCGCTTTTTAGAGGATTTCTTCATTAAAAACTGGAAGACGAAACTGGCGGCCTTTGCACTCGTTTCCACCTGCTGGCTGGTGCTGGCCGGTCATCAGGAAGAAAAGGTTTTATTCAATGCTTTAATTCGATATTCGAATCCACCGGTGGAATTGCTGGTGAGTAAAGATTCAACCAGGAAGGTAGCTCTGACCCTTTACGGCCGCCAAGGTCAGATAAAATTGATACGCAGGCAGGATGTGCGGGTAAACGTAGATCTGGGGAATCTGACCCCAGGCAGGCATTATATCAGCCTTAGCGGCCAAAATGTGAATTTACCTTCCGGCATAAGGGTTGATCGCTTCACCCCTCAGCAGATCGAGGTCATCCTTATCGGGACAGAAAAGAATTAGAATCCTGATTCGCCGCAAGGGAAGAACTAAAAAAGAAAAAATTAATCACGGAAACACGAAATCCGAAAAGCACGAAATTTTCTTTTCTCTTTCGTGTTCTCGTACTTTCGTGCTCTCGTGATAAAACGTTTTGCCGTATTAGAGCGTTTGTCATGTTTGTAGTAATTTCAGGCTGTTACACATTACCTTTTCTTCTGATAGCAAATCTGGCAAACGGAACATATTTATGACAACCGCTATAAATCCTAAGAATCCTAGCCCAACGGCAAACTGATTGTAAACACCGCGCCGCCTTCCGGTGAGTTTTGGGCCGTGATAGTGCCCTGATGTTCTTCGATGATACCATGGCAAATCGAGAGTCCTACACCCATCCCCATTATTTTTTTACGGGTGAAAAACGGATCAAATATATATTCCAGATCCTCATCCGATATACCGGGGCCGTCGTCCTTTACGGTAATGGTTATTTCTTCATCCCGGCAGCTGGTTTCGATGACGATTTCCCCTTCAATAGGTAAGGATTGCGCTACTTTATTTTTGTAGTCGGGCGTATTGACGATGGCATCCACGGCATTGTTCACCAGATTCATGATTACCTGGCCGATTTGCTGGGGGGACGCATTGATTTGGGATGTTGTGGCAGCCAGATTCACTTTGATGTTGACCAGGTTGTTTTTCAAGTGACTGAGCATCAAAGCCACGGTGTTTTCTATCACCTGGTTGACATCCATGATCTGTTTTTTTTCTTTGCCCGGGCGGTTGAGATCGATGAGATTGCGCACGGTGTTCCGGATGCTTACAAATGCGCTTTTAATCAGATCTAAATTTCGTAGAAGATCTTCATCCTTTTCATAGCGCATCCGGATAACACTGAGCAGGGCCGTGATTCCCTGCAGCGGGGAGTTGATTTCATGGGCAATCGATGCCGCCAGTTGGCCGGTTGCAGCCAAGCGTTCCGATCGCAGCAGTTGATTTTGAAGTAATTTTGTTTCGGTTATGTCTCGGGCAACGGCTAAAAAACAGGGCTTGCCCAGATATGAAACATAGCGGCAATTGATTTCATTGGGGATTAAATCGCCATTTTTGGTCTTAATGTTGAGCTCAAACCGGGCCTCTTCCTCCAGACTGACCTTTTTCAGCATGTCTTCCATATAGGGGACCTGATCGGCTTCTAGAATATCGGTAATATTCAGCTCTAAAAATTCTGCTTTGGCATACCCGGTGCTCACGAGTCCCCGGTCGTTGGATTCGATGAATCTTCCCTGGTGATTGATAAGAAACACGCCTTCAGTGACATTATCAAATAATTCCTTATACCGTCTCAATTCTTCTGCCTGTTTGAATTCAGTGGTGTTGGAGGAGATTATGGTGGCGGCGATGACCTGCCGGCCCAGCCTCAAAGCGCCAATTCGGTATGTATACCAGGCAGGGTTGCGCCGGGTTCCCATGTGAACTTCGAAGCTTTCCGGCTCGCCGGTTTTAAACACGCTTCTAATGCTTTCTTTGGCCAGATCATGATATTTTTGAGGCAGTAATTTGTAAAAACTTTTGCCGATGGCTTTTTCCCGGGGGAGTTCAAAAATATTTTGATTTACGAAACGAATGATTCCTTTTTGGTCCACGGCGGCAATTACGTCAGGTGCTGTTGCCACCAGAGAGCGCCACAGCTCTTCGGATTGATTTAGCTTTTGTTTTGCATCTCTAAGTTTATTGATGATCGACTGGGCGTGGGAGCCGAACATGACGAACAGGCATAAGACAATGACGCGCAAATAAATATCGTAAAGATCCGGACCGATGAGTTCGGCAATGAAATTAAATTTGTTGGCAAAAAATATGTTTAAGATGGAATCAAGCACCCAGTAAATACAGGCAATAAAGATGACGGCCAGCACCATGGAATCCGAAAATCCATCTCGGGTTTCAGTCCCCGCCTTGGCTTCAAATCTTGGTTTTTTGCTAGATTTCGGGGGGCTGAGACCTAAAGGCGATTTGGTCAATTTAAGTGTTGAAGCATTCATAGGGTTCACCTAAAAATTGGTTGGTTATTCATGGAGGCTAATTAATCCGCCGGACCTATGGTCCCAAAACTATTTTCAGTTTTGAAACAAATATCTATCACCCTGAATATGCTATTTTTCAGGGCGGATTAATCTAGGTTAGGGCAAGCGATCCAGTACCACTTGCAGGCCGAAGTGGTCGGAGGCAAAGAGACCGTCTGTCGGCTCGGTAAATATCAGATCTGCTTTTCTTACCATATTTGGCTCAAATTGATAAGATAAAAAAATAAAATCAATTCTACGCGCCATTTTAGCGTCAAATTGTGCTTCCAGCCTGTTCAAAGGATCCCTGGGAGTGACGCCGTCGGCCCACAAAAGGGAGGCGTCATATCCGGTGTTGGTGTTGCGGGCGGGATCCCATGTATATCCTGCCTTATCAGGATTGTGCACCCGGTAGGCATCCTGTAAATTGAGTTCATCGACCAGGTGGATCATCTCGGGAGAATCAGCGGTGTCATTAAAATCTCCCATGATCACAAATGGATAATCATATAGCGTAGTTATTTTTTTTACAAATGCAATCAGCCGGCAGATTTCTGTGTTCCTGCGGGCCTGACTTTTTTCTATCTTATTCAAAAGGTTTATTCTTTTTCGGGATGCCAGTTGATAGCTGTCAACCCATCGGTTTAATAGCTTTTCCCACCGTTGGTTCCAGATGACACTGAAGTGGGTCTGGGTATTGAAAATGATGATGGGCTGATCCCGGATGATGGTCATGGCCGCGATCACATCACGCAATTCGGTAAAATGAAAAGAAAAATTTTTCAGCTGGCAACCCTTCCCGCTGAGACGCCCGGCGCCAAGGAGCCGAAGTCCGCAGCCATTGGGGGACATAATGACATTGCCGGCTGCAAAATTAGTCGGTATGCCCCGGCCCAGAAATTTTATCCCGGAATTGGTCGTTTTCCAGACGGCATCGTAGCCGATTTCACCTGCAAGATTGTTGGCATAATCCGGCAGTGTATTGGCTTCCTGAATGCCAATGACATCCGGTTGGAGGTCTTTCAGACCGGCTGCCAGGATCTTAAAGCGAGCCCGCCTTCGGGCTCCGGATTCAAATTCACCAAACTTCATATACCCTCGGGCGTCCATGCCGAACCAGACGTTCATGTTGACCAGGGTAACATGTTTACGGGGGAGGCCTTTTTTCATCAGACCCACTTTCTGATAGTCGGAAGCAACATGATTTTTTGTAATCATTCCTACAACTGCTGCTCTCATTCCAGCTGGAAAACACCATTGCTTGTATTTATACATACAAGAATCGGGCCCTGCCAAGTCGGGGACCCATCAGAGCTGTGCAGTTGGAAAAAGCGAGATGTTCCCTCAGCAGTTTTCTATAGCGGCGATTCCTGCTGTGTAATTTAAAATGTAGACTTACAAATTGCAAGGTTATGTTCATCAATTTTATCTTGCTTATGCTCGTTTAAATTGGAATATTCGGGTATCGATAAATGGGTGATCTTTTTTCTTTTCCTAAGAAATGAGCTGTCTATTACCGGCTTGTTATTCAGAATATAGTTGTTACCTTAACTCATGAGAAATCGAGCGACCGTTCTATTTTTAGCAATATTTTTAGCAGGTTGCGGACCCCGGCTGGTATATCCGCATCTGGACTGGCTGATTCCCTGGTATGTCAGCGACTTTATTTCTCTTGACAGCGACCAGAAAAACATGCTCGAAGCGCGGTTGTCGAAGCTGCTGGACTGGCATTGTCGCACCCAGTTGCCGGCTTATGCATCCACGCTGAGAGCGTTGGGGCAGGATTTGGTCGCCAGCTCACCGCCGGTTGATGCTGCCGCACTCCAGGCTTACAGCACCAGATTAATGGCACTGTGGAAGGAATTATTGTATCAAATCGGCCCGGATATTGCCGCCATCCTGGCAACGGCCACCGATGATCAGATTGATGAGCTTTTTCACAACCTGGAAAAACAAAATCAAAAATTTAAAAAAGAATATGTCGAAATGCCACCTGACGAATTAATCCTAAACCGCGAAGAACGCCTGATCAAGCGAACCAAATACTGGATATCGACACTGAACCCCGAGCAGAAACAGATCCTGGCGGATTGGAATTTGCAATTGGCATCCATAGGGGTGGACTGGTTGCAGAATAGGGCAATAACCCAGGCCGAAGCCCGGAGTCTGCTTGCGCAGCGGCACGCTAACCCGGGTTTTCGAGTTGCCATGCAGGAACTCATCATCAATCCCGAAAGCATGAGGACCCCCGAATATCAGCGCAAAATAGACTTCAATACCGCCGTCACGATTCGGCATATGGTCCGGCTGAATAAGCTGCTTTCGGAGAAACAACGGTCCTATTTGCTGGATCGGATTGAATCGCTGGCAGCCGATTTTGATATTCTTTCCTGTGATCCTGAAACGCTTCCGAAACCGGATTTTACTGAAGCTGAACGGATTACCCGATGATAGTATTTTTCACTAAAATAGTATTAGCCGGTTCGGTAATGCTTGCGGCCCTTGGCTTCTTTGATGCTTCCGGAGCTGCTGAATCTTCCGCTGCCTGCGAGGCCGAGACCGGCCAGGTGGTATGGAAACGTCTTGCCTACCAGGGAAAACACTTTCTGGGAAAAGTGGAAACAACGGTGTCCCTGACGGAATTGTCGGCTTTAGCGGCACAAAAGGTATTGATTTCAATCCCGGAAGGCAGCCCCCTGCAGGTTTCCCCAGCCCCTGTGAAGGTTATTGATGTTCAATCCGCGGTCAATCCGCTATTCGGAGGCCCTGATTTTACGGGAAGCCAGGCATGGTTTTCTCCGGGCGATGCCGCAGCCTTGCAGCGCATCCGTTATCGAAAAGGTGATGATATCTGGCAAAACACCTACCGGTTTACGGAAAAGGGGGTTTACCGGCTGAGAAAAAAGCCCGGTCACGGGGAGCAGAAAAATCTGGCCCCGGAGCGCTGGACCAACACTAAAGAATCCTTTTACCCCTATCAGGATAAGCGCCCGGGATCTCAAGTGGTCATGGAACCCACCGGGCTTTTGTATCTTGCATCAGCCCGTGCCTTTAGGGAGGAGGCCGCCCCCCGGAGTCTATATGTCTTTGACAGAAAACAATTGCACGAGGTCAAGGTTCAGGTAAGCGGACGACTGCGTCTGAAGGTAAGCTACATTGAAAAGAATCAGAAAAATGATATGCGAAGGGAAGGGATGACTGATACGCTTAAAATCTCTTTTAAGCCCCGGGCATTGGCGTTGCCGGACCAACCGCCCGAGGAATTTTCATTTATGGGGTTGAGAGGAGATTTTGAAATTTACATTGATGCGGCGACTGCGATTCCGGTTCAGATCAGCGGTCAAATCTCCAGAATCGGGAAAGTGCATATCCGGCTGCAGGCAGTTGAGATTTGATAACCTATCACCATGATTCGGTACTCTTTTGTAACGGTTGGCCGGGGCTCTTTTCTACCATTTTCGGCTTGTCGGCAATACGCGGCTGGATATTTTTTGCTGGGCGTTCAGCGGATTAGCGATAGTCTTTTTGCAATAAAAACTCCGCATACTCCAACTCGTGCAGATCATCTATATTTACAACGGGCCGTTCGATGACGACCGCCTTACAGTTTTCCTCGATGATCATTTCTTTTTCCAGCAGGGTGTGTCGTTTGACGGCATAGCAAATGCCATTGCGGTAATAATAATTCGGGATTTTCTGGCGGATGCTGAACTGCCGGCCCTGTTCATGGTAAAATCCAATGATGCCGCTGTCATCCAGGGTCAGGCATTTGTGGGGTGTAAAGTGAGCCGGAGCCCGGCTGAAGGTGGCAGCAGCCGCGCAGCCGCTTTCAATCAGAGTGTCGACCGTGGTCAGGATATCTTCAGGGCGGCGCAGGGGGCTGGTGGGTTCGAGCAGTATTGAAATGTCGAAGGTTTGGTTAAAAGTGTCTTCGCTCGCCAGCCATGCATGTTTCCACATGTCGGTGGAACGCGCCCGGTCCGAGGCCAATTCCGCTGGACGCATAAAAGGCACCGCCGCGCCGTACCTTTGTCCTTCGGCCGCAATTTCGTCGTCATCGGTTGATAAAATGGTGCGGTCAATCCATTCCAGGGATAAAGCTGCCTGGGCCGCACGACCGACTAAGGAAATTCCACCAACCGTGCAGAGATTCTTGCGCGGAATGCCTTTGCTGCCGCCGCGGGCCGGAATAACCGCCAGAATCTTAGATCCTTTGTAGCTCATCAGGTTTTGTCCAGTTCAATTATTTTTTCTTCACGGCTGCTGGTGCGGGCGGCTTCGATCAACTTCAATACCCGGACGCCGTCATCAATGGTGCAGGTATAGTCCGAACGCCCCCCCATAATTTTTAAAAACTCTTCGGCGACAGCCAAAAACATATCATTGCGATCATAGGTGAAATCTTCTGTTTCCCATTCGGGATCCATCTGTTTTCCAATCCTGATCTGATTTGGTTCCCAGATCAGGGTTCCGTTTTCTCCTACGAACTGGATCGATTTCTCATGGGGGCGGGCATAAAGGTCGAGATGAAGGTTGACCCGCAAATTGTCTTCAAAATACACCATCATATCCACGTTATCATCGGTATCGATTTCAAGGCTGCTAATCTTATCGATTTTGGCAAATATCTTCTGCGGCATACCAAAAAACCAGAGCATCAGGTCCAGCCAATGACTCTCATCCAGCAGCGCCCCACCGCCGAGCGTGCTGTCGGACATGAAAAAATCCTGATACCGTTCCCAGGGATGCCAGTCCGCCAGGTGGGCCGCCATGGTAAATTTGACGTAGCGCAGCTTGCCGACAGCCTGCCGGTCTACCAGGTCCTTGACCTTTGCCAGCGGCGCCCACCAGCGCCAGGTGTAACCCAGCAACAGCGGGGTTTTGTTTTCATCAATCGCTTTTTGGAGTCTTAACGAACCGGCTAAATCCGGGGATACCGGTTTTTCCAGCAGGACAGGCAAGCCTCGCTCCAGAGCTGCGATGGATTGATCAACATGAAAACTCGGCGGAGATGCCACAACGACTGCATCAAAGGTGCTATCCTTTGAGAAAGCGTACTTAAGGTCGGTAAAAGACGAGGTCACTTTAATTTCATCGGCGACCAGTTCGTCGAGTCGGTCCTGGCGGGGGTCCATGCAGGATACCGAGCAACCCAGTGAAGAAAAATTTTTGGCGTGCCGTTTTCCGGCACTTCCCGTTCCGATAACCAGAATGTGTTTGCTCATTTATAAATCCTTCAAAAAGATTCGGCATATTTAATAGTATGGCAATAATTAATTGAGGGGTTGGGGAGTTTTTCGATCTCTGCCCGGTCCCTCAATTAATTAGACATTTTTCAATGTAGAATAAATATCATATTCACCGCAAAGGCGCAAAAAGCGCTGAGTAAATGTCTTTTGGTGTTGCAAATCTTAGCGAATGCCGTCGGTCATGCCCAGATATTCATCGGCATCAAAGGGGACTTCAAGATACAGGGGATCGTTCCGGTCCCACCCCTCGAGAGCCGCCGTAAGTTCTTCTGAATTATTAACTCGTTGACCGGCAATTCCGAGGCCCTCCATGGTCTTTAGCCAGGAGGGACGGTCAATCGCGGTAGGCTGCTGGGAATAACCTTTGGTTAAGGAAGCACCGCGAATGGTGCCCAGAAAGGCATCGGACAAAAGCACAACCAGCAACGGCAGATGGTGCTTTGCAGCCAGTTTCATTTCTGAAATAAACATCCCGATACCACCGTCACCGGTAAACACGACCGTTGGAATCCGGGGATCGTAAAGAGCGGCACCGACGCCCAGGGGTATTCCCACCCCCATATAACGTCCCTGGCCCGCGGCCAGGTAAAGGTCGGGGCGTGGAACCTGCCAGACATGTTCGCCGATGGTGCAAAAATTTCCCGTGTCCAGAACCAGTCGGGCCTCACTTTTATAATGTCGGGCGATAGCGGCATAAACATTGGCCGGCAAAAAAGTAGATTGGAATATTCTGGCATTCAGCTTTTTAAAGGAGGTTTCGATCAGCTCAAGGCCCCAGGACTTTTGGGCCAGAGTTTCACACAGCGTGTCAAGCTGTGACGCCGTGCCCGCAGCGGTGCGGTTAAATTTGAACCCAAAGCTTTTTTCTTCTCCCAACGGATCGATGTGGACGGTCGGGCAGTCAAAGGGTTTAACTGCCAGGACCTCATTGTGCCGCAGACCCAGCGATATGACCAGATCGGCTTGCGGTATGATAGTTGTTTCAGGGGCCAGCGGTCCACCAACAGCCGTGAATACGCCGCCCGCATGAGGCAGGCTTTCATTGACCACGCCTTTGGCGGCGGCTGTGCTGAAGATGGGCAGGGTCAGTCGATTAAGATATTCAGACCAGTTTTTGCGGACTGCCAGGGTGCCGGCAATCACTACCGGCTTGCTGGCCTTTCTGACCAGGGCTATTGCCCGCTCCAGGTCGGCGTTCTTATCAAGTTCCTGTGGCAGAGGGATTTGAGAAATAAGGCCGTCAGCGGGTGATGCGGCGATGTTCAAATGCACTACGCCGGGTACCTCCGATTGCGCCAGGTGGCACAGGCTTTCAAAATCAGGTCCGCTATCCGACAGATAGGCCTGGATTTTGGCAATGCCCGCCAGCAGTTTACCATGCTCAATTCGTTTGTGGCAGGACTCCGGCGGCGTTCCCGGCAGATAGGCTTCCGAGATACTGACCACCGGAAAACCCTCCAGGCAGCAGGCGGCCAGGCCCGGCAGCATGTTTGTGAGGCCCGGCCCTTTGATGGAGACGGCCACCCCGCATTGGGTGCTGAGCTTACCGAAGGCGCCGGCCATCAGTGCGGCACTGCCCTCAAAATGGGTCAGGTGAAACTGAACATCCAGTTTCTCCAGCTCATCCAGTAAATGTAGGCTGGGACCACTTCCCGGAATACCAAAAACGTGTTTAAGATCGCAGGCGGCGATTTGCCGCGCTAGATTTGTCAGGTGTTTCATAGATCCAAATACTCAACGATTTTTTCAGCCGCCCGGCGGCAGACAACTTTTACGGCATCGTGGGAAAATCCGCCACAATGGGGTGTGATGATCAGATTGTCATGGGCCCGGGCATACTGATACAGTGGTGATTTTTGAATATCCGGTTCATCGGCCAGCACATCCAACCCGGCCGCCCCCATTTGATTGGTTTCCAATGCCTTGAGCAGGCCCTGCTCATCGACAACAGCGCCCCGGGATGTATTGATTAATATTGCCCCGGGTTTTACCATGGCGCAATGTTTTTTTGAAAATAGGCCGGTGGTATCTCCTGTGAGCGGCACGTGAATCGTTATAAAATCACTGGTGTGCGCCAGTTCCTCCATGGATACGGGGTTGATATGCGGTGGATATTTGGTCAGCAGGGGGTCGTAGCCCACAATTTCCATCCCAAAGGCCCGGGCATAGCGGCTCATCCAGGTACCGATGCGGCCGCAGCCGATGATGCCAATGCGTCGGCCGTTCAGCATGATCCCGGGAAATTCTTCCCGGTTCCAGCCGCCGGATACGACATGCTTAACTGCAGCGGGCAGTTTGCGTGCACAGGCCATCAGCAGGGCCCAGGAAAGCTCGGCCGCCGGTGTTAGGTTCAACAGCAGTTCCCTGTCCTCCATCAAAGTTTTGACCGGGATGCCTCTGCTGTCCAGTTCCTGGCGATCGATATGATCGGAGCCGGTTGTGGCACATGAAATTATCTTCAGCCCGGCTGCAGATGCGACCATAGGGTCGGTAATGCGCACTTTCATGGATGCATCCAGCAGGGCGGCACATGTTGTGATATGCACCTTGACCTCCTCGGAATCGGCGGGAACCCGGCGGACTTCGGCCCGGCCGGCGACGACTTCTTCAGCGGCCTGCGCCCCCACCTCGGCACCCAGATAAAGAATGGTTTTCATATTAGCGACCTTCTAAGTTGGTACTAATTCAGTGGGTCTGTTTCACCGCCCATTCGCTGCGCTCATTCGAGGCGCAAAGTTCGCAGAGTCCCGCCACGGCGGATAGGCGTCAACTTAATGGCTCCAACCCTGTTCACTTAAGTAGGGTCGGCCTCCGTGCCGACCTGAATTCGTCAGGTATTTCCGTCTTAAGGATACTATAAAGCGTCAATACGTTATAAAAATTCCGAATTGCCTATCCATCGTTGCGTCTTACCAGCAGATACAGATAATCACCGCTGCCTATGGATTCCAGATAGGTTTGCCAGAACTGGTTTAACAACGGGTCATCCATTGCCGGCAGAAATTGATCGCCGGTTGGTTTGCGGTCTTTCAGCCAGGCCAGAGCATTGGAAATGCCAAAACGCTGCACGCAACTTTCCTTGACAATATCAAAGCCGCAGCGTCTTGCCAGGTCTGCTAAGGACGACATGTCAAAATACCAGCGATGGACCGTGCGGTAGAAAAATTGTTGATAGTCATCACCCAGCAGATCCATGAGGATATCCCGTCGATTGGGTGTACTGACCAGAAACAGTCCTCCCGGTTTGAGAAGCTGACGGATTTCAGAAAAAAAATTTAAGGGGTGTTCCACATGCTCAACCGTTGCCAGGCTGAAAGCCACATCTACCCTGTCGTTATAGTCTACGCGAGCATTTATCAGGGAGTCATAGACTTCATAGCCGCGTCGGCTCAGGGAAGGGTGATATTCCCGGCAGGGCTCAATCGCCAGTGACCTGGCAGCCAACCCGCTGATATGGTCCAGGAAACTGCCGGCGGCACAGCCGATATCGGCCACGACCCGGTTGCGTATGGAATTGGGCCATAACACGTTAAGATTCCGAATCTGGTGGATATCATGCTTGGTCCAAAATCCTTCGGCGTCGGATGATTCTCCCAGCAACTCTCGATATTTTTTTCCGGCATAAAAACTGTCATCTTTGCAGGCCGATTCCGCCAGGCGTTGCACCCCGCAATGCCCGCATTGATAAATCGGGTGTGCTTCCGAGGTTACGTTACCGAAGGATCCATCCCTTACCGGACCTTCATAAACGGTGGTCCAGTTACTCGTGCCGCAAATTTCGCAGACCTGTGCATATTTAGATTTTTTCATGAGTACATCAGTCTCTTTTGAATGTTGATATCCACATCCGTCAGTATATCAGCAATGCGCTTCCCGGCTTTGCCGTCTCCATAGAGCGTATCGGACGGATACCGACCATTGTTGATGTGATGGCGCACAGCGGCTTCTATCTCCTGATGGTTATAGCCGACGTTAATACAGTTGCCCGCCTGTTCCCGGTTGGCCTGGCGCGTTCCGATGTTAACAGCCGGCACACCCAGAAAAGAGCCTTCCCTGATGCCCGAGCTGGAGTTGCCGATCAGGCAGGCACAGTTGCCGATTAGCTGGGCATAGTGTTCAACGGAGAAATTGCGGTAAAAATGCACATAGTCCGGGTTCTCATTCTCGCGAAACATGCGCAGGCCTTTGGAAATGTCATCAGAACCGGCATCGACATTGGGCCACAGCCAGATCGTCTGCATGCGCAGGGCTTTGATGGCCCTTAAGGTCGCATTGATCTGGTTCATACCGCTGCCGAACTCCGTGGTTACCGGATGCTGCAGGACAACCAGGTAGGGTTTGTGAATATCCAGTTCCGGACCGACGCCCCCGTAGCGCAGCAGCAGATCATCTGGCGGTGTCATATCCAGATCGGCTATAATATCAATGGCCGGACACCCGGTAAGAAAAACCTTCGCCGGATCTTCACCCATCCGAATAACATTTTCCCTGGCCTTGGCCGTGGCCGGGAAATGAATGTGCGCCAGTTTGGTAATGGCGTGGCGCACACTTTCATCGATGGAGCCCGTGACCTCGCCGCCCTGGGTGTGGGCCAGGGGAATATTCATATAACTGGCGGCAATAGCCGTGGCCATGGTTTCAAACCGGTCGGCCACGGTGATGGCGATATCGGGTTTGATGTTTTCAAACTGGGTGGCCAGTTCCATGATTCCCATGCCGGTGGATTTGGCCATGGTGGTCGGGTTTTCACCCTCGACAATGGAGTAAATCACCGCATCAACCTGAAAACCATCCGCTTTGATTTGTTCGGCAACGTTGCCAAAACGCCATAGCAGTGCTGATGCGCCGGCTATTAATCTCAACTCCAGATCCGGGTGATTCTGAACCGCCCTCAGGACGGATTTTATTCTGCCATAATTCGCGCGGCTGTTTACCACCACGCATACCTTGCGTTTTTTCATTTAATTCCTCCCCCCCAGTTGATTGAAAATCAATTGGGAGTTATTCCGCCGCAGGCGGATTAACGCCTGATTGAGCTATTTTCGCTCAATCAGGATGTCAGGTGCTGGATGAGTCGATCTTTCATATTGATGACGGACCGAAGTGATTTTTTCTTTCTCTGGGCCAGTTGCTGCATATACAGCGATGAGAACTCGGGCTCGATGACGGGATGGGCATTCAAAGACCAGTCATTGCAATCGTAGCCGATAACTTCCATGTATGGCAGAAAGGCCGGTTTATACAACTCAATATCAGCTTCTGTAAACCAGTGACGCCAGTCTCCGGTCGCCTTTTTACGAACCACTTTGGCTTTGCCGGTGGAGACCGGAACCTCGGCCTCGTCACGAATGTTAAATCCAAGGTAGGTGTCGAGCGCCTGGTAGCTCTTGGCGATCATGTCCTCATAGGTAAACAAAAACCAATCATCGGTCAGACTGTTTACGAAATCGCTCATGTTGCGGTAGCGCGCACGTTCTTCTTCGAGGCCTTCTTCGATCGGCCGGGGCCACTCGTTATAGCCGACATAGCGGCAAATCTCGGCAAAGGAGACGGTGCCCGGATCCTTTTCCTTATCCAGGATCAACTGCAGATGGGCCTGAAATTGTTCTTTCTGGCCTTTAATCCCTTTTTGCCAGCGATAGAGCATGCGGCTGACGGCAACATCTCTAGGGTCGCGGGCAATCCACACCTTGCGGTCATAGTGTTCTTTTTTCAGATGCTCCCGAAAAAGTTCGAAATTTTTGCCTTTGCTCTCTTCATAGGTGTGCTTGTAGACGGCGTTCTCATAATCGCCGATGTATTTGCCCGGCCGACCCCCGGAAAATGCCTTGCAGTTCGGTAAACCACCGGCCAGTTTATAAACCAGGGCTGTGGTTCCTGATTTTCCGGTTCCCAATATTATAATTTTCATTATGATTTCATCCTTTTTAATCCATTAACGAATAACAAATAACTGATAACTCCATATAGCCTTCGGGCTTAATTTTGCTGCCGACTGATCCGAAAGAACTGGTTGGCAAATTGCTCCACTTTTAATTCTACTTCGTGGCCCAACAGTTGCTGGAAGCGGGCCACGCGCTGGCGCATTTCTTCCAGAGAAATGCTTGGATAACGGTGTTTTAAAAAATCCGCCTTGTTGTGGGACATGTCGGGGCGAAATCCTCTCAAACGTTTTTTCAATTGTCGCCGGTTGGACCATACTCGGGTCTTTAGCCGGTCAACCATGGTTGGCTCGGGCTCGCGGGACATATCCCGGGTTATTTGTTCAAGTACATCAAGGATACGCTCACAGGCCATCGGACCACTCTGGGCCGCCAGATTGTGGTTCATTAAGGCAAGTCGGTCATCACCATTGGCCACTCCCAGCTGACCTTCAAGAATTTGCTGGAGGGTGCTTTTAAGTTCGTCGAAACTGAAACATTCGTGACTCAGGGCGTTCGGCAGCTGATGGAAGTCATTGTCAAATCGCTCCTCAACGCTCCTGCGATAGGCCAGGGCCGGTGTGCCCAGGGCGTAGGCTTCAATCCCGGTGGTGCAGCCGTTGTGAATCAGGGCCCTGGCTGCCAGCAGCCAGGGAACAACATTGCCTTTGTTGATAACCCGCACCCCGTCACTTGTTTCTCCCAGCCGATGATAGATTTTTTGATTTTCAGCCGGATGGGGTCTGACCACAATGGTGCAATCCGGGAACTCACGGGCCAGGGCCGGTACGAGCTCTTCAAAGCTCTGCAGAATGGCTTTTTTATAAGCGGTAAAACCTTCGGCATATTGCCGGTCTAACCCCAGACTCCTTGAACGCCGACTCAGCACCAGCCCATCGCCGGGATTCGGGCCCGGCATTAAAAGATTCATGTCAGCATGGTAAGCATTTATCAGATTAAAATTGGAGTTGACGAGAACGAAATCACCGTATTCCTGACGCAGAGCCCTGACGTCCTCTTCGTAATAACCGCGCAGTTCGGATCGCAGCAAGTCACCACGCGGGTTGCCGGTGACGTGGATTGGAATACCATCGGGCAGATTGGGATACTGACGCCACAGTTCGGCATTTTGTTCGCCCCAGGCCAACAGATGTGAGACATATTTGATGGATTTCGGTGACAGCCGGTGCCGGTAGTAAAGCCTGGGCGGCAGGGCAACCAGCGCTTCCTCGTCCCAAACTGCAATTTTGGATCCCATTTTTTCAAGGTATCTGAAAACATTTTTGCTGGCATTCGTGGTGCTTTTGGAAAGATATATGCTCTTCGGGAAAGCATGCAGATAAAAGTGCATTTCCCGGCGGGGTCCGATCATAGCCGTAAAACCCCGCATAGCGGCGGCACAGGCGAGCAAAAGCTTGGGTTCAAGCTCGCGTACCTGGAGTTCCACCGGTATCAGCAGTGTTGATGGTGTTGATTTCATCGTTAACGATCCTTATAATGGCCACTTTTTATTCAAGATCTTTTTCTGAGATCATGGCATCGGCTGCAACTGTCCGTTTTAATTGCCGGCCGACTATCTCCGGCAGCCGGGCGGCGGGTAATCCGGTACCGGGCTTTTTGAGGGTCAAATCCTCTGCTTTTAAAACCGTGCCGGCTTTGAGGCTTTTTTGAGCCACGACACTTTTGGTGAACATATCCCGCAACGGCTTTAAATCCCGGGCCATGTCCTCTTTGTTGACCGGATAGGCGTTCATGGTTTCGATAAAGCGGATACCCTCCACCAACCGTCCTAACTCATCGGTGGTGATCGACGCCGGCACGTCAGGTCCAAACATTTTTCGGCTAAACGTAACGTGTACCTCCAGCATCTCAATACCGAGGGTGGCCGCTGCCAGACCGGGATATATGGTGCCGGAGTGATCCGATAATCCCACCGGACAGCCGTACCGCTCTCGAAAGTCGGCAATGAGATTCAGGCCGACTTTTTCCGCCGGACAGGGATAATCGGTCGTGCATTGCAGCACCGTCGGTTCAAGGCCCCGGGATCGGATGCGTTCGACGGCGGTGTCGATTTCGTCCATGGGACTCATGCCCGTTGATAGAATCACCGGCAAACCGGTTGCAGTCATCTGATCCAGCATCGGGAGGTTGGCCGTCTCCCCCGAAGGAACCTTCCAGGCCGCTACCCCCACCCGGGTTAGCAGATCAACTGCTTCGAAAGAGAAGGGTGAGCTGAGAAAAATGAGCTCGCTTTCATCGGCATGTTGCTTGAGACCGATCCACTGCTCCTCGGTAAATTCCATGCGTTTCCAGTAGTCAAACCGCGTGGCGTCCTGGGGACTGAATTTGACGCGCCAGGGTTCGTCCGGCGTGCTTTCGGCCGCAGCGATATGGGTCTGAAATTTGACCGCATCGGCCCCGGCCCCGGCAATGGCATCAATGAAGGCATGGGCCGTTCCCAGGCTGCCGTCGTGCGCCTGGGCCACTTCGGCTATAATCAGACACGGCTTTCCCGGTCCCACAATTTGATCACCAATTTTAAAGTTCTTAGCCATGGTTGACTCCCTCACAATTCCTTTTCGAACGCGGCTCAGTCCCGTTTAACCAGTTTCTGGATTACCGGATCGATATATCGTAATATTTTATTTTTAGCAGCTTTGCGGGGCAGATTCTGCATGTAGACCGAAGAGAACTCGGGCTCAATTAGCGGATTGGGATCGGGTGTCCAGTCGTTACAGTCATAGCCGATAAGCTCCATGTAGGGCATAAAGGACGGTTTGAAATGTGCCATATCTTCTTCGGTGAACCAGTGACGCCAGTCTCCGGCTGCTTTTTTTCGGATAACTTTAGCCTTGCCCGAAGCACTGGGGACATTTGCGTCAGCCTGAACCTCGAAACCGAGATAGTCATTGAGCGCATCGAATTTTTTGGTCACCATACCTTCAAAGGTAAACAGGAACCAATCGCTTCCCAGGCCCTCCACGAATTTGACCATTTGCCGGTAGCGGTGCGTTTCCTCCTCGATGACCGCTTCGACACTCCGGGGCCGGCCGTCGTGTCCCGTGTAACGGCAGATTTCGTAAAAAGGCACCGATGCGGGATCTTTTTCTTTCTTTAGAACCAGATCGCGGTGGGATTCAAACTGTTTTTTATGTCCCTCGTACCCCCGGTGCCAGCGATACAACATGCGGCTGACGGCCGCATCGCGGGGATCGCGGGCCATCCAGATTTTGCGGTCGTAGTGCTCTTTTTGCAAATGCTCCTGAAACAGATCAAACCCTTTGCCTTTGCGTTCTTCATAGGTATGTTTGTAAACTGCATTTTCGTAATTACCCACATATTTACCCGGACGCCCGCCGGAGAAGGCATGGCAGTTCGGCAACCCGCCGGACACTTTATACACCATGGCGGTGGTTCCTGTTTTGCCGGTCCCCAGAATTAATATTTTCATGCACGGTCTCCTGTTTAAATACCTTATTGGCGGCTAACTCTGAAAATCTGATCTGATACCTGTTCCGCTGTTATCCGGCTGTCGTCGCCCAGCAGCTGTTGAAAGCCTGTGATTCGCGTATTTAACTCTTGAGCCGATGCGCCCGGATAGCGGTGTTTGTGAAATTCCGGCGGCGCATGACTGCCCGGGAGTTTATTACGGATATTCCGGCTCACCCGTCGCTTCAGGGACAGGCTCCGGCCAAGCAAAATGTCGCCCATGGGTGGTCGCGGCAGCTTTGGTTGAGCCGCCAGTATAGCCTCAATCACGTCAACGATGCGCTCGCACGCCAGGGGGCCATCCTGGGCCGCCAGATATTGATTCACCAGGATCTTGCGTTCGTCGCCATCCGCAACGCCCAGCTCACCATTTGATATCCTGTTCAGGGTCTCCATCAACTCATCGGCATTAAAACACTGATGGCTGATCAGGTTGGGTAACCGGTAGAAATCAAGATCATATGCGGCATTGACTTCTGCGCGGTAGGATATTGCCGGAACTCCCATCATATAGGCCTCAACACCGGTGGTGCAACCGTTGTGGATGACCGCCCGGGTTGCCATCAACCAGGGAACGACATTGCCCTCATTGGTTACCACAACGCGTTGGCATCGTTGAGCGATCTCTTTATAGATCTGCTGATTCTCGGTTGGGTGTGGTCTGACGATAATGGTATGATCCGGAAAGGATTCGTCTAGGACCGGGATTAGGTCTTTGAATGTCTTCAGGATCATCTGCTTATGGTCATGCAGTCCCTGAGCATACGGTCGCGACATCCCTACAGCCGCCTTGCCGAATGACAGCTGCTGCCTTTCATCTTTTGCAGGTTTAAATAAGTTTTGAGCCGGGAAAAAGGCATTCACATGGTTGAAATTTGTATTGACCAGAATAAAATTGCCGTAGGTTTGGCGTATTTTTTCCACTTCCGGTTGATAAAATGGTCGCATTTCCGGGCGCAGCATGTCGCATCTCGGATTGCCGGTGACATGAATCGGCATTTTGCGAGGAAGGTGGGGGTACTGCCGCCATAATTCGGCATTGTCTTCGCCCCAGGCAAAAAGGTGCGCAACATATCGAATCGCGACCGGAGACAGCCGGCGTGAATAATAGGTTTCGGCCGGCAGATGGACCAGGGCCTCTTCATCCCAGGTCACGATCTGATGGCCGATTTTTTCCATAATGCGAAACATTTTCAAATTGCGATCCGTCATGCTTTTGTTGAGATACAGGCTTCTCGGAAAAGAGGAAATCTGAAGATCGATCTCGCGGTGAGAACCGATAATGGCCGTGAAGCCGCGGCGCGCTGCGATACAGGCCAGCAGCAGCTTGGGGTCCAGTTCACGCACCTGGTTTTCTACCGGTATGATCAGACACGCTTTATGATCTTTAATCTTCACAAGAGATTTCCTTGTTTTATTGTCGGATTCCTTTACCGCAGAGATCGCCGAGTACGCAGAGAAAAAACCATTAATTATTATGATTGCCTCTGCGGTCTCTGCGAGCTCTGCGGTGAATTTCTTTGTAACTGAACCAATCTATGTCTAAAAAATTATGGCCGCATTAGTAACTTCTATTATTCTAAACGCTTATCTGGAAAAGCACATCGGAGATGGGCTTGACGTTTAGCCGCGTGTTGTCTTTGAGAAGCTCCTGGATTCGTTGAATTTTTAAGTTTATCGTGTCGACAGAAATACTCGGATAGCGGTGGCGCTGGAACTCGGGCCGGTTGTGAGAGCCGGGTAATTTTGGCTTTAACCGCTTGTACAGATGATATCCCCCTGCAATAATCCTGCGCTGGAGACGTTCCACCGGAGAAGGCCCGCCAGAATCGCTCCCATCGGTTGTGAAAGATTCAAGAACGTTTACCATCCGCTCACACGCCAACGGACCTGATTGGGAAGCCAGGTAATGCTCTACAACTGCTCTACGCTCATCGCCATCGCCTGACACCCGCTGCCCGGTTAATATTTGGTTCAGCAGATCCTCCAGTTGATCGAAATTAAAGCAGTGGTCGCTGACCGCGTTGGGTAAACGGTAAAATCCATTGTCAATTATTTCGCTGGTGGACGACCGGTAGCTGATGGCCGGCACGCCCATCACAAATGCTTCGATACCGGTGGTACAACCGTTGTGCAGGACGGCCTTCGTGGCCAGTATCCAGGGGACAACATTGCCCTGGTTGGTCACATGCACGCGTGGGCATCGTGCAGCGATTTTGTTGTACACGTCGTGTCGTTCTGTGGGGTGGGGCCGGACCACTATGTTCAGCTGCGGGAAGGCCTGTTCGAGCTTGGGGATCAGTTCCTGAAAGTCCTTAAATACGGCCAGTTTGTGGTTCCACAGGTCTTCGGCGTACTCCCGGCTCATGCCCTTGGCGGCCCTGCCGAATTTGGGGATTTCATCGGGATTACTAACCGGTTGAAACAAATTCATGTCCGGGCCAAAGGCATTGACGTGATTGAAATTGGTATTAATCAGCAAGAAATCCCCATAGGTGTCACGCAGCGCCTGGACTTCGTCTTCGTAAAATGGTTGCATTTCAGGGCGCAGCATATCGGTGCGGGGATTGCCGACGCTATGGATCGGCAAATTATCCGGTAACTGCGGGTACTGGTGCCACAGTTCGACATTGTCCTGGCCCCAGGCGAACAGTTGTGATACCTGGCGGATTGCCTCGGGATGCAGTCGGCGGGAGAAATAGGTCTCCGGCGGTAAATGCACCAGGGCCTCTTCATCCCAGGTCACGATTTCATGATCGAATTTTTTGGCCAGGCGGAAGAATATAAGGCTGCGACCCGTCATACTTTTGGAGAGATAGATGCTCCTGGGATATGAGTCAATTCGAAACTCCAATTCCCGTCGCGATCCGATGACCGACGAGAAGCCGCGCTGTGCCGCAACGCAGGCCAGCAATAGTTTGGGATCGAGTTCCCGCACCTGGTTTTCAACCGGTATTAAAAGTAATCTCTTTTCTTTTGACATGGTCTTGCTTGTCCTCCGCCAATCGACTCTTACGGCTTGCTGATGACGCCGGCAATGCGCTCTGCCAGGCTGCGGCCGTCCAATTTATGGTAAGCCAGTGTTTCCTGAGGAGTACCGCAAGCAGGAAACTCATCGATTGCAAATTTTGTCAGGCGCCGGGCCCTTAACCCGGGTGACGACATCAACCCATTCAACAGGAGATCTCCCAGCCCTCCGTACCCGGAATGATTGTCCAGGGCAAAAAGAAATTTGCAATCTTCGCAAATCTCCTCCAGCCAGCTAAGATTGACTTCATTGAGCCATGGCAGATTGATAACTTTCAGGGAGATATCTTTTTGGTTGAGTATTTCTGCGGCCTTGAGCGCTTCATTCATCATCACCGGGCCGTAAGCAAACAAAATCGCATCCTTGCCGTCGTTGACGACGGCGCCCCGGCCGAGTGAAAAATGATAATCATCCGGCAGAACGATGGTACGGGGCGATGGCGATATGACCAGACGAAGCATACAGTTTTGCTCTGCCTGATCCACGCACCATTGAAGCGCCTGTTCGGTTTCAATGCCATTGCATGGCTCGATGATCGTGCAATTGGGCAGCGCGCCGAACAAAGAAATGTCGCGCAGGCTTTGATGGGATTTTCCCGGACCGGCCGGGATCAGTCCCGCATAGTGGCAGGCATAGATGATTTTGGTTTTTTCGGTGGCATTATTGTAGATCTGTTCATTGGACCGGGATGCCAGAAATACCCCGAAGGAATTGACAATCGGCAAAAACCCCTGCAGGGCGAAGCCGCCGGCCGTAGACACCATGTCCTGTTCGGCGATACCGTTTTCAATGAACCGATCCGGATAGGCTTCTTCAAAAGGACGCAGCCCACAGTCGGCCGACAGGTCGGCATCCAGGACGACGATGTCTTTTCTTTGGGCACCAATTTTTACCAGGGCCTCACCGTAGGCGTTGACAACCTTCTCGGCGGTGGCTTTCAGCGAAACGCGATTTCTCTCGCGGGTTGCCATGACCCGTGTATTCAGCGGCGCCAGGTCCAGTTCTTCGAGCCGGACATTGATGCGGTTAACAATTTCGTTGTACCCGGCTTCATATGTGTCGTCATCCGGTGCCCCGGAATGCCAGGGGTATAGCCCGTTGCCTTCCTGCAGGGCCCGGGGGCCTTCCATAAAGGAGACACCTTTGCCTTTGATGGTATCGGCAATCAGCACCTTGGGCCGGTCGTTGACCTGCTTGAGCCGGGTGAAGGCGTTCTCCAATTCTGCAAAATCATGACCGTTACAACTTTCCGCATGCCAGCCGAACACCTCGAATTTTCTGGCCAGGTCACCTAAATCAATAATATCTTTGACGGATTTATCGGTTTGAATTTTATTAAAATCGACAATCGCAATCAGGTTGTTAACCTGCTGATAGGCAGCGGTCTGCAGCGATTCCCAGATTTGTCCTTCCTGGAG
Organism: uncultured delta proteobacterium; assembly: GCA_963821065.1. Classification (GTDB taxonomy): domain Bacteria; phylum Desulfobacterota; class Desulfobacteria; order Desulfobacterales; family JAFDCJ01; genus JAFDCJ01. Next base: position 113,979 of record CAWGCM010000014.1, on the reverse strand, counting down.
CTCGCCGTCCCCGGTCATTACCATCACGCGGCCTTTGGCACCGTTCATTTTTTTCGCCAGGGCCATACCCTTGGCTTTGGAAATACCCATACCCAAAGACCCTGAATTGGCTTCAATTCCCGCGATGCTGATATCCGGGTGCCCGTGGGTGCCGTCAAGCCGTCGCAAATGTTGAAACCTCTTTTCGGAAAGCAGTCCCAGAGAATGCAGAACGGCATAGTGCCCGGGGACATCATGGCCTTTTGAGGAAAAGTAAATATCGCGGTCAGGGTGATCGACACCCAGTTCGGCAATATTCATTTCAGAGTGGTATAAATAGGTGACGACATCCAGGGAACTGAAGCTCGATCCCAGATGGCCGGATCCTGCGCGTTTTACCGTGGCCAGTGCATTGGCGGCGCACATGTCGGACAGCAAGGCCAAACGGGTATACTTGTCGATGTTTGCTGCGCGCACCCTCTGAAATTCATTTTCAGGAATTAATCTAATCTCGATCATTATGATATCCAATGCTCCCTTTTTTGTGATTAAATATAATTAACCGCAGAGAACGCCGAGGGCGCAGAGCCTTTTTAGATAAAAAATAGCTAAAGTCAAAATTTGCCCCAGAATTATTCTTGTGATTCTCATCATTTAAATATTGTTAACCAGGTATGCCTTTCTCTGCGTTCTCAGCGGTCTCTGCGGTGAACTGTTTCCTTTTTACGAGTAAGGCGGTTGACTTACGCTGGGCAATGTTGCCTCACCCTTTTGAACCAGATGTTCGGCGAGGTTCCAATCGTAATCACTGTTGACATCGAATCCCTCATAATTTTTTGTGAAAAAGGGCACCAGGACATTCCCGGCAATTGTGTTCTCTTCAAAAATAACACGTGTTTTCGCAATTTCCAGGCTGGCGTTCTGCACATATACCTCAGGCAAAGACGGGTACTGGCTGCTGTGCCAGGGTTGCGCGGCTGGTCCCAGGGGCAAAAGCGGCACCATACGGTTTCCGCGTACCACCCACATTTTTCCGGGGTGTTGCTGACATTTTTCCACCGCCCGCAGCGAATCAACCCCTTTGTGCGTTCGAAATTCCGTCCATGCCCGCCGGATGGTTTCCGGCAGCCGAAACGGACTGGTCGGGCGCAGAATGCTGAAGCATTCGTAGTCCTGCCCGTTTTTGCGCAGCTGGATTAGTGTGTGCGCCACCCATTCGATATCCGGAGAGGTGTCGCCGGCAATTTCTGCCGGTCGCAAAAAAGGAACATCGGCACCGTAATGTCTGGCAATGTCGGCATAATGATCCGAGTCTGTCGACACGATCACCGCCTTAAATATCTTACTCTGCAAAGCAGCCGCAATGCTGTAGGCAATCAGCGGGTGTCCGGCCAGAGGGCGGATATTTTTGTCCGGCACGCGTTTGGAGCCGGATCGGGCCGGAATCAGGGCTACGATAGTATTTTGTTTCTCAGGCATCTACTTCCACCATTCCGAAAAGACCCTCAAATTTGTTGAAATATTAAAATCCGAAATCCGAAGACCGAAATTCGAAACAAATTCTAAATTCGAATGATTCAATGACCAAAACGATAACCACTAACATCGCGGTATGTCCAGGTTCTTGTTTGAGTCATTTTAATTTTAGTTATTCGTGCTTGTTTCGAATTTCGGTTTTCGATATTCGAATTTAACCTCTGCTTCCGGTATCAAATAAGAGCCAAAGATGATTTAATACAAATTATTTGTTAGAGCAATTCCGGATCTATATTGATATAAATATTTTTTAAATCAGAATACACATCCAGCGCCTCGGTGCCGGGCTCCCGCGATCCATTGCCGGATTGTTTCAGGCCGCCAAAGGGCATGTGCGGTTCACTGCCATAGGTTCCGGCATTGACCACCGCTACGCCGGTTTGAACTTTCTGTGAAAATTCGGTGGCGCGGTGGATGCTGCGGGTGTGGATGCAGGCCGTCAATCCGTATGGGGAATCATTGGCCATCTGCAGCGCTTCTGCGAAATCGTGGACTTTGTAAAGACAGGCGATGGGACCGAAAAGCTCGGTGGTCGATACCCGACTGTGGGGATCGGCACCCTCAATCAGGGTCGGGGCCATATAAAAACCGCCGGCATGGGCATCATCCGTCAACCGCTCACCGCCGGTCATTACCGTCGCACCCTCCCTTTGGGCCTCTTCGATGGCGCCCAGCATGTTTTTCAGCTGTTTTTCATTAATCACCGGACCGAGGTCGTCGTCATCGGCCGGCCCCAGTGTCAACTTGCGGGTACCGGCCAGCAGCATATCCCGAAACTGATCATAAACGCTGTCAAAAATAATGATGCGGCTGGCCGCAGCACAACGTTGTCCGGCATTGCTAAAGGCCGAGAGTATTACCCACTGCGCGGCGTTTTCCAGATCCGCATCATCGCAGACCACCAGCGGGTTTTTACCGCCCAACTCCAGAGACACTTTAGCCAGCCGCTGACCGGCAATGGATGCGATCTGGCGTCCCACTGCCGTGGAGCCCGTAAAGCTGATGACATCTACGTCCGGGTCGGCAACCAGGGGGCCGCCGGCCTCCTGGCCGTAGCCCTGGATTATGTTCAAAACTCCCGGCGGCAGGCCGGCCTCATGGGCAATTTTTCCGAAATACCAGGCCGTGGCCGGTGTATCTTCGGCAGCCTTGAGAACGGCCGCGTTACCGCACAGCAGGGCCGGAAATACTTTCCAGGCCACATTGGCAATCGGGGTGTTGGCCGCAATGATCAATCCGGCAACGCCCAGCGGTTGTCTGACCGTCAGGGCATATTTATTGGTAACGGCGCTGGTGGTGGTGCGGCCGTAAAAGCGCCGCCCCTCACCGGCCATAAACTCACCCTGGGCGATGGCACCGCCGGTCTCACCAAGGGCAGCCTGAAAAGACATGCCGGTTTCCGCCGCTACAATGGTGGCGATTTCCTCCCGATATTTACGCATGGCCAGGGTGATATCATAAAGGATGTCACCGCGCTGCACCGGCGTAATGTCCGCCCAGCCGGCCTGGGCCTTTCGGGCAGCCTGGATGGCTGTTTTCACATCCTGGCCGTTGGATCGGGCCACCCGGCACAGCTCGTCTCCGCTGTGCGGGGAAACCTTAACGAAAGTCGCCCCGGAATCTGCAGCTATTTCCTCGCCATTGATCCAGTTGGGGATGGTCTCCGGCATATTATAGGAATTCATTTTTGCTCCAACTGTATGGAAATATATGAATTAATTGATAAAATTAACAATCAGTTAAATAATCAACCAGTCAACAAATCAACTATTTAACGAAATTACCATGCCGTAAACCCTCCATCCACGACCAGTTCGATGCCGGTGACATAGGATGACGCCCGGGACGCGAGAAAAAGCAACGGACCTGCCAGGTCTTCATCTGTTGCCATTTTGCCGAGCGGGACCCGATCGCAAAATTTGCGTTTAAATTCCTCGTCCTGGCCTCCCAGTACGCCGCCCGGCGACAATGCGTTTACGCGCACCCCGTGCGGCGCCCACAGGGTTGCCAGATAGCGGGTCAGGTTGACTACGGCGGCTTTGGAAGCTCCGTAGGCCGGCGGCTTGAGAAAAGGCGGGTCACTTTTGATGTGGTCATAAAAACGCCCATCCGGTGCCACGCCGGCGTACAGGGATCCAATATTGATAATGGAGCCCCGGGATGCTTGCACCATCTGGTGGCCAAATACCTGGGTAACCAGGAAGGCGCCAAGGGTGTTAACCTCAAGAATCTCCCGGTTAATCTCAAAGGGTATATCTTCGAGCCGATACCCTTTTCCGGTTTCGCCGGGAGGCTGATCGATGCCGGCGTTGTTTACCAGGATGGAAGGTACCCCGAAAGCTTGACAGCAGTTTTGACAGGCTGCCTCCAGTTTTTCGCGGTCCCTTACATCGGCACGATCCAGCATCAAGCGCGATTCATCAAAGTGGTCTTGCAGCTTTTTATAGTCTGCTGAAATTTTGGTCTGGGGAAGATCGAGGGCAAAAACCGATGCCCCCCCGTTGAGCAGGGTCTCAATCCAGACAGGACCTAATTTGCCCAGGGCGCCCGTGACAACAGCCGCTTCCCCATCTATGCGAAACAGGTCTTTCAAGAGGCAGCCTCCGCCCAGCTTTCGGCACCGTTTAATACCTCATACGTAATATCATCATCTTCATTCAATTCCTGGCGGGTGACCCGTCCGATGACTTTATCCATTTCATAGGGCGGCAGGCCGTCCCCCGGTGACTTAAGAGCGATGTCCTCCCGTCGGATGGTATAGCCGGCCGGCAAATCGCGGGCTGCCACCAGCTTTTTACCCATTTTGATGATGGGATTTTTTTCGGTCTCATAAGTTTTCTTGACGCCGTCACCGATGGCAACTTTTACCCGTTCTAAATCGCGAACCATTTTTCGAAAACCGATGGGTTCCAGGGAGAAGGCATGATCGGTGCCTTTCCATGTATGGTTGAGGGTAAAATGTTTTTCGACAACCCGGGCTCCCAGCATATAAGCGGCTACTGCCATGGCAATGCCGTTGTCATGGGACGACAAACCAATGGTAAGGTTGGGAAACCGTTCGCGGAAGGTTGTAATCACTGACAGATTCAGTTGGTCGAAATCGGCCGGATAACCTGCCGTGCACTGCAATATACACAGCTGCTGATTGATCGGCATGATGGCATCATAGGCCCTGTTGACATCTTCCATGGTGCCCCCGCCCGTGCTGAGGATCATCGGTTTTTGAAATTCAGCAATATGAGTGAGCAACGGGATATTTTTCAGATCACCGGAAGCAATCTTAAAAGCCGGCATATCGAGTTTGCCCAGAAAATCCGCACTGGAAAAATCAAAGGCGGTGGAAAAGAACGTAACTCCGATTTCATCTGCGTAATCCATCAGCTCCTTATATTCAATCCCACCGAACTCAAGATATTCTCTATGCTCGCCATAGGTATCACCATAACTGTTGGGATTATCGTAAGGCTTTTCATACCCTGCTTTGGTAAACAGCTCGCGATTGTTTCTTTTTTGCAGCTTAACGGCATCAGCCCCGCACTCTTTGGCTGCCTTGAACATCTCCTTGGCGGTTTCAAGTTTTCCCTGATGGTTGTGTCCGATCTCAGCAATCACATAGCAATCGCCGTCATCTTGAATGACTTTTCCATCGATGGTCAGCTTACGCATGATATACCTCCTTGGTAATGGCTATTAATTTACAAAAATAAAATTTCCAATTATTGCTGCTATTTTGGGTTTTTTCTTCGGAACTCACAAATAAACGGTTTAGATTTGTTTTAAACCCTGAACTTCTGAACCCTGAACTCCTGAACGATACATTTCAAACAAATCACAGACTTCCCGCACGGCACCGTGTCCCCCCGGACTCTGGGTCTGATAGCGAGCGACCGGTACCACATCCGGGTGTGCATCCTGCACAACAATGGGAAGGGCAACACAGGTCAGGCAGGGGAGGTCATTTACATCATTGCCCACAAAGGCCACCTGATCCAAAGAAATTCCAATTTTCGCAGCCATATCCTCCAAGACCTCGCGTTTGTCCTGGCAATCCTGATAACAATCTATTTTAAGTTTGCGGGCCCGGGCTGAGACCACCGGATTGGCTTCGGTGGAAATAATCACCGTTTTAATGCCCATCTTTTCAAGTTTTTGAAGGCCGATACCGTCGCTGCGGAAACACCGCACGGCCTCGGAACCATTCTCAAATACATACACCATATTATCTGTGAAAACCCCGTCGAAATCGAAGGCCACCATGCGGATACGGCGAATGATTTGTTCAATTTTATTGGGTTCTTTTTTCTGGGACAAACTGTGTTCCCCCTATGACCCTGGTAAGGATCCTATATCAAAGTGCCTATTCCAGGTTGATGCCAGCACCCGGTCTGTCGGTGACTTCCGTCTTAATATTTCCGTTATCAGAATCGCTTCCGGCGCGATTCTCGGTGGACACAATTTTACCATCCTGCACATGGTAGGCCGTATCCGCGATTTTAACCAGGGCCTCCTGGTGTGAAATGGTCACGATGGTAAGCTGACCCCGCAGGTTTTGCAACGTCTCACAGACGGCCGCCTCGCTCTGGGGATCGAGAGCACTGGTGGCTTCGTCAAGGATCAGCAATTCGGGCTTTTGTACTATGGCCCGGGCGATGGCGATCCGCTGGCGCTGGCCACCTGACAGTTTGCCGCCGCGCTCGCCAACAATACTGTGGATTCCCCCGGGCATGTTGCCCACAAATTCCCAGGCACCGGCGGCCCGCAATGCATCTTCAACATCATTCGCGCTAAGCTCAGGATCTCCCAGGGTGATATTGTTCATGACGCTATCATGCAACAGGATCGTATCCTGCGGGATATAGCCGATCTTTCGCCGCCAGCTTCTCAGATTAACATTTTCTAATAACTCGTCATCAATCCAAACTTCCCCCTGTTGCGGTCGCAACAACCCTGATACCAGGTCTACGATCGTCGTTTTGCCCGATCCTGACGGCCCTACGATGGCGGTAATCTGGCCGGCCGGAAAAGTTAGGGATACGTTTTGCAATGCTTTGTGGTCATCATAGGCAAAATCCACATGCTTCAGGTGAATGGCCCGTTTTAATTCCGCAATTCGGGAACCGGTCAGCGGTTCGCGTTCAAGTTTCATCGTCTCAATCATATCTTTTATTGACCAGTAGGCACTCTCATAAATGACCATTTCCTGGTAGCGCGTCTGAACTTTTCCTAATTGCTTTAACAGCTTTGAGACCAGCAAAGCAAGGACCAGAATGCTGGCCAGGGGCATCCGCCAGTATATCATCATTATGTAAAGGCCGACTGCCAGAATGACGGTTACCAGCAGTTCCTGAAAGGCTTTCAAAAGTTCCTTGTTCAGAACCTGTTTTTGCAGTGCTTTGTTAAGTCCCGTGGTCTTTTTTTCCAGCAAAAAGTCAGACACGTTTTCACGGGCCATGGCCTTCAATGGTTTGATCGATTGCAGGGTATCGGTCAATAACGACAGCAACGTTTTTAACAGCTCTGTTTGGCGGTAACCGGCCCGGCGCGCTTTTTTTACAAAGCGTTTTAAGACATAAAGAAGGCCGCTGCCGGCTATCAGGGACACAAGCGTGACTTCCCAGGAGACCAGAAAAGCAATAATGCCGTAAATCAGGGCCTGGATCAGGTCGGATGTCATAATTACGCCGTGCATAAACGCTTTGGAGGCCCGGTAGGATTCGGTTGCCATGGAATTTGCCAGACTGCCCAGAGGTTGTTTGAGAAAATATTGCCAGCGGCTGACCAGCAAAGCCCGCAGCATTTCGAGTCGTAAATCAGTCGCAACCCGGGCGACGGTATATCCGACCTGCTTTTTTGCCAGCAGCATCATGATGGTTTTGAACGTGATGGCGGCGATAAAGATGATCAGCAACACCCCGATTGTGGGCGAAATCCCGACGGCTGAGAACCCGTTTGACACCAACCGTTCCAGCGCGGGAGCGGCGGCATCCGTAGCTCCGGCTGTGACGGTCCCGGAACCGGTCTGGGTCCTAACCGCGATGCCCAGCAAGGGCAGCAGCATGGATAGCCCGATACCCTCCAGAACACCCGCCAAAAGCAAGGCAATCACCATGATAATGGTGCGCTTGGGATAGGACCGTACTAATGTTATTAAAAGGCGCATGGCATTCGTTTGATTATTCTCTTATATTTTTTCTGATAAAAATCTTTCAGATTTAGGCTGTGTTTCGTTATAAATGTCAATTGACGAATGAAGAATGACAAATGGTGGAAGTTGCTTCGCTCCATCGAAATTAAATTTAATTTAAAATCGATAGAATTCTTTCATTTGACACTTGTCCGCCTTTGGCGGATTATTCATTTTCAACCCCTGGCTTCCGTAAACGACTTGCAAATATGCGCCATTTGCTCCCGGGTATGTGCGGCGCTCACGCTGCAGCGCAAAAGCGTGTGACCATCCGGTGTGGCCGGCGGCAGCACCAGGTTGACGTACACCCCACGCTCCAGCAAGCCGCTCCAGAGATCAAATGCGTCTTCTTTATTTTCGTGCCGAGCCGCGACTATCGGGCTTACCTCCGGGCCCAGATTGAAATCCAGGTCCTGCAGGTGTTGATACAGCAGGTTGGCATTTTCCCACAGCTGCCGGCGCAGTTCCGGCCGGGTACTCAAGATTCTTAAGGCCTCGCGTGTTGAGGCGATAATTGACGGAGATGAAGAAGCCGTGAAAACATAAGGACGGCTCGCATACCGCACCAGGTCCAACTCCGGATGATTGCTGACACAAAAGCCGCCAATGGCCCCCAGGCTTTTGCTGAAGGTACCGACCACAAAGTCCACCCCATCTTCCACGCCGGCCTCTTCGGCCAGGCCGCGGCCGTTATCACCAAGGACACCCAGGGAGTGTGCTTCGTCGACCATCAGGTAGGCACCATATTTTTGCTTGACCGCCACGATGTCAGCCAGCGGTGCGCGATCGCCCAGCATACTGTAAAGACCTTCGGCGACAACCAGGACATTGGTTTTGCGTTTTTCAAGGCGGCGCAAGCGCTTTGCCAGATCCTCTGCGTCATTATGCCGGAAACGGATGACCTCGGCGCCGCCGAGGCGACATCCGTCATAAATACTGGCGTGACAGTCGGCATCCAGCAGGATAACCTCGCCGGGGCCGACGACGGTGGACAGGATGGCCAGATTGGCAATATAACCGGTGGAAAAGACGATCGCCCGCCGGCGACCGAAATAATCGGCCAACTCCTGTTCCAGGGCCACGTGACCTGAAAATGTTCCGTTGGCCATCCGTGATCCGGTGGTGCCGGTACCTTCCCGGCGGGCGGCATGGCAGGCCGCCTCGATGCAGTCAGAATCAAACGACAGCCCCAGATAATTATTGCTGCCGGCCAGAATCATGCGGCGCCCGTTGACAACGGCCTCGGTGCCGGAAATGATCTCATCCATTACGACATTAAAGAAGTTGCTGGCATTTTTCTGCAGTTCCCGGCGGGTCGCTGCCAGTGGTTGAAATTTTTCAAATATAGTCATCATCATTCATCCTCGAACAATTTTTGGATTGCCAGAACAAAATCACTTACGGTGCGAATATCCGGAAGTATATTTAATGGAATTGAAATATCAAAACTGTCCTCGACGGATTCCACCAGTTTCATTACTTTCAATGAGTCAAGGCCCAAATCGGCAACCAGATCGGTCTCCGCATTGACTTGTTGCCCTTCCGGGACTAACGGCCTGAGTATTTCGATTACTTCTTTAATAACTTTCTCATTGAGTTGCATCTGCTATATATCCCTTTTCTATTTCTGTAATCAGGTTCCGGGTGTCAGGTTTCAGGGACGGCGCAGTTGACACCTGACACCTATGTCTCAAGTTGAATAAATTTCAGCAACCTTTCAAGAGCTATTTTTACTATTCGAGGTGTCGACCAGCCCCAAAGTGCGCCTCAGGCCCTCTGCCAGTTTAATTTTTGGTGACCAGCCAGTATTTTCACATAGGGTCGTGTTGTCTGCGGTCCAGTCGGTATGGGTCAGTTCACGAACCTTGCCGGGGGTCAGCATAGGAGCATAACCGACGGCGCGGGCAAATGCAATATTTAGCGCTGCTGCCAGTTTCACCATAGCCACCGGGATCCTTAAACGCACTACCGGCGCATCGCGCAAACCGGCGATCGTATCGATGACGTCATTCCACGTATAGCCCGCGGGATTCCCGTCGTGCAGTTCATAGGTGCGGCCTTGACAATGGTCGCAATCCAGCCACCGCACGATCGCATCTGCCAGATCCGCGATGTAAATAAGGGAAAACCGTCTATTACCGGATCCCAACACCGGGGCGACACCTCTGGCCATCCAGCGCAGGGTTGGCATCATCTCCCGGTCGCCCGGGCCATAGACAGCTGTCGGTCGATAAATGGTCCATTCCATGTTGCCTGGCATATCCATCAATACCCGTTCACCTTGCTGTTTGCTGGCCGCATACGCAGATAACCGCGGCTCCCGGGCTGTCAGGGAAGACACCAGTAAAAAGCGCGGGGCGGGCTGCAGTTGGGTGACTGCCTGTGCCAGTCGCGCTACGCCGTCGACATTTACGCGGTTGAACTGCTCCCGGGTGGCACCGCGAACCACACCGGCACAGTGTATGACCACTTCGGTGCCATGAACCAGTTGCCTGAGGCTGTCCACATCATCAAGATCGCCCTGAATCCATTGGACAGCAGCATCAGCCGATTGTTTATGGGCAGATGCGGGGCGGACCAGCGCTTGAATTTGCCTGCCGTAGGAAACCAGTCGCTTGATCAAAGCACTGCCAATGAATCCGGTCGCACCGGTTATTGCGATTTTTCCAACCATTGAGTTTACGCTTTTTCGATTAAACAATAACAATAAACTGATAATCTCCCAATCGGTCTTGCCCGATGGGGTCAATCCCCGATTTCTGGAAATAGCCATCCAGTGCCGGTTACTCAGGTGATTTGACCGGTTTATCGTTCATTTGTTAGGTGGCTATTGGCTTTAAATGTTAGGCTAGACGGCCCGCTGGTGGAGCGAGGCGGCGTAAGGATCTCCCTTGGACGCTTCCAACTGTTCGGCGTTAACGCGTTTTAGGTACTCCTTCCGCGCTCCGGAGCGAGATAGCTTTCCAGAAGTCGTTCGGGGTAAGGTGTTTCGAGGCACCAATTCAATCAGGCAGTCAATGCCAAACTCCTGGCGGACCTGACTGTGCAATCGCCCCTGCAAATCGGCGCGTTTGTTTTCATCGGTTTCGCGGCATTGGACCATCATAACGGCCTGCTCTTCTCCATTATGACCCGGTATGGAAAAGGCCGAGGCGTCTCCTGTGCGGACTTCCGGTTGTTTTTCCGCCAGGAACTCCAGGTCCTGCGGCCAGATATTGCGGCCGTTGATAATGATCAGGTCTTTCTCGCGCCCGGTAATCACGATGCTCTTGCCAACCCGGTAGGCCAGATCGCCGGTATTCAACCAGCCATCGGGTGATAAAACCTCCCGCGTGGCCTTGAGATCGCCAAAGTAGCCGGACATGACGCTGGGACCACGAACAAAGAGGGTCCCGCAGTGGCGTTCCGGCAGCACCCGGCCCTGATCATCTCTAACCTCCACATCAAATCCCGGCAGCGGCGCGCCGCAATTGGTAAACTTGTTAAAGACAGCCGTTCCGTTGTTCCTGACAGGATGGACAGGCGACGCTTTTTGCTCTTCAGCAAGGGCGTCACCGTTGACATGATCGACATCAACCCCTTGCCCCAACGGTGCAAAGGTTACCGCCAGGGAACATTCGGCCATACCGTAACACGGTAGGAATGATCGCCGGTCGAAGCCGCTGGGGGTCAGTAGGTCGGCAAACAACTCAAGGGATTCGGTACGAATGGTTTCCGCCCCGACGCCGGCAATACGCCAGGCGCTGAGGTCGAAATTTTCGATGTCTTTTTCGCGTATGCGCCGTGCCGCCAGCTCGTAGCCGAACGGCGGGCTGAAGGATAGGGTGGCTCGATTTTGTGACATCAGTGTCAGCCATAGCCGTGGACGCATTGCAAAGTCGCGGGTGTTCAAATAATCTACCGAAAATTGTGCTGCCACGGGTGCCAGTACGAGACCGACTAGTCCCATGTCATGAAAATAAGGCAGCCAGGAAACCGCCCGATCACCCGGTCGAATCTGGATGCCATATTTAAGGATGGCAAACAGGTTGCTCATAACCGCTTTCTGGGTGATCATCACCCCTCGGGGGAAACGGGTGCTGCCTGAAGTATACTGCAGGTAGGCGATTTCATTGGGCTCCGATGGACGCAGCTGGTCATCGGATTGCGGAAGATCGTCGAACTCTTTCGGGCTGCCTGAAAAACGCAGGTTCAAGTCTGCGGTGGCATCAACCAGATAGGGCAGAAAATCCTCGGGTGCCATGGCAATTTCTGCCTGGCAAATCGAAAGGAGTCTTCTCAACTGGGAAACGTAAACATCCCGCCCTCCCAGGTGAATCGAAGCCGGAAGCGGCACGGGTATTAAGCCTGCGTACTGGCAGGCGAAAAAGAAGCGCATGAAGTCCGGCTGGGTATCTGCAACGATTGCAACCCGCGATCCGCGACTTGCTCCCAGTCCGATGAACCGGCGTGCCAGTGCCAGTGCATCCTTCCGCAGTTTTTGATAGGGAAGGGTCGCATACAGCTTGGCGGCACCGTTATAATAATTGTAACCGGTATTACCCTGAGCGGCGTAATCGAGTGCTTCTGCTAGCGTAGAAAAATCTGCAATTCTCAGCGGCAGATCATTAGCGGCAGGTGTAGCATCCATAGCAACCATAGCCTCCTGTGTGTATCAGGTCCGCGCGACCATCCAGCTCCCCCCGGATTTCCGCGCTTATATCGCATCCGCAACTCACCTCTGATTTTCCAAATCTTTGCCATTTTGGAAATGGTGTTTCCGCCGATGTCGCCTTCTACCTGATTTGAATATAAATGTCAAATCCGTGACACTTAAAATTGATTTTTTTGATCGTTAGTAGACTCGCAAGGTCGTTGCGCACAGAAGCCGTTCTTTTTGCGATCAGGTAACCGAGAAAACGAGCGGTGTTTATCTTTGCCTGAATCTGTTCGCTCAACCGTTGCATCCGGTAATATTCTTTTTAATTCACCGGTTTCACCTTATATAATATCGGGTAATAAAAGCCTAACATGTATTTCAAAAACTGTAAAGCAACTGCAACATTTATGCCGATTTTTTTTAACATCCCAAAATGATTTATTTATTCCTAAAGTCGGCTTGCAATTGATCAACTATATATTTTGTATCCTAATTGTTCGGTAAGTTAATCAAACAATAATTCAATCAATTTAGTTTGTCAATAGTTTTTTTTAAAAATATTTTAATTATTATTTAATATTATTTTCAAACATTTAAATTATAGAATTATTAGACTTTGCTTAATTATAGCTCTATATTTCGTTTTGTCAAGGGTTTCTTAAATAAAATAGTTTAATTAATTTAAATATTATAAAATACTAACATTAATTATTATAAAGACTTTACAAAATGGATATTTAGTATTATAAATACTTGTGGAAATTAATTTAAAGAACCATCAAGGGGGAACAGATGAAAGAGGTGACAGAAACGATGATTTATGACATGGCTTTTAGAGTGCGGCTCTACATTGCTTCAAAACTATCGGAAGAAAAGCGATTAAACGATTTGAGTGAGCGCGAAGCACTAATTTTGGAACTCATAGGCACCAGGTGCAGCATGAGTATTTCCGAAATCGGGAACTTTTACCCCAAAGTAAGCAACAGTACGATTTCAACCACCATAACCAAATTATGGAAGGATAAAAAACTGGTTGATAAAAAAATTCTTCCTGACAATCAAAGAGTTACCACGGTCAATTTAACCGAGAAAGGACAAACCGTATTAGAGAAAGTTAAGAAAAATCAATCTGCTGTCTTTAATACGGTAACCGCCTCTCTTGGTTTATCCGTTGAGCAAACTGAATCATTTCAATATATCCTGGAGCATGCCATCGGGTATTTTGATGAAATGCTCGGGCTGGAGTTAAATCAAGGCAGTGCAGTGGCTGCTTGAGGGTCAGGACTATTCACCGGTTGCTGGAGCTGTGAAGCAAGGATATCCGGTGTTTAGAATAATCGGAGCCTTCAGGCTTTCCAAGCGGCCGGGCTCGGGTATATGGAAGGCTTTACCAATTCAGGACCTAACCACGGACCGAATCATCGATATCCAAAATAAGGAAAGAGCCTATGAAAGCAGTGATATTGAGTGCGGGTCAGGGCAAACGGTTATTACCCCTGACTGCTGACAATCCGAAATGTTTATTAAACATCGAGGGACAGTCAATCATCGAATGGCAATTTGGTGAACTTGCCAAATGCGGTATTGATCGTGTTTCTGTCGTGGCCGGTTACCATGCTGATCGGGTTGAACAATTGCTGGCCCGGCGCTATGACCCCCATCGGGTAAGTGTGCTTTATAATCCGACCTATTCCTGGGCCGACAATCTTTTCAGTTGCTGGGTGGCGCGTCATGAGATGGGCGAAGAATTTGTGTTGTTAAATGGTGACACTTTGTTTGAGGCTGAGGTGCTCCAACGTTTGCTGGATGCGCCGGTTCATCCGGTGACAGTGGTTACCCATCAAAAGTCCTATTATGATGCCGATGATATGAAAGTGTCATTGGACGGAGAACGACTTGTTAATATCGGTAAAAAGCTGGCCTCCGACCGAGTCGATGCCGAATCTATCGGGATGATTTTGTTTCGGGAGAAGGGGCCTTTGATGTTCCGCAGTGCCCTTGAAAACGCCATGCGTGACGCTTCGGCATCGGAAAAATGGTATCTGTCGATAATCGCCCAGATGGCACACTCAATGCCGGTCTGGACGTTTGCCGCCAACGGGCTTCAATGGTGTGAAGTCGATTTTCCTGCTGATCTCAAACAGGCGCGCAGGGTGGTACGAGCGTTCAGTGCCAAAGATCAGTCCAATAATCGTCAAAAAGTCAGTTATGCATAGGGACAAATAGGGTTCGGGTGTCAGGTTTCAGGTGTCAGGGAATAGACGCTCCGAGACATGTAAAAGTCCGATCTTTCTCTTGCGGGTTGCGCGTTACGAGTCTCGGGGTGACATTTAGAACGGTCCGAAAATTGAAATTGGGAGAATCTGTCAACCGGTCCCTGACACCTGAAACCGGACACCATTTATGGCACGACACTTGGCACCGTTAATCCTGCTTATTTGCCACGATCTCCTGCACCAATTCCCAATCAGCCACCGAATCCACATCAATGGCGGCTTCCGGAAAAGGGATGATTACGGCACCCGCCTTGAATCCGAGACGCCGTGAAACCCGTTCCAGGGCTTCTGTCAGGGAAAGTTGTCCCAGCAGATAACGCAGCACCGCCATCACACCCAGGGCACGGATGACTCGCAGGGGCTTTTTGCGTTGTGTTTCGACCTGGCGCCAGAAATCAGCGGCATGGCGGGCACGGGGAGTGAGAAAGGCAAACAGGTTGCAGCCGCAATAGGAACCGTCCTGCAAACGGGTGGCGGTCCTTTGCGTCCGGGGGTAGGCTTTTGTCACCGCTTCATGGCGGGCAACACCGGCAACAACATCACAACCGGTGCCGCGTGCATTGGTACAAAAATAGTCGACAATCCGGGCACTCAGCATTGCATGATCTGCGGTGGTCAATAAAACAGGTGTTTGTTCCGGCAGAGATTGCAAAACCTGATAGGCACTGGTGCTGGGGGTTTGTAGATTTGCCATCCATCCCACCTCGCCTGATCTGATGCGGGCATCAAGATCGGGTTCCCGATCGACAATGGATTGGGCGGGGCCGCAAAGGATTCGCGCATTTATTGACGTCGATTCTGAAAGGGCGTCCAGCACGCGCAAGACCATCGGCGTACCGTCGATGGGAGCCATTGATTTGCAGCGGGCACCGGCAGCTCTGGCCACAGGATCATCCGGGCCGCGGTCGGCAGCAAGCACAACGGCGGTAAACTTTTGTTGGGAGTCGTTCATAAGCTGATTAGTTAATTGAGTTTATTAAGTTAATTGAGTTGATTGAGTTGCTGACAGGGATACGGTTAGTCAAATAGACGGAAATCCTCCAACCTAATCAACTTAACACATCAACTATTTAACTAATCTTTACTCGAGATTTTTACTGTAGATACGATAGGTTTTATAAACCTGGCCGCTGATGGCCTCGAGAATATTGCGCATTCCCTTGTTGTCTTCCAGAATCCAGGACAGCTCCAGTTTTTTTATGCCGTGTTTAACGGCCGGCGGCTGCAAGGCGGCGATCACTGAAAAGGCGAGTGCGGCACCCAGCAGGCTGTCATGATATCGGGAGCGCACCCCCATTAAAGGGACCCTTGCTGTTTTGGGGTATTTCACTTTAAGACGCCAGAGAAGTTTGAGCCAACCAAAGGGCAACAACCTTCCGTTAAGGTCCCGGATGGCCTCGTTGATATTCGGCAATATGACCATAAAAGCTGCCGGCTCTCCGTCGACTGAGGCAAATGATATCAGATCTTCATCCACCAGCATTTTCAGGTCTTTGCCCAGATGTTGGAACTCGGCGTTGGTCCACGGGGTAAACCCCCAGTTTTGTGACCAGGCGTCATTGAAAATGTCTCGAATAATTTTTAATTCTTCTTTGAAATCAGATTTACGCAAGGATCGTGTTGCGACCTTATTTTGGGCCCGGGCCATAATCGCTTGCATTGCTCGCGGATGCTTAAAGTTGGTGTCGATGATGTAGGCCAGCAGGTCTTTTTCCTTGCGATATCCATTCTCCTCGATGCGCTCGGCATAATAGGGCAGGGCGTGCCCCATCATTATCACGGGAGGGTTATCAAAACCGTCCACCAGTAGGCCCAGTTCCTGGTTGATGGACAGGTTATAGGGTCCGGCCACGCGCCGCATGCCCTTTTCGTGCAGCCAGCTTTCGGCTGTGGCCAAAAGGGTCTTGAAAGTCTCAGAATTGTCTTCTGATTCCAGCAACCCGAAAAAGCCCGTGGCGTCCTTGTATCGTTCGAGATGCAGTTGGTCAACCTGAGCGCTGATGCGTCCCACCGCTTTTCCGTCCCGGTAGGCGACCCAGGATGAAAAACTGGCATGCTCGAAATAAGGGTTGTTGGGTGCCAGCTGCATGCGCCGCTCAAGAATCAGTGGCGGCACCCATGCCGGGTCTCCCTGATAGAGCGGCCACAACAGACGTATAAATTCATTAAGGGTTTTTCGGTTTTCGACTCTGACGATCTGCAGCGGGCTTGAACTTTTATTCCGGGGGGGCTGTCGCTCCTGGGCTGAATTCATGGCAATCGTCTCGCATTGGTTGATAGAGGTTTTACAAACATTCGAGAATTCAAAGCCAGCATGATACACAGGTTGTTTGTTCAGGTCAACCCGTAAACCAGGCGACATTTGTGCTGATTCAGACATGCTGATCAAAAGGACGGGAAAGGCATATGGGGCATTAAGTTTAGCTAATAGAAATTTACGAAAATTTATATGAAACATAATTCAATATGTTTTAATTATTAAAATTATTATAATAAAATATATTATAATACTAAAATATTAGAAAAATATTAATTTCCTGTCAGACAACTCTTTACAAATCATATTTTTTGTATTATAAATACTTTTATGCGAATTGCATTGGAAATAACTTTAGATCTGCCAAGGGGAGCCAATGAAAAACAATACAGAAAAGCTGATTTATGATATGGCTTTTAGGGTGAGGTTGTATATTGCCTCTAAAATTTCAGAGCAAAAAGTGGGTGATTTAACCGATCGCGAAACCTTGATACTGGAACTTGTGGGCATGAAGGGTAACATGAGCATATCTGAGATAGGTAGCCTCTACCCAACCGTCAGCAACAGTACGATTTCCACGACCATTACCAAGCTATGGAAGGACAAAAAGCTCGTCGATAAAAGGATACTTCCAGAAAATCAGAGAGTTACCACTGTTTCCCTAACCGAAAAAGGTCAAGAAGTGCTAAAAGAAATAAAGCGCACCCAATCGGAGGTATTTAGCACCGTGACCGTGTCCCTGGGCCTGTCTCCGGATCAAGTCGAATATTTCCAGGAAATTTTAGTAAACGCCATCGGCTTTTTTGATAAAACTCTCGGACTGAGCCTCGATGGCAGTTAAATTGCAATGTTTGAGAATCAGTTGCATTTTTTATTGTACCAAATCCGATAAAGCGTTCTGAGCCCATGATGCGAAGGAACGCTTTTTTAAATGGAAAAAAAGTTGATTATCGACCGTTACATAATGCGGGAAATCGTAAAACCTACGATAACAATCTGTGTGGTTTTGATTTTCATTTTTGGATGCTACACCGCCACCCGCTATCTGGCGGATGCCGTCAGCGGTCAGCTTCCGGGCACCACGGTCATTTTCTTTATTTTGCTTAAAATCGCCATTGCCCTGGAAGTGCTGCTGCCAACCACCCTGTATCTTTCCGTAGTGATTGCTCTCGGGCGGATGTATAAAGATTCCGAGATGACCGCCCTGTCTGCCTGCGGCGTGAGCAAGGCCCGGGTATTGCGGCCGGTTTTTTTGGTATCACTGATGATAGCGGTGATCGTCTCCTGCCTGTCTCTTTATATCCGTCCCTGGGCATACAGCCAGTTTTTCCTCTTAAGGGCCAAGGCCGAAGCCAATTTTGATCTCACACGAATGAAAGGCGGAACTTTTTATGAAATAGAGGACGGTGCGCGGGTTATTTTCGCTGAAAGGGTGGACCAGCAAAAAGATAAAGCCAAGCGGGTTTTTATCCGAACCGAGCGCGAAGATAACCTGCAGGTCATTTATGCCGACAAAGCCAGTCAACATCTGGAACCAACCACCGGCAAAAAAATCATCGTCTTTACAGATGGTTATTTGTATGAATTTACCCGCCGGGGGGAAAAAGGCAGAATCATACAATTTGAGCAGTCCGCCATGCCCGTGGAACCCAATGGAAAAATCATGCCCAAGTACCGCATCAAGGCGGCCTCAACCGGTTCGCTCGCATCTTCGGATGACAGTGAGGAGATTGCAGAATTGCAGTGGCGGCTGTCGACACCGCTGGCGACGATATTGCTGGCACTGATCGCTGTGCCCCTGAGCCGTTCGTCTCCCCGGCGGGGTAAATACGCCAAAGTGATGACGGCCGTGGTAATTTTTGCTTTGTATTACAACCTGAGTGCCATCATCAAAAAGTGGGTGGAGCGGGGTGTCCTTGACACCCTTCCCGGCATATGGTGGGTTCAGCTGCTGTTGGCAGTTTTGTTGTTGCTGCTCTTATGGCAGCCGCCGCTGGTGTTCCGCTGGCGACAGAGATAAGGCACGTTCAGGGGTTCAAGGTTCAATGAAAACACTTGATCGTTACATAGGCAGCTCATATTTACGTAGCTTTGGGCTGATAATCTGCATATTGCTGGTGCTGTTCAGTATTTTTGAGTTGATGACCCAGTTGGATGACATCGGCAAAGGAAGCTATCAAGTCTCAGATGTGATCATATTTATCGGCCTGACGCTGCCCCGGCGCATGCTTGATTTAATGCCGATCAGTTCCTTGCTGGGGGGCATTATCGCGCTGGGTTTGCTGGCCGACAACCGAGAGCTTCTCGCCATGCAAGCCGGTGGCATGTCCGCCCGGCGGATATGTCTGTCGGTGCTGGCCACCGGATCCATCCTGATGCTGGTAACATTGATGCTGGCCGAGTTGGTGGTGCCTTCCATGGATGAGCTGGCCCGTACCCGGCGCTCCCTGGCGCTTTCCGATACCGGTGTCACCGTGACCAAACAGGGCTTTTGGGCCCGCCGGGTGGATGCATACATCCACGTCGGTAAAGCCCTTTACGGCGGGGCCGCCGCTGATATTGATATTTTCGAAACAGATGCCGAGGGACGACTAATAAAGTTTACCCATGCCCAGGAGGCGAACATACTCGACAATAACCAGTGGTTGCTCCGGGGAATCACCGTAAAAGACTTCACTGAGCAGGGTATTGTGACCCGGCAGATTGCAAGCCTTGCGCTGGATTCGTTTCTAAGCTCAGACCAGGTCGGTATCCTGGAACTTCCGGCCAGCAGTCTGTCCGCCGCCGATTTGCACCGGTATATCCGGGCATTGAAGGAGAGCGGACAGAATGCAGATCGTTATGCGCTGGCACTGTGGCGCAAATTGAGTCTGCCGCTGACCACCGGGGCAATGATTTTACTGGCGCTTCCTTTTATTTTCGGATCAAGCCGCAGGGTTACCGCCGGGAAGCGGATAGTTATTGGCTCCTTTGTGGGGATCGCACTCTATTTTGCCGACCAGCTTGCCGTCCATCTGGGGCTGCTGCTTAGCCTCCATCCGGTTGTCACGGCCATGGCACCGGTGGTGCTTATCTCCGGGATCGCAGGTTGGCAACTGCGTCGTACGCTTATGGTAACCGGCTGAACGGGTGCTCGTGCTCCGTCATAAATCGATTTTTATCCGGTGAATAAACGCGTACGGCCAGCCGCAAGTGCCAACCGGAGCTTCGGGGAGTGATGTGATAGGTAACATACCGGGCCCGGCGCTGCGGCGTGCGACCCAGCGCCGACGCCGACGGTACGCCGATGACCGCTACATGGCCGTCGGGGGTTTTTAGCTTGCTCAGGTCGGTCTTATGGGCATGGCCGTGCAGGACCAGCTCTGCTCCGTAACGGGCCAGCAGCGACTGCAGTGCGGGTGCGTCGGTAAGCCGCTTGCGCCAGCTGACCGTGCCGGGTGCCGGCGGATGGTGGATCAGCAATACCCTGAAAAGATTTCGATCGGCGGTGTGGGCCAGAAGGGTTTCCAGCTTTTGCAGCTGCCGATCGCCAATGGTGCCGACAGCCAGATGCGGTGCCGTGGGCAGAGCCGTGCAGACCCCGATCAGGGCAATTGGACCCCGTATGCGCAAACTGGGAAAGATGCTTTCAAAGCCTGACCCGGGGTTGTCTCCGATAACAGCGTCATCGGAGAGCATATAATCGGTCCAGTGGGCCAGGGTCTGCTGCCAGACGGTTTTGACATAGGTATCGTGGTTGCCGGGGATAACAGTAACGTTGTCAGGAGTCCCCAATGATGCCAGCCATTGGCGGGTCTGGCGAAATTCAGCCGGCAGGCTCAGGTGGGTCAGATCGCCGGTAACCGCAATATGGTCGGGCTTGGTATCTGCCAGGTCGTGTTGCAGTGCCGCGAGTATGCTGTCACGGTGCTCGGCTCTGCGGCGCAGCCGCCATTTCAAGTACCCGAAAAATCGTTTACCCAGAAGATCCCCGGGCCGGATATCGGCTATACAGGATATATGCGGATCGGAAATATGGGCCAGCGAAAAGGCGGGGGTGCCGGTCATGTCGGCAGCATCATACGTTACGGAAACCATACTTGACCATAATAATTATTATTAAAAATGAATCATACAAAGGTTCAAGGACACGGGACCTATCTTTTCATAAATGAAAAACAGTTAATGTTTCGGTCATATAATAGATGCTGTGTTTCCTCAGATCCAATTAGATACGGTGAATTAAAAGAGAAAAACATAAAAATTAAATGCGTAGCATTAACTAATTAATTCGCCGGATTTATGGTCCCAAAACTATTTTCAGTTTTGAAAGAAATATCTATCACCCTGAATATGCTATTTTTAAGGGCGGATTAATTAGTATAGGAATTGTGTATCTATTGCAACACACGGATAGGAAAATTAACCATGACGATATATGCGCACATTATCCAAGATAGTCCGGTGCCACACTGGGGATTGACCTCCCGTCGGCGTATGCTGCGTGTCCTCCACAGTGCCGGTGTAACGGATATCGTCGATGATATTGCGTCACTGCCGGAAAGTGGCTCGGTTATCTTGTTGAGGGGTGATTACCTGTTTGACGATCGGGTGATCAAATATATGGTTGATTCGCAGGATGTGCTCTTGCAGATATCGAACGGCCCGGGCCGGGAGATAGTGGGCGCCAAAGTCAGCTCCCGGCTGGTCGGGCCGGCGGCTGATATCATAAAAGGAGCCGATAATGGACGGTCACTGCCGGCCGTCAGAACCGAAACCCTGGAAACCCTTTCCCTTTCTTTTCAACAGCAGTTGCTGAAATTCGAGCCGCCGTTCGTACTGCCGATAACCGCTGAAAACCGGCGGGACCTGGAACGCAGACTTTTTGATGCGTCGTACAAGGGCGTAACCGACCTGGTCACCAAGTGGATCTGGCCGGCGCCGGCCAGATGGGCTGTCGGCCAGTGTGTGCGGCTGGGGCTGCGGCCGAATCACGTCACCGTTATCGGATTGCTTCTGGTCATTCTCGCCTGCTTTTTTTTCGCTCGCGGATCATATGGCTGGGGGCTGCTGGCAGGCTGGCTGATGACCTTTTTAGATACCGTGGACGGCAAATTGGCCCGGGTTACGGTTACCTCCAGCCGGTTTGGGCATTATTTTGATCATATAATTGATCTGGTACATCCGCCGATCTGGTACATCCTCTGGGGGGTGGGCCTGGGTGTCACCCGACTGGATGTTATCGGGTTATCACTCGCGGCCGTCTGTTGGCTGATTGTTGCCGGATACATGGTCGGACGGTTGGTCGAAGGGGTATTTCTGGCGTGGCTGGGTAAATTTGGAATCTTTTGCTGGCGGCCGGTAGATTCCTATTTCCGGTTGATTACCGCCCGGCGCAATCCCTGTATGATTTTTCTGACAGCCGGCGCCCTTCTGGGACGTCCGGATGTCGGTTTGGCAGCGGTGGCCGTCTGGACAGTGCTCACCACTGTCTTTCTTTGCATCCGGTTAGCCATGGCGATGTATCGGCAAAGGGTCGACGGCTCAATACGTTCCTGGTTTCTGGATATCGATCCGACCAACCCCTCGCAACTCCTGGCAGTGAAACTGTTTACGCTATATAAAGATTGATTAGAAAGGTTCTGGGTTCAGGGTTCAGGGTTAGTAATTGGCTGAACTTGAGAATCCAACGCCGCAAAGATAAAACTTTTCAAGATTCTCAAATGGTTCGATTATAATGCGCATATTTTAACTTTGGCCAATTCATTGTATCGATTGGATAGCAGCCAACTGCATTGCTGAACCTCTGAATCACAGAGCCTTGAACCCTGAACGCAGAACCCTGAACCTTCAAAAATTATAAGCTTAGCCTGGCTAACACGGATTATGACAGAAACCATTTCGACAGAGGCGATAAAACCTGGGCAAACGCCCCATATTGGCGTTCTGATCAATCCTTACAGTGGCGGCAATAAAAACGGCCTGACGGGCATACGCCGGGCGATTGCACGATATTCACGTGCGTCACAATGCGATGTCCGCGAACCGCCTGAGGTGTTGGCAGCCCTGGAGGACTTTGCCCGCCGGGACGTTGAACTGGTGATCGTCAACGGCGGAGACGGCACCGTGCAGGCAGTGCTGACGGCTCTTTTTAACCATCGACCATTTGAGACATTGCCGCTTGCTGGCCAGTTCTGCAATCGGGCACCACCAGTATGACCGCCAGAGACGTAGGCTTTTCCGGTTCACCCGTTAAAGCCCTGGAAAAGATTTTTAGATGGGCGGATACCGGAGCGGGCGATTCCCGGATCGTTCAGCGCCCGGTATTGCGTGTGCAAGCCCCCGGTCATGATCCGCTTTACGGAATGTTTTTTGGGACTGCTGGAATATATCAGGGGATAGAGTACTTCCATCGCAACGTGAATACCAAGGGGCTGAAGGGTGAGCTTGGACCCGGCCTAACAATTTCAAGGTTTCTATGGGCGGCATCTTTCCGGCGCAGTAATTTTATATCATCGGTTCCGATTACCATTACCAGTGGATGATAAACCACCGCAGGAACTGGAATGCATGGTGCTTCTGGTCAGTACCCTGGAGCGATTGTTTTTGGGCCTGTATCCTTACTGGGGTGATGAAAGGGCTGCTTTGCATTATACGGCGCTTCGCACCCGGCCCCGTCATCTGCTGCAGACGCTGCCGTTTATCCTGCGGGGCCGAAAAAGCCGCCACGCCAGCGCGGAAAACGGTTACTTCAGCCACAATGCCAGCAAAATCAGCCTTAATCTTGACAGCGGCTTTACCCTTGACGGACAGCTCTACACTCCGGAAAATCGCCGGGAGCCAACCGTGGTCCAATCCAACGCCACAGCCTCTTTTTTACGCTTATAGTTATGGAAATACCTTCTGAGCTAATCAGCGTCATCGAGCGTCATGCGTTTCGCAAAGCGTCGCCGGCAGTGCAGGTTCTGATTGATGAAATTCTGGCGCGCCACGGCCAGGCTGCCCAGGGCATTTTATTTTACGGCTCCTGCCTGCGAAGCGGCGATGACCTTGATGGGCTGGTCGATTTGTACCTGCTGGTGGACAGTTACCGCAAGGCGTATTCAGGTACAGGTTTTGGGCCGGCGATTACTAAATGCCCTGCTGCCACCCAATGTCTTCTACCTGGAACGCGAGTTTGAAGGGCAGACCGTACGAACCAAATACGCGGTCTTATCCCTGGCCGATTTTCTAAAGGGAACTTCCAAACGCTGGTTTCATTCCTATCTCTGGGGACGGTTTTCTCAACCGACCGGCATCCTGTACGCTCGAAATGAGAAGGTGGCGGACCTGGTGCTAAAAGGCTTTGCCCGGTCCGTCTTAACCTTTACCCATCGCGTGTTGCCCCGGATGGACACCGAATTTACGGCTCGACAGTTGTGGAGCCGGGGGCTTGAACTCTCCTATCGGGCCGAACTCAGATCCGAGCGACCGGAAAAGCGCGCCCGCCTTGTTGATGCGGCACCGCAATACTACGAAGACGTCACCCGTCTATCCATGGATACACCTCCTTATCCGGTGGCTGCTATTGCTGGCACTGATCCCATCCAATACCGGGCTCGATATTTCCGACGGCGCCAGATTGATCAGCCGTTTTGCCTGGGGGCTTAGATCCTGGCAGGGCAAACTGCTTTCTGTTTTGAGGCTGGTCAAAGCCATGACCACATTTGAAGGCGGCGTAGATTATATCCTGTGGAAAATTAAGCGGCATTCCGGGGTCACCGTGGATGTGGAGCCCCGTCTAAGGCGCCATCCGTTGCTGGCGATGTGGGTGCTGTCGTGGCGGCTGTATCGCCGGGGTGGATTCCGATAGATAGGAAGCTATCTCAAAATAGCATCTTACGCCCAATGAGCTTGTTGCGATATCGTTTAAAATGCTCACGTACTAACGTGTACGCTCCGCTTTTAAACCAAATCGACGCCTTGTCCTTGAACGTAATCTACCATTTTTGAGATAGCTTCTATGCAATTATGAAAAGGGCTATAACGGCTATTCTTGAGCTATAGGATTGACCGACGGCATCAGACTTATCTCCTTGTCTTTAGGAAGATTTAAATCGGTGATCATTTTCTTGATTTCATCCAGGTATAACGGATTCATGACGATGATCACATCGGGGCGAATTTCAGGTAACCTATCCGGGGATACTACCTGCTGGCCGGTGCCGGGCACATATAGTCCCTGCTTGTGCGGATTAATGTCGATAACGCAATCAATTACCGCGCCGCCCGGCAATACATTCAGGAAGGTAATGCCTTTGGAGCCGGCACCCCAGACTACCGGTCGGGCGCCTGATTGTTTAATTTCTTCGAGATTTTGGCGCCACTCTGAAATAGTTTGACGATAATTATCGGCGAAGTTTTGCACATCATTCTCCACCTCCGTGAGCGATAAATTCAATGAAATGTGATCTTGCTTTCGGTCTTGAGCAGGGGGCCTGGCTTCAATGCAAAGATACTGGCCTCCGTAAGTCTCTTCTATGTTTAGGGGAGTTAAGCCGGTTTCTTCAAACAGCCGTTTCAACGACAGCGCTGTGAAATAGCTGCAGTGCTCATAAATCAGGTCCCAGATACCCAACTGTCTGAGGGTGAACATCGCATTCGGCACTTCGACGAAAATCACCGTGTCGTCATTGCCGGCGGTGGTACTGCGGATCATTTTCAGAAAGGCGGCCGGCTCCCTGATGTGTTCCAGAACCTGGCGGCAGACGAAAAAATCGGCCGCGGTGGCCCGCATACTGCTCGGAATAATAATCCTGGATAATTGAAATCCGGCCGCCAAAAGTGTTCGTATCCTCTTGCCGGGAATTATAACTGGGGTCAAATCCCAGGCAGCGGTTTTGTCCGATTTCAGCCAGAAGGCGCAGGAACTCACCCTGCCCACAGCCGATCTCGATGATATCCTTTCCCTGAAGTTGATGGGTGCTCACCAGCCGTTGGGCCAATTCGCGGATATATTTTTGAAAGGTCGGCGAATAATCAAGGGCGTTTTCGTATTGCGGGCTGTATTGCATTCGGCTCGCGTCAAAGGCTGCGTTGTAAACGTGGGCGCAGGTGTGACAGAAAACCAGGTCGATATTGCCCCTGTCGGCCTTAACTGCTTTTTCGCGACTGTCCCAGAGCACATTGCAAAAAACAGGAACTGCCTGAATTTGGATCAACTTTGTGGTTGCGGTTGAATTGCAAACCGGGCAGGGGGGTGGATGGGATCTGTCGTGCGGTGACTGCATCATTTAATTGCCATCCCGTCGCGTTGATCCAGGGTCATCAAAGCCGGTTCAAGGCCCAGATGATTCAGCTCCTGCCGAATTTCTTCGCGATAAATTGCATTCATAATGATGACAATATCCGGCCGGTAGTCTTTTAAAAATAGCGGGGCCACAATTTGCTGACCGCTACCGGCCATAAATGTCTGCTGGCGGAAAGGGTGGATATCGACGACATAATCAATCGCCGCTGAATCTCCGATTGCATTTAAAAACGCGACCCCCTTTGATCCGCTGCCCCAGATCACCACTTTTTGGGACTGCTGCTTTAGCTGTCCGAGCCTGGTTTGCCAGCGGTCCAGGACCGAGGGATACGTTGTTTCGAAGCCGGTCACCAGATCGGCCAGGGCGGCAACATTTTCAATCAGTGGATGCTTGATCTCCTGCGGCCGGTCAGCCGGTCTGGCCTCCAGGCAGACATATTGATTTTCGTATTCCCGTTGCAGATCAATGACATCGAATCCGGACCGCCGAAACAACCTTGCCAGAGATCCCGGACTGAAATACGAGCAATGCTCATAATAAATGTCCTCAAAAGCGCAATCTTGCATGATTCGCGTAACATCCGGTACCTGAAAAAATACGATGGTATCCGGGCATTCGCTGATGGAGCGCCGCACGGTTTCAACCATTATAGCGGTATCGGAAATATGCTCAAGGGTCATGCGACAGCAGATGAAGTCTCCCTGGTAGCCGGCATATTTTTCAGAATAGTAATCTTTAACGAACTCGATTTTTTCGGCTGGACGGTCAAGGTCGCCTCTACCCGGGATGTAGGCCGGATCAAAACCAATCCCGGAATTCTGGCCCAGAGCACAGATCAGTTTCAGGAACTGACCCTTGCCGCAGCCGATTTCAATGATCCTTTTTTTATATAAGCCGTATTTGTCAACCAGATCCCGGGCCAGCTTTTCGGCAAAGGCATTAAAGGTCGGCGAATATCCCTGGGATTCTTCACACTCGGATGAATACCTGACCCGATTCCGATCAAATGCGGTATTGTAGATGAAACCACACTGTTCGCAGAGCCCCAGGATGATATCCCCCCGGGGAAAGGACAGGGCCTGCTCGCGGGTGTCGCAATTCATGACGCTGTTGACCGGCACGTTTTTTATTTCGTGGAATACCCGAATTTCATTCGAGGAACAGCTCGGGCAGACAAGCTTTTTCATGTTATTTTTGCTATCTTGTTTCAACGGTCGCTCATCCTATCAAAAGTATATAATTTCGCAATTTTGGAATTCGAAGTTGAATCCGGAATGCGGAAAATTTGGATTTCAGATTTTCAACCATTTATTTTTCATCATTCCGTATTCCGAATTCCACATTGCTAGACTATCTTCGGTTCCGGAACCGGTATAATAAAGCGTCCGCCCCGGCGCCGGTATTCTTCTTGCTGTTGCAGGATTTCCTCTGCAAAATTCCAGGCCAGTAGCAAAACCAGGTCCGGCATTTCATCCAGGATTTTTTGCGGGCTGAAAATCGGAATGTGCTGTCCGGGCATGTGCCGACCATGTTTATGCGTATTTCTGTCTGCCACGAAGTCGACCAGATCGGTGCCGATACCGACAAAATTAATCATTGTCGTCCCTTTGGCAGCGGCACCGTAGGCGGCGATTTTTTTTCCTTCGGATTTGGCTGCCTTCAGTAAATCCAGCAGAGCATCCCTAAGGGCTTCGACGCGCCGGGCAAAATTCCGGTAATATGAAAGCCTGTCCACCCCGGCGTTTTGCTCGTTTTCCAGCAGGGTTGTGACGGTCGGCCCGACGTTTTCCTGTTTTTGCGCGTAAAGCCTCAGGGATCCTCCATGAATCGACAATTGCCTGACATCATTTAGGTACAGGCCATGGCGTCTCAGAAGCCGATCCACCGCCGTCACCGAGAAATAGCACAGATGTTCGTGATAGATGGTATCGAACTCAATATGATCGATCAGATCTTTTACATAGGGAAATTCTATCACGGCGGTGCCATTATTCTTTAA
Source organism: uncultured delta proteobacterium (assembly GCA_963821065.1). Lineage (GTDB taxonomy): Bacteria > Desulfobacterota > Desulfobacteria > Desulfobacterales > JAFDCJ01 > JAFDCJ01. The sequence continues at coordinate 85,840 of CAWGCM010000014.1, read as the reverse complement.
CAAAACGGCGATGGCTTTGACGAAAGCGTTGGTGTCCGCCACATGGGCCAGCACATTATTGGCATGGATGATATCCGCTGTCTGGCCCCTGTCACGCAATTTTTCAGCCAGTTCGATTGTGAAAAATTCGCACAGGGTGGGCACCCCGTCGTCGACAGCTGCTCTGGCAGGACCTTCGGCCGGATCGATGCCCAGGCAGGGAATGTGGCGATCAACATAATTTTTTAATAAATACCCGTCGTTGCTGGCCACTTCAATCACAAAACTTTTTGAGTTCAGACCGCGGGAGTGGATTAATTCCATTACATTTTCACGGGTATGCTCCAGCAAGGCCGGTAAAAATGAGGAATAATAGGGGTAATTGTCACGAAATAGCGCTTCCGGATCCACCGTTTCCAGAATCTGCACCAGGCTGCAAGCGGGGCAAAAGGCGACCTGGAGGGGATATTTCGGTTCCGGTGACAGCAGCTGTTCCCGGGACGGAAAGCGGTCGGCCAACGGGCTGACGCCCAGATCCAGAAATACTTCCAGCCCGCTTTTGGCGCAGGATCGGCATCTTGACATCTTCTACCGGCATAAGAGGTCCTTCGAAATAGCAATTATTTATTCGAGTTCTAAGTTTTTCTCCGATCGGTCCAGCGAAGATTTTTATCCAAACGCCCTTCAGCCACCAGTTTTTTCACATGGGCAATTCTTTTATACTTCGGTCCTTCAAACTCATCCACGGTCAGTCCGTTTTTTTTATAGGCCTCGTAAAGTTGCTCGATACCGCGCCGTGCCGTCCACTGCGGTTTGAAATCTTTTAGAATCCGGGCAATCTTATTGCAATCCACCCGGTAGCAGCGCTTATCCGGTCCGGCATCCGGGGCATATTCAATTTTGCAACCCGGCACAACATCTTTGACAATGTCTGCGATCTCCCGCATCTGGTAGTTTTCGGTCGTCGTGCCGACATTGAAGGCTTCATCATGAATCAAGTCCCGGGGGGCCTCCAGGGCGGCGATGTATGCTCTGGATATGTCTTCCACGTGCACGATCGGGCGCCACGGTGAACCGTCGCTTTTCAGATAGATCAGACCGGTGGTAAAGGCCCAGGCCGTGAGATTGTTGGTGACCAGATCAAAGCGCAACCGCGGCGACAGTCCGTAGGCCGTGGAAGCTCTTATATAGGTGGGGCTGAAGTTTTGGTCGGCCATTTTCGTCAAAGCCGGCTTCCACCTTGACTTTGGACACCGCATAGGGTGTAACCGGATTGAAGTCTGCGGTTTCGGTCAAAAAATCATCGCCCGCTGCGCCATAGTTGCTGCAGGATGACGCAAACAAAAACCGCTTGACCCCGGCTGTTTTGGCCATTTCCGCCAACCGGATGGAGGCGGTGCCGTTGATTTCATCCGTCAGCTCCGGTCGATAATCGCCCAGGGGATCGTTGGACAACCCGGCCAGGTGGATGATGGCATCATAGCCCACCAGATCGTCCGGGTGCAGATCACGAACATCGGCATGCAGGGTTTTTATATCCGGCAATTGACCGGCAAAGGTGCACTTTTGATAGAGGTCGGTGTCCACGCCGTCGACATCGTGATCTCTTTGCTGCAGCATGGGAACCAGTATCGTGCCGATGTAGCCCAGCGATCCTGTAACCAGAACTCTCATCATTCAACCTTTCCAGATCCGCCAGGGAGCATCGCCTGAATTCCAGTAGTTTTCAAGGATATATTTCTCCCTGAGGGTGTCCATGCACTGCCAGAAGGAAGTGTGCCGGTAGGCCATCAGTTGCCCGTCGGCGGCCAGATTTTCCAGCGGTTCTTTCTCCCACTGGGTGGCATCGTTTTCGATGTAGTCGAACACACCCGGTTCCAGCACAAAATAGGCGCCGTTGATCCAGCCCTCCCGGGTCTGGGGTTTTTCGGAAAACTCCTTGATGCGGTCGCCGTCCAGTTCCAGGTGGCCGTATCTTGCCGGCGGCCGCACCGCCGTCAGGGTGGCCAGTTTACCGTGGGCGCGGTGAAAAGCCAGTAGTTTGTCCAATTGAATGTCCGCCACCCCATCGCCCCAGGTCAGCATGAAAGTACCGTCACTGAGATAGGGGGCCAGCTGCTTAATTCGCCCGCCGGTCATGGTTTTCAGCCCGGTATCAATTAATTGTACGGTCCAGTCCAGGTCGCTGCAGTCGTGCCGTTGAATCTGTCCGTCTTTCATATTGACCGTCAGGTTATTGGTCAGGGAACAATAGTCGACGATATATTTTTTGATATGCTCACCCTTGTAGCCGAGAGCGATGACGAAATCCTTAAAGCCGTAGTGGGCATAAATTTTCATAATGTGCCACAGGATGGGCTTGCCGCCGATTTCGACCATCGGCTTGGGCCGGATCTCGGTTTCTTCCGCCAGCCGTGTTCCAAAACCTCCCGCTAGAATGGCAACCTTCATGGTGATTCTCCTTTTGGCGCAACCTTCGGATTGGTATAATATATCAAAGCCTCAATATCAGAACAAAATCATTATGTAAACGTTTACACTGATTTGCCAAGTGAACTGAATCAAGAAGGCAGACTCGCCAGAACATTTTTTATAAATTCGTCCGTGTTCCATGTTTTTCGGTCTGAGGTGGCACCGAAGCGAACCAGCACAAGTTTTCGGGAAGGAATCACAATGACTTTCTGCTCCTGAAAGCCCAGGGCCGCAAATGCATCTCGTGGGGCGCCGGGCCATCTCCGGTCATCCGGGTCTGTCTGCTGAACCGGCATTGAGCCATGTATGTGCGCCGTATTCGCCGCGCGGTGCCTTCGGTGTGGGAGTTGTGGTGTATTTAACCCATCCTTCAGGGAAAATTCGCTCATCCTGCCAGATTCCATCCTGCAGGTATAAAAGGCCGAATCGAGCCCAGTCCCGGGGGGTGGCGAATGTATAGGATGATCCCACAAAGGTTCCGGAAGAATCCGGCTCTAAGACGGCGCTGGACATCCCGATCTTATCGAACAATTCCTTATAGATAAATCTGTAATAGTAATCATATTCCTTTTCAACTGTCTGGCGTACGATCCTGGCAACGATATTGGCGGTGCCGCTGGAATAATACCATTTAGCGTCGGGCGTCGTTTTCAAGCGGTCTGGCGGCGGCATAGGCGGCAAAATCATAACTCCCGTATAACATATAGGTCGCATCATAGAGGGGTACATACACTTCCTCAAATTTTAAACCGCTGCTCATCCGCAGCAGCTGATCCAGGGTGATTTTTTTTCTGTCATCGTCCATCTTTTTGCCATTCCGGCACCGGCGCCGGTTGCATGACGTCAAGCCGGTTTTGTCTGGCCAGGATTCCGACCAGGGCATTGGTAACGGTCTTGCTCATCGACCATCCCAGCAGGGGCATATCCTTGTCGAAACCGGGGGCATACCGTTCCGCAATCAATTGACCGTCGTAGATTACCACCACAGCCCGGGTCTTGCGTGGTTTTTCGGGTCCGGGTTCTGCAAAGGCGGTGTCCAGCGCTGATTCAAGTTTTTGACGGTCGACACCCAGACCGGAGGAATCAACCGGACCCTGACCTCCGGCCGGCCAGGACAGGTCGGCACGGTGCTGGGGTCGGTTTTTCTTGAAATCCGGCGGCACCAGTTTCTGTCGGGCCATTTCAGCAGCCGTCGTGCCAATAACCAGGGAACAGCCGCAGCCATCACGATAGATGGCCGTCAAACCAAATAACCCAAACGAGTTGGCTGTCACCGATTTCTTCTCACGGTCTATCGTGTAATTTACAATTTTTGCCAGAGGATTCACAGGCGCAATATCTTCCTGAAATACAATTTCCGGTTCTCTATCTGAGATGAAAGTACTTGAACACAGGTATTTGGCAACATATCCGGTTCCGATGGGGGCCGCTTTACTGAATAGCCAGCCGCCGGCTACCACAGCTGCGAATAACAAAACTGCCAATACGATTAGAATAATTTTTACGCCGCGCTTCATATTAACCTCCATTCTGCAATCAAATCCAGATTCGATAGGGCTCCAGTCAAATACTAAAAAGTATGGCCCCAGTTGAAGTAAAACCAGTTGGGGGGGTATTTGCTACTTAATATCATGCAGACTGCAATTCAACCTTTTCTTTTCAAGATCATCTGATGACAGTCCGCAGTGGCATCAAACCTGTCATTCGGCTTGGCACTATACTACGGTGAGCATTGACAAAGCTGCACCAACATTTATAACTTAAAAACAGTGTATTTTGCCATTAATAAAAGGATAAAACCATATGCCCCATCCGAAAAACGCCATGGAAATCTTTCAATTGCTGGACAAATCCAATTGTCGCGAGTGCGGTGAAAAGACCTGTCTGGCATTTGCCGGTGCGGTTTTCACGGGCAACAAGCAGCTTGACCAATGCCCGAAGCTGGATCGGGAAGCAATTGCGCGTTTCAGGGGGGATTCCGCAAACCGCCGTTCGATCGAACAGGAACGGGATGAAAATATGCAAAAGCTGCAGGACAGGATCGCCCAAATAGACCTGGCGGAGGCCGCTGATAGGATTGGCGCCGATTTTTCGGGCGACCGACTGACGTTGAAAGTGTTGGGAAAAAATTTCAGCGTCGATACCCGCGGCAAGCTTTACGCCGACATTCATATCAATCCCTGGGTCGCCGGTCCGTTTTTTACCTATGTTCTTTATGGCAAAGGCTTGCCGGCTTCCGGCGACTGGGCGTCCTTCCGGGAGCTAAAAGAGGGCCAGGAGCGCTATCCCCTGTTCCAGAAGCGATGCGAAGAGCCTATGAAAAAGGTGGCCGACACCTACACCGATCTTTTTGACGACCTGGTTCATATTTTCAGCGGCCGACAGGTGGAAGAGCGGTTCGAATCCGACATCTCCGTGGTATTGCACCCCCTGCCGCGGATTCCGATGATGATATGCTACTGGAAGCCCGAGGACGGTCTTGAATCCAGTCTCAATCTTTTCTTCGATAAAATTGCGGACGACAACCTCGATATCGGATCGGTCTTTTCGCTGGGGGCGGGAATGGCGCAGATGTTTGAAAAACTCGCCCTGAGACACGGATTTCCAGAGGCGGCAACCTTCAGGTAAACCGTAACACAGACCATCTATGGAATGGATTCTATTTTAAAAATAATCCTAAAAATCCTGGTTATCCTGTCTAATGTAGTTATAAAAATTGAATCCATTCCTCTATTTTCTCCGTGATTTTCCGTGCGCCTCTGCGGTGAATATTCCCTTTGGCAATTAGAACTGGAAGGGCTGGCTGACCATCATGGCAACGCCGAAGCCTTCATCCGACCCGGCCACATCGATACGGGCCACCAGGCCTTTGGCCCACAACCGCAGCCCCAGGCCGGCATCCCATTTCATATCGCTGTGCAAATCTTTAATGTTCCAGCCGGGGGCCACCCGACCCACCTCCACAAACGGCACAAATTGCAGCCACTCGATCCCGATATATTTTTGCAGCCAGGGCCAATTGTTGAACGGGTTCCATTTAGGGATCATACGGTATTCCAGCGCGTAATAAATCGAAGCTTTGTCACTGAAGCGCTGGGACGGAAAGGCTCGCATCCGCCAAATGCCGCCCAGGGTGGCCCCGGCATAGGCCGGCGGGCGGTTGGATATGATTTCCTGACCGTCCCTGACGCCCTCAACTTCCCAGGTCGGCGAATAGGCCGTCCAGAAATCAAAGGCAATCACCCGCTGTCTGAAGGTCTCTGACGGTCCCAGGGAGAAATATTTATCAAACTCGGTCTGAACCACCGTCCATGAATCGGAACTGTTAAGCCAGCCGAAATCCCTGGTAACGTCAACCCGCAGCGCGCTGCCTTTGGAAGGATTGGGAACAAAATCCCGGTTATCGCGGAACAGGGAGAATTCCAGCCCGTTGGTCTTGACATCGATATCTTCATCATCTCCTTTTATTTCCTGCCATCTGTAAAAGGGAAGCAACTCGAAATAGGTGCGGCCGCTGATCAGCGGGTTCCATGAAGTTCCGCCGGTGGCCCCTGATTTGAGCAGTCCCCGGTCAATAACATAGGTGTTAATGATGGTGTCTTTGCCGTGGCCGAGGGGCAGCAGATATTTGAACCTCAGGCGAAAGAAGTTGTCCCAGCCGTCGCCTTCGATATAATTATCTTCATCCGAGTCGTTGCTGCCGGCCCGCTCATCGGGAAAATCCGGATTGCCGTCGGTATAACTGTCTGCATCTTTAAAATAGCCGATCTGGGCTATGGGATCCAGAAACAGGCGATCGGACCAGGGCAGTCGCAGGTTCCGGCCGATTAAAAAACCCATGATTGAGCCTTTGGACCCCGCCATTACCGTCCCCAGGATGGCTGACTGTTTCTGGGGGTACCCGACCTTACCGTAGGCATAAGCGACAGCCGCGCCGAATGATTCATTGTAAAAGGCGTAAGGGACACTCAGGGTCTGTTCTTCGAATTTACCGTCGGGACCGACAAAAATATCCTGGCCGACAGACAGGCGGGGCGTCAACAGCAAGCATATCAGGAGCAGAATTATCCAACCGCTGCGTTTGATCATTTTGTTGGATCCTCTCAGAGTGGTCAATTCGCATAACCCAACCACACTAACAAATTTTTGGCAATATTTATTCCGCCTGCGGCGGACGAGGGGTTAATTCCCCCGCCCCTTGGGGCGATTATAAACACTCTCTTGTTTGTCGTCGCGAAGCGGAGATCCCGCTAATCGTGGCGGTGGGGTCGTTCATCATCGGCGGGATGCAGAATAGGGCGGCAAATCAGAGAGGGCTTTTCAGGCGGCAGTCGTCAGGGATCGAGGCTTGAATTGACCGGATTTTTCAGGAATTATCCCAAATAAATGAAAGCGCTTACATTATTTAATTTTTTAGACATTGCGTATTTATCTCAGCAATACTTGTAAAAAAATATTTTCTTAGGCTCTTGACAATAATCTAAATTATGAATAAATGAAAACGATTACATTTAGTTTATTCCATGGTCTTTTTTGAAAAAGGGTCTTTTGCGTGGTTGGCGCTGGTTGATTCGATCCATCGCCAACCTTTCTCAGAAAGCCCACGACATTAACAGATCCGGTAAGATACCGGAAAGATGTGAAAGGAGGCAATCCATGTCAAAAGTAACCCGGAGAGAATTTTTAGACAAGAGTGTGAAGGTGGGTGGACTGGTGCTCGCATCAGGCATCGCCCCCGCCTTTATCAAGCGCGCTTTTTCAGAGGATAAGCATGCGGCCTACCTGAATGCCAAGATCAACTGGCGGCAGGTAGAGGGCACCCGCATTAAAGTGCTGGTGACACCTGCACACTATTTTAACAAATTTCGCGCAATTACACCGCAGTTTGAAGCGTTGTCCGGTGTCAAGATTGACTTTGATATTATTCCACCGCGTGAAATGAGGGAAAAAGCGGTTTTGGACTTCGGTGCCAAATCCGGAAACTATGCCAGCCACACCGCCGACCCCATGTACCTGTCCCTATACGAAGCCAATAAATGGGTGGAACCCCTGGATAATTTCCTCAACGATCCCAAGTTAACCGACAAAGCATGGTTTGATCTGGACGACATCATTCCGCTATGGCGGGCCGCAGACTCTGTGAAAGGAAAATTATATGGAATGCCCGCCGAAGGCGAGGCTACCATCCATGTCTACAACGCCGAGTTATATGGTTACAAAGGTCTTAAACCGCCCGAAACCCTGGCAGAATTCATGGAGACCGCCAAAGAACTTCACAAAATAGAAGGCAACATCGCAGGTGCCGCCATCCGCGGTTTTCGCGGTGCCGGGCAGAACATGTACATCTGGCCGTCTCTTTTCCTGGCCTGGGGGGGCAAATGGTTTGATGCCAACGGCAAACCATTGGTAAACAGTGAACCCGGCGTAAAATCGTTGGAATATTACTGCGAGCTTCTCCAGAACTATGGACCGGCCGGGGTTGAAAACTGGAACTGGCCGGAAATTATGGAGGCCTTTGCCGGTCGCAACGTCGCCCAGTTTATAGATTCAAACTCAACGGCGTCCATTATCGAAAATCCCAAAAAATCGAAAATGGCCGGCAAGACCGGTTACCAGCGATGGCCGAAAGGCCCTTCCGGCCGGCGGGTTTCCAGCATTTGGAACTGGACCATGCCCATTAATGCGGTTCTGCCCGAGAAACAAAAGATTGCTACCTGGCTGTACCTTCAGTGGCTGGCATCCAGGCCGACCCAATTCTCATCTGCGGTCTACAAGGAAACTCCGGATGCCGTCGTTCGTACCGGCGTCAACCGTGTTTCCATCTGGAGCGACCCGGAGTATCGCAAGGTCATCAATTTCACCCCTGATTATGCGGACATAGTGCTGACAGCGATGAAAGAGGACACCGACTCCGACTGGAGACCTCGGGTCCCGCAATGGCCGAAAATTGGAGAAGCCATGGCCGTCGCCATTCAGGCGGCACTGGTTAAGCAAAAAACACCGAAACAGGCGCTCGACGATGCGAACGCTACCATTGCTAAAGTTATGAAGCGCTCTTAGCAGTAGAGTTTTGCTGAAATCATCCGGGGGTCGGCCGGTTACCGGTCGACCCCTAAAAAGAATTCGTGCAGGGTTGATGTTATGTCGGCGATAGCGCCTCCCCCAAAAGTCAAGTACCAGAAGCAATGGGAGTGGTTTGGCTATGCGATGATTTCACCGGGCATGATTTTTCTGGTTCTCGTTACAACTGTGCCCCTTGTTTCTTTGCTGGTGATGAGCTGTTTTCGGATAGATTTAACCTACCCGCCGGGTAACGGCTGGATCGGGCTGGAAAATTATCTTGAAATGTATCAAGATGCACGCTTCTGGTATTCGATTCGACTGACGGTCATATATACCGCCATCACCGTTGTTCTCCAGGTTGTGGTGGGTCTGGGACTGGCAATGGCCTTTTTTCGAGGATTCCGGGGCCAAGGCCTGATGCGCGTCAGCGTCCTGTTGCCCATGATTTTAGCACCGGTGGTCGTCGGTCTTGCCTGGCGGACCCTGATCCTGACCCCGGAATACGGAATTTTGGACTACATCGCGATTTTGCTGGGCTTTGGGTCGAAGCCCTGGCTGGTTGATCCCACCTGGGCGTTGATATCCGTCATCATCATTCACACCTGGCAATGGACGCCCTTTGCCTTTTTGGTGTTTTTAGCCAGCTTAAATGCCATGCCGCAGGAGCCTCTGGAAGCGGCGCTGCTGGACACACGCACTTCCTGGCAGCGGTTTCGTTATATTATCCTGCCAATGCTAAGACCGGCAATCGTTATCGTGCTCATCTTTCGGACCATGATTGCTCTGCGTGCCTTTGCAGCCATATTTTCCGCCACCGGCGGGGGGCCGGGAACGGCAACTGAAATCTTAAATCTTTACTCCTACCGGGTATCGTTTAATTCGCTGGATCTTGGATACGGAGCTGCCCTGGGCACCGTGCTTCTCCTAATCACAGTGGGCGTTTCGTTGATCTTCTTCAAGATGCGCCGATCGAGTATCAGTTAATCGGGAAAAATGTTGATGGTTAAACAAATTCAAGACCGCCATGTTTTAAAATTGATCGGAATCGCGGTTAAATACATCCTTTTTGTCCTGATGATCTTAACCTGGGCCTTTCCGGTGCTGTGGGTAATACTAACCTCATTTAAGGCGCGCACAGATATTTTTACCCTGCCGCCGAAAATATTTTTTAACCCCACCGTGGAGCATTACATCGAGGCCTTTATACGTAGTGGTGACATCGCTTTTGGGACCTTTAACAGCATTTTAATCGCCACCGTCACGACCTTTTTAACCTTGCTGGTGGCGGTCCCGGCGGGCTATGCCTTTTCAAGGGTGACCTTTAAGTTCCGCAGCCCGCTGTCTTTTTTTGCCTTAATTTCCCAGATGGCACCGCCCATCGGTCTGATAATCCCTTATTTCTTTATCCTCAGCCGAACCCGGATGCTGGACAGCTATATCGGTCTTATCGCAATTCACATGACCTTAACGGTGCCGTTTAGTATCTGGCTGATGATTACCTATTTTCAGGACCTTCCGGTCTCGCTGGAAGAGTCCGCAGCCATTGATGGCGCTTCACCCTTTACCACTTTTATCAGGGTCGTTCTGCCCACGGCCTGGGGCGGGGTCGGTGTCACAGCCATATTTGCCTTTATTGAATCCTGGAATGAGTTTTTATATGCGGTTGTTTTAACCGGAAGCAGGACCAAAACGGTTCCGGTGGCTATTTTCAGTTTTCTGACCACTGAAGAAAGCCTTTGGGGACCGTTCACAGCCACCGGCGTCACCATCATGGCGCCGGTCATTTTCGTTGCGCTTTTTGCCCAGCGTCAGATGATCAAAGGTATGACACTGGGCGCAACCAAAGGTTGATGGTTTTGAATCAGTTTCTCATCCTAACATTAAAAATAACATGAGGTGAAACTTATGGCTCCACATAAACCCAACCAAAAACTGCTAATGCTGGGGCTGGATGCCGCCCTGCCTGACCTGATTGCCAAATTTACCGAGGAAGGCAGCATGCCGGTAACTAAAAAGCTGATTGAAAAGGGCTGGTTTTCCAGAATGATCACAACCTTTCCCCCCTTGACGGCCGCCGCCTGGGGGGCGATTACGACCGGAGCGGGGCCGGGAACCGCCGCCATCCCCAGCCTCATGGTTCACAAACCCGGGGAACCGCTGGATAAATGGCACACTTCGTTTTGCAGGCATATCCTTGAGGCCGAAACGCTCTGGGAGGCCGCCGGCAAAACCGGCAAAAAAACATTGCTGGTCAACTGGCCGGTCACGTGGCCCCTGGTGTTGATAATGGTATCCAATTGGCCGCCTCTTTAACCCTCCGTTTCGATATTTTTATATGCCGCTGTGGGATATCGCTTCTTCCGCATTTTTTCAACCGGTGTGGAGCGCTGCAATCAAATTCCAGGCAGAGCCATTGAGGTTCATCCACAGCCGGCAAAGGATTGGACAAATATTCCGCAGCACAGTGGGACGCCGCTGGAGATTGAAATCGAGGTGCCACCCACCTATGCCAAAGGTCTCAAGTACCATGTGCTACTGCTTGATTCCAAGGGCAATGGCTACGACCAGATTCTGATTGCACGGTCCAAAGATGCTGCCGACGCAGTCACCACGTTAATAAAGGAGAAAAAAGTGCCTGGATCAGCGAGACTTTTACGGATGCCGAAGGCCAATTAAAAGCCGGACGATTTTATTTTTACCTGGCCAAACTTGATGGACCGGAGTCATTTAAACTCTATCAAAGCGCCATTAACACCGCCGAAGAGATCACCCTTCCGCCGGAATTGACTAAAGAGCTCGACGAGGCGGCCGGCCCCTATATTGAAGTCGATGACCCCTGGGCCTATATGGATGGCTGGGTCGACATTGACTTTTACCTTGACCAGCTCACTGCCCAAAATGACTGGTGGGCCAAAGCCACTGAATACGGTCTCAAAAAGACCGACTGGGACCTGGCCTTCAGCTGGGTTGGGACCATTGATCATATTCAGCATGTTCTTTACGGCGGAATTGATCCCAAAAGCTGCCATTACAATCCGGAAGAAGCGCCCAAAATTATGGACCACATCCGGCGCATTTATGCCGAAGTCGATGCACGTATCGGCCGCATCCTCGAACATGTTGATCTGGATAATACCCTGGTGTGCCTGGTGTCCGACCACGGTTTTTCCAGCCTGGAGCGAAGTCCCTATATTAAGCACCATCTGGCCAAAGCAGGCTTGCTCTCTTTCAACCTCGACACCGAAACCGGTGTAATGGATATTGATTGGTCTAAGACCAAATGTTTTCCGCTCGAGCCCGGGCATGCCCATATTTTCGTCAATCTCAAAGGCCGCGATCCTCACGGTATTGTTGAACCGGAGGATTATGAAAAAGTACAAGAGGATATCATCGATGTACTCCTGGCCCTGCGGGATCCAAAAACCGGCCAACATGTTGTAGCCACCGCCGTCCGAAAAAAGGAAGCCGGAATGTTGGGTGTCGTGGAAAATCAGGGTTATGAACGCATTGGCGATGTGCTATTTGCTCTCAAACCTCAATATATGGCCAATCCGTTTGTCTATCCGGCGGCCGTAAAATATCGGGACGGCACCGAGCGATTTATTCCCAATCCCGAAGATTTCGAACCTGCCGAGTTACATCAAAATTTTACCGGAGTCCATCTGTCCCTGCCTTCTCTTAAAGAAATGCACGCGACTGTTGTGCTGGCAGGCAACGGCATACCCAAGTTGAGACGCAAAAACCCCATCAATATAATTGATCTGGCACCAACGCTGGCCTATCTGCTGGGAACACCAACGCCTAAGGATGCCGAAGGTAATATTTTGAAAGAAATGGTCAAAAAGGATTAACCGGGTAAATAGCAATGTCCAGTATTCAATAAATTTTATAGGCTTACTGTAGAAATCGCTTTTATCTACGGCAAAAAACCGAAAGGAATAGAGCATGCAGAAAATATTACTTGAATACGGGGATACGAGCATGCCGGTGGAACTTCCCGATACGGCCTGTGTCGTTCGTTACGGTCAAACCTATTCTGATCCGCCTGAAGTTGATCCCCACGAAGCCACCCGCAGAGCGCTTGAGAAACCGTTGGGATTCAAACCCCTCAAAGAACTTGGGGGCCCCAATAAACGGGTGGTCATTGGATTCCCGGACCGGGTCAAAGGTGGGGTGCAGCCAAATTGCCACCGGCGTGTGGCTATACCGCTAATTGTTGAAGAACTTATAAAAGGCGGCACCAAGCTGGAAAATATTACCCTGCTTTGCTGTATGGGGCTGCATCGTAAAAATACCCTCGAAGAGTGGTATTGGTATCTGGGCAAAGAAATTGTCGATCAGTTCTGGCCGGATCGCTTGCTTAACCATGATGTCGAAGCCCCGGACTTGTGTGATTTTGGCACCGACGAGATGGGCAATGTCGTCCAATGCAATCGCCTGATGGCCGAAGCCGATGTGCCCATTGTTATCGGCCACGTAACAGGCAACCCTTATGGCGGATACAGCGGCGGCTATAAAATGATTGTCACCGGTCTTTCCGGCTGGCAGTCGATCGCCTCGCACCATGTCCCGGCTACCATGCACCGTCGAGGATTGGATGGGTGCCTCGCCAGACTCTCACATGCGCCACCAGTTCACATCGATCGGCAAGGCTATGGAGAAGGCGATCGGGAAGAAATTTTTTGCGGTCGATGCCGTGCTGGGACAAAAGTCCCAGGTACTGGCTGTCAAAGCCGGCGAACTTCAAGCTGTTGAAGAGGCAACCTGGCCCTTGGCAGATCAAAGGACCAATATTCACCTGGATAGCAAGGAGCCGGCTGATATTTTGATCTTTGGGGTTCCCCGGAACTTTCATTATGGACCGGGAATGGGAACAAATCCCATTTTGATGAGTCTGGGAATTGGTGGGCAGCTGTCGCGTTGCTGGCATGCTTTTCGGAGGGAGGTGTTATTATCGCCGCATCGGTATGCGACGGCTGGTTTAACCCCCACTGGTTTCCTTCTTACGAAGAAACCTACAATGCACTGCAGAAATACTGTACGGCGGCGGAGTTTATCGGCTCAGATGACGCCATGCAGATTGTTCACGATTACGACTATCGCTACCAGTATTCGAATCACAATACCTATCACCCCTTCCATGCCCTATCTATGATAAGCGGTGGCAGTGCCCCGCTGCTTTGGACTTCGGCAGTATATATCGCCGGCGCCAAAGCTCCGGGGTATGCGCGGGGGATGGGATTTATCCCTACTTCCACATTTGAAGAGGCGCTGAATGGCGCCAAAAAAATTGTCGGCCCTAACCCGAAAATTTTGTGCACGCCGGAGTGTTTTACGGGTGGTGTGGCAGTCCATTTACACACCAAGGTAATAGAAAATGCTGCCGATCAATTCAAAAAGCAAATAGAGGCTTATCATGGCGGAAGTGATATTAAAAAATGTTTATAAGAATTTTGGCAAAGCCACCGCTGTAAATGATTTTTCTCTACATATCGAAGATGGTGAATTTATCGTACTGGTGGGTCCTTCCGGGTGTGGCAAGAGCACCACCCTGCGACTGATAGCCGGCCTGGAAGTGATTTCTTCGGGTGAAATGATTATCGGGGATCGTCTTGTAAATGATGTTCATCCCAGGGATCGCGATATTGCCATGGTTTTTCAAAATTATGCGCTGTATCCTCAGATGACGGTTTATGACAATATGAGTTTCAGTCTGAAAATGCGCAAGGTCCCTAAAGATGAAATCGACCGGACTATTAAAAAGACAGCTGATCTTCTTCGTATCGACCAACTGCTTGATCGCAAACCAGGGCAACTATCCGGCGGTCAACGCCAACGGGTAGCCCTTGGTCGAGCCATTGTCAGGGACCCGCAGGTATTTTTATTCGATGAGCCCCTTTCCAACCTGGACGCCAAGCTCAGAATTGCCATGCGGGCCGAGCTTGTGGAACTTCACCAGAGACTAAAAACCACGATTATTTACGTAACCCATGACCAATTAGAAGCCATGACCATGGGGAGTCGAATTGTGGTCATGAAAGACGGTCTTATCCAACAAGTGGATACACCGGATACGGTCTATAATCATCCGGTTAATAAATTTGTCGCGGGATTTATCGGATCTCCGTCAATGAATTTTATTAATTGCACAATTGCCCGGCGAGACGGCGATTTGGTAGTCAAAAAAGGGGGATTGGATCTTAAAATTCCCGATCAATTTACGAAAAAGGCTGAAAAATATCTTGATGTTCAGGTGATACTGGGGATTAGGCCCGAACATTTGACGGATTCAACTGGGCTTCAAAATCCAGATCCGAAAAGCAGCTTTCGCGCATCGGTCAGGGTGATCGAGAGCGCAGGCTCGGAAAAACTGGTTCATATTCGTAATGAGGATGACACAATGGTTGCCAGACTCGACCCCCATGTCAAGTTAAGGGTCGGGGATGTCATCGATTTTACCGCCCGGATGGAGTCGGCACATATTTTTGATATAAATTCCGGAAAAACCGTTTTCTAGCGATCTGGCTATTTTGCTGGTCTGGTGGTAGCCATGTGGCGGCTTAAGTTTTTGGCGGTGATCCACAGGGACGGTTCTAAATTCATGTGCGGAGAATGAAATGGCGAAGGTAACGATGGCGGAAATTTCAAAAATGGCCGGTGTTTCACTGGCCACCGTCTCGCGGACCATCCATTCCCCGCACCTGGTCCGAAAAGGGACCATCGAGCGCGTCAACCAGGTGATGGAAAAAGTCAATTATGTCTATCATGCAACCGCCGGCGATCTGTCCCGAAAGCGTTCTTCGATTATCGGGGTGATCATCCCCACAGCCAAAAGCCTTGTCTTCTCATCAACGCTTCAAGCGATTCAGGAAGCCGCTCAGCAAAACAATTTTTCGCTGGTTGCCGGAAGCAGCAAGTATGATATCGAAACTGAGCTCAGCTTATTGCAACAGTTCAAAGAAAGGCGCCTGGCCGGCATTATTCTGACCGGCTTTGTGGTCGGCCAGAAGGACCTGATAAAAGAGCTGGTAAAAGGCGGCATGCCCTGCGTGGTCATTTGGGACAAATTGGACGACTCGGATTTAAGTTATGTAGGATTCGACAATTATAAAGCAACCTATAGGATCACAGAGTATTTAATCAGTCTCAGGCACCAGCATATTGGCCTAATCGTCGGACCCTATACAAAAGTCGAGAGGGTAAAAAGGCGACTGGAAGGCTTTAAGGCCGCTCTTATGGACCATGGACTCAGTTATGATCCCGCGCTGGTTATCCAGAAAGAACCGACCCTCATCGATGGCAAAGAAGCCATGAGCAGACTGCTTTCTTTGCCGGTCAGACCGACTGCCGTACTTGCCGCCAGTGATACGCTGGCAGTGGGTGCTCTGGCCGCAGCACGGGATATGAATGTGCGGGTACCGGAAGATATCTCTATCGCCGGCTTTGACGATATCGAGGTCGCCGCATACTGCAATCCGCCGCTGACGACGGTGAGAGTGCCGGCCTACGAAATCGGACAGATTGCCTTTAAAATTCTGATGGACATGATCAACAACAGCAGCGGTCAGTTACAACAATATTGCCTGGACACAAGTATTATAATCAGGGGATCATGTCGTGAATTGGATAGCGATATCAATTGACTAATCTTAGATTTGATGCCGCATCGCTTAACAATATTGCGATGAACAGCTTAGATACGCCGTAGTATTTTGCATAGTGAAATTTTCGGCGGATGGCTTGTAGGGAGGCAAAAAAATGGAAAATATCGGAATCATCGGCACCGGTGTCATGGGGCTTACCGTTGCTGAAAAAATCATTGCTGCCGGCTACAAACTGACAGTCTACGATGTCTTTGCGGATGCTGCCAAAAGAGCCGGAAATCTTGGAGCGCAAATCGCTCAAACCCCAAAAGATGTTGCCAAAAAGTCGGATATAATTCTTTTGTTCTTACCCGGTCCGGGGGAAGTGACCGATTGTATTACATCGGATGACGGGTTGCTGATCGCCATGCAGCCCGGCACCTCCATCGTAGACATGAGCACCTCCGACCCTGATGTTTCCGTAAAGATGGCCAGCCTGGCAGAGAAAAAAGAAGTTGTTTTTTTGGACGCTCCGGTACTTGGTCGCCCGGTCACCGTGGGGCAGTGGGCCCTGCCGGTTGGTGGAAAAGAAGAGGCAATCGAACGTTGCAAACCGGTTTTTAAGATTTTTGCCGCCAATATTTTCCATGCCGGACCGGCCGGCGCCGGACATAAAATCAAACTGCTGAATCAAATAATGTTTGGTGCTATAAATGCCATGACTGCTGAAATGATGGCCATCGCGGAGAAAATCGGAATTGAACCTCGCCGGCTATTTGAAATTATCATTGCCAGCCAAGCTGGGACGGTGAGCAATCTCTTCAAAGAACTGGGGAAGCCGAGTTGCCGAAGAAAATTACGAGGACCCGACCTTCACGGTGGACCTGCTGGTAAAAGATATCAAACTTGCGGTTCAGATGGCCAAAGAAAATAATGCACCACCGCTGCTTGCCCGCACTATCGAATTTATCAACGAGGTGTCCCAGGCTCAAGGAATGGGAAATAAAGATACCTCGATTATGTGGACAAGTTACCGGGGGATCTGGACCGGGAAGTAAGCAACGGATAGAAAGGCCCGGGTGAAAGTCTGGAAACAATTGAATGCAAAACGATTATTGGTCGATTTTTATTGCCTCAGATCCTAGTAAATTATTCAAAAAGGTAGGTAATAGATTTGGCGGCAGCGGTACCCGGGTGGTGGCTGATATTATCAATCATCTGGGCTTTTATATCGGTGACGACCTTAATCCGGCCAAAGATAATCTCTGGTTTTTACTGCTTTTTAAACGCCCTCGGTGGTTTGGCCGGGCGCATCATGATAAAAAAAAAATCTTCACCGGATTGAGCCTGTTTTCAAAAGCGATGCTTCAACGAACCGGTTTCCGATTGGCCTGAACTGCGATTTCTGATCCGAGCCATGTTTGAAGTATCCATTTTCGGACATAACCATAAAGGCGACGGGCGGGGACTTGGCCTTTTTTGAGAGCGTGGAATATGATTGCCGGCAATCAAAGATGACTTTGAATCAACGCCGGTGGGGATGGAAAGAGCCCAACTCCCATATTTATCTGGAATATCTTGCCACCTATTTCAGTAATATTAAATACATCCATACGATACGGCACGGACTTGATATGGCATTCAGTGTAAATCAGCAGCAACTGTATAACTGGGGTCCCATCCTCGGCCTGGAATTGCCGAAATCAAGATCCGATGAACCTGCGGCATCCTTAAAATACTGGATTAATCAAACCGACGTGTGATGCAGACCGGCGAAATACTCGGTGACCAAAATTTTTAATTGTCAACTTCGATCGGTTATGCTTGTCGCCGAAATCAGAAATTCAAAAAATTGTGTCGTTTCTGGATATTAACCGGACGCTGATAATCTGTAAGCCCTGAATCGTATTCCGAAAAACCAAAGTCCCTTGGGCGATATCGGGCGCATAATATCAGCCAATTCGATCCGGCTGATTTAAACGAATTAGAGGATTTCGGCTTTTCGACGGCTGCTGATTCTTGAAAACAGTTGACATGCCTGCGGCTATCATTCGACCATCGAACACAAAAAATCTCATTATAGGTCGGCACCGCGTTTATTTTTTTGCCGGGATGAACATTGGTTCTACTTTTCTGTTTGACGATTATACTGGCGGTAATCTTTGGCCTTGGTTTTCCCCAAAGCGGAAAATATGCGGTCTATATCCCCTATATGATCGGGGTAATGCTTTTTTTTAATTTTCTGGATGTGAAAATTCAATTCCGGCGGTCCTACCCCTGGGTTTTATTGATCACGCTTTTCCTGTCCGCCGTTGCGATACCCCTGTTTGCCTACTATATCCTTTCGATCAGTTTCCCGGCCGACTACCGCATCGGACTGCTTCTGGTGGCCTGTGCTCCCACCGGCATTACAACCCTGGTCTTGGGCCGATACATCAAAGGCAGCAACTACCATCTGGTGCTGAGCAATTTTTTTTTCACAACCCTCGGATCGGTGTTTTATATTCCGATTCTGCTTAAATTTGTTCTAAACGAAACCGTCCGCTTGGAA
Source organism: uncultured delta proteobacterium (assembly GCA_963821065.1). Classification (GTDB taxonomy): domain Bacteria; phylum Desulfobacterota; class Desulfobacteria; order Desulfobacterales; family JAFDCJ01; genus JAFDCJ01. Next base: position 67,192 of record CAWGCM010000014.1, on the reverse strand, counting down.
ACATCCCCTTATGCCCTGCTGGGGCAAATGGCGCTGCTTGTCGTGCTGCCGTATATTCTGAGCCAAACCATGGTTCATCTTTTAGATCAGCAATGGTTGGTCAGGCATAAAGTTATCTCCAAAGGAATTACCCTGATCCTGATATTTTTCATCGTTGCGGTCTCCATCGGAAAAGTGGCCGACCAACTGACCTGGCATGCTAATTCCATATGGCTTGCCCTCCTGGTACTGGCAATTTATCTGACCCATGGTGGGCTGGGATACGCCATTGGATACATTGCTGACAATAACGAGTTAAAGATGACCCTGCCCTTTATCTGCTCATCGCGGAATATCCAGCTGGTATTTGCCATCGCCGTATTAAATTTTTCCCCCTTGACCTATGTGCCTATCATTATGGGGCTTTTTTTTCACCATTTGACAAACGCCTTCTGGCTCTGGATCCTGGGTCGCATCCGGCGGCCCGGCCCGCCTTCTGAACCTGACCGGCAGGGCCATTTTCATGGCTGACCGCTATAGTGCCGGTCAGCCGTTCAGGGGCTATTCTCTGTTTGCCCTGGGTTTCATATCCTGTTGACCGTGCCGGTCAATTGTTGCTACAAACACAAAAATAACTGAATTATCGGTTTTATTTTGAAACCGCTTCTGGAGCTAAAAGGAGGAAAGTTAATGACCGAGGTTAGTATGGATGAAAAGTTCAAAAGAGCAGCAGAAGTGATTTGTAAACAGGGGATGGTTCCCTTTCCGGTAAGCGAAACGGCGATCGCCATCGTGGCTGCTGTGGTCGGGGATAATGAAGCAGAGCTTGACCTGATATACGCCTTTCGCGACAAGCCTTCGCAGACAGCAGAACAGCTCGAGGAATTGAGCGGGTTTGCAGTCTGAAAAAGTGGCGCAACTGGCAACCAGTCTTGCCCGCAAAGGGCTTGTTTTCAATCAGCCCAGCTCGGCCGGGGTTATGATCTATCGGCTCCTGCCGCTGATACTGGTGGGGGTCATGGAATACAAATTCATGGTGCCGCTGGCCGGAAGCAAGGAAGAAAAAGATCTGGCCCGGTTGTTCGAAAAGCTGCTGGTAGAGCTCCGTGATCAGGTCCAGGACAATTATGATACCCTTTCGCCTTTGTTCGACACGGCCCCGGCCGTGGACCGCACCGTTCCCACCCGGATTACTGAAGACGGGAAACCGATTAAAATAATTCCGGTTGACCGGAAGCTGGAAGTTTCTGAAGAATTCGTTCTGCCCAGCCAGACCGTGGAAGACATCATCAACAAATTTGACGACATTGCCGTCGGCCACTGCTTTTGCCGCCAGCGGAGAAGCCTGCTGGGGGACGCCTGCAGCACGGACGCGCCTACGCTAAATTGCTTTACCTTCGGCAAATCCGCCCGTCATACAGCCGCCCAGGGGTTTGCCAAAAAAATATCCAAGGACGAAGCCCGCAAGATCATGCAAGAGGCCGAAAATGCCGGTCTGATCCACAAGGCCTTTCATCCGGGGTCCCGGGAGACCAGCCCCGAGACCAGCATCTGCAACTGCTGCAAGGATTGTTGCGATACCCTGGAACTGTGGCGCAGCGGAACGCTGCCACTGATCAATTCTACCTACCATCTTTCGGTGATCGATGAGGAAGCCTGCAGCGGCTGCGGCACCTGTGTGGAATGGTGCCCCACCGACGCCATTGTTCTCAGTGACGAGGGCGTGGCCCGGCGCGATGAGAGCGCCTGCCTGGGGTGCGGGGTCTGCTCCCGGTTTTGCCCGGAGGAAGCCATCTCACTGCAGGAGGGGCTGCGCCGGGTATTTATCATGCCCCCGCGGCTGCGCCAGGCATAAAGGCGACAGGACTATGACCCGGTATTTATCGCGATTTATTATTTTTTTCCTGATGGCAATCATCGGCTTCGCATGTGCCGGTGGTGATAGGAATGCCACGGGTCCATCCAATTCTCCGATTTTTGATCCCCTGAATACCGTTTATACCATTGAGGATCAGATGGTGCACTTGATCAACGGGCGTTTCGAAACCCGGGCCGCCCCCGGATCGGCCACCATGATCGAGGCTTCCGTGTTCGGCCGTCCGGTCTACGGCGATCTTGACCATGACGGTGATGACGATGCGGTGGTGGTCATCGTGTATGACCCCGGCGGGTCCGGCACCTTTTACTACATCGCTGCCGCCATCAATCAAAACGGCAGCTACAGAGGGACAGCCGGCTATCTGCTGGGCGATCGTATCATCGCCCAGTTTGTCAAGTTCCGCGACGGCCTTGTGCAGGCCCACTATCTTGACCGCCGGCCCACCGAGCCAATGAGCGCCCCGCCCTCGATCCGCAAAGCGATCCAGCTGCGGTTCACCGACGGCAAATTAACCCCTTTAAAGTCGGATGCAAGACAGGAACAGGTGCTGGAGGGCTGGGTCACCATCGGCCATGAAGTGCGATCTTTTTTACCGTGCTCAAACAAGACTGAACACTGGCTCATGGGAGATTCACCGGCTCTTCAGGACATTACCACAGCCTATAAAAAAGTATTACCCCGCGCCAAACCTTACACCCCGCTTTTTATGTCTCTATCCGGAAATTTCAAAGCACCGCCGGCAGATGGCTTCGGAGCTGACTACAGTGCAGCTTTTTACGCGACCCGGCTGGTACGGGTGCTGCCCGCCGGAAACTGTCGCCATGAATTTATTGTGGTGGAATCCCCCAAACCGGGCGCTGTTATCAGCTCACCGCTTAAAGTGCGGGGCAGGGCCCGGGGCACCTGGTTTTTCGAGGGCGACTTCCCGCTGATTCTCAAGGACCAAAAAGGCCGCGTCATCGCGCAGGGATTCGTCACCGCCCGGGGCGAATGGATGACCAAACAGTTTGTGCCCTTTGAAGGCACCCTCACTTTCAAAAAACCGGCCGCCGGCAGCCGCGGAATTCTCGTGTTCAAAAAAGACAACCCCTCCGACCGCCCGGAGCTGGATGATGCGCTGGAGTTACCCATGCATTTTGAATGAGCAAAGGGAGATCGAATATTATAGGGCGCAGCAAGACTAAGATGAAGTGCTTGTGAAGTAAAGGCGCAATCTAAAGATAGGTCCTTACATGCGTGATGTGGGTGTTTATGATTTCGCAGATTTTCTGAATCGTCTTTTTCCCGTTGTATTCCGACATAATGGCGTCTGCCATTTCTATCGCAACTTTTTCGAGTATTTCGGCCATCTCCTTCAACAGTGTTTTAAGATAGGAAGATTTTAGATCGAGTTGATCGGCCATCTGTCGCCAGTGGCGTTCCATAATCCAATCAAATCTGGTTTCTTTGCCAATTTTCATAGCCATTTTTTCTGAAATTTCCGGGTACGCTCTTGTCGAAATCAGGTCGTAAAATGGCGCCAAACGAATGCTTCCATCTATTTCCCGAATCAATGACAGATTCTTGCCATGCGCATCGGCATTGCCGATGAAATAATTAAATATAGCCCATTTAACGATTGCCTGTTTATCCAGGACTGGCTGTGAGCTATACGTGTCGATGACCTGGCAACACTGCGATAGTCCGGGGCCGCCTTCGGTTTCATATTTTTGGTCAGGCATACATCCCATCACCTGGCATAAATCTTCCTGATGAAGCCGCTCGATTATTCCTTCTTTCACTTTTATTCTGTCATAACGCTCTACGATGTATGCGAGGTTCTTTTCCCCTTTCCAGATGGAAGACTTGGGTACCGGTAATTGAACGATATCAGCGAGCCTCATACAAAAATACTCATTTTGAACCATATTACCAAAATATGATGATTGCGGTTTTAAAATATGGGAGCTTGGAGCAATCCCGGAGGTCAGAAAAAACTTGCCGTTATCAAAATATACGGGAATTTTATTCTGTGCCCCCGCCAGGGAAAGCCGTAATTCGTCCCTCAGAATTAGTGCCGGACGTATTGAATTTTCCGCGAGAATATCTTCCAATTCTTGCTCAGGTAAAGCCGTATAACCACTTTCCGTGATCAGAGCCGTGTACTCTGGGACAATCGAGACCGCCCCGGCACATTCTCCCCCAATTGCTGCAAGCAATTTGAAATCATTGTGTTCAGAAATTTGTTTTATTTTGGCTATAAGCGATCTAACTTCACCTTCCGGCAAAAGATTGCTGAAAAATGGTCTGGCCGTATCATTTACGTAAGGCGTTTTCCTGATTGGTAATGACAGGGACAGGGGAATTGCTTCCGGGTCTTCTAAATAACCAGGGTCATACTGAAAGGAAAAGCGGCTGGTGTCACTGAGCCATAGGTATCCTATGAGAGAACTGTGCAGATATACGCTCAATCTTTCCGATGCCATTATCTTCTTTCTCGGATGCCGAAAGTAAGGCCGAAACGGTTTAAAACTTTAAGTGCTTTATCAAAATGCATCGTTGGCTTTCCATTTTCAAGCTCCGAAATAAATCGGGTGCCAACGTTACACAGCCCGGCGGCATCGTTTTGGGTCAACTTCATGTTTTTGCGTTTGGTGCGCAGTATGACTCCGATGGCTTTGAGGTCGGCAACCTCAATCCAACTTCTGTTGTTTTGATCTTTTTGTGTCATTTTTTTACCCGAACGGGAAAAATATTAACAATAATTGGAAGCCAATACAAACTATTCCCTATCGGGAATAATTACTATCATTATTTAGATTTTCCATCACTTTATTACCGATCGGTAATATATTTTAATTTACTAATGAAGTCAAGAAATAAAGTCCAATAGGCACAGGTGGAAATTGAATTTATCCATCTGACAATATAGCTTTTATTACCTAATTTCTGAGATAGTTTCTAGTAAAATTTACTCTCGCATACATCTCATCAATAATATCAGATTTCAGATCCGATTTGATTTGTAATTTGGTATCTGTGATTTGGAATTTCTCCGCTGAAAGCGTGGTTTTGGGCCTGCATAGGGAATTTCTTGACATCACTCCATTCAATATTAATCTAATGACTGAAAGCTTCAAATTTGATTGATCTTTCGCATATATTGCGTGCAAGGCTCAAATTCTCCGACAAGATATAAATCGTATAAACTTGATCGACGGCGCATATGAATTGCTGATTTTCAAGTGATTTATTCCCCGGCCCGTGATGATCTCCCCCGGTTCGATCTCAGTTCCTGATAAACCATCAGCGATACTTCTTCCTTTTGAAAATCCACTGGCGTTCTCTTCCATCCTGCTATCCTATTTTCAGGTCCGCCCATAATGCCCGAAAGCTTTCTTTGCCCCTTTTTAGCTCAAAAACCATAAAACAAGAGGAGGTGTATCATGAAAGCAGGCATATTCTTCACCGGTACCGGGCCATCCTGTGGTTGGTGCATGTCTTTCAACACACCTCTGACTCGCTTGGCTATGACGATTTTGAGAAGCTGTTCGCCAAACGCAAATGCGCGGGTCAGGCGGTTCTGGACAGGGCTATCGAGGCTTTAGGCGAACCATCACTTGATGTGCGTGAGGAATTTCTGGAAGGGGCTGAAGCTGAGTCTATTCTGAAAGTCGTCGCAAGCAGTCAGGCAGACATCATTGTGATGGGCACCCGGGGTTTGGGGGCGGTCAAGGGGTTGTTGCTCGGCAGCGTCAGTCGCAAGGTTATCCATTACGCTAACTGCCCGGTAATGGTCGTCCATTAGAGCTGGCCGGCGCGGGCTGGAAAATGAAGCAAAAACTTGACATTACGCCTGATATCACTTATTTTTTAGCTAATTCTGCTCTTTTACATACCCCACTACACATCAACTTATAGCGCTGAGCTGAATGCTATGGGCTATCAGCTATGAGCTATGAGCGACAGCGAATTTGGGGGCGAAACGGCTTCGACGGGGACAAAGAAGCTCCGGCTGCATACCGAGCATTTCTGTCAGCTCGTAAAACCGACGGGAACTTAAACATAATCGCAGATGATTATGAATATGCTCTGGCTGCATAAATAGCCAGTGTCCTGTCAGGTTAATCCTGCGGACCTGATAAGGGCATCGACTAGCGGGATAGTTGATCATGATTGCCTGCATCATAATCGGCGAAACTTAGCGGGCTAGTCCTTAACGTATCCTGCCTGAAGGAGACGTAAAGGGCGAAACTTAAAATTCAGGATAAGTATGTAGACGCCCGAGTGGAATGTTTGCGGACGCGGGTTCGACTCCCGCCGCCTCCACCATGCTTCGCCTTTTAGGCTACGTATGGCAGGCCACTGACATACAGCACTTATGAGAAAAATGTGAATTTTAACCTGGAATAAGAAGCATGCCCTGCGAAGTTCGTAGAACGAAGCACGGGCTATCAAAATTATGTTTTTATCAGGTAATTCAATTAAATTAAATTTTGATCCCATCAGAAAACAATTTGATCAAGTATGCATTATGTCTACCTCTTACGTAGCCTATCAAATCCCCATCAAACTTATGTAGGATTCACAGAAGATCTAAATGCCCGCTTAACATCTCACAATCACGGTCAATCATCACACACCGCCAAATATAAACCATGGGAAATGATCACCTACCTTGCCTTCAAAGACAAGTCCAGAGCCATCGCTTTTGAAAAATACCTAAAATCCCACTCCGGTAAAGCCTTTGCTAATAAAAGACTCTGGTAATCGAAAATTCATTGCTGCATTCTATCAGGCTAATGATTTTCGTCTCCAATACGAGCAGAGAAATCTATTTTATAGAAAGGTGGATTAGTCCTTGATAATTTTTCAGAGGACAACATGATAAACGTTGAAGAGGGCAATCAATTGAATACGATTAGTTAGGACTGATATTTTTTTCGGTCTGCACCAATGGGGGCATTGCCAGACATCGAACGTCAATCGTCAAGCAATAGCAGCGGTAACCAAGGAATTCCTTTGCCACTTGGACCATTAAAAATTTCCAAAAACACATTATCGAACTGAACGGTATCCGGAGAGTCAGAATCAGAAGCATCATAGACAGAAAGACCCAGCTTGCCACATGAGAGTGAAGAATCCTCGAAGGTCTCCAACAATTGATCATTTGCATAGAATCTTAATATCGATCCTGCCGCTATAATCTTCAGCTCATTCCACTGGTCAAAACCAGTTCTAAGATCATTTGAAAAGGTCCAATCGGCCAAATTCGTAAAGCTGCCTGAAACACTTTTTCCGATCGTATACCACCCGTCAGCCGCAATCAAGAACTTATAAAAGTTCTCCTCGGTCCCGTCACTTCTTATGCGCAAACCGTAACCATTCAAGTACTCGCTGGAATCTCCAGCCGTTTTTCGCACATCCGCCTGATATTCAAAATCGCAAAGCTCCTGATTAAAGTGCGAAAACCGACTTTCATCCCCGCCATTGCCAGTCATCGCATACACTCCATCCGATACGGCCCAAGTGCCGGAGCCATCATCCACCCAGTCCGGTGCTTGCCCATCGTTGAAATCCCAGTGATGGATTGCGCCGTCCGAATCAAGCACAACTGTTTTTGATACCCTGTTACCGGCCGGATCATAGGCGTATTCGATTGTGGCGCCAGGATATTCAGCCTTCGTTAGGCGCCCCAGTTCATCGTATTGGTAGTTCACCGTGCCGGCGATGGACGAAGAAACAAACAATAGTAAGATAGATACAATAAATGTTAATTTCTTAAATGACATCCTTACATCCTGATTCTTTATCTATTCCTCTAAATTTAAGTATTAGTTGCCATCATGGTTTTTGTGTTGGAATACAAGTGCCGGAGTTAACGACTGAGTCTAGAGCTTTCTGTCTAGCTTTATTACTGGTCAAATGCTTAGCCTTGTTCAAGAAAACGCCTCCACCAGCTCCAAAGAGTGTACTGGCAATTGGCAGATGCCAACAGCAGTCGAGGAGGCCACCAACCCCACCCAGCACAGCTCCAATCTCGGCGGCTTTGTTCATTTCTTCCGAATAGATGGAAGCTCCTGTCCCATAAGAATAAATACCTGCAAGCATAAACTCCATAGATCCCAAATTGTAGGCTTCCTTCATTAATGGGGACAGCACGGGAACTCCTGTCAATGCAGCATAAATACTTGCCGACGCCGCGCCCCCTACAGTCCCTCCCACGGGATTGCCGACAAAGGGCACATTGGAAATTGCACCAGCAATCGTACCGCCAACAGCGCCGGCCACCGCACCTTTAGCAGCATTGACGCCGCTCCATTGGTCGCCTGGCGCATCAGATGCACCTGCAATCCCACCAGAAATAGCTCCAAGTACTGTGCCAACAAGCGTATTAGCTACCGACTTTGCTATAACTACTCCAGCAATAGTGAACGTGGCCGCCTCCAGACCATATGGATCTATCCAATTTGCCGGGTTGTTGCCGACATACGCATACAAGTTGATCCCTCCGAAATATCCGATCGGATCAACCTGGAGGAACCTTCCTAACTCTGGATCATAATGCCTTGCTCTGTAGTAATAAAGCTCTGTCTCATATGTCATATTCCCGCCCTGTATAAAGATATGGATTGCCCAGATTACTTTCACGATTTACCTTGCCGTATGGGCTGTAAGCATACCTCTCGAGCATATTTCCAGAGCCTCCACTTAGGGCGATCACCGATCCCATACCATCGTAATGGTAATAATAAGCGGAAGCCGTTGTTTTCATGCATATAGGTTGATCGATACCCGGCCCATATACATAGCGCCTGAGCACCTGACCGGCGCCATCGTATTCCATGATAACCTGGTCGCCATCATGGAGAAATTTCGTGGTGACGCCGCCTACTGTTTTAGCTGTCCTTCGGCTAAAGGGATCGTATGTGTAGCTGACGGAGTGAGTCTGGGTAGCCGCCGCGATTAAGCGATTTTCAGCATCGTATGTGTAGTTGTTGATCCCATCTGAAGTGAGATTGCCGTTGCCGTCGTAACCGAATGAAACACCGGCAACCGAGATATACTGGTTCAAACTATTGCTCACATATCCAACGTCCATACTGGTTGGCGGTTTGAACAGATAACGGTCGTCGTCCACCGTCATGCCGGTGCGGTTGCCTATTTTGTTATGGGTATACGTGAAGGCTGTGCTACTGCCATTGAATTGATGAGATAGTGCACTAAGGTCGTCATCGATCTCATAACCGTAACTGGCAGATGTGGTGTTAGCGTAGGCAAGACTGGTTCTTCGAGAGAGCGGATCGTATTCATATTGCGCAAGGGGTGTGGAGCCTTGTTCAAGGATCCCTGTCAGCCGGTTTAAGGCATCATAGGTATAGGTGACAAAGTAGCTGTCCGGGTAGGTGAGCCTGGTGCGGTTGCCGGCCGGATCATAGGCATATCCCACGGTTTTGCCATCCGGATAAGTGACACTGATGCCCCTGCCGGCGGTATCAAGGTCCTGGTGGATGGTGCCATTTGGGTCGGTTACATCCTTCAGACGCCCTGTGAGATCATAGATGTATTGAACGCTGATGGGGCCTGGCAAGGTCTTGGACACAATTCGGTTCAGATTGTCATATCCATAACCGATGAGGCTCCCTGCGCGGGTGCGATTCTGGATAAGATTATCTGCCGCATCATGGGTAAATGCCTCATAGGACCCGTCAGGATAAATGGTTTTGCTTAGTCTATCGAAATCATCATATTCATATTGCGTTATATTTCCGTTGGCATCCCTCAGGCTCGCTTCCTGGCCATTTGAAGTGTAGGTGTGTTCTTTACTGATGTTACCCAGGGCATCGATTACCTGGTAGATCCGGCCAAGCGGGTCATAGAGGTATTGGGTGGTCTGGTTCTCCGCATCGGTTGTCTTCCAAAGCCTGTCCCTCTGGTCATACTGATAGGTGGTGACATGGCCCTCCGGGTCGGTGACGGTTTCCATATTGCCGGTAGGGGTATAGCTGATGGTGGTCGTCTGCCACGGATCCGAGGCATCTCCCGTCTCGTTTTCTACCTTGATCAGGTTGCCGTCCGGGTCATTGGTGTATTTGGAGACATAGTTAAGGGGACTCGGGGCAGTTTTTTGTAAGAGACGGCGCACGGGATCATACTGAAAGGCGGTGGTGTGGCCGAGGGGATCGGTCATTTGCGTAAGATTTCCTACCGCGTCATAGGTTATTTGTGAGATAAAATTCAGTCTCCCCTGATCCACAGTAATGGAAAGCAGATCCCCGGTAGCGTAGTCATAGACAAGGCCGGTTCTCATCCCTTCCGGATCAGTGATGGTCTCAACCTGGCCCCGACTGTTGTGCGTGAACTGGACCTTTGGGATTTCGCCGCTCACCTGCGGCCGGTCGATTGTTGTCAGGTTTCCATTGCCGTCATGAGTGAGGGTGGTGGTGCGTCCCAAAGGGTCGGTAAAGGTCTTAAGCCGATTGAAAGTTGACGCATAGGTGTAGAGCCTTGTGATGGGGGATTCGTTCGATCCGGGTTTGGGATTTAAAGTGACTTTTGTTATGTTATGTTTTTGATCGTATTCATATTCCTCGCTGTTTCCTTCTGCATACGTTTTTTTGATCAGTCGGTCGTGACCATCATAGGCAGAGGTTGTTTCACATCCTACAGGACAAATTTTAAGGATTGTTTTACCCTGGGCATTAAAACGCCATACCAGGGAATTACCCAGTGGATCTACCTTCTCTGCATGAAAGCCTGTAAGATAATACTGGGAGGTATTACCCATGGCATCGGTCTGCGTGGCCACCCGGTTCAGGGAATCATATGTTATGCTTACAAAGGGAATAGCAGGATGGGCCGGATAGAATATCTTGGTGAGGCTCCCGTCGATATCGTATTCAAATACGCTGGTATTTCCATTGGGATCAGTAAAACCTGTTAGATTCCCGGCAGCGTTGTAAGCATAACTGATGTTTCGCCCAGTGCCGTCAGAAACCTGACTAATGCGTTCTCCAGCATAGGCAAAACTCAGGATTCGGTTAAAGTTGTTACTGACGGTTTGAAGCTTTCCGTTGCTATAGACGAAAGTGACGGTATTGTTGTTGGTATCCTTCCAGGTAGAGAGCCTTCCTTCTGTGTCAAAATCGAGCTCTATGCCATACTTTGTCCGGAGCAGGTAGCTGTTGTCCGCATTTTCTGTCAATATATCTGCCAGGCCAGGAGGCGGATTATAACTTCCGTCAGGCAGTCTCAAGAACCTTTTGGTGTAATCCGGTTCACTCACCGACACCATGTTGTCTATCAACTGGTCCATAAACCAGCGGTGGGCAATCGTGGCTATCACAACACGTTCAATGGCTTTACTCCCATAAAGGATATCATTGGCAACGTACTGCTCCACAATGGCTGCTGCGGCATCAACGGGAGAGTCCTCCCCCATTCCCTGCAGACCATCGCTGTCAACCCGGGCGGCAGTATGAAAATTATGCATCCATCCCAAACCCAGAGGGCCATCATCAAGCCGCATGCCGGAATTGTAAGAGCGCTTAAATTCCAGGCCAATGGGATAAGGACTGCTGCCAACAGTCAAATCATTGTGCTCATAAAGTTGATTACCACTAACAGCGTCCACGGGTAGGCTGCAGATAATTTGGTTCTCACCACTTTGATTACCCTGATTGGTTGAATGAATGGCATCCTCCGGGTCCGCATCGGCCTCTTCAGTACCGAGCCCCCCATTGAGTCCTCCCGATATGATGTGGAATACCAGATCCTCAGCTGATGTGACGGCAATGTAACCTGTGCCTGACCACTGATTTTCACCCAAGGCACCATCCTGAGGCAGAATCAGGCGGTAGCCGGCGTTGATATACGCCTCCACCTGCGCCAGGTCGCCGGGATCGTAATTGGTGAGTTGAGGTTTGACCGCGGAGAAGAAATTCGCGCTCGTTGCGTCAAAGATCTTGTCTGACTTGCTATTCGAAATATCTATGAGCTTGACGGTTGAGACCGCTGTTATCGGCTGCATCTGTTCGATCACGCCCCGCTCAAAGGCGCTTTGATGCCCTGCAGCACTGTAAAATCCAGCCAGTTCCCGGTCAAAGTCGCCGTCTTTCGTGATGACATTGCCAAGACGCATGGGCATATCGATCCAAAGGCTTGCCGTTTGTGCACACACCCCCACCCAATGATGATGGACAGTAAAGGTGTTGGCAATCTGATCGGCAATTTGATCGGCACGGCTCGCTTGGGCCAGCCATGTGTAGCCGATCAAAGCAAGGGTCTCACCGAGCACTGCCTCTGAGGTGTTGTCGCCACCTTCAAAAATTTTCTGTTTGAGTATCTTACGGTGCTTTTCGACCATCTCGCGGCTGGTTTCTGCCCAGCCATTTAAAAGAAGGTACGACCCCCCGGCCGGCAGATCCAACCTCATGCTCTGGTCCGCGAACGTGCCATCAAAAGCAGCGTAAGGGTGGTCTACAGACAAAACCAGATCACTTTTTTCCAATAAAGCCACATTTCCAGTCGCGATGAGGGCGCCGTCAAGGCGCAAGATCGGCCTGTTTGCCGTGTTGTAAAAAATAGTCAGGCGTTTTCCGTAGAAATCTTCTGAGTAAAGTGTTACGTCGATTCCAAGATGTTGGATTCGCAGCGTTGTCTTATATTGATCGGGAATTTCGGTCCATTCACCGAGAGCCGACTGTTGATTAGGAATAGAAGTCTGACGTAATGGGGTTTCATTTGGATTGATACTTCTTCCCCCGATGATATTCTCCAATCTCGCAGCAAAGTGGCTATTCTTAATATGATTGATCAGGTTCATGCTATAGTCGGCCAGAGAATTTCTGATGTTTGCCCTATTGAAATTCTGAATGTAATCGCCGGTTTGGGTGGCGCCGCTTAAGGCACCGGCAATAAATGTGCTTCTGTCATAGCCCATGGCAGATGCCAGATCTATCGGCGTTGTGTAGGAATAGGTCTTGAAACTCGGATCGAAGACATAATCAGTGCCATTAATGCTGACTTTGACCCAGACGTGGCTGATATCCACGTTGATCAGATCGCCCTCAGGTGTTCCATCAGAAGTGTAAACGGTATGGGGGACGCCCGAAAGGAACAAAGTCCTGTAAACCACCATGGGATCATTATTTGTCCCCAGCCAGTTGGTGATTTGCGCGGGATCCAACAAAATATTCCCGTATACAAATTTGGCATCATAGCCCGCTTCCCTCAAAAGGGCTATCATCAGGGCGGATAGTTCAAAGGCATTTCCACTACCATCCAAAAGCGTGGCGGTTGCTCCTTTCTGGATTCCAAAGGCAGGTACGTAATCGATATGGTCGTGGACATGGGCATAAATGAGATCGGGGTCGTTCCGCAGGCCCCTTGCAAGTTCTTTTATCTCCGGTGAAGTTTCTGAAGAGGGATTATAGGCCGGCGGCGAAGCGCTTTGAGTGAACGTCCTAATGTCAGCAATCCTTTGCGCTTCCCTTGGGAAAGCAACGGAGGGGTCCACCTTCATAGCCTTTGGCGGATCTTCAGTAGCATTTGCGGCCGGGCGTATAGTAAGAAGTATTAGAAGACAAAAAAAGAACGTTGAAAGTATCTTGAGGGCTTGACGTTTGGACAAATCAGAAGTGATGCACATTTTCAGATCCTTCTCCAAATATCAAAAATAGCGGAAATTGCTTTTTGCGACTTAGCAGCAATGGCGTTTTGGGTCAATAGCCATGTTGAAAATCTGGCAAGGTCAAGCAACCAGACATGCAGTTTTTTACCCGCCTCGGCAGGCGACCCCCGTGATTGCCTCTATGGAGCAGTGTTTATTATTAAAAACACTATTTTAAGATTAAGAGGATATGCAATAATCATACAAAAACATATGGTTATCCAAAAAGCATAGATCTGGTTGGATTAACCAGATTTTAAGTAAAGGTAAGTGTAATAATATGCTAAAAAATCGAATTATTTATGTAGAAGAATACATAAAAATTATGAATTATTTTTCATATATTTGGCCATTGATTGTAGCATTGGTACTATGATTTAATGGAAGAGATGGGTGGGTTTGATACAGATATCTTTTAAGTGATTTATCCACAGTCCCTCAGTGTAACAAGCAGAGGATAGCGTTTTTGCTGTTTGATAGCAATAGGATTTCAAATATATGTTTATCGAGGCGGGATTATGGATAAAACACTTATTAAATATACACGGTTAGGGCAAGGTTGTGATGTCATCATATACAGAATAAAATTTAGAGCACTTTTCAGGCCGATTTTTCCATAAATTCAACTGGGTTAAAAGTACATGTTTCAAAGTGATATCGCAAGTGCTATTGGTCGATGCTAAGGGTTGATCCGCTGTAGGGAAAAATCATTCCGCATATGAGGTTTCTGAATGTCCAGATTAACCATGGCGAATATACACTTTTTTGAGCTTCAAATTATTGTAAACTCGTGCCTCTATCGAAATATTTGAATTATTGGGGATTTCAGTTTGAAAGATTAAAGAAATTAGATGGCTTAGAGTTTTAGATTTTATGGGGCTTTGGGGTCGGACCACGATAAGTGTCTGGTAATGATGGATATATGCTAAAATTAGCCCTGTATTTAGAGCTTAAAGTGATGTTTTTGACCCCAAAATGGGCAGTTTAAGAAAAGACGAACCACTGGACTTGCAACTATCTCATTTGCCTTAAAAGCATCTTTTCGATAGCAAAATTGGTATTCTAAGGCTGAAAATCGGCATATTGTATAGGCTAACGTATATGATATCAGAATCTTACCTTGGTCCGACCCCAGTTCGCCCAGTTACCTAAAATCCCACTCAGGCAAAGCCTTTGCAAACAAACGATTATGGTAATCCCTTGAAGGCATAAACTGAAGATATACAATTCAACTGTCAGCGACTCTGTAGTGCGAGAAGAGAAAATTGCCGCAGATTTGAAGGTTAGGTTCATTGAAAATTAGAAACGCACAAAAGCAACACCGTCCCCATTACCGTCCGTCCCCATTACCATAGCAAAACACACCAAATAAGCCTCGCTATAAAAATAGTGAGGCTTTCGGTTTTTATTCGTAAAGCAAATTCTCGATCCGACCCAGGGCTATCTGACAAACCAGGGTATAGGGGGCGGTGATCATCGGTACGTCAAACCACAGATAACAGCCTCCAGTTTCATTGGCCTGAATGCGATGTCCGGTGGCTTTGATGTTCGCGACCTTCCACCGCCAAAAGCAGGCATGCTCGTATTCGTAAACAACAAAGGGAAGCCAGATGCCGAAAGTGGTTAACACCCGACCGGTTGAACCTTTGCGGATGAAACGTTCTGCAAACTGAACACTTTTAACCGTCGGCCCCCATTGCGGCCATCGGGTGGTATCCGTTATGAGGTCCCAAACGAGCTGGGGTGAAGCTTGATATAATTTTCCGACGCTTACCCGGTTTGCCGATATCTTTATCATCGATTCGATCAATTCAACAGTTCATGCTCGAGGGCTTTGATTTCGCGATCGATGCGGTTGGATGCCGAGGTGAATCTCGCGAGAAAAGAATAGGTCAGCGGGACTAGAAAGAGAGTCAGAACGGTGGACACCACAACCCCGGAGATGATAACGATTCCGATGGTGAAACGGCTTTCAGCGCCGGCCCCGCTGGCCAGAACCAGGGGAACGGCTCCGATGGCAGTCGACACCGAGGTCATCAACACCGGGCGCAAACGCGTGCGGGCAGACTCCAGGATCGCTTCTGAGACAGATTTTCCCTGATTGCGCAGCTGGTTGGCAAATTCAACGATCAGGATGCCGTTTTTGGCTGCCAACCCGATGAGCACCAGGATGCCGACCTGGCTGTAAACGTTCAGAGAGCTTCCGGCAAGGTAGAGCCCCACCAGGGCGCCTGCCAGCGCCAGGGGTACCGTCAGCATGATCGTGAAGGGATGCACGAAACTTTCGAACTGCGCGGCCAGCACCAGAAACACGATTAGCAGGGAGAGACCGAATGCAAAGACCAATGCACGGGAGGCGTCCACAAACTCGCGCGACTGCCCCTTGAAATCGATGACCGGCGCGCTGCCAAGTTCCTCCCGCGTAATTTTTTCCAAATAGGCGAGGGCATCCCCCAACAAGTAACCGTCTTGGAGGGTCGCGGAAAGGGTGATGGCTCGCAAGCGGTTAAAGCGGTTCTTGGCCGCTGAATCGGCAATTTCTTTTAAGGACACCAGACTGGAGAGCGGGATCAGTTCACCGCGGCCGGTTTCCGATCGGACATAGATGTTGCGGATATCCGCAGGGGTGCGCTTTTGCTCTTTTTTTCCTTCGAGAATCACATCGTATTCTTCGCCGCGATCGATGTAAGTGGTCACCTGTCGAAACCCGAGCATGGTTTCCAGGGTTCGACCAATTTGAGCAATACTCACGCCCACATCGGCGGCCCGGTCTTTGTCGATGATGACTTCCAATTGCGGTTTGGTCTCCTTGTAATCACTTTGCAGGTTGGCAAGCCCGTTGTTTTCCGCGGCACGCTCGATCAGGATATCGCGCCAGCGGGCCAGTTCGTCATAATCGCTTCCGCCCAATACGAATTCCACCGGCTTGCCGGTTCCGCCTCCCAGGCCGCGACGCGCAACAGAAAAGGCCCGGTATCCAGGCACAGCCGCCAGCTTGCGATTGACATCCAGCATAATCTCCTGCATGGAACGGTTGCGCTCCGACCACGGACTGAGCACCACGATACCCCGGACGCTGTTGACTTCGTTGGTGCTTGAAAAAGAAGCCGGCAGTCTCAGCAGCACACGCGTCGCCTCTTTGTCCTCATAGAGCGGCATTAAGACGTCTTCCATGCGCTCCAGCATTTCGTAGGACTTATCGAAACTTGCGCCCTCCGGACCGTCGGCAATCACGAAAAATGCACCGCGATCCTCCAAAGGCGCGTATTCTTTATCGATGAAGGAGTAAACCCAGGGGATTGAGGCCAAAATCAGCACAAAAACCACCACGGCAACCCATTTGTGCTGCATCAGCTTCACCAACAAGCGGCTGTAGCGTTTTGCGGCCGCTTCCTGCAGGCCTGTCAGCCGGGACTGTTTCGTAGTAATACCCAAGGGGCGGGGTTTCAATATCCGGGAACACATCATCGGCGACAGGGTCAGGGCAACCAAACTCGAGAGGCAGACAGCGCCGGCCAATGCGATGGCAAACTCCGAAAATAGACGACCGGTGTTGCCCTGCATAAAGCTAATCGGCACGAAAACCGCCACCAGCACCAGGGTCGTGGCAATCACGGCAAAGCCGACCTGGCGTGCTCCTTTGAGTGCCGCCAGCAGGGGTGGTTCTCCCAGCTGAATGCGGCGAAAGATATTTTCCAGGACAACGATGGCATCGTCCACCACCATGCCGATGGCCAGAATCATGGCCAGTAAAGTCAGCAGGTTGATCGTGAAGCCCATGATCGACAGAACGGCAAAGGTGGCAATCAGGGACACCGGCACGGTCACGGCCGGCACCAGCGTGGCCCGCAGGCTGCCCAAGAACAAAAACAAAACCGCCACCACCAAAACCGCGGTGATGGCCAGGGTTTTGTATACCTCCAGAATCGACGCCTCGATGAATACGGAAGTGTCGTAGCTTTGGAGCAATTGCATGCCCTCGGGCAGGGTTTGGCTGACCTGTGCCGCTTTCTTTTTCACGGCATGAGCCACATCGAGCGTGTTGGCTTTGGATTGTCTCACGATTCCGAGACCCACCATCGGGATACGGTTGCCGCGCAGAATGCTGCGGTCGTCTTCGGCTCCCCGCTCCACAAGTGCAACGTCTTGCAGACGGATCAGGTGGCCCTCGCGCCCCTGCCGAACCACCAACCGTCCGAAATCTTCGGCAGAATTAAACAAACGTGTCACCCGAACGGTGAACTCTTTGCGGGTCGATTCCACGCGGCCCGCGGGAAGCTCTACGTTCTGGTTGCGCAATGCCTGTTCGACGTCGGCCACAGTGACGTTCTGGGCGGCCATGGCCTGTCTGTCGAGCCAGATACGCATGGCGTAGCGGCGCGCTCCGCCGACAAAGACCCGCGCGACGCCATCCAGCACGGAAAACTGGTCCACCAGGTAACGTTCGGCATAATCGGTCAAGGCCAGTCCGTCCGTTCGATTGCTGACCAGGTTCAACCACATGATGACGCTGCTGTTGGAATCGACTTTGAAGATTTCAGGAGGGTCGGCCTCCTCCGGCAGGTTGTCCAAGATGCGTGAAATGCGGTCCCGAATGTCGTTAACCGCCGCCTCCAGGTCCCGGTCGAGATAAAATTCCACCGTTACTTCGGCAATCCCGTCACGACTTTCAGAATCGATAGAGCGTATCCCCTCGATCCCGCTGATGGCATCTTCAACGATCTGAGTCACCCGGGTTTCGACGACCGCTGCGGCTGCACCGGGGTATCTTGCTTCCACGGAGACCACCGGCGGATCGATATCCGGGTACTCCCTTACCGGTAATCGCTCAAAACTGATGACGCCGAACACGACCAGCAACAGGCTGAAAACCGTGGCCAGAACCGGGCGTCGGATGGAAACATCGGATAAAAACATGGCATACACCTCGGTTCCGGGCTAACCGCGACGGCCTGCGGCTGGAGGAGTTTCGACCACATTGACGGAAATACCCGGCCTGACGCGGCTAATACCTTTTATGATTACCTGCTGCCCGGCATTCAAGCCGCTGATCACTTCAACCTTTCCCGGACTTCGACGGCCCGTGACGATCTCATTTCTCGCGACCGTATTTTCGGCCGTTACTACCAGCGCGTATTTTTTATCCTTTTCCATGATCACGGCTTCCTCCGGAATGATCATCGCTTGGGAACGGTTTTTGATCAGATCCACGGTCAGCAACATGCCCGGTTTCAACAACCGATCCGGATTGGGAATTTGGGCGCGGATCGTCAAGGTACGGGTATCGGGATCGACGCGGCTGCTGATGGCAGTCACCCTGCCGTTGAAATTGCGCTCCGGATAGGCGGGGCTTTGGGCCGTAATGTCCATTCCGTTTCTCAGAACACCGAGATAAGTTTCCGGTACGGTAAAGTCGAGCTTGATGACGGTGGTGTCATCCAGGGTGGTGATCACCGTGTCCGAATTCACCACGGCACCATTGCTGATTTGGCGGGTGCCTAAAATCCCGCCAAAGGGGGCCCGAATCGTGTAATCCCGCAGTTGGGCTTTCAGATGGGCCACTTTAGCCTTTGCGATCTCCAGCAGACCTTGCTCCTCATCCAGCCTGGATCGAGAGGTGGACTTCGTCTTGGCCAACTTGCTGATTCTTTCAAACTGTTTCTCCTGCTCTCGAAGCGTCGCGCTGGCTTCTGCCAGCAGGTAGCGGGCTTCGCTGTCGTCCAGTTTTACCAGGACTTGATTTTTATCGACCGCGTCGCCGTCTTCAAAAAAAACGCCAACGACGCGCTCTTCCAGAGTGGGGGTGATCAGCACCGACTCATTTGCCGTGGCCGTGCCAAGAGCCTCCAATGTTTCCGTGAACGGCTCGGTTGCTGCCAAAGCGACTACCACGGGGACTGCTGTTTTTGATGGTGTTCGTGCCAGGGCGTATCCGGAGCTCTTTTGCCCGCCGTTTTTCAGCTGCGGAAACAGCAACAGCCCGGCAGTGAAGAAGATCGTTAAAACTAACAATAAAATTAATATGTGCTTTTTTCGCATGGGGTTCCTCTTACACGCTGCGTTGTCGTTTTATACTCAGTACTCTTTTTAAAGCGAAAAAGAGCAGGAGACCTCGGGGGTTTTTGATGACAAATTTATCTCAGCTTTTCAAAGCCGCTTGAATCCGCATGTATTCCCCGAGATTATCCATGGTCAACAGGCCCACCAATTTGCGGTCTAACGTTACGGGCAGTGTGTGACACTTGCAATCCTTCAGCTTAGCAAAAGCGGTTTCCAACATCTCCAGGGACTCTACTGTGACGAAACTATTCTGCATGGCCGAAGCAACGGTGGGATGTTGATCTCTTGCCGACAGCGCTTTCAGCAAATCAGCTTGGGTCAGAATGCCCTCTACATGACCGTTATCCGCCACCGGAAAGTCCTTCTGAGCGCCGGCCAGTGTCAACTCGATGGCCCGATCCAAGCTTTCGTTTCGATGAATTACCTTGAAGTCAGTCATCATGGCCCGTTGAACGGGTATGCGGCCAACGGCAGAACGCATCTGTGCTTCACCTGCTTCCTGGGATGCACCGATCCAAACAAAAAAAGCGATAAATAGCAGCAAAGGATTGTAGAACAACCCTATCAAGCCGAAGAAAACAGCAATTCCCTGCCCAATAGATGCCGCGATTTGGGTTGCCCGACTGTACTCTTGCCGCGTAGCCAGGATCGCTCGCAGCACGCGACCGCCATCCATGGGAAAAGCCGGTATCATGTTAAATGCTGCCAAAAACAAATTAACCGCCATGATGCGCTCTAAAAACGGCCCGGTGGTTATCGTCAGCATCTGCATTGGTTCGAAGGACGCAGTGATTTTTAGCCAGACGAATAGGCCGACAGCGATTATAACATTGACGGCCGGTCCGGCCAGTGCGACCCATAACTCGTGCAGCGGATTGGTTGGAATCCTCTCGAGACGTGCCACGCCACCTATGGGAAACAAAATAATATCGCGAGTTTGGATTCCATATCGCCGGGCTGTAAGTGCGTGGCCGTATTCGTGCAGAACCACGCATAGAAAGACCACCAGAACAAAAAAGACCCCCGCGACGGCTGCTGCGACGCTCTGGCTCTGTCTCCAATGCAGCAGCGCCACCCAGCTAATCAGAAGCAGAAACGTAACATGCATGTAAACATCGATGCCGGCAAAACGACCTATTTTAAACGACCATTTCATCGCTAACGTCCTTTCACATTCTCCCTCTAAGATCGGTATCTAAAAAGTTAGTAGCTCTGACGCTCGCTGTTAGTTTGCATTCGGCAAAGCGTTAGAAAGACTAATATACTATAATACATTTCGGGGATGATAAAATGGGAAAGTTTTAAAGGTAATATGATAGGTAAAACCTACTGGTTGTAAATACCAAAAATTTATTTCAACATCGAAAACCTGGTCCTCTGGTCCAGAATACTTGGCTTATCGAAAACCGAATCCAATCCTCGTATTATGGAGGAATTAGGGACATTCCATAAAATTATAATCTTATGTACCTAAGAACTGTACGGTTGTGATAATTTTTAAACACCGGTAATGTTTTGGGTGCCTGATAACCTTATTATTGTTGGAGTAATCTGCTATTCAAATGTCAGGCTCTCAACAATTGATGCAATTTTTTCTGGGTTTCGTCCGGTATGGATAACAAGATAGACACATTTTTTATCTCTGTATGAAGATACGACCAGCGATGTCAATTTAATATAATCGTAATATGTCCATTTGATATCTGTCCTATATGCGCGTGAGCCACAATTCAAAGTTATTTCCTTATTGGCTATAACCTCAGCATCAGAACCTATGCCTTGAAGATATTCCATATACCATTTTGGTCCGAAATCCTCTAATTTGATCTTATCCGGAATGGCAATTACAGATGCTTCAAAATTTGCCTCGTATGGTGTTTTCATTCTCATGATCTGCCATTTTGAAGTGGTACTAAGTTTTTTACTTCCAACAGGATACTCAAACCTAAATTTTGGAGATTTAGCTCGCCGGAATATACCGTCCTTTGCTATACCCTCTTCTCTGGAGAACCAGACAAAACTATCTGAAAAAGAAGTGGACACGCTTTTTACCAATTGATCAAGTCTTTCGGCTTCTCTCGTATTTGCTGGCAACGACTCAGAAGATACAACCGCAGGAAATATATATTTCTTCGTTAATTCAAGCGGAAGAGAAGTTTTCCCGACGGGTAAGCCACCGGTAAATACCACAACCATATTCATCTCCGTTGCCACCATAATATACTGACCACTATAGCCGATAGCAGAATAATTGCCGTCATCATCCACCCACCATTGATACCCGTATTGCAGAGCTGGTTTAGCTTCAATATGTCCACGCGTTGATTTTTCTACCCAAGAACTCGATACAAGTTGCTTCTTCTCCCACCTTCCCTTATTGAGGTAAAGCCATCCAATTTTGGCCATGTCATGGGGTTTTAACCACATCCGACCATATCCAACATCAATACCCTGCGGGCTTTTTTCCCAATCAATTTCTGAAATACCAAGGGGAGTGAATAGATTCTTTTCAGCAAATTCTCTGGTTTTCATTTTCGTTGTAGTGTTGATGATTACCGATAAAAGATGTGATAAGCCGTTGCAGTACTCGTATTTACTACCTGGAGGACGGACCATCGGTAGATTAAGGACATGTTGCCCCCAATCACCGCTGCGCCTCATTTCGAATAATCCTTTCCAATTGTAATGATGAGAGTCCCTGCAATCTAAACCAGAGGCCATAATCAACAAGTGCTCAAGTGTAATTGACCTTTTATTGTCACCTAAGCTATCAATTATATTATGCGGTAATAATTCAACAATAGGTTGATCGACACTTTTTATATACCCTCTATCAATCGCTATGCCTATCAGGATCGACATAATACTCTTTGTACAGGAACGAATGATGTGTCTCTGGCCTTTTGAAAATGGGTAAAAGTAGGCATCAAGAACCATGTAACCATTTCGGATTATTGATATGTTATCTATGTTGTAACCTTTCATTTTTATTTCTTCAATCATATTGGCAAGCACTTGAGATTGCATGCCCTGTTCCTCAGGAGTGGAGGTCTGCCATCCATTTGCGGGGTAAGTGTTAACGGCTGCGGGCGAGAGTGAATAGGAAAATATAGTAATCAAAAAAGCAAGAAGGGTGTAAAATAAAATGTACCATTTATCTTGAATCAAATTCATGGTTCCCCCTTGGGCAAATATTAGACGATTGCAGATACATGGAGACTATCCAAACTTTGCTCAAAGTACAGATATCATAGTTGGTGTTTGTCAAGTCAAGTAAATTTTGTTTAGACAAAAAATAGGTGAGGGAAATCAAAACTCGATGAAAATACTGAAGAAATGCGGGACGACGCTGCCCAGCTTTTATAACTATCTGAAAAAGAACGAAACTGACACTATCTCAAACCTTTGATATTTAATGGTTGTTGGTTATAAGTGTTGATCACGTGTTGATCAGCAGAAAATCAAATATTTGATATTATTGTGTTTTTAAACACCTGCCGCCGATTCGACTCCCGCCGCCTCCACCAGTCTTCGCTTAAGCGAAGCGCCAAGCGAAGACTGCCGCGGCGTAGCCAAAGGCGAAGACGGGCTACTCCAATGGCATCACCCAATTTGCTTCGCTCAGCTACGACTCGGCACGCGTGTCGCGTCGTAGTCGATAGACGAAGACGGGCCACTCCAAAGGCATCACGCAATTTGCTTCGCTTAAGCGAAGACTGCCGCGGCGTAGCCAAAGGCGAAGACGGGCTACTCCAATGGCATCACCCAATTTGTTTCGCTCAGCTACGACTCGGCACGCCATTGATTTTCCAGCCTAATTGATTTAATAAACCATTTATGAAAAAAGCGAAATTTCATTACGTTTACATCATACAATCAAAGTCTGTCACTGACCGATTCTATACAGGCTTTACTGAAAATATTGAAAATAGACTGAAAGACCACAATGAAGGTCGCTCCCCCCACACATCAAAACACAAACCCTGGTCACTAATAACCTACCTGGTCTTCTCAGAGAAATCAAAGGCCGTTGAATTCGAAACATATCTAAAATCAGGTCCAGGACACGCCTTCGCCAACAAAAGATTATGTTAACCGCTTAAATACCAGATCTAAAGAAAAGCAATTAATTCATCTTTCAGCCACAATAAATTGCAAGCAGACAATGTGAACAAGGGTCAAAGCTTGAATAGTGAATTATATACAGCTATCGATTCTTAATTCACAATTCAAGCTTTGACCCTTATAGTTTTTCAATAGTCCATAAAATTAAATAATTACAATCTGTTATAGAGCTATTAGTTTATACAGAAATCTCAAATATACGAAAGTTATCAACAGGTTATGAACAGGTTATGAACATTATATTCAAAGCTTAGCGAAGGGTAAAAAATATTGCATCACAAAAAGACAGTTGACCAAGGAATATTGTTTCAAAAAGTTCTTGCTATTTAAAGTCTGCCCCCGTATTAAGTCATACTCTTATTTCACATGAGCAAATCAAAGAGGTTTTTTTATTACACGAGAAAATTTTTTTTATTTGCGCCAATAGAAGGGATCCTACCACGCATGAATATTCCAGTCGATGGCTTAGAAATAAATGATAACGGCGGAGCGAGATCAGGGAGAGACAGACGGAAGCTTACTATGATAACTCGCAACCCGGAGCGAAGGACCGGTCAAGAACGCAGAAGCGGGATTGACCGCAGAAATGGTCAAAAGGATCGAGGCGAACTGGCTATAGAACGCAGAGATACCTTTAAGGTATCGGATGCCGCCTGAATAAACTTGAACTCATTAACGCGCTGAAAAATGAATGTATGATTTTGACTCTTCTCCCTCAAGGATGGATTACCGTTGATTATCAGCGCAGGTGTCGTCTTTACCCTGTATTCTGCAATCCGCTCGGCGTCTCTGATATGTTCGAGGTCGGCCGCCAGGCCTAATTCAGCTAAAGCTTCCATTATCTGATTTTCCAGCCCGTTACAAACGGTGCATTCATCATCAGGCGTCCGATACTTGGTGGAAGTATGTACCAGTGCAGGCTGTATTTTTCTTTGACTCAGGTCAACTCAGACCTTTTTTTCAGGAATAAAGGGTCGCCCATTAAAGGGCGACCCCTATATTTCACGCAATTGATTTAGTGATGATTGGCAAGCCACAGAAAAAGGCATTGCGGATAAATATTATGTACATCTCTTTAGTCCCATTCCCACAGCGACCATTTTTTTGCGTCCCCAGCCTAAGTAACATACATTGTATCTATCCTGTCCTGACTTTTTAGAAATTCAATTTGCTCATCTATGGACGAAAACTTGGAAAGATCCAGTTCCTCAAACTCATCGGTATCGGTATTTGTTTTTCTGGTAACATTTTGAACAATTTGATCCAATTGTTCTTTTGAAATTTTGGGAACTCTAGTGATTGAGCTTTTCTGTGAAACACCATTTTCGATCTTGAAATTATAGCTTACCATTTCCAGCGTTCCAGTAATTTTTTCTTTGGTCAAAATGCGGTATTCAAAATGATATTGACGCCCGGCCATGGGACGAAAATAGTAGAATTTATACAAGCGCTCCCCCTGTTTTATGCGCATCAAAAAGGAATCCTGTTCAGAGTTTGACTTTTCGGGCCTTACGTTTTTACGTCGTTTGTTCATCTCTATTAGCACCTGGTTACAGTCTGCCGTGGCTTATTTAATCCGCCTGCGGCGGATTAAAGCGTCATACCGGCGAAGGTATGATTCCCGCGATAGCGGATCAACTTCCCGACAGCGTTTCACGAACAAACTTGATGCCCGCTTTAACTTCTGACGCCTCTATACCTGGCTTTAATTCAATTACTTTAATGGTATCAGCTTTAAGGAACGATTTTAGCGCCACAAAATCAATTTCTCCGCTGCCCGGCGGAATGTGATCGTCCAGGCCGATCGCATCGTGAAGGTGAACCCCGATGAGTTGATGTGCATAGGAAGCCAAAAGCGATTCTCTTGGAATTAAGCCCAGAGTTTCGTTGGCGTGGGCATGACCGGTGTCATGCCAGTATCCGATAGGTGCGCTTTTAAAGTTGTCAAAAATAAGCCTGAAATCATCTAACCCTGGCAGCTCATGATAGTGATACCGGTTTTCCAATCCCAACAATATACCCTGTTTTTCAGCCACGGGCACCAGATGGTCCAGGCTGGCCAACAATCTGTCCATATGCTTGGGCTTGAGACGGTCCCGCTCCTCTAATTTATTGCGAATAAAGATTTGAGCTTCTTCGGAATCGAGTTGATTCGAATTATGGTATTGGTAAAGCAAATGCATTTCATGGTTCATTTCCACAGCTCCGCAATGCAATACCACTGCCGCAGCGCCCAGATCGCCTGCACGTTCAATTGTTTTTGCAGTAAATCGTATGGCATTCTGACGCTCCTCATTGTCTGAGCTATCAAGGCAAAATAGATCACCGCTGCCTTTTGAATTCGACCTGGCGGAGGGAATCGGGAAATAATTATGGACGCTGACAACCTTTAGCCCGGACCGACTCAGCGGGTTCTTCATCTCTTGATAGAAACCTTCCGAAATACGATAGCTAAGCTCAATTCCGGAAATATCAAGATCTTTCAGAGCCGCAAGCATTCCTTCGGCAGTTGCCGATCCACCTGACTGCCAGGAGGTCGAAAGAGCAAGCATTGGCCAAATCCCTTCATTTTGCAAATGGGGTTAACACCTGAATAGCAAATTATGCTTAATGATTCTGCCTCTGTGAAATTACAGTATCAAATGATTATAATTTTCACCAGAGTCTCTTGTTGTCGAAGGCTTTTCCGGAAGAAAATTTTAGATAATTTTCGATAGACAGAGGCCTGGGTCGGTTTTTAAAGGTGAGATAGGTGATCATAAAACGGCGATCATCTATATGTGCATTGCGGGGCGTGACATTTATCTACCAGGTTTTTGGACAAGTATATTTCCGTCTAAAATGGTAGCTGTAATTCACTATTCACCCTTTGACCATCGTTCTCACTCTCACGGAAATATACATACAATGACCTATTATTGCAGAAATGCATATATTCATGACCTTTCCTTTTTATTTATACAAGCCGTCATTTCAAATTCCTTTTTGGTTTAGTTTCAGTTTCTATCCACCGGCGATCTTAGCTTTAAATCCCCGATTCTTTAGTTCAGTGACCAAAGTGTCCCTATGATCACCCTGTATAATTATTACGCCATCTTTCACCGATCCACCAGTCCCACAACAGCGCTTCAATTGGGTGGCAAGATTTTTTAATTCATTGGCATTAATTTGGAAGCCAGAAACTATGGTCACCGTTTTCCCCTTGCGTCCCTTAACTTCACGCTGGACCCTAATTATGCCATCATACTTTATGTTTGTTTGAGATCTTGATTTTTTCTTTTTACAGGTACATTCCAAAACAGATTTTTGACACGATGGGCAGATTTTGCCAGTTTCCGTCGAATAAACTAATCGAGAATTATCCACTTAATTTATCCCTCACCTTTATCCTCTATCCTTTTTCTGATTATCTCATGGTCTTTGGCATGGGTGTTAGATCTTATCCTTTTCGTTTTACAGACGAATTTAGCAACAGGATTTTGCCCTAATACACAACCCAACTGGCATTAATCGATTTCGTAGCAATCAACTATTTCACCGTAATACAATGTGTGGTAATCTTTTTCCGGATAGAGTGCGATATCATAGTCTTTATTTAGGTATGCCGGATCCATAGCAGATTTATATACGATTTTGCATTCATAGTGAAGTCCGGGCACTTTGATAATCGGCGTTAAAACCTTCTGGCTGTCTGAAGTCTTGAGATTGCACTCTTTGAATTTGTTGTAGTCGCGCCCTGACTTTGTGCCGCAGAACATTATTTCCTTTTTCATATCCAACGAGGGGATCGAAACGGTAAAATCTTCCGCTGCTTCAATGATACTGAAAGTGTGCCGCGAGAGCCGTACGGCGACCATTATGATGGGTTTTCTCCATACATAACCTATGGTCGCCCAGCCAATGGTCATAGTATTGACGGCCTCACCTGATTTTACTGTCAGAAATGCTCCCTTTTTGATCTGGATCATTGCCTTTTCTGCCACTGCCATGTAGTCAATGCGTTTCATTGCAAATTCCTATTTGATTATTTCAAGGATAGTTCCGACTGTTTCTGTTGATTTTTTCTTGGTGAATCCGTTAGCTTCGGCGATAGTGTCGGTGATTTGGGATTTTGTGAGGGTCATGAGGGGTGGATCCTTTGGTTTGAACGTCAAGATTTTCAAATTTGGAGCACTATATTTTGGTCAAGTTACCGTTTTTAAATAATTTATGTCAAGAAAATCCAAACAATTTGTCATTTTATCTTTGCATGACAATTTATTTGATCAGCATAATTCAAAAAAATCAGTCACAAGTCACATATATTGAAAGACTTTGTTTAAAATGAAGAGAACGCCCTTAAATCTTAGCGGAAATATTAACAATCTTATGATCTTATGTCCCTAAGAACCGCTTTTGTACTTGGAAATCACGTTTGACATTTAATATTTTAATATGTAAAAGCGAAAAGCCTATTGTTCGTAGCCGGAATTCAATTCGATAACGGCCAGAATTCATCATTGCAGGTCAGATGCTGTTAACAGGGAATGGAGATATGGAATTACTGCAAATCGACGAAAATAAATGCAAAAAAGATGGACTTTGTGCCGCAGAGTGTCCAACGGCAATAATTAAGCTCAAGGATAAAGAAAGCTTTCCGCGAATGGTTCCCGGAGGTGATCAGTTCTGCCTGATTTGCGGGCATTGCGTAGCGGTCTGCCCCCACGGGGCGCTCAACCATGCCCGGGTATCTATAGAGGATTGCCCGCCGATAAAAAAAGAGCTTGTAATCACAGAAGAGCAAACGGTTCAATTTTTACGCTCACGTCGTTCCATCCGTTTTTTCAAAGATAAGCCGGTTGAAAAAGACAAAATTCAAAGATTGATAGAGATCGGTCGCTATGCCCCTACCGGAAGCAATTCCCAACTGGTGGAATGGCTGGTTTTGACAGACCCGGTGAAAATAAAAGAGATGGCGCGGATGACGGTGGACTGGATGCGCTCCGAACTCGAAAACAATCCCGATTCGCCACGCGCTTCGTATCTGCCCATGATAATAGCCGCCTGGGATGTCGGTTATGATGCAGTGCTCAGAGGCGCACCGGCCATGGTTGTGGCCTCAACGCCAAAAGAGGCGGGTAACGGGATGGTGGATCTTACGCTGGCGTTGTCTTACCTTGAGCTGGCAGCGCCTTCCATGGGTATGGGAACCTGCTGGGCCGGACTGCTCCAGGGAGCCCTGCTTGCCCATCCGCCGCTCAAAGCGGCTTTAGGCATCCCGGAAGGCCATCCTCATCATTACCCCATGATGTTAGGTTACCCGAAAGCTAAATATTTTCGTTTGCCTGAGCGCAAGCCGCCAAAGATCACCTGGAAGTAGCTTAAGAATAGTGGCGGATTGCATGCTGACCTATCGGGAGGAGATCTGAAGAATCGAGTCGAGGAGATGGTAAATTAAGTCAAGATTCCCCCTTATCGATGTAAACGGCGCCTTAAATCTGTCAAATCTTAGCCAGGGAGGTAGTCATGGAAGTCGGAGAAATCTGGAAGCTTTTCCAAGCCCACATGGAATACACCGATCAGGAAATGGAGGTATTTCAATCCGATCCCCTCAAGGTGAAAATGGTCACTGAGACCCCTGAGTTTTAACGTGCCGGGTGATCGCGGAGGTGATTGAATCACACGGGTGTCATGCCAAACACCGCGTGGGCGACCGGTTCGTTATGACAGCCGGCGGTCAGCTCATTGCCGATGAATGCCCCAAAGGAATGTGCGTTTCGGCAGTGGCTGAGATCAGCAAAGTTCTCCCGGCCATTTACGAACGCCTGATTAACAAAACGGATCCGCAGTTTGAGCGGAAGATATTATCCATTGCCCGGATGTCGGCCTGGATAAAGGCGGATGGGGGAAAATCCTTATGAAGGTCTATGTTGAAAAAGCCTCGTGAACCCTTCCCTCATTTTTATAATTCATTTAAGTTAGCAAATGTTAGGCTTTGGCTGAATCCGGGTTCTGATTCCCAGTAAAGGGTATCGAATGATTTTTTTTAATGAACGAAGAAAGGTATTGGTCCGTCTGGCCAATTGGCTTTTCGCTTTAGGGCTTGCATCAATTTTGCCCACTAGGATAGCAATCGCAAAAGACAACAAGCAGAAACAGGGGGCTGGTATGAAACTTCCACAACCAAAAATGGAAGGGTCGATCCCGGTGGAGCAGGCGATCAAGCAAAGAAGAACCATTCGAAACTATAGTTCTCAAATTTTGCATTTGGATCAACTGTCCCAATTGCTGTGGTCAGCCCAGGGTCTTACGGGAAGCCGCAGGTTCAAACGGGCCGCTCCCTCAGCCGGTGCCCTGTATCCCATGGATGTTTATGCTGTTGTGGGGCAAAACAGCGTGGTGCAAATTGAAGCCGGGGTCTACCGCTACGAACCCAGGCCGCACGGGTTGTCGTTGATAACCAGGGATGACTTGAGAGACCGCGTCGCCCGGGCCGCCATCTCACAGATGTGGATGGCCAACGCTCCGATCAATTTTGTCATCACCGCCGAATACAGTCGAGTGATGGGCAAATACGGGAAACGGGGTATTCGATATGCGCAGATCGAAGCAGGCCATATCGGCCAAAACCTTTTTCTACAAGCTGAGGCGCTGGGGTTGAAAGCCGGAATAGTCGGGGCCTTTAAGGATAAAGAGCTGACTGAAGTAATGAAATTACCGCGATCACACGAGCCATTGCTGATCATGCCGATCGGTTATGCTGCCTAAACTCAATTAGATTTTTTTTTTGTTGTTTCGACAAGCGGATGGAAATCACCGGGCACCAATTCCCTCGCAATGAGTTTAATGCTAAAAGTTTTATAGCTATCACCTGAGAAACTGACTGCATAAATTAAATCACAAATATAGCCCTGACCCCATTTTTTATACAGAAACTTTCGCTGCGCATCAGTCAGCCGGTCCTGAACCATGACAACAAGTGCACGGAGCGTCTCTTCCAGTTCAGCAACACTTATGGGTTGACTGGTCATCCCCTTAAATTGTGCATCGAAGACCGCTTCCAGGGGCTGGAACTGCGGTGTGATCATTTCCGCCAGGCTCTGAGCGCGATCCTTCACCGGCAGGAAGGTTAGATCCAGATCTACCGATATCCGGGGTAGATCGCGCACAAACAGGTTGATGGCTGACCCTCCTTTAAGGGCAAAGCAGGTTTCCGGTCCCACCAGCGGCATCACGGCCAGAAGCAGTTCCACCTGTCGAAAGTAGGGGTTAGAGTTGTTCAGCTCCTAAATTCTCCGGGACAGTGATAAGAAATTGTTTGTCCAGACGTCCACCCTTGACTATCTGGCGATTGCCGCGGCCCAGATCCACATTTGCGGTTTCCAGACGTTTGGCCCAGGGGTAGCTGAAATGGTTGGCCAAAAATAGAAAGATCCGTTTGACCTTGATGCTTCGGCAGGCGGCCAACAGATCGTTGATCACCCCGGGTCTCAGCACGGTCAGTCCCTCAAAGATCTCGGCCGCGTGATCGAAACCGTAAGCGTCGCCTTTCACATCATTGAGCATTTCCATTGTGGCCCGTTCCGGTCCTGCCATGGGCAAGGTCCAATTCCGGATGCGGGTTGGCCAGGAAGTCAGCCCTACCTCCCGGGTATCCTCCAAAAACAGATGGCGGTTGTCAAAGATCAATTCTTCCTCAAGCTCAATGGCCTTCACCCAGGCCGGCGGTTTGCGGGAACACATCACATGGATACGTTGATCGCCACCCAGGGGAAGGAAATGGGCCAGGCCCTGACGGTTCAGAGCCGATAGCCCGCCCACATGGCAGGGTTGGCCGGCCAACCGTTGCAACCCTAACAGCACACCTTCCCAACCCACGCCCTGGCCTGGGTGGGCATATGCCCCATGGGACAAAGATTTCAGCCAACCGCTGAGCACATATTTGCGCACCAACTGCCGAGAGTAACCGTTGGCAGCGAGCCAGACGCTGGGCGCCGCCACTCCCTCAGGTAGCAGTCGGGTCAATTGTTTTATTCCTATGCCATTTTGTAAACCCATGGTTTACATTATACGCAATAATTAAATATTTGCAAACCTACCAGTTTAAGAATTAGGCATTTTATACGACTATGGGTGGTACCTATCGATTTTTGTAAACTCCTGGTTTACTTTTTGGGCATATTTTAAACAAAATTTAAGATTTCATTAGACGCCATCTGGCCGAGAGTTAATCTTCATTTCCGTTGAGAAAATGGAAGCTAAAAAAATAATCAAGCCTTCGGCAAACTCAAAAATATTTCAAATATCAATGGGACATTCTTCAATTTTTTAGTTTTCGACAGTTTTGATATATTATCTACTATAAATTTCGATCTTAATCGTCATCCAACGACGACGGGGTAGGGTATGACATTTTTTCAGGAATAACCCCTCTTACGCCACCGCGGGGATGAGGAGTGTCATCGTTTCGCCGGGGTATTAAATGTATATGCGCATGAAAGATTGTCTGTCCGGCAGATTCTCCGATATTGGTTCCAATATTAAAACCGGTGACAGAATGATCTTTTTCAGTGATGCGATCCTTTAGTTTCATAATCAGGACGTCGATGTCTTTTTTTTCAGTTTCATTTATGGAAAAATAATCTCCAACGTGCCTTTTGGGGACGATTAAAAGATGCCCATCGGTTACAGGGTAATTATCCTGTATCGCAACGACCGAGTTATGTTCGGCGACAATGCGGTCTTTGATGTTGTCGTAACAAAAAGGGCAAACGGGCATAGTACGCCTCTGAATCGGTTTCAGCTTATATTCTTTTTCAAATTGTTTGGCATCCCTGCGGTTTTTATTCCAACTTCGTCACGTACGCATCCCTGGTCAGCCAAAGCTCCTCCATGCGGTAAATGTGCCAGTGATCATGCATCAAAATGTGTCTGGCAACCCGAAGATCCGATCTTCCGGATGCTTTCTGGTGCTGTTCTAAATTGAGTTAGCATGTCTGAACGATTCATGACAAATAACAATTCCAAAGGGTGCGGGTGTCCTGGTGTCCTGGGTCACAGTAACAGACTGAAAAGTCAATAAAAATTGCCAAAAAACACCAGTATCTCGGCCTTAATTGATCAATTTTCATGCAAAAACTGTCCATTTAAAAAGACAGCACACCTTATTTCGCAATTTACTGGGCGGACCACTACTATCTTTTACGCACAACGAGACTCCCGATGGAGTATCCGGCACCAAAGGAGCATATTACTCCGAGATCGCCGGCAGTCAGATCCCGATTGTGCAGGTGAAAGGCGATCAGTGAACCTGCGGAGGCCGTGTTGGCATAGCGATCGAGAACTACGGGTGCTTCTTCAAAGGTAGCTTTCCGTCCGAGTAGTCGTTGGGTAATCATATTATTCATATTGATATTGGCTTGGTGTATCCACCAACGCTTGATGTCAGGGATGGTGAAACTCAGGCTTTGTAAATGGTCGCGAAGATGCTGTTCGACCATGGGGCAGACCTCCTTGAACACCCTGCGGCCGTTCTGATGGAAGAGTTTGTCGGGACCGAAAGGGTCTACATCGTTGACACGGCTGAGATACCCCATATTGGAACGAACATTACTGGAAAACTGAGTCATCGCCTTGGTAAGGATGATTTCATAACAGTGGGAAGCCGTGCAGGTGTCTGCCCGTTCCACGATCGCTGCTGTGGCAACATCTCCAAAGATAAAGTGGCTGTCCCGGTCGCAATAGTTGACTTGGGGTGAGGTCAGCTCCGGGTTGATCAAAAGAACGCAGCGGGCTGTACCAGCGGTCACCATCTCATAGCCTCGATGCAGGGCAAACGTTGCAGCAGAACAGGCTACCAGCATATCGAAGGCGAATCCTTTTATCCCCAGTTCGTTTTGCACTTCAATTGCAATGGCCGGATAGGAGCGCTGCGTATAGGCACATGAGACAACAACCGCATCGATGTCCGCAGAGCTTTTACCTGCGGCTTTGATAGCGTCCCGGGCGGCGTGGAGTGCCATTTCCGCCTGATCGGAAAGAGCTTCCTCAGGGCGTTCTGGTATAAGCGGGCGCATCCGCCCGATGTCCAGAATCCCCTCCTTAACATAGGCAAAACGTTGCTGGATCCCTGAAGCCTTGACAATGAATTCCACGGAGGACTGGGGTTTTGCCTCGAGTTCGCCTGTTTCGATTTCCACCGAGTGCTCCGCGTTGAACTGATTTGCCCACCGGTTATAAGAGGCAACCAATTCTTCGTTGGTGATGACGTGTTCAGGTGTATACAGACCGGTGCCGCTGATAACGACGGAATATGGTTTTGCTGATGTCATGAGTATCCTTTTGTTTAGTAGATTTAGGGGGGTGAATTCAAATACAAAGTGCTACACATAAATAAATGGCGAAGTAAATAAGGGATTTCAGGGACATAAGATTATAAGTTCATGGAACCTCGGGGACGCCCCTATGCTTTTCAGTTTTCGACCGTTTTGATATTTTAATCGATATTCAATTTTTCCTGCGGCCTTTTCCATATTTGGTCTGGCGTTCTTTTATATACCCGATTTTCTTTTTCGGTTTTTCATCCTCCTCTATAAGCTGTGTGATTGCTTCGAATACGATCCGAAACTGTTCATCGTATTTTTTTTCCATGGCCTCGATTTTGCGCTTTAGATCTTTGTGAGTGACAAGCATCTTGCGTATGATGGCTATATTTACCCTGATGGCACGATCGCTATTGAGGACGGATGAGAGCATGGCCACACCTTGCTCGGTGAAGGCAAACGGTGGATATTTCGAATGTTGCCCTCTTTTTAAGGTCACAAATTGTGATCTTAAAGAATCTTGTTCCTTTTTGGTGAGTTCAAACATGAAATCATCAGGAAAACGATCGATATTTCTTCGTACAGCCTGTTTCAAGACCCGTGTCTCAACACCATACATTTTCGAAAGATCACGGTCGAGTAGCGCCCGTTCACCACGAAGATTTATTATTTTGCTTACAATAGCTTCAACGGGGATGACAGCTTTTGTTTTCTTCGGCATATTCCCTTCCATTTGGAAACTGATCGCAATTAGCGACCAGCAAAATTAAGCAGCACTTTTTGTTTCTGCTTTTGAATAGTTCACCAAACTGCGCCTGCAAAAATCCACGGCCGCCTTGCGCAGGTTCATCCCCGGGTTCCAGTTCATTCTGCTGTAGCATACGATGCCGTTGATCACCGACAGGATCATGATGGCGGTTTCTTCGACCGGAACCCGGGCAAACTCTCCGGATTCGGCACCTTCTGAAAGGCTGTGGGTTAAATATCCTAGCAAGCGACGGTGGTATTCTTCGACATTGCCGGCGCAGATGTCTTGTGGGTCATTGAGCCTGGCCGGGCAGGCCCCTGTTGAATCCCACCTTGAGTGGGATCGCTTAGCGATATTCAACTGGGCAAGGTTGGCGATGAGCTGGACTTCGTCCGGTATTTCTGCGGCGATGTCGTACTGGAGTTCGATCAGCTTCTGGATCTGGCCGAAGGGTGAGTCCGGGTTTTTTTCAAGGGAATCGATGCGGGAGAAATATTCTGAGAAGGTGGCGTCGATTATGCGGGTGAACAGATCGTCTTTGCCTTTGAAATGATAATAGATCAGGGGCTCGGTGACGCCGGCTTCGCGGGCGATCTGCAATGTCGTTGTTGCGTCGAAGCCCTGGGTGGCGAAAAGCCTTGCTGCGGTTTTCAGAATTGCCTGCTTTTTAGATTTATTATTTTTCACCACAGAGTCACGGAGATCACGGAGGTTATTATTCTTTTGTCCATCGGGAGACGGCGATGGACAAAGCAACCCGATCCTTCGGACCAGGTAAAAGAAACCCATTCGCGGAAGGAGCCTCAAATATACCTTTTATATATGGCCAACCCCTGTTTAATACCTGGAGAAATTTGTTTGGAAGTTCCGGGTATTCAAAAATCATATCAAAAAAGTCGTTTTTAGTAAATACTTAAACAATGGCACTAATGGGTCAAAGCTTGAATTGTGAATTAAGAATCGATTGCTGTATATAATTCACTATTCAAGCTTTGACCCTTAAGATCCTTTTGACATTCTGAGGGGCAGGGCTATTTGATGCTGCCTCTTTCATTTCTTACAATCCATTGACATTCCCCTCGTAATCCTGCTATCGATCAATCAGACACACAGGGCTGCCGTAGGCTTTCCTTTCGATTCCAACTTGATCCACCGATTTTTGCTGGTAGCGGTCTTGCGGGTTTTCTAATTGGGAAAGTGTATCTGTCAATCAATGCGATGTGATAGGAGATAAATGATAACCGTGTTATTATCAATTTATATAACGGGTGGGGGTCATCATGCCTATTAAGGTTTTAATAAAGCGGCAATTCAAAGAGGGGCATTTTAAAGAGGTAAAAGATTTACTTAAAGAGGCTCGTTATGATGCCATGGATCAAGAAGGGTACATGTCTTCAGAGACTTTGTGGGACCATGAAAATCCATTTAGAGTCGTAGTGGCTTCAAATTGGCGAAACATAGAAGATTGGTATAATTGGGAAAATAGCGATTTGCGGAAATTCAGAGAGAAAAAATTCGATGAGTTCCTTGATGGCGAGACTGAATATGAAATTTTCCACATGGGCTTCTATCCTCACCTTTTACACTGGCAATAGTATGACAATGTCAACGCTCCGATCAGATGCTATTGCTTCGCTATCTCTTCACCATCCATCAGCCAGATACGCAAGGTTCACCTCCGGTACATCCTTTCGTTAAAATTCATCAAAAGGGAGGGACGTAATGAGAAGATGGATAATTCTATACGCTTCGGGTCTTATTGCCTTGCTGAATCCAGGTGCTGAACTTCTATAACTATGGGGGTCTAACTGTAGGGGTCAAAGTCTGAATTATGAATTAAGAATCGATTGCTGTATATAATTCACTATTCAAGCTTTGACCCTAAAGATTCATCCTTTTAGCGAGGACTGCCATGAAAGTCATATTTCACGAAGATTTCTACCGGGTATACACATCTGATCCGGCGGCAGCTGCAGGTCGCATGGAGGCTATAGTGGAGGAGATTAAGTCCCGGGCGGAGTTTATCAGCGCAGAGCCGGCAACTGAAGATCAGATTGCCCTTGCCCATGATGCCCGGCATATCGAGTCGGTACGCAGCTCCGGACTCTACAATATCGCTGCTTTGGCTGCCGGCGGTGCGATTCAGGCTGCGACCATTGGATTGACCGAGCCCTGTTTCGGTCTTATCCGGCCGCCCGGCCATCATGCCTCGGCCGGTTCGTGCTGGGGATTTTGCTATTTCAACAACATGGCGGTTGCATTGGCGGTTTTAAAGGAGCAAGGTGCGATCAAGACCGCCTATGTGCTGGATGTCGATCTGCACTTCGGAGACGGCACCGTCAATATTTTGGGCGGTCGTGACGGCATTGAGGTTCACAATGTCGAGGCCGGGAACCGAATTTTGTATTTAGATCAAGTTTCAAATGAAATGTCTGCATGTGAGGCGGATATAATCGGTATATCTGCGGGCTTCGACAACCATCAGGAAGATTGGGGCGGCTTGCTCGGAACCGAAGATTACTTTGAAATAGGGCATATGGTACGGAAAGCGGCCCGCAGGATCGGTGGAGGATATTTTGCTATCCTTGAAGGGGGTTACAATCACCAGGTTTTAGGTGCCAATGCGCTGGCCCTGATCAACGGGATGTCGGAGCAAGAAATTTGACACTTCAGGAAAAATATGAAAAATTAGCATAAAGCTGAAATTATCAACAAATCCCCTTTAAGTTGCAACCCAACGGGAGGGCATATGGACACATTGTAGATCCCTGCTTAATTGGATATTAGGTGGGGTTTTTTTTAGTGAGGGTTCATATTGCTGAATGATCTTGTTTACGGATAATCCCTGGTTGACAATCCGTTAATACACGTGCTATCCAATTTAATTGGCGCAGGGAATCGGTTAACCGTAAGGCACCGCAAGGGTTGAAACAATTCAACTACTTGGGATTTCCCTGAGCCACTTTTATTCAATAGCGACCTTATCCCCAAATTGTCCGAAGGATTCCAACTCCCAATTGTCCTCACAGGGTGAAATCTTAAAAAAAGTGATTACGTTGGCCGTATTACCTCTGATCATGAAGGCATTGCAAAAACCATCAATGCTGGGATTTTACGGTACAGGTTAAATATTTTTTCAAGTTTCAGATACAATTTTTTGCAGAGAAAACCATGGATACGAAAATTAGTGATGGTCATCCAGAGAGCGAGTCCCTTGACCTTTCCGGCGCCCTGGCAAAAACAGTTATAAATTCTCTATCCGCCAATATTGCAATTATTGATGAAAAAGGCGTGATCCTTGAAACCAATCAGGCCTGGCGAAATTACGCCACCGTAAATCAAATGGAAGGGGCCAATGATTCCATCGGTGTGAACTATCTTGAGTTATGTGACGCCACCATCGGTAAGGAAGCCAAAGACGCGCGCAACGTCGCCGCCGGGATTCGCTCCGTGATCAAAGGAGAGATAAAAGAATTTATGTATGACTACCCCTGTCACGGCCCGGATGGAATGCATTTCTATTACGTCAGGGCCATTCGGGTGGCTGAACAGGAGCCGATTCGAGTAGTGGTCAGTCACGAAGACATCACCGCGCTGAAACTGGCCGAAGAAACGGTGCGAAAAAGAGAAAAAGAGCGGGACCGGCTGCGTCATTCCCTGGAATTGGCCAGGGAAGTTCAGCAGATACTATTACCGAAGGATAATCCCGGGATTGCCGGATTGGATGTGGCCGGAAAAAGCATATATTGTGATGAAACCGGTGGGGATTATTATGATTTTATTGAGCTTAAAGAAAATGATATTGAAAAATTAGGGGTGGTCGTGGGTGATGTGGCCGGGCATGGCATTTCCTCAGCCCTGCTGATGGCGACGGTGCGATCTGCGCTGCGCCAACGGCTTGCTTCGCCGGGGTCCATTTCACAGGTTATTGCCGATGTAAACAACCAGCTGGTTGGAGATTTTGCGGAGTCGGGCCAATTCGCAACCCTGTTTTGCCTGGCGGTAGATCCGACCATGAGGGCAGTTGAATGGGTGCGCGCAGGGCACGATCCGGCCATCCATTATGACCCGGCCGCAGATAAATTTCTAGAGCTTGACGGGTTCGGCATGGCGCTGGGAATTGAAAAGGACAGCCAGTATGAGGAAAATCGGCACACCGATTTCTCCCAAGGCAGTATCATCGTGCTCGGCACCGATGGCATCTGGGAAACCCGCAATAAAAGTGGCCGGATGTTTGGCAGACCGGCGCTGTACGATGTCATTCGCAGGCATTCAGCGGCCGGTGCCGACGATATCTTGGCGGCCACATTTGAAAAGATTGAAAAATTTAGTAAAGCAAGTGAACTTGAAGACGATCTGACGCTAGTTGTTATGAAATTTCAATAAAAACGCACCGGTTCACTGATACACGCCATTGCTACTTCGTGGGTGTTTTCCCGGCTTCTTCAGCCCGGGAAACCGCGACTGCTGCAGCTGCAGCGCCGGCTTCAAGTACTTTTCTATCCAACGTGCTGCCTGAAGCAGGATCTGATCCCAGATCCTCTTCATCTGCACCTCCGGTTACTTCCGGCGGAAGATAAACCGTAACATTGCGATGGGCAAATTCGATGCCCTGCGCTCTAAACCGCTCCTGGATGCGCCGGTAAACCTCGCGTCGCAACACAAATTGATCCCCCGGTTTGGTTTTAAATTTCACCCGCAAGATCATGGCCGAATCATCCATCTCCCTGACGCCCTGGGATTTTATTTTGCTGAGCAGCAGCTGACCGGTTTCTTCATCTTTTTCCAATTCCTGGCTTATTTTTTTGACAATTTTTCTGATTTTCTCAATATCCGCATCATAGCGAACGCGAACATCAAGCTTGGTGATGATATAATCCCGGCTGAAATTTTGGACCGAACCCATATCACCGAAGGGGATGGTATATACCATCCCCCGTGGATGTCGCAGCCTTAAGGAGCGCAAAGATATATGTTCCACCATGCCCTTGTTGCCGGCCGTTTCAATATAGTCCCCTACCCGGAATGCGTCATCCATCAGAAAAAAAATACCTGAAAGAATGTCCCTCACCAGGGTCTGGGAACCGAAACCGACAGCGAGACCCAGGATCCCCGCCCCGGCCAGCAGGGGCGCAATATTTATGCCGACAGCACTGAGGCTGGTCAGGACCACGACCACCGCAATCAGCGCCAGGATAACTTTACGCAACAGGGTCAGCAGGGTTCCCTTGCGTGATCCTTCAGTCCCTTCTTCCATATCCTCCATATCTGCAGACTGCGGGCGGTCCTCCTCGAGCTTGCGGTCTATGATCGTTCGGCATATCTCCCAGACCACGTATGCCAGCAGGAGGGTGGCAAAAATGCTTGCAACCGACTGGACGATTGAGCGGCCCAGCGGCAGATCCAGCCCCCACAGGTTCATGACCCAGAAAAACAGGGCCAAGGCGATCAGCATGCCCATTATTTTTCGAATTAACGACAGGTTGCGCGCAAACAGCGACCCTTTCTGATCTGAAGAATCGGCGGCGGACACCGGTTCCGGGGGCAGTTCGACCTTGACGAGTTCGGAAATATCCGCACCCGGCGGCAGAATATCCTGGTTCACGATGCGCGGGTCCATCAATTCGGTCTGCCCGGCGGCGATCAGAAGCAACCGCTTACCGATGGAAAAAAGCAGCAGGCCAAAGGGGATGCTGAGAATCGTCAGCAGCAACGGCAGCACCAGGTCCTTGTGGTACAGAATCATATTGACCTGCCAGAGCAGCTCAAACATCAGGATCCCCACGCAGGCCAGGGGAAACCAGGCGCGTTTTAATCTGCTGCCGGAAGCCGGTGCCGGTGACCGGGCATCATCCTTATCTTTTATGATCGAGCGTGTTATCCGCGCCCGATCCT
Source organism: uncultured delta proteobacterium (assembly GCA_963821065.1). Taxonomy (GTDB): domain Bacteria; phylum Desulfobacterota; class Desulfobacteria; order Desulfobacterales; family JAFDCJ01; genus JAFDCJ01. The sequence continues at coordinate 26,555 of CAWGCM010000014.1, read as the reverse complement.
TCCAGAGCATGGCCAGCAGAATCATAAATTGAAACAGGCCCAGATGCGAATACAGGAGCAGGAATGCGCCCTGGCTCATGCCGTGGGATTTCAGCAGCCAGAGGGTTTTGGTGACAAAGAGGCTGATGATGATAAAGGCCATGAATCCCATTAAATACATGGCCGACGAGGGGCAATTCTGGGGAGAAATCCGCATGTGGGGCATGGTCGGTGAATATAAAGCATTTAATATGATAAAGGCCAGGCGCATGAAAAAAATCGGCGGTAAATAGACCATGGCCAATTCGTAAAGCGCCCCTTGAGTCGGGTAAAACAGGAGATAGATCACCACAATTGTAACTGCAAAGACGCCTAAGGAAAGCAGCTCAATCACCGTGCGCGCTGAAAGCCGCCCGGTTAACTGAACAAGTGATTTGGGAATGGTGCCCTGGAGCTGCTGTTTGTATTTTTTCATCGGGATGTTAAAAACTTTTTCCACGCCGAACCCGATGGCAAGCATCAGCAAAAAAAGGAGAAAAACTTCAACTAAATGTCCCGGTCCCTTTCCCCCGGTCAGGTGGTTAAGCGCTTTGATAATTTCCGCTGGTATCTCAGAATAATTTGAGAATACGGCGGTAAACTTTTGACCGAATAATTTCAGTTTGTCCTTGCCACTTTTAAAGAATTCGCGAAAAGCGGCTTCCTTGATAAGATAGCTATTTTTTGTATCAGTTGATGCTAGTGCAGCCACCTTTGCGGCTGTTACAGGATTTTGACCAACGGTATCAACAATGCCGGGTTCAGCTGCGCCGACCCGCAGCGTTGAGACGATCAAGATGCTGAAAGTGATTAAGAGAAGGGCCGAGATCAACTTTGGTGCTGTCATTTTCATGCTACCCCCGATGACGGCTTTTCGTAATAGTGGCAGATAATTTCCTTAACTACTCCCGTTAAATATACGGCTGTCTGACGGATTTTCAAGGGGACTATATGAAAGACGGTGGTGAAATATTGACACTCGCGGAAGCGCACACCGTCAAATTCGGATAACTTTCTGCTTTTCACACTTGAAAAACCAGATTGAAGGTCTACCTTTGGAAAGAAGAGGAAACAGATTTGTATCCTTAAAAGCATTTTACACAAAACATTCAAAATATAGAGGGCCGGATCAAAGGAGGATAAAAGACCATGAAGATTGCAATGATCGGTTTGGGACGAATGGGAATGAATATGGCCAGGCGGCTGCTTCGCGGAAGCCACGAGGTCGTTGCCTACAACCGCTCGCCGGGAAAAACGGATGCACTGGTCAAAGAAGAAGGGGCTGTCGGGGCCTATTCGCTTTCCGAGGCTGTTGAAAAACTCCCTCAACCTCGTATTGTATGGATAATGCTGCCAGCCGGACAAGCGGTGGACGATCATATTCACCAGCTTAAAGATCTTCTTTCACCGGGCGACCTCATTATCGATGGCGGCAATACCTATTATAAGGATGACATTCGCAGAGCCAAACACCTTGCTGAAAAAAATATCCGATATACTGATGTCGGTGTCAGCGGAGGGATATGGGGGTTACAGATCGGTTACTGCATGATGATCGGTGGCGAAAAAGATACATTTCATCACATCGAACCTGTGCTTAAAACCCTGGCTCCGGAAGATGGCTACCTTTACTGCGGGCCATCAGGAGCAGGTCATTTTGTAAAAATGGTGCATAACGGCATTGAATATGGCATGATGCAGGCTTATGGCGAGGGGTTCGAAATTCTGGAGGCATCAGATTATGCGGATTCTTTCAACTATGCCGATATTGCCCATCTCTGGAATCAGGGCAGTGTTGTCCGTTCATGGCTGCTGGAACTTGCTGAAGAAGCCTTTAAAAAGGACAAAAAACTTGCAGAAATCAAAGGCTATGTTGAAGATTCAGGAGAAGGAAGATGGACCGTCCAGCAGGCCCTGGAAACCGGCGTGCCGGCTCCGGTCATTACCCTTTCTCTGATGCGACGTTTTCGTTCCCGGCAGAAAGACGCTTTTTCCGACAGACTCCTTGCAGCCCTTCGGCGGGAGTTTGGCGGGCATGCAGTCCTATCTGTTGACAAATGATAAATCCGCCTGCGGCGGACGGGGGTTTAATTCCCCGTCGCTTGCTGCGGGATTGTTCATTTGAGTCTAAATAATCTTTGAAATTTTCGATGAATTTACTGACCTCAGAGAGGATGGAATGAGTGATATTGAAAAAGATCGATTAAGGCCACTGAATGAAATTATAGAGGCCCGAGCCTCTGACCCGGCAATTCGCCCCGAAGATTGCCTGTGGGTTGAGCCTAGTGATCCCAACACTGTGGTTATTGTGGGAGCCACGGGTGATTTAACCGCCAGAAAACTGGTGCCGGCCCTTTTCCATTTATATTTAAATGACGTTCTGCCGGATTCTTTTCGGATTGTGGGGTGCGGTCGAACCAGGTTGAGCGATCAGCAATTCAGAGCAAAAATGAAAAAGGCCATGATGGCAACAGACCTGATGGATAGTTCAAAATGGCAGGCCTTTTCTGACCTTATTCATTATCGGTCCGTTGATTTTGGAGAGTTGGATTCTTTTATCAACCTGGCCAAGTTCATCAAAGACCTGGATCAGAAACATCACACCCAGGGCAATAAAATTTTCTACCTTGCCCTTCCTCCCTCTCTTTATAAACCGGTTGCTCAAATGCTGGGCAAAGCAGGTCTTAGCAAGGAAAGAGAAAACGGTAACGGGTGGTCACGGCTGGTTATTGAGAAGCCCTTCGGCCGTGACCTTAAGAGCGCTGTTGATCTGGATCATAGCATCCGGAAATATTTTAATGAGCAGCAAATATTCAGGATAGACCATTATCTGGCCAAAGAAACGGTCCAGAACATACTGATGTTTCGTTTTGCCAATGCCATTTTTGAACCCATCTGGAATCGAAGGTATATTGATCATATCAGCATACTGGCTTCAGAAACGCTGGGTGTTGAACATCGGGCGGGTTATTATGAACAGTCAGGGGTCATTCGGGACATGTTTCAAAACCATATGATGCAGCTGATCGCCCTTACGGCAATGGAAGCGCCGTCCCAATTTGAAACCGGCCGTGTTAGAGATGAAAAAATAAAGGTTTTTCGCTCTTTAAGGCCTTTTCCGGTCGATAAACTCAACGAGTACATTGTACTCGGGCAGTATCGCCAGGGCGAAATTAATGGAAAACCGGTTCCAGGCTACCGAGAAGAACCCGGAATAAGTTCTGACTCGCTGACGCCCACTTTTGCTAAAATGAAAGTCTTCATTGACAACTGGCGCTGGCAGGGTGTTCCTTTTTACCTTACATCCGGTAAGCGTTTGGCCAAAAAGAAAACCGAAATATCCATTCAGTTTAAAGAAATTCCCCACTCCATGTTTCGGCAAACCCTGGGAGCGAACGTCGATGCCAATCAATTAACACTCGGTATTTACCCGGATGAAAAAGTCACCCTTACGTTTCAGACAAAGAATCCGGGCGCACGGGTGTGCCTGCGTTCGGTAACCATGGATTTCTCTTATCATCAAAATTATTCCGGCCCTATTCTGGATGCCTATGAAAAAGTACTCATCGACTGCATGCTGGGTGATCAGATGCTTTTCTGGCGCCAGGACAGCCTTGAACAGTGCTGGTCCTTTCTAACGCCCATATTAAATGAGTGTGAAAACTGCGCCAACCAATCGGAAATGCTTCATTTTTATGAATCTGGAAGCTGGGGGCCTCGAACGATACCTCGTATTTAGTGAAGAAAAGAAGCAGGTAAATGGAAAAATCGAATTGAGGTTCATGCAACGGATATGCCCCATAAGCAAAAAATAATCATCAGAGATGATCCGATTCTGTTGGCCAAACAAGCAGCCAAAATCTTTGCGTCCATTGCCAAACATTCCATAGGCAAAAGGGGGCGTTTTGTAGTTGCTTTATCCGGTGGCTCTACACCCAGACGGATGCACAAAATGCTCGCGAAAGAACCCTTTATCCGAACTATTCCATGGGGAAAAACGCACATCTTCTGGGTGGATGAGCGGTGTGTTCCCCACGCTAGCCCCGAAAGCAATTATGGCATAGCAAAAAAAGATTTCATTGATGCAGTGCCGATTCCTGAACCACAGGTCAACTTTATCACCTGCGAGTCATCCCCGCGGGCCTCTGCAAAAGAATACCAGAAAAAATTGAATGATTTTTTATATTTTGATAGTAAACGCCCTGCACGGTTTGACCTGATATATCTGGGTATTGGGGCAGACGGACATATCGCTTCTCTGTTTCCGGGGCAAAAGGCCTTATATGAGAAGCAGAAACTGATAGTGGCTGTAAAGGGCGGTGATCCAAATGTGAAACGGATCAGCATGACCCTCCCATTGCTAAATCAGGCGCGTTGCATTGTCTTTTTGATTACAGGTAAAGAGAAAGCAAAGACGGTTCAGACGGTTTTGGAGGACAGCAAAATCGGATTGCCCGCACAGAAAATCAGACCGCTGAATGGCACGTTGACATGGCTGCTGGATCGCCGAGCAGCCTCTTTATTGTCAGGAGATCTGCATCTTTAACCCAGCCGCATCAGCTTTTGCGCGTTGGATCGGAATATGCCCTGCCGGCGCAGTTTCCAACCAAGGCAAAGGCACGAGCACCGATCGTATTACGTTAAAATCATCCATCAACTGCAGGCGTTTATCAGAATTTATGAGGGTGGGAGTGTTGGCGAAAAGGCGGCGAAAGACATGGGGTTTTGGTCCCCCGGCGGTTTCCAGGAAATCGATAATTTTCATCGTAGAAAAGTGACAATAAGAATCGATTTTCTCCGTTATGCGGTCAATAACAGCGGTACGCTCGAGCACCGCCGCATGGGCTTGGCGGGACTGCCATTTGCTCAGAAAGATTGCGCCTCCAGACAGCCAAACCTTTTTTAAAAAACTTCTGCGATTCATTTCAGATTCTCTTATATAGCAAACCTGTCAAATCGATTTCTATCATATTCGCATGATGCCAAGGTGCAGGGTTAGCCTTCGATAGAAGTGCAGCGAAAGTCGAAGGCTGCCATTAAGGGGGTAGTCGAAACAATAAATTACCCCCTGCAGGTCTCCATCCAAAATCCCGGTAATTGATCTTGTATGAAATAAACTATAGTATTTTAATATAAACTATAGTTGACAAAAATAATTTATAGTTTTAATATTTATGTCAGGGAAAACAGTAAAGATGGAGGACATGTTATGCGACCAATTGTCTCTGAGCAAGATTCCCTCCGTTATCCTTTGAATGAGCTTTTTGGCATCCAGGCCAATGTGAGACTCCTAAGAGTCATGGCGAATGAGGTTGATGGCCCTCTCACCACTTCAGATGTTGCCAAACGCGCTGGTCTGACGGTTCCAGGTGCTCAAAAAGCGCTTGGCAGACTTTTGCGGGCTGGTTTTATCTCCCGGGTCGGCGGAGGTCGAAAACACCAGTATGAAATTCGTGGTTCGGATAGGCTCATGCAGGCAGCATTAAAGTTGTTCCAGGCGGAAAAGGGTCGATATGAACAACTGGTCAGTACCATTAAAAAAGAAATTAAGGACCTTATACCGCATCCACACGCGGCATGGATTCAACCCTTTCCCAGAGAAGCCGGCGAGCCGCTTACCCTGGGGCTGCTGCATGAAACCCGCCATCTGACGAATTGCGTTCGCCTATTACGGACAAAACTCAATCAGGTGGAAAAGGACTTCAACCTAACGATTGAGTTGGAAGGCTATACAAAAGCCGATATTCTCGATCTTGACCTGCATGAGCTTACCCCCCTCTATGGGATCATGCCATCACTGTATCACCCTTTTCGGCAGCAGTTGAAAGGCCCGTTGACCCATCGAGAGAGGGGTCGACGCTTGCTCGAACTGTCTCATGAGTTGGTCAAAGCCATCCAACAGGATACATCCCTCTTGCGACGCGCAAAACATCATATCGATCGTCTGTTACAAGATGATCAGGGAACGGCCAACAGGGATTTAGTGGAGTGGCGTGACATTCTTGACATGTATTCTGTTCAACGGCTGTCACAATTTTTAACTTCCTCCAGTGAACGGGCCAATCGCCTTCGCCAAAGTAATCCTTTTTTTGCCATTTTAAACGCTGATGAACGGGCTCGACTGACCAATGATATGGAGGGCAAGGATGACGCGTGATCAGCTTGAACACGCAATCCGTGCGGCCTGTGATGTCTCAGAGGATACGGAGTTGTGGATATTTGGATCTCAAGCGATTCTGGGAGAATTTCCAGACGCGCCTAAAAGTCTTCGGTCATCCATCGAGGTGGATGTCCAGCCAAAGAACCGACCAGAAAGAACCGATGATGTCGATGGTTCCCTGGGGGAATTGTCTATTTTCCATCAAACCCATGGCTTCTATGTTCATGGAATATCCATTGAATCTGCAAAACTTCCCGACGGTTGGGAACAGAGAACGGTGTCAGTCAGTGATCCGATCTCAACCCAGGGCAAGACCGGTTTGTGTATTGAGGCGCACGACCTTGCGGTCAGCAAACTTGCTGCCTTCAGGGAAAAGGACAAAGAATTTGTCCGCTTGCTACTTATCGAAAAAATGATTGATGCAAACATCCTTAGGCAGAGAGTCAGCGCACTTGAAGTGAAAGAACAATTGCGAGAGCGTCTTCTTTATTGGATAAAAATAACCGCAGAAGAATTGTATGGTTCTAAATAGGCACTGGAACTCATTTGGGAGGCAATGCAGAGGGCGCTTATTTCAATTAGTTTAATTTTGGGGATTTCTGTTTTGAGATCGATAGATCCTTTTGAAATCAGCCTTTAGAAAAAGGGTTAAGCTGTTTCGGTAGAAATTACAGAACCGGAATACCGGTTCCAAGGCAGCCCAACAGGGCTCCGGCGGGAATCTGAACCCCGGCCTTGTGGGATGAAAGGAAGCCGGCCAAGCCATAGTAACTGGTATCGCCGCCGTCGGCAACATTCTCACAGCTGCCGGATCTTCCTTGCTGACAACTCGGGCAGACAGGGGTAATGTCGCGGGCCTCGCACCCTAAGACCGGATTTATCACCACGCGGTCACCGGGTTCAAAGCCCTCAACACCCGATCCGGCTTCAATGAACAACCCCGCCGCAAGCAACGGGATTTCAGACGGAAAATTTTAAACGCTCCAAGGGACGGGGAATTAAACCCACGTCCGCCGCAGGCGGATTAAAACGGCCATATCATTGGAATGAACAGCGAACCCATTATCAGCACCAGCAAATTTAGCGGTATTCCCAGTTTTAAATAATCGCTGAAGCGGTACCCGCCGGGTCCATACACCAGCAAATTGGTTTGATAGCCGATGGGCGTGGCGAAACAGGCGCTGGCACCGAAACAGACCGCGATGATAAACGGTCTGGGGTCCACCCCCAGGCTCTGGGCGGCCGAAATCGCAATGGGCAGCAGCAAGATCGCAGTCGCATTGTTGCTCAATAAATGAGTGCTGATGCTGGTCAGAATGATCACCCCGCTCAATACAAAGGCCGGACTCAGTCCGCTGAACATGCTGAGAAATGCCCGGGCATAAAATTCCGAAGCACCTGTTTTTTCCAGTGCGGCACTCAGTGCAATCGTGGCTATAATGATTAAAAGCACCCGTCCGTCCATTGCCCGGTAGGCGTCCCGCAGCTGCAGACATCCGGTTAAAAGCATGAGAAAGGATGCCGCCAGAGCACAGACTAAAATATCCGCCAGCCCCGTGCTGGCGGCCACAACCATTGCCCCGAATATCAGAAACGCACGACGCGCCAGTCTCTTGTGTACAATTTCATGATGGACGTCTTCGACAATGATGAAATCAGAGCCGCCACGCAGTCTGTCGAGCGATGATTCCGGCAGGCGAACCAGGAGTATGTCGCCGATCTTCAACCTGATGTCTTTGACTTTTGGCTCGGCATAATGAAGCTCTCTGCGCTTGATGGCGATGATATGGATATCCGGGTCCTGTCGCAGGCGGCTTGCCACCAGCCTTTCACCCAATAGTGACGACTGGGGCGGTATGATCAGCTCCACGATTAACGATTCCTTTTTTTCAGCCTCGAAATTCAGGCCCTCTTCGGCCATCGGCAATTCAACCAAATCATCATGAAGTATCTCAACCAGATCGTTGGCCGATCCTTTTACCAGTAAAATATCATCCGGCGCGATTTTGACTGCATCACGATCCGGATAATACACATGGGAGTAGCGGATGAGTTCAAGGACTTCCATGCCCGGATATTTTTGAGAAAAATACGACTCCGGGTTTTCGCCGATGATCCGGCTGCCGCGGGGAACCTGCAACTCGGCCAGATACCGACGATGCTCAGGGTCCTTTAACTCGCATACCGGGCTGTGCATGTTGGGCATCAGCTTCGGGGCGGCGAAAATCAGAAAAATAATACCCAGGATTGCGATGGGGACTCCTAACGGTGAAAGCTCAAACATGCCTAAGGGCCCCAGGCCATGGCGGGCACTCAAATCACTGATAATGATATTGGTCGAAGTTCCAATCAGTGTGCAGGTTCCGGCCAGAATCGAGGCGTAGGAGACCGGGATCAAAAATTTGGACGGGCTGAAACCAAATTCGCAGCTGAGGCTCAAAATGATGGGAATAAACAGGACGACCACCGGTGTGTTGTTAATAAAGGCTGAAGCCGTGCCCACGATTACCAGGATTAAAAATATGGCCAGGGTAGGTCTGCCCCGGGAATATTCAATGACCTTTTGACTGATAAATCCGACGGCCCCGGTGCGGATCATGCCTTTGCTGATCATAAACATGGCCGCAACGGTTATGACCGCCGGGCTGGCAAAGCCTGCGATAGCTTCGGTGGGGGATAAAATCCCGGTGACTGACAATACGACGATGATACCGATAGACGTCAAATCCACCGGCACCCTCTCGGTGATCAACAAAATCATCGCCACAACTAAAATAAGGGTCACCAGCCAGATCATCATTGCTTTTCTTCCTCACCGTTTGTAAACACAACTATATTTATAATATAATACCGGTGTCAAGTTCGCGTATTTTTCTCTAGTAAACATTTTCAAAGGGATCATACCGCTTTTCAAAAATATCTTCCGAAATACGGAAGGGTGGTATAAGTGGTTGCAGAAAAGAACCTTCCAATCACGGAACGTTTTTTTGACAACCGCTATAAAACCTTGCCTGATCATAAAACAAAGGAGGTAGTTATGGGAAATTTTCTGTTTGTGCTGAGCAAAGATGACAATGAGGCGGCGACGAGATGTTTTCAATTCGCCAAAATTGCCCATGAAAAGGGGCACACCGTCAATCTATTTTTTATTGACGGGGGCGTCACCTGGGCCGATAAAAAACGGGATCTGAGCATCAAGACCAAAACCGGTGACAGCCCTCAGGATTATTTGCCCTATCTGGTTGATAACGAAGTCGAGACTGGAATCTGCACACCGTGTGCAAATAACCGTGAGCTCGATGAGTCTGAATTTTTTACCAATATGCAGTTAGATGGCGGACCCCATCTGATCGATATGGCAGCCGGGGCAAAGGTATTTAACTTTTAAGCTTTTTGAAAAAGTTGCCAGGCTCCCACATTTGCTTGCCATCATCAATGAATCCTAAAAATTTATCAACCTGCTCCTTGAGGCGGCGGGATTCGTCTGTATCCAGTTCCAATGCATAATCGTGATCATCTGCTTCAACTTTCAGACAAAAATAATCTTCAGGGCCGTTCCTGAAGCCGGGCCCTGACGCCCAATGGATATCCAATTCAGGACTATTTCCCAACACTCTGGGACGGCCCGTTTTTTTAGTCAGACGAATCAGTCTCATAAATCACCTTCCGGTTACAAGGCTGAAAGACAAATGTTCTTTCAGGAGAAAATCATATATTACTTCCACTGCTGGTTCAGGACAGGATCGATACCGACGCGGCGTGCCAGGTCGGAGGTGAACAGACCGTCCGGATCGAGTTGTCGCTTGATGGCCAGGAGATCTTTGTAGCGGGGAAAGATACGGTAAAACTGCTCGGGCCTCAGGACCTGGTCCTTGGCGAGGTGAATCTTGCCGCCGCGCCGGGCCGTGGCATCGATGAGGCGGTCGACGGCCTTGCGGCTTGCGGCCTCGTTGCCGGCCTTGGGGTGGAACTCGAAGTTGAGGCTGTAGCCGTCTTCGGAGAATGAGATCAGGCAGTCGTCCGGCCTGTGGGCGCGCAGGATGGTCGTAACCGGCGGGCAGGGTGACGACTGGCAGATGCCCAGCAACTCCACGATTGCCTCGCGCGCAGCGGATCGCGGAAAAGTGAGCTGGACGGTGTAACCGCGCGGCCCGCAGACGAGGTGAGCCGGCGGCACCGTAAAGCTGGCTTCAAATGCGAATCTGAGGAAGAGCTCGGTGTTCGAAGAACGACCCATTCGCGCCAACACCTGGCCCCCGGCGTAGTAGAGCCGGTTAAATAAATTCATCATGGGGCGCTGGGCGTGCAGCAAGAGCGACAGGACGGGGCCGAATTTTTCGTGAAGGGCAAGACCGAACTGCCGGTGATTGTCAAGGCGTTTGTAACCGGCCTCCAATATTTTGCGGCGTTGTGATTCGGTTTCATCGCTTTCAATCCACTTCGCTGTATGGATCACAGAGCGTCCGATCTTGGGGCCACGGGCATAGGCATCTACCCACACGACAACTGCGTCGTACGATTGCTCGACCCGGGCCATTATCTTTAGCAGTTCGTCAACATTCGCTGCCGGAATACGGTCGATTTCGACGAAAGGCGATGGGATCTTTTTGAGCTGGAGCGTCGCTTCAACGATGATCCCGAGCAATCCGATGCCACCCACGACAGCGTTGAAAAGCTCGTGCGACCGGTCGATGGTGAGCATTTCACCGTTGGCCAGCAGCAGGTTGAGGCGGACGACCTGGTGAGCGAAGCTACCGTTGCGCCAGGCTTCCTTGCCGTTGACATTGGCACAGATGGCGCCGGCGACACTGGAGTGCGATTCGGTCGGGCTGGCGGGCAGGGTCAGCAGGCGGTGGTGGACCGCCTGGTAGATATCGATGATTCGTATGCCGGCCTCGACGGTGATCTGTGCGGCTTCTTCGTCGACCGCTATGATCCGGTTCATGGCGCTCATGTCCAGGAGGGCCTGGCCATCGTTGAGCGCCAGGTCTCCGTACCCCCGTCCGGCCCCGCGCGCGCAGATGGTCATGTCGTGCTGCCGGCAGTAAACAAGCGTCTCACGGCACTGTTCCAACGTCGTTGGCCGGGCTACCAGGGAGCGCGTTCGGATGGAGCCGACCAGTGAGGTCAGTTCCTTCCACTTCATAAAGTTCGGGTGGGTTTGTTTTTCAGCTTGCATTATAGAACTCCGGTATTGCAGCTATCATCAGGGGGTAGATTGCCACCGGGGTTCAGATACCGGATAAGGGTTGTATTGTCAAGGAATCTCGGTTCTCGATGCTTGGTGCTGGATAGTGGTTTTGTGATATGAGTTACGGCTTGCGTGGTGTGCGGTGAAAACTGAACCAATCCAAAATCCGCAATCCCAAATCCGAAATCTATGAATATCTTTTCAAATCCCGATCCAGGTCCCTTTGCTCATCGCGGCGTTTGATGGCATCGCGCTTGTCGTATCTGCGCTTGCCTTTGGCCAGGGCGATGGTCAATTTGGCTCTGCCGTCTTTAAAATACAGTTTCAGCGGTATGAGGGAATGGCCTTTCTCGTTGACCTTGGCGTAAAGCCGCTTGATTTCCTGTTTGTGCAGCAGAAGCTTTCGAACTCTGAGCGGGTCGTGATTTTCGTAGTAGGCAAAAGGGTAGGGACCGATGTGCATCTGATAGACAAACACCTCACCGTCTATGACCCTGGCATAGGCGTCCTTGATGTTGGCCTTGCCGAGCCTCAGCGACTTCACCTCGGTTCCTTTAAGGACCAGTCCGGCTTCGTATTCATCTTCAATGAAGTAGTCAAACCGGGCTTTGCGGTTTACGGCGATGATCTTTTTAGAATTATTTTCTTTTTTATTTTTAGTGGACATCAAAAATTATTATCAGTGGTATTCCAATTCCGATATTATGTCTCCGTAGGCGGACTGGATGATTTTGAAGACGCCTCTGGCGGTTTTCTTTTTGAGGGCTTCCCGGGCAAGGGATCGGGCATCGCTGACGCTCAGGGATCGAATGACCCGTTTGGCCCTGGGCATAGATTGTGGATTCATACTCAGTTCATCTATCCCCAAGCCAAGCAGCAGCGGGATATGATGAGCGGTCGCCGCCATTTCACCGCACATATAAACCTCTATTCCATTTTCCCTGGATACTTCCGCCACTCTTTGGATCAGCCGCAGAACCGCAGGGTCCAAGGGCTGATAAAGATGGGCCACATTGCGGTTACCCCGGTCGATGGCCAGGGCATACTGGATTAGATCGTTGGTGCCGATGCTGAAAAAATCAGCTTTTTTCGCCAGCAGATCGGCCAGCACCACGGCCGAGGGGACTTCGATCATGATTCCGATTTCAATTTCGCGCTTATAGGACAGTCCGTCTTTTTCAAGGGATTCGGCGGCGGCGTCCAGGGCCTTGATGGCTTCACATATTTCAAAATAGACAGCGATCATGGGAAACAGAATACGGACATTGCCGAATGCGGCCGCCCTTAAAATGGCCCTCAGTTGAGTTCTAAATATATCTGGTTTTCGCAGACAGTATCGTATGGCCCGCAGCCCTAAAGCCGGATTGACTTCATCCAGACCGGATTGACTGGCGATCGCTTTGTCGCCATTGATGTCCAGGGTGCGTATGGTGACCGGTTTAGGATCCATGAGTTCGACCACTTCGCGATACTTTCCGAAAAGCTCTTCTTCCCCGGGAAAGTCCGGGCGATTCATATACTGAAATTCCGTCCGGTAAAGACCGATGCCGTCGCCACCGTAATTCTTGACCGAAACGATTTCTTCCGGAAATTCAATATTGGCCATTACCTCCAATTGAGTGCCATCGGTTGTTTCGGCTCTTAGATGGCTTTCGCGGGTGATGACGGCCCTGTAATCCTCATATCCTATTTTTCGTTCTTCGTATTCAAACAGCGTCTGTTCACTCGGGTCGATTATCACCGTGCCCCTATTGCCGTCGACGATGATCAGGTCGTCGCTTTTGATTGCGATGGTGGCGGTTTCAAGCCCGACCACTGCCGGAATTTCGAGTGCCTGGGCCATGATTCCGGTGTGGGAGGCTTTACCGCCGCGATTGGTTATAAATCCCATAATTCGTTCCAGGTTTATCTGGCTGGTGTCGGCCGGTGACAGATCGTTGGCAACCAAAATGACCCGTTTGTCGATGGCGGCGATGTTCTTGGATGCTATGCCGACCAGGTTGCGCATAATGGCATCCGATACATGCACTACATCCGCCGCCCGTTCCTTCAGATATTCGTCGCCCATTTTCTCAAATGTTGCTTTCAGGTCGGAGACAATTTTTTTAAGGGCCCATTCGGCGTTGACGGCTTCTGATTGAATGGTTTCAACGGTTCGGCCGTAAAGCATCTTATCTTTCAGCAATGCGATGTGGGTTTCGAGAATATAATCGCGTTGCAGTTCTTCCGGGCGGTTTTTAAGGATGGTCTGAAATTCATCTCCGGCTTTTTTTACAGCCGCCTTGAAGCGTTTGACCTCACCTTGCAGTTGTTTATCGTTGATGAAATATTTTTCGACAACATCTACGCCTTCTTTATCAACCAGATAAGCCTTGCCGATGCAGATGCCGGGAGAGGCATTGATTCCTTTAAGTATTTTTTCCTGAGCAACAGGCTCTGACATTGTCATTTATTCCCCAAATCCCGTTTCAACGAGATCCGCAATGGCGTTTAAGATGGGCAGATCTACAAGATCTTCGATGATAATGGTTATTTTTGTACCTTTTGCACACACCAGCGTTAAAATATCTAAAATGCTGGACGCGTCGGCTTTTTCATTGTCTTTTTGTATCCAAATATTCGCAGATGAATTCCGGGCGATGCCTGCAATCTGGGCCGCTGAGCGTGCATGCAGGCCGAGTTCGTTTTTAATGGTTGTTATTCTGATTTTATTATGTTCTTCATTAAGCATAGATAGATAGAGGTTCAAAGGTTCAGGGTTGACTTTTGAACTCGAGAAATTGCCTTACCGCTAATGCCGGTGTATCTGGGACCAGTTCTTGACTCGATCAACCATGACCCAAAACCAAAGGTTTTGCACCAGGCAATTCCTTTAATCCTATTATCCAGATCCTTAACCCTAAACGTTATCAAAGCCTTTAACTATCCAACAATTTCTACCTATTTGTCAATTCGAAATTGGGCTGTTTTATTGACAAGTAAGAAAATGGCTGATACAGTCTTTTTGTAACCATCCGCAATTATTGAGAATTGAGGTGTTGATGCTTGCCCTGCAAACCGGGTGCTGCGCACCTGGTTGCAAGTTCAACGATACGCTTACCGGCAACCACCATAGGCCAGCCAAGGAGAAAAAAATGTCTGACAAAATTTTGCTTTTCGGAAAAGATGCTTGACCATACACCCGGGCAGCTCGTGAAGCTTTTGCCAAAGAAGGCCGCCAGGTAGACTATTATAACGTGGTCAAAGAACCCAAAAACCTTGACACCATGTTGAAACATTCCAAGGGTGCCCGCAAAGTCCCGGTGATTGTCGAAGGGGAAACGGTAACCATCGGCTTTGACGGTGGAACCTGAGGGATCTAAAAATCGGCGGGACGCCGATTTTTAGCAAGCTCAAAGCTCAAGCCAAGCTCAAAGCTCGATGCGCGCTGCGGGCTACGAGTTTCGCGTTACGGGGTGCTGGTCGCCTGTAACTGGTGACTGGGGAAACATAAAATAGGATGTTTTTCCTTACTTAAAATCCGAAATTCGCAATCCAAAATCCCAAATCGGAGGAGGACCGTGCCGTGTTGGATTTAAAACCTGACAAAATGACCGATGAGCAGTTGGCGCAACGTGCCGGGGAGCTTGAAAGAGAAATCTACAAAGTTAAACAGGCTGAAAAAACCCTTCGCCGGCAAAATGAGTATCTTACGGCCCTGCATGAAACTTCCATCGGGCTCATCGACCACCTGGACAAGGAAGAGCTGCTGGAGGCCGTTTTGCAGCGGGCCACCAAACTAACCGAAACCGAACACGGCTACATCTATCTGCATGAACCCGGCGAAGATGAAATCCAGATGCAGGTGGGAATGGGGTTTTTTAAGGGCCAGCTGGGCCGACGGGTTAAAAAAGGCGTGGGGATGGGCGGCAAGGTTTGGGAATCCGAACAGCCTCTGGTGGTGGTCGACTATCGATCCTGGGAGGGTCGTATCGGCGATAAATCCCTGGACGACCTTCATTCTGTGGTGGGCATTCCTTTAAAAGACCGCAATCGGTTTCATGGCGTCATCGGGTTGGCCAGCGTGAAACCGGGCCGGCGGTTTAAGCCGGAGGATATTGCCATACTGGACCGTTTTGCCGGTGTGGCATTGGTTGCTCTGGACAAGGCCAAACTGTATGCAGATGTACGGCGGGAGCTGGCTGAAAGAAAGCGCACCGAGGCAACCTTGCGGCAAAGTGAACAGCGTTATCGTCTCCTGCTGGAGTCATCGCCGGATCCGATTGTGGTTTACAATATCGAGGGTCATGGCCACATATGTCAATCCCGCCTTTGAGCAGACCTTCGGATTTACGAGCGACGAATTGCTCGGCAAACAAATCGATTTTGTTCCGGAAGAAAACTGGCCCGAGACCAAAAAAGTCATTGAAAAAATGCTGAGCGGAAAGAAAATACAGCTTTTTGAAACCAAACGCCTCACCAAGGACGGACGGGTACTGGATGTCCAGATAAGCTCAACCCTTTATTTAAACCGCAACGGTCAGCCCGTCGGCAACATCGTTACCCTGCGGGATATCAGTGCCCAGAAAAAAGCCGAGATCGAGTTGAGAAAGTATCATGATCACCTCGAAGAACTGGTTGGGGAACGTACCGCTGAGCTGGCCAAAATTAACGCTCAGTATGAACAGGAGATTGAAGAGCGCAAAAGAGCAGAAGAAGCCTTGCGGAAGCGGGAAATTGAACTTAAAGCCCAGTCGCATCATCTGGAAGAGGTGAATACGGCCTTGAAGGTTTTGCTGAAACAGCGCGAGGATGACAGGAAAGAACTAGGCGAAAATGTTCTGACCAACGTAAAGGAATTGATCGCCCCCTATCTTGAAAGACTGAAGAAAAGTCACTTGAATACCAACCAGGAAACCCTTGTAAATATTTTAGATTCCAATTTAAATAATATTATTTCGCCTTTTATCAGCCAATTGTCATTCAAATTTTTCAACCTGACCCCCATGGAAATCAAGGTCGCCAATCTGGTCAAAGAAGGAAAAACCAACAAAGAAATCGCGGAGTTGCTCTGTCTCTCAAAAAACACCATCTTATTCCACCGCTATAATATTCGTCGCAAACTCCAGTTAAAGAACAAGAAAATCAATTTGCGATCCCATCTTCTTTCCTATGATAGATAGCGGGTATTACCCACTATTTTACTGCTATTTTATCAACTTGACAATGTATTATTTCTTGACTAAAGGATCTATATCCCATAGTTAGTCTTTTACGAAATGAATGGTATTCATAATTTCTCTGTCTGGTATGATGACAGTCAAAAAAATCTAAAGCCGAAGCTTTGGTTCAAATGAAGGGAGGCCGCAAGATTGGTCGAATCAAATACATTGAATGAAGGCGATGTCCTGCTGGATCTGGAAGACATTCAGTATGTCCTTTGGGAAAGTCGAAGCCCTGGCCGACATCAGCCTGAAAATTCGAAAAGGTGAAATCCATTCTGTTATTGGACCCAACGGAGCCGGCAAAACCGTGATGATGAACTGCATCAATGGCCTTTACCGCCCCCAGAAAGGCGATGTTATATATAAGGGTCAGCGAATTAACCATCTGCGGCCTTACCAGCGCGCCTCCCTGGGGATATCCAGGACCTTTCAGAAGGTCGAGGTTTTCGGCGGCATGACCGTGCTGGACAACATCCGGCTGGGTCGGCATATCCATCTACGATTCCGGCATTGCCAGCGGATCGATATACGTCGGGAAAAGCGCTAAAGAGGAAGCAAAGCACCGCCAGTTCATCGAAGAGGAGATCATCGATCTGCTGGAAATAGAATCCATTCGCAGCAAATCCACCGGAATGCTTCCCTATGGCCTTCAGAAAAGGGTCGAGTTGGGCCGGGCCCTTGCTCTGGAACCCGAGCTGTTGATTCTCGATGAGCCTCTGGCCGGTCTAAATCTGGAAGAAGTGGAGGACATGGCCCGGTTTATTCTGGACATTAACGAAGAAGAACGCTGGAAGGTAACCTGCCTTCTGGTCGAACACGACATGGGCGTGGTGATGGATCTTTCCGATCGCGTGTTCGTGCTCAATTTCGGCAATATGATTATGGACGGCACACCCGAGGAAGTTCAGCAAAATCCTGAGGTGGTCAAAGCCTATCTGGGTGAAGAGGACTTGTATGCAACACGAAAATAACAATAACTCCAGTAAAATAGAGATCTCGAAAGAGCTAACCATTCCCAAGCTTTTTTACCAGCAGGCCACCACTTTCGGCCAAGACCGGGTGGCCATGCGGGAGAAAGAGTTCGGGATCTGGCGGCCGATTACCTGGCAGGATTATCTGGATAATGTGAAATACATCGCCCTGGGGCTCATCAGTCTGGGCCTGGAAGAGGGCGATAAAGTCTCCATGATCGGCGACAACCGGCCCGAGGGACTGTGGGCCGAAATGGCCACTTTGTGCGCCCGGGGGGTGGGGGTGTGGCTGTTTCGCGACAGCCTGATTGATGAAGTCAGATATATTATTGACCACTCGGACACCCGCTTTTTATTCGGTGAAGGCCAGGAAGAAGTCGATAAAGCCATTTCCATCTTTAATGAATGTCCCAAATTGCAAAAAATCATCTGGGACGATCCCAAAGGCATGCGCAATTATGATCAGGATTATCTCATCAGCCTCCAAGAGGTCCTGCAGCTGGGCCGGGAACTGGAAAAAGAAAAGCCCCACCTGTTCGAAGAGCTGATCAACAAAGGCAGCGGTGAGGAAGTGGCCTTGCTGTTTTATACCTCGGGAACCACGGCCCTGCCCAAAGGTGCGCTGCTGTCTCACAGCAACATGCTGACCATGGGACAACACCTGATGGCGGTCGATCCCTGCCAGGATTCAGATGATTATGTTTCATACCTGCCCTTTGCCTGGATCGGGGAGCAGATGATGTCGATCTCCTGCGGATTGCAGATTGGATACACCATTAACTTCCCCGAGGAACCGGAGACCGCCCAGGAAAATATTCGGGAAATCGGTCCCCACGTCATGTTTGCGCCCCCCAGGATGTACGAACAGATGACCCGTACGGTCCAGGTCAAATACCTGGATGCTACCTGGATCAAGCGCAAATTTTACGAGTTTTCAACCGATGTCGGATATAAAGTGGCCAACCTGAAATTTGATAAAAAACCGGTGCCGATCTTCTGGCGTTTTTTGGAATGGATTGCATCCATCACCGTTCAGAAAAAACTCAAGGATCATCTCGGATTATCCCGGGTGCGCAATGCCTACACCGGCGGGGCGGCCATGGGACCGGATCATTTTCGCTTTTTCCACGCCCTGGGCGTGAATCTAAAACAGATTTACGGACAAACCGAGGTCGCCGGTATTTCGGTGGTGCATCGCAGCGGGGACATCAAGTTTGACACCGTCGGGCATCCCATCCCCGGAACAGAGGTGAAGATTGGTGATGGCGGCGAGATCCTGACCCGCAGCTCTTCTGTTTTTCTAGGGTATTATAAAAACCCGGAAGCCACGGAAAGTACCTTACAGGACGGCTGGCTATATTCGGGCGACAGGGGATTCATCGATGATGACGGCCACCTGGTGGTTTTCGACCGCACCAAGGACGTCTTTACGCTGAAAGACGGCAAACCCTTTGCCCCCCAGTACCTGGAAACCCGCCTGAAATTCAGCCCGTACATCAGGGATTCTTGGGTGATCGGCGATGAGAAAGATCACATCAGCGCCGTCTTGTGCATCGACTATGCGGTGGTGGGCAAGTGGGCGGATGAAAAGAAGCTGAATTACACCAGCTACCAGGAACTTTCCCAAATGCCCGAAATCTATGACCTGGTGGAAAAACAGATTCGCCAGGCCAACAAAGACCTGCCGGATCTGGCCAAGGTGGTCAAATTTACAAACCTTTACAAGGAACTGGATGCGGACGATGATGAACTGACCCGCACCCGGAAACTGCGCCGTGCTTTTGTCGAAAAAAGATATGAAGAAATTGTCGATGCCCTGTATTCCGACAATGACAGTGTTCATATCGATACCACCATTAAGTATGAAGACGGCCGCGAGGCGCACATCAAAATCGATATGCAGATTAGAACCGTAAAAGAATGAAGAATGTCAAATGTCGATTGTCGAATTGTGGAATTTCATGATCATTTTTAAAAATTACAAACGATTGAGCGAAGCGATTTCCTTAATTCGTTCCGCCGCAGGCGGACCAATCGTCAATAGTCATTTGTAAAGGGAGATTCGTATGGAACTTTTTCTGATGGCCCTGACTACGGGTATCATGGTTGGCGGCATATATGCACTCGTAGCCCTCGGCTGGGTGCTGATCTATAAGTGCTCCGGGGTATTAAACCTGGCCATGGGAGAACTGACGCTTATCGGCGCCTATGTTTCCCTGAGTTTCTACACCATGGGAGTGCCTTTTATAGCATCTCTTTTGATTTCCCTGGTCATCGGGTTTGTGCTGGGAATTCTTACCGAACGGATTTTTCTCGACAAACTTATCGGCGAACCCGTGCTGACGGTGATTATGGTCACGGTCGGGCTTTCATTCTTTTTTAAAGGTACCGTTGAATTTATCTGGGGCACTGATACACGGGTATTTGACCCGCCGGTTTTCTCCATCGAACCGATTCGTATCGGGATGCTGGTGATCGGCCGGGTGTATCTGTGGAGTTTTCTAGCCGCCATTGTTCTTCTGATAATTTTTGTGTGCTTTTTCAAATATACCCGTTGGGGACTTGCCATGCAAGCCACGGCTGATGATGAAATGGCGGCTTTGTCGCTGGGTGTGAGCGCCCGCTTTGTTTATGCAACTGCCTGGGCGATTGCGTTTATGGCAGCCGGGGTGGGAGGTACCCTTCTTGGTAACATAAACGGACTCAATATATCCGTGGGCTATCTCGGATTGCTGGTACTGCCGGCCGTCGTGCTGGGCGGTCTCAATTCGATTCCCGGCGCCATCGTGGGTGGTATTACTATCGGTATATTACAGAATTTTTGCGGTGCCTATCTGGACCGCTATTTCCCGGGCGGTGTCAAGGAGATCGCGCCGTTTGTGTTTATGGCCGTATTTCTGCTTTTTAAACCGTATGGTTTGTGGGGGTGGGAACGGATTGAACGGGTTTAAAAAGCAATGCGCATAATGCAAAGCGCATAGCGCATCTAGTCTTGCTAGCTCCGCATAATCAATGCGCTATGCCACGTCATTTGTTTTACAAAGTAACTAATAACTGTTTGAATAACTTAATAACAAAAAAATCGGAGTTATTTTTATGTCGACAACCTGGCTGCCATGCGGTGATTATCATCAAAACTATTCTCAGGACCAGGCCTGGTTCCAAACCAAATTCATTAAAGGCAAAATGGTTTTGCTGGCCCTATGTCTTTTTGTCTTCATTCCCTTGGTTGCGGACAACTACGTGCTCAGCGTGTGCAATACCATTGGCTATACAATTCTAGGCGCGTTAGGCGTGCAACTTCTGATCGGCTTTTGCGGCCAGGTGACCCTGGGACATGCGGCCTTTATAGCCGTGGGGGCCTACACCAGCACCTTGCTGATTCTGGAGTTTCCCTGGCCCAAGTTCCTGATAGATCTTGGCCTGGCGTATCCTTTCAGCATTATTATCGCGGGACTTGTGGCCGGTATCTGGAGTGTTCTTTTCGGGCTTCCCTCGGCCAAGGTAAAGGGGTTTTATCTCATCCTGACAACCATGGCCGCCCAGTTCATCACCGTAGATTTTATCATTACCCAGTATGTGGCCCAGATCGGGGGACGGGGGCAGGCCTTTTCCCTGCCGCCGGGTACGATTAAGATCGGCCCCTGGATCATCGATAATGATCTCAAAGTTTATTTCATGATGATTGTGCTCGTGATTATCTGTGTTATCGGCCTGGCGAATTTGTTGCGATCCCGGGCCGGCAGGGCCTGGGTGGCCATCCGGGACAATGACATTTCAGCCGAGGTCATGGGGATCAACGTTTTCAAATATAAACTGCTTGCCTTTTTTGTGGCCGGATTTATCGGCGGGATCGCCGGTGCTGTCTGGATCAGCAATCTGGCCGCCATCAGCCCCGAGCATTTCCCCTGGTTCTGGTCTCTGTGGCTCGTGGGGGTGATTCTCATCGGCGGTGTCGGCTCCATTCACGGTACCATTTTCGGTTCCATATTTATGGTTGTGGTCATTGAGGGTTTACAGCTGGCAATTTTACCCCTTGCCGATACCTATCCCAAGCTTTTGATGGATTTTTTGTTTATCAAAGAGGCCGCCTTTGGGCTGGCGATTTGCGCCTTTATGATATTTGAACCCAACGGCCTGGCCTACAGGTGGTGGCAAATTAAAAATTATTTTAACCTGTGGCCGTTTTCCTATTAAACGATCGACACTTCAGATTTTATCAATAAAGGAGGTGATAAAATTACTGGCATTGGATGGACTTAATTACTGACTGTTTTTCCAACAAAAAGGGGAAAAAAGATGAAGTCAAAATTATCTATTATTTTATTAGCGATGTTCATTCTCGCCGGATTTTATTCCGGTGCGGGAGCAGCAGACATAAAGGTCGGCGCGCTCAATGATATGACCGGAGCGACCTCCGATGTCGGCAAGGATTACGCCCTGGGAATTGCCGAGGCCATTCGGTATGCCAATGATAACGGCGGCGTCAATGGCAAAAAGATCAAGCTGTATCAGTTTGATTACGGCTACCGGGTGCCTGAAGCCCTCACCAAATACAAACTGTTTAAAAGGTTAAAATGCGTGGCAGTTTTAGGTTGGGGAACCGGGGACACGGAAGCGCTGTCGCCCACGGTGACCAAGGAAAAGATGCCCTACGTGTCTGCATCCTATTCCGCCCATCTAACAAACCCGAAGAAGACACCCTACAATCTTTTTGCGTCAACCGATTATTCCTCGAATGCCCGGGCAGCGCTAACGGTGTGGTTTGATAAAAACTGGCCCAAAAATAAGGACTACGGCAAACGTAAACCCCGCTTTCAATGTTCCTATATGTTTGCATCGCCATACTCCAGCGCACCCATCAAGGCCGTCAAGGATCAGGCCGTGCTTTTAGGGTTTGATGTCGGCGCCGACCAGGATGTATCCCTGTTTGCCATCGACACCAAGAGTCAGATCCTGGCCATGAAAGATTTCAAACCCGATGTCGTCTGGCACGGCAACACCACCATGTCGGTGGCCTCAACCATCCGGGATGCCTATGCCCTCGGACTGGGTGCCGATCACATTGTCAACAACTGGGCCATGGATGAGAATCTGCCCCGGCTGGCCGGTAAAGCGGCCGAAGGTGTCATGGGCGCTGCGGTGTGTGCCTTTTACGGTGAGGATGTACCGCTGATGGCCAAGGTCGTGGAATACGGCAAAAAATACAATCCGGGCGTGCCCACGGAAAAGCGGACGGTGCGTACCATCCAGGGTTGGTCCAATGCCCTGGCGCTGTGGGAAGCATTGAAACGAGCCGACAAGGCCGGCGGGCTGAGTGGTGAAAATATCCTGAAAAATGGATTCGAAACCATGAAAGGTTATGATTTAGGCCTGGGCGGTGCGAAGCTGACCTATACGGCCACCGATCACCGTATTTCCGGTACGGTGCCGATCTATGTAGTCAAAGACGGAAAAATCATGCTGGTTGAAGCCATCGATCTGAAAGCCCGTTGGCCGAAAAAGTGGGCCAATGAATGGCTTGGATGGTAGTAATTGATTGACGATTGATTATTGTCTATTGATAAGTTAAGGAAAGGGGTTTCTTCCATTCAATTATTCAATTTTCAATTGAAAATAGTCAATTATTTCAACCCCCGAAGGAGGTCAAAATACATTGTCCGACGATAATATGATCCTTAAGATCAATAATATTGAGGTCAAGTATCATGAGGTCATTCTTGTGATAAAAGGTGTTTCCATTGAAGTTCCCGAAGGGAAAATTGTCGCCCTGCTGGGGGCCAATGGGGCCGGGAAAAGTACAACCTTAAAGGCAATTTCCGGCCTGTTGAAACATGAAGACGGAGAGGTTACCGACGGTTCGATTGAATTCATGGGTACACGCATTGATAAACTTGGCCCTGAAAAGATCGCCAAGATGGGTATTGTTCAGGTAATCGAAGGCCGCAGGGTGTTTGAACATCTTACGGTCGAGCAGAACCTGAAAGTTGGTGCGCACATGAAACGACACGGCCGTGCCATCAAAGACGGCTTGGAGATGGTCTATCATTATTTCCCGCGGTTAAAGGAAAAACGCAATGAGACCGCGGGATTTATCAGCGGCGGCGAACAGCAGATGACCGTTGTGGGACGCGCCCTGATGACCAGCCCCAAGTTGATATTGCTCGATGAGCCGTCGATGGGCCTGGCGCCTCTTCTGATTCACGAGATATTCAACATTATTACCTTGCTTAACAAGGAAGAGAAAATCTCGATACTTCTGGTGGAACAGAATGCCAAACTTGCCCTCAATGTCGCCCCCCACGCTTATGTTCTGGAAAACGGGCGCATCGTCATGGACGACAGTGCCGAAAAGCTCAGGGAGAACCCGGACATCAAGGACTTCTACCTGGGTATGACCGACTTTGGCGGTAGAAAGAGCTTCCGTGATGTGAAACACTACAAGCGGAGAAAGAGATGGCTCACCTAACCCTTAAACGTCATAAGGGAGACGAATTATGCAAAAGAAAATAAACGTACTTTCTGTTCTGAGTGTTATTATGATGGTCGCCCTTCTTTTTGGCTGTGCCGCAATGCAGAAGCCAAGTGAGAGCAATCTGAAGGATCCCGTCATATCTTTGAGTCATGTTGAAGTCCCGTATTACACCGGATACTATTATTTCGGCAATAAAGTTAAACCCACCAAGGGTAATGCCGGGAATTACGGAGCGCCCATGATGATGGCGTTCATCTATGAAATCAACAATCCCAACCCCTACCCGGTGATGTTGGACGGGTTCACGTTT
Source organism: uncultured delta proteobacterium (assembly GCA_963821065.1). Lineage (GTDB taxonomy): Bacteria > Desulfobacterota > Desulfobacteria > Desulfobacterales > JAFDCJ01 > JAFDCJ01. The sequence goes on along the minus strand of CAWGCM010000014.1, from coordinate 2,226 downwards.
AGTGTTTTGTTTGACGACTTTGAAGTCAACACCGTCAGCTCGCCCGAAGCAATGTGGATTCCCGCCGGCAAGACCAACGCACTGAGGGTTCCCGCCATTTTTGATACGCGTCAAACATTGCTGACGCTGCTTTTGCCGGGTGCGATGCAACTGAAGGAAAAGAAACTCTCACCCTGGGACGCCCTGGAGAAATGGTGGACCGGTGCCCCGGATTTTTCATTCCCGGTTACTGCGACCGGAGGGGCTGCCGTTTTTAGCGCAGGCGGGGTGACGAGAGTGGTTCCATTTGAGGCCACTTTCCCCTGATCGCACTGGAAAGACGCGACAACCTAAAGCATTGCAATAGACTGACTTGCTGTCTGCCCACTCCTCAAAAAAGGAGCGGGCAGACAGACAAAGTCTAGTTCGAGCTGGCGTTTTTAGAAACGTAGGAGCCATCGGATATCTATGTCCGGACAGCCAACCGCCGGCGACGGATAGAATTCCCGATAATATGTTCAGGGTCCATTTGCCATCCGCTTTTTTTCGATTTTATGAGGTTAATTACTTATGGGACTTCATGACTATACCTTCTATGATTTGATCAATCGCAATGCCGTATCTTTTGGCAACCAACCGGCCTGGTTTGAAGTTGACGACCAGCGTCGGTTAACCTTTGCCGAATTCAAAAAGCGGGTAGATCAACTGGCCAGTGGGTTGCAGACAGCCGGCCTCCAAAAAGGCGATCGGATCGGGGTTTTTGGCAAAAACAGCCTGGAATACTTCCTGGTTTACGGGGCAGCTGCCGCTCTGGGGGCCATTGTCCTGCCCATCAACTGGCGACTTTCAGCTGAAGAAGCCGTGTTCAATTTAAACGACGGCGCACCTGAATCTGCTTTTTGTTGATCCTGAATATCAGGATATGATCGAAGGTATTAAAAGTAAGCTCTCCTCGGTGAAGACAATTTTATAACCTCAAACCCCCGGGAGGCGAATTCTCACGATTTTGAGGCTTTGCTGGACAATGACGGCGAATTCGAGCCAGCCGATGTGTCCGACGATGACGGAGCCGTCATTATCCATACGGCGGCTGTGGCCGGACGACCACGGGGTGCCCTGTTGCGTCAGGGCAATATCATCAGTGCCAATATTCACATCAACCTTCTGATGAATTTATCAGCCGCTGATGTGCATTTGAACATTTTGCCGCTGTTTCATGTCGGCGGTCTTCTTATGGCCACCGGCGCTTTTCACTGCGGTGCCCTGAATGTCAATATGAGCAAATTCGATGCCGCCCGGGCCGTCGAGCTTATCGCGGAGAAACAGGTATCGGTGATGTTTGATTTTTCGCCGATCCTGGGATCGATATTGGAAGCGGCCGAAAAATCCGGCAAAGATATCAGCACCCTGCAGCATGTTGTTGGTCTGGAGTCTCCCGAAGTCATTGAAAAATACCAGGAATCGATCGGCGGAACATTCTACTGCATGTACGGCCAGACGGAAACCTCGGCCATTGCCACCATGGGTCGCTATTCGGACAAACCCGGCTCTGCCGGCAGGACGATTCCAGCTGGCGACGTGCGCCTGGTGGATGACGATGACAACCCGGTGCCGATGGGGGAAGTCGGCGAGATCGCCGTCAAGGGCCCCATGGTTTTTAATGAATATATCAATCTGCCCGAAGACACCGCCCATGCGCTTCGCGGCGGATGGCATCACACCGGAGATCTGGGCCGATTCGATGAAGACGGTTATCTGTGGTATGAAGGGCGCAAAGCCGAAAAAGAATTGATCAAGCCCGGAGGCGAAAATGTCTATCCGGCGGAGGTTGAAAAGGTTATTCTGGAACATCCCGGTGTCGAGAAAACAGTTGTTTTTGGGGTGCCGGATCCCAAGTGGAAAGAAGGCATCAAGGCCGTCTGTCAGCTAAAAGCCGATGAACACCTCGAGCCCCAGGAGCTGATTAAATTTGTGGGTGCACGTATCGCCAGCTTCAAAAAGCCCCAGTATGTTGAATTTGTTTCCGAGATTCCGCTGCTCGAGGATGGCTCGCCGGATAGGGTCAGGGTTAAGGAGCTCTACGGGGGCCCACAACAATAACAGAAATGGCCCTTTTTTCGATGGGCGGCGTTCTCCGCGGATTTTAGGCCTCGACGTACTACAAGTATGCCTCGGCCTAAAACCCTTGTGCGGCCTTGCCCATCGAAAAAATTGCTCATTTCCCGACCCGCATGTAGCCAATCTTTC